>NZ_CANKWH010000007.1 GCF_947487305.1 uncultured Paracoccus sp. | reverse complement strand
CCAGATCCGGGCAGTCGCATTGGAGGGCCTGCCGTCCGGCGCCAGAGTGAGGACCGCGACAGACACCGGAACGACATACCCGGTTGCCGGCACGTCTATCCAGCTGTCGTCAACGCAATATGGTCAGCCGCATCAGTCCAGCCCATTGCTGTTCCTCGTCGCGAGCCGCCCGCCGACCGACATCGAGCGCGCCAAGCTCTATGCCTGGATGAACGCCCGCACCGGGCTGGTGGCCTGGGATCAGTAATATGGTGCGCTGATGGGCCGCTTCACCGCGCCGGCTCACAGCCTATACTGATCTGGGATCGCAGGGAGGTTCAGCGATGTGTGGACGGTTCATCGACCCCAATCTGCGCGGGACAGAGGTCGAATATTCGGAGCTGAAGATCGACCCCATTCCGCGCAGATTTAACGTTAAGCCGACGCAGGAAGTGCTGATCTTCTCGGCTGGTGCTGATCCCCGCTATGCGCGCTGGTGGTTCGTTCCGTCCTGGTTCAAGGGCACCGAGGCGAAGGAATGGAAGGCCACCACCTTCAATGCCCGGATCGAGGAGGCCGCGGCCAAGCCGACCTTCCGCACCGCATGGAAGCACGGCCGCTGCCTGATCCCCGCCGGGGGGTACTATGAATGGACCGGCGATAAGGCTCCCAAGCAGCCTCATTTCATCCGATCCGCCGGCAACGAGGCCACCCTCTGGTTCGCCGGCCTGGCCAGCCCGTGGCGCGACCTCATGACCTGCACCATCGTCACCCGCGCCGCCAACCCGTCCGCCGCGGCGGTCCATCACCGGATGCCGGTGATCCTCGATACGGATGAGCGCGAGGCGTGGCTGGGCGGTTCAAACGACGTGGAGATCGGTGCCGGCGCGCAGCTGCGCCACTATCCCATCGCGCGCTTCGGGGCGGCTGATGACGGCGAGGAATTGATCGAGCCGCTGAGCTGACCCGACGGCTGAATGACCGTCAGGATTGAGGCCGCCAGCTCACATCCTGACGAAAAATTTCTGTCCGAAAGCTATTGCACCGCTGTCCGAAAGCTAGCGCGCCGCAACAGTATCGCAACAACAAGCCCAGCAATTGCTAGGCTTTTGATCTATTTGATATGCACTGAGATGTATGTTGGTAGCGGAGGAGGGATTTGAACCCCCGACACAAGGATTATGATTCCTCTGCTCTAACCAGCTGAGCTACTCCGCCACGGGTGCGGGGGATGTAGGACGGGCGTCGGGCAGGGTCAAGCGGTTTTCGTGTTCTTTTCGCACCGGCCGCAAGAAGTTCCGTTGCCTGACCGAAGGTGGCGCTCAGCGCGGGGGATTGGCGCGGTTGCGGGCCAGTTTCAGTTCGATATATTCGCGCAGCTCCTCGATCTCCGAGCGGCTTTCGCGCAACCCATCCATTGCCGCACGCAGTTCCGCCTCGGTGCCGGCAAGGGTCGAGCGCAGTTCGGCCTCGCGCTCCTCCAGCCGGGCGATGGCCGCGTCGCGCTGTTCCTCGGCCTCGTGCAACTGCTGGGCCATCTTGTCCAGCTCGCCCATATCGGCCCGGGTGGGGCGGGTCAGGCGGTGAATCAGCCAGCTGGCGAACCAGCCCAGCACGAAGGCCGTGAACAGGATGATCGCGGTGACGGTTATGAATTCGGTGCGGTTCATCGGCTGTGCGGGGCCTTACTGCGGAGGGTTCGCCGCGTCCTCGGGACGGGGTTCCGGGCGGGGCGTGGTGTCGTCGGGTGTCTGGACCGGCAGCCTAGCGTTTTCCTCGTCGGCGTCCAGCCCGGCCTGCGGCGCAAGAGCCAGCGGATGCGACAGGTTCTCAGCGGCGCCGACCGTGGCTGGGGTCTGGACCTGCGGACCGGCGGGCCTCGAGACCCCCTGTGCCCCGGTCGTGGTGGCGACCTCGGGCAATTGCGGCCCTATCGGGGCAGCGGTCTGGCCTTCGGAGGCCGCTGCCTCGGTTCCTTCGCCCGGCCCGGTGTCGTCTTCGGTCGCTGCGGGGGCCGACAGGGTCGAAGGTGCCTCGGTCACGCCCGACACAACCTCCGGCTCGGGCAGGGGTTCGCGCCTCACTGGCACCTCGGACAGCAGGCGGAATTCGATACGGCGATTGGCCTCACGGCCCTCTTCGGTCTCGTTGCTGGCGACCGGCTGGCTTTCGCCATAGCCGCGCGCTGTCAGGTTTCCGGTATCCATCCCGTCGCCCTGCATCGCGGTCAGCACAGCCTGGGCCCGTGCGCGCGACAGGTCGGCGTTGAAGCCTTCCGAGCCCTGCGAATCGGTGTGGCCGCCCAATTCGATCTGGAAATCGGCGCAGTCGGTCATGATCTCGGCCAGCCGGGCCAGCGTTTCGGTGGGATTGCCGGCGATGATCGACTTGTTCGGCTCGAAGCCGATGGCGGATTCCGACATGACGGTATTCAGCCCGGCCACGCATTCCTCGCCCGTGGGCAGGCCCAGAAGCGGGTCCAGCCGCTCGTCATACCGCACCGCCAGCTCATAGGCCGCGCCCGCGCCAAGCCGCTGCGACAGGGTCGCCGCCGCCTTGCCCGAGGCATGTTTGTCGCCCGAGGTGCCGGTGATGCGCACCAGATCCGGCGTCACCGTGACCGAGCCGTTCTTCAGCGAGGCCATCGCCTCCAGCGCCGCGATCACCCGCACTGTCCAGCCGCCCGGCACGGCGTCATCGGTGCGCAGCGTGCTTTCCACATCCTTGAACCGGGCGCTGGCAAAGCTGTCCACCGCCTCGCGCATGCGTTCATCGGTGATGCGCCCGCGCATGTAGAGGGTCTGTTCGGGCGAGACACTGGCCAGAAACTCTGCCGGACCCGCATCGGCCTCGACCGGCTGTTCACGCTCGGCCTGCAGCGAGAAGACGGCGGGCAGCGCCTGTTCCAACCGGCCGGCGGCGTCGTCGAATTTTTCCCGGTCCACCGTTGCCGGCGCAAACAGGGACACGTCGGCATCCGACAGCGCGACGGAGCCCTGGCCGATCTCCGCCACGGCGGCGATGGCCTGTGTGGCGGCATCGGCCCATTGCGGCGAGGGTGTGCCAAGGCCGATGGTGCAGCCGGCAGCACCGGCCACGCCGGCCTTGTGGGCGGCATCCAGAATGCGGTTGCGGGCGGCATCGTCATCGGCGGCGCAGGCATCCAGCCGCGCGCCCTCGTCGTCGATGACGAAGCGCAGGGTAAAGGGGGCGATGACCGGGCGGGGGGCCGAAATCTCGCTGACCAACACCACCTCTTCGGGCTTGGCGCGGCGCAGGTCGGTTTCCAGGCGGGCTTTTTCGGCCGGGCTGTCGGTGATGGCGCTGACCCGGACCAGACCAGGGGCGACCGAGATCTTGGCGCGGCGGGCCAGTTGCGCCGCGTCGAGGCCGAAATCCAGCGCCATGGCCCAGCCCTCGGGCACGGGGAACTCAGCGGCCTCCAGAAGGTCCGTCACCTGCGGCGCGGCGGTCTCGCTTTGCAGCAGGCGCACCACCGCCAGACGGTCGGTCTCGGCCGGGACCAGACCGATCAGCGAGATGCCCTCGTCATTGCGCAACAGCTCGACCGAGAATTTCGGCGCCTCGATGGCTTCGGCCTGCGCCACCTGCATTGCATCGACGATGCGGCTGGGGTCGACGACCGAGGCCACCTGAGTCATCGCCCGGAACCGCTGCACCTCGCTTGGCGCGGTGCCTTCCAACTGCACCTGCAGGCCGTTCGTCGTCACATTCGCCCAGGCATAGCCGCCGGTCTGCAGCGCGAGGCTGACATCCTGCAGAGAGCGTTGTTCGATGAAGCGGGCGGTGGCGGTGGCGGCCATCCAGCACAGCCCACCCGCCCCGGCAAGAACCACGATGGTGGCAAGGGCGGTCGAGGGTCGGTGCCGGGCATCGGTCATGTGCAAGCCTTCAAGCTGCTGCAGGGATTGCCTGATCTAGCCACGCGCTTCACTTTTCGCAATCAGACGAGTCCCGCCACGGCAAGAAACAGCGCAAGGATCAGCCCGGCGTCGCGGTTCGATCTGAACAGCCTTGTGCAGCCGGAATTGTCTTTCGGATCAAAGCGCGACCATTGCCACAGAAGATGTGCGGCAAATCCGGCAAGTCCGATCAACCCGATCACCAGCCCATCACCCGTCAGCACGATCGCGAGAGCCAGCAGCACCACCGCCAGCCCGGCGAAACCCAGCAGAATCATCGGGCTGTTCTCGCCGAACAGCAGCGCCGTGGATTTGACCCCGATCAGTGCGTCATCCTCGGCATCCTGATGGGCATAGATGGTGTCATAGTAGATGGTCCAGGCAATGCCACCCAGCCAGGCGACCACCGGCGCGGCATCGACCCGCCCGGTATGGGCGGCATAGGCGAGGATGACGCCCCAGTTGAAGGCGAAGCCCAGAAACAGCTGCGGCCACCAGGTAAATCGTTTTGCAAAGGGATAGATCGCCACCAGCGCCAGCGAGGCCACGCCCAGCAGGATCGCCGCGCGTCCAAGGGTCAGCAGGATCACGAAGCCCAGCAGCGCCTGCAGCACCATCCAGACATGCGCGCCCTTCAGTGTCACCTGGCCTGAGGGGATCGGGCGCGACCGGGTGCGGGCGACGCTGCCATCGATGTCGCGGTCGGTGATGTCGTTCCAGGTGCAGCCGGCGCCGCGCATCACGAAAGCGCCCAAGGCGCAGGCAATGGCGATCCACAGGTCGAACCAGCGCGGCCCGGTGGCCATCATCCCCAGCCCGATGCCCCACCAGCAGGGCAGCAGCAGCAGCCAGGTGCCGATGGGCCGGTCGGCGCGCGACAGCCGCAGCCAGGGCCGCCAGCCCGGCGGGGCATAGCGGTCGACCCAATTGCCCGCCGGGGCATCGGCCACCGCTTGTGCAACCGTGGTCGGGACTGGCGTTTCCGTCTGGCTTTGCATAGCGTCGGCCCGTCATGGCGAAGGTTCGACTGTTCATAGATCACCCGCTGGCTGCGGGACAAGCCGTCCCCTTGGAGGCGGATCAGGCCCATTACCTCTCGGGGGTGATGCGGCTTGGCGCGGGTGACGAGATTCTGGTCTTCAATGGCCGTGACGGGGAATGGCGCTGCCGCGTCGCCGATATCAGGAAGCGCGGCGGTATTCTCGAGGCCGTGGAGCAGACGGCACCGCAGCGCGATCCGCCCGATCTCTGGCTGATCTTCGCCCCGATCAAGAAGGCGCGGACCGATTTCATCGTCGAGAAGGCGGCCGAGATGGGCGCCGCGCGCATCCTGCCGGTGCAGACCGATTTCACCAATTCCGAGCGTATCCGCCAGGACCGGCTGCAGGCCCATGCGGTCGAGGCGGCCGAGCAATGCGGCGGCACCTTCGTCCCGCCGGTCGAGAATCTCGTGTCGCTCGCGAAGTTGCTGGATGGCTGGGATCCCTCGCGTCGCCTGCTCTGGGCCGACGAGGCGGCCGCGGGCGAAGTTGCACCGCTGTCGGACCTGCCCGGCGGGCCCTGGGCGATTCTGATCGGACCGGAGGGTGGTTTCTCCGAGGGTGAGCGGCAACGGCTGAGGGCCTTGCCCTTCGTCCACCGCATCAGCCTTGGCCCGCGCATCCTGCGGGCGGATACGGCGGCGGTCGCGGCGCTGACGTTGTGGCAATCAGCTTTGGGCGACTGGCAGCGACGGGATTCGTGACCCGGCGTCACTTCGGGACTCCTGCTATGCGTTAGCGATAATGCTGCATTGCAGAAAATGTAAATCGTTCAATATCAGTAATTTACGAGGTGTTCGTGAGCTCTGATGTGATGAGCGCCTGTCTGGAATTGTGCAGGTGCAGCATCTATCTTTGATCCTGTGAGACGACCCGGATGGTCCGGGTGGAACACGAGAAGGACCAAAGATATGACCGCCATGGTTTCCCATTACGCCGAAGCAGTGACCGAAAGCCCCGTTGCTGCTCTGATCGCCCGCTTCAACGCCTGGAACGCCCGCCGCGTGACCCGCAACGAACTGAACAGCCTGTCCGAGCGCCTGCTGGAAGATATCGGCCTTGTCCGTGCCGACATCGACGGCATCGTGAGCAAGATCTGAGATGCGACCGCAACCGCAAGTGTCTCAACCAGACCGAACCCCCATCGACCGTTAAGGCGATGGGGGTTTTTCTTTTCCCTTTTGGACCGCCTCACCAATCGCCGCGCAGATGAAGCCGAAACTCTCGGCCGCGCGCCGGCTCAAATGCCGCGCCCTCAGATAGCCATGAACCAGCTGCGGCTCGTTGCGCAGCACGGCGCTTCCCCCCGCAGCGACCAGCTTTTCCGCATAGACCGCCCCGTCATCCCGCACCGGGTCCAGATCGGCGGTCACGATCACCGCCGACGGCAGGTCTGAAAAATCCGTAGCAACCAGTGGTGACAGATCCGCGCGCGTGCGGATCAGCGACAGATCGGCGCCGGTGATGAGGGCGGCAAACATCTGGCAATCCGCCGTGGTCAGCATCGGCGCGTCGCGGTTCTCGACATAAGACGCCAGCGGCTCGTCGCCCCCGAGCCAGGGATAGATCAGCACCTGCGCCAGCGGCATCGCCCCGCCCTGATCGCGCTGGCAGATGCACAGCCCCGCCGCCAGATTGGCCCCGGCGCTGTCGCCCACGATCACCCCCTGCCGTCCCTCGGTCGTCAGCGCCTGCCAGACTGCCCGCGTGTCATCCTGCTGCGCCGGATAGAGATGCTCGGGCGCCAGCCGGTAATCGGCGGAGAATACGTCAGCGCCGGTCGAGGCCGCGATCTCGGCGCAGACATCGTCATGGCTGTCGAGACCACCCAGGACGAAACCGCCGCCATGCAGGTAAAGGACGAAGGGCCGCTCCCCAGCAGGATGCCCCGGATCGTAGTGCCGCACCGCCACGTCAGCGATCACGCGGTCCTCGACGGTCACGCCCTCTGGGCGTGGCGCGCGGAAGACCTTGCACATCGCATCGTAATAGGCGCGGCTTTCTGCCACCCCGACTCTGGAGGCCTCGGGCGGATAGGCGGCATCGGTTCGGGCGATGAAGGCCAGAACCTCGGGATCGGTCAGCGGCGTCATTCGCCGCCCGCCTCCATCCGCCGATGCGCGATCACATCCTCGAGCCAGCCGAGCCGCATCTCGGGGACCGAACTCAGCAGAAGATCGGTGTAATCATCGAAGGGCGGCGACAGGACATCGCTTTTCGGCCCATAGCGGACCACCTTGCCCCGATGCATGACGGCGATGGAATCGGCGATGGCGCGGACTGTGGCGAGGTCATGGGTGATGAACAGATAGGCGACCTCGGCCTCTTTCTGCAGGTTCAGCAGCAGCTTCAGGATGCCGTCGGCCACCAGCGGGTCCAGCGCACTGGTCACCTCGTCGCAGATGATGACCTTGGGATCGGCGGCCAGCGCCCGTGCGATGCAGACCCGCTGCTTCTGCCCGCCCGACAGTTCCGCCGGATAGCGGTCGAGGAACTTGGCCCCCATTTCGATCTGGTCGAGCAGCGCCACCACCCGCTTCCTCCGCTCAGCCCCCTTCAACCCGAAATAGAATTCCAGCGGCCGGCCGATGATCGTCTCGACCGTCTGGCGCGGGTTCATCGCCACATCGGCCATCTGATAGATCATCTGCAACTGCCGCAGATCCTCGCGCGGGCGGGATCGCTGGTCGGGCGTCAGGTCATGGCCGTCGAACGTCACCCGGCCCTTGTAGGGCGGCAGAAGTCCGGTGATGACCCGCGCCAGCGTCGATTTGCCCGAGCCGCTTTCGCCGACGATGGCCAGCGTCTGGCCGGGCGACAGGTCGACATTGATCCCCGACAGCACATCGCGGTCCATGCCGCGATATTGCGCGCTGACCCCCTGCACCGACAGGACCGGCGGCGGGGCGGGCGGCTGTTCCTGATGGTCGATCTCGCGGACCGAGACCAGCGCCTTGGTGTAATCCTCGCGCGGGGTGTTGATGATCTGGTCGGTGCTGCCGTATTCGACCGTTTTCCCGTGGCGCAGCACCATGATGTCATCGGCGATCTGCGCCACGACGGCGAGGTCATGGGTGATATAGATCGCCGCCACCCCGGTCAGCGCGATCACGTCCTTGATCGCCTTCAAGACGTCGATCTGGGTGGTCACATCGAGGGCCGTGGTCGGCTCGTCGAAGATGACCAGATCGGGCTGGGGGCACAAGGCCAGCGCCGTCATGCAGCGCTGCAACTGCCCGCCCGAGACCTGATGCGGATAGCGCTGACCGATATTCTCGGGATCGGGCAGGCCCAGCTTGCGGAACAGGTCCACCGCCCTTGCCTCGGCCTCGCGACGGCTGAACTTGCCATGCAGCACGGCGGCCTCGGTTACCTGCGCCAGGATGCGCCTGGCCGGGTTGAACGAGGCGGCGGCGGATTGCGAGACATAGGTGACCTCGGCCCCACGCAGCTTCCTGAGGCCCCCTTCGCGCAGCCTCAGAATGTCTCGGCCATTGACGAAGACCTCGCCCCCGGTGATCCGCACCCCGCCGCGGCCATAGGCCATGGCCGAGAGGCCGATGGTAGATTTGCCGGCACCGGATTCGCCGATCAACCCCAGCACCTTGCCGCGGGCGAGGTCGAAATCGACGCCCTTGACGATCTCGACATCCTGCGACGGCTCGCCTGGCGGATGGATGGTCGCGCCGATCTTCAGACCGCGGACGCGGACAAGCGGGTCACTCATCCCCGGCCCCCTTTCAGGCTGGTGGTGCGGTTCAGCACCCAGTCGGCGACGAGGTTCACGCTGATCGCCAGCGCGGCGATGGCGATAGCCGGCCACAGGGCCGCGCCGATGCCATAGACGATGCCGTCCTTGTTCTCTTTCACGATCCCGCCCCAGTCGGCATCGGGCGGCTGCACCCCCAGACCGAGGAAGGAGAGGGTCGAGACGAAGAGCACGGCGAAGATGAAGCGCAGGCCCATCTCGGCCACAAGGGGTGACAGGGCATTGGGCAGGATCTCGCGGAACATGATCCAGAAGCGGCCCTCGCCACGCAGGCGCGCGGCCTCGACATAATCCATCACTTCGATATCGACCGCGACGGAACGGGACAGGCGATAGACGCGAGTCGAGTCCAGAAGCCCCATCACCACGATCAGCACCGGCATGGTCACGGGCATGACCGACAGCACCACGAGGGCAAAGATCAGCGTCGGAATGGCCATGACGACATCGACAAAGCGCGACAGAAGCTGATCGAACCAGCCGCCGATGACTGCGGCGGAAAGCCCAAGAAACGCGCCGGTGATGAAGCTGATGGCGGTGGCGGCGGTGGCCACGAAGATCGTCGTGCGCCCGCCATAGATCATCCGGCTGAGAAGATCGCGGCCGATATTGTCGGTGCCCAGAAGATGCTCGGCCGAGGGCGGGTCCCAGACCCCGCCCACCACCTCGGCCACGCCATAGGGGGCGATCAGCGGGGCGAAGATCGCGGTCAGGAAGAACAGTGCGGTGATGAAAAGCCCGATCAGCGCGGACAGGGGAATGCGCCTCATTTCGGATGCCTCAGCCGCGGATTGGCCATGATCGAGACGATATCGGCGATCATGTTCAACAGGATATAGACCGAGGCAAAGATCAGCCCGCAGGCCTGCACCACCGGCACGTCACGCTTGGCGACGTGATCGACGAGGAATTGCCCCATGCCGGGATAGACAAAGACCACCTCGACCACGACCACGCCGACCACCAGATATGCGAGGTTCAGCATCACCACATTGACCACCGGCGCGATGGCGTTCGGGAAAGCGTGCTTGCGGATGATGCGGAACATGCCGAGGCCCTTCAGCTCGGCCGTCTCGATATAGGGCGATTGCATCACGTTCAGGATCGCGGCGCGGGTCATGCGCATCATATGCGCCAACACCACCAGCACCAGAACGGCGACCGGCAGGGCGATGGCGTGAAGGCGGGCGAAGAACGGCATTCCTTCGGTCACCATCGAGACCGAGGGCGCCCAGCCCAATTGCACGCCGATATAAAACATCAGGATATAGCCGATCAGGAACTCGGGCACCGAGATCGAGGCCAGCGCGATGATCGAGATCAGCTTGTCGGGCCAGCGGTTGCGATAGAGCACCGAGATCAGCCCCAGAAGGATCGCCAGCGGCACCGCGATCAGCGCCGCGCAGGAGGCGAGAAACAGCGTATTGCCGAAGCGCTGGCCGATCGCCTCGCCAATGTCGCGGCCATTGGTCAGCGAGGTGCCAAGATCACCCTGCAACAGCCCGCCGAGCCATTGGACATAGCGCAGATAGGCGGGCTGGTTCAGACCCAGCTCCTCGCGCAGGTTGGCCAGCGCCTGCGGCGTGGCCGACTGGCCGAGGATCGACTGCGCCACGTCGCCGGGCAGGATCTGGGTGCCGACGAAGATCAGTACCGAGACCATGAGCAGCATGACAAGGCTCAGCGCAATGCGCTGAGCCACGATTTTCAGGATGAGGGCGTTCACCGCGCCGGCCCGTCAGGCAAACCAGCACTTGCTGGGGGCAAGGCCGTTCATCACCTCCCACATGCCGTTCTGCTCCCAGCCCTGGACCTTGTCGCTGACGCCCTCGACGAAGTCGTTGAACATCGGCAGGATCAGGCCGCCATCCTCGCGCAGGATATCGGCCATCTGGCGGTAAAGCTGCTTGCGCTTGTCCTGGTCCAGCTCGCCCCGGGCTTCGAGCAGCAGCGCGTCGAACTGTTCGTTCTTGAAGCGGGTGTCGTTCCAGTCGGCGGTGGACAGGTAGCCGGTGGCATACATCTGGTCCTGCACCGGACGCCCGCCCCAGTAAGAGGCGCAGAACGGGGCCTTGTTCCAGACCTCGGACCAGTAGCCGTCGCCGGGCGAGCGCTCGATCTCGAGCGGGATGCCGGCAGCGGCGGCGCTTTGCTGGAACAGCTGGGCGGCGTCGATGGCACCGGGGAAGGCCACTTCCGAGACCTTCAGCACGATCGGGCTGCCGTCATGGCCGGATTTCTTGTAGAACTCGGCGGCGGCGGCCGGGTCATAGGTCCGCTGCGGAATACTGTCGTCGAACAGCGGGTAGGCCTTGTTGATCGGGATGTCATTCCCGACCGTGCCATAGCCCATCAGGATCTTCTCCAGCATCTCCTCGCGGTTGATCGCCAGTTTCAGCGCCATGCGCAGGTCGTGATTGTCGAAGGGCGCGGTGTCGCAATGCATGACGAAGACGTAATGCCCGCGGCCCGAGACGTTCTTGATCTGCAGCCCCGGCGCCCGCGCCAGAAGGCCCGCGACCTTGGGATCGACCTGGTTGATGATCTGCACCTGACCCGATTGCAGCGCGGCGTTGCGTGCGGTGGAATCGTTGATCACGCTCATCTCGATGCCGTCGAAATGGCCGCGCGAGCTGTCCCAGTAATTGGCGAACTTCTCGAAGGTATAGCGCACGCCGGGCTCGTTCGCTGTGACCTTGTAGGCGCCGGTGCCGATGCCCGCCGCCGGGTCATCCATCCCGCCATTCGGCTGGATCACCAGCTGATAGGTCGACATCAGATAGGCAAGGTCGGCATTGGGCGTGGTGGTTTCGACGATGAAATTGTCGCCGTCCACGCGCATGTCGGCGAGGCCCTGCATGACGCCGAGCGCTCCGGATTTGGTGTTCTCGTCCGAATGCCGCTTCATCGTCGCCAGCACGTCATCCGGCGTCACGGTCTTGCCGTTGTGGAACTCGACCCCCTTGCGGATCTTGAAGGTCCAGGTCTTGGCGTCGGGGCTGGCCTCGACCGCCTCCGCGATGCGGAAATCGAGGCTGCCATCGGGGTTCACATCCACCAGCGTCTCGCCCAGGGCGCGGCTGGTGTGGAAGGGCACCTGGCTCAGGGCTGCCGCCGGATCGAGCGAGTTGGTGCTTTCGCCCCCGCCCAGACCCATCTGCAGCACGCCGCCCTTGACCGGCTGCGCGGACGCCTTGCCGGCCAGAAGGGTACCAGCCATGGCGGCGCTGACGCCAAGCGCCGAGGCCCGGCCCAGAAAATCGCGTCGGGACATGGCGCCGATGCGGGTGAGGCTGGCAAGTGCCTCGAGTTCCTTGGTCATTTTTCGTTGTCTCCCCGTTGTTCTGCCTTTTGCGGCATTATGATCTAAATTCCGGTTCGGTCGAGAACCTTATCTGGCCTGCCCGACGAATCGTCCGACACCCTCGGGCTGCGGCAGCCCGGCCTGCGCGGCGGCATGGCGCGCCAGCGCTTCGGCCACGGCAGGTTCGGGCAGGCAGGTCTTGCGGGTGCCAAGATCAACATGCAGCAGGAGCGTCTCGACCGTCGCCACTTCCGTTCCGTCACTCGTGACCAGGCTGTGGAACAGGTGCATCCGCTTGCCCGCGCCATCCAGCAGCCGGGTCCGGCAGGTCAGCCGGTCGCCGGCATGGGCCTCGGCCAGGTAGCGGACATGGCTTTCGGCGGTGAAATAGCTTTTGCCGGCGGCGATGTAATCCGCATCCGCGCCGATCATCCGCATGAACTGGTCGGTCGCCTCGGCCCCGGCCTCGAGATAGCGTGCCTCGTTCATGTGGCCGTTATAATCCGCCCAGCCCTGCGGCACCTGTCGGTCCAGCGTGATCGGCAGCCCGTCCGTTTCGGGCAGCGGCAGGGCGGTTTCGTGCGCCTGCACCACGCCGCCCGCACCGCTGCCGGAATGTTTCAGCGCGCGGATGATGCCGACCAGGTTGTCGTCGCGCAGGCGTTCCAGTTCGCGGATGGTCCGGTGGCCGGATTGCGCGTCGGATTGCCCGGCGATCTGGTCCACCAGCGCCTCGTTGAACTCGGGCACGTCCATCAGCTTGGTCCAGGGCCAGGCCAGCGCCGGGCCGAACTGCTGCATGAAATGCCGCATCCCGGCCTCGCCGCCAGCGATGCGATAGGTCTCGAACAGACCCATCTGCGCCCAACGCAGGCCAAAGCCCATACGAATCGCCTCGTCGATTTCCTCGGTGGTGGCGATGCCGTCGCTGACCAACCACAGGCTTTCGCGCCAGACCGCCTCGAGCAGCCGGTCGGCGATATGGGCGTCGATTTCCTTTCGCACGATCAGGGGATACATGCCGATGCCGCGCAGGGTTTCGGCCGCCGCATCGGCGCCTTCACCCACCAGCTCGACCAGCGGCAGCAGGTAGACCGGGTTGAAGGGATGCGCGACCAGCGCGCGCGATCCCTCTGCCGTCAGTTCCGACGGCTTGAAGCCCGAGGTCGAGGAACCGATGACCGCATGGGCCGGCGCAGCAGCGTCGATCGCGGCCAGAACCCGGTGCTTCAGGTCCAGCCGCTCGGGCACGCTTTCCTGCACCCAGTCGGCATCGGCCACGGCCTCGGCCAGATCAAGGTGAAAGCTCAGATTGCCCTCGGCGGGCAGGGGCCGGTCGTAGAGCGCGGGCAGGCTGCGCCGGGCATTCGAGATCACCTCGTTGATCTTGCGCTCGGATTCTGGATCGGGATCGAAGACCGCCACGTTCCAGCCGTTTAGCAGGAAGCGCGCGGCCCAACCGCCGCCGATGACCCCGCCACCGATGATTGCCGCCTTGCAGATCATTTCGGCGCCCTCTTCACCAACCCCAGCTTGTCGCGCACCGCCTGCGGCCCGATGATCCGACCCCCCATGCCCTCGATGATCGTCACGGCGCGCTCGACCAGCTGCGCATTCGTGGCCAGCTGGCCCTTGCCAAGGAACAGGTTATCCTCGAGGCCCACGCGGACATTGCCCCCCGCCAGCACCGCCGCCGCCACATAGGGCATCTGCTCGCGGCCAAGGCTGAAGGCCGACCAGGTCCAGTCGGCGGGCACCGCGTTCACCATCGCAAGGAAGGTGTTCAGATCGTTCGGCGCGCCCCAGGGCACGCCCATGCAAAGCTGCACCAGGGCGGGTGAGGTCAGCGTGCCTTCCTCGACCAGTTGCTTGGCGAACCACAGATGGCCGGTGTCAAAGGCCTCGATCTCGGGTCTCACCCCCAGCTCGGTCATCATCCCGCCCATCGCGCGCAACATGCCGGGCGTGTTGGTCATGACGTAATCGGCCTCGGCAAAGTTCATCGTGCCGCAATCCAGCGTGCAGATCTCGGGCAGGCAGTCGGCCACATGCGCCATGCGCTCGGTCGCGCCGACCATGTCGGTGCCTTGCTGGTTCACCGGAAAGGGCGCCTCGACCCCGCCAAAGACGATATCGCCGCCCATGCCGGCGGTCAGGTTCAGCACCACGTCCACCTCGGCATCGCGAATCCGCTCGGTCACTTCGCGGTAGAGATCCCGCCGGCGCGAGGGTGCGCCGGTATCGGGATCGCGGACATGGCAATGGACCACGGCGGCACCGGCGCGGGCTGCGGCAATGGCGCTGTCGGCGATTTCCTTGGGCGAGCGGGGGACATGCGGGCTGCGATCCTGCGTGCCACCCGATCCGGTGACGGCGCAGGTGATGAAGACATCGCGATTCATGGCAAGGGGCATTCAGGCGTGGTCCGTATCTGATCCTGTTTCGGCGAAGACTAGCCTGCGGTCCGAATCCATGATTATCTGTTCCGGCCAGATTCTTGTCTTATCCTGCCAATGAGCCCGCTGACCGTTTCCGTCCTGATCCATGATGGCTTCTCCAACATGGTGCTGGCCTGCCTGCTGGAGCCTTTGCGTGCCCTTCGGGACCAGATGGCTCATCCGCTGTCATGGCAGGTGTTCAGTCCCGATGGCGCTGCGGTGGAAAGTTCCAGCGGGCTGAGGGTCAGCCCCGACGGCCCGGCGGCGCGGATCGAAGCGTGCGACCTTCTGGTGGTGATCTCGGGCTATGGCTTTCGCGCCCATGCCGAGGGGCCGGTGCGGCGGGTGCTGGCGCAGGCCGTGCGTCGCGCGCGGATGATCGTGGGCGCCGATACCGCCGCCTGGCTGTTGGCCGATCTGGGGCTGCTCGATGGCGCGCGGGCGACGATCCACTGGCAGGTGCTGGGCGATCTGGCGCAAGATTTCCCGCAGATCCGCGTCAGCCATGACCGTTTCGTCGCCGATGGCACGGTCTGGACCTGCGGCGGCGCCTCGACCGCGCTGGACCTGATCCTGCATTTCATCCAGAGCCGCTATGGCCCGACGGCGGCGTTTGACGTCTCAACCATGTTCCTGCATGACGCCTCGCGCCAGCGCGAGATGCAGCGCGGCCCGGCGCTGCTGGGCGGTCGCGGCTCGGACGCGCTGCGGGCCGTTCTGAATCTGATGGCGGGGCATGTGGAAAGCCCGCTGCCGCTGGATCGCCTCGCGCGTCAGGCCGGTCTGTCGGAACGCAGCCTCAACCGCCTCTTCCGCCACGAATTGCAGATGGCCCCTGGCCGCTACTACCGGCTCTTGCGCCTCAGCCGCGCCCGCGATCTCGCGGTCGAAACCGATCTGAGCCTGCAGGAGATCGCGCTGCGCGCCGGGTTCGAGACCGTGCCGAGCCTGTGCCGCGCCTTCAAGCAGGCCTTCGGCTACAGCATCGGCAAGGTGCGCGCGGGGTCGGTGGAGTAATCTGCCGGCACGGCAGTTGATCCAAGGACTGTTGCGCTATTGGCAGAATTTGCTAGGGCGAGGGCCTGACCATGAGGAACGACATGAGCCGGATCGACGACGAAGCCCGCCATCTTGAGACACTGGACCGTGACCTTGGCCGGTTCTCGACCCTGGAGAATGCGGCTGCCTATGCGGCGCGGCCGATGGTGGCGCCGGGCATCGCGCTGGTCTTCATCCTGCTGGCCGGGCTGATCGCCGGGCTGACCATCGGCCTGTCGGGCAATTCGCTGATCGTCATCATCGCGGCGGTGTTCGGGGCCTATATGGCGCTGAACATCGGCGCCAATGACGTGGCCAACAACATGGGTCCGGCAGTCGGTGCCAATGCCCTGACCATGGGCGGGGCCATCGCCATCGCTGCGATCTTCGAAAGCGCCGGCGCGCTGATTGCCGGGGGCGACGTGGTCTCGACCATCGCCAAGGGCATCGTCGCACCCGACGCCATGGCCACGCCGGAAACCTTCATGTGGGCGATGATGGCGGCGCTGCTGTCTTCGGCGCTGTGGGTGAACCTTGCGACCTGGATCGGCGCGCCGGTGTCGACCACGCATTCGGTCGTGGGCGGCGTGATGGGGGCGGGCATCGCCTCGGCCGGGCTTGGGGTGGTGAACTGGTCGATGATGACCACGATCGCCGCCAGCTGGGTGATATCGCCGCTGCTGGGCGGCCTGATCGCCGTAGCCTTCCTGTGGTTCATCAAGGCGCGGATCATCTATCAGCCCGACAAGATCGCCGCGGCGCGGGTCTGGGTGCCGGTGCTGGTCGGCATCATGGCCGGGGTGTTCTCGGCCTATCTCGTGCTGAAGGGGCTAAAACAACTGATCCATGTCTCGATGGGCGTCTCGCTGCTGTCCGGGCTGGTTATCGGCGTCGTGACCTGGGCGGTGATGATCCCGGTGATCCGCCGCCAGTCCGCCGGATTGGAGAACCGCAACAAGTCGCTGAAAGTGCTGTTCGGTATCCCGCTGATCGTCTCGGCGGCGCTCTTGAGCTTTGCCCACGGTGCCAATGACGTGGCGAATGCCGTGGGTCCGCTGGCGGCCATCGTTGCCACCGCGCAATCGGGCGCGCTGACCGATGCGGTGGGCATCCCGACCTGGGTGATGCTGATCGGCGCATTCGGCATCAGCTTTGGCCTGTTCCTTTTCGGGCCCAAGCTGATCCGCATGGTGGGCAACCAGATCACCAAGCTCAATCCGATGCGCGCCTATTGTGTGGCGCTGTCGGCGGCGTTGACGGTGATCGTCGCCAGTTGGCTGGGCCTGCCGGTCAGTTCGACGCATATTGCCGTGGGCGGGGTCTTTGGCGTCGGCTTCTTCCGCGAATGGGATACCGAGCGGCGATTGCGCCAAGCCCGCGAAGCGATGCCCGACAATCCGCCGCTGCCGCCCGAGGAACGCCGCCGCCGCAAGCTGGTGCGTCGCTCGCATTTCCTGACCATCATTGCGGCCTGGGTCATCACGGTGCCCGCAGCCGCGCTGCTGTCTGCGCTGCTGTTCCTGATCATCGATTTCATTGCGGGATGAGGCGTTTGGCCGGGCATCGGGACCGCACAGACCGGGCGTGCATTCCGGTCCGTGCCGTGCCATGAAAGATTCACTGATGAACGGACGAGCTTGATGCAGATTGAAAAAACCGCGATTCCCGAGGTGCTGATCCTGACGCCGGCCCGTCATGGCGATACGCGCGGCTTCTTCTCCGAAAGCTGGAACCGCAAGACGCTGCGCGAGGCCGGGGTTGAGCTACCGGATTTCGTGCAGGACAATCACTCGCTGTCCCGTCAGCAGGGTACGCTGCGGGGCCTGCACTATCAGTCGCCGCCCCGTCCCCAGGGCAAGCTGGTCCGCTGTGGCCGGGGCAGTCTGTTCGACGTGGCCGTCGATGCAAGGCGGGGAAGCCCGACCTATGGGAACTGGGTCGGCGTCGAATTGAGCTTCCAGAATGCCCGCCAGCTCTGGGTGCCCGCGGGCTTCCTGCATGGCTTTGTCACCCGCGCGCCGGATACCGAGGTCGTCTATAAATGCACCGATCACTATGACCGGGCCAGCGACGGCGCGGTGCGCTGGGACAGTCTCGGCATCGACTGGGGCGTGACTGATCCAGTGCTGTCTGACAAGGACCGGATGGCCCCCGGTTTTGCCGATTGGTCGTCACCCTTTGCCTATGGAGAGTTCTGATGAAGATTCTCGTCACCGGCGGGGCCGGGTTCATTGGTTCCGCGGTGGTGCGGCTGGCCGTTGCACGCGGCCATGAGGTCGTCAATCTGGACGCGCTGACTTATGCGGCGAACCTCGAAAATGTCGCGCCGGTCGCCGACAGCAATCTCTACAGCTTCGAAGAGGCCGATATCCGCGACCGCGCCGCGCTCGATCGCATCCTTGCGACGCATAATCCCGACGTGATCATGCATCTGGCCGCCGAAAGCCATGTCGATCGCTCGATCGACGGGCCGGGGGCCTTTATCGAAACCAACATCCTCGGCACCTATAACCTCTTGGAAGCGGCTCGGGCCAACTGGATCGCCCGGGGTCGCCCCGAAGGTTTCCGCTTTCACCATATCTCGACCGACGAGGTCTTTGGCAGTCTGGGCGAGACCGGCCAGTTCACCGAAGACACGCCCTATGACCCGCGCAGCCCCTATTCGGCCAGCAAGGCGGGGTCCGACCACCTGGTCCGTGCCTGGCACGAGACCTATGGCCTGCCGGTGGTCCTGACCAATTGCTCGAACAATTACGGCCCCTATCATTTCCCCGAGAAGCTGGTGCCGGTGGTGATCCTCAAGGCTTTGGCCGGCGAGCCGATCCCGGTTTACGGCGACGGCGGCAATGTCCGGGACTGGCTGTATGTCGAGGATCACGCCGATGCGCTGCTGCTGGTCGCCGAGAAGGGCGAGCTTGGCCGCAGCTACAATATCGGCGGCGAGAACGAGGCGAAGAACATCGATCTGGTGCGCACCATCTGCACCCATATGGACGAGATGAACCCCGCAGGCGCACCGCATGAGCGGCTGATCACCTTCGTCACCGACCGCCCCGGCCATGACCGCCGCTATGCCATCGACCCGACCCGCATCCGCGACGAGTTGGGCTGGCGCCCCTCGGTCACGGTCGAGGAGGGATTGCGCCGCACCGTCGCCTGGTATCTCGAGAACCGCGACTGGTGGGAGCCGCTGCTGACCCGTTCCGGTGTGGGCCAGCGTCTGGGAAAAGCCGGATGAGCGGCGGGCTTCTGGTCTTTGGCCGCAGCGGGCAGGTGGCGCGGGAATTGCAGCGCCGCGCGCCCGAGGCGATGTTCCTGGGCCGAGAAGCCGTTGACCTGAGCGACCCCGCCGCCTGCGCCGCCGCCATTGCGCAAAGCGATTGCGGCGCCGTCATCAATGCCGCCGCCTATACCGCCGTCGACCGCGCCGAGAGCGACATTGAAACCGCCCGGCTGGTCAATGCCGAGGCCCCCGGTGCCATGGCCCGCGCGGCTGCGGCCAAGGGCGTGCCCTTCCTGCATGTCTCGACCGACTACGTCTTCGACGGCACGGGCGAGGCCGCGCGCGACGAGACCGCGCCGACGGCGCCGCTGGGGGTCTATGGCGCCACCAAGCGCGCGGGCGAAGAGGCGATTGCGGCGACGGGCGGGCAGTGGGCGGTGATGCGCACCTCCTGGGTGTTTTCCGCCCATGGCGCGAATTTCGTCAAGACCATGCTGCGGCTCGGGGCCGAGCGCGACCGGCTGACCATTGTCGCCGACCAGATCGGAGGCCCGACGCCGGCGGGCGACATCGCCGCCGCGCTGCTGGCGATGGCCGGGCAAATGGTCACGGACCCGCAGAAGGGCGGGCTCTACCATTTCGCCGGCGCGCCCGATGCCAGCTGGGCCGATTTCGCCCGCGCGATCTTCCGGCTCTCGGGCCTGACGCCCGATGTCGTCGACATTCCCAGCAGCGACTATCCCACGCCCGCGCGCCGACCGCTGAACTCGCGGCTCGACTGCCACCGCATCACCACCGATTTCGGCATCGCGCGGCCCGACTGGCAGGCCGGTCTGGCGCAGGTGCTGGCCGAATTGAAGGAACACCCATGACCAACCGCAAGGGCATCATTCTGGCCGGTGGCTCGGGCACGCGGCTTTATCCGATCACCATGGGCGTGTCGAAGCAGTTGCTGCCGATCTATGACAAGCCGATGATCTATTACCCGATCTCGGTGCTGATGCTGGCCGGCATCCGCGAGATCGCCATCATCACCACGCCGGACGACCAGAGCCAGTTCCAGCGCCTGCTGGGGGATGGCAGTCAATGGGGTCTGCATTTCGAATGGATCATTCAGCCCTCGCCCGACGGGCTCGCGCAGGCCTATCTTCTGACCCGCGATTTCCTCGCGGGCGCGCCCTCGGCGATGGTGCTGGGGGACAATATCTTCTTCGGTCACGGGCTCAGCGAGGCGCTGGTGAATGCCGATGCCCGCGAGACTGGCGGCACTGTATTCGGTTACCAGGTGGTCGATCCCGAGCGTTATGGCGTGGTCACTTTCGATGCCGAGTGGAAAGCCACATCGATCATCGAAAAGCCGAAGGTTCCGCCATCGAACTATGCCGTCACCGGGCTCTATTTCCTCGACGGCACCGCGCCCGATCGCGCTGCCCTGATCAAACCCTCGGAGCGCAACGAGCTGGAGATCACCACGCTGCTGGAGACCTATCTCGCCGATGGCCTCCTGTCGGTCGAGCGGATGGGGCGCGGCTATGCCTGGCTCGATACCGGCACCCATGAAAGCCTGCTCGATGCCGGCAATTTCGTCCGCACGCTGGAGCGGCGGCAGGGTTTGCAGACCGGCTGTCCCGAGGAGATTGCCTTCGAAAAGGGCTGGATCGATGCCGATCAACTGGCCGAGCGCGCGAAACTGTTCGCCAAGAACGACTATGGCGCCTATCTGCTGCGCCTCTTGCCCGAGAAGCGCGACTGATCGGGCTCAGTCCGGGCGCCGCAAGCGCCCGGTCACGGCGGCAAGTCGCAACGCGACATCGCCACTGCCGGTCTGGCGATAAAGACCGAGCCGGCTGATCTCGCGCAGGGCGAGGGGACCGGACAGGGTCAACATGCGATTGAATCCGGCCAGCACGCGGCTGTTCTCGGGCGTCAGCAGATCAGGCACTGCGGCAAGCGCATCGACATTGGCCGCAAGCCACGACCCAAAGTCGCCTTGCATCAGCATGGTCAGCCGCCGCCAGCGCCCCGAGGCGGTATCGTTCCGGCCCATGACATTGGACGCGTGCTGGCGATAGAGCAGCGAGGGTTCAGGATCAAAGATCACCTCGCCCCCGGCACCGCTGACCACCTGATAGGCCCACCAGTCATGCGCCTCGACGCGGTTCTGGATGGCGGCCACCGCACTGCACTTCAGTAGCGCCGCCGCAGCCGGGGTAAAGACGCTGCTGTTCCCTGGCGTGCAGGCCTGGACCAGCGCGTTGCGGAAGCCGTGCGGCCTCGTGAAATGGCGCGAGGGGGTGCGGTTCTGCAGGTTGGCGTCGCAGATCATGGTGCGGGCGCAATAGAGGGCCGGACCCTCTCGCCCCGCCAGATGCGCGGCGGCGCGGGCCATCTTCTGCGGCAGCCAGACATCGTCCTGATCGGAAAAGGCCAGCGGCACACCCGCCGGGGCAGCCTCGATCAGGTGCAGGAAATTGCGCGTCGCGCCGCCCCCCGGCCCATCGATCAGCCGCACCCGCTCGGCCCCGTAGCGCGTCTGGAATCCCGCGCAGATGGCCCGGCTGTCATCTGTTGAGCCGTCATCCGAGATGATCAACCGCCAGTCGCCGCGCTCCTGCGCAGCGAAGCTGTCCAGCTGTTCCGACAGGTGCAGCCCGCCATTATAGACGGCCAGAAGGATGGTGACGGGTGGCTGATCGGGCATGGCTGACGACAGGAAATGACCCCTGTCCCTAGCGTGTTCGCACCGCCAATTGCAATCGCGGGTTCTGCTGCGTGAGGTCTGGTCAGTTTCCGGCGAGACCGAGATCCTCGATCAGCACCGCATGGGCCGCAGAGCCGCCAGCCTCGCGTGCGGCCCTGACCAGAGCCTCGCGCAGCCGCTCTAGCTTGGGCGTGTCGGTGTAATTGCCGCTGAAGCCGCCAGTATTGGCGTGAATGATCAGGACGCGCAGCAGAGCGTCGCGCAGTCGATGCTCTATTTTCTCGATTTCGGGCAGCTCGGCCTCCGTGGTTTCAACGGTCAGCGTCAGGACCATCATGCCATTGATTTCTCCGCGCTGGACCAGCGGCACGAAGAACTGGTTGGGAAAGCTGAACCAGGCCGGGGTCTTCTCGGGGTCGACTTCGCCGCTCTCGCCGCCTTCCCCAGATCCGCCCTCGCCGGATCCCTTTTCGACGCCGGCCTCCGCCGCCTCGCCGTCCGGGGCGCCCCGCTCGCCGCCGGCTTCCACCGCGTCCCCAGCAACAATCTTTGCATCCTCGGCCCCGTCCTCGCCCCGGGCCTTGCCCTCGACTGACCCCTCGCCCGCGCCTGCCGCAGTTAGATCGCCCCCGGTTGCGGCCTCGCCGGTTTCAGGCGCTGGCTTTGGCGCCAAAAGATCGCCGACGGCGGTACCGCCAATCAGCGCGAGAAGCGGGATGACCAGCACGATTACTTTCTTCAGCATCGTGTCAGGACCTCAATAGGGCAGCAGGATATCGGCGACCTGCTGGCCATAGCGCGGCTGCTGCACGTCGCTGATCTGGCCCCGCCCGCCATAGGAGATCCGCGCCCCGGCGATCCGGTCATAGGCGATCTCGTTGCGGCTGCTGATATCGGCGGGGCGGACGAAGCCGCTGACGGTCAGCTCGCGCAGTTCAAAGTTCACCCGCACTTCCTGGCTACCCTCGATTTGCAGCACGCCATTCGGCAGCGTGTCGAGCACCGTCGCCGCCACCCGGAGGGTCAGCTTCTCGCGGCGCGAGACATTGCCCTCGCCGGCATAGGTAGAGCTGGATTTCGCATCGACCAGGTCTTCCATTCTGGCGCCATCGGGCAGCTTGGCGTCGATCCGTTGCGGCAGACCCGCCAGCGCGGGGATATTGACCTTGTCGCCGGCCTTGCGCGAACGCTGCGAACTGTTCGAGATCTCAGCCTTGTCGTCGATCTGGATCACCACGGTCAGGATGTCGCCACGCATGGTGGCACGGCGGTCGGCGACCAGCGAGGCCGGCTGCGCGGTCCAGAGTGAGGCCGCCGCCTCGGGCCGGCCGGTGCTGGGCGGCAGCAGCAGCGGCGGCTCGGTCATGGCCATGAATTCGGTCGATTGCCGGGGTGGCGTGATGTCGGGTGCCTGTCCCATGTTGGCGACGCGGCTGCAGGCCGACAGGGACAGGAACAGAAGGAAAAGCGGCAGGGCTTTCATCGGTTGTCTTTCCTCAGCGAGAGATCTGCAGACTGCCATCGGGGGCGATCAGCGCGCTGACGGTCTGGTGCGTGTCGAGCGTCATCACCGCGATCACCTCGCCGGCGCTGCCTTCGGACAGCGCGCGCCCGCTGGTCTCGATCAGCAGTGCGCCGCTGCGATAGACCAGCGGCGCGATCTGGTTGCGGGCAATCAGCCGCGGCATCTGCAATTGCGCCGGCGTGACCGGCCGGCCGGCATAGAGGATGAAGCGGGTCTGCAAGCCGATCAGCGCCTCGGTCTCGGCGGCATCGCCGCCGGGCGCGGGCAGCAGGTCGCCCGGACCGATCACCGTGCCGGCGGGCAGGGTGCGGGCGGCGGTGACGCCCTCGGCATTGGCGGCCAGCGGGGCAAGCAGCGCGGTCAGAACCATCAGCCGTCGCATCAGCGCACCTGCACGGTTGCGCCCAGCATCTGGTCGGCGGCGGTGATGACCTTGGCATTCAACTCGTACCCGCGCTGCGCCTTGATCAGCTCGGTGATCTCGCGCACCGCATCGACCGAGCTTTCCTCGAGATAGCCCTGGCGCAGGGTGCCAAGGCCGCTTTGCCCGGGCGTCGCCACCATCGGCGCGCCCGAGGCGCCGGTTTCCAGGAACAGGTTCGAGCCGATCGCTTCCAGACCCTTCTCGTTCGAGAAGCTGGCGAGCGTCAGTTGGCCCAGCATGGTCGGCTGGACCTGATCCGCGAAATAGGCCCAGACCTCGCCCGCCGCGTTGATGCTGATCTTGCGGGCATCGTCGGGGATGGTGATCTCGGGGGTCACGGCATAGCCGTCCGAGGTGACGATCAGCCCCTCGGGCGATCGCTTCAGCCCGCCGTCGCGAGTATATCCCGAGGTTCCCGAGGGCAGCCGCACCTCGAGATAGCCGTCCCCGTCGATGGCCAGATCCAGATCGCCATTGGTTTCGGTCAGCGATCCCTGCTGCAGGTTGACGCTGACAGCGGTGGGCCGCACGCCGAGGCCCAGCTGCACCCCCGCCGGAATGACGGTGCCGTCCGAAGCGGTGATGCTGCCGGGCCGCGTCGCCTGCTGGTAATGCAGGTCGGCAAACTCGGCGCGGCGGGCGTTGTAGCCGGTGGTCGACATGTTCGCGAGGTTGTTCGAGATGACCTCGACGCGGGTCTGCTGGGCGCTCATGCCGGTGGCGGCGATCTGCAATGCTCTCATGGTCTGGCCTTTCAGCGGCTGAGGGCGGTGATGGTCGAGCGGATGCGCTGGTCCTCGCGGTCGAGGAAGGACTGGCCCAGCTCATAGGCGCGCTGGACCTCGATCATGCGGCTGATCTCGAAGACCGGATCGACGTTCGACTCCTCGAGGAATCCCTGCCGGATGCCGGTTGCCTCGGCGGGCAGAGCCGCGCCGTCAAAGGCGAACAGCGTCCCGCCCTGGTGGGTCAGCTGGGTATCGTCTGCGGTGAACAGGCCGACCTTGCCGACGGGCTGGCCATTGGCCGAGATGGTGCCATCGGCGCCGACGGCGATCTGGCCGGCACCGGGGGGAATGGTGATCGGCGCCTCGCCCTCGTCCAGCAGGCGATGGCCATCGGCATTCATCAACTCGCCCTCGGGCGACGGCATGAAGGCCCCGGCGCGGGTCAGGCGGTTGCCCTCGGGGGTCGAGACCATGAAGAAGCCTTCGCCCTCGATCCCCAGATCGAAGGTGCCCTTGGTCTGGCCGAGGACCGACTGCCGCAGGTCGACCAGCCGGCCACGCGCATCGGCCATGGACAGGCCCTCGCCCCGGCGGTCGAGCCGGGAGAGGTGTTCGGCAAAGACCACACCCTCGCGGCGAAAGCCGGTGGTGTTGGCATTGGCGATGTTGTTGGCGACCACGCGCATCTCGCGCATCAGCCCGGATTGCCGCGTCAGGGCGGCATAGATGCCGTTCTCCATTGCTCAGCTTCCGGCGATCAGCGGGATGATCTGCCCGGTGTAGAAATCGGACAGGGCGGTGGTCATGAAGCTCATGGTGACCCAGAAGACCGTCAGCATCAGCCCGACCTTGGGCACGAAGGTGATGGTCATCTCCTGCACCGAGGTCAGCGCCTGGAAAAGGCCGATGGCCACCCCCACCACCAGCGCCACCGCCAGCATCGGGGCCGAGATGCGCACGGCGAGCAGCAGCGCCTGGCGCATCATGTCAAAGAGGATCAACTCGTCCATGGCAGCGACTCAGACCGGCATCCGCAGGATTTCCTGATAGGCCTCGACCACCTTGTCGCGGATCGCCACCACGGTCTGCAGCGCCAGTTCGGCCTCGGCCAGCGACTGCACCAGCTGATGCGTGGGCGCCGTGCCGGTCATGGTGCCGGTCGCGGCGCTGTCAGCGCGGTCCATGACGCGGGTGAAGTCCTGTGCCATGGCGGCGAAATCGGGGCCGGAAGGCGCGGGTGCAGCCTTGGCGGTGCCGGTGATGGCGCTGCGCGCGGCGGAATAGGCCTGGCCGGCCTGTGCGGCGGTGATCATCTGAAATCCTTTCAGCGACGGAGAAGGTCGAGCAGCGACGCGCTCATCTGTCGGCTCTGCTCGAACATGCGAAGATTGGCCTCGTAGCTGCGGCTGGCCTCGCGCGAGTCGGCGATCTCGACCACCAGGTCGACATTTGAGCCATCGTAATAGCCCGCTTCGTCGGCCAGCGGATTGGCGGGGTCGAAGATGCGCGGCAGCGCGGTCTGGTCCAGCATCGCCCGCGAGGCCTCGACCTCGCCGGTGGGCCGGCCAAAGGCGACCGTTTCGTCAAAGCTGACCAGCTTGCGGCGATAGCCCGGCGTATCGGCATTGGCGATGTTTTCCGAGATATGGCGCAGCCGGTCGGCCTGCGCCTGCATCCCGGACGCCGCAAGGCGCAGGGCAGAGACGGGTTCGGTCATGATGCGTTTCAGCCCCGCCGGCCAATGCTGGTACGAAGCATGTCGAGCGCCGAGCGATAGACGCCAAGCGACAGATCGTATTCGCTGCGGAGTTCCGCCGTCTTCACCATCTCGGCTTCCAGCGAGACCGAGTTGCCATTGGGCGAGATCTCGCCCTCATCCGCCACGGTGCGGGCAATCGCGGCGCCCGTGAAAGGGTCGGTGAGATGGCGAGGGTTGGTGCCGCGCAGCGGGCCCGCCGTCACGGCGCGATAGCTGGCCGCGAAGGGCGCCAGATCGCGCGCCAGGTATCCGGGCGTGTCGGCATTGGCGATGTTGCGGGCCACGACGGTCTGCCGCTGTGCTGCGTGATCGGTCATGGCGCGGCTCATGCTGATCAGTTCGATTCGGTCAAACACCGAGGTTTCTCCTCTGTTCCGATAACCCGGTCTTAACCCCAAGAGGTTTAGAAACCGTTTCGGCAGGCCCGGACCGGGCGCGCGCGGAGCAACGGAAAATGGATAAAATTGCAGCAATCGTCGAGCGGATGCGGCAGGCGAGCTTTGTCACCCGCTATGGCCGTGTCACCGGCATCCGCGCCGGGATCATCGGTATCGCCGGGCTGGACGGGCTGGCCTCGGTCGGCGACCGGGTGTCGCTGGCACTGGGTGCACGGCACATCACCGGCGAGGTTGTGGCGCTGGGGTCCGGGCTGACCACCATCCTGCCCGAGGGCAGCATCGAGGGCCTGTCGATCGGGGTCGAGGCGCGGTTGATCGGCGCCCCGGTTATCGCACCCTCGGACGCCTGGATCGGGCGGATCGTCGATCCGCTGGGGAAGCCGCTGGATGGTCGCCCGCTGCCGCAGGGTCTGTTTGCGCGTACCTATCGCGCGCTTGCCCCCGCCGCCACCGAGCGCCGAAGGCTGGGGCCTCGGCTGGCGACCGGGCTTGCGGTGTTTGACACGCTGCTGCCGCTGGTGCGCGGGCAGCGGATGGGGCTTTTCGCCGGCTCTGGCGTGGGCAAGTCGACGCTGCTCTCGTCGCTGGCGCGCGGGGTCGAGGCTGATGTGGTGGTCATCGCCATGATTGGCGAGCGAGGCCGCGAACTGCGCGAATTCGTCGAGGAGACGCTGGGGGCCGAGGGCATGAGGCGGGCGGTGATCGTCACCGCGACCTCGGACCAGTCGCCGCTGATGCGGCGGCGCTGTGCCTGGGCGGCGATGTCGGTGGCCGAGCATTTCCGAGACCAGGGCAGGCACGTGCTGTTCCTGGCCGATTCGATCACCCGCTTTGCCGAGGCCCATCGCGAGATCGCGCTGTCGGCGGGCGAGCGGGCCAGTGATCGCGGCTTTCCGCCCTCGACGGCGAACATGATCATGTCGCTGGCCGAACGCGCCGGGCCGGGCGTCGAGGGGACGGGCGACATCACCGGCATCTTCAGCGTGCTGGTCGCCGGCTCGGACATGGAGGAGCCGATTGCCGATATCCTGCGCGGGGTGCTGGACGGGCATGTGGTGCTGGACCGCGCCATTGCCGAGCGCGGGCGCTTTCCGGCCATCGACGTGGTGCGCTCGGTCTCGCGCTCGCTGCCGGCAGCGGCGAGCCTGTCCGAGAACCGCCAGATCGCCCATGCCCGTGCGGCGCTTGGCGCCTATGCCGAATCCGAACTGATGATCCGCGCCGGGCTATATGCTCCCGGTTCTGACGCCAAGCTGGACGAGGCGGTGAAACTTTATCCCCGTCTCGACAGTTTCATTTCCCTGAGGCGCGACAGCGTCGCCGACAGTTTCGTGGCATTGGCCGAGGCCCTGCGCCTGCCAGCCCGAGTCGGGGTGACGCAGCGTTCGGGTTGAGTGACTGCAACCGATTTCGCGCTGTGTGCTTAATCATTGTTAGTTGTTTGGAAGCGGCCATTGCACCGGCCAGAACGATTTGCAACTGTCCGCGCGGTCCAGCAAACGAGGAGCGGAATGGCTATAACCGAGTATTTCATCCGCTATCTTCAACGGCGTGATGAGATTGGCGAAAAAGACCTGGAGCGGCTTCGGTCGATGAAGACGGAGCATGTCAGCTTTCGCCCCGGTGAGGTCATTGTGCCGGTCGACCGGATCGCCAATCGCAGCTGCATGATGCTGCAGGGAATGTCGGCGCGCTCTCACCAGCTGTCGGGCCGGCCGGACGAGCGGGTCATCACGGCCGTCCATGTTCCCGGTGATTTCGTCGATCTGCATGGCTTTGTGCTGGCCGGGCTCGAGCATTCGGTCATTTCGCTGGGGCCGACCGAGATCGAATTCGTCGATCACGAGGAACTGGTCGAGATCACCGAAAGCTATCCGCATCTGACGCGGCTTTTGTGGATGTCGACGCTGATCGATGCTGCCGTGCACCGGCAATGGCTGGTCGCCGCGGCCTCGCTGCGGTCAAGCGCGCATCTGGCGCATCTTCTGTGCGAGATCTACACGCGGCTGAGCGCGGTTGGCGCCGCCGATAACTATCGCTTCACCCTGCCGCTTCTGCAGCGGGAACTGGCGGATATCCTTGGTTACTCGCCCATCCACATCAACCGCGCCGTGCGTGATCTGCGGGATCGCGGGTTGCTGCGCTGGAACGGAAACGAGGTCGAGATCCTGGACTGGGCCGGGCTGGTCAAGCTGGCGCGCTTCGATCCGACCTATCTCGACATGGAAAAGCACCGGCGCTGAGCGGCCTCTGCTATTGGCAGAGCCGCCAGCCGCCGTTCCGGGCGGCGATGTCCAGATGCAGGTGGTCGTTGTGGCTGGCGTTGCTGCCGGGACCAAGCACGGTGGTGAATTCAAGGCAGGCCGCGCCACGCACGGCGCGTTGGAAGGATTCCACCAGGTCGCCGCTGTCCTGACGCGGTTCGACCGGCAGGGACGAGCCATCGTGGAAAGTGAAGGCGCTGATGTCGATGGCGTTGCCGAAGGCATGTTCAGAAAGCTTGGCCTCGGCCTCGTCCCCGACACGGCCGCGGCAGTCATAGGTGGTGCCGAGCTGCAACCCTGAGAGGCGCGGCGCATCGGGCAGTCGGGCAACGGCGGGGCGGACGAAATCGCGCATCCAGAAACCGAGCGACCGCGCCGTGTCGCAGCGCATCGCCGCGCCCCCTTGCAGCGCGATGCCCGGCAGGATCGCAGTCACCCGGACCGGTCGGGCGATGCCGCAATCGCGCTGATCGGGCTGACTGATCTCGGCAATCTCCTCGTAGACTGTGCCCAGATCATGCAGCGCCAGCAGGCAGGCGGCGTAATCGAAATCGCTTTCGCGCAACGTCTCGCGGACGGGCGGGCCTTTCGGCTCTGCGGGCGGTTCAGGCGCGGCGGTTTCCTCGGGCGGGATCAGCCGGCCGACGGGCTTCTGCGCGTCGGAGCCCGGGTTTCCGGTCTCGGGCTCCGGCTCGGCCTCGGCTTCGGAACTGTCGGCAGAAGGCTCTGCGGGCGTGGAGTCGGGCCGTGCGAGGGGCGGGGTGGCATCGACGGCATCATCTGCGGGCTGCTCCGCCGCCTCAGCCGGTTTCTCCGGTGGCGCGGGTGCGGGTTGGACCGCCTCGGCTTGCACCGGCTTTTCGGGCGGGCGTTCGGCACCGCCAGGGTCGGGAACGGCTTGAGCCACCGCCATGCCGGCCATCAGCGCCAGAGCCAGTCCCGCGCCTGCCGCTCGTCCCGTCACTGGCCCTCGGCCTCGGTCGGCGGCGTGACGGTGCCCTCGGCCAGCGCCTTGGCCAGCGCCGCGCTCAGCGCGTCGGTGTCCAGCAGGTCATGATCCTCGTCCTCGACCGCTGCCCCCTCGATCTCGGTCGTGTCCTCACGCACGCGTTCGGGCTGGGGCGCGGTCGCCGCCTCAGGCAGCGGCACGGTCGCCTGATCGGGCAGGGTCGTCGTGGTGACTGCCGGGGTCGTGGTGGTGGTGGTGGCGGTTGCGGGGGCCTCGGTCGGCAGGGTCAGCGGCGCGGTGGTTGCGGTCGTCGCTGCCGGATCGGTGGTTGTCGCAGGCGTCGGTGTCGTGGTCGGAGCGGTCGCCGCAACCGACGTCGTCGGGGCGACATAGCCTGTGACATCGGCGATGGTCACGCCCGGCTCGAGGAATTCCACCTTGGTGACGCCGCCCTTGACCATCCCGGCCAGTTCGCGCGCATCCCAGTTCGTAAGCCGCACGCAGCCATTCGACTGGTTGACGAACAGCTTCGAGGGCGTCGGCGTACCATGGATGCCATAGGTGGGCTTCGACAGGTCAATCCAGACATTGCCGACCGGCCCGTTCGGCCCCGGCGGCACGATCAGCACCTTGTCATTGTTGCCCTGCTTGAAGTTGATCTTCGGGTTGTAGGTATAGGTCGGGTTCAGCGCGACCGAGAGCACGGTATGATTGCCGGCGGGAGAGGGCGTCGCGTCCGAGCCCACCGTGGCCGGGTAATCCACCACCATCTTGCCCTGCGCGTCATAGGCGGCGACGCGGCGGGTGGCCTTGTCGACGATGATGCGGGTGACTTGCTTCTTGATCGGCTGCGCCGTCACCATGACCTTGATGGTCGAGCCGGGCACCAGCGCCACACCGGGATTGAGGAAGCTGATAAACTTCTCGTCCATGTGGAAACGTTCGCCCAGCTTCTCGGCGATGCTGGTATAGCCCATGGCCGACATGGCCGCCTTCTCGGCGTAATCGGTGGGGATCGCGTCGACCAGGCCCTCGGCATCGCTCTGGGTGATGGTATAGTTCATCGTCATGCCCTGCGTGGCATAGGGCTGCAACAGGTCCCAGACCTGCTGGTCCAGCACGCCGTCGATCACCAGCCCCTCGCGCCGCTCGAAAGCCTTGATCGCGCTTTCGCTCATCCCGCCCTTGAAGCCGTCGATGACCCCGGGCGAGGTGCCCGAACGGTCGAGCAGGATCTGCACCTTGGCAGTCAGGGGCGTGCGTCCGCGCGCAAGGTCCGCACCGGTGAAGGTCGCCATCTCGATATCGGCGGCGCTGAAGGGCTTGTCGGCCGGTTGCGCCATCGCGATGACCGGCAGTGCGCCGGCGACGAGGGTTGCGAGCAGGGAAACAGGGCGCATGGTCATCAGGCTCTCCGAAGTGGCGGTCCGGGCAATGTCCCTTGTTCGGCAGGATTTTGCCAGTGGTGCGGGCCGTCAAATTTTGGTCATGTCGTCGCGGTGACACGCGGAATCCCTGCGGGTCGCCCGGTCTTGAACCCGTGCATCCCTGTCGATACCCCTGATGCCGGGAACAGGCGAGGGAGAGGGAACAGCCATGCAGGACGGCATCATCCGCGACGAGACCGGCGCGCAGACGCTGATCGGCTATGTGCTGGACGTGGGGCAGGGCGATGGTCGGGCGCGCTGCCATCTCGAGATCGGGCCGCAGCATCTGAACCGGCAGAATGGTCTGCATGGCGGCATCGCCATGTCGGTGCTGGACAATGCGCTCGGCGCCACCGCCAGCCTGTCGGTCGATGACACTGGCCGCCAGCCCTTCACCACTCTTTCGCTGACAGTCAGCTTTCTGGCGCCGGGTCGTCCGGGCCGTGCCGTGGCCGAAGGCTGGATCACCGGGGGTGGCCGCAAGACCCTGTTCCTTGAAGGTACTCTGACCCACGAGGATGGCACTGTCATCGCCCGGGCGCAGGGCGTGTTCAAGAAAAGCGAGAAAGGTCCGAAGTGACGGGCCGCAGGCTCAGCCCGCCATGCGCTCAGCGGTCATAGACCAGCCGATGGCCGGGCGGGAAGGATTGGCGCGAAAAGGCGACGGGGGTGCTGTCGGACCAGTCGGTCCGCTCGATCGTCAGGACCGGGGTGCCGAGACGCAGGTTCATCGTCTCGGCGCTGCCGTCCTCGATCGGCAGGGCCATGATGGTGATACGGCCGTGGTTGGGATGGATGGCATGCTCCAGCCATTCCTCGGCCGAGCCCTCGGACAAATCGACGCCATCGAGATCGGGCAGGGCGGCGATGTTCAGCCACGTGACCTGACAGCAATAGGGCACCAGATCGGCCAGGAAAGCGGCGTTGACATATTGCACCGGGTCGCCGCTGGCGATCTGCAGGTGCCGGGCAATGCCCGAGGGCGCACCGATCCGTTCGCTGTGCAAGAGGCGATAGCTGAAGGTCGCGCCAAGCGCCTGGATATCGCTGCGGATGGCCGAGATCTCGCGGCTGGCCTTGAGGCTGGGCGAGGCTGCAACGCGGGTGCCGACCTTGCGCCGACGCTCGACGATGCCGTTCTCGGCGAGGTCGCGCAGCGCCCGGTTCACCGTCGCCCGGGCACAGCCCCATTCGGTCGCCAGTTGCTTCTCGGTGGGAATCAGCTTGCCGGCGGACCATTCCTGAGACCGGATTCGCGCCAGAACCTCGTTGCGAACCGCCTGCCAAGTCGTAGTGCTGCGTCCCGCGAGTTCGGGGCTGACACCGCGCAGGCCCGTGGCGGCCTCTGCTGGTAACCGACTCATGCTTGAACTGCTTTTCTTCATAGGCGGATGGAACCCATTGTCCTAAAACCGAACTCGGCTTGGAAGCTATCTAAAAGACTATCCGAACTGAACTGAATTGTTCGGAAAAATCGACGATTTCACGGATCGGCAGTTTGCTGCCGAATTGCAATGTTCAAGCAGGGGCGCGGCTGGTAGTAGAATTGCACAATACGCAAGTTTTTATGGACGGATTGCTCCCATGGCGATGACCCGGCAGCAAACAGGCGCTCCGGCGCAGGCAACGGCGTGGCTGGTGCTGTGGTCGATCAGCATTTGCCACATGATCAACGATGTCATGCAGTCGATGTTGTCATCGATTTATCCGCTGCTGCAGGCCGAGTTCTCGCTGGATTACACCCAGATCGGGCTGCTGACGGCGGGCTTCCAGATCACCGCCTCGCTGCTGCAACCGGTGGTCGGTTCTGTCACCGACCGCCATCCGCAGCCGCGCTCGCTGCCGCTTGGCATGGCGTCAACCTTTGTGGGCGTGATCCTGCTGGCGACGGCGCATCAGTATTCCATGCTGCTGGCGGGGGCGATGCTGATCGGCATCGGCTCGGCGGTGTTCCACCCCGAAAGCTCTCGGGTGGCGCGCATCGCCTCGGGCGGGCGATTCGGCACGGCACAATCGCTGTTCCAGCTGGGCGGCAATTTCGGCCAGTCACTGGGGCCGCTCTTGGCCGCCTTCGTGGTGGTGCCGCTGGGTCGTCCCTCGGTCGCCTGGTTCGCGGTGGCCGCGGCACTTGGCGCGGCAGTCCTGTGGCGGGTCGGTGACTGGGCCGAGGGCCGCCGCCGCGCCGCCAAGGTCATGCCCGCACCGGCGCTGACGCTGCCGCGCGCGGTGGTGATCCGGGCGATCGTCGTTCTGGCCATTCTCGTCTTCACCAAGAACATCTATACCGCTGCCATGAACAGCTATCTGACCTTCTTCGTCATCGACCGCTTTGGCCTTGGCACGCAGGGCGCGCAGATCGTGCTGTTCCTGTTCCTCGCCGGCATGGCTGCTGGCGTGATGCTGGGCGGCATCGTTGGCGACCGGATCGGGGCGCTGAAGGTGATCTGGTTCTCGATCCTCGGCGTCTTGCCCTTCACCTTGCTGCTGCCGCATGTCGGACTGGTGGCGACGGGCATCCTCTGCGTGGTGATCGGCCTGATTCTGGCCTCGGCCTTCCCGGCCATCGTGGTCTTCGCGCAGGAGCTGGTTCCGGGCCGCACCGGCACGATTGCAGGGCTGTTCTTCGGTTTCGCCTTCGGCATGGGCGGCATCGCCGCCGCCATGCTGGGCGTGCTGGCCGATGCGACCAGCATCCGTTTCGTCTTCCTGCTTTGCTCGGTGCTGCCGGTGTTGGGGGTGCTGACGATCTTCCTGCCCCGCCTCAGCCGGCTTGAACCCGGGGCGGCATGACGCCTGACGGTCCGCAATTCCTGCATATCAGTCCCGACTGGTGCGGAGAGGAGCGGCTGGCGCAGATCTTCCGCCGGAACGGGCTATCGGTGCTGCACCACGATGGGGGCGCGCTGGCCGAGACGCTGATGATGGCGCGGGCGAAGGGCCAGAAGCCCCCGCGGCCCTTGCGTGATGCGAACCTGCTGACCGGGCTGCACCGCGTCAACAACCCGGCCCGCCCGCCGCTCGAGGCGTGGCGGGCGCTGGATTATCTCGTGCAGTCGTTTCCGAAGGCGTACTTCATCCTGACCACCCGCGACCCGGATGGCTGGATCCTCGACCGGCTGACGCGGGACGCTGGTGTGATCGCCCGCTGCTATGCCCATCATCTTGACCTGCCCGAGGAGGCTTTGCCCGATCGCTGGCGACGGGACTGGCAGGAACACCTGGCTGCGATCGACGCGCTTTTCGGCGACGATCCGCGGCTGATCCGGGTCGATATGGAGCAGGAAACGCCGACTGCCTTCGGTCGAAGGCTTGGGTCGCTGCTTGCGTTGCCGTTCGACCAGTTGCCGGATGGCGACAGCTGGCAGCCCGAAGACCGGACTCCGCTGGACCAGCGCCTCGCCGCGTCGATGGATCGCCCGCGCCCCGGCCCCGAACGGGAAGATCCCGAACTGGTCGAGGACCTGGCGCGGTTCTGCCTGAAGGGGCTGGGCCCCGGCGGTGCCGGGATTGGCGATGTCTCGGGCATCTATGTCGATTGGGACGGTCGGGACGGGGTGCGCGACCGGAAAGGTGCGCCCTTGCCCTTTGCGATCGGCAAGGGCGCAGGCGGCGGCACGCCGATCATGATGACCGCGCGTGGCCATGAACGAAAATGGGCGCGGCCTGAGGGGGTCATGAACGACGTCCTGCGGCTTGGCCGCACCGATGCGCTGCGCATCGACATGCAGGACGCCCGCCGCTTCAACGAGGATTCGGGCGGCCCGCCCGGCCTGCCGATCCTCGCCTATAACCGCCGCGCAGGTGCGCGGAACATCGCGCTCTGGCCGCTGCCGGGCCAGCATGAAATCGCCGCCTCCGGCCAGCCCTGCGCCGAATCCCCGGACCGCACTCCGTTCGACGAGAAAGAGGACCGCCTGGTCTGGCGCGGTCATATCTCGGGCAGTGCCGTGCCGCGCGATGGCCTGCCCCGCCGGCCGGTGCATCAGCTTTTGAGCCAGTTGCGCGCCGTAGGCGAGAATCGCGATCAGCAAGCCGAGACATTCGCGCGCCTCTGCGATGTGCCGCGTCTGGCGTTCCTGCGCCGCTGGATCGATCATCCGGACTTTGACATCGGCATGGTCCTCGCCTGGCGCTTCCGCGATCTGGCAAGCCATCCGCTGCTGGCCCCCTATGCCCGCCCGCGTGCCGGTGGAAGTTTTTTCCAACGCTTTCGCTACCAGCTGACGCTTGCAGGCTATGACCATGGCTCGAACTTCATCGGTGCGATCAATTCCAACTCGGTGCTGCTGAAGGAGGAAGATGGCTGGGAGGTCTATTATTCCGGGCGTTTCACGCCATGGGTTCACTACATCCCGGTCAGCCTGAATTGCGTGGATCTCGAGGAAAAGTTGGCCTGGGCGCGGGCAAACCCCGCGCGCTGCAAGGAAATGTCGGCGGCCGCCCGGACCGAGGTGGCGCGGCTGGCCAATCCCGCCGCCCGCCGGCAATTCCTGACCCGCATTCTGGACGGCCTCGCCGCCCTTCGCTGAGAGGAAACCGATGACCACGATCACCGCCACGCCCATCACCGCCGAGGCCTTCGCCCCCTATGGCGAGCTTCTGACCGCCCGCCCGGCGCCCGACCGGTTCATCAATGCCGGGCGCTGCGAGCGTCATCACGCGCTGGCCACGGTCGAGCGCGGAGAGGGCGAGGCGATCATTTCCATCTTCCGCTCCGAGCCGGTCAGCCTGCCCTATGACTGCGCGCTCTTGGAGCGGCATCCGCTGGGGTCGCAGGCCTTCATGCCGCTTGGCCCCGATGCCTGGCTGTCGGTCGTGGCCCCGGACGAAGGCGGCAAGCCCGGCGCGCCGCTGGCCTTCATCGTGCCCGCCGGCATGGGGGTGAACCTGCGCGCGGGCGTCTGGCATGGCGTGCTGACGCCGCTGGACCGCGCCGCCGATTTCCTGGTGGTGGACCGCGAGGGCGGCGGGGTGAACCTTGAAGAGGTGGTGATCGCCCCGGTGACGATCACCGCATGAGCGCCCCGGATTTCAGCTTTGAGGCCGCGGCGCTGGACCGCGGGGCGCGGCGCGTCGCCGGGGTGGATGAGGTCGGGCGCGGGCCGCTGGCCGGGCCGGTGACGGCCTGCGCGGTGGTTCTGGACCCCGGTAACATTCCTGAGGGGCTGAACGACTCGAAAAAGCTGACGGCGGCACGGCGCGAGGCGCTGGCAGAATGGGTGATGCAGAACTGCGACTGGTCCGCCGCCCATGTCAGCGTCGAGGCGATCGACCGGCTGAACATCCTTCAGGCCTCGCATCTGGCGATGGTTCGGGCGGTCGCGGGACTGGCGACGGCGCCCTGCCATGTGCTGGTCGATGGCAATCGCCTGCCGCGCGATCTGACCCTGCCCGCGGAGGCAGTGGTCAAGGGCGATGCCCGATGCCTGACCATCGCCGCTGCCTCGATCGTGGCCAAGGTGTTGCGCGACCGCATCATGGAGGATTTGGCGCAACAATATCCCGGCTATGGCTGGGAGGTGAATGCAGGCTATCCCACGCCGACGCATAAACGCGCGCTCCTAGATATGGGCGTTACCCCTCATCATAGACGGTCGTTCAAGCCGGTGCACAATATCTTGTGTCGAGATGAAATCGCAACCCATTGATTCAATAAAGAAATTGACGCCGAATCGCCTCTGACTCATGATCTGAACCACACAGACCGGCACCAAATGTCGGCATTGAAGGGCAGAGCGATGACGACGACCAAAGACAAGCGCGCGGTTTCCGTGCGGCCACTTCCGCTGAACCAGATTCTGGCTGGAGACTGCATCGAGATCATGAACAGCCTGCCCGAGGGCAGCGTTGACCTGATCTTTGCCGATCCGCCCTACAACCTGCAGCTGAAGGGCGATCTGCACCGCCCCGACAATTCCAAGGTCGATGCCGTCGACGATCACTGGGACCAGTTCTCCAACTTTGCCGTCTATGACACGTTCACCCGCGACTGGCTGGCTGCCGCACGCCGGCTGTTGAAGCCGAACGGGGCGATCTGGGTCATCGGCAGCTATCACAACATCTTCCGCGTCGGCGCCGAGCTGCAGAACCAGGGCTACTGGATCATGAACGACGTGATCTGGCGCAAGTCGAACCCGATGCCGAACTTCCGTGGCAAGCGGCTGACCAATGCCCATGAGACGATGATCTGGGCCAGCAAGTCCGAGGACAGCAAGTACACCTTCAACTACGAGGCGCTGAAATCGCTGAATGAAGGCGTGCAGATGCGCTCGGACTGGGTGATCCCGATCTGCAATGGCGGCGAGCGGCTGAAGGATGCGCAGGGCGACAAGGCCCACCCGACCCAGAAGCCCGAGGCGCTGCTGCATCGCGTGCTGGTCGGCACCACCAATCCGGGCGATGTCGTGCTGGACCCGTTCTTCGGCACCGGCACCACCGGCGCGGTCGCCAAGATGCTGGGCCGCGATTTCATCGGCATCGAGCGCGAGGAAGCCTACCGCGAAGTAGCCGAGAAACGCCTGTCGCGCATCCGCAAGTTCGACAGCGAGGCCATCGCCACCATCAAGCCCAAACGCGCCGAACCGCGCGTGCCCTTCGGCCAGGTGATCGAACGCGGGATGCTGCGTCCGGGCGAGGAACTGTATTCGATCGGCAACCGTCACAAGGCCAAGGTCCGCGCCGATGGCAGCCTGATCGGCAATGACGTGAAGGGCTCGATCCACCAGGTCGGCGCCGCGCTGGAAGGCGCGCCCAGCTGCAACGGCTGGACCTATTGGCACTATCGCCGCGAGGGCAAGATGATCCCCATCGACATCTTGCGCCAGCAGATCCGGGCCGAGATGGAGGTCGACGAGACCCGTCCGCACTGACCCGTTCCACAGTTTCGCCAGCGTTCCGCCCGCATAGCCGCAGGGCCGGAACGACCTTGCCCCGCCGTCGCAAGATGGCGGGGTTTTTTCGTGGTACTGCTTGCCTATTGGTAAAGGTGCCTGGCCGCTTCATGATCCCGTAAGGGTTCGGGGCGATAGGGCCGGATCTCGCCCAGATGCGAGACCGCAGCGGCGTTCAGCCGCTGGAGGACCGACGGATGCAGGGTCGCGGTTGGTGGAACGCTTCGCGCCGCGACCGGCCAGCGGCGGCTGATCGGGCCGATGCGGAAGGCAAAGGTCTCTTCATGCTGCATCCCCAGCGGGTCCGGCGTGCGATACAGCATCGCGTCGTTGATCTGCACTCCGGGCACGCAGTCGCGCAATTCGTCGATCATCCAGGACAGGGCAATATCGCTGAGCCGCGATTCCGGTTCGGGATAGCTGCCGCCGATATCGCTGTGACAGCCGGCGAACCAGACCTGCTTCAGCCAACAGGGGCTGCGCCCGGCGGTCTTCAGCGCCTCGGCGGCCATGCCCCATTCGACGCGCGGAAAGGTCTTGCGCCGCTCGTCGATGGACAGGGCGTGGCGGGCATGGCCGACATCGGAGTCGAGCCAGCGGTCATAGTTCTGCAGGTTCCAGGTGGCGTAATGGCCGTATCGCCAGATTTGCGGCCAGTCGCCAATCCGGCGGATGCTCAGCGGGTGGTTCTCGTCAGGTGAAAAATACTTCCATTGCGACCATTTCAGCCGGACATACCAGATCGCGATCACGGCCAGAACGGTGATGAGCGGCGCGCCCACGAGCCAGTTCCAGTTCGACAGGATCAGCGCCGCCACCATCACCAGCAGCAGGAAGACGACGATCCCCACGGCCAGCGCCACCATCGGCACGCCAAGGGCGGCGACCGTGTCGAAGACGCCGATGAATGTGGGCTGAACATTGCCCTGCACATCTTCGGCGGCATCGGGATCGAAGCTACCATATTTGCGCCGGAAGCGGCGGCCCAGTTCCTCGCGCTGGCTCAGAAAAGGCTGCTGTCCGCGCGGGCGGCCATTGCCGTGGTTATAGACCTTGTTCACCGCCTCGCCGGCGATCTGGCGCAGGGCCGGACCAAAGCGCGGAATCGGCCCGCCATCCGGCATCCGGGTCGGAATGCCGCAGACATTCATCACGTTGGCGGTGGCACGGACGGTATAGGCGCCGCGCGAGAAGCCGATCAGCAGCACCCTGTCTCCCGGCTCGTACCAGGACAGGATGGCGGCATAGCAGTCGGTTACGTTCTCATCGATCCCGGTGCCGAAGGCAGCGGCAAGGATGTTCTTCAGCCGCCGCAGCGTGAAGCCTTCGGCCTCGCCCGAACCAAGCCCCGGCTCGTAGAAGCAGACCTGATCGTGCGGGCTGATCGGCGAGGACGGGTCGGGGCGCATCGCCCGGTACATCTTGTAGATATTCGACAGGCGCTGATCGGGCTTCAGCCCGCCAAGCTGCCCGGTTCCGTCGGCGAAGATCAGGATATTCTTCGGCATCGCGCGCCCCGCGTTTACCTCGCGCGGCCATTCTCGCAGGGCGCGAGTAAACGTCAATCGAACTTTTCGGTTCAAATACGCAATCCCCGGCTGTTCCGATGCCCTGACAGCCGCCGTTGTTTTGCGACCTACAGTGCCCCCCGGGGCATCGGCAATTCGCCCCGGTTATACGGCCCCCAATCCGTAACCTCGGGATAGAACTGCCGCCGCCAGGCCCGCACCCGCGGGTTCATCTGCCGCCGCCAGAGGGGCGGGATCAGCGCCATCAGCCCCATGATCGGATAGCCGATCGGCAGCTGCGGCGCCTCGTCCGGGCCATAGGTCTGCAGCAGGGGAAAGCGGCGGTCGGGCTTGTAATGGTGGTCCGAATGGCGCTGCAGGTTGATCAAGAGCCAGTTGGTCGCGCTTTGCGCGGCGTTCCAGGAATGGCGCGGCTTGATATGCTCATATCGGCCATCACCCAGATGTTTGCGGGTCAGGCCGTAATGCTCGACATAGTTGGTCAGTTCCAGCTGCCAGATCGCGATCAGCGCCTGCCAAATAAAGAGGACCAGCCCCAGCCACCCGCCGAGCGCCAACGCCAGCAGCAGCATCGCCCCCTGCAGCACAGCATAGCGCCAGAACGGATTGCGCCGGTCGGTCACGGGACGACCGGCGCGGGCCAGCAGGTTCCGCTCGGCCCGCCAGGCGCTGCCCGGGGCATCGCGCAGCACCCGGTAGAAAAAGCGGTGGAACCCCTCGTTATAGCGTGCCGAGACCGCGTCGCGGGGCGTGCCGACCCAGGCGTGGTGGACAAGCATGTGTTCGCTGCGGAAATGGGAATAGAGCGTCGAGGCCAGTAGCAGATCGCCCAGCCAGCGCTCGGTTCGGTTCCTTTGGTGCATCAGCTCATGGGCATAGACGATGCCGATGCTGCCCGACATGATGCCGATGCCGAAGAACAGGCCCGCCAGCTCCCAGCCCGACAGATCGCCGCGATGGGTCACATACCAGATCGCTCCGAAAATGGTCAGAAACTGCAGCGGGAACCAGATCAGCGTGATCGCGCGATGCCAGAACAGAGCGGATTCAGCGGTGCCGGTGTCGGGGTTGCGCTCGTTCTGGCCCAGCACCGCGTCAAGCCCGGTGGTCAGATACCACGCATAGCCCGGCAGCAAGGCCCACCACCAGCCGCCCCATGCCGTCGCCAGCGCCGCCAGCGGCACTAGCCCCAGCGACATCCAGAAGGGCAGGGCAGCGGGCAGGGACGGGGTGGTCGTCATGGTCATGCCGCCATTCTAATCCCCGCCCGGCACCTGCACCATATCCCAGACCTTGCGCATCAGCCCCGGCAGGTCCGAGGGGCGGAAATGCCGCAGCTCCGTCAGATCGCCGCGTTCGGGCGGCCCGGCCAGATCGCCCGTCATTACGGTCAGGATCAGGTTGAAATGGGTGAACACATGCCGCACCTCGCCGGCCTCGCGCCAGTTAGCGGGACCAGGGGGCGGCACGTCACTGCCATCCCACCCCGTCGAGGGAAAGGCCAGCGTGCCACCCAGAAGCCCCTTGGCGGCACGACGTTCGAGCAGCAGGCGTGGGCCGTCGCGCCCGACCCAGGCAATGCCGGTGCGCGTGGGCTTCTCGGATTTCGGTGCGCGGCGCGGCAGGTCGGCGGCGATGCCCTGTGCGCGGGCGGCGCAATGGTCGATCAGCGGGCAGATGCCGCAGGCGGGGCTGCGCGGGGTGCAGATGGTTGCGCCGAGATCCATCATCGCCTGCGCGAAATCGCCCGGCCGCCGCGCCGGCGTCAGCGTCGCCGCCAGATCGCGCAGGCGCGGCTTCACCCCCGGCATCGGCTCGGCGACGGCGAAAAGCCGGGCCACCACCCGCTCGACATTCCCGTCCACCACCGTCTCCGGCAGGTCATAGGCGATGGCCGAGATGGCGGCGGCGGTATAGGGGCCGATCCCCGGCAGGGCCTGCAGCCCCTCGCGCGTCGTCGGAAAACCCCCGGCAGCCGTCACCGCCCGCGCGCAGGCCAGCAGGTTGCGGGCGCGGGCGTAATAGCCTAGCCCCGCCCATTCGCCCATCACCTGCGCGTCATCGGCAGCCGCCAGTGCCCCGACCGTCGGCCAAAGCGCGGTGAAGCGTTCGAAATAGGCCTTCACCGCCGCCACCGTGGTCTGCTGCAGCATGATCTCTGACAGCCAGACGCGATAGGGATCGGCCACGCCCGCGCCCGGCGGCACGCGCCAGGGCAGCACCCGGGCATGGCGGTCATACCAGGCCAGAAGCAGCGGCGCGATCACCGGGACGTCACGCATAATTCAGAGATGTTTCAAGCCGCAACGCTTTCATCCGTTCGGGACCGCCCTTAAGACTGACAGGGTGATAACCAATCAGGCGGCCATGGCCCATAGGAAAGACATCGCCAAGACGCCCCGGCGCCGGATGCGCGGGTTCGAGCCGGCGGCCAAGCTGGTCGAGGCCCCGGTGCAAAGCGCATCAGAAGGGCGCGGCTTCGCGGTGACGCGGCTTCTGACCCATTGGCCCGAGGTCGCCGGCGAGCAACTGGCGGCGGTGACACGGCCGGTGAAGATCAGCCATTCGCGCGGCGGCTTTGGCGCCACGCTGACCGTGCTGACCATGGGGCCGGTCGCGCCGATGGTCGAGATGCAGCTGCCGCAGCTGAAGGACCGGGTGAATGCCTGCTATGGCTATAACGCCGTGCAACGCATTCTGTTGACCCAGACCGCGCCCGAGGGCTTTGCCGAGGGCCAGGCGCGTTTTCTCGCCAAGCCCGTGGCGGCACCGGAACCCAGTCCCGCCATGCTGAGGCAGGCGGAAGAGGTTGCAGAACGTTTTACCGATGAGGGACTGGCTGCGGCGATGCAGCTTCTGGCCCTCAACCACGCCCATCGCAAGACAAGACAGAACCGAGAGGATTTCGCATGACCCTTCGACCGACCCTGACCGCGCTGGCACTGCTGCTGGCGCTGCCGGCCTATGCCCAGACCGACAGCACCACCACGCCCGAGGCCGAGGCGACCACCGAGGCCGCCCCCGCTGACGCCGCCAAATCCACGGAGGCCCCGGCGACGGCTGAGGCTGCAACCGCCGACGCGACCTCCGAGGCCGCCCCGGCCGAGGGTGCCGCTGCCGAAACCCTGCCCGACATCGCGCTGGGGGCCGAGGATGCGCCGCTGACCATCTATGAATATGCCAGCTTTACCTGCGGCCATTGCGCCAATTTCCACGACGAGAACTGGCCGAAGCTGAAGGCCGAATATGTCGATACCGGCAAGGTCCGCTTCGTCCAACGCGACATCTACTTCGACGCCGTGGGCCTCTGGGCCGGGATCCTTGCCCGCTGCGGCGGCGATGACAAATATTACGCCGTCTCGGACATGCTGTTCGACGAGCAGAAGAAATGGCTGGCGGGCGACTCGGGCGATGCGATCGCCGCAAATTTGCGCAAGATCGGCCTGAAGGCCGGCATGTCCGAAGAACAGATGACCGCCTGCTGGAACGACACCGCCAAGGTCGAGCAGCTGGTCGCCACCTTCCAGACCAATGCCGGTGCTGACGAGATCGATGCGACGCCGACCTTCATCATCGGTGACGAGAAGGTGCAGAACCAGCCCTGGGAAGACCTGAAGAAGATCATCGACGACAAGCTGGCGGCGGCCGAGTAATCCGGCCAACAAAGCGGGCCGGCCGGCCTTCGGGCCGGCCGACTACCCCGTCCTGAGCGAGGCGACCAGCTCATGGAAGCGGTCGCCCTGAATGCGGACATGGGCGTTCATCACCTCGGCGGCGCCAGTGGCATCGCCCGCCTCGATCCGCGCGACGATGGTCGCATGTTCCTGCAGCGAGCGCATCATCCGTCCCCTGACGGTCAGCTGACGCCGGCGATAGGGTTGCAACATGGTCTGCAGCCGCTGCGCCTCGGCCTCGAGGAACCGGTTTCCCGACGCCGCATAGATGGCCAGATGGAAGGCCCGGTTCTCGTGGTAATAGGCATCGCTGTCGCCGGTGCGCGCGGCCTCGTCACAGGCGGCCTGTGCCGCATGGATGCGCGCCAGCTCCGGACCCGAGGCGCGGGTGGCGGCCAGCCGCGCGCACATCGCCTCCAACTCCGCCATCACCTCGAACCGCTCGGTCAGCTCGACTACATCCAGCTCGGTGACGAAGGTCCCGCGCTTCGGTTCGACCTTGACCAGCCCTGAGGCTTCCAACGCCTGCAGCGCCTCGCGGATCGGCGTGCGCGAACAGGCGAATTCCACCGCCAAGGCCTCGAGGTCCAGCTTTTCCCCCGGCACGAATCGGCCATCGACGATGGCGTTTTCCAGCACCTGCCGGATCTGCTGCACGGTCGGTTTGGCGGGGCTGGTCACGGCGTCATCCATCAAGCGATTGCAAAGGCACCACAAAATTACGCCATCCCGCTGAAGTGTCCAACAACAATCTTGTTATATACAACACGTATTTAGTTATGTATAACGATGGGGAGGAGGACACGTCATGGCAAGACCGAAACTGGCATTTCTGAACGATCTGGTGCAGGCGATCACCGGCAACGAGCGTCGCGGCAAGCGCGCGCCGATCACCGAGGAAGCCGCCGCCCGCAACGCCCTCTCGCGCCCTGCCTCCGAGCGTCTGACCGCCGCCTGTGACGTGCTGATGGGCCGGATCGGCGATGCCGCCCGCGTCGCCGTGGCCGAGCAGGCGCTGGCCGCCTATGCCCAACTGACCAAGCCCGAGCGTCACGACTTCTTCGTCATGCTGCGCGACCGCTTCAACTCCTCGCCCGAGGCCATCCGCGCCGCCTTCGCCGCCTATGACGCCGATCCTTCGGCCCGGACGCTGGTGCCACTGTTCAATGCCGTCGAGCCGCCGCGCCAGACCCTGCTGCGCCGGCTGAACACCGCGCCGGGGGCCACGCTGAAACTGGTCCATATGCGCGCCGACCTGCTGAAGGCCATCGCGGATGATCCCAAACTGGCGCCGCTCGACAGCGATTTCGGCCATCTCTTTGCCTCGTGGTTCAATCGCGGCTTTCTGACCATCCAGCGCATCGACTGGTCGACACCGGCCAATGTGCTGGAAAAGATCATGGGCTATGAGACGGTGCACCCGATGAAGGGCTGGCAGGATCTGCGCCGCCGTCTCGATCCCGCCGATCGCCGCTTCTATGCCTTCTTCCACCCGGCGACCGGCGACGAGCCGCTGATCTTCGTTGAGGTGGCGCTGATGCACGACACGCCCGCCGAGATCGCGCCGATCCTGAACGCCCCCGCGCTCGATCTGGCCGAGGATGCCGATACCGCCGTCTTTTACTCGATAAACAACACGCTGGCCGGGCTGAAGGGCGTGTCCTTCGGCAATTTCCTGATCAAGCAGGTGGTCGCGGAACTGGCCGCCGAACTGCCCTCGCTGACGACCTATGTTACGCTGTCACCCGCGCCGGGCTTTGCCGGCTGGTTGAGTGGAGTGAAAGAACCGGAAGCGGTGAAGCTGGCCGAGGAACTGGATCAGGGCGCGTGGCTGATGGATGCCGCCGAGGCCGAGCGGCTGAAACCACAGGTCGAGACGCTGGCCGCGCGCTATTTCACCGAAGCCCGGTCGAAATCCGGTGCGCCGCGCGATCCGGTGGCGCGTTTCCATCTGGGCAATGGTGCCGCCGCATGGCGCGTCAACTGGCCCGGCGACCGCTCGGACGGGGCGGTGAAGCGCGCCCATGGGCTGATGATCAACTATCTCTACGAACCCGCCGCGATCGAGGCCCAGCACGAGGCCTTTGTCCGCGACGGCACCATCGCCACCGGCGCGCCACTGGCCGCCATCCTGTCACGCTGACTGCATCCGGGGAGGGGACCATGCAGACCATTCATCAAAGCTTCATCGCCTCGGCCGAGGCCCGACCCGGCAAGGCGCTGTTCGAGCGTCCGGGTCAACCCGACATCACCTATGCCGAGGCCCGCGTGCTGGTCGAGCGTTTCGCCGCCGTGCTGACCGAGATCGGCGTCCGGCCCGGCGACCGGGTGGCGGTGCAGACCGACAAGAGCCCCGAGGCGATCTGCCTCTATCTCGCCACGCTGCAATTGGGCGGGGTCTACCTGCCGCTGAACACCGCCTATACCGGGGCCGAGATCGATTATTTTCTCGGCGATGCCGCGCCGCGCCTTTTTGTCTGCACACCGGCGACGCTGGCCGATCACAAGGCGCGCGAGACGGCGGGCCTGCGCGTCGAAAGCCTCGGCGCCAAGGGCGACGGCTCGCTGATGGCGCTGGCCGAGGCGGCAACGCCGCGCGCCGATCGCGTTGAGCGTGTCATGAGCGATCCGGCCGCGATCCTTTACACCTCGGGCACCACCGGGCGCTCGAAGGGTGCGGTGCTGACCCATGGCAACCTCGCCTCGAACACCGCCGCGCTGCTGAACAGCTGGCGCTATACCGCCGAGGACCGGCTGATCCATGCACTGCCGATCTTTCACACCCATGGCCTGTTCGTGGCGGCGAACATGTCCATCGTCGCCGGCGCGACGATGATCTGGCTGACCAAGTTCGATGGCGAAGAGGCGATCGACCTGATGGCCGATGCGACCGTGCTGATGGGCGTGCCGACCTTCTACACCCGGCTGCTGAAATCCGACCGGCTGAACCGCGACACCACCGCGAAGATGCGGCTTTTCGTATCCGGTTCCGCCCCGCTGCTGGCCGAAGATCACCGCGCCTTCGAGGAGCGCACCGGCCATCCGATCCTCGAACGCTATGGCATGACCGAAACCTGCATGATCACAACGAACCCCTATGACGGCGCCCGCAAGCCCGGCGCGGTCGGCATGGCCCTGCCGGGGATCGAGATCCGCATCACCGACCGCGAGAGCGGCGCGACCCTGCCCGATGGCGAGATCGGTGCGATCGAGGTGCGGGGTCCGAACGTCTTCGAGGGCTATTGGCAGATGCCGGAAAAGACCGCCTCCGAGTTCCGCGACGACGGCTTCTTCATCACCGGCGATCTGGGGCAGATCGGTGACGACGGCTACCTGCGCATCGTCGGGCGCGACAAGGATCTGGTCATCTCGGGCGGCTACAACGTCTATCCGAAGGAAATCGAGGGGCTGATCGACGACATTCCCGGCGTGCTGGAAAGCGCCGTGATCGGCCTGTCGCATCCCGATCTGGGCGAGGGCGTGACCGCCGTGGTCGTGCCGCAGGGCGGGGCGAGCCTCGACGAGACCGGGATCATCGCCGCCATCGGAGACAAGCTGGCGCGCTACAAGCAGCCGAAGAAGGTCCTGTTCGTCAAGGAATTGCCGCGCAACGTCATGGGCAAGGTCCAGAAGGCCGAGCTGCGCAAGACCTATGCCGATCTTTACAAGTGATTGACCGGCGCGCCGCGGGCCAGGAGGGGTCCCGCGCGCGCCGAACCTCAGGGAGGAGGGACGAATGATTATCTATGGAGTCGCCGTTCTGGCTGGCTGCCTTCTGGCGGGTATGGTCGTGGGCGATGCGCTTGGCGCGCTGCTGAACGTGGAATCGAATGTCGGCGGCGTGGGCTTTGCCATGCTGCTTCTGATCGTGCTGACCGACCGGATGCGCCGCAGCGGCCATTTCCCCCAGCACAGCGCCGAGGGCGTGCTGTTCTGGAGCGCCATGTATATCCCCATCGTCGTCGCCATGGCCTCGACCCAGAACGTCGTCTCGGCGGTCAAGGGCGGTCCCGTGGCGCTGCTGGCTGGTGTTGGCGCCACCGTCGTCTGCTGGGCCTTGGTGCCGGTGCTGGCGCGGATCGGCGGGGCCGAAGCGCCGCTGCCCCCGGTCGATGAAGCCGAGGAGGTCTGAACCATGGAACTGATTGCAAATGTGCTGATCAAGAACGGGCTGCTCTTCGCCTTCCTGATCGTCGGTGCGGTGATGTGGCTCAGCTATTACGCCTCGCATCACCTGACCCGTGGCCGGCTGCACGGCTCGGCCGTGGCGATCATCGTCGGGCTGCTGCTGGCCTATATCGGCGGCCATTTTACCGGCGGCAGCAAGGGCCTCTCCGATGTGCCGCTGTTTGCGGGGCTGGGGGTGATGGGCGGGGCGATGCTGCGCGATTTCGCCATCGTTTCGACCGCTTACGGCGTTGATCTGGGCGAGATCCGGCGTTCGGGGCTCGTTGGTGTTCTGTCGCTGGCGCTGGGGATCTTCCTCTCCTTCATCGTCGGTGCGGCTGTTGCGCTGATGTTCGGCTATAGCGATGCGGTCAGCATGACGACGCTTGGCGCGGGGGCTGCGACCTATATCGTCGGCCCGGTCACCGGCTCGGCCCTTGGCGCCTCGAGCGAGGTCATCGCGCTGTCGGTCGCTGCCGGGCTGATCAAATCGGTGCTGGTCATGGTCGGCACGCCCTTCATCGCGCCGCTGATCGGGCTGAACAATCCCAAGGCGGCGATGGCCTATGGCGGGCTGATGGGCACGACCAGCGGTGTCGCGGGTGGCTTGGCCGCGACCGACAAGCGGCTGGTGCCCTATGGCGCGATGACCGCGACCTTCTACACGGGGCTTGGATGCCTGCTCGGGCCTTCGCTGATCTACTTCCTGATCCGCGGGGTGATGGGCGGCTGAGCCCCGACGATCCGAAAAAGAATGCGCGGCGGCCCATGGGACCGCCGCGCGTTTGTCATTTAGTCGTTTCGGGAATGGGTGGCTGGTTCCAGCCGCGCTGGACCGCCGGGCGCGCCTCGAACCGGTCGACCCAGGCGGTGACATTGGTGAAATCGGCCAGCCCCACCTCCTTGTCGGCCTCGTAGAACCGCGTCAGCGTCCGCACCCAAGGTGCCGTGGCGATATCTGCCACCGAATAGTCCCCGGTGATCCAGTCGCGCCCCTGCAACTGCCGGTCGAGCACGCCCAGAAGCCGCCGGGCCTCGTTATAGTAACGTTCGCGCGGGCGCGGGTCCTCGATCTCTTTCCCCTTGTAGCGGTGGAAAAAGCCGACCTGCCCGAACATCGGGCCGATGCCGCCCATCTGGAAGAACAGCCATTGCAGCGTGTGCCAGCGCGCCGCCCCGGATTGCGGCAGGAAGCGGCCGTACTTGTCGCCCAGATAGGTCAGGATCGCGCCCGATTCCCACAACCCGATAGGCGCGCCATCCGGGCCGTTCGGGTCGATCAGGGCAGGGATCTTGTTGTTCGGGTTCAGGCTGAGAAATTCGGGTGTCAGCTGATCGGCCGGGTCGCCGATGCTGACCCGATGCACGTCATACTCGACGCCCAGTTCCTCGAGCATGATCGAGACCTTGACCCCGTTCGGCGTCCCCAGCGAATAGAGCTGGATCACGTCTTCGCGCCGTGGCGGCCAGCGATGGGTGATGGGGAAATCTGCCAATTTCGACATGTTCGCACCTTACTATTTGTTGCGGGGCATGAGTTTGTGGTAAACGCCCCGTTAGCGCGCAACAAAGCGCGGCGTTTTAGCGAGGTAAAGACGTGATCAAAGAATTCAAGGAGTTTATCGCCCGCGGCAATGTCATGGACATGGCGGTCGGTATCATCATCGGTGCGGCCTTTACGGCCATCGTCACCTCTCTGGTGGGGGACCTGATCAACCCGATCATCGGCATCATCACCGGCGGGACCGACTTCAGCAGCAAGTATTTCGTGCTGTCGGGCACCGCGCCCGAAGGCGCTGGCCTGCAGGCTGCGCGCGATGCTGGCGCGAACGTTTTTGCCTATGGTTCCTTCCTGTCCGCCGTGATCAACTTCCTGATCATCGCCTTCGTCGTGTTCCTGCTGGTCAAGGGCGTGAACCGCATCAAGGACGCGACCACCGCCAAGGCGGAAGTCGTGGAAGAAGCCCCCGCCGGCCCGACCCAGGAAGAGCTGCTGGCCCAGATCCGCGATCTGCTGGCCACCCGCGCGGCCTGATCCGACCCGAGCGAGATGCGTTGAGGGCGTGCCAGACCGGCACGCCCTTTTTGCATGGCGCAACAGCTGCGTGCGCTGCTGCGGTGAAGATCGCAACAGGTGTAGGGTTCGGTCAGCAAATGCTGGGTTTGGAGCCGCACTGGGCGCGCACAGCGGGTGCACAGGGTTTGCACAGGCCGTGCACCGGGGAGGCGCTGTTGCGGGGTGGGGCAGCTGTTTCCTCTGGCCGTCCGCATGACCGGTTCTTGCGCAGGGCTGAGCAAAGGCGGATGCTGCCGTCATGTCGACAGAGATCGAGTTCGCTTTCAAAGACTTGACGGAGACGGCGCGACGCCACATCCGGGTGTTTCAGATCCACCAGTTTTTCGACCGTTTTGCCATGGGCCTCACCGTCGCCGTGGTGGCGCTGGCGCTGACGGATCGTGGCATGGACCTGTTCCAGATTTCGCTGCTCTTCGGGGTCTACTCGCTGACGACCATGGCGATGGAACTGCCCTTCGGCGGTTTGGCCGACAATATCGGTCGCAAGCCGGTTTTCCTCGCGGCGGTGATTGCCAGCCTGATTTCGCTGGCACTGTTTCTGTCATCCAGCGACTTCGGGGTGCTGGCGCTTTCCTTCGCCTTCATTGGCTTTGGACGCGCGCTGCGGTCGGGCACGCTTGATGCGTGGTTTGTCGAAACCTTTAAAGCCGCTGCGCCAAATGTGGATGTCCAACCCGCTCTGGCGAAAGCGCAATGGGCCAATGCGATGGGCCTGGCTGTCGGTGCGGTTCTGGGGGGTCTGCTGCCAGATGCGTTCGGCGCGATGACCTTCCAGCATGGGGTCAGCATCTATGATGTGTCCTACGCCGCAAGCTTCGTCGTGATGGTCGGCGTGCTGGTTTACACCCTGCTCGCCATCGCGGACGAGCCACGCCCGCTGAACCCCAAGGCACTCGGACAAGGCTTCGCAAGGGTCCCGTCGGTGATCGCCGAGGCTGGCGTTCTGGCGTTGAGACATCCGACGCTGTCCCTGCTTCTGGTCGCGCTGGCGCTGTTCCTGATGGCGACCAATCCGGTCGAGGTGATCTGGCCGACCTATGCCAAGCCAATGCTGGACGACGGTTACGCCAACACCGCCATCGGTGCGCTGACGGCGGGATATTTCTTCGCCATCGCTTTCGGTGCGTGGCTGTCGCCCCATATCAGCCGGATGTTCAGGCGTCGCAACGCCGTCACGCTTGCGGCTATCTTTGCCTGTCTGGCGCTCGTTCAACTGGCCTTGGCCATGGTGGGCGGCATTGCCGGGTTTGTCGGCGTCTTTGTGCTCTATTCCATCCTTCTCGGAGCAAGCGAGACGCCTGCGAGCAGCATCCTGCATCGCTGCGTGGAGGATCGGCAGAGGTCCACCATGCTGTCGCTTCGATCGCTGATCCAGCAACTCGGGGCAGCGATCGGGCTGGTCATGGCCGGAGCCCTGGCCGAGATCTATTCGACGCCCCTTGCCTGGAGTGTCGGTGCCGTCTTTCTGCTGACGGCCATGATCCTGAGTCTGGTATTAGCCAGACGACTGGCGGCCGGAGCCGAATAGCGTTTGCCCGGAGCGCCGGGCAAACGCTCGTCGCGTGATGCCCCTTACGCCGCCAGCACCTGTTCCGGTGTCACTGCGTCCAGATGCAGCGCCTCGCCCACGGGCAGCGAGGTCAGCCTGCCCTGATGGGTCGAGAGGCCGGCGCGCAGGTGCGGATCGTCCAGCACGGCCTGCCGCCAGCCCTTGTCGGCGAGGGCGAGAAGGAAGGGCATGGTGGCATTGCCAAGCGCGATGGTCGAGGTGCGCGCCACCGCGCCGGGCATGTTCGCCACGCAGTAATGCATAATGCCGTCGACCTCGTAGATCGGGTCCTGATGGGTGGTGGCGTGGCTGGTCTCGAAACAGCCGCCCTGATCGATGGCGACATCGACCAGAACCGCGCCGGGCTTCATGGTTGAGAGCTGCGCGCGCGAGATCAGCTTGGGCGCGGCGGCGCCGGGGATCAGCACCGCGCCGACGACCATATCGGCCAGGGCGATCTGTTCGGCGATATTGGCGCCGCTGGCGAACTGGGTCTTGAAGCTGTCACCGAAGGTATCGTCGAGATAGCGCATGCGGGGCAGCGAGCGGTCCATGACCACCACATCCGCGCCCATGCCCGCCGCGACCCGCGCCGCATGGGTGCCAACGACGCCGCCGCCGATCACCACCACGCGGGCCGGCCCGACGCCCGGCACCCCGCCCATCAGCACGCCGCGCCCGCCATTGGCCTTCTGCAGCGTCCAGGCGCCGACCTGCGGCGCCAGCTTGCCGGCCACCTCGGACATCGGCGCCAGAAGCGGCAGCCCGCCGGCGCGGTCGGTCACGGTTTCATAGGCGATGGCGGTGACGCCCGAATTCAGGAGGTCGCGGGTTTGCTCGGGATCGGGGGCGAGATGCAGATAGGTGAACAGCACCTGCCCCTCGCGCAGCATGGCACGTTCGACCGCCTGCGGCTCTTTCACCTTCACGATCATCTCGGCGGCATCGAAGACGGCCCGCGCATCCGGGGCGATCTCGGCCCCGGCGGCCAGATAGTCGGCATCGGTGAAGCCCGAGCCGATGCCGGCCCCGGTCTGGACCAGCAGCCGGTGGCCATGGGCCACGGCCTCGGCCGCGGCGGCGGGGGTGACGCCGACGCGGAATTCCTGGGGTTTGATCTCTTTCGGGCAGCCGATCAGCATGGGGTCCTCCGCTGGGTGTCGTTTTGAGCGGATTCTCTCATGGAAACAGTGAAATGTGTGACGAAAGGACAGGATCGGCGCAGGCCGGTATGGTGGATTCTGTCTTGAAATTGACACAATTTGGAAGAAACTGCGGCCATGGACGATATTGACGCAATAGACCGCCGCATCCTCGACCTGCTTCAGCGGGACGGGCGAATCAGCAATGCAGACCTTGCCGCCAAGGTGAACCTCTCGGCCAGCGCCTGTCATCGCCGGGTGCGGCGGCTGGAGGAGGAGGGGTTCATCCGCGATTACGTGGCGCTGCTGGACCGCCGCAAGGTCGGGCGGCAGACCATGGTTTTCGTCGAGATCACCCTGTCGGGGCAGGCCGATGAGGTGCTGGAGGCCTTTGAGCGCGCGGTGCGCGAGATCCCCGATGTGCTGGAATGCCACCTGATGTCGGGGGCGGCGGATTACCTGCTGAAGGTGGTCGCCAATGACACCGAGGATTTCGCCCGCATTCACCGCCAGCATCTGGCGAAGCTGCCGGGCGTCCAGCAGATGCATTCCTCTTTCGCGCTGCGCACGGTGTTTCGCACGACGGCGCTGCCGATCTAGGCTGCGCCGATCCGCTGAACCCGGGCGATGAGGTCGGTGCAGAGCGCGAGAGAGCGGGCCGTGGCCTGCAACATGCGCGGCAAAGCCAGCCATTCCAGCACCCAGGCCGCGCCCGAGCGTTCCTGTTCGTGCAGCAATGCCTGATGCATCAGTGAGAGTTGCCCGGCATTGTCGCGGGCCAGCGTCACCAGCGTTTCGGCGCCGACCGGATTCTGCTTGTGCGGCATGGCTGAACTGGTGCCGCCGCCCGAAAGGCCGATCTCGCCCATCTGCGCCATCAGCGCGATGTCCTGTCCGATCTTGCCGGTGGCCCCCGTGACCAGCGACAGCCAGCCGGCATATTCGGCGATCCCGTCCCTTGCGCTGTGCCATGGCGAGGGCGCGCGGTGCAGCCCCAGCCGGTCGGCCAGTGCATTGGCGATGGCATCGCCCTCGGCACGTTTTTCCGGCCCGCCGCGCAGACCGACGGGGCCGCCATATTGCACCAGTTCCAGACGGGGCCGCAGCTGGGCCAGACGCTCAAGGTGCCGGGGCAGGGGCGCGCGCCATGCGGCCAGACGGTCGCCGGCGGTGATCGGCAGTGCCGCCTGCATCCGGGTGCGGCCCATCAGCGGTTCTGTCCCTTGCCGCGCCGAGAGGTCGTCGAGCGCGGCGATCAGGGCGGTGATCTCGGGGCCGAAGCGGTCGTTCAGCCCCCTGAGGACCAGAACCGTCGCGGTGTCGAGAATGTCCTGACTGGTGGCGCCGACATGCAAAGCCGGGCGCAGGGCCGGGGCGGCGGCGGCTTTCAGTTGTCGCACATAGTCGGGCACCGGCAGGCCGTCCTGAACCATGGCGGCGCGAAGGGCCTCCATGTCGGGCTGGAAGCCGTCGATGAAGGCTGCCGCCTGTTGGGCGAGATCGGTCGAAACCACGCCCGCATCGCCTGCGGCCAGCGACAGCGCCGCCTCGACCTGCCCGATCCGGGCCAGCCAGGCCGCGTCGGTGAAGAGCGCCGCGATGGCGGCATCGCCGGTCAGCAGGGTCATCAGGTCGGGTTCGGGCATGGCGGTCTCCCTTCGGTCGTCCTGTTGTGCGGCGCGGGGCAGGCCGGCGCAACCCGGTTTACCCTCGCCCGAGGCTTGGATAACGTGGCTGCCGGGGCGGTGGTGAAAATGAAGTGGGGTTGCCTTACCGATGGTTGATGTTCTGGATCTGGGCCATGTGCGCCTGCATGTCGCCGATGAAGGCCCGCGCGATGCGCCGGCGGTGATCTTTGCCAATTCGCTCGGCACCGATTTCCGGCTCTGGGACGCCATCCTGCCGCATCTGCCGCCGGGGCTGCGGATCGTGCGCGCCGACAAGCGCGGGCACGGGCTGTCGCAGACCACCGGGCCGGTCAGCATCGACGATCTGGCCGATGACGTGGCGGGCATCATCGCGGCGCTGGAGCTGGATCGGCCGGTCTATGTCGGTCTGTCCATCGGCGGGCTGATCGGGCAGTCGCTGGCGCTGCGCCACGGCGATGCCATCGGCGGGTTGGTTCTGTCGAACACCGCCGCCAAGATCGGCGAAAGCGCGATCTGGACCGACCGCATCGCCGCCATCGAGGCCGGGGGCATCGGTGTCATTGCCGAGCCGACCATGGAACGCTGGTTCTCGCCCGCCTTCCGCGCCACGCCCGACTGCGGGGCGTGGCGGCTGATGCTGGAACGGCAGGATCAGGCGGGCTATCTGGCGTGCTGCCGCGCCATCGCCGAGGCCGATTTCCGCGAGAAGCTGGCCGGGGTTCAGGGACCGGTCCTCTGTATCGGAGGCAGTCTCGACGGCTCGACCCCGCCCGAGGCGATGCGCGACCTCACCGACCGCATCAGCGGTGCGCGGCTGGAGATCATCGAGGGGGTGGGCCATCTGCCCTGCGTCGAGGCACCGGCCCTCTATGCCGACCTGCTGGCCGGGCACCTGCGCGATATCGGGCATATCTGAGCGAGAGGGGTGGGGTTATCCGGCCCCGTCCACCAGCCAGCGGCCATGCACCCAACCCTTGCGGCGGGGCTGGCCATAGGTGATGCCGATCCAGTCGCCGCTGCGGGCGCAGGTTCGCACCAGATCGCCGTTGTGCAACTCGTCGATGCGGGTGAAATCGGTGCCCGGCCCGGAACGCACGGCCAGGAAGCCGTCGCCCTTCGGATCAAGCCCGGCGACGATGCTGCCGGCGCAGCCCGCCGCCTGTCCGTCCTCGAAGACCTTGAACTCCACATCCAGTTGCTGCGCCATGGACGCGCTTGCAAGCAGCGATAGAAGCAGCGCGAGACCCTTGATCGACATGCTGTGATCCCCTCCGCCGCCGGCGAGTCGGCCAGACCGAGGATACAGCAGTTGCTGTGATGGTCATACGAAAGTTGAACCGGGGCCGCAGGATGCTGCGCCCCCGGTCATGTCGTCAGACCGGGCAGGCCGCGCCAGTGTCGATCCAGGCGCGGGTCAGCGCACCGAAGATCTCCTGATTGCCCGGCGCGGGGGTGCGGCCCTCGCCCGGCTGCCAGGCCCAGCCCACCAGACCGTCCTCGGCCATATGCTCGTGCAGCGCCTCGAGATCGCGGCCGCCATTCCTTTCGGGGTCCTTGATCTGGGTGCAGATATCGGCCAGCGACTGCCCGGCCCAGCCCATGCTTTCCGGCGCGAGCTGCCAGGGCGAATGGCCCGGGATCGAGCCGCTTTCGACCGAATAGGCGACATTCTCGGACCCATGGCAGGTGGTGCAGGCGAGGCCGTCCGGGCCGAAATCGGCTGAACCGCGCACCATCGGCGGGCTGTGCGGGTGCATGTCATCGCCCTGCGTCGGGCCACCAGTGACGGGATGGCAGTTCAGGCAGCGCGGATGGGTGATGACCTTGCCCATTTCCTCGAAGAGCGCCACCGAGCGGGCGGCGTCATCCGCCCCCTCGATCGCCTCGGGCGATTGCAGGCCGGCGGCTTCGGCGGGTGCGGCTTCGGCCGGAGCGGCTTCGGCAGGTGCTTCTGCCGCCGGTGCCTCAGCCGCAGGGGCCTCAGCCGCCGGGGCTTCGGTCGTTGCAGCCTCCTGCGCCCAAGCCGGCGCAGCCATCATCAGCGCCAGCGCCGAGGCGGCGGCGGTCAGTGTCAGTCGCGTCATGGTTACACCACCCCTCGTTGAACCATCGGAAGTTTGCGTGTCTGGGTTCCGGTCAGCGCCCGCCAGGCATTGGCGACCGCCGGTCCGATCGGCGGCACCCCCGGCTCGCCGATGCCGGTGGGATCGGCGGTGCTGGCGATGATCTCGACCTGCACATCCGGCATCTCGCCGATCCTGAGCATCCGGTAGCTGTCGTAATTGCTTTCCTGCACACGACCGCCGGCGCCGAAGGTGATCTGGCTGAACAGCGCGGCGCTGAGGCCGAAGCCAATGCCACCCTCGACCTGCGCGCGGATGATGTTGGGGTTCACCGCCACGCCGCAATCGACCGCGCACCAGACGCGGGTGACATGGGGCGCGCCGTCCCGATCCTCGACCTCGGCGATCTGGGCGACATAGGTGCCGAAGCTTTTCGCATAGGCCATGCCATAGCCCTTGCCCTCGGTCCCGCTCGGACCTTTCCAGCCGGCCATCTCGGCCACCTTCTCGATCACCGCGCGCGGGCGCGGGTCCTCGGGCTTCAAGAGGTCAAGCCGCCCCTGCACCGGGTCCTTGCCGGCACCCACCAGCACCTCGTCGAGGAACATCTCGACGGCGAAGGCGGTATGGGTCGAGCCGACCGAGCGCCACCAGAGGACCGGCACGCCGGTCTTGGTCTGCTCGAATCCCACCCGGCGCGCGCCGAGGTCATAGGGCAGTTCGACCGAGCCTTCGAAGGCGGTGGCATCGGGTGCGCCCTGCAACATCGGCTCCATCGGCGTCCCGGCCAGCAGCGACTGGCCCGAAACCACGTTTTCCCAAGCGATGATCTTGCCGTCAGCGTCGGTGGCGGCGCGGAAGCGATGGGCGGTCATCGGGCGGTAATAGCCGCCCTTGATGTCATCCTCGCGCGTCCACATCAGCTTGTATGTGCCATCGCCCGCCGCCTTGGCGACCTCGGCCAGTTCGGCGGCCAGATGGGCGTCACCCGTTGCCCGGCGACCGAAAGAGCCACCGGCCAGCATCACGTCCAGCGTCACCTTCGCCGGGTCCAGACCCAGAATGCCGGCAATGGTCGGCTGGTCGAGACCGGGGAACTGGCTGCCATAGGAGGCATGTGCGGTGTCGCCCGAGAGGGTCAGCAGCCCGTCCAGCGCCTCGAGCGGCGCATGGGCGAGGAAGGGGAATTGATACTCTGCCTCGTGCAGGGTCGATCCTTCGGCGGCAAAGGCCGCGGCCAGATCGCCGCCCTCTTCCTCGACCGTCAGCCCCGGCTGCCGCGCCGCCGCCAGCGTCATCGCGGCCAGTTCGGCATCGTCGCGGGTCTCGGCATTGGCCTCGTCCCAGGTGACGGTCAGCGCGTCGCGGCCCTTGAGCGCGGCGAAGGTGTTGTCGGCATAGACGGCGACGCCCTGCGGGATCTGATGCACGGCGCGCACCCCCGGCACGGCCAGCGCGGCGGCGTCATCGACGGAAGCCACCGTGGCGCCAAAGGCCGGCGGATGGGCGACCACCACGACCTGCACCCCCTCGGGATACTGGTCCAGCGTGAACATCGCCTTGCCGTCGGTCTTCTCGTCGGTGTCGAGCTTGTGCAGGTCGGTGCCGATGAGCGTCCATTGTTCAGGGGTCTTAAGCACCGGATCACTGGGCGGGGTCAGGGCGCCCGCCGCCTCGGCCAGCGCGCCTAAGCCCGATTGCTTGCCGGAACCGGCATGGGCGATCACGCCTTTCGAAACGGTGATCTCGGCTGCCGGCACGCCCCATTCGGCGGCGGCGGCCTCGACCAGCATGGCGCGCATGGCGGCGCCGGCCCGGCGCATGATCATGAAGCTGCTGGGCAAAGCGGTCGAGCCGCCGGTGCCCTGCAACCCGCCAAGGACGGCATTGCCATACCAGGCGGCATTGGCCGGGGCCAAGGCGCCGCGCATCTGCGACCAGTCGGCGTCAAGCTCTTCGGCCACCAGCGTCGCAAGCCCGGTCATCGGGCCCTGGCCGAATTCGATATGCTTGATCATCACCGTCACCGTGTCATCACCGGCGATGCGGACAAAGGCATTGGGCGGGATGGCGGCGGCGGCCGGTGCGGCGGCCTCCTGCGCCAGAAGCCGGCGACCGGGGACCGGCAAGGTCAGCGCCAGAACCAGCCCGGTGCCACCGGACAGGAAGGCACGGCGTGAGGTGCGGATGGTCATGGCTCAGCCCTCCAGCGTCTTGGCCGCGTCATGGATGGCGGCGCGGATGCGGTGATAGGTGGCGCAGCGGCAGATATTGCCGGCCATCGCCTGATCGATCTGTTCGTCGGTCGGTGCCGGCACCATTTGCAGCAGACCGGTGGCCTGCATGATCTGGCCCGACTGGCACCAACCGCATTGCGGCACGTCGATGGCGCGCCAGGCGGTCTGGATGGCATCAAACTCGGCCCCCGCCATGCCCTCGATGGTGGTCACTTCCGAGCCTTCGATCGATCCGATCGGCGTCACGCAGGCCCGGCGCGGCGCGCCGTCCAGCATGACTGTGCAGGCACCGCATTGCGCCACGCCGCAGCCGAATTTCGTTCCGGTCAGCCGCAGCTCATCGCGCAGCGCCCAGAGCAGGGGCGTCTCGGGGTCAAGCTCCAGCGTGACCTCTTGCCCGTTTATGGTGAGTTTCGTCATCTTCTCTGGCCCCCCAATGGCTGGATAGATTCCTTCAGGATAGACCTGTGGTTGCATTGACTGCAAGCGGTGGTGATGCCGGCAGAGGCCCGCCCCGTGGCCCGAGGGGTTTCCGCCTGCGCCTGCCCGATCCCTGTGCAGAACGGCGATGCGGGCGGACTTGCGGGTGGTTTCGCAATATCAGAGGCTTGCGATCACCGCGCCGGGGCTGCTACCGGGCAGGGCAGGCAGTTCAGGGAGAGACCGCATGGCCGGGCCGGATGCAAAAGGCGACGCAAAGGGATTTGTCTCGCTGGTCTCCTCGGGGCCGGGTGATCCCGAACTCCTGACCCTGCGCGCCGCCGCGCGGCTGCGCGAGGCCGAGGTGGTGCTTTATGACGATCTGTCCTCGGGCCCGATTCTCGAGCTTGCCAATGCCGAGGCCGAACTGGTCCCGGTCGGCAAGCGCGCCGGGCGGCCGTCGGCCAAGCAGGAACATGTGAATGCGCTCTTGGTCGAATATGCGCTGGCCGGGCAGCGGGTGGTGCGGCTGAAATCCGGCGATGCCGGAATCTTCGGGCGTCTGGAAGAGGAAATCATCGCGCTGAACGAAGCCGGGATCGCCTTCGAGATCGTGCCGGGCGTGCCCTCGGCCGTGGCGGCGGCGGCGGCGGCGCAGATTCCGCTGACCCGGCGGCTGACCGCGCGGCGGCTGCAATTCCTGACCGGCGCCGATGTGACCGGGGCGCTGCCCAGGGACATCAACTGGGCCGCCATTGCCGATCCGGCCACCACCACGGTTGTCTTCATGGGCCAGCGCAGCTTTCCCGATCTGGCGCGCGGGTTGCAGGAACATGGCCTCTCGGGCGAGACGCCGGCGCTGTTCGCCGAAGCCGTCAGCCATCCGCATCAGCGGCTGATCCGCACCACCATCGCCGGGCTGGCCGAGATGCTGGCCGATGCGCCGGTGACGCAGCCGGCGCTGATCCTCTATGGGCCACTGGCCCAAGGGCCGGATCAGGGCTGAGCGCGGAAAACGCGGCAAATTCAACCGATCCTCTTCCGTTTGGACGGGGATCAGGCACCTTGGTAGAGCCTCGCAGGGGCAGTTTGTGAGTGACCGTTTTCCCGGGGTTGGGCCGGAATGGACTATGTTGCGACGCTTCGGGTCGACCAGAACCGGTTTCTGACCCGCATCACCGATCTGGTCATCGCAGAAGTCGCAGGTCGCCCGGTTCTGATCAGTGCCACCTATCTGGGTGGCGGGCTGGCCAGCTTTGCCATCACCGATGCCGACCTTCCGGCCAGCGCGGGCGATCTGTGGTCCTATCCGATCGGCTTCGAGCATTGGGGCGATCCCTGTTTGCAGCTGCTCGAGTTGGGCGGACAGCCCTGGCTGACCTTGACCGGACTGGGGAACGGCCCGAACACGCGCCTTCCCTTGCTCGCGGGTGGGGATCTCGGGCCGGTTGCTGCCCTCGTCGGCGCCACGCCGCTGCCGCGCGACCTGACCCAGCTGGGCCAGATCGAGATCGGCGGCGACAGCTATGTTTATGCCGCGCGGCAGGGCGATGTGGAATTCACGCTCTACCGCGAGGCGGATGATGGCAGCCTGACCCGCGTCACCCGCTCGCTGATGCCCTTGGCCGCGACCATGCCCGACGCCTCGCTGGACAAGATCATCGCCCTGCAGATGGGAGGCCAGCCGGTGCTGGTGGCGATCTCGGGTCTTGGAAATTTCCTCTCCAGCCACCGGCTTGACCCGCAGGGGGGTATCATCCGCGCCGACTACCTGACGTCCGGCGATGGCACTGGCTTCAACGTCCCGAATGACGTGGCTGCGGTCACTGTTGACGGGCTGGTCTATCTGATCATGACCTCGGCGCGGTCATCCTCGATCACCACCGTGCGACTTTTGCCCGATGGCAGCATGATCCCGGTCGATCATGTCGTCGACGAGCTGTCGACCCGGTTCCAGCGTGCCTCGGCGCTGGCGACGGTCGAGGTCGATGGCCGCGCCTATGTCTTCGTCGGTGGCATGGATGACGGCCTCTCGGTCTTCACCCTGCAGCCGGATGGCAAGCTTCTGCATCTTGAAACGCTGATTGATGACGCGGCGATGACCCTGGCCGATGTCAGCGCCATTGCGGCCGAGGAGGTGGGTGGCAAGATCGTCCTCTTTGTCTCGAGTTCGCGCGAGACCGGCATCACCCAGTTGTCCCTCGATCCGGGCCAGTTGGGCCTGACGCGAAGGGCGGGGGCCGGCATCGTTTCAGGCGGTTCGGGCAATGACCTGCTGAGCGCGGGGCGCGGCACCGCGCAGCTGAAGGGCGGCGATGGCGATGATGTACTGATCGCCGGGCGCGAGGATATCTCGATCTGGGGCGGCGCGGGGCACGACATTTTCGTTGCTAGCCCGGTTGCCGGCCGCATCCTGATCCGCGATTTCGAACCCGGCGAGGATCTTCTGGACCTGTCGCAACTGGGCATGGTGCGCAGCATCGGCCAGTTGACCCTGACTCCCTTTTCCAAAGGAATCCGCATCCGCATTGGCGAGACGCTGATCGAGATCCATTCGGCGCGTGGCACCACGTTGGCAGCAGATCTCTTCACCAACGCCATGTTTCCGGTGGCTCATTATACGCCCCCGGATGTCGAGACGATCATCGTCGGCTCGACGGGCAGTGATCGCCTGATCGCGGCGCGCGGCGGGTCCGAGATCCACGGCCTTGCCGGGGCAGACCTGATCGTCGGCAGTGAGGTCGAGGATCTGCTGATCGGCGATGACGGCAACGATACCATCTCGGCCGGAGCGTCGCAGGACACGGTTCAAGGCGGCGCGGGCGATGACCGGCTTCGCGGCGGCGAAGGTGCTGACCAGATCTCCGGTGACGCGGGAAATGATGTCGTGATCGCCGATGCCGGCAACGACCTGCTCGACGCAGGTGAGGGCGGCGATACGCTGTTCGGCGGGACGGGCAAGGATTCGCTGCTTGGCGGATCGGGACATGATTTCCTGTCCGGTGATGACGGGGACGACGATCTACAGGGCGGCGCGGGAAACGATTCCCTGTCGGGTGGCGCGGGCAATGACCGGATCGATGCCGGCGATGGCGACAACATCCTGGCAGGGGATGCGGGCGATGATGCGCTGACCGCCGGCGGTGGCTTTGACCGGCTGCGCGGTGGTGCCGGGGCGGACGTGATCCGCTCGGGCGGTGGCAATGACGTGATCGAGGCCGGCGAGGGGGAAGACCGCGCCAATGGCGAGGCAGGCGACGACCGCATTCTGGCCGAAGCCGGAAATGACACGGCCGAGGGCGGCACGGGTAATGACACCCTGCATGGCGGGCTGGGTGACGACTTGCTGCAGGGTGATGATGGCGATGACCTGATCTTCGCGGGCGGCGGCGATGACCTGCTTCTCGGCGGCAGTGGCGATGACAGTTTGATCGGTGGGTCGGGTGCAAGCCGCCTGGAGGGCGGGGAGGGGAACGATCTTCTGGTCGGGGACCGGCTGGCCGAGACCCTGCTGGGTGGCGGCGGTGACGATACCGCCTTTGGTCACGGCGGCACCGACCGGATCGAGGGCGGTGCCGGCCGCGATCTGCTGTTCGGCGGTGGCGATGATGACGGGGTCTGGGGCGAGGCAGGTCCTGACATGATCTTTGGTGATGCCGGGGATGATCAGCTTTATGGTGGCGAAGGGCAGGACAACATGCGGGGAGGCGATGGCAACGACCTGCTCGAGGGCGGGGCAGGGACCGACAACCTGCTCGGCGGCGCAGGGATGGATCGCTTTGTCTTCCGGACGGCGCTCGATTCGACCATCGCCCTGCCGGACCGCATCGAAGATTTCGCCTCCGGTAGCGACCTGATCGACCTGACGGCCTTGCATCTGCAGTTCATCGGCGCGCAGGCGTTCTCGGCCGCGGGTCAGATGCGCCTGACCATGGCCGTCGATCATCAGCTGCTGCAGGCCGATCTGGATGGCGACGGCCAGCCCGATCTGGTCATTCGCATCGACGGCACGCTGCCGATCACCGGCGATGACCTGCTGCTGTGAGCCGGCTCAGCCCTGCGGGGTCATCGCCTTGCGCTGGCGGCTGCGCTCCAGCCCCAGCCGGTGCTCGCGCCAGATGATCAGGAAGCCGGCGGTGATGACGATGGCGGCACCGATCAGCATGGTCAGGGTCGGTACCTCGCCAAAGACGCCATAACCGATGGCCAGCGCAAACAGCATCGCGGCATAGTCGAAGGGCGCAACCAGCGAGGCATCGGCAAAGCGATAGGCCGAGGTCAGAAGGATCTGCCCGACCCCGCCCATCAGCCCGGCCAGAATCAGCAGCGCAGCGGTGCCGGGGCTGGGCATGACCCAGCCAAAGGGCAGCGTCACCAGCGACAGCATCGTCGCGGTGATCGAGAACCAGAAGACGATGGCCGAGGTGCTTTCCTCCTGCACCAGCTTGCGGATGAAGATCTGCGCCAGTGCCGCACACATCGCCCCCATGAGCGTGATGACCGCGCCAAGCGTCTGCGCGGTCGACAGCCCGTCGCCCACCTGCCCCAGACGCGGCGACAAGACCACCAGCACCCCGATCAGCCCCAGCGCCACCGTGGCCAAGCGGAAGGCGCGCACATCCTCGCCCAGAAACATCGCCGCGAAGATGACTGTCAGCAGCGGCGCGGCAAAGCCGATGGCGGTGACCTCGGGCAAAGGCAGAAGGCCGAGGCCGGCAAAGCCCAGCCCCATCGCCGCCGTGCCCATCAGCCCGCGAAACACATGGCCCATCGGGCGCGCGGTGCGCAGGCCCGAAGACAGCTCGCCCCGCCGCATCAGCCAGACCAGGATGACCGGGATGGCGAAAAGCGAGCGGAAGAACACCTGCTCGCCCGGCGGCACCTCATGCGCCGTCGCCTTGATCAGCGCCGCCATGAGGACGAAGATCGTCACGCTGCCCAGCTTCAGCAGGATGCCGCGCAGCGGGTTCACGCGGGAAACTCCAGCCGCCCGGCGGCCCATCTTGCCGCATCGGCGACGGTCGGGTCGGCATCCCCCGTCAAGCCCTGCGCCACCCCGCGCAGATGTGGCAGGCCGGAATTGCCGATGGCATAGAGCACATTGCGGACAAAGCGGTCCCGTCCGATCCGCTTTATCGGGCTGCCGGAAAACCGCGCGCGGAAGCCCGCATCATCCAGCATCGCCAGTTCGGCCAGAGGCGGCGCGTCGATCACGCCACGATAGCGCAGCTCGCTGGCCTCGCGGGCGAACTTGTTCCACGGGCAGACGGCAAGGCAGTCGTCGCAGCCATAGATGCGGTTGCCCATCAGCACCCGCAACTCGGGATCGACCGGCCCCTTATGTTCGATGGTCAGGTAGGAAATGCAGCGCCGCGCATCGAGTTGGAAGGGGGCCGGGAACGCGCCGGTGGGGCAGATGTCCAGACAGGCCCGGCAACTGCCGCAATGCTCGGCCTCGGGCGGGTCGGGCGGCAGGTCGAGCGTGGTGAAGATGGCGCCAAGGAAGAACCAGCTGCCCAGATCGCGGGCCAGAAGATTCGTATGTTTGCCCTGCCAGCCCAGCCCCGCCGCCTGTGCCAGCGGCTTTTCCATCACCGGGGCGGTGTCGACAAAGACCTTGATCTCGCCGCCATGGGTCTCGATCAGCCAGCGCCCCAGCCGCTTAAGCCGCTTCTTGACCAGGTCGTGGTAATCCTTGCCCTGGGCATAGACGCTGACCGCCGCGCGGTCGGGCTGGCCCAGCACCGCCAGAGGATCGTGATCCGGCGAATAGACCTCTGCCAGCATCACCACCGAACGCGCCTCGGGCCAGAGCGCGGCGGGATTTCCGCGCCAGCCGGTTCGCTCGCCCATCCAGCCCATCTGCCCCTGCCGGCCAGCCTGCAGAAATGCGGCCAGCCGACCGGGCAACTCAGGCACCGCATCGGGGCGGCAGACGCCCATCTTGGCGAAACCCTCGACCTTGGCCTGTGCGGCCAGATCTGCTTTCATCTTGGCAGAAATATCCCGGGGGGTGCGGGGGGCTGGCCCCCCGGTCTCAGCCGAAGTCAAGCTCGGCATAATGCGGGGCAGGGTGGATGCCCGGGATCTGGTCGGCCAGAATGCCCCGGAAGGCTGGGCGCGACTTGATCGTCGCATACCAGCTGGTCAGGATCTCTGACCGGTCCCAATCGACATCCGAAATATAGTCGAGGCAGGAGAAATGCGCGGCGGCGGTGAAATCGGCAAGGCTCAGCGCGCTGCCCGCCAGCCAGCGCCGGGTCTCCAGGAGGCTGGTCAGATAGTCGATGTGATCCTTGATTGCCTTCAGCCCGGCCTTGACCGCGCGCGAGTCGGGATAGCCCGAGCGGGTGATCTTCTTCCAGACCCGCTCTTCAAGGATCGGGCGCGTCACTTCGCGGTTGAACTTGTCGTCGAACCAGGCGCAGAGCCGGCGCACCTCGTAGCGTTCGGCGGGGCTTTTCGGCATCAGCGCGGGCTGCGGCACGGTCTCGTCAAGGTATTCGCAGATCGCCTGGCTTTCCGACAAGAGCCGCCCGTCATGGCGCAGCACCGGCACCATGCCCGCCGGGTTGCGGCGCAGCAGCTCGGAATTGTTTTCCCAGTACCGCTCTTCGACGAGTTCGACCTCGATCTTCTTCTCGGCCAGAACCAGACGGACCTTGCGCGAGAAGGGGGAAAGAGGGGTGTGGTAGAGGCGGGTGGTCTGCTGGCTGGAGGTATTCATCTGTCGCTCGTGTCGCATGGCAGCCGTGATACGCTTGGCCCCGTCATGTTTCAACCGCAAGCCGGGGCGCGGGTGGCGAAAGCCGGCCTATTCGAAACAGGCGGCGCGGCCGTCGCGCCGGATCGTCTCGGCCCCGTCGGCGATGGCGCGGCTGCGGCGGCTGCCCTGCGCCGTGCCACGGGTCTTGGGCGCGGGCAGGATCGCCGCCAGCCGCGCCGCCTGCGTGGGGCTCAGCGCATCGGGCGTGGTGCCGAAGTGATAGGCCGCCGCCGCATGAACGCCGAACACGCCCGGCCCGAATTCCGCCACGTTCAGATAGACCTCGAGAATACGCCGCTTGGTCCAGAGCGCCTCGATCATCGGCGTATAGGCGGTTTCCAGAAGCTTCCGCACCCAGCTGCGCCCCTGCCACAGGTAGACGTTCTTGGCGGTCTGCTGGGTCAGGGTCGAGGCCCCGCGCGAGCTGTTCGAGGCGATGACCTTGCGGATCTCGGCCATGTCGAAACCCCAGTGCAGGCAGAAATTCGCATCCTCCGCCGCCACGACTGCGCGCGGCAGGGCCGGCGTCATCTCCTCGAGATCGGTCCATTCGCGGGGAAAGGTCGCCTCGCGGGCGATGGTCCAGGTCGTCGGCGGGTTGATGAGGCCATAGAAGCCGACCAGCGCCAGCATCAGAAGCAGCACCCGCAGCCCGAACCAGCGCAACCCGCGCCAGATCGACAGGCGCTGGAAGGGCGCGCGACGACGTCGGGCGCGTGTCTGGGTTTCCTCGGGCGCGGACGCTTTTTCGGCCATGACCCGCATCTGTCACGCGGGTCGGGATTGCGTCAAGCCGATGCAGCGCCCTGCCCGCATCTCTCAGGCCGAGGGCGGCGGCGGGGCCACGCTGCTGTCATCCCCTGCCAGCGCATCGCGCAGCTTCTGTTCCTGCTCGTTCGACAGCGAAGTGCGCAGCACCCGCCCGCCATGCCCGACCTGCGACAGGCGCTCCAGCACCTTGTCGGCGGTCATCTTGCGGATCAGCACGAAGACGGCCGAACCGCCGGGCGGCACGGCATGGGCGACCTCTTTCATGAACTCGTCATTGATGCCCACATCGGTGAAGCGCCCGGCGAGCGCACCCGAGGCCGCACCCACCGCCGCACCCAGAAGCGGGTTGAGGAACAGCAGGCCAACCAGCGTGCCCCAGAAACCACCGCCCACTGCGCCGGCAGCGGTCAGGTTCACCGCCTGATGCAGCTTGATGTCAGCCTCGGAACTGCGGGTGACGACGACCACATCCTCCATCTCGATGAGGTAATCCTTCTGCATCTTGACCAGTTCGGTCCGCAGATCGAAGCCGGCGGCCTCGGTGTCGAAGGCAATGACGATCAGTTCCGACATGGGTAATCTCCTGCTTGATGAAAATGGGGATGCGGCTTCGGGATCAGAGCGAGATGGTCCGAACGGTCTCGTCCTCGCGCATGATCTCGACATAGCCGGGCAGCACGACCCGCGCCCGGTTGCCATCGCGATAGACCGAGACCGTCCCCAGACGCACATCGGTGCCGCCCCGGCAGCGCGCCCGGAAGGCCATGGCCCCATCAACCGGCTGCTCCGCGTAGTCGACGATATTGCCGCGAATGGCGCAGGCTTCGCCCAGGGCCTTCTGCACCTCGTGCGGCTGGAAGCCCGCCGGATCATAGCGCCCGCTGAAGCCGGTCTGGCTCAACTGGGCAGAGAAGGCATTCGAGGCCGGCGGGTTAGTCGCCCCGGTCGTCATGGTGCAAGCGGCAAGCGCGAGGACCGAGGCCGACAGCAGGCCGGGCAGCAGGGCGCGGAGAAAAAGGGGAGTGAACATGGGCGCTGGCTCCTTCTCGGAAAACGGACCGGCAGATACGGGTACAAGCCTTGCCGACAGTCAACGCCCGTGCGGCGGGATTGTCAATTTGCCGGGGCTGCGCCGGGTCGTCTCGGGAGCGGCAAACGAAGACGGGCGGGACACTGCTGCCCCGCCCGCATCAATCATTGATGCCCAGCCTATTCCGCCGGCACCGCTTCCAGATCGCCGGTCTCGGTCAGCGGGTGCTTCAGATGGGCCAGCATCTCCTTGGGCGTGACCTGCAGGAAGTTCGGCAGTTCCTCGTCCCAGTTCTGCAGGATCTCGTCGGCCCGGCGCGAATTGGTCTCTTTCAGATGCCGCTCGACCAGTTCCCGCAACTCTGCTTCCCAATGCGGGTGGCTGACGGCGTTCAGCACCAGCGATTCCGGGTTGATATAGTCGCGCGCCACGCCCTCGGGATCGTAGAGATAGGCCATGCCGCCGGTCATGCCGGCACCGAAGTTGGCCCCGATCCGGCCAAGGATCACCGCGACGCCGCCGGTCATGTATTCGCAACCGTTGCTGCCGCAGCCCTCGATCACCACCTTCGCGCCCGAGTTGCGGACGCCGAAACGCTCGCCCGCGCGACCCGCCGCGAAGAGGTAGCCATCGGTGGCACCATAGAGAACCGTGTTGCCGATGATGACGTTATCCGCCGCCGTCAGCGGGCTGATCATCGGCGGGCGCACGGTGATGGTGCCGCCCGACAGGCCCTTGCCGACATAGTCATTGGCATCGCCGCTGACCTCCAGCTTCAGGCCCGGCGCGGCGAAGGCGCCAAGCGATTGCCCGGCGCTGCCGGTCAGGCGCACGGTCAGGTGGTCGGGCTGCAGCTTGTTGCGCATGCCGAAGGTCTGCACGATCATCGAGCTGGTGCGGGTGCCGATGGTCCGGTGCGTGTTCCGGACGGCATAGCTCAGCTGCATCTTCTCGCCATCGCTGAAGAAGCGTTCGGCATCGCGGATGATCTCGGCATCCAGCGTGTCGGGAACGGCATTCCGCGGCTTCGAGCGGTCATAGACGATCTTCTCGCTGCCATCGACGGTGATGAGAAGCGGGTTCAGGTCCAGATCGTCCAGATGCGCGGCCCCACGGCTGACCTGCGTCAGCAGATCGGCCCGTCCGATCACCTCGTCCACCGAACGCGCGCCGATCGAGGCAAGGATCTCGCGAACCTCCTGCGCATAGAAGGTGATCAGGTTCACCACCTTGTCGGCCGAGCCGGTGAACATCGCGCGCAGGCGTTCGTCCTGCGTGCAGACGCCCACCGGGCAGGTGTTCGACTGGCACTGACGGACCATGATGCAGCCCATGGCGATCAGCGCGGCGGTGCCGATGCCGTATTCCTCGGCCCCCATCATCGCCGCCATGACCACGTCGCGCCCGGTGCGCAGGCCGCCATCGGTGCGCAGCGTGATGCGGTCGCGCAGCCGGTTCATCGCCAGCACCTGATGCGCCTCGGTCAGTCCCATCTCCCAAGGAAGACCGGCGAACTTGATCGAGGTCGCGGGCGAGGCCCCGGTGCCGCCGTTATGGCCCGAGATCAGGATCACGTCGGCCTTGGCCTTGGCGACGCCCGCCGCGATGGTGCCGACGCCCGACGAGGCCACCAGCTTTACCGTGATCTTGGCGCGCGGGTTGATCTGCTTCAGGTCATAGATCAGCTGCGCCAGATCCTCGATCGAGTAGATGTCGTGATGCGGCGGCGGCGAGATCAGCGTCACGCCCGGCGTCGAATGCCGCAGCCGCGCGATCAGCTTGGTCACCTTCATGCCGGGCAGCTGGCCACCCTCGCCGGGTTTCGCCCCCTGCGCGACCTTGATCTCCAACTCTTCGCAGGCGTTCAGGTATTCGGCGGTGACGCCGAAGCGGCCCGAAGCCACCTGCTTGATCTTGGCCGAAGGGTTGTCGCCATTCGGCAGCGGCATGTGATGCGCCGGGTCCTCGCCACCCTCGCCCGAGTCGGATTTCGCCCCGATCCGGTTCATGGCGATGTTCAGCGTCATATGCGCCTCGGGCGACAGCGCCCCCAGCGACATGCCCGGCGTGACGAAGCGCTTGCGGATCGAGGTGATCGATTCGACCTCGTCCAGCGGCACCGGCTTGCCAAGCGGCTTGATGTCCAGAAGATCGCGGATATGGATCGGCGGGTTTGCCCGCATGGTGGCGCTGAACTGCTTCCAGGTGTCATAGGACGCCCGCTCGCAGGCGACCTGCAGCAGCTTCATCGTATTGGCTTCCCAGGCATGCTTCTCGCCCGAGCGGCGCAGCTTGTAGAAGCCGCCGACCGGCAAGAGGTCCACGTTCTCGGTGTGGAAGCCCTTCTGGTGGATCTCCTCCAGCTTGTCCTGAAGCCCGTGCAGACCGATGCCCGAGATGCGCGAATGCATCCCCGGGAAATACTCGGCCACCATGGCGCGGGACAGACCCACCGCCTCGAAGTTCAACCCGCCGCGATAGGACGAGAGGACCGAGATTCCCATCTTTGCCATGATCTTCAGCAGGCCCTGATCGATCGCGTCACGATAGCGGCGCATATTGTCGATCAGGCTGCCGTCCAGCAACCCGCGCTGAATCCGGTCGTCGATCGAATCCTGTGCCAGATAGGGGTTCACCGTGGTCGCGCCGCAGCCGACCAGCACCGCAAAGTAATGCGGGTCGATGCATTCCGCCGAGCGCACGTTGATCGAGCAGAAGGTGCGCAGACCCTTGCGCGTCAGCCAGCTGTGCACCGCACTGGTCGCGAGGATCATCGGCATGCCGATCCGATCCGGCCCCTGATGCTCGTCGGTCAGCACCAGATGGCCGGCACCACTGCGCACGGCATCCTCGGCCTCGGCCCGGATACGCGCCAGACCCTCGCCAAGCGCGTCCTGACCGGCGCCATCGGGGAAGGTGCAGTCGATCACCGTGACCGAAGCATCGAACATCTTCATCATCTCGGCGAATTCGCCATTGGCGACGAAGGGGCTTTCCAAGAGCAGGATCTCGGTCTGGCTGCTCGATTCGTCCAGCACGTTCTTGAGGTTGCCGAACCGCGTCTTCAGGCTCATCACCCGCGCTTCGCGCAAGCTGTCGATCGGCGGGTTAGTGACCTGGCTGAAGTTCTGGCGGAAGAAATGCGACAGCGGCCGATACTGGTTCGACAGCACCGCGGCGGGCGTGTCATCGCCCATCGAGGCCAGCGCCTCTTTCCCGTCCTCGGCCATCGGGGCGAGAACGTTTTCCAGCTCTTCCAGCGTATAGCCGGCAGCAGTCTGGCGGCGGCGCAACTCGTCACCCTTGAAGCTGGTGTTCTCGGGCAGCTCGCGCATGATCACGTTCAGCTCGACGACCTTCTCGATCCACTCGCCGAAGGGCTGCGAGCCTGCCAGCCGGTCCTTGATCTGGCTGTCGGTGTAGAGACGGCCATCCCACATATCGACGGCGATCATCTGGCCCGGCCCCAGCGCGCCCTTTTCGCGCACCGTCGCCTCGTCCGAGGGCACCATGCCCACTTCCGAGCCCGCGATCAGCAGGTTGTCCCCGGTGATGACATAGCGCATCGGGCGCAGACCATTGCGGTCCAACCCGCCGCAGACCCAGCGGCCATCGGTCATGGCCAGCGCCGCCGGCCCGTCCCAGGGCTCCATCACCGCGTTGCAATAGGCATACATATCCGCCCATGCCTTCGGCATGTCGGTCGTGGCCTTGGACCAGCTTTCCGGCACCAGCATGGTCTTGGTCATCGGCGCCGAACGGCCCGAGCGCACCATCACCTCGAAGACCGCATCCAGCGCGGCGCTGTCCGACGACCCCGCCGGCACGATCGGCTTGATGTCCTCGGCCATTTCGCCAAAGGCGCCCGAGGCCATGCGGATCTCGTGACTGCGCATCCAGTTCAGGTTGCCCTTCAGCGTGTTGATCTCGCCGTTATGGGCGAGCATACGGAAGGGCTGGGCCAGCCACCATTGCGGGAAGGTGTTGGTGGAATAGCGCTGGTGATAGATGGCGAAGGCCGATTCGAACCGCTCGTCCTTCAGGTCGGGATAGAATTCGGCCACCTGTTCGGCCAGCATCATGCCCTTGTAGATGATCGAGCGGCATGACAGCGAGGCGAAATAGAGCCCGGCGATCTGCGCGGCGATGGCCGCCTTCTCGATGCGGCGACGGATGATATAGAGCTCGCGCTCGAACTGGACCTGATCGATGTCCTTGTCGCAGCGGATCAGGATCTGCTCGATCTCTGGGCGGGTGGCATTGGCCTTCTCGCCCAGAACGGCGGTGTTCACCGGCACATGCCGCCAGCCATAGATGTAATGGCCCATGCGCAGCACTTCGGATTCCACGATGGTCCGGCAACGTTCCTGCGCGCCGAAATCGGTGCGCGGCAGGAAGACCTGACCGACGGCGATCAGCTTCTTCGGGTCGGGCTCGTGGCCGGTGCGGCGGATCTGGTCATAGAAGAAGGGCACCGGGATCTGCACATGGATGCCCGCGCCATCGCCGGTCTTGCCATCGGCGTCGACGGCACCGCGATGCCAGACGGCCTTCAGCGCGTCGATGCCGTTCTGCACCACCTTGCGGCTGGCCTTGCCGTCGATCGACACCACCAGACCCACGCCGCAGGACGAATGCTCGTCCTCTTCGCGGTAGAGGCTGTGTTCGGCCATCCAGTCGCGGCGGGCCTGTTCGTCTGCTTGCCAGTTGTTGCTCATTGCATGGCCCTTTCCTGAAGAAGCTGCGCCACCATCATGTCGCAGTCGTATTGGGGTTCGGTCTCGCCATAGCCGGGCTGACCGGGGAAGCTGAAATCGACCGGGCTGTCATTGCTTTCGCCCGACGCACCGGTCCAGTCGCTGTAGGTCTCGATGCCGCCATAGAAACGGCCATTGGCGCGGCTGATGAACTGCTGGCCCTCGCGCTGGATCAGCACCTGCCCGTCCGAGCCGGTGGTGGTCAGCTGGAAGCGGGTCTTTTCCAGCGTGATCCCGTCGATGGTGACGGTCTCGCCGGTCAGCTCGTCATAACCGACATGGTGCAGCTTCTCACCGGTATTCGACTCGGTCCAGAAATCGAAATCGTCGCGGCCGGTCGCCTTCAGCGTCGAGAAGCTGGCATGATCCTCGGCCGCCTCGACCAGACGATCGACCAGCCCGGTTTCCGGATCAGTGCTTTCGATCCAGCGGGTCTCGGCATCGATGGTGGACAGATGGGTCATCCCGTCCTGTCCGAAGATGGCGACATGCTGATAGCCCGAAGGATCAGCCGAGCAGCGATAGATCTGGCTGACCGTGCAGCCGCGATTCTGGATGGTCATTTCCAGATTGCAGCCCTGCGGCGCGCGGAAGGTCGCGGCGCTCGCAGGTTGCGGGGCGGCCAGAAGGGTCAGCAAAGCTGCCCCAGCCAGAATAAACTCGTTGCGCCCTGCGCCGCGCAACGCGCGCAGCCGGTGTACAGGCTGTGTACGCGCGGTGTACGGGCTGTGCATCATCGGCACCGCCCTCACTCCGCCGCGATGCGGGCTTCGCCCGTCAGCCAGTCCTCGATCGCATCGGCAGCCTCGCGCCCGTCACGGATCGCCCAGACCACCAGGCTTGCGCCGCGCACGATGTCGCCCACGGCATAGACGCCGGGCAGGCTGGTGCGATGGGTGGTGAAATCGGCCTTGACCGTGCCCCAGCGGGTCACTTCGAGCCCGTCGGTGCCCCAGAGCTTCGGCAGATCCTCTGGCTCGAAACCAAGCGCCTTGATGACCAGTTCCGCCGGCTCGTCGTAATCGGCACCCTCGATCAGTTCGGGCGACTGGCGGCCGCTGACATCGGGCGCGCCAAGGCGCATCCGCTGCACCCGGACCGCGCCGATCTGGGCGACCTCGTCCACGTCACGCTCCTGCGCCTCGGCGGCAAAGCCGGTGACATGGCCGACGAACTCGCCGGGGGCCGAGAGCCAGACGAATTCGACGCCCTCTTCCTCGGCATTCTGCACCTCGCGCTGCGAGCCCGGCATGTTCGCGCGGTCGCGGCGATAGAGACATTTGACCGACAGCGCGCCCTGGCGGATGGCGGTGCGCACGCAATCCATCGCCGTGTCGCCGCCGCCGATGACGACGACGCGCTTGCCCGCGGCGTTCAGCTCGCCATCGGCAAAATCGGGAACCTCGTCGCCAAAGTCGATCTTGTTGCTGGCAGTGAGGTAGTCGATGGCGCGCACCACGCCGCCGGCATTGGCATTGTCCATGTCGAGATCGCGGGTCTTGTAGACGCCCGTGGCGATCAGCACAGCGTCATGCTTGCCGCGGATCGCGTCAAAGCTGATATCCTCGCCGACATTGCAGTTCAGCACGAATTCGACGCCGCCATCCGCCAGCAGGGCATTGCGGCGCAGGACGATGTCCTTTTCCAGCTTGAAGCCGGGGATACCATAGGTAAGCAGCCCGCCGGCGCGGTCGTAACGGTCATAGACGGTGACTTGAAAACCCTTGCGGCGCAGCGCATCCGCCGCCGCCAGCCCGCCCGGACCGGCGCCGATAATGCCGATGCTTTCCGCACGCTCCTGCGCGGGGGCGGCGGCACTGACCCAGCCTTCTTCAAAGGCGGTGTCGGTGATGTATTTTTCGATCGCGCCGATGGTGACGGTGCCGTGGCCCGACTGCTCGATGACGCAATTGCCTTCACAAAGGCGATCCTGCGGGCAGATGCGGCCACAGATTTCCGGGAAGGTATTGGTCGCCTGGCTGACGCGATAGGCTTCCTCGAGCCGCCCCTCGGCGGTCAGGCGCAGCCAGTCGGGGATATTGTTGTGCAGCGGGCAATGGCTCTGGCAATAGGGCACGCCGCACTGGCTGCAGCGGCTGGCCTGCTCGGCCGCCTTGATCGCGGCGAATTCCTGGTAGATCTCGCGGAAATCCTCGCTGCGCGTGGCCGCATCCCGCTTTTCCGGCATTTCGCGCGGAGTCGAGACAAACTTCAGCATTTTTTGCGTGGCCATCGCTGCGCACCTTCTTATCGGAAAATCCCCTCGCGTGGAAATAAACCAGACGCTTTCCGATGAAAAGTCAGCAATATTGACCTATTGCCAAGATTTATGGCGTGGAGTGCAAAAACTTCACGCTGCAATCGTAAAAATAGGTCAGTATATGTTACATACCTGCCGCAAGGGCCAGCAATGCAAGGCTGCCGACGATGATTCGCCACCAGGCAAACAGCCCGTAACCGTGCTGCGAGACATAGCCGAGCAGCCAGCGCACCACCAAAATCGCCATGATGAAGGCGCAGACGAAGCCGATGGCGATGTTTTCCAGTGCCGCTGCGTCCAGCAGGTCACGGTTCTTGTAGAAATCATAGACGAAGGCACCCAGCATCGTCGGCATCGACAGGAAGAACGAGAACTCGGCCGCCGAGCGCTTGTCGGCCCCGAGCGCCAGCGCGCCGACAATGGTCGCGCCCGAGCGCGAGACGCCGGGGATCAGCGCAAGGCACTGGATGAACCCGATCTTCAGCGCCATGGGTAGCGGGAAATCCTCGGCCCGATGATAGAGCGGGCGTTTCGCCATGCGGTCGACGAACAACAAGACGAACCCGCCGATGATCAGGTTGATGGCGATCAGCAGCGGGGTTTCGAACAGCACCCGCTTGATGAAGCCATGCGCCAGAACACCAATGACCGCCGCCGGCAGGAATGCCAGCAAGACTGCAAGGATGAAGCGGCGGGCGGCCGGATCACGCGGCGCGCTGCTGAAGATGCGCCACAATTGCTGCGCATAGACGCCAAGGATCGCGAGGATGGCACCCAGCTGGATCATCACCTCGAAGGCGTTGCCGGGCGAGTCAAAGCCCAGGAAATGCCCGGCCAGCAGAACATGGCCGGTGGAGGAGACCGGAATGAACTCGGTCAGCCCCTCGAGCAGGCCGAGGACGGCGGCAACGATCGTGTCATGGGTCATCAGTTGTGACGCAGGTTCTTCGCCGAGGCCTTGATCGCGTCATATTGCCCCGAGGGGCGGAAGCGCCACAGATAGCTGTCGATGACGGCCTCGGGAGCGGTCGGCTCGATCCCCAGATCGGCGAAGCCCTTCGCCCCCTCGCTGACCACATTATCGGTGCGCAGCAGGTGCAACTGGTCCCGGGTGATCATCTTGTTGCCGATCAGCCCGCCGGAAATAGTCTGCACCAGGTCCAGCACCCCGGCACCGATGCCGGCCAGCCAGAAGGGCAGGTTGATGACGGCACGGCGGCGGTCGACGGCCTTCAGCGTCATCTGCACCAACTCGCGCAGGGTCAGGATGTCGGGGCCGCCGAGTTCGTAGATCCCGGCAGCGGCGGTACCGTCCAGTCCCTTGGTCGCGGCCACCGCCACGTCCTCGACAAAGACCGGCTGCATCCGGCTGTTGCCGCCGGCGATCATCATCACCGGGCCTAACCGGCTCATCCCGGCAAAGCGGTTGAACAGCTGGTCCTCGGTCCCGAAGATCACCGAGGGGCGCAGGATCACCGCATCGGGGCGGTGTTCCACCACGGCGGCCTCGCCGCGGGCCTTGGCCGATACGTATTTGCTGGGGGATTCGGCATCGACGCCGATGCCCGAGATATGCACGATGTTCTGAACGCCCAGTTCGGCGGAAATGCGGGCGATGTTCGCCGCGCCCTCGACCAGCACGGTCTCGAAGGTGCTCTTGCCCTCTTTCCCGGTCAGGTTGACGCAATTGATGACCGCATCGGCATCCTGCATGGCGAGCTTCACCGAGGCTGCGTCGCGGATGTTGCAGAGGACCGGCACGACCTGGCCCACCGCGCCATAGGTGCGGGTGAACAGCGCCTCGTCCGGGCGGCGGACGGCGATGCGCACGCGCCAGCCGTCCTGCGCCATCATCCGCGCGACATAACGTCCGACAAAGCCAGACCCGCCATAGATGGTCACCAGTTTCGCCATGCCCTCGCCCCTTCGCTTCGTGCGGTGCTTTTGCGTTCAATACCGAAGCCCGCCCGGCACGACAAGCCGGGCGCGCGGTCAAAGGGTGCGGTATCGTCGCAGGCAGGCCGCCAATCCATCCGACGGCCGGGGCGAAGCCTTCTCTCCGGAATGATGATTTTTTCGATTTCGGCCCATTGACACCCCCCGCGACTGCCCGTAATCAGCCGCTCACCACCTGCCCAGGTGGCGGAATTGGTAGACGCGCACGGTTCAGGTCCGTGTGCCGCAAGGCGTGGAGGTTCGAGTCCTCTCCTGGGCACCAAAAAACCCCGCAGCGCATTGTCGCTGCGGGGTTTTTTCTTGTTCGCGCGGATGATCTCACGAGTCGCGCGCGGGCAGGGGGTGCAGGATGCAGGGCACGTCGATGCGGGTTGGCTGATCCGTGCCGCCGGCAATCGCGTCAAAGACCTGCTGCAGCATTGCCGGCACGTCCTGCTCGGCCATGCCGACATTCTGCGGCAGAAGCGCGGCGAAGGGGTCCCAGTCAAAGCACCCCAGCCGGACCCGGTCCATGGCGAGATTGTCGCCCAGCCAGCGCACCACGCCTTCCATGGTGATGGTCGAATTGACGAAAATCCCGAAACGCGGGGGGAGGTCCTGTCCAGCCAGTGCCTCGGCGGCCTTGTCGGGGGAATAGCCGGGCATGATCACCTTGGCTTCCGGCGCGGGCAGCCCGGCCTCGACATGCGCCGCCCGAAAGCCGCGCAGGCGTTCCACGGTATTGTGATCGTGCGGCCGGCCGCCGATGAACCACAGCGGCGCGGCCTCGCCGAAATCATCCCGCAGCCGTGACAGGATCAGGCGCGTGAGATCGCGCGCGCCGCCGAAATTGTCCGAGACGACCGAGGGCGCCTTGCTGCCCGGCAGGTCCAGATTGATCGTCCGGACGCCGGCGGCGGCGCAGAAATCGGCGATCCGGTCCGGGTCGGTCGCGCCGGTGATGACCAAAGTTTCGGCCTGATAGGAGACCATCTCGCGCGCCGCCTCGAATTCCAGATCGGGATCGCGCTGCGTGCAGGTGATGACCGGAAACAGGCCGCGCGCACGGGCCATCGCCTCGAACCGCTCGGCGATCGCACCGAAATAGCGGTTGTCATATTTGGGGACGATCATGCCGATGATATGCGACCGCTCGCGGCGTAGCAGGCTGGCCTGCAGGTTCACCGCATAGCCCTGTTCGGTGGCGATCCGGGTGACACGCTCGGCCGTAGCCGCGCTGATTCGGCGTTTTCTCCAGGTGCCGTTCAGGATTGAACTCACCGCGCTGGGGCTGGCCCCGGCGATCTGCGCCAAATCGTAGATCGTTGGCCGCCTTGCAGAATTTTCGCTGTTCTCGGTCATTTTCCTCCGCGCGCTGGGGCGCGGAACCTGCGCCTCGCCAGCTTCATCTTGACAGGATGAGGTGGTTAAGACAATCTTGCTACATCGATTGAGCACACATGCTGCATCGGTTGCGCTGTTGGGAGGCGACGGTAGGAAAGCCAGAAGTGGACGGGCAAAACGACCGCTTTGGCGGTGCGATCCGTCATGGCTTTCATTCGGGTGAGGCCTGCCGCCGGCGCGTGTCACAGAGGGAGGAGACACGAGATGAAGACCAGAACTTCCATTGCCGCCGCTTCGGCCCTGATCGCCGGACTGCTGGGTGGCGCCGCCATGGCGCAGGAGGCCGCAACCGTGGCCTTCCTGATGCCCGACCAGGCCTCGACCCGTTACGAGGAACATGACTTCCCGGGTTTCGAAGCGGCGATGAAGGAGCTTTGTGCCGAGTGCACGGTGATCTATCAGAACGCCAATGCCGATGTCTCGCTGCAGCAGCAGCAGGTGAATTCGGTCATCGCGCAGGGTGCCAAGGTGATCGTGCTGGATCCGGTGGACAGTGCCGCTGCCGCAGGTCTGGTGCAGATGGCACAAAGCCAGGGCATCAAGATCATCGCCTATGACCGGCCCATCCCGGATGTGCCGGCGGATTATTATGTCTCCTTCGACAATGAAGGCATCGGCGCGGCCATCGCGCAATCGCTGGTCGATCACCTGAAGGCTTCGGGCGTGGCGGCGGGCGCGGGCGTGCTGCAGATCAACGGCTCGCCCACCGATGCGGCGGCCGGTCTGATCCGCGACGGGATCGACAGTTCGCTGGACGGCTCGGAATACAAGACGCTGGCCGAATATGACACGCCGGACTGGGCGCCGCCCAAGGCGCAGGAATGGACCGCCGGCCAGATCACCCGCTTCGGGGCCGAGATCACCGGCATCGTCGCCGCCAATGACGGCACGGCGGGTGGCGCCATCGCGGCGCTGAAGGCGGCGGGCGTTGACCCGGTTCCGCCGGTGACTGGCAATGACGCGACCATCGCGGCGCTGCAGCTGATTATCGCGGGCGATCAGTACAACACCATCTCGAAACCGTCCGAGATCGTCGCCCGCGCTGCCGCCGAAGTGGCCGTGACCTTCCTCAAGGGCGAGACGCCCGAACCGAAGACCACGCTCTACAACACGCCGTCCGAGCTGTTCGTGCCGGCCGTGGTCACGCGCGAGAACATCAAGGCCGAGATCTTCGACAAGGGCATTCAGACGGCCGAGCAGATCTGCACCGCCGATTATGCCGATGCCTGCAAGGAATTGGGCATCACCCAATAATCACGCCAACCGGCGCGCGGCCACTGTCGCGCGCCGCCATTTACGGGGAAGGAGACAGCCCATGGCCACAGGCCAAAATCCTGCCGAGCCGATCCTGAAGTTGCGCGGCGTATCCAAGCAGTTCGGTGCGGTCTCGGCCCTGACCGAAATCGATCTGGACATTCATGCGGGCGAGGTCGTGGCCCTTGTGGGCGATAACGGCGCCGGCAAGTCCACATTGGTCAAGGTTCTGGCCGGTGTGCACCAGCCGACGGCGGGCAGCATCGAATTCATGGGCAAGCCGGTAGACTTGGACAGCCCCGGCAAGGCGCTGGAAATGGGCATCGCCACGGTGTTTCAGGATCTCGCGCTCTGCGAAAACCTTGATGTGGTGGCCAACCTGTTCCTCGGTCACGAGCTGAACCCCTGGGCGCTGGACGAGGTGCAGATGGAGGTTCGTGCCTGGACCCTGCTGCGCGAGCTGGCTGCGCGCATCCCCTCGGTCCGTGAACCGATCGCCTCGCTGTCGGGCGGGCAGCGCCAGACCGTCGCCATCGCCCGCTCGCTGCTCTTGGATCCCAAGATCATCATGCTGGACGAACCGACCGCCGCGCTTGGCGTGGCCCAGACCGCCGAGGTGCTGAACCTGATCGAGCGGGTGCGCGATCGCGGTCACGGGGTCGTCCTCATCTCGCATAACATGGAGGATGTGCGCGCCGTCGCCGACCGCATCGTCGTCCTGCGGCTGGGGCGCAACAACGGCATCTTCACCGCCGAAACCTCGAATGCCGAACTGGTCGCCGCCATCACCGGCGCGACCGAGAACGCGGTATCGCGCCGCCGCGCCCGCAAGGAAGAAGTGGAGCATCACGCATGAGCGATCAGAACAAACCCGCCGCGCTGGACCGCTCGGACAGCCGCGTGCGCCATGACGAGGGCATTTCCGGCGCCATCCGCGCCTTCATCGACCGCGTCCGTTCGGGCGATCTGGGCATGCTGCCCGTCGCTGTGGGGCTGGTGCTGATCTCGGTCGTCTTCGCCTCGCTGAACCCGGTCTTTCTGGCGCCGAACAACCTGGTGAACCTGCTGTTCGACGCCGCCGCCGTGGGCTGCATCTCGCTTGGCATCGTCTGCGTGCTGATTCTGGGCGAGATCGACCTGTCGGTCGGCTCGATGAGCGGCCTTGCCTCGGCGTTGGTCGGGGTTATCTGGGCGAACATGGGGATGCCGGTCGTTCTGGCGATCCTCGCGGCGCTGGCCGCCGGGGCGGTCATGGGCATGATCTATGCCACGCTTCTGAACAAGTTCGGCATGCCCAGCTTTGTCTCGACCCTCTCGGGCCTTTTGGCGCTGCTGGGAATGCAGCTCTACATCCTCGGGCCGACCGGCTCGATCAATCTCAGCTACAACTCGGCGCTGGTGAAGTTCGGGCAGATCCTCATCATGCCGCATTGGCTCAGCTATCTGCTGGCGATCCTGCCGGGGGTGGTGATGGTGGTCACGGGCCTTGGCACCATGCGCCGCCGGGCCGAGGCGAACCTGTCCAGCCCCGGACTCAGCGTGCTGATCGCCAAGGCGGCGATCCTGACGGGGGCGCTGCTGGTCGCGGTGATCTATCTCAATCAGGGACGCGGCGTGCCCTACATGTTCGGGCTGTTCGTCCTCTTGGTCGTGGCGATGAACTACCTGCTGACCCGCACCCAATGGGGCCGCTCGATGTTCGCCGTCGGTGGCAACCGCGAGGCCGCCCGCCGCTCGGGCATCAATGTGAACCGCATCCGCATGACCGCCTTCATGCTGTGTTCGTCGCTGGCGGCACTGGGGGGCGTTCTGGCCTCGGCACGGCTCGCGACCTCGAGCCAGCAGGCAGGGGCTGGAGACGTGAACCTGAACGCCATCGCGGCGGCGGTGATCGGGGGCACCTCGCTCTTCGGCGGGCGCGGCTCGGCCTGGTCGGCGCTGCTCGGCATCCTCGTCATTCAGGCGATCTCGAACGGCCTGACGCTGCTGAATCTCAGCTCATCGCTGCGCTACATGATCACCGGCGCGGTTCTGGCCATTGCGGTCATCGTTGACAGCCTCGCACGCCAGTCCCGCGCCAGCCATGGCCGCGGTTGAGACAGAAGGAGATCGGATATGGCTGAACTGATGAAGGGCAAGGTCGCGGCGGTCACCGGCGCGGCCTCGGGGATCGGGCTTGAATGCGCCAAGACCCTGCTGGCCGAAGGTGCGACCGTGGTGCTGGTGGACCGCGCGGCAGACCGCCTCAACACGCTCTGCGCCGAGCTGGGGCCGATGGCCAAGCCGCTGGTCGTCGACCTGATGGACGGGGCGCAGGTGGACGGCATGGCGGCCGCGATCGAGGGGCTGGCCGGCGCGCCGCTGGATATCCTGCACGCGAATGCCGGGGCCTATATCGGCGGCCCGGCGGCCGAGGGCGATCCGGATGCCTGGGACCGGATGCTGCATCTGAACATCAATGCCGCCTTCCGCTCGGTCCGGGCGGTTCTGCCCGGCATGATCGAGCGCAAGACCGGCGACATCATCTTCACCTCTTCGGTCGCTGGCGTCGTTCCGGTGGTGTGGGAGCCGATCTATACCGCCTCGAAATTCGCGGTTCAGGCCTTTCTGCACGCCACCCGCCGGCAGGTCAGTCCGCACGGCATCCGCATGGGCGCGGTGCTGCCCGGCCCGGTGGTGACGGCGCTGCTGGACGACTGGCCCAAGGCCAAGATGGAGGAGGCGCTGGCCAATGGCTCGCTGATGCAGCCGAAGGAAGTGGCCGAGGCGGTGCTGTTCATGCTGTCGCGCCCGCGCAATGTGGTGATCCGCGATCTGGTGATCCTGCCGAACAGCGTCGATCTGTGACGCTTCTCACGGAGGAACAAGACCATGAGTGACGCCGTGTTTCTGGGCGTGGATGTCGGCACCGGCAGCGCCCGGGCGGGACTGTTCGATGCCTCGGGCGCCATGCTGGCCTCGGCCAAGCGCGATATCCGCATGTGGCGCGAGGCGGGCGACATCGTCGAGCAGTCGAGCGAGGATATCTGGTCGGCCATCTGCGCCTCGGTGCGCGAGGCGATGGCCGATTCCGGCATCGATCCCGCTCGGGTGGCGGGGATCGGCTTTGACGCCACCTGTTCGCTGGTTGTGCTGGGCGAGGGCGGGGCGCCGCTGACCGTCAGCCCCTCGGGCGATCCGGCCCGCAATATCATCGTCTGGATGGATCACCGCGCCATCGATCAGGCCGAGCGCATCAACGCGGCGGGCCACGATGTCCTGCGCTATGTCGGCGGCGTCATCTCGCCCGAGATGGAGACGCCGAAGCTGCTCTGGCTCAGCGAGAATATGCCGCAGAGCTATGGCGCGGCCTGGCAGTTCTTTGACCTCGCCGATTACCTCAGCTGGCGGGCGACGGGCAGTCTGGTCCGCTCGACCTGCACCGTCACCTGCAAATGGACCTATCTTGCCCATGAGAGCCGTTGGGACCCGGATTATTTCCGCAGCATCGGTCTGGGCGATCTGGCCGATCAGGATTTCGCCCGCATCGGTCAGACGGTTGTTGCCCCCGGCACGCCGCTTGGCAGCGGCCTGACGCCCGAGGCCGCCGAGGATCTGGGGCTGAAACCCGGCACGCCGGTCGCCGCCGGGCTGATCGACGCCCATGCCGGCGGAATCGGCACGGTCGGGGCCGAGGGCAGCCCGCAATCGAACCTCGCCTATGTCTTCGGCACGTCGTCCTGCACCATGACCTCGACCAGCGATCCGGTCTTTGTGCCGGGGGTCTGGGGGCCCTATTATCAGGCGATGGTGCCGGGGCTCTGGCTGAACGAAGGCGGGCAATCCGCCGCCGGTGCCGCCATCGATCAGTTGCTGTCCTTCCATCCCGCCGCAGCCGAGGCGCGCGAGACGGCGCAGGCTGCGGGGCAATCCCTGCCGGTCTGGCTGGCGAAGCGCGCCGAGGCACTGTCCGGGGCCGAGGGCGTGGTGGCGCTGGCCAAGGGCCTGCATGTTGTGCCCGAGTTTCTGGGCAACCGCGCGCCCTTCGCCGATCCCCATGCCCGCGCGATTATTGCCGGTCTCGGCATGGCGCAGGACGCCGACAGCCTTGTCGCGCTCTACATAGCCGGGCTGTCGGGCATCGGCTATGGCCTTCGCCAGATCATCGAGACGCAGGACTGCGCCGGGGCCTCGGTGGATCGCATCGTCATCTCGGGCGGGGCCGGGCAATTGCCGCTGGTCCGCCAGCTTCTGGCGGATGCGGCGGGGCGACCGGTCTTGGCGGTGGGGGCAGAGGAGCCGGTCTTGCTGGGCTCGGCCATCCTTGGCGCGGTGGCGGCGGGCAGATACGGCTCGATGCCCGAGGCGATGGGGCAGATGACCCACAGATCCTCGACCTATGACCCCCATCCCGAAGCCGTGGCGGCGCATGACCGGCGCTACGATGCCTTCTGCCGCTTGCAGGATCTCGGCCGCAGCTTGCGCGACTGAGCCACGGACGCCAGGCGGGCTTGTGCCTGCGCCGCAGCCGGGTAACGTCATCCTGACGCAAAACCTGCCGAGGCGTGATGAGTAACCTTGCCTACAAGATCGATATCCTCGTCATCGGCGGCGGGCAGGCCGGGCTGTCGGCCGCCTATCACCTGCACCGGCTGGGGCTGAGGGGCGGCAAGGAATTCCTGCTTCTGGACAAATCCCCCGAACCCGGCGGCGCCTGGCAGTTCCGCTGGCCCTCGCTGACCATGAAGACGATCAACCGGCTGCACGACCTGCCCGGCATGGGCTTTGCCGAGGTGCTGGACCCGGGCCAGACCGAGGTGCGCGCAGCCGAGGCGGTGCCGGCCTATTTCCGCGCCTACGAGGAGCGGTTTCAGTTGCCGGTCTATCGCCCGGTAACGGTGCGGCTGGTCTGTGGCCGGGGCGAGCGGCTGCGGATCGAGACCGATCGCGAGACCTTCTCGGCGCGCGGCATCATCAATGCGACCGGAACATGGGACGCACCGCAGATCCCCTATTACCCGGGGCGCGAGCTGTTCCAGGGCCGGCAGATGCACACCCATGACTACCAGCGTCCCGAGGAGTTTGCCGGCAAGCGCGTGGTCATCGTCGGCGCCGGCATCTCGGCGCTGCAGTTTCTGGACGAGATCTCACGCGTGGCGGCTCGCACCATCTGGGTCACACGCCGACCGCCTGAATTTCACGAGGGCGATTTCACCCCCGAGGATGGACGTGCCGCCGTCGCGCGGGTCGAGGAGCGGGTGCGGCAGGGGCTGATCCCCGGCTCGGTCGTCTCAGTCACCGGCATCCCGATGACCCCAGCCATCCGCGCCATGCAGGACCGCGGTGTGTTGAACCGCCGGCCGATGTTCTCCGAGATCACCCCCACCGGCATCCGCTGGCCCGACGGGCGCGAGGAGACGGTGGATGTGATCCTCTGGGCCACGGGGTTCCGCAGCGCGCTGGACCATCTGGCCCCTCTGCAACTGCGCGAGGAGAATGGCGGCATCGTCATGACCGGCCGTCTTGCCACGCAGGCCGCCCGCGATCCACGTGTGCATCTGGTGGGCTACGGCCCCTCGGCCTCGACCATCGGCGCCAATCGCGCGGGCGGGGCGGCGGCGGGAGAGTTGGTCCAGTTTCTGGGGCTTGCGGGCGCCATGAGCGAAAGGGACATTCATGCCAAGTGAGGTGATCGAGAACCCGGCCGAGCATCGGTTCGAACTGGCGCTGGAGCGTGAGGACATCGCCGCCGCCTATTACCAGGTCGACGAGAACGGCAATGTCGTGCTGACTCATACCGAGGTGCCCTTCGCCTATGGCGGGCAGGGCATCGGCACGCGGCTGGCGACCGGGGTCTTCGACCAGATCCGCGCCTCGGGGCGCAAGGCGGTGCTGAAATGCAGCTTCATGGGCCACTTCTTTGCGACCCACCCGGAGTATCGCGATATCGTGGCAGGCTGAACCGGGTCTACGAGAACTCGGGGTCCTGCCGAGCGCGTTCGAGGATCAGCGGAATGACCAGATCCTCCTCATCGGCCAGATGCTGACGCAGCAGCGGTGCAAAGCGGTTCACCACGTCAGCCAGCGCATCGACGGCAAACCGCTGGTCGCTGGACATCACCCCCTCGGCCTGACCCAGCCTTTGCAGGCTGTCGCGGGTCGTGGCCGCCAGCTCGTCGATGCTGTCGTGGATCAGGTGGTGGTCGGCATCGAGGATCTCGAATCCCCGCAGCAGACGCGGTTCGGCGCGCTGGAAGGCGGGGAAGTAATGGTGATCCTCGACCCGGTGATGCCCGTCGAGACCGCCGAGCAACCCGTTGATGTGGCGCTGCAGGGCCGGGCTGCTGTCTAAGCCGGTTTCGCCACTGTCCCGCAAGGCCGACAGCTCGCCCGCGATCCGCTGGATCATGCCGCGGAAATAGTCGTGATTGGCCAGCCAGAACTCGCCCGTCCCGGCAAGGCCGGGCTGTCCACGCCAGTTGCCGCGCGGGTGCTGGCGCGCGAGGAACAGCAGTTCCTCGGGCAGGCCCGCGCGGGTTCCCAGTTTCAGCACCTCGTCATCCATGGCCTTACTCCTGAATCGGTCGGTCACATCCGCCCGAAGCGACCCGACTGGAAATCGCTCATCGCCTTGCGGATCTCGGCCTCGCTGTTCATCACGAAGGGACCGTAAGCCGCCACCGGCTCGTCGATCGGCTGGCCGGCAAGGATCAGCACCTTGGCCTCGCTGCCGGCCTCGAGCAGGATTTCCCCGCCCTTGCGCGACAGCCGCGCCGAGGAGGGGCCGCCGAGCCGGGTTTCGCCGTTCAGCACGACATCGCCGCTCAGCACCACGACGATGACGTTGTGGCCCTCGACCGGCGTCAGGGTGACGGGCTTGCCGATGTTGAGCCGCAGATCCCAGACGTCCATCGGCGTAAAGGTCCGCGCCGGCCCCTTCTTGCCACCATAGGCACCCGCGATCACCCGCAACTGGCCCGCGCCATCCGGCAATTCGACCGCAGGCACCTGCGCATCGGTGATGCCCTGATAGCCCGGCTTGGCCGATTTGTGCTTCTTGGGCAGGTTCACCCACAACTGCACCATCTCGAAACGGCCGCCCTTGGCGGTGAAATCGCGGCTGTGGAATTCCTTGTGCAGGATGCCGCTGCCGGCGGTCATCCATTGCACGTCGCCCTTGCGGATCACCCCGCCCTTGCCGGTGCTGTCGCCATGCTCGACCTCGCCCTCATAAACGATGGTGACGGTCTCGAAGCCCTTGTGGGGATGCACATCGACGCCGCGCGGTTTCTTGGCCGGGGTAAAATCATGCGGGCCGCCATAGTCCAGCATCAGGAAGGGGGTGTTATCGTTGTCGCCCGACGTGTGCGAAAAAAGCGAGCGGACGGGAAAGCCGTCGCCGACCCAATGACCGCGCGGCGCGGAGGATTTTGACAGGATTTTACGCATTTCTGACCTCAGTTGGGTGATGCGGCCGCGCCGCCCTTGGGGGTCAGATGGGTCTTGAGCCTGCCGACAGGAAGATGTCTTATGTTCGATAAGCCAGAACGCAGTATTTTGGCATTGTCATCTGGCATCGCACGATTGCAGGCGCGACCTGCTGCTGCGGAGGGGCGGCGGATTGTGGCCGCGCCGGGGAAACGAGGAGCGAGTGATGCGGGACAATCTTTCCAGAACGCCGTTGTTTCTGCCGTTCATGGCAGGGTTCTATGACAGCTTTGCCAAACCGCTGGCCTATCTTGGGCTGCGGCTGACCGTCGGTGCGCTGCTGATCGTCGAGGGCTGGCCCAAGATTCTCGCGCCTTTCGCCATGGCTGGCTTTACCGAGAACCTTGGTCTCTATCCCGGCTGGCTGTGGTCCGCCGTACTGGCGGCACTGCAATTCGTCGGCGGTGTGCTGATCGTTCTCGGCTTACTGACCCGTCCGGCGGCGCTGGCAAATGGCGTGATGCTGGCTGTGACCTATTGGTTCCATCTCAGCCATCCCTATGGCGCGGCGATCCTGACGCCCGAGGGTATGGCGCAGCTAGCCCAGCAGGCGAGCCTCTTCACCGAGGACGGGCTGCGCAATCTGGCGGCAGATGGCGGCGCGGTCTTCCTGCATCAGGTGCAGTTCAAGGCCGAGGGGCTGTCGGCCATGTGGACCGTCGCGGCGCTGTTCCTGGCGGCATGGGGCGCGGGTCCGCTGTCGGTTGACCGCAGCCTGTTGAAGCGCGAATTTTGAGCCAAGACTGGAAGGAAGAAGGAGGACCCAATGGCCAAGACCCAACCCGAACCGATCCGCGACCCGAAGACGGATCACCTGCTGACGCCGCAGAATTGCGCGGTGGTGCTGATCGACTATCAACCCGAGCAGTACCGCACGATCACCTCATCGACGCGGGATGAGATCGACCTGAACGTGATCGCGCTCTGCAAGCTGGCGCGGGCCTACGAGATCCCGGTGATCGTCTCGACGGTCGGCGTGGACATGGGGGTGAATACCGGAACCGCCGAGGCGATCATGGCGGAACTGCCGGGTGTAACCGAAATCGACCGCAGCGGCGTCAATGCGTGGGAGGACGAGGAATTCCGCAAGGCCGTCGAGGCGACGGGGCGCAAGAACATCGTCATGGCGGGTCTGTGGACCGAGGTCTGCCTGACCTTCCCGACGCTTGACATGCAGGCCGAGGGTTATCACGTCTACCCGGTCGCCGATGCCGTGGGGGGGATCTCCCCGGTTGCCCACGATCAGGCGCTGGAGCGGATGCGGGCGGCGGGCGCCACGCCGATCACGGCGATCCAGTTCGGGTCCGAGCTGATGCGGAACTGGGCGCGCGACAGCTCTCAGCGTTTCCGCGAAGTGCTGCAATGGTATTTCCCGAAACGATTTGGTTTGGTGAAAGAGGGCAAGATCTGACGCCCGCTCAGGCGTTCCACATCACCTTGCCGGCCTCGCTGACATCGTAGCCGCCATAGCCTTCCGCCCGCTGGCGGAAGGCGTCGGTCTGGCAGAAGGCGATCAGCTTCTGGAAGCAGGGATCGAACCAGGCCTTGCGATCGACCAGCAGCGCATACTGTTCCTCGATCAGCGGGACGAAGCGCAGGCCAAAGCTGCGGGCGACGGATTCAAGGCCGAAGGTCACATCGGATTCGCCGCGCCGCACGCTTTCGACGGCATCATCCTCGGTTCGTGCCACGGGTTGCAGCGCCACCTGCGCAAGGTCCAGCCCGGCCTCGGCGGCCAGTTCGCGGAACAGGATGGCGGTCCCGGAGTCCTCTTGCCGCGGGGTGACGCGCAGGCCCGCCAGATCGGCGATGCCCTTGGGCTCGGGCAAGCCATCCCCGATCACCAGCCCCCTGCGGCGGCTCGCAAATGCGACCAGAACCGCGTTCAGATCGCGCGCCATCATCGAAGCGGCAACGATGTTCCAGCTGCGGCTGCGGGCGTCGTGGATATGCAGTCCCGCCGCGATGCCTTCTCCCCGGGCAAAGCGCGCCAGCCCGTCCATCGAGCCGTCGAAGAAGGTGGCAAGCCCCGATTGCGACTGACGCATGGTCCAGTCGAGCAGTGGGTCATGGCTGCCCAGCACGATCGGCGGGCGCGCCGCCACCTCGACCTTGCCACCCGTACGGGCGCGCTCGATCCAGTCGCGCACCTCGCGGGCGGGAAACAGCAGCTTTCCCGTGGCGCGCGAAACCGGAACCTCGCCCGAGGCGGCAAGGTCATAGACCTTGCGCTCCTTGATGCGCAAAAGCTCGGCCAGCTCGCGCACGGTCAGGAATTCGGGGCTGTCGACGGTCTCGCTCATCATCATCTTGTCATGCGGGGCCGGTCACCCGGTCTGCGAAAGGTATCACTGTTTCGGCGCATTCGGGAAGAACAGCTGCTGATCGTTGATCTTGTAACCCGCGATCGCGGCCTGTCCTGCCTCCGAGACCAGCCAGTCGGCAAAGACCTGCGCCTCGGCGCTCTTGACCGAGGGGCATTTCGCCGGATTGACCGGGATCACGCCATACTGGTTGTAAAGATCCTGATCGCCCTCGACGACGATCAGGTAGTCCTGCTTGTTCTCGAAGCTGATCCAGGTGGCGCGGTCGGTCAGCACATAGGCGCCCATGCCAAGACCGGTATTCAGCGTCGCCCCCATGCCCGAGCCGGTTTCACGATACCAGTCGCCCGAGGCGGCCTTGGGATCGGCACCGGAGTCCGACCAGAGTTCCATTTCCTTCTGATGGGTGCCGGAATCATCCCCGCGCGAGGCGAAAGGGGCTTTCGTCTCGGCGATCTTTGCCAGCGCCGGCTGCACGTCGGTCATGCCCTTGATGCCAGCCGGATCGGAGGGCGGGCCGACGATGATGAAGTCATTATACATCAGGTCGCTGCGCGTGGTGCCGAAGCCGTCGGCCACGAACTTCTCTTCGGCCGGCTTGGCATGGACCAGCAGCACGTCGCCATCGCAATTCTCGGCATTCTTGATCGCCTGCCCGGTGCCGACGGCCACGACATTGACGATGATGCCGCTTTCAGTGGTGAAGATCGGCAGCAGGTAATCGTAAAGCCCCGAATTGGCCGTCGAGGTGGTGGATTGCACGAGGATCGATTGCTCCTGCGCAAGTGCCGGCGTCGCAAGGGCGAGGAGGGCAATCGTCACAGTCTTTGCGGTCATGAAAGCACGCTCCATTGCGAAAGGGGTCAAAGCACCAGGTTGCCCTGCAGGAAATCCCGTGCGGCCTCGGTGTCGGGACGGGCAAAGAAGCCCGGGGCTTCCCGGTGTTCAGTGATGCGCCCGCGATGCAGGAAGACGACATCATCCGCCATGCGCCGGGCCTGACCGACATCGTGGGTGACGAGGATGACCCGGATGCCGCTGTCGCGTGCCTCGGCCATGATGGTCTCGATGGCCAGCGTCGAGGCGGGATCGAGGCTGGCGGTCGGCTCGTCCATCAACAGCACATCAGGATCGGTGGCCAGCGCCCGCGCCATCGCCAGCCGCTGTGCCTCGCCCCCCGACAATTGCCGGGCCGGCTGATCAGACTTGTGCCGCAGCCCGACATGATCCAGCAGCGCGTCGCGCCGCCCGCGATCCTTGCCGCGTGCTTGCAGGACGAAATCCAGATTGGCCGCGACCGAGCGGCGCAGCAGCATCGGTTTCTGGAAGACGAGCGACTGCCGGGCCGTGACCTCTGCAGGGGACAGCGCGCCCCAGCGGATCTGGCCCGATGTCGGCAGGATCAACCCGTGCAGCAGCTTCAAAAGCAGGCTTTTCCCCGTGCCATTCGGTCCCATGATGACGGTGCAGCCGCGCGTGCCGAGATCCAGATCCAGCCCGTCGAGGATGGTCTGTCCGGCCAGTTGAAGCGTGACGCCGCGCAAGGTCAGCGGCAGGACCGGCGCGCGCGCGGGCCGCGCCACCGCCGGGATGTCACGGCCGCGAAGGACTGTCCTGTCGGCCAGATCAGACATAGGCCTGCCGCGTCGCCGTCAGCCGCACCGATTGCACCGCCGCATTCACCCCCAGCGCCAGTACCAGCAGGATGATGCCGAGCGCGAGTGCCAGCGGCAGATCCCCCTTGGAGGTTTCCAGCGCGATGGCCGTGGTCATCACCCGGGTCAGGTGATCGATATTGCCGCCGACGATCATCACCGCGCCCACCTCGGCCACGGCGCGGCCAAAGCCCGCCAGCCCCACGGTCAGCAGCGAATAGCGCGCATCCCAGATCAGCGCCCGCATGGTCTGGCCCCGGCTGAGGCAGAGCGAGCGGAATTGTTCGTCATATTCGACATGCAGATCCTCGATCACCTGCCGCGACAGCGCCGCGACGATAGGGGTGATCAGGATCGTCTGTGCCAGAATCATCGCCGCCGGTGTATAAAGCAGTCCCAGGAACCCCAGCGGACCCGAACGCGACAGGTAGAGATAGACCAGAAGGCCAATGACGACAGGCGGCAGTCCCATCAGCGCATTCATCAGGATCAGCACCGCCTCGCGGCCACGAAAGCGCAGGGTCGCAACGATGGCCCCGAGGGGCAGGCCGATGAGGCAGGCGAGAGCGGTTGCGGTCAGGCTGACCTGCAGCGACAGGGCGACGATCTCGACCAGCGCCGCATCGCCTGTCAGGACCAGCTGCCAGGCCAGCCCGAATGCCTCACCGATGCCTTGCAAATTCTCCACCTGACGGGAAATTGTGCTGACCATGACGGTAGCGCGTGAAAGCAGGACAATTCAAGTCTGGAAAAGGGAAACGACTCGGGCGAATAAGAGCATGTGCCGGGCGCGGACCAGCATGGATATGCAAAATTTACGGGGTGCGCGGTGAGCGATCAGAAACCAGCCAGGGTCAATGAGGCGGTGGTTGATCTGCGTCCGGCCGCCGATGCGCAGCTGCGCTTCATCGGCGTGATCCGCACGCCATGGGCCACGCGCGACCTTTGCCCGCGTCAGGGAGCCGAGGACGGGCCGGAATGCCGGCTGGTTCTGGACCCTGTCTGGCAGCCGGCGCTGGCGGGGCTTGAAGACTATGATCGGATCGAGGTGCTTTACTGGCTCGACCGCAGCCGCCGCGATCTGGTCACGCAAAGCCCCAAGGGCGATGGCAAGACGCTTGGCACCTTTGCCCTGCGCTCGCCGGTGCGGCCCAATCCCATCGGCACCTCGGTTGTGCGGCTGGTCGGGATCGAGGGGGCCGAGGTGATCGTGCGCGGGCTCGACTGCCTCGACGGCACCCCGCTTCTGGACCTCAAGCCCGAGCGCGGCAGCTTTACCCCCAAGGCGCCGCCGAAGCCCGGTGTGGCCTGACCGCGCGGGTCAGTCCGGCATCGGAATCGGCCCGACATCCTTCGGCACCTGATAGCCCCGCTGCACCGCCGGACGCTCGGCCAGCGCGCGATACCAGCGCAGGACGTTGGGGAAATCGCGCAGATCGACCTGGTGCCAGTCATGCCGTGCGACCCACGGGAAGATCGCCATATCCGCAATCGAATAATCCCCGGCCACGAACTCGCTGTCCGCAAGCTGCCGGTCCAGCACGCCGTAAAGCCGCTGTGCCTCCTTGCGGAAGCGTTCTTCGGCGGCGGGGGCGAGGCCGGGGTTGTTCTTGAGATAGACATGCGCCTGACCCAGCATCGGGCCAAAGCCGCCCATCTGCCACATCAGCCATTGCAGCACATCGGCCCGCGCTTTCGGCTCGGTGGGCAGGAATCGCCCGGCGCGTTCGGCCAGATGGATCAGGATCGCGCCCGATTCAAACACGGCAAATCCGGCATCATGGTCGAAGATCGCCGGGATCTTGTTATTGGGCGAGATCTTCAGGAAGGCCGGATCGAACTGTTGATCCTTGCCGATATCGACCGCATGGACGGTATAGGGCTGGCCTAGCTCCTCCAGCAGGATCGAGATCTTGCGGCCATTGGGCGTGCTCCAGGTATAGAGGTCGATCATGGTTGTCCTTTCTGGGGGCCGGAGGCGTTTGCAAGCACCTTGCCCGGGTTCATCAGGTTCTGCGGGTCGATGGCGGCCTTGAGGCTGGCCATCAGCGCCAGCGCTACCGGATCCTTGTAACGCGGCAGCTCGTCGCGCTTGGCCAGGCCGATGCCATGCTCGGCCGAGATCGAGCCGCCCATCGAGGCCACCAGATCATGCACGATGCGATTGAACCGGGGGTAATGCGACAGGAACTCGGCATCGGTCATGTCGGCGGGTCGGGTCAGGTTGAAATGGATGTTGCCGTCGCCGAAATGCCCGAAGGGGCAGGGGCGCACCGTCGGCATGTAGTCACGACACAGCGCCACCCCGCGGGTGATCAGCTCGGCCACGCGGGCGACCGGCACGGCCACGTCATGCTTGATCGACGCGCCGTAATGCTTCTGCATCTCGGACATGCTTTCGCGCAGCGACCACAGCGCCGCATTCTGCGCCTCGGAACTGCCGATAACGGCATCGGCGACCAGTCCTGCCTCGACCGCCTCGGCCAGCGCGTTTTCCATCCGCGTCTCGAGATTGGCATCGGGATCGGGCGAGCTGAGCTCGATCAGGCAATAGGCCGGATGCGGCTCGGCCATCGGGTCGCGTGCGCCGGGCAGATGGGCCAGCACCATCTCGACCCCGAAGCGTTCCAGATATTCGAAGGCCGTCAGGCTGTCCCCGGCACGCGCCCGCAGGATGTCGAAGATCGCCAGCGCGGCTTGCGGCCCGGCGCAGCCGGCGAAGGCGGTGACTTTCATGGCGGGTTTCGGGAACAGCTTCAGCACGGCCGTGGTGATGATCCCCAGCGTGCCCTCGGCCCCGATGAACAGGTCGCGCAGGTCGTAACCCGTGTTGTCCTTCCGCAGCGCCGACAGCGCGTTCAGGATGCGGCCATCGGGCAACACCACCTCGACCCCAAGGCACAGCTCGCGGGTATTGCCGTAATGCAGGACGCCGGTGCCGCCGGCATTGGTCGAAAGATTGCCGCCGATCTGGCAGGTCCCTTCTGAGGCCAGCGACAGCGGAAACAGCCGTCCGGCCTCTGCCGCCGCCTGTTGCACCGAGGCCAGCGTGCATCCGGCCTCGACCGTAATGGTGGCGTTCAGCGGATCGACCGAACGGACGCGGTTCATCCGCCCGGTGGCGATGACCACGCCCCCCTGCGGCACACCGCCGCCAACCAGCCCGGTATTGCCCCCTTGCGGCACCATCGCCACGCCGGTCTCCGCGCAGGCGCGGACACAGGCGGCGACCTCCTCGGTCGAGCCGGGATGGACGACCGCGATCGCCTCGCCGGTCCAGCGGCGGCGATCCTCGCGCAGGTGCGGGGCGATTTGGTCCGGTTCGGTCCAGACATGACGCTCGCCCACGGCGGCGCGCAGGGCGGCGATCAGCGCTGCACTCACACCCGCGCCTCCGCCTGCTCGCGCAGCCGCGTGATGGTGGTGCGGCTGGAAATCTGTTCGGGATCGGTGACCAGCTCGATCACCGCCGGCTTGCCCGACGCGCGGGCGCGGGCGAGCGCCGGCGCGAACTCCTCGGTCCGGGTCACGCGCTCGGCATGGCAGCCCAGCCCCTCGGCCATCTTGCCGAAATCATGCCCGGCCATGGTCGTGCCCGAGACGCGGCGCGGATGCTCGCGCTCCTGATGCATCCGGATGGTGCCGTAGATGCCGTTGTTGAACAGGAGCACGATGGGCGTCGCGCCATATTGGGCGGCGGTCGCCAGTTCCATGCCGCTCATCATGAAGCCGCCATCGCCGACCATCGCCAGCACAAGGCTCTCGGGCCGGGTCAGTGCTGCAGCCACCGCCGCCGGCACCGCATAGCCCATCGAGCCGCAGGTCGAGCCGACCTCGCGCCCCGGTCGGCCAAATCGCAGATAGCGTTGCCCCCAGCCGGTATGGTTGCCGGCATCCAGCGTCACGATCAGGTCGGCAGGTAGCTCGTCACGGATGGCGCAGAAGGCCTTGCCCATGTCCAGCTGCCACTGGTTGTCGCCCGGCGGTTCGGTGTCGGCGATATATTCGTCGCGCAGGGTGTTGGCCCAATCGGCCCAATCCGCCCGCCGCCCCAGATCGCGCCCGGCCAGCCCGGCGACGACGCCCGGCATGTCGGCGGCGATCCCCAGATCGGGGCCATAGACCCGGCCGATCTCGTCGGCATCCTGATGCACATGGATCAGCCGCTGGCGCGATTGCGGCGGCGTCAGCGTGGTATAGCCGCGCGTGGTCATTTCCCCCAGCCGCGCGCCGAGGACCAGAAGGAGATCGGCCTCGGCGATGCGCTTGACGATGGTCGGGCTGACGGCGGTGCCGAATTCGCCGACATAGGCCGACGAATGGTTGTCGATGGCGTCCTGACGGCGGAACGAGGTGCAGACGGGCAGGGCGTTGGCCTCGGCAAAGGTCTGGATGTCCAATGCCGCTTGCTCGGTCCAGCCCGATCCGCCCAGCATCACCAGGGGCCGCTTTGCCGTCGCCAGCAAGGCGCAGATGCGGTCGATGTCCCCCGCATTCACTTCGGCGCGGGTCGGCTGATAGGGTTCGGCATCTGCCACGGTGACGGTCTCGGTCAGCATGTCCTCGGGCAAGGCCAGCACCACCGGGCCGGGGCGGCCCGAGGTCGCCATGCGAAAGGCCCGGGCCATGTATTCCGGCACCCGCTCGGCGCAGTCGATCTGCGCCACCCATTTCGCCAGCCCGCCGAACATCTGGCGGTAATCGACCTCCTGGAAGGCCTCGCGGTCCATCATGTCGCGACCGACCTGCCCGATCAGCAGGATCATCGGCGTGCTGTCCTGCTGCGCGATATGGACGCCGATTGCGGCATGGCAGGCGCCGGGGCCGCGCGTCACCATGCAGATGCCGGGCTTGCCGGTCAGCTTGCCATAGGCCTCGGCCATATCCGCCGCGCCGGCCTCGTGCCTTGCATTGTAGAGGGTGAAGCGGTCGGCGACGTCATGCAGCGCGTCGAGCACCTCGAGATAGCTTTCGCCCGGCACGCAGAAGGCGCGATCGGCGCCATGGATCAGCAATTGATCGACCAGAACCTGACCCGCCGTGCGGGGCTTCAATTGGCTGCCATCGGGCATCGCGCGACTCCTTCAAGACTGCCCCTGTCTTGTCCCATGCTGGACAGGGTTGTCAACGAAGCTTACAAGTATGCCATGCCCCTCTGGTCGGATTTCAGGACACTGGCATGAACGACGCGCCGGCGAGCCAAGACCCGCTGCTGATCCAGCCGATCCGCAAGCGCGAGACGCTGGCCGACCAGATCTATGGCCGGGTGCTGGAACTGATCGCCGCCGGCCAGATCGCCGAAGGGGCGAAGTTGCCGTCGGAACATCAGATCAGCGAGCGGTTTTCGGTCTCGCGCCCGGTGGTTCGCGAGGCGCTGGCGCGGCTGCGCGACGACGGGATCATCGTGGCGCGCCATGGCATCGGCAGCTTCGTGCGCCGCCGCCCGCCGCAGGGGTTGATCGACTATGCCGGGGCCGATGATGTGGCCGGGCTGATGCGCTGCATGGAGGCGCGGCTGGCGGTCGAACCCGCCGCCGCCCGCCTTGCTGCCCTGCGCGCCGCGCTCGATGACCTGTCCCGGATCGACTCGGCGCTGGTGGTGCTGGAGCAGGTGATGCGGAGTCGCGAGCCGGTGATCGAACTGGATTTCGCCTTCCACATGGCCATAGCCCGCGCCAGCGGCAACGAGATCTTTGCGCGGATGCTGGACACCACGCGCGCGCAGATGCAGGCCGCGATCGGCGTGGCGCAAAGCCTGACGCGCATCGGCACCGACCAGCGGATCGAGGCGGTCATCACCGAGCACCGCCAGATCGCCGAGGCGATCCGCGCCCGCGACGGCGAGGGCGCGGCGCTGCTCATGAGCTATCACCTGACGCAGGCGCGCCAGCGGGTGACGGACCAGCGGCGCAAGGTCTGAGCGGCGCCTCAGTTCTCGCCGGTCTTCAGGTCGCTCATCTTCACATGGGTCTCGCCTTCCAGATCGGCCTCGGCAGTGTGTTCCGGGTTCGGTTCGCGCCGGTTCAGAAGCGCACCCAGCAACCCCAGCCCCAGCCCGATGGCATCGGTCATCAGCCCCGGCTTGATCAGCGTGAAGGCGGCGGCGATCAGCAGGATGCGGACCAGCCAGCCCGCCGGGCGGAACAGATAGCCGGCCAGCCCCGCCGAGAGGAAGGTCACGCCAAGCGTCGCGGTGATGACCGTCAGCACCACCTTGGGCCATTCCCCGATGAGCAGCAGAGAGGGGCCGAAGACGAACATGAAGGGGATGATATAGCCCGTCAGCCCCAGCCGCACGGCGGTCATCGAGGTGCTGACCACCGGAGATCGCCCGATGCCGCAGGCGGCATAGACGGCGATGGCGACAGGGGGCGTGATGGCCGAGAGGATGGCGAAGTAGAAGACGAACATATGCGCTGCCGGGATCGAGACCCCCAGCTTGACCAGTGCCGGCACCAGAAGTGCCACCTGCACGATATAGGCCGGCGTCGTCGGCATGCCCATGCCCAGCACAATCCCCGCCATCATCGTCAGGATCAGTGCCGGCAGCAGCATGTCCTGCGCCGCCGCCCGGACCAGCCCGGTGAAGGTCAGCCCCAGCCCGGTCTGCGCGATGACGCCGATGACGATGCCCGCCGTGGCGCAAGCCAGCGCCACCACCACCGAATTGACCGCGCCCGATTGCAGCGCCTCGATCAGTTTCGGGATGCTGAACTCTTTCCGCGTGGTCTTGCGCAGAAGCACCACCGGCACGATCGACAGGATCCCCGCAAGGGCCGAGAAGGGCGCGGAATAGCCCGACATCAGCGTGGCGATGATGATGACCAGCGGCAGGAACAGATGCCCCTCGTCGCGCAGCACCTTGCCCACGCGCGGCAGGTCGGCGCGGGGCAGGCCCTTCATGCCGCGCTTGCGGGCCTCGAAATGCACCGCAAGAAAGACCGCGAGATAGTAGAGCAGCGCTGGCAGCAGCGCATAGGCGGCGACGGTCAGGTAACTGACGCCCATGAACTCGGCCATGACGAAGGCGGCGGCGCCCATGATCGGCGGCATGATCTGCCCGCCGGTCGAGGCCACCGCCTCGACCGCGCCGGCGAAATGCGCCGGATAGCCGATGCGCTTCATCAAGGGGATGGTGAAGGTTCCGGTAGTCATCACGTTGGCCACAGCGGACCCCGAGACGGAGCCGAAGAGGCCCGAGGTGACGACGGCGACCTTGGCCGGCCCGCCCGCCGTATGGCCGGTCAGGGCCAGCGCGAAATCCATGAACAGCTTGCCGATGCCGAACCGCTCGGCCATGGCCCCGAAGATCACGAACAGCACCACATAGGTGGCCGAGACCTGCGCCGGCACACCGAAGAGGGCATCGGTGGTCATGTATTGATATTCCAAGAGCCGCGTCAGGTCGGCCCCGGTGAAGAAGATCTGGTAGCCCAGAAAGACCAGCGCAGTGATCGGCAGGATCGGCCCAACGGCGCGGCGCGTGGCCTCGAGTACGGTGACGATCATCACCGTCGCCATCACCTGATCCATCACCGAGACCGGCCCGACATAGGCCATGCGGGTGTTGAAATAGGTCTGGTTGACGATCGGATAGGCCGAGGCCGCCAGCGCCGCCGCCATCAGGATCAGGTCCATGATCCCCGGCGATTTATCGGCCCGCGAAGGCGTGAAGGGCAGCGTCAGATAGGCCAGCACCAGCGCGAAGCCGAAATGCGTGGCGCGCAGGGTAAAGGCATTGGGCGGCCCGAACCACGCCACGTAGAGGTGAAAGAGGCTCATGGTCACGGCGACCAGCGTCACCACGCGCCGCATCCAGATTGAGTTTGCCAGCATGTCCGTTCCCTTCCGCACCGCGAGGGGGCGAGGCCCGGTCGGGCCCCGCTGTTGGTCAGGGATCAGCCGCCGGCCTGTTCGGCATAGAATTCCTTGGCGCCCTCGTGCAGCGGCACGCCGGTATCGGCCTGCATGCTTTCCAGCGTGGTATCTTTCATCGCCGCGCTGATGGCGATCAGGTCGTCGCGGCCTTCCCACATCCGGGTCAGCAGTGTCTTCACCACGTCCTTGTCCAGGTCGCAGCGGGCGATGACCTGGGTGGCATAGCCCACCGCCAGCACATCCTCGTCCTGACCGGGATAGCTGCCGGCGGGAATGTTCAGGCTGGCATAGCCCGGGTTCAGATTGGCCTTCATGTCATCGATGAAGCTCTGCTCCAGCGGCACCATCTTGATGGCGGTGGAATTGGCCAGATCCATCACCGCCGAAGCCGGAACGGTGGTGCCGAGGGTGAAGTAATCGGCATTGCCATCCTGCAACAGCGCCACCCCGTCGGAATAAGAGACGTAATCGACGCTGCGCATTGCCTCGTAATCCGTGCCGGCGGTTTTCAGCACCGCACGAGTGACCTCTTCGGCGGTATTGCCGACGGGCTGTGTGACCAGCCGCTTGCCGGCGATGTCGGCGACGGTCTGGATGCCGCTCGCCTCGGTGGCGACGATGTGGAAATATTGCGGATAGAGGGTGGCCACATTGCAGACATTGTCGGCCTTGCCCTCGAAGGGCGGCCGCCCCTCGATCGCATCGACGACCGAGATCGAGTTGCCAAAGCCCAGATCGGCCTGACCACCCTGCACCCCCTGCACATTGGCGACGCCGCCGCCCGGCAGCACCTGAATGCCGATGCCGTCATCGGACACCATCGACTGCATGGCACCCCCAAGCGGATACCAGGATCCGCCCTGCGGCCCGGTCATCAGTTTCAGTTGCTGGGCCTCGGCCATGCCGCCGGTCGCGGCAAAGGCGATAAATCCGGTTGCGATCAATACGCGCATTCTATCCTCCCTGTCATATGCTCTTGAAGCCCGGCCACCAATGCCCGCCGCCTTGTCTGGCGGTCGCGGCTGGCTGGGCAAGCTGGTCCTCCCACGGCGTCCGTTGGTCCCCGAAAGGAGACGCCGACCGCCAAAGGTTCAACCGAACAGCCCTCACTTGTCAACTTAGTTGACAAGGGAAGCGCCAAGTGGGGGTGGCTCTAGTCTGGCGTCTCGGCCCGGCGGCGCAGGGATTGCCGGGCGGCATGGTCGCCGGCTTGGGCCAGATCATCCATCTCGGCCTTGATGATCTGACCGCCAAGCGGAAGCTGCCGGGTCTTGGTGCCGATCTCGCGGCCGTCGATCTGCACCGGCTGCGCGTCGCGGGGCAGCAGCATCCGCCGCTCGTCCCGCAGGCGCAAGCCGATGGTGGTGGTCTCGGCGAAACAGGCGCGGGCCACATCCTCCATCGCCGCGTGACGGCAGATGACCTCGATCCGGCTCATCATCCGGCCCTTCTTGCCGAAGGCCGGCAGTTGCAGAACATCCAGCACATCCTCGCGCGCCCGCAGTCGCGCCAGCCCGACCGCCAGATCCTCGCCGGTCTGGTCGTCGATATGGAAGCTGATGACGCCAACCCTATCCCGATCCTGCGCCGCCTCCCGCTGCCACAGCCCCACGCGCAGCAGGTTCGCAACCCCCTGCATCCGCCGCGTGCCAAGGCCGTTGCCGCTGCGATCCAGCACCATGGTGCCAGCGGGCAGGGCGGGGGCAGGCTGCAGATGCGCCATGATCGCCGCGCCGGTCGGCGTGACCCGCTCGCCCGGAATGCCGTCATCGATCACCGGCAGGCCCTGCATCAGGATCTGCGTGGCCGGCGCCGGCACCGGCATCTGGCCGTGTTCGGTCTCGACCCGCCCACCCCCAAGCGGCAGGGCCGAGGTGCTGGCGGAACTCACCCCCAGCCGTTCGAGGCAGAGCGCAGCCAGCAGCACATCGGCGATGGAATCCCAGTCCGAGATCTCGTGGAAATGCACCTGCGCCAGGGTGACCCCATGCACCGCCGCCTCGGCCTCGCCCAAGCGGCGCAAAATGTCCTCGGCCCGCCGCGCCACGCCCGCATCGGGGGCCAGTTCCGCCAGCAGCGCCTGATATTCGCCGTAATGGCGCGGACCCCGGCGGCTTTCGGGCAGGGTGACGGCAAGGTGCCGCCCGCGCATCCCGTGATCGCGCTGCTCCACCGCGTCGATGCCGACACCCGGCCCGATCCGTGCGGCCAGCGCCTGCGCCTCGGGCAAAAGCTCCGGCGCGGCATCCAGCATCGCGGCCACGAACATGTCGCCGGCAATGCCGCCAAGCGGGTCGAGATGCAGATGGGTGTGTTGCGGCATGGGCGTCTCCTTCGCCGCCCGATGATCCCCAGCCGCGCCGGGATGGCAAGGGGCATGGTCAGGGCGGAATGCTCTGCTAGGTTGGGGACATGAATGACAGGACGATGCCCCCACAAGATGATCCGACCGCGCGGTTGCGCGCTGTCCTTGCGGGCCAGCCGCAGCTGGCGCTGGCGGTCAGCGGCGGCGTCGACAGCCTGACGCTGGCCCATGCGACCCTGCGGCTGGCGGGGCAGGTGCCGCGCGTGTTTCACGCCGTCTCGCCCGCCGTGCCCGACGAGGCGACGGCCCGCGTTCGCCGCCATGCCGAGGCGAATGGCTGGCGGCTCACGGTGATCGAAGCAGGCGAATTCGCCGATCCCGACTACCTCAGGAATCCGGTCAATCGCTGCTATTTCTGCAAGTCGAACCTTTACGCGCGGATCAGCACGGTCTGGGACGGCGCCATCGCCTCGGGCGCCAATCTCGACGATCTGGGCGATTACCGCCCCGGCCTGACCGCTGCGGCCGAGCGGCAGGTGATCCATCCCTTCGTGCTGGCCGGCATGGGCAAGGCCGAGATCCGGCGCATGGCGGCGGGATTCGGCCTCACCGATGTGCAGGACCTGCCGGCGCAACCCTGCCTTGCCAGCCGCATCGAAACCGGCCTGCCGGTGCGCGCCGATGATCTCGCGTTCGTCGCGCGGGTCGAGGCCGCGCTGACCACCCTCGCCGGTCCCGGCGATCATCGCTGCCGGATCACCGCTGAGGGCGTGCGGATCGAATTGCCGCCCGACCTCCTCGAGAATGCGACCCTGATGGCACACCTGACCGCCGAGGCCACCCGCCTCTGCGGTGCCGATCACCGTATCCTCGCCGCCATCGCCCCCTATCGCCGCGGATCGGCCTTCATCCTTGACCACTGACCCCGGCGATATCCGCTTCGACTGGCAGCGCCGCGCCCGCACCGGCATCCCCGAGGCGGTGCTGGCCGAAGGCAAAAGCCCCGATCAACTTGCCCGCATCCTCAAGGAAGCACGCGAGCGGGACGCCGCCCTGCTGCTGACCCGCCTCGCCCCCGAGGTGGCGGCAAACCTAGGCGATCTCGACTACGACCCCGTCTCACGCACCGCCATCCTCGGCACCCCCACGCGTCGGCCTGAATCGGACGGAAAAATCGCCGTGGTCTGCGCCGGCAGCAGCGATCTGCCTGTGGCTGCCGAGGCCCGACGCGCCCTGCAGGTCTTCGGCACCGAGGCCCCGCTCTACGCCGATGTCGGTGTGGCCGGCCTCTGGCGGCTGATGGAAGTGGCCGACGAGTTACGCCAGTTCCGCGTGGTGATCGCCGTCGCCGGGATGGAGGGGGCGCTGTTTTCCGTCCTCGCCGGGTTGGTGCCGGGGCTGGTGATCGCCGTGCCCTCGCCGGTGGGCTATGGCGTCTCGGCGGGCGGGCAGGCGGCGCTGAGCGCGGCGCTGGCCAGCTGCGCCCCCGGCGTCGTCACCACCAATATCGGCAATGGATTCGGCGCAGCAGCAGCAGCCTGGAAGGCCATCGGCGCGGGTTAGGCGCGATTGCCCGCCGCGTCGAAACGCGGCGACTCGGCCTCGCCCAGAATCTCGATCGCCGGATTCTCGCGCGCCTCGGGCAGCAGCGCCGAGGAAATACGGATCGTTTCCAGGTGCAGCGTATCGGTCAGCCAGACCATGCGCGGGGCCTCGGGATCTGCGGCATTGCTGGTCTTCAGCGCCACCTGCACCGCCGCCTTCTCGCTGTCCATGATGACCGGCAGGCGGGCGCTGGCCAGCACGGTCGAGGTGATGCAATTGGCATAGGTTGCGGGATAGTCGATCTTCTCGACCAGCCGCCGGGTGCAGATATCGGCCAGCCCGATGCCGGTGGCGTTGCCGCCGCTCTTGGTGCTGAGGTCCAGCACCGCCAGCTTGCCGACCGTCTGCGCGGTGCGCACATAGGGTGTGCCGGCGCGGCCGGTGATGTTCGGGTCCATGCCGGTGCCGGAGAACTCCTTGCCCATGCGGTCGACCACCAACACGTCCAGCGGATCAAAGAGAATGCGCGGCATCCGGGCGCGGGCCATCTGCAACAGCCCAGGCTCGCGGGCGATGATCTGCGCGCCCGGCACCAGCTCCAGATGACAGACCCGGTCATAGGCATTCTCGACCGAAGCGATGCCGAACAGGATCGGCAGGGTGCCAAGGTTCAGCGCCGCCATGTCGCGCACGTTCTGGCCCATCAGGCCAAAGCCCATGGCGTGACAGCTTTCGGCGCCCTTCTGCTTGCCCAGCCCGATCGTCACCATCTTCGCCAGCCCGCTCTCGATCTCGGCGGAAAAGCTGGTATGCGGCTTCACCCGGTTGATGACCACGATCCCGTCCGCCTGCAGCGCCAGCCGGTCCAGATAGATCGGCAGGCCATTGGGCAGGCTGCCGATCTGGTTCACCTCCATCGACGAGCGGATCTCGCAGCCGGCGCTGTCGGGCGTGACCCCCAGCCCGGCCAGCAATGCGCGCTGACCCTCGGCGCTGGCACCGCCATGGCTGCCCATGGCCGGCACGATGAAGGGTTCCGCTCCCTCGGCCCGGATAGTCTCGATGGTGGCGCGCACGATCACCGGCAGATCGGCAAGCCCGCGACTGCCCACGCCCACGGCGACGCTCATGCCGGGCCGCAACCCATGTGCGCCGGCCATGCGGGCAAATTCGGCGCGGATCGCAGCGGGAATATCGGTGATGCGGCTGTCGTCAAAGACCTGCCGCACCGGGGTCATGGCCGGAATCGCAACCTCGCCGATCAGCGTCTCGATGATGCCCATGTCACGCTCCCTTGGTCCGCTTCGGGGTCACACTGACCCCTCGAAGGGTGATTGTCCAACCCGGTCCGGCAGTGCGGAGATGGTGCATTCGAGCTCGTCCCCGGGATGATTCTTGCCCTGTCGCAGCTTGGCGCGTGGTCAACGGATCCCGAGGGCAGCGGATCACCGAGCTGCGACAACGCACCACCTCGCATCAGGGGATCGGGCGGTTCGCCTGAAAGTCAGGCATTGTGTGTGGATCAGCCTGCGATTTGCCAGTCACTCCGCCCGCCCTATGCGGCAGCGCAGCATCAAGAAAACGTCAACAATATTGGGGTTTTATGCAGTGTCTGCATATCAGCCCTGCATTCTTGTGGATGGTTTTCTGCATCTGCAAAATCTATTTGCATCGGTATACCGAAACAGCCCGATACGCGGGCAGATGAACTGAAAAAGGTGACACGATGTCCGCGATTGACATGAACCGCATGGCCACTGCCTCGCACTCCACCGGCATTTTCGCCTGGGTGCTCGAGCGCCTGACCGCCTGGAACGACACGCGCGTGACGCGCAACTCGCTGAGCCGCCTGTCGGATCACGAACTGAACGATATCGGCCTCTGCCGTGGCGATATCGAGCGGATCGCGCGCCGCTTCTGAGCCGTGCAGTCCCGCCCGGTCCCGGGGTAAACGGGCCAATGAAAAACCCCCGATGCGGTGGCAACGGGGGTTTTTGCATGTCTGAAGCGGGCCTAATCAGCCGCGCCGCATGGTCAGCGTGGTCCACTCTCCCAGCTCATCGCGGCGCTCGAGCGTGAAGGCCTGCCCCTCATAGGCCGCGATCACCTCGTCACCCTGTTCGTTCAGGATGCCCGACAGGATGATCCTGCCGCCATGCGCCACATGCCTGTGCATATGCGGCGCAAGGTCGATCAGCGGCTGTTTCAGGATATTGGCAAAGACCAGATCGAAGGGTTCGCCCTCGTCCAGCATCGGGTGATCGAAGCCCACGGCCTCGATGCAGACGACCCGGCCGTCCAGCCCGTTGGCGATGACATTGGCGGCGGCGGTATCAACCGCGATCGGATCGATATCGCTGGCCAACACCGTCACCGGCCAAAGCCGCGCTGCCCCCATGGCCAGCACCGCCGTGCCGCAGCCGATATCGGCGATGCGCTTGGGGTCAAAGCCCGCGACCTGCAACCGGTCTGCGGCTTCAAGGCAGCCCTTGGTCGTGCCGTGATGGCCGGTACCGAAGGCCATGGCAGCCTCGATCCACAGCGGCTCGACCCCCTCGGGGATGGTGTCCGCATCATGGCTGCCATGGACCCAGAAGCGCCCGGCATGAACCGGTGACAGCTCGCGCTTGACTTTGGCGACCCAGTCGACCTCGGGCAGTTCCGAGATGACGAAAGGCTCGGCCTCATGCGCGGCGGCCAGCAGCGCCAGCGCCACCTCGTCGGGGGCCTCGGTGAAATAGACACCGACCTCCCACCGGTCCTTGCCGTCCTCGATCTCGAAGACGCCGGAGCCGACGGGTTCGGGCTCCAGCACCTCCTCGCAGGCCTCGGCCAGTGCCGCCGCGCGCGCGTGACCCGCCGTATGGGTCAGGGCCGTCCAGGTCGGCATCAGAGACCTGCCGGATTCGGCAGGGCGCAGGCGACGCCGGTGCCCTTCATCGCGCAATACCCGTTCGGGTTCTTGTGCAGATATTGCTGATGCGCCTCTTCGGCGGGCCAGAAGGGCACCTTGTCGATGACCTGGGTTGTGACCTTGCCATAACCCTCGACCGCCAGCCGGTTGCCATAATCTATCATCGAGGCCTCGGCGGCGGTGCGCTGACTGGGGTTCATGGCGACGATCAGGCTGCGATACTGGCTGCCCACATCGTTGCCCTGCCGGTTGCCCTGCGTGGGATCGTGGTTTTCCCAGAAGAGCTGCAGCAGATGCTCATAGCTGATGCGCGAACTGTCATAGACCACGCGCACGACCTCGGCATGGCCGGTATTGCCCGCGCAGACCTGCCGATAGGTTGGATTCTCGACCTGACCGCCGGAAAAGCCCACTTCGGTCAGCCAGACACCGTCCTGCTTCCAGAATAGCCGCTCGATCCCCCAATAGCAGCCCATGCCGAAAATGGCCTCGTCATAGCCCGCGGGGATCGGGGCATCCATGGGTCGGTTGAAGATGGCGTGATTGCTCATCGCGCGTCCTTTCCTGAGTTTGACCCACTATGTGGGCGGTTGACCGGGAAAATGCCAGAGGGTGCTGTCAGTTCCCGCCCCGCCGCTATCCCCGTGGATGCGCCGCGTGATAAACCGCCAGCAGATGCGCGTCATCGACACCGGTATAGACCTGCGTCGTGGACAGGCTGGCGTGACCAAGCAGTTCCTGAATGGTGCGAAGATCGCCCCCCGCCGCCAGCAGATGCGTGGCGAAGGAATGGCGCAGCGCATGAGGGGTGGCGCTCGGTGGCAGGCCCATCGCCTGGCGCGCGCGGCGCATGGTGGTTTCCACGATCCCCGCGTTCAGCCGCCCGCCGCGCGCGCCGCGGAATAGCGGCTGGTCGGCCTCGAGTGGCCAGGGGCAGAGCCGCAGGTAATCCGCCACCGCCTGATGCGCCACCGGCAGCACCGGCACCTGCCGCTCGCGCCCGCCCTTGCCGCGAATGGTCAGCGCCTCGCGGAAGGGCCAGTCGCGGCCATCGAGGCCAAGCCCCTCGGAAATCCGCAGCCCGCAGCCGTAGAGAAGCGTCAGCACGGCGGCATCGCGGGCGGCGAGCCACGGCGTCTCATTCGCCTCGCCCGCCATGTCCAGCATCTGCCGCGCCTGATCGGGCGCGAGGGGCCGGGGCAGCGAGCGGCGGTATTTCGGGCTGCGGGTCGACAGCGCCGCCGAGAGATCGACCCCCTCGCGGTCGGCGATCCAGCGCAGGAAGGACCGCACCGCCGATTGCCGCCGCGCCAGCGAGCGTGCGCCGAGACCGCGCCCCCGCTCGGCGGCGGCAAAGGCGCGCATGTCGGTCTGCTTCAACCCCGCCAGCCCACCGGGCAGGGCCGGATTGCCGTGGTAATCGCCAAGGAAGCGCAGGAAGCTGACCAGATCGTCCCGATAGGCCTTGATCGTATGGGGCGAGCGGTCGCGGGTGCCGGCCTCGACCTCCAGCCAGCGGGCCAGCGCGTCCGACATGGCGGGCGCGAGGGCAAGCTGGCCCGGTTCGGTCATTCGCGCAGCCAGCCCATCAGCGTCAGCCGGAACACCTGCCCGAAGAAGCGCAGAAGGTCGGTGCCATGCGCGGGCGAGAACCGCCCCGGCTCGGCGCTGCCCATCAGCAGGAGCGCCGGGGGATGATCCGGGCCCAGATCCAGCGGGATCAGTGCCTCGGACGCCACGTCCATGCCGTGCACCGTCTGGCTGATGGCGGCGGCCTTGCGCAGGATTATGTCGTCGCCGCGCGGATTGCGACGTCCCCCGGCGATCAGCCGCGCCACCGCGCCCTTGGGGGCAAGGATGATCTGGTCCGGCAGGCCGGGCTGCGGTTCGTCGCTTTCAAAGACCAGCCGCAACGTGTCGACGCGCAACAGCGGCGCGACCTCGGCCTGCAGGTTCTCGACGAAGCCGGCGGCATCCTGCGGCTCCAGCAGCGCCAGAACCGCGCGGTGGATCACCGCCATGCCCGACTGGTTGTCGAAGGCGGCCGAGATCACGCTTTCATGAGCGACCTCAAGCCGGTCGAGGCGCGTCTCCAGCGCCTCCATCGCGCGGCCGCGAATGTCGATCACATTGTGACCGACCTCCGCCTCGCGCGCCGCCACCAGCGCCCGCATGAGATCGCGGTCGCCCAGCAGGACCGACGGATCGGCCAACAGTTTTTCGCGCGTCACGTCGTCCAGAACTGCACTCATGCTTCTGCCCTCGTTTGCCGCGCTTCCTGCGCGGTCTCAGCCGATCTTCTGACCGGTCTTTGCCCAGTCCTCATTGAACTGTGCGAGGCCCTTGTCGGTCAAGGGATGGTTGATCATCGCCTTGATTACGCTCGGAGGTGCGGTAATTACGTCAGTCCCGATCTTGCCCACCTCGATGATGTGGTTGACTGAACGGATCGAGGCGGCAAGGATCTGCGTCTCGTAGCCGTAATTGTCATAGATCTCGCGGATATCGGCGATCAGGTCGACGCCGTCCAGATGGATGTCGTCCAGCCGGCCGATGAACGGGCTGATGAAGGTGGCGCCGGCCTTGGCGGCCAGGATCGCCTGCGCCGGACTGAAGCACAGGGTCACGTTGACCATGTGACCGGCATCCGAGAAATGGCGGCAGGCCTTCAGCCCGTCCCAGGTCAGCGGCACCTTGATGGCGATGTTCGGCGCGATCGCGGCCAGCTTGGTGCCCTCGCGGATCATGTCCTCGGCCTTCTCGGCGACCACTTCGGCCGAGACCGGGCCCTCGACCATGTCGCAGATTTCCTTGGTCACTTCGATGATGTCGCGGCCGGATTTCAGGATCAGCGAGGGGTTGGTGGTCACACCATCGACCATGCCCAGATCGTTCAGTTCCTTGATGGCGGCAACATCGGCGGTATCGACGAAGAATTTCATGGCGGCGCTCCTCATGCTTGGGGTTGGGGCGGTGATACCGCAAAGGCAGGGCGGCGGAAAGGGTGGCTGACCCTTGGCCCGTGCGACCAGCACGGGCCGCGCCCGACCCGCCGATCTTACAGTCCCGGCCCGGAGCAAGGCACGCAGTGCCGCCGGGCCAGCGGACGACCGCCCCCCGGGCGTCCGCTTTCTTGCCGTCCCGCGCCGAACAACCGTTCGATATACTGGCACCATAAACCGCGTCCACGAAACGCCGGCAGCGGATGCCCGCGGTCGTCCGCCGGCCCTTCCCTCGGCTCTTGAACTCGCCCCCGCTCATCGCCTTTATAGCGCGTCATGACGCTGCTTCCCGAACCCCGCTTCTTCCCTGTCGGCCACCGCATCGCGGTGCTGACGACCGAGCCCGTGGGCGTGCTCGACTATCTCGCGCCCGAGGGGGGCGTGGCGACCGGGCAGCTGGTCCTCTGCCCGCTGGGTCCGCGCCGGGTGCTGGGCGTGGTCTGGGGCGAGGGGCTGGGCGGCTTCGATGCCGCCAAGCTGCGCCCGGTGATCCGCGGGCTCGAGGCCGAGCCGCTGGCGCCAGACTTTCTCGAATTTCTCGCCCGCGCCGGCGATTACACCCTGACGCCCTTGCCCTTGATGCTGCGCATGGCGACCCGCGCCCCCGATCTTGACCGTCCGACCGCCGAGCGGCGGGTGATCACGCTGGCCGGCGATCCGCCCGAGCGGATGACCGAGGCGCGGGCGCGGGTGATGCAGGTGCTGGCCGATTACGGCGGGGCGAGCTTCGCGCCCTCGGAACTGGCGCAACTGGCCGGGGTCGGCACCTCGGTCGTCAAGGGGTTGGTGGCTGCGGGCACGCTGGCCGAGATGGCCGCCCCGCGCGATCTGCCCTATCCGCGCCTCGATCCCGACCGGCTCGGCAAGCCCCTGGCCACGGACCAGCAGGCGGCGGCGGATGTGCTGCGCCGGGCCATTGCCGGCGGGCGCTATGGCACCACGCTGCTACGCGGCGTCACCGGATCGGGCAAGACCGAGGTTTATCTGGAAGCGGTGGCCGAATGCCTGAAGGCCGGGCGTCAGGCGCTGGTGCTTCTGCCCGAGATCGCGCTGTCGGCCGTGTTTCTCGACCGGGTCGAAGCCCGTTTTGGCGCCCGCCCCGGCGAATGGCACAGCGGCATCACCCGCACCGAACGCCGCCGGCTCTGGCACATGGCCGGGCGGGGCGAGGTCGGGCTGGTGGTCGGCGCGCGCTCGGCCCTGTTCCTGCCCTTCCGCGATCTCGGGTTGATCGTCGTCGATGAGGAACATGACAGCAGCTACAAGCAGGAAGACGTGGTCTTCTACAGCGCCCGCGACATGGCGGTGCTGCGCGCCTCGCTCAGCGATGCGCAGGTGGTGCTGGCCTCGGCCACGCCCAGCCTTGAAAGCTGGGTGAACGCGGCCAGCGGGAAATACCAGCGCCTCGACCTGCGCTCGCGCTATGGCGAGGCGGAACTGCCTGACATGGCCGCCATCGATCTACGCGGCGAAGAGATGCCGGGCAGCCGCTGGATTTCGCCGACGCTCGCCCGCGCGGTCGAGGCGCGGCTGGCCAAGGGCGAACAGTCGCTGCTGTTTATCAATCGCCGCGGCTATGCGCCGGTGACGGTCTGCCGCGCCTGCGGCCAGCAGGTCGGCTGCGACCAATGCGATGCGCGGATGGTGGAACACCGCTTCCAGAACCGCCTCGTCTGCCACCAATGCGGCGAGACGAAGCCCATCCCCACCGCCTGCCCCAGTTGCAAGGTCGAGGGCCGCATGGCCCCGGTCGGCCCGGGCGTCGAGCGTCTGGCCGAAGAGGTCGCCGCCCGCTTTCCCGACGCCACCGCCACGGTCCTCTCCTCGGACCTGTTCCATTCAGCCCGGGCGCTGAAAGAGACCATTGCGGAAATATCCAACGGCAAGACCGATATCATCATCGGCACCCAGATCGTCGCCAAGGGCCACAACTTCCCGCGCCTGACGCTGGTCGGCGTCATCGATGCCGATCTGGGCCTGCAGGGTGCCGACCTGCGCGCGGCCGAACGGTCGTTCCAGCTGATGCGGCAGGTGGCGGGCCGGGCCGGGCGGCAGCCGGGCGATGCGCCGGGGCTGGCGCTCTTGCAGACCCATCAGCCCGACCACCCGGTCATCCGCGCCATCCTGTCGGGCGAGGATGAACGATTCTGGGATGCCGAGGCGCTTGGCCGGCAGGGCGCCGGGATGCCGCCATATGGCCGGCTGGCGGGGGTCATCCTCTCGCATCCCGATCCGGGCGTGGTCGCCGATTTCGCCCAGCACCTCGCCCGCCATGCCGCGCCCCTGCGCGATGCAGGTTGTGAGCTTTGGGGGCCAGCCCCCGCGCCCATCGCCCGCATCCGTGGCCGCCACCGCATGCGCATGCTGATCCGCGCCGCGCGGCAGGCGCCGATCCAGATGGCGATCAGCGACTGGCTGGCCCCGCACAAGCCGCCGACCAACCTGCGGCTCTCGGTGGACATCGATCCGCAGAGTTTCTTCTAGGGCTCAGTTCTTCAGCACGATGCAGCGTCCGCCGACCTGCTTCAGCATGACACAGAAGGCGTTGGCCTCGGCCCGGCTGTCATAGCCTACCTGCGCCGTATAGACGGCGCGCGACGATCCGGTCATGCGCTTCCTGACATAGCCGATCTGCTTGCCCTGCAGGATCGGCCGCAGGCTGCGGTTCAGCCGCGTGACCTGCTGCTGCGCGCCCGAGCGGCTGGGGTGGCTGGCCAGAATCACGCCCCAGGGAAAGGCCCGCTGCTCGGGGGTGAACTCGCGCAGGGAACGATTGCCGGCCAGCTCGACGCAGGCCTCGCGGAAGGGCTGGTCCTTGTTCAGCGCCAGCTGCAATTCCTCGGCGCCCGGCGGGTTGTCGCGCCAGCGCCAGGCGTTGTGGCCGGTGATCGACTCGACGTAATCCTGCGTCTCATAGGGCAGCACGGTCTTGCTGTTGATGAACCGCGCCGCCCGGTTCTCGCCGCCATTATAGGCCACTGCCGCCAGTCCGATATTGCCGAACATGTTGGTCAGATGGCGCAGATACCAGGCCGATTTCGAGATCGCCTGAGCCGGGTTGAACGGGTCGTCCAGATCGTAAAGCTCGGCGGTCGAGGGGATGAACTGGGCGATGCCGATGGCCCCGGCGGGGCTGACCGCGCTGGGTTCGAACCGGCTTTCCTTCCACAGGAGGCGGGCCAGGAAACTCGGGTCCAGCTGGTTCTGCGCGGCATTGCGCTCGATCAGCTTGCAGACATCATCGACATAGTGTTCCAGCCGCACGCAGTCGCGGCCGTCATCGGTGCAGCGCTGGTTCTCGCGCTCTCTGGGCGGCGGATAGCCCACGATGGCATCCACCGCCGGGCGCGCCGCCGCAGTTGTCACCGCAAGCAGCAGCACGGCACAGATCAACGCAAACTGACGCATCAGACCCCTGACAGAAAACCCCTTGCCTGATTAGCATTGCCGGGCGCCATTGCAAACGCCCGGATTTCCGATCGGCAGGCGGAACGCGGGGTCAGGCCTTGTCCTTGGCCTTCTTCTTTTTCTTCTTCTCGTCCGATTTTGCTGCGTCTGATTTCGCCTTGCCGCCCTTGGCCTTCTCCGCCTGCCGCTCGGCCTTTTTCGCGGCCTTCCGGGCGGCCTTGCGCTCGGCTTTCAGCTTGGCCTTCTCGGCTTCCTTCTCGGCTTTGCGGGCCGCCTTCTCCGCCTGCTTCTCGGCCTTCTTCGCTGCCTTGCGCTCAGCCTTCGCCGCCTCCTTGGCGGCAGCGGCTTGCTCGAGTTCGGCGACGGTCGGCGTCACCTTGGCGGGCTTGGCGGTTGTCGTCGCGGCCTTCGGCTTGCGCGGCTGCGCCGGGCGCGCACGGGTGGGTTTTGCCGCTGCGGACGTTTCGGCGGCGGTCGCTGCGCTCGCGGCGGTCTCGGGCTTTGGCCTCGCCTTGACCACGCGCCGTGGCGTGGTGCGGGTGTCGGGCTTGCTCGAGGCAGGTTTGCGACCCGCCGGGCGACGCTTGCCGGGCCCTGCCGGGGCCTTGGCCGCCGGCTTCTTTGGCGTTGCGGTCGCCGCACGTGGCGCGCCAGCGGGCGCTTTGCCGGCGGATCGCGCCCCGCCATCGGTGGTTAGCCCCCGGCGCCGGCGGTCGGCATGGGCGCGCCTGAGGGCGGCATTCAGGATGTCGGCTTTGGACGGCCCGTCGGGGGTCGCACCTGCGGTCGCTGCAGCGGTTTCCGCCCCGGCCAAGCGCCCCGTTAGATCGGCGATCAGCGCCATCAGGCTGGCATCGTCCAGTGCGGTGATGGCGGGCTTGCTGGCGCGGTCCGTCAGCGCAAGCTCTTCCTCGGACAGCAATTCCTTGGCCAGTTTGGCAAAGTTCGGCATCGGGTCCTCGCGATGCAGGGTGAGGTCATGGCGCATCTTTGCCGCAGAAAAGCCGCACACGCAAATGAATAGGCCCCGGCGCTGTGCCGGGGCCTTGGATCATGTCGACGCTCTCTGCGTCAGGATCAGTTCCCGGGAACGGCGCTTTCGACCGGCGAGACGAAGGATACGGTCTGCGCGGCCGGTGCGGCGGTGGCAGCAGCCGGAGCTGCGGTGCCGGTCGCAGCCTGCATCTCGCGGGCCGGGACCACGTAGCCCTCGGGCGTGTTGACCATCGGGCCTTCCAGCCGCAGGCTTTCGGCCTGCGAACGGACCTTCACCGGATCGCCCAAGCGCGATTCGTCGAACAGGTCCATGATGTCCTGGTTGAACAGGCGGATGCAGCCGGCCGAGGTCGCCTTGCCGATGGACGAGGGGTCCATGGTGCCGTGGATGCGGTAATAGGTGTCCTTGCCGCCACGGTAGAGGTACAGCGCCCGCGACCCCAGCGGGTTCTCCGGGCCACCGGCCACCCCGCCGGCGAATTGCGCATAAAGCTCGGGTTCGGTGCGGACCATGTTGGCGGTCGGCGTCCAGCTGGGCCAGGCCTGCTTGCGCTGGATCGTGGCATTGCCGGCAAAGCCCTTGCCCTCGCGGCCGACCGCGATGCCAAAGCGCATGGCCTCGCCACCCGGCAACACGTCGTAGAGGACGCGCGCATAGGGATCGACGACCAGCGTGCCGGGCGCTTCGGGGCCATTATAGGGCACGCGCTGGCGGCGGTTGCGCTCGGTCAGATAGGCGGGACGCACGGCCGGGATGACGAAGGGCTTGCCACCGGGCAACATGTCGTTGCGGGCGGCATAGATCTGCGCCTCGTTGGCCGGGGTTGCGCCGACGGGCAGCGTGGCCAACTCGCGGGGATCGTTGGGATCGGACTGTTGGACAGCGGTTTCAGGGGCACAACCGGCCAGCCCAAGGGCCAGCACGGCGGCGGTGACAGCGAGACGCATAGCGATTTCCTTCGTAACGGCAGGCGCCTCAAGCGCGCCTGTGACAGCGGATACCAAGTTCGGAACCGCGCCGACGGCAGAGCCAGCGTGATTCGAGCCAATCTTTATCAGCCTGTCGGTGCCGTGTGGCGTCAACCCTTGCAGGCCATTCGGCTCGAATTAGCCGCAACACTGTTGCCATTCGGCAAGGTCGGTACCCGAAGCGGAACTTTTCGCCGGCATAATAGTTAAATTGCATGATTTCCGGTGCTTGCGCCGGATGACCTGCACAGGAGCGCAACTATGACTGTTACCGGACTTCTCATTACCCTGCTGATCGGTGCGATCGCGGGCTGGCTGGCTGGCGAGATTGTGAAAGGGCACGGACAGGGGCTGGTGATGAACATCGTCATCGGCATCCTCGGCGCGGTGATCGCGTCCTTCCTGTTCCCGGCCCTCGGTCTCGCCATCGGCGGCGCCGGCTCGATCATCGGCTCGATCATCTATGCCACCATCGGCGCAGTGATCCTGCTGCTCATTGTCAGGCTGGTCAAACGCGCCTGACGACCGATCCCAACGTTGAACGAGTGTTACGGCCCCGCCCTCCCCAAGGGCGGGGCCTTTTTCCACGCTCGCCGACCCGCGCGCAGGCGCATTGCCCCGCCCGGAACATCCGCCTAGTCTGACCCCAGACCCGTAGCCCGGTAGCCGTCTTGCCCAGTCAGCCCTCTGCCCTCGCGCCATTCCGCCATGTCGATTTCCGCACGCTCTGGGCGGCGACGCTGGTGTCGAATTTCGGCGGGCTGGTGCAGCAGGTGGGCGCGGCCTGGATGATGACCCAGCTGACCGACAGCGCCACGCTGATCGCGCTGGTGGCGGCCTCGAACACGCTGCCGATCATGCTTTTGGCGCTGATGTCGGGGGCGCTGGCCGACATGTTTGACCGCAAGACGCTGCTCTTGACGGCGCAGGTGTTGATGGCAAGCTTCTCGGCGCTTCTGGCCCTCGCCGCCTGGCAGGGAATCCTGACGCCTTGGCTGCTTCTGGGCTTCACCTTCCTGATCGGCGCGGGGCAGGCGCTCTATAACCCGCCCTGGCAGGCCAGCATGGGCGACCTGGTCCCGCGCGAGGATCTGCCGGCGGCGGTGACGCTGAATTCGGTCGGGTTCAACCTGATGCGCAGCGTCGGACCGGCGGCGGGCGGGCTGATCGTCGCGGTCTTTGGCGCCGCGGCGGCGTTTTTCGTCAATGCGTTCAGCTATATCCCGCTGCTGGCCGCGCTTGTCCGCTGGTCGCCGCCCAAGCGGCCCGTGACCCATACGCGCGAACCCTTCATCAGCGCTGTCGGCACTGGGCTGCGCTATGTCGCGCTGTCGCCGAACCTCCTGCGCGTCATCGGACGGGCGGCTTTGTTCGGCTTCGGCGCGGTCTCGGTGCTTGCGCTGCTGCCGCTGGTCGCCAAGGCCCATCCGCAGGGCGGATCGATGCTGTTCGGCGGGCTTCTGGGCTGTTTCGGTCTGGGTGCGATCAGCGGGGCGATCCTGAATCCGCGCATCCGCGCGCGCATGGATAACGAGCATGTCATCCGCCTGGCCTTCCTGGGCTTTGCGCTGGCGACCTTGGCGCTGGGGCTGACCGATACGATCTGGCTGCACGCGCTGGCAATGCTGCCGGCGGGTGCCTCATGGGTGCTGGCGTTGTCGCTGTTCAATGTGACGGTGCAGCTCTCGACCCCGCGCTGGGTGGTGGCGCGGGGGCTGGCGCTTTACCAGACGGCCACGTTCGGCGGCATGGCGGCGGGGTCATGGATCTGGGGCGGGGTGGCCGGGGCGCATGGCGTCGGCTCGGCCTTCGTCTGCGCCTCGGCGGTACTGGGTCTGGGCCTGCTGATCGGCTTCGTGTTCAAGGCGCCGGAATTCGGCAATCTCGACCTCGACCCCGCCGATCGCTTCCGCGAGCCGCCCTTGGCGCTGGATCTGCGCGGGCGCTCGGGGCCGATCAAGATCATGGTCGATTACCAGATCGCCCTGAAGGATGTGCCGGAATTCCTGCGCCTCATGCGCCAGCGCCGCGTGATCCGCCGCCGCGACGGCGCGCGGGCCTGGAGCCTGTTGCGCGATCTGGAACATCCCGAGATCTGGTCGGAAAGCTATCAGATCGCCACCTGGGACGATTACGTCCGCCACAACCTGCGCCGCACCAAGACCGACAACGAGGTCACGCAGGCGCTGCGCCAGTTGCATCGCGGCGAGGCTGATCCGCTTGTCCACCGGATGATCGAGCGCCACACCGTCAGCCCCAGCGACGACGTGCCGCTGGTCGGCAAGATCGAGGTGCCCTGAGCAAGGCTGTCTGCGGCTCAGCCCGTTCCGGGTTCCGCGTCTCGCGCCGCAATGATCTCGGGCAGGCTGGTCTCGATCCAGTCGGCCAGCCCCCTGACCCGCTCTGCCGCCTGCAGACCCAGCGGCGTCGGCCGGTAATCGACATGGGGCGGCACCACCGCATAGGCGGTGCGCTGCACCAGCCCGTCGGCCTCGAGCCATTGCAACGTCTGCGCCAGCATCCGCTCGCTGACCCCGCCGATCATCCGGCGCAATTCGCCGAAGCGCCGGGTCTCGCTTTCAAGCGCCATCAGCACCAGCACGCCCCAGCGGCTGGTCACATGTTTCAGCACCTCGCGCGAGGGGCAGTCGGCTGACATCAGGTCGCCACGACGCAGCTTTTCCGACAGGGACATTTTCTCCATACTTACAAGAATGTGCGTTCTTACTTTTCGTAAGTAGGCACTCCAGATCGGTTTCACCAGAACCGAAAAGGAGACAGACATGACCATTGCCGTGACAGGCGCGACCGGCCAACTGGGCCGGCTGGTGATCGAGGCGCTGAAATCCAGAGTGCCGGCATCCGAGATCGTTGCGCTCGCGCGCAGCCCGGAAAAGGCCGCCGAACTGGGCGTAACGGCGCGCGCTGCCGATTACACCGCACCCGAGGCGCTGGAGCAGGCGCTGCAGGGGATCGATACGCTGCTGCTGATCTCGTCGAACGAGATCGGCCAGCGGGCGGCGCAGCACGCCAATGTCATCGCCGCTGCCAAGGCCGCAGGGGTGGGTCGCATTGTCTATACCAGCCTCCTGCATGCTGATCGCTCTCCCCTCAGCCTTGCAGAGGAGCATCGGCAGACCGAGGCGGCGCTGAAGGCGTCTGGTCTTGCCCACAGCATCCTGCGCAACGGCTGGTATAGCGAGAACCATACCGGCTCGATCCCGGCGGCGCTGGTCGGCGGTGCGTTTCTGGGCAGTGCGGGCGAGGGACGCATTTCCGCCGCTACCCGGGAAGATTTCGCCGAGGCGGCGGCGGTGGTGCTGACCGGCGAGGGGCACGAGGGCAAGACCTATGAGCTTGCCGGGGATGAGGGCTTCACGCTGGCCGATCTGGCTGCCGAACTGTCGCGCCAGACCGGGCGGGATATCCCCTATCGCAACCTGCCCGAGGCAGAATATGCCGCGATCCTGCAGGGTGCCGGTCTGCCCGCACCGCTGGCCGAAGCCATTGCCGGTTGGGACGCCGACGCGGCGCAGGGCGCGCTGCAGGAGGATGGCCGCGCTTTGTCGCGGCTGATCGGTCGTCCGACCACGCCCTTGCGCGATGCGGTGGCGGCGGCACTGGCGGGGTAGGGCGCGGCCTCACACCCAGCCTGCAGGAATCTCGGGCGCGGCGGCGATAAGCTGCCGCGTATAGGGATGGGTCGGCGCGTCCATGACCTTGGCCGTTGGCCCCTGTTCCACGATCCTGCCGTTCTGCATGACCAGCACCCTGTCGGTCACGCCGCGAACCACGGACAGGTCATGGCTGATGAACAGATAGCTGAGGCCATGGCTGCGGCGCAGGTCGGTCAGCAGATCCAGCACCTGCGCGCGCACGCGGACATCCAGCGCGCTGACCGCTTCGTCCAGCACGATCAGGCGCGGGCGGATGATCAGCGCGCGGGCGATGGCGATGCGCTGGCGCTGGCCGCCGGAGAATTCGTGGATGTATTTGCGCGCGTCGTTCGCGGCCAGCCCGACCTCTTCCAGCGCCGCCCCGACCCGCGCCCGCCAATCACGCGGGCGGCCGGTCAGGTGGAAGGGTTCGGCCACCAGATGCTCGACCCGCCAGCGCGGATCGAAACTGCCGAACGGGTCCTGAAACACCACCTGCATCTTCGCGCGCAGATCGCGCGGCATGGCCCGCCCCGCCGTCACCGCCTGCCCATCCAGCCAGATGCGCCCGCCCTGCAGTGGATCGAGACCCAGAATGGCGCGGGTCAGGGTGGATTTGCCTGAACCGGATTCGCCGACCAGCCCGACGCTTTCGCCATCGGCAATCTCGAAACTCACCCCGTCCACCGCGCGCAGCACTGCAGGCGCCGCTAGGGCCGATGCGCGGGGCAGGGAATATTCCCGCCGCGCCTGCTCGACCCGCAGGATCGGCGTCTCGTCGGGTGCGACCGGCACACGATCCGGCACATGGCGCGAGGCGGCGAAAAGCTGGCGCGTATAGGGATGGGTCTGGGCGCGGAACAGCGCCTCGGTCTCGCCCTCCTCGACGATCTCGCCCGCCTTCATCACCGCCACCCGGTCGGCCATGCCCGCCACCACCGCAAGGTCATGGGTGATGAGGAGCAGCGCCATGCCCTCGTCGCGGACCAGTTCGCGCAACAGGGCCAGAATTTGCGCCTGCGTGGTCACATCCAGCGCCGTGGTCGGCTCGTCGGCGATCAGCAGGTCCGGGCGCAGCGCGATGGCCAGCGCGATGGCGACGCGCTGCCGTTGGCCGCCCGACAGCTCGTGCGGGTAGAGGCTGAGCGGAAAGCGCGGCGCGGTCAGGCCGACGCGATCCAGCCGCTCGCGTGCGCGGGCCAGCGCCTCCGCGCGGGCCATGTCCTGATGGATCCGCAGAGTCTCGGCCACCTGATCGCCGATTGTCATCAGCGGGTTCAGCGCCGTCATCGGTTCCTGGAAAATCATTCCGATGCGCCGGCCGCGGATGCCGCACAGCGCGGCTTCCGGCAGGTCGAGCAGGTTCTGCCCGTCGAGCAGCACCTGGCCCGACGCGGCGGCCCGCCCCGGCAGCAGCCCCATCATGGCCAGCGCGGTCATCGACTTGCCGGAACCGGATTCGCCCACCAGCCCGGTGATCGTCCCGGGCATCAGCCGCAGATCGACATCGCGCAGCAGGCGCGCCGCGCCGATGGTGACGGCCAGATCGCGGATCTCGATCACCGCATCACCCTCAGCCGCGGGTCCAGCGCATCGCGCAACCCGTCGCCCAGCAGGTTCAGGCCCAGCACGGTCAGAAGGATGCAGAGGCCGGGAATGACCGCCACATGCGGTGCGATGGTGACCATGGTCTGCGCCTCGGCCAGCATCCGGCCCCAGCTTGGCGTCGGCGGCTGCGCACCTAGGCCGACATAGGAAAGGCCCGCTTCCGCCAGAATGCCAAGCGAAAACTGGATGGTGCCCTGCACGATCAAGAGGTTGGCGATATTCGGCAGTACATGTTCAAGGCTGATGCGCCCGCGCGACTTGCCGGCGACTTCCGCCGCGCGGATGTAATCGAGCGTCCAGAGCGGCAGCGCACCGCCGCGCGTGACCCTTGCAAAAACCGGGATATTGAAGATGCCGATGGCGATGATGGCATTGACCGCCGAGGGGCCGAAGACGGCGGTGATCAGGATGGCGATGACGAGGCTGGGAAAGGCGAAGATCAGGTCATTGCCGCGCATGATGATCTCGTCCAGCCAGCCGCCCCGGTTCGCGGCAGCCAGCAGGCCAAGCGGCACGCCGAAGCCCATGCCGATCCCCACCGCGACCAGTGCCACGGCGATCGAGGTGCGCGCGCCGACCATGACCATCGACAGGATGTCGCGGCCGTAATGGTCGGTGCCCAGCCAATGCGCCATGCTCGGCGGTTGCAGCTTGTCGGCGATGGCCATGGTGGTGACATCATAGGGTGTCCAGACCAGCGACAGCAGCGCCGCCAGCAACGCCAGCCCGGACAGCAGTCCGCCAAGGATAAGCCCCCATCTCATCGCTTGCGCAGCCTCGGATCGACAGCGGCATAAGCCAGATCGACAAGGAAGGTGACGGCGATGACCGCGAAGACCAAGACCAGCACTGCCGATTGCACCACGATCAGGTCGCGTTGGGTGATGGCCTGAAAGATCATCCGGCCAAGGCCGGGCAGGTAGAAGACATTTTCGATGATGATCGCCCCGGCCAACAGGAAGGAGAACTGCATCCCCAGAATCGTCAGCACCGGGATCAGCGCGTTCCTCAGCGCATGGCGGCGCAGGGTCTGGCCACGGGTCAGGCCCTTGGCGCGGGCGGTGCGGATGTAATCCTGCTCCTGCGTCTCGATCAGGGCCGAGCGCAACACGCGCGCGAGGATGGCGGCTTGCGGCAGGGCCAGCGCGATGGCGGGCAGCAGCAGCGACCTCAGCGCCGCCAGCGGATCACCCCAGCCCGAGAAGCCGCCCGCCGGCAGCCATTGCAGCTTCACCGCGAAGAGAAGGACCAGCAGCATCGCGAACCAGAAATTCGGCAGCGCGATGCCGATCTGCGTGGCACCCATCACCGCTGCATCGCCAGCCCGGCCCCGCCGCGCCGCTGCATAGAGGCCCACGGGAAAGGCAATCAGGGTCGACAGCGCCAGCGCCATCAGCGCCAGTGGCAGCGACACCTGCATCCGGTCGGCGATCATCCCGGCAATCGGCGTCTTGTAGGTGAAGCTCTGGCCGAAATCGCCCTGCAGGATACCGCCGATCCATTGGGCATAGCGCAGCGGCAGCGGCTGATCGAGACCCATCTGCTGGCGCAGCGCGGCGACGGTTTCGGGCTGCGCCCCGGTCCCCAGCATGAAGCTGGCCGGATCGCCCGGCACCAGCTCGACCACCGAAAAGATCAGCGCCGAGGCAACCGCGAGGCTGACCCCCAGCACGATCAGGCGGCGGATGACATAGCGCAACATGGGGCGACGCTAGACCGGGGGACGGCAGCTCTGCAAGCGGCGGCTATCGGGGGTGGGTGGGACGCCATATCCCCGATCCGCGACGTTTCTTGTCAGGGATCGGGGCAGTATGGGGTAATGTCCGACGAACGCCCTGCCTGGCTTGGGCAGGCAGGGCGCCCGCTTCGGTCACGGTGATCGGCGTTATGCCTGTTCCGTAGGGCGAGACTATCCGCCGAAAGGTTAACAAATCCCTAACACGGCAGGGGTCTCAGCAGATTTTCTGCGGGCTCAGCTTTCGTCGCGCCAGCGGTTGACCAGCGGATAGCGGCGATCGAGCCAGAAGGCCTTGGTGGAAATGCGCGGTCCGGGGGCGGCCTGATAGCGTTTCCACTCGCTGCCATAAAGCAGCTTTTCGACCTGCTTCACCACCTCGGGGTCAAAGCCCTGCGCCACCAGGTCCTTGCGGGCAAGATCCTTCTCGACCAGCCCTTCGAGGATCGCGTCCAGCACCTCATAGGGCGGCAGGCTGTCCTGATCCTTCTGGTTCGGGCGCAGCTCGGCCGAGGGCGGCTTGCTGATGATCTGCGGCGGGATGACCTCGCCCGCGTGGCCCATCATCCAGTCGCGGTGATTGGCGTTGCGCCAGCGGCAGGTCTCGAACACCCTAGTCTTGTAGAGATCCTTGATCGGGTTATAGCCGCCGGCCATGTCGCCATAGATGGTGGCATAGCCCACGCCGACCTCGGACTTGTTGCCGGTGGTCAGCAGCATCTCGCCGAACTTGTTCGAGATCGCCATCAGCATCAGCCCGCGCAGGCGGGACTGGATGTTTTCCTCGGTGGTGTCGGGCTTGGTGCCCTCCATCAGATGCGCCAGCGCGTCCTCGACCGCATCCCGCGCCCCGTCGATCTTCACCGTGTCCAGCCGCACCCCCAGACGGGTGGCGCAATTGGCGGCATCGTCCAGCGAGGCCTGCGAGGTGTATTCCGAGGGCAGCATGACGCAGCGCACGTTCTCGGGTCCGATGGCATCGGCGGCGATGGTGGCGACCAGCGCGGAATCGATACCGCCCGAGAGGCCCAGCAGCACCTTCTTGAAGCCCGACTTGCGCAGGTATTCGCGCAGGCCCAGCATCATCGCGTTGTAATCCTGTTCCCATTCGTCGGGCTGGGTCTCCATCACCCCTGGCTCGGCCAGCCAGCCATCGGGGCCACGGGTGAAGTCGACATGCACCACGCGCTCCTGGAACGGGGCCAACTGCACGACCTTCTTCGCGCCCGGGTTCAGCACGAAGCTCGCGCCGTCATACAACTGGTCGTCCTGCCCGCCAACGAGGTTCAGATAGACCAGCGGCAGGCCGGTCTCGATACAGCGCCCGACCATATGGCCCATGCGCAGGTCCAGCTTGTTGCGGTGATAGGGCGAGCCGTTCGGCACCAGCAGGATCTCGGCCCCGGTCTCGGCCAGCGTCTCGGCCACGTCGGGATACCAGCTGTCCTCGCAGATGGGCGAGCCGATGCGGATCGGGCCGATGCGATAGGGACCGCTGACCGGGCCGGAATCGAACAGGCGCAGTTCATCGAACAACTGTTTGTACGGCAGGTGATGCTTCAGCACCCGCGCGACCAGCTTGCCATGCTGGTAGACGTAATAGGCGTTGTAGCGGTTGTCGCCCTCGACATAGGGGCCGCCGATGCCGATGGCCGGGCCGTCGACCAGCTCCTCGCCAAGCGCCTTGACCGCTGCCATGGCGTCCTCGACGAAGGCGGGCTTCAGCACCAGATCCTGCGTCTGGTAGCCGGTGATGAACATTTCGGGCAAAGCCAGCATGTCGGCGCCGGCCGCCTTGGCCTCGGCCCAGGCCTCGCGCGCCTTCTGCGCATTGCCGGCCAGATCGCCGACAGTGGCGTTCAATTGGCCAAGGGTCAGGCGGAATTTATCGGTCATGGTCGCCTCATTTGCCTCTCGGCCCCGTGATAGGGGAAGGCCGCGCAAAGGGAAAGTCGGGCTTTGCGCGCGCGCGCCGGCTGCGCTACACCATGGGCCGATCATCGAGAACCTTGGCCAGAACGGAAGGCGGGCGGAATGAAGGCAGGCATGGGCGGGCTGGCGCTTCTGATCGCCATTGCCGGGACGGGGATTTCTGCGGGCGGCAATATGGCCTTCGCGCAGGACATCGTGACCCGGCAATACGAGGATGGCGCCATCTACGAAGGCACCTTCCGCAATGGCCGCCAGCACGGGCGCGGCACCTATACCCTGCCAAGCGGATATCGCTACGAGGGCGACTGGGTCGATGGCGAGATCAAGGGTCAGGGTCTGGCGAAATATCCCAATGGTTCGGTCTACGAGGGGCGCTTTGCCGGCGGGTTGCCGGATGGCAAGGGCAAGATCACCTATGCAGACGGCTCGACCTACGAGGGCGACTGGCTGGCGGGTGACATCACCGGCGCGGGCGTCGCCACCTATGCCAATGGCAGCAGCTATACCGGGCAATTCGTCAAGGGGCTGCATCAGGGCAAGGGCGTGATGAGCCAGCCCAACGGCTTCCGTTACGATGGCGACTGGGTCAGCGGCGTGAAGGAGGGTCAGGGCAAGATCACCTATCCCGACGGCTCGATCTACGAGGGCGGGATGCTGGCCGGGCAGCGCGCGGGTCGGGGCAAGCTGACCATGCAGGACGGCACCGTCTATGACGGCATCTGGGCCGCCGGGCAGATGGCCGGCACCGGCCGGCTGACGCAGGACGGTACCGGCTATGCCTACGAGGGCCAGATGGCCGATGGCAAGCGCGAGGGGCAGGGGATCGAGACCTATGCCAATGGCGATGTCTATGACGGCCAGTTCAAGGCCGACCAGCGCCACGGCACCGGCACCTTCACCGGCAAGGGCGGCTATGTCTATACCGGCACCTGGGTCGAGGGCCGCATGGAAGGGCAGGGCACGCTGACCTATGCCGATGGCTCGGTCTATCAGGGCCAGATGAAGAACGACCTGCCGGATGGCAGCGGCAAGATCACCTATGCCGATGGCTCGACCTATGAAGGGGCTTGGCTGAACGGGCTGATCACCGGCGATGGCAAGGCCAGCTATGCCAATGGCATGGTCTACGAGGGCAGCTTCCGCGATGCGCGCTATCAGGGGCAGGGGCGGATCACCTATCCCAACGGCTATGTCTATAACGGGGCCTGGGCCGACGGCAAACGCGAGGGGGCCGGACAGGCGACCTATCCCGATGGCACGGTTTATACCGGCGATTTCGTCGGCGGGCTGCGCGAGGGCAAGGGCAAGCTGACCTCGCCCGACGGCTTCACCTACGAGGGCGGCTGGCGCGAGGGCCAGATCGACGGCGAGGGCGTGGCGACCTATGCCAATGGCGACAGCTATACGGGCCATTTCGAGGCCGGGAAGCGTCAGGGCGAGGGTGTCCTGCGCTATGCCTCGGGTGAGGTGGCGGCGGGAGAATGGGACGATGACCGGCTGACCCGCGAGGCCGCGCCCGAAGGCGGGGGTCAGGCACCGGCCACCGAGGGCAGCGATGTGGAAGGCGCGCCGGAAGCACCGGCCACCGCCCCCGTCACGCCCGAGGACGAGGCCACCGATGCGCAGGTCGGCGAAGCGGCGGGCAACTGACCGCTGCCTGTGATCGGTCCGGAAAGTTACGTTGCGTCGCCCGGCGCTGCGGCGGAATGCCGCAATAATCGGTGGACGGGCGCGCGAATGTCTTTATGACAGAACCTTGCGCAGCTGTTCCGGCGACTCCCCCAACGTGATACATCCCTTTCCCGATACCGAGACCGAGGCCCATCGACGGGAGCTTGCCAGCCCTGACCGGCTGGCTGCGGTAACGGCCACCGGATTGATCGACAGCCTGCCGGAAGAAGCCTTCGACCGGGTGGTTCGGCTGGCGACCAAGGTGACGGGCGTGCCAGTGGGGTTGTTCACGCTGGTCGATGACCGGCATCAGGCCTTCAAGGCGCGCGAGGGGCTGGCAGGCGAGAATGCCACCGTCACCGAGACCCCGCTGTCCAGTTCGTTCTGCCAATATGTCGTGACCTCGGATCAGCCGCTGGCAGTCAGCGATGCCCGCACACATCCGCTGCTGTCGCAGAACGGCGCGGTGGCGGGGCTGGGGGTCATCGCCTATCTGGGCGTGCCGATCCACGCGCCGGGCGGGCAGGTGATCGGTTCGCTCTGCGCCATCGATCATGAGCCGCAGGACTGGACCGAGGATCAGGCCGCGTCGCTGCGCGATCTGGCGGCAGTGGTCGAGACGGAGCTGGCCCTGCGTCACAGCATGGCCGAGCGGGCAATGATCCTGACCGAGCTGAACCACCGGGTGAAGAACCTCTTTGCCATGGTCGGCGGCATGGTGCGGCTGGCCCGGCGCGAGCATCAGGATGTCGAGGCGCTGGCCGGCGATATCGAGGCGCGGGTGAATGCGCTGGCGCGTGCGCACCAGTTGATCGTGCCGACTTCGGCGCTGGACCCTGCTGCGGCAGCCGGTGTGCCGCTGGACGAGCTCTTGGCCTCGCTTCTCGCGCCCTATGACCAAGAGAGCGATGCGCACCGGATCGAAGCGATCGGCCCGGACGTGCCACTTGGTCCCAAGGCCACCACCCATCTGGCGCTGGCACTGCACGAACTGGCGACGAATTCGGTGAAATACGGGGCGCTGTGCCTGCCCGATGGCCGCCTGCGGCTTGGCTGGCGCCTTGGCGCGGATCATCTGCAACTCGACTGGATCGAGCAGGGCGTGGCCACGGCCCAGCCTGGTACCGAGGGGCCGGCGAACGGCTCGGGCTTCGGTTCGCAGTTGCTGGAAATGACCATCGAGGGTCAGTTGCAGGGGCAGTTCGAGACCAGCCGCAGCGAGGCCGGCCTCAGTCACCGGATCAGCATTCCCCTGCCGCAACTGGCGCGCTGAGCCGCAAGCGGCTCAGTCCTCGCGCTCGGGCCTTGGCTGTTGCGCCGCCGGGCTGTCATCAGTGCCGAAAAGCCCGCGCAGCCCCCGCGTGACCAGATTGCCGACCTTTGGGCGGGGCTGGTGGATGAAGGGCAGCGGGCGGCAGACCTCCATCGCGGCAATGCCCACGCGGGCGGTCAGCGCGCCATTGACCACGCCCTCGCCAAAGCGGCGGCTGACCTTGGCCAGAACGCCGCCGCCGGCCATGGTGTGGATCAGGTCATCGCCCGCCGCCACTGCGCCGGTGGCGACCAGATGGGTCATCACCGTGCGCGCCAGCCGCCAGCCGCCGACCGCGCCGGCGCGGCCGCCATAGATCTCGGCCATTCGCCGGATCATCCGCAGGTTGGCCGCCAGCGCCGCCAGCACATCCGCGAGCGCCAGCGGGATCAGCGCGGTGGCGGCGGCGACGGTGCGGGCGGCGGCCTCGATCTCGCGCCGCGCCTGCTGGTCCAGCGGCGCCAGCAGGTTGGTCTCGGCCATGCCAAGCAGGGTTGCCGCGTCGAAGGCATCGCCCTCGCGGTCCTTCAGGTTCTGCCGCGCCCAGTCCAGTTCGGGCCGCTTGCCATAAAGCGATTGCAGCTGGCCCGTGACCTGCCGCGCCGCCGCCAGATCGCCATTGGCCAGCGCCGTTCCCGCCGCGCGGTGGATCTGGTCGATCCGCGCGAACCGTGCCCAGGCCCGGTATTCGCGGAAGGCCATCAGCAGCGCGGCAAAGGTGAACAGCGCGAATAGCGCCACCCCGATCCAGCCCAGAAGCGGATAGGCGTTCATCAGCCGGTTGATGAAGTTCAGCGCGGCGATGGACAGAAGAAAGGTGAACAGCGCCACCCCGCTGTTGATGAAAAAGCGGGTGAGCGGCGAAGGGCCGCTGCCCACCAGCCGGGTCACCATCTCCATCGTCCGCGGGCGGGGCAGGGCGGCCATGCCATCATCGATGGGTGCGGCATCGGCCGGGTTCGGCGTGCTGTCGCGGCTCTCGGTCCGGGCCTCGACGCGCGGGGCGGCGGGGCGGGGCTGCGGCGCAGGCTCTGGCTCGTCACCGGCAAAGGGGCGCGGATCCGGGCGCGGGGCGCGCGACGGCTCGCCCAGTTCGATCAGCACCGGGCCGCGTTTCTTGGATGTCTCGTCGCTCATATCCGGTCCCCGATCAGGAATTCAGCAGCGCGGTCCAGCCGGATATGCGGCGGCCCGTCGCCTTGCCGCGCGGTCTGGGCGGCGGGGGCAAAGTTCATGATGGCATAATCCGCATCCAGCCAGTGCTCGGCCCCCTCGCGGGCGGGATGCAGCAGCACCGCCGGATCGGCGGGCAATTCGCCGGGATAGAAGGCCGCCTGCCGCCCGTCCATCAGCGTGCCGCGCACGGCCGGCAGCTCTTCGTCGCCCTGCCGGATCACGTCCTCGGTGGTGGTGCGCAGCGCGGCGATCGACATGGCCTCGGTCCGCGCGCCCGAAAAATCGGCGCGGTCGCGGGCCTCGCGCAGCATCGCGGTCAGGATATTGGTCAGGCGCGGATGCTGGACATGGTTCAGATGGTCGGCCTTGGTAGCAGCGAACAGGATGCGCTCGACCCGCCGCGTGCCCAGAAGCTGCGACAGCCAGCCGGCGCGGCCGGGGCGGAAGGCGGTCAGGATATCGGCCATGGCCCGGCGCATGTCTTCGACCGCCTGCGGCCCCTGATGGATAGCACCCAGCACATCAACCAGCACCACCTGCCGGTCGATCCGGGCGAAGTGATCGCGGAAGAAGGGCTTCACCACCCGCGACTTGTAGGCGTCGAAGCGGCGGCGGAATTCACGGTAAAGCGGGCTGCCCGACAGGGTCGCCGGCAGCGGCGCAAAAGTCAGCGCGGGCGAACCCGCCATCTCGCCCGGCAGAAGGAAGCGGCCCGGGGTGCAGTCAGAGAATCCGGCCTCGCGCGTCTCGCGCAGATGCGCGGTATAAATCTCGGCCAGCCGCTGCCCCGTGGGTTCGTCAAAGCGCGCCTCGGGGTTGATCGCCGCCAGCGTGGCCTCATAAGCCTCGGTTCCGGGGCGTCCCTGCATCCGGTCCAGCGTCTCGGCCGACCATTCGGCAAAGTCACGCTCCATCAGCCGCAGGTCCAGCAGCCATTCGCCGGGGTAATCGACGATATCGAGATGGATGGTCTGCATCCCCTTCAGCCCGGCAAACAGGCCTTGCGGCTGCACCCTGAGCGACAGGCGTAGCTGGCTGACATGGCGCGTGCCCTCGGGCCAGTGCGGGTCGGGGCCGGTCAGTGCGGCAAGGTGGCGTTCATAGTCGAAACGCGGCACGGTATCGTCGGGCTGGGGCTGCAACCATGCGGATTTGATACTGCCATCGGCGGCGGCGCGCAGCGCGTGCATCCGCCCGCGATCCATCAGGTTGGCAACGAGGCTGGTGATGAACACGGTCTTGCCGGCACGGCTGAGCCCGGTGACGCCAAGCCGGATGACCGGGTCGGAAAGACCCAAGCCCTGCATCAGATCGCTGCCAATACCCATGCCTGCCTCTGTTTTTCTTGTCGGCCCGGTGAAGATAGCCACGGGGCGCCTGATTTCCTAGGGCCGGACTTTCACGACCTGCCACGCTCTGCCATAACCCCCGACATGCTGGATCGGTTGCCCATAGATGATGCTTTGCCCGCGCTGCGTGCGGCGCTGGCGGCGCATGGCCGGGCGGTGCTGGTGGCGCCGCCGGGTGCGGGCAAGACGACGCGGGTGCCGCTGGCGCTGCTGGATCAGGTGCCGGGCAAGATCATCATGCTGGAGCCGCGCCGCCTGGCAGCGCGGGCGGCGGCGGAGCGGATGGCCTCGACCCTGGGCGAGCCGGTGGGGCAGCGCGTCGGCTATCGCATCCGGGGCGAGACGGTGGCGGGCAGCCGCATCGAGGTTGTGACCGAGGGGATCCTGACCCGGATGATCCAGTCCGATCCGGGGCTGGACGGCGTCGGCTGTGTCATCTTCGACGAGTTTCACGAACGCAGCCTGAATGCCGATCTGGGTCTGGCGCTGGTCTGGGAGGCGCGCGGCGCGCTGCGTCCCGATCTGCAATTGCTGGTCATGTCGGCGACGCTGGAGGCCGAGCCGGTGGCGGCGCTGCTGGAGGATGCGCCGGTGGTCCGGTCCGAAGGTCGCGCCTTTCCGGTCGAGACCCGCTGGCTGGACCGGCCCCTGCCGGCAGGCGCGCGCTTCATCGACGCGGCGGCGCGGCTGATTGCCGAGTCCGAGGCCGAGACGCGCGCGACGGGGGGCACGGTTCTGGCCTTCCTGCCGGGCGAGGGCGAGATCCGGCGAGTCTCGGGCTTGCTGGGTAGCACCGGCTGCGAGGTGCTGCCGCTTTATGGTGCGCTCGATGCCAAGGCGCAGCGAGCGGCGCTGTCGGTGCCGGGGACGCAGCGGCGGATCGTACTCGCGACCTCGATTGCCGAAACCTCGTTGACCATCCCCGAGGTGCGGGTGGTGGTTGATGCCGGTCGGGCGCGGCGGGCGCGCTTTGACCCGGGCAGCGGCATGTCGCGGCTGGTGACAGAGCGGGTCAGCCGGGCCGAGGCCGATCAGCGGCGCGGCCGTGCGGGCCGGGTGGCGCCGGGGGTCTGTTACCGCATGTGGGCGCGCGCCGAGGAGGGCGGCTTGCCCGCCTTCGCCCCGCCCGAAATCGCCGTGGCCGATCTGGCCGGGCTGGCGCTGGAACTTGCGGCCTGGGGGGCGGAACCGGGCGCTCTGGCTTTCCTGACGCCGCCGCCCGAAGGTGCGCTGACCGAGGCGCGGGCGCTGCTGTCGGGGCTGGGGGCGCTGGATGCCGCAGGGCGGATCACCGATCACGGCAAGGTGCTGGCGCGCCTGCCGCTGCATCCCCGTCTGGCGCATATGCTGACGGTCGCCGGCCCGGAGGCAGCGGATCTGGCGGCGCTGATCGGCGATCGTGATCCGCTGCGCGGCGCGCCCTCGGACTTGTCGCTGCGTCTGACCGCGATCCGCGATCCCAAGGTGCGGCTGGCGCACGACGCCTCGTTACCCGCGCTGCACCGCATCCGCGACGAGGCGAAACGTCTGAAGCGACTGGTGGCCTCCTGCGAGGGGCGGGGGGCCGCCGCGCTGTCGCCGGGGGCGATGGCGGCGCTGGCCTATCCCGACCGGATTGGTCTCAGGCGCAAGGGCGACGAGCCGCGTTTCGTGCTGTCGGGCGGCAAGGGCGCGGTGCTCGATGTCGGCGATCCACTGGCCGGGCAGCGGCTGATCGTGGCGGTCGATCTTGACGGCGACGCGCGCGAGGCGCGGGTGCGGCTGGCCGCACCGATCCGCGAAGACGAGTTGCGCGACCTTTACGGCGAGCGGATCGAGGCGGTGGCGCTGTGCGACTGGTCACGGCGCGAGGGCCGGGTGCGCACCCGCCGGCAGGAACGGCTGGGGGCGCTGGTCCTGTCAGATCAGGTCTGGCCCGATGCGCCCGAGGACGCGGTGGCGCGGGCGGCGCTGGAAGGGCTGCGGCTCGACGGGCTGACATGGAAGCCCGCGGCGGCGCGGCTCAGGGCGCGGATCGCGCTGGTTCCGGGCATGCCCGCCGTGGATGATGCCAGCCTGCTGGCCGAGGGTGACTGGCTTCTGCCCTGGCTCGGCAAGACGCGGACGCTGGCCGACCTGAGGGCGCTCGACCTGACCCAGCCGCTGCTGGCGCTGATCGGGTGGGACGGGCAGCAGCGGCTGGACCGCGAGGCACCGCCGCATTTCACCACCCCGCTGGGGCGCAAGGTGCCGATCGATTACGACCACGAGACGCCCTCGATCGAGCTGCGGCTGCAAGAGCTCTTCGGCGTCACCCGCCACCCGACCGTCGGCGGGCGGCCGCTGCGGATTTCGCTGCTGTCACCGGGCGGCAAGCCGGTGCAGGTGACGATGGACCTGCCGGGTTTTTGGGCCTCGTCCTATTCCGATGTCAGGAAGGACATGCGCGGGCGCTATCCGCGCCACCCCTGGCCCGAGGACCCGACCGAGGCCGACCCGACCACGCGGGCCAAGCCGCGCGGAACCTGACCTTGCGTCACGCCCCTGAAATCTCTTGCGTTAATCTTTGTTAATGATCCAATCCCGCCAGCCACACTCCGCGAAAAGGAGGGGCATCAACGGGAGGAAGATATGGAACAGATACTGGGGCAGCTGATCGGCGGTATTGCCGGCGGCGCCGGGGGCGGCAAGATCGTCAAGGGCTCGGACATGGGCGGTCTCGGCAACATGATCGCCGGGGCGCTCGGGGGGCTGGGCGGGGGGCAGATCCTCGGCGGGCTGCTGAATTCGGGCGCGGCGGATGCTGCAGCCGCGACCGGCGGCATGGATATCGGCGCGCTGGCCTCGAACCTGGTGGGCGGCGGCGTCACCGGGATGATCCTGCAGATTGTCGTCGGGATCGTGCTGAAGAAGATGCGCGGCTGAACCGCCCTGTGAACTGGCCCCTTCCGGGCACGGGCGGGGCCGTTCAGTCGAAGAGGTCAAGCTGCGTCATCTCGGCCTCGCTCTCGGGGTGATCGAAGCCCGAAAGGGTGATCCCCAACAGCCGCGCCCCGCGCGGATCGGGCAGCACCGTCGCCGCCAGTTCGCAGGCGATGGCCAGCATTTCGGCCTCGGATGCCACCGGTCGGGGCAGGCTGCGGGCGCGGGTGATCTGCTGGAAATCGGCGAACTTCACCTTCAGTGTCACCGTTCGCCCGTGCAACTCGCGCTGGTCGAGATGCCGCCAGACCTTGCCGGCCAGCGGCGCTAAGGCCTCGGTGATCTCATCAAGCGTCATCAGATCGGTAAAATAGGTGTTCTCGGCCCCGACGGATTTGCGGATGCGGTCGGGGCGGACCTGCCGATGGTCGATGCCGCGCGAGATGTTCCAGTAATATTGCCCGGACTTGCCAAAGCGCTTTTGCAGGAACTCCAGCGGCTGCGCCCGCAGGTCCGCGCCGGTGGCGATTCCCATGGCCTGCATCTTCTTCGCCGTGGCCGGGCCGACTCCGTGGAACTTGCCGACCGGCAGCGACAGCACGAACTCCGGCCCCTTCTCGGGCGGAATGACGCACAGCCCGTCGGGCTTGTTCTGGTCCGAGGCGAGCTTTGCCAGGAACTTGTTATAGCTGACCCCGGCGCTGGCGGTCAGTCGGGTGGTCTCGCGGATGCGGGCGCGGATCTCGCGGGCGACCTCGGTGGCGGTCTGGCCGGGCCAGAGATGATCGGTCACGTCCAGATAGGCCTCGTCCAGCGACAGCGGCTCGACCAGCGGGGTGTAATCCTTGAAGATGTCGCGGATCTGGGCGCTGACGGCCTGATAGACATCGAAGCGGTGTTTTACAAATATCAGGTCGGGGCAGAGCCGCTTGGCCGTGACCGAGGGCATGGCCGAGCGCACGCCAAAGACCCGCGCCTCGTAACTCGCCGCCGCCACCACGCCGCGCAGGGACGAGCCACCCACGGCCACCGGCTTGCCGCGCAATTCGGGATGGTCGCGCTGCTCGACCGAGGCAAAGAAGGCATCCATGTCGATATGGATGATCTTGCGCGTGACCGGGCGCGTGACCGGGACGGGCGGCGCGCCGGGGGGCGGTTCCGCCCCGGGGCTCATTCCAGAAAGACCCGCGCCTCGCCTGCCTGCATCCCCTCGCCCAAGCGGTCGAAGCGGACATGGGCGATGCCCCGCCCGCCGGATTGGGTATAGAGGGTACCGACCTCTTTCCCGTCGCGGGTGATCGGCGTGCCCATGGGCGCCTCGCCCTCGACGCGCAGGGTTCTGAGGCCTTTCCGCAGCTCGGTCTTGTGCTTCATCCGCGCCGTCACTTCCTGCCCGACATAGCAGCCCTTGCGGAAATCGACGCCATGCAGGCGCTCGAACCCGGCTTCCAGCGGGTAGGTGTCGTTGGGGATCAACTCGGCCAGCGTCTCGGGGATGGTGTGCTCGACGCGGATGGCGTCCCAGTTGCTGCCGTCATCGCCCGTGCCGCCATAAAGCCGCCAGCCAAGCGCCGGGTGGCGCGGATCGGCAATGGCGCCATCCGGCGCGGGGCCGGTGCCGCGAGCGACGGTCAGGTCAGTCAGTTCCAGCCCGATCTTGGCGCGCAGCCTGTACATGGTCAGCCGGCGCATCAGATCCTCGGCCAGCCGCGCATCCACATCCAGCAGCAGGCTGTCGCCATCGGGAATGGTCAGGAAATCGGCCAGATATTTGCCCTGCGGCGTCAGCAGTGCCGACCAGGCGGGGCCGTGCGAAATGTCGTTCGTGACGAGGTTCTGCAGAAACGGAACCCGGTCCTCGCCGGTGACGCGGAAGATGCGGCGATCAGTATTGAGGGACATAGTTCACTCTTCCCCGAATTGAAGGCGGACAAGGCGGGCATAGGCGCCGCCCTTGTCCATCAACTGGTCATGCGTGCCCTCTTCGACAACCCGTCCGGCCTCGAGCACCACGATCTTGTCGGCTTGGCGGATTGTCGACAGGCGATGCGCGATGACCAGCGTGGTGCGGCCCTGGGACAGCGTGTCCAGCGCCTCCTGCACCATGCGCTCGCTGGCGGTGTCCAGCGCGCTGGTCGCTTCATCCAGCAGCAGGATCGGGGCATCGCGCAGCACCGCGCGGGCGATGGCGACGCGCTGGCGCTGCCCGCCCGACAGGTTCGAGCCGCGCGGACCGGCGGGACTGTCGAGCCCGGCAGGAAGGCCCTCGGTGAATTCGGCCACATGGGCGGCGGTAACGGCGCGGGACAGATCGGCGCTGTCGGCGCCGGGGCGGCCCATGATGATATTGTCGCGCAGGGTTTCATCGAACAGCGCCGATTCCTGCGCCACGGTCGAGAACTGGTCGCGCAGTGTCTCCAGCGTGAAGTCGCGCACCGGCACGCCGCCAAGAGTGATTTCGCCACTGTCGGGATCGATCATCCGGGTGATCAGGTTGAAGACCGTGGACTTGCCCGCGCCCGAGGGCCCGACCAGCGCGGTGGTCTGGCCGGCCTCGGCGGTGAAGCTGAGGCCCTGCAGCACCGGATGGCCGTCAAAGCCCAGCCAGACATCCTCGATGCGGATGGTGGTGTCGGCCGGCGGCTCGCTGCGCGGGCCGGAAAAGACGGTCGGGCGGGTGTCGAGGATCTGGTAGATCCGCTCGAGGCTGGCTGCGGCCGTCTGCCAACTGCCGGCCAGAAGGCCCAGGCGGCGCAGCGGCTGGAAGGCCAGCGACATGGCGGTGAAGAAGGACATGAAATCGCCCACCGTCCGCTCGCCCCGCGTGACCTCGGCCCCGCCAAGGGCCAGCACGCCGACGAAACCGAGGCCCGTCACGATGTCGATCAGCGCCGGGATCGTGGCGCCGATGGTGGCGACCTTGACCTGTGCCTCCTTGATGCGCTCGACGATCTGGCCATAGCTGGCGGTCTGCGCCTCTTCCATCCGGTTCAGCCGCACGGCGCGGATGCCATGCAGCACCTCGTCCAGCCGCGTGGCGCGGGCGCTGGCCTGTTCGCGGGTCTGGCGCATCTTGCGGCGGATATAGCGCTGTACCATCAGCATCGGCAGGATCAGCACCGGCGCTCCGATCAGCGCGGCCAGCGTCCACCACGGGTCGATGATGATCGCCACGGAAAACAGCGAGACCAGCGCCACCACGTCGCGCCCCGCCCCGGTGATCAACGTGGACCAGATCCCCTGAACGGCGGTGGTGTCGCCCTGCACCCGCTCGATCAGCGCGCCGGGCGGATTGACCTGGAAGAAGCGCGAGTCGAGCGTCAGTATATGGCGCAGCATGTCGGTCTGCATCGCCGTCGAGACCGATAGCGAGACCCGCGTCAGAATGGTGCGGTTGAAGATCAGCGTGATGGCGCGGATCAGGAACAGGCTGAAGATGATGCCGCCCACCCACCAGATCGCGCCGGTTTCGCCGCCGACAAAGACCCGATCGAAAAGCGGTTTCAGCATCCAGGACAGCACCGCGAGGGTCGAGCCCTCGATGGTCATCAGGATGAAGGCCAGCGTCATCGACGGCCAGTGCGGGCGCAGATAGTCCTGCCACATGCGGGCGAACAGGCCGGGCGTTCTGTCGGGTTTCGTGCTCATGCCTGTCCGTTCGGGTCGCTTGCTCCCTGTTAGCGCAGGAGAGCGCCGCGCGGCAAGGCGCGGCTGCGGGGCGTTGACGATGGCGGATGCGCGGCTTAGCGATTGGCGCGGAACATAAAACAGGTCCCCCCATGCGCCTTGCCACCGGACATCCCGTCATCGCCATTCCCGGCCCCTCGCCGACGCCCGACCGGGTGCTCAGGGCGATGCACCGCGCCTCGCCCGACATCTATGGCAAGGGGATGCAGGCCGCGATCGAAAGCGTTGTGGCGCGGCTGAAGCAGGTTGCGGGGACCAAGGCCAACCTCGCCTGCTATATTGGCAATGGCCATGCCGGATGGGAGGCGGTGACGGCGAACCTGTTCAACCGCGGCGACCGGGTGCTGGTGATCCAGTCCGGGCATTTCGGCCGCAGCTGGGCCGAGGTGATGGCGCGGCAGGGCGTGGCGGTCGAGGCGATGGATTTCGGCCTCGCCCCGCCCGATCCGGCGCGGCTGGCCGCGCGGTTGGCGGCGGCTGATGCAGAGGGGATCGTCGCGGTCTGTGTCTGCCAGACCGATACCGCCAGCTCGGCGCGGGCCGATATTCAGGCGCTGAAATCGACCATGGGCGATCACCCGGCGCTGCTGGTCGTGGACGCCATCGCCTCACTGGGTTGCGCGCCGATGAAGATGGACGACTGGGGCGTCGATGTGCTGATCGCCGCCAGCCAGAAGGGGCTGATGTGCCCGCCGGGTCTGGCCTTCGCGTGGTTCTCGGACCGGGTAGAGGGGCGCGGCCCGACCGATCTGACCACGCCCTATTGGGACTGGCATCCCCGTGCCTCGGCCGAAGCCGCCTGGCAATATTGGGGCGGCACACCGCCGGTGCAGCTTGTCTATGGGCTGGACGAGGCGCTGCGGATGCTGCTGGAAGACGAGGGTCTCAAGGCGGCCTGGGCGCGGCATCAGCGACTGGCCGAGGCCTGCTGGGCAGCCTTCGATGCCTGGGGCGCGGACCATCCGGCGATCCGGCTTGTCGTGGCCGATCCGGCGCGCCGGGCGCAATCGGTGACGGCGGCGACGGTGCCGCAGGCCGATGCGCTCAGGGCCTGGCTGAGCGACAACCTGGGCGTGACGCTTGGCGTGGGCCTCGGGGCCGAGGATCCGGCGACCGGGCTGCGCGTGGCCCATATGGGCTATTGCAACGCCGCCATGCTGCTCGGGACGCTGGCGGCGATGGAGGCCGGGATGATCGCTCTGTACATCCCGCATGGCAGCGGCGCGGTCGAGGCGGCGGCGCGGGTGATCGCCCGGCGGGGCTAGGCGCGGAGCGGAAGCCTAGACGGATGCCTGGCCGCGATCATCCAGCCATTGCCGCATCAGCGCGAGGTCCTGATCCTGCGCGGCGATGACCTCGCGGGCGAGGGCAAGGATTTCGGGGTCGCTGCCCTGCTCCAGCACGGTCCGCGCCATGGCCAGCGTGTCCTGATGATGCGGGATCAGGCTGCGGACGAAATCAATATCGGCATTGCCTGTCGGGCCGGCCTCCTGCGCATAGGCGCCAAAGGCCAGCGCGAAGAGAATGGGGCTGAGGGCGGCGACGGCGGCGGTCTTGCGGGTCATGATTGGCCTCGTTCGTTGTGCTCGTGGCGCAACTGAGCCTGTGACGGCGCGGCAAGGCAAAACAAACCCCGCTCACCGGGGATCACATGGATGGCATCCGGGCGAGGGTGACGATGCTGTCGCCATAGCGCCGCTGATCGATCTGGGTCAGCGGGGCGGGGATCACGGGCGGACGCGATTCCTCCCACACGATCATCGCGCCGGGCGCGATCCAGCCGCCGGCAAGGGCCGAGGCGATGGCGCGCTCGCCAAGTCCCTGACCATAGGGCGGATCGAGGAAAATCAGGTCATATGCGGCACCACGGTTTTCGCCCAATGCGGTGGCATCGCGCCGCCACAGGTCGGTGACGCCCATGGCGCGGGCCTTCTCGACATTGCTGCGGATCAGCGCCCGGGCCTTCACCCCGTCATCGACAAAGGCCGCCCGCGCCGCGCCGCGCGACAGCGCCTCGAGCCCCAGCGCGCCGGTGCCGGCGAAGAGATCCAAGACCCGCGCGCCGGGGACCGGGTTGCCATGGGTGCCGTTGATCAGCAGGTTGAAGATCGCCTCGCGCACCCGGTCGGGGGTCGGGCGCAGATGGGCGGCGGCATCGCCCTCGCCGACATCGGCAAGCTTCAGCCCGCGCAGGTTGCCGCCGACGATCCTCATTTCAGCAGGGCCTTGAGGTCGGTGGTCGCGGCAAGGGTCTCGGGCGCGATCGAGCGTCCAGCATCGATCAGGCGCTTGCCGACCATATAGGCGCGGGCGTCGTTCAGCGCATCGACGGCGATCAGCTGGCCCTCGCGGAAATACCAGGTGCTGCCGCCATGGTCGCCCTCGCCGGGGCGGCTGATCGTGCGGTCATAGCCGGTATTCAGCCCGGCGATCTGTAGCTTGGCGTCGAACTGGTCAGACCAGAACCATGGTTTCGCGACATAGGGCGTGGCGGCACCCAGCAGGTTGTCCGCCACAGCCTCGGCCATGTCGATGGCATTGCCGACGCTTTCCAGCCGGATGCGCTGGCCGTGCTGGGGGAAGCTGGCGCAGTCCCCCGCCGCCCAGATGGCGGGATCGGAGGTCTGGCCGAAGGCGTCGGTGGCGATCCCGTTGTCGAGGGTCAGCCCGGCAGAGGCGGCCAGCGCGGTATCGGGATCGATACCGATGCCCATGACGACCAGATCGGCCGGAAGGTGGCGGCCATCGGCCAGTTCCACGCCATCGGCGCGGTCCTCTCCGGTGATCCGGGAAAGCGCGGTGGCTTCGAGAATCTCGGTTCCATGGGCGCGGTGCAGGGCGCGGATCATATCGGCGGTCTCGGGCGCTGCGACCCGGCCGAGGATGCGCGGGGCGGCTTCGATCAGCACCACCTCGAGCCCCAGCTTGCGGGCGACCGCCGCGGCCTCGAGCCCGATATAGCCACCGCCGATGACGATCAGCCTGCGACCGGGCTGCATCAAGGGCGCGATGGCGGCGATATCGGCGAGGTCGCGGATGGTGAAGGTGCCGGGCAAATGGCCGCCCATGGACGCCGGCAGGCGGCGCGGCGTGGCACCGAGCGTCAGCGCAAGTGCGTCATAGTCGTGACGGCCCCGGTCGGTGGTGACGGTCCGCGCGGCGGGGTCGATGGCAAGGGCGCGTTCTCCCAGATGCAGGTCGATGCCATTCTCGGCCCACCACTCGGCCCCGCGCAGCATCAGCCGGTCCAGCCCCATCTCGCCCAGGAGATAGGCCTTGGACAGCGGCGGGCGCTGATAGGGGGCGACCGGCTCGGCGCCGATCACGCTCAGTGGGCCGTCATGGCCCTTGGCGCGGAGCCGCGCGGCCAGCGAGGCTGCCGCCTGACCGGCGCCGATGATGAGAATGCGCATGGAGGCCCCTGCTGGTCTGTGTTCGGCCTGCACCCTATATTCGCCGCGAATCTGTTGCAATTGATGGAGAGAGCGCATGACGATCAAGGTTGGTGACACGCTGCCCGCGGGCAATCTGATGCGGCTGAACGAGAGTGGCCGGCCCGAGCCGGTGGACATGGCCGAACTGGCCTCGGGCCGCGTGGCGATCTTTGGTCTGCCCGGTGCCTATACCGGCACCTGCACCACCGCGCATATGCCCAGCTTCATCCGCACCGCCGACCAGTTCCGCGCCAAGGGCGTCGACCGGATCATCTGCCTGACCGTGAACGACGCCTTCGTCGCCACCGCCTGGGGCAAGGAAACCGGCGCCGATGCCGCCGGGATCGAGGTTCTGGCCGATGCCGATGGCAGCGTCACCCGCGCCATGGGCCTTGATTTCGACGCCCCGCCGGCCGGCCTTTATGGTCGCTGCAAGCGCTGCGCCATGCTGACCTCGGACGGGTCGGTCGAGGTGATCCAGATCGAGGAGTCGCCCGGAGTCTGCACCGTCTCCGCAGGCGAGGCGCTGCTGGAGCACGCGTGAGCCGCTTCTCGGATGACGAGACCCTGCGCTTTTATGCGCAGTCGTCTTCCGACTATGCGAATGAGGGGGCCGGCCGGATCTGGGCCGGCCTTTCTGATTTCATCGCCCTGCTGCCCGAGGGGGCCGAGGTGCTGGAACTGGGTTGCGGTGCCGGGTGCGAAGCGGCGGCCTTGCTTGCGGCGGGATTCCGGGTCGACGCGACCGATGGTTCGGCCGAGATGGTGGCCGAGGCGCGGGCGCGGACCGGGATGAGCGTGCGCCGGATGCGCTTCGATGAACTGGCGGTCGTGGCGCGCTATGATGCCGTGCTGGCCAATGCCAGCCTGTTGCATGTCCCGTTTGCAGGCCTGCCCGAAATCCTTGTCCGGGTTCGCCGGGCCCTGAGGCCCGCCGGGGTTCTGGTCGCAACCTTCAAGACCGGGGGCGAGGCGGGCCGGGATGCTGCCGGACGCTATTTCAACCGACCCGCGCGCGAGGCGCTGGAAATCGCGTTCCGCAGTGCCGGCTTTGACGATCTGTCCATCGGTCAGGCGCGTGGCGGCGGCTATCGTGGCGAGCCGACCGAATGGCTGACGGTGGTTGCGCGGCCCTAGCTCGGGGACCCGCCCCCCTGCCGCTCGAGCCGGCGGCAGGTGTCGATGGTCAGCTGTCGCAGCCAGTGATGCGCGCGGTCATTGCGGAAGCGCGGATGCCAGCCAAGGCTGATGGCCGGCGGGTCCTGCGCGAAGGGCAGAGGGGATGAGACCAGCCCATCGCCGTCGAAATCGAGGATGGTCTCGGGCAGCACGGCGATGAAATCCGTGGCCCTGACCAGCGACGGCGCCAGCACATAGCTGGAGATCGAGGCGCTGATCCGGCGCTTCTTCCCCATCGCAGTCAGGATCTGGTCGATCGGACCCTGAAAGCTGCCCTCGACCGGGGTGACATTCAACTGCGGCAACTCGCAGAACTGATCAAGCGTGATCTCACCCGTCAGGCGCGGATGGCCCTGCCGCCAAATCACGCAATTCGGGGCGGTCAGCAGGCGGGTGGTCTGGAAACCCTGCGGCATCCGAATGGCCGCCGTGATGACCAGATCGAGTTTCCCGGCCTCGGCCGCCGCCACCATGTCGTCATGATCGAGCGAGCCGGTGGTGATGCGGATGCCCGGTGCCTGGGCGCAGATCGTGTTCAGCACCGAGGGCAAGATCACCGCCAGCGAGACATCGGTGGCGGCGATGTGGAAATGCCGGTTGCCGGTGGTGGGGTCGAAATCGGTCTCGGCAAAGATCAGGTCGGACATGTCCGAGAGCAGCGCGTGCAGCGGCGCTTGCAAAGCCTGCGCGCGTGGGGTGGCAACCATGCCATGCGCGTTGCCGACGAGGATTTCATCCCCCATCAGGTCGCGCAGCCGCGCGAGTTGAGCCGACAGCGCCGGCTGGCTGATGCCGAGGCGGCGGGCGGCGGCGGTCACGCTGCGCTCGGTCAGCAGCGCGTCGAGCGAGACCAGCAGGCCGAGATCGCTGCGGCGTAAATCCATTTTGGTTATGCCAATCATATCGTGGATCGATTTTTATTATTCTTCGGGAAGCCCCACTTGTCCAGTCATCGAAATACTGCATCTCAATGGGAGACCCGACATGACCCTGAAACTTGCCACCGCCGCCCTGCTGGCGACCCTCGCCCCCGCCGCCGTTCTGGCCGAGAGCGTTACCCTGACCGCGCCGCAGAATGGTGTCACCCTGCAGGGCGAGAGCGTCGACATGAGCCTCTATTTCACCGATGGCGAGGCCGGCGCCTACGAGTTGGTCGCCACCTATGTCAGCGACGCCGCGCCCGATCAGCCGCAGCGGCTGGTGATGGCGCTGAGCGATGGCGATGATGTCAGCTTCTCGCTGCCCGGGCACGAGGAAACCCTCTACAATTTCCAGCGGGTTGGCAGCATCGTGACCGTCACCGGCGAGCCGGCGACCTTCTCGGCGGCGAATAACAGCTAGATCCGAGCTGACATCCGATAGCAGAAGGCCCGCCGGTCAAACGGCGGGCCTTTGGTCGTTTCGGGGGACGCGCCACTTACATCGCGGCGAGTTCGGCCTTGGCAGCGGCATATTCGCCTGCCAGACGGTCGACCAACTGCCCCGCTGGCTGGATCTCGCGTACCGCGCCGATCCCCTGACCCGATCCCCAAATGGTGCTCCACGCTTTGGGCTTCGACGAACCTTGGCCGAAATCCATGCTGCTCGCGTCGGCATGGGCCAGCGCCTCGGGGTCGAGGCCGGCATTGCGGATCGAGGGGGCGAGGTAGTTGCCCGACACCCCGGTAAAAAGCGAGGAGGTGACGATATCCATCGCGTCCGATTCGACGATCATGTCCTTGTATTCGGCGGGCGCGTTGGCTTCCTCGGTGGCGATGAAGGGGCTGCCGATATAGGCCAGATCGGCACCCATGGCACGGGCCGCCAGAATGGCGCGGCCGGTGGCGATGGCGCCCGACAGCAGCAGCGGTCCATTGAACCAGTCGCGAATCTCCTGGATCAGCGCGAAAGGCGATTGCGGGCCGGCATGGCCACCGGCACCGGCGGCCACGGCGATCAGCCCGTCGGCGCCCTTCTCGATGGCCTTCTTGGCGAAGACATTGTTGATGATGTCATGCAGCGCGATGGCGCCGCAGTCATGGGCGGCGGCATTCACCTCGGTCCGGGCACCAAGCGAGGTGATCCAGATCGGCACCCGGTGGCGGTGGCAGATCTCGATATCGCGTTCCAGCCGGGCATTGCTGCGGTGGACGATCTGGTTGACGGCGAAGGGCGCGGCCGGGCGGTCGGGATTGGCCTGATTGTGGCGATCCAGTTCCTCGGTGATCCGCGTCAGCCAGGCTTCCAGCTGGATCGGATCGCCGTCCTTCTCGCGGGCATTCAGCGCCGGAAAGCTGCCGACGATGCCGGCCTTGCACTGGGCGATCACCAGATCCGGGCCGGAAACGATGAACATGGGCGAGGCGACGACGGGAATGCGCAGGTTCTGCAGGATCGGCGGCAGCATGGGGTCCTCCTTGACGTTCGCGTCAATATGCGGAGGTCGCCCCGTCTCGGCAAGCGTGACGCGAGGGCAATGCCTGCGCCGCCGCCGCGTCACGTCACGTTCAGCACTTGCCCTTGAAGCTCCACACGTCCTTCTTGCTCGTCAGCTTGAAGGTCGCCGGTTCCGCCCCGCCACAGACCGAGGTTGCGGCCTCCCGTTTCAGCTCGGCGCCGGTCCATTCCGGTCCGGCCTTGCCGCTGAACTTGCCGCCGCCGTCATTCTCAAGCTGCAGTTCGTTCGAGGCGGGGGCATCGCCGGAACAGGCGGCCAGCGTGGCGAGAAGGGCGAGGCAGGGCAGGGCGGCAAAGAGGCGCATGGGCGGAACTTCCGGGCTGGTGAAACAGCGCGGGTGTCGCCGCAGGGTGCCGTCCTGTCAATGGCTTGCGTGAGCTTGTTCAAAGTGACGTTACAGCGCCGCCGCACCGGGGGTGAAGTCGGCGAGGGTGAAGCCGTCGGGCAAGATTTCAACCTCCCATTCCGGGCCGTCAGGCAGGTTCGCGGGCAGGCGCGCGACCGCAAGCGCCTCGAACAAAGTCGTAGGGTCGCCGGGAAAGCGTACGAGTTGCGCCTTGCCCTGCCGCACGATCCTGAGGAATGCGAGATCGTAGCTGAGAAGCGCCAGCAGCCACGGATCACCCTCGCCCTCGCCGATCAGGTAGTCGGCAAAGCTCTCGGCCTCGAGCGGGGTGAACAGGCGCGGGTCGCGGGCGGTGTGAAAGCGGCCCAGCACGGTCTCGGTGCCATTTCCGTCGCGCAAGAGCAGATAGCGCAGCGAGCGCGGCATGGCGCGGACCAGCATCGAGCCGCGGAAGCTGCGGGCGAGTTTGGCGTAAAGCCGCAGCGCCTCGGCGTCATCGGGCCAGGGATGCTGATCGGGATCGGCCTGCCAGACCGCACGGGTCGCGCCCTCTTCCCAATCCGCCGAGGCAGGGCCGGGGGCGTTTGGACGGGGACGAAGCGCAGATGGCGGCGCGTCCGAGCGGCTGATGCCGGCGCGGTCCCAGATTTCGCGTAATTCACCCACGGTATTGTCCAGCTCTTCGGCTGCCATGCGCTCGAGAAAGGTGTCGTAGATTTCAAAGTTCAGCGCGCCGAGATTGGGCAGGCTTTGCACCACCTCGCGCGAGAAGGCGGCAAGATCGACCGGCATTTCGCCGGAATGGCTGTCCAGCCAATAGCCGTCCATTTCCTGCCCGCCGGCCAGATGGATTTCCCAGACCCGGTCCAGCGGGATCTGTGCCAGAAAAGCCTGCATCCGGATGCGGCCGTTGCGTTCGTTGCAATAGAGGTTGTGCAGGTCCAAGAGGATGCCGCAGCCGGTTTCCTCGCAGATGCGCGCGACGAATTCACCATCGGGCATCTCGAACTCCTTGCGGGCGAAATAGGCGACGCCGGTTTCAATGGCGACGGGGCGGCCGACACCTTCGGCAAAGGCGCGGATGTTCCGGGCGGCGATCTGGACGCCCTCATCGGTCTGCAGCGGCGGCAGGAGAAAGCCCGCCGCCTTGTGCGGAGTGCCCGCGATCGACAGATGCTCGCTGACCCAGGTGCTGTCCAGCCGCTCGGCCACGCGGCGCAGCAGCGACAGTTGCGACGGATGCGGGCGGCGGGTGCCGCCGATCGGCATGCCGACCGAATGCACGAGCTTCTTCTGCGGCAGTTCGGCAAGCATGTCGAAGGCCGGGGTGAATTCGAAGAAGGGCCCGTCGAACGGGTCATCGGCCAGCCAAAGCGTCTGTGGCTCGATCTCCAGCACGTCCAGTGCGGTGGGACGGCGCTGCAGGAAGGGCTTCAGCGCCGTCGAGAAGATCATGCCGATTCCGAGCTTGGGGGCCTGGAATGCAGCCATGTCAGCCAATGGTCATCACCTGTTCGCGAAGGTTCATCCGGGCGTCGAGCACCAGCGAGCGTTCGAGGTTGAAGCGCCAGTCGCAGCCGGTGGCGCAGGCGACATGGCCGGTCAGTTCGGCCAGCTTGTCGATGGCGGCAAAGACCGTGTCGATATTGCCGGCGGCGTCGGGGTTGAGGCCGATATCGAGGGTCTTGCCGGCGGCAAGCCCGCGCCGACCGGGCATCGACACCGGATGCTCGCGCACATCCTTTTCAAAGATGAAGTCGCGCTGCAGTTCGAACAGGATGTCGTGACCCGAGCAGCAGGCCTGGCAGCCCAGATGGCCCAGCACGCTGCCGACCGCCTTTTTCAGCCGGTCGATATCCGAGGCGACGCTGGCCGGCAGCGAGACCCGGACGGGGTTGGTTGCGATGTCTTTCATAATCGATCCCTACTCCAGAGATATTTGCGCGAATCTGCGCAAATTAATAAATATCATAATTATTTTAGAATGGAGATTTAATTTAAATAAGTGACATTATAATAATATCATTATTAACGATAACATCCGCGAAAATTCGCCCGCAGTCGTGCGGGTCATGCATATCCGGGGGCCTGTGCCGATACGTTCGGGCTATGCCCGTGGAGCGCTAGTCATGATGAAACACCTCGTCCATCATCGCCCACCACTCACCCGGTGCGCGGCTTGGCAGCGGTTCCTGGCAGGGATCGGTCAGCCGCCACCAGTCTTGCGTTACCGGATCGGCGGCGATGGCGGCCATGTCGGCGGCGAAATCGGTGCCGTGGTATTCCCATGTGCCGAAGAGGATATTTTCCGGCTCGCGCAGGAAGATGGTATAGTTGCGGATGTTCGATGCCGAGATCCGCGCAAGGACGGCGGGCCAGACCGCCGCGTGAAGCGCCTTGTACTCCGCCAGCTTCTCGGGCTTCAGCCCGATCATCATGCCCATGCGTTGCATCGGGATACCTCGCTCGTTTACCTCAACTTTGTGCCCGAGATCCGACGGGTCTCACGCGCCGACCCCGGCCAAGGCGCGGTCCAGATGGGTATAGCCGCCATCGACGAACAGCCATTGCCCGGTCAGGTGCCGGGCGCGGTCCGAAAGGGCAAAGACCGCCATCGCGGCGATCTCGTCAGCCTCGGTCATCCGCTGCCCCAGCGGGATGCGGGCGGTGATCTCGGCCAGCTTGGCGTCCGGGTCGTCGAAACCCGCGATCCAGCGGGCATAAAGCGGCGTCATCACTTCGGCCGGGATGACCGCGTTCACCCGCACGCCATGGGGCGCGAAGGCCGCCGCCCATTCCCGCGTCAGACCCAGCTGCGCCGCCTTGGCCGCGACATAGGCCGAGGTATTGCCCTGTCCGGTCACGGCGGTCTTGGAACTGATGTTCACGATCGCGCCGGCGCTGGCCTTGAAATCATCGGCCAGCAGGTGAACCAGCGTGTAGTAATGGATCAGGTTCTGGTCCAGCGAGGCGCGAAAGGCCTCTGGCCCGGCCTCGATGCCCACGCCATCATTGACGCCGGCATTGTTGACCAGCCCGTAGATTTGGCCGAAACGCTGGCGCGCCTCGGCCGCGGCGGCCCGGCACTGATCGTCATCCGCCAGATCGACCTTGATCCACCCGGCACGCGGCCCCAGCCCGGCCAGCCAGTCGGGATCGGGTGCCCGTCGCGAGAGGATCACCGGCACCGCACCCTCGGCCGCCAGCGCCTCGGAAATGGCACCGCCGATCCCGGCACCGCCGCCGGTCACGATCACGGCTTTTCCGGCAAGTCCCATATCCATCACGAAAGTCCTTGTCAGAGGGCCGGCCCCGAACCGGGACCGGCATTTTGCCTGCGTGCCGGAGCCTCAGTCGTAGAGGACCGCCGCAACCTCGGGATCGTCGATATTCGTCTTGTCATACCACTTGAAGCCCGAGTCGATGGTCTTGGGCAGCGTCTCGCCCTTGGTCGCCGCGATGGCGGCCTTGACGGTCTCGTAGCCGATGCCGACCGGGTTCTGGGTGATGGCGCCGGCCATGGCGCCGGAACGGATCGCCTCTTTTTGCGCCGCGCCCGAGTCATAGCCGATCACCACGACGCCGGTGGTACCGGTTTCCTTGATCGCGTTCAGGACACCGATGGCCGAGCCCTCATTGGCGCCGAAGATGCCCTTGAGGTCGGGATTGGCGGTCAGGATCGCCTTGGTGATCTCGGTCGATTGCAACTGGTCGCCGGCGCCATACTGGATGTCGACGATCTCGATATCCGGATGTCCCTCTTTCATCCGGTTCACGAAGCCATCGCGCCGGTCGATGCCGGTGCGCGAGGTCTGGTCATGCACGACCAGCGCCACCTTGCCGGCCCCGCCGATCAGCTCGGCCATCTTGTCCGCCGCCATCCCCGCCGCCGCGAGGTTGTCGGTTGTCACGGTCGTCGCCGGAATGTCGCTGTCGACGCCCGAGTCGAAGGCGATGACCGGGATACCCGCATCCTGCGCCTGCTTCAACAGCGGCGTCGCGGCCTGGCTGTCCAGCGCGGCAAAGCCGATGGCGGCGGGCTTTTTCGCCAGTGCGGCGGCCAGCATGTCCATCTGCTTGTCGACCTGCGCCTCAGTATCCGGCCCCTCGAAGGTCACGTCGACGCCGAACTCGGCCGCCGCCTTGTCCGCGCCGGCCTTCACGGCCTGCCAGAACTGGTGCTGGAACCCTTTCGAGACCAGCGGGATGTACATCTTGTCCTGCGCCATGGCGAGGCTGCTGGTCGCCAGCAGGGTGCCGGCGGCCAGTGCGGCCATGAGGGATCTTCTGTTCAGCATCTTGATTACCTCCTGGTTGGGATGGGTGTTGGGGTCTGGAACGTTGTCCGTTCTCTGTGGTTCATCCGGCGCGACGCCGGCGCAGCATGTCAGCGTAAACGGCGAAGATGATGATCGCGCCGGTCACGACGGTCTGCCATTCCTGCGCTACGGACATGATGCGCAGGCCGTTCAGCAGCACGCCCATGATGAGCGCGCCGATAATCGTGCCAAGGATCGAGCCGCGCCCCCCGGCCAGCGAGGTGCCGCCGATCACCACGGCGGCGATGGCGTCCAACTCGTAGCCTTGCCCCAGCGCAGGCTGCGCCGAATTGAGCCGCGAGGCGATCAGCAGCCCGGCAATGCCGCAGATGCCGCCGGCCAGCGCATAGATCGCGACCTTCCAGCCATCGGCATTCACGCCCGACAGCCGCACCGCCTCTTCGTTCGAACCGAGCGCAAAGCAATAGCGGCCAAGCGTGGTGCGGTTCAGCATCCAGGAAATCGCCAGCGCCAGCAGGAACAGGATCAGCACCCCATTCGGCACCGGCACCGCCGGAAAGATCGACCCGATCAGCGAGCCTGTCGAGATCAGCGGGAAGGACGGGGTGTCGTTGAAATAGATCGGTTTCGTCCCCGAGATGACCAGCGACAGGCCCTTGAGGATCAGCATCATCCCCAGCGTGGCGATGAAGGGCGGGATCTTCATGCGGGCAACCAGCGAGCCCGAGATGAAGCCGCAGGCGGTTCCCGCCGCGATGGCGGCGATGACGCCAAGCGGCATCGGCAGGCCCCAGAAGGTCAGCACCACCCCGGCGATGACGGCGGTGAAGGTCATCAGCGTGCCGACCGACAGGTCGATCCCGCCGGTGATGATGACCAGCGTGGCGGCGATGGCCAGCACCCCGTTCACGCTGGTCGCCTGCAGGATCGCAAGGATATTCGCAGTTTGCAGGAAATTCGGCGAGGCCAGCGAGAAGAAGACCAGAAGCGCGATCAGGCTGGCAAAGGCCAGAAGCTTCTGTTGCGCCCCCGAGGCGATGGCCCGGGGCTTGGCGGCGACGGGGGTTGCGGTCATGCGGATGCTCCTTCTGCGGCGTGGTCGCGCCGGGTGGCGAGGCGCATGATCTCGTGCTGGCTGGTGGCGGGGCCGCCGGGCAGGATGCCGGTCAGCCGCCCCTCGCACATGACGGCGATGCGGTGCGACAGGCGCAGCACCTCGGGCAGTTCCGAAGAGATGACGATGATCGCCTTGCCGGCCTCGGCGAGGCTCTGCAGCAGGCGATAGATCTCGGCCTTGGCACCGACATCGATGCCGCGTGTGGGCTCGTCGAAGATCAGGATGTCGCAGTCACGCAACAGCCATTTGGCGATGACCACCTTCTGCTGGTTCCCGCCCGAGAGCAGCCGCACCTCCTGCTGGTCCGAGGGCGTGCGGATCGCAAGGCTGGCGATATAGCTGGTGGCGACCTTGGCCAGCCCGGCTTCGTTCACCCTGAGGAAACGGTCCGAAAAACGGTCGAGCGAGGTCAGCGCGATATTGCCCCGCACGTCGATGCCAAGGGCCAGCCCGAATTGCTTGCGATCCTCGGACAGATAGCCGATGCCCGCGCCCACCGCGTCGCGCGGGTTGCGGATCGTGCGGGCACTGCCATGAACCAGGATCTCGCCCCCCTCGCGCGGATCGGCGCCAAAGATCACCCGCGCCACCTCGGTCCTGCCTGCGCCCATCAACCCGGCAAATCCCAGGATCTCGCCGCGCCGCAGGGTGAAGCTGACATCGCGCACCATCCGCCCGGCGCTCAGGCCCCGCACCTCCAGCGCCACGGGCGCATCGCCGAGATCGGGGATCGCGATGCTGGTCTGTTCGAGTTCGCGCCCGACCATCATCGAGATGATCGTCTCGATCGGCGTATCCTCGGCGGTGACGGTGCCGACATAGGCACCGTCGCGCATGATCGTCACCCGGTCCGAGATGCGGCGGATCTCGTTCATCTTGTGGCTGATATAGACAATCGCCACGCCCTCGGATTTCAGCCGGCGGATGATGGCGAACAACTCCTCCGTCTCGGTCTCGTTCAGGGCCGCCGTCGGCTCGTCCATGATCAGGATGCGCGAACGGAAGGACAGCGCCTTGGCGATCTCGACCATCTGCTGCTTGGCGATGGTCAGCCGGCGCACCTCGGCGGTGGGGTCCAGCGGCACCTTCATCGCGGCAAAGATCGCCTCGGCGTCACGGTTCAGCTGCGCCTCGTCCAAGACGCCCCAGCGGTTGCGCGGCTCGCGGCCGATGAAGATGTTCTGCGCGACCGTCAGATCGGGCATCAGCGCCAGTTCCTGATGGATGATGCCGATGCCCAGATCCTGTGCCGCGCGGGGACCATTGATGCGGACCTCGCTGCCGTTCACCTGCACGCTGCCGCTATCGGCGCTGTAGATGCCGGCGAGGATCTTCATCAGCGTCGACTTGCCGGCGCCATTCTCGCCCATCAGCGCATGAACCTCGCCGGCCTTCAGATCAAACTGCGCATTGCGCAGGGCATGGACGCCGGGAAAGTGCTTCTCGATGGCGCTCATGCGGATGACTTCGGTCATACCGCCGCCTCCATGGTGACGATGGCCTTGATCAGCCGACCACGGTCGGCGGCGAGATCCGGCAGGCGCCGGGGCAGGTCGGCCAGCGCGATCTGTTCCGACAGCAGCGCATCGGCCTCGATCGCGCCCGAGCGCAGCGCCGCCATCACCGTCTCGAAATCGTTGGCGGTGGCGTTGCGCGAGCCGATCAACCGCATCTCGCGCTTGTGGAATTCGGGATCCGAGAAGCCGATGCGGTCCTGCACGATGGAGATCAGGACATAACTCCCGCCATGAGCCACATGGGCAAATCCCGCCTCCATTGCACCTGCATGGCCAGTGGCGTCGAAGACCACGTCGAAGCCATCAGAGGCTGCCGGGTCGATGCTGCCGTGCAGCTGGTGAAACCCCAGCCCTTCCGCCTGCGCCAGCCGCGCGGGCGTGGTGTCCAGCAGATGCACCTCCGCCCCCCTCAGCCGCGCGAAGAGCGCCGCGCCAAGCCCGATGGGACCGCCGCCGGTGACCAGCACCCGGTCGCCCGCCGCGACCTCGCCCCGGCGCACCGCATGGGCGCCGATGGCCAGAAACTCGACCATCGCCGCCGCGTGCAGGGGCAGATCGCCCGCCGGGTAGAGATTCGCCGCCGGCACTGATATCCTTGCGCAAAGACCGCCGTCGCGATGCACGCCCAGCACCTCGATTCGGGCGCAGCAATTCGGCTTGCCACGCTGGCAGGCTCGGCAGTCACCGCAGGCGAGATAGGGGTTGATGACCACCGCATCGCCCTTGGCCCAGCCTGCCGCAGGGGCGGTGACCCGGCCCGACAGCTCGTGACCGATCACGCGCGGATAATTCAGGTAGGGATGCTTGCCCGCGAAAATGTGGAAATCTGTGCCACACAACCCCACGGCGGCGATGTCGACCAGCACCCAACCCTCGGGCGCGGTTTCCGGCAGATCGGCCTCGGTCAGCGCGAACTGGCCCGGGGTGACGCAGGTGCCGCAGAGCATCGTCCTTGCCATTCCAAGCGCCTCCCGTCGCTTTCGGGCTTTTATGATAAAGAACACTAGACGAAGGAATTCGGCGCTGTAAACTGTTTTTAATCGATCAGTACAAATGTACAGGACAGCATGGCCCGGACCGACAGCCGATTTCGTGCGGCCTACAATCAGGCCTTGGATCATCTGGGCGGTCTGACGCCAGGCGATGCCCTGCCGTCCGAGATGAAACTGGCCGAAACGCTGAAGGTCAGCCGGACGGTGGTGCGTGCCGTGCTGAAACGGCTGGCGGAAAGCGGCATCATCGGGCTTGATGGCCGGCACAAGCCGCTGCTCAGGGCGACGCGCAAGAAGGACCGGCTGGCCGAGCGCGAAGACTATATCTCGCTGCGCGAGTTGGAGCGCCGCTTTCTGGAATGGGTCCTGCGCTTCGATGTGCCGGCCGGCACACCGCTGAACGTGGCGCGTCTGGCCAAGCGATTCTCGGTTCCGCCACATCTCTTGCAGGAATTCCTCGCGGGCCTCGGCCAGTTCGGACTGGTCGAGCGGCGCTCGCGCGGTGGCTGGCGGCTTCTGGGCTTTACCGCCGATTATGCCGTGGAGCTGTCGGATTTCCGGCTGCTGCTGGAAGTGAACGCGGCGCGCTGTGTGACCCAGTTGCCAGACAGCCATCCGGTCTGGGCCGAACTGGACCGGCTCGACCGCGCGCATCTGGACCTGCTCGACCGGATCGACAGCGATTTCCACGCCTTTTCACGGCTGGACGAGGACTTTCATGCCGTGGTGAACGGTGTTGTCAGGAACCGCTTCATCGCCGACTTCCAGAAGGTCATCTCGCTGATCTTCCACTACCATTACCAATGGGACAAGCAGCTGGAGCGCGACCGGAACAAGGCGGCCATCGGCGAGCACCGGCGGGTCATCGCGGCGATGCGGTCCCGCGATCCGGTTGCGGCGCAGGCCGCGATGCAAGCGCACCTGGCGACCTCGAAGGAAACGCTGATCGCCTCGCTGCGGGTGAACCAGCTGGCGTGACCGCCAGACCGATTGACAGGGTATTTGCCGTCTCGATAGTGTTTTTTATCATTATGGACGAACGGTCCGGAACGGAGAGGGCTTCGCATGATCGATGCACATCAGCATTTCTGGCAATTGGGTCGCGGTGATTATGCGTGGCCCAACGCGGATGTGGAGCCGATCTTCCGTGATTTCGGCCCGTCGGACCTTGCGCCGCTGATCGAGGCGGCGGGGATCGACCAGACCGTTCTGGTTCAGGCGACGCCAACGGTGGCCGAAACGGAATTCCTGTTGCAGATCGCCGCCCGCACGCCGTTTGTCGCGGGGGTGGTGGGCTGGGTTGAGCTGACCGCGCCGGATGCGGTTGCCACAATCGAACGGCTGCAGGCAGACCCGGCGCTGAAGGGATTGCGGCCCATGCTGCAGGGCATCGAGGACACGGACTGGATCCTGCAGGCGGCAGCCGAGCCCGCCTTGCGCCACATGGCGGCGACCGGCCTTTGCTTTGATGCTCTGGTCCAGCCGCGCCATCTGGAGGCGATCGCGCGCATCGCCACCCGACATCCGGATCTGCGCATCGTCATCGATCACATGGCGAAGCCACACATGGGAGGCGGGCGGGCACCCGAGGCTGTCTGGCTCAACGGCATGGATGCGCTGGCGGCCCTGCCGAATGTCTGGTGCAAGCTGTCGGGTATGATCACCGAGATCGGACCGGACTGGACCATGGCTGGCCTGACCGCCCATGCAGCGCATGTGCTGGACCGCTTCGGTGCGGGCCGGGTCATGTGGGGCAGTGACTGGCCGGTGGTGAACCTCGCCGGCGACTATGCCGGCTGGTATCAGGCGGCGCTGGACCTGACCGCCGGGCTGTCGTCCGAAGACAGGGAACGGGTCTTCGACGGCACGGCGCGGGCGTTCTATGGCCTGACCTGATCCAAGTTGGCACCCAAGGAAAAGGCCCCAGGATCTCCGGGGCCTTTCCATTTCTCTGCGGCTCAGTGAACCGTGTTGCTGCGCGAGCCCTCGCCGACCGCGCCCAGCTTGTGCCCGGCGGTGCCGACATGGTTGCCGACCAGCAGGCCGTTCTCGTTGGCGCTGACATGGACGGTCTGGCCGTCCAGCACCTCGCCTGAAAGCAGCATCTCGGCCAGCGGGTCCTGCAGGGCGCGCTGGATCACGCGCTTCAGCGGACGGGCACCGAAGACCGGGTCATACCCCTCGTCGGCCAGCCATTTCATCGCCTTCTCGTCCAGATCCAGCGTGATCTTGCGTTGCGCAAGGCGCTGTTCCAGCAGCCACAGCTGGATGCGGACGATGCCGTCCATGTTCTCGCGCGTCAGGCGGCGGAAGATGATGATCTCGTCCAGCCGGTTCAGGAATTCGGGGCGGAAATGCGCCCGCACCGCATCCATCACTTCCTTCCGCGCCTCGCCGGAATCGGCATTGTCGGGCAGGGTCGACAGCGCATGGGAACCGAGGTTCGAGGTCAGCACGATCAGCGTGTTCTTGAAGTCCACGCGCCGGCCCTGACCATCGGTCAGCTGCCCGTCATCCAGCACCTGCAACAGCACGTTGAAGACATCCGGATGCGCCTTCTCGACCTCGTCGAACAGGATCACAGCATAGGGACGCCGCCGAACGGCCTCGGTCAGCACGCCGCCCTCGTCATAGCCGACATAGCCCGGAGGCGCGCCGATCAGGCGGGCGACCGAATGCTTTTCCATGAACTCTGACATGTCGATACGGATCATCGCGGATTCGTCGTCGAACATGTATTCGGCCATGGCCTTGGTCAGCTCGGTCTTGCCGACGCCGGTCGGGCCGAGGAACAGGAAGGACCCCAGCGGCCGGTTCTCGTCGTTCAGGCCGGCGCGGGCGCGGCGGACCGATTTCGAGATCGCAGTGACCGCCTCGGACTGGCCGATGACTCGCTTGCCGAGGATCTCTTCCATCTTCAGCAGCTTGTCACGCTCGCCTTCCAGCATCTTGGTCGTGGGAATACCGGTCCAGCGTTCGACTACCTCGGCGATCTGCTCGGGGCGAACACTTTCCTCGACCATCATGCCATCGCCACTGGTGCCATCGGCTTCTGCCAGCTTCTTCTCGAGGCCGGGGATGATGCCATAGGACAGTTCGCCCGCGCGGGCCAGGTTGCCCTCGCGCTTGGCCTGATCCAGTTCGGCCCGGGCCTTTTCCAGCTGCTCCTTGATGTTGCGCGAGCCTTCCAGCTTGTCACGCTCGGCCTGCCAGCGGGCGGTCATCTCGCTGCTGCGTTCCTGCAGGTCCGAGAGATCCTTTTCCAGCCGTTCCAGCCGGTCCTTGCTGGCCGCGTCATCCTCTTTCTTCAGCGCCTCGGCCTCGATCTGCATCTGCAGAATCTGGCGATCCAGCGCGTCCAGTTCCTCGGGCTTGCTGTCCACTTCCATGCGCAGCCGGCTGGCAGCCTCATCTACGAGGTCGATCGCCTTGTCGGGCAGGAAGCGGTCGGTGATGTAGCGGTTCGACAGTTCCGCCGCAGCGACCAGCGCCGCGTCCGAGATGCGGACGCCGTGGTGAAGCTCGTACTTTTCCTTGATGCCGCGCAGGATCGAGATGGTGTCCTCGACCGTCGGCTGCTCGACCAGCACCGGCTGGAAGCGGCGGGCAAGGGCCGCGTCCTTCTCGATATACTTGCGGTATTCGTCCAGCGTGGTGGCACCGACGCAATGCAGCTCGCCCCGGGCAAGCGCGGGCTTGATCAGGTTGGCGGCATCCATCGCGCCATCGGTCTTGCCAGCGCCGACCAGCGTGTGCAGCTCGTCGATGAAGAGGATGATTTCCCCGGCAGCGGATTCGATCTCTTTCAGGATCGATTTCAGCCGCTCCTCGAACTCGCCGCGGTACTTCGCCCCGGCGATCAGCGCGCCCATGTCCAGCGCCATCAGCTTCTTGTTCTTCAGGCTCTCGGGCACATCGCCATCGACGATGCGCAGCGCCAGACCCTCGGCGATGGCGGTCTTGCCGACGCCGGGTTCCCCGATCAGCACCGGGTTGTTCTTGGTGCGGCGCGACAGCACCTGCATGGCGCGGCGAATCTCTTCGTCGCGGCCGATGATCGGGTCGATCTTGCCTTCCTCGGCCGCGGCGGTCAGGTCGCGGGCGTATTTCGACAGCGCCTCATAGCCTTCCTCGGCGCTGGCCGTATCGGCGGTGCGGCCCTTGCGGATCTCGTTGATGGCGGCGTTCAGGTTCTGCGCGGTCACGCCGCCGGCGGTCAGCGCGTCCTTGGCATTGGTGTTGACGATCGCGAGCGCGGTCAGGATGCGCTCGGCCGGAACGAAACTGTCGCCGGCCTTCTTGGCCAGCTGCTCGGCCTCGTCCAGCACGCGCACCATCGAGGGGTCGACATAGACCTGTCCATTGCCGCCCGACACCTTGGGCAGCTTGGCCACGGCCTGATCGACCGCCTGACGCACGGCGCGGGCATCGCCGCCGGATTTGGTGATGAGGTTGGTTGCGAATCCCTGATCGTCATCCATCAGGGCCTTCAGCAGATGTTCGGGCATGACCCGCTGGTTCTCGTCGCGGATCGCGATGGTCTGCGCAGCCTGCATGAAGCCGCGAGACCGCTCGGTGAACTTTTCCATGTTCATCGGCAGTAGTCTCCTTCTGATTAGCCCCCGCTGTCGGACCACCCGTCAAGGCATGGTCAGGTGCGGGTCTTCACTGACCATTTGGTCACGCCCCCACACCCTTTCAAGACAGAAAAAATCATGGCATAAGCCGGGCGTTTGCACAATCTGCAGGGGGTCGGGATGGACGACAGGCTGATCGTGGCGCTGGACGTGCCGAATGCCGTTGCCGGGCTGGAACTGGCGGGGAAACTGGGCGATTCCGTCAGCTTCTACAAGATCGGGCTGGGTATGCTGACCGGGGGCGGGCTGGCCTTGGCCAACGAGCTGAAGGAAGAGCATGGCAAGCGCATCTTCCTCGACATGAAACTGTTCGACATCGGTGCGACGGTCGAGGCGGCGGTGCGCGGGCTGGCGCAGTTCGATCTGGATTTCCTGACCGTCCACGGCGATCCCCATGTGATCCGCGCGGCCAAGGAAGGCGCGGCGGGCAGCAACACCAAGATTCTGGGCGTGACCATCCTGACTTCGCTCGATCGCGCCGATCTGGATGCCGGGCTGATCCTGCCGGGGGATATCCACGAGATCACCGTGGAACGGGCCGCGCGCGCTTTTGACGCGGGCGCCGACGGCATCATCTGTTCGCCGCGCGAGGCGGCGGCGATCCGGGCCCTGCCCAATGCGCGTCTGATCGTGACCCCCGGCGTGCGCCCCGCCGGGGCTGACCTGGGCGATCAGAAACGGGTCGAGACCCCGGCCAGCGCCATTGCGGCGGGGGCGGATCACATCGTCGTCGGTCGTCCGATCTGGAAGGCTGCGAACCCGCGCGCGGCGGCCGAGGCGATCCTGGCCGAGATGTAAGGGCAGCGTTTGCCAAGTGCGATTGATTGTTCTGCCGAAATGTCTGCCGTGGCGAATTGCTAGAACCACATGAGGGCGGACACCACTATTTTGAATTATTAACAGTTTGTTAACCATATATGGCTAGGCAGGTCATGAGGCTTCATACGGGCCCGGTGGCTCGCTTCGCGTTGCTGTCTGCTTATCACGAGATCGCTTGCGAGGGCCGAAAGATGATTAAACCACGTTTCTCTCTGCTGCTGGTCGCCGTCGCGATCACCGCATGTGAAGTCGATCCAAATGCACCTCAATATCAAGAAACGTTTGTTGAGGTAGGGAATGTTTCAGTTGATGTTGAGACCGCCTATCAGATGTGCAGCATTTTTGCGAACGACGCGAGGCAAGCATCGTTGGCAAACGCCGATAGAATCAGCCAGGTTTCCGGCCCGGAGCGATACAATACTCAATGCAGAACGAGCTTCGGCGTGATGTCGTGCCAAAGCGATCGTGTCGTGTCCGACCGGAGTGGCAATGCGTGGAGTTCCATCGGAGATGGCATGCGTGAATCAAGGCAGGCAAATCAGATAGGCAAGGCCACTTTAGCCTCTTGTATGCTACGCGCAGGTTACGTGAGTCGGTCCGTGTGCGTAGCAAACTGCGCTCCGCCTGCCTGACCCCCGACGAGAGATATCGGCGCTCCACCAGAAGAGCAGTTGACCGCCACCGCCACCGCCTGCCACCTTCCCGGCACCAGGCGGAGGGCGGGCGATGGATCAGGATCTGTCAGGCATCAGGCAACAGGCCGAGAATGATCTGGTCCTGTCCTTTCTCGCCGTGCGCCGGGCCATCGGCCTCCTGGGGCTGTTCCTGCCGCTGGCGCTGATCGCCTATGGCATCCTCAGCGGCGAGGGCATCCGGGGCAGCCTGTCGTCTTATTACTACTCGCCCATGCGCGAGATCTTCGTCGGCACGCTTTGCGCGCAGGCGGTGTTCCTGTGGAGTTACGAGGGCTATCGCACTGTCGAGGCCAACTGGCTGACCGACCGCAATCTGTCGCGGGCGGCGGCCTTGGGTGCCGCCGGGATCGCGCTGTGGCCGACGATCCCCGAGGCTGGCGCGCCAGAGGTGGTCTGCACGCTGACGCAATGCCTGCTGGGTCTGCAGCTTACGCGGTTCGTGCATTTCGCCGCCGCGCTCATGTTCTTCGGGGCGATGGCGGTGACGTTCCTGTGCCTCTTCACCCGTGGCGACGAGGGCGAGCCACTGAAGCGCGGCGCGAACCGCATCTATCGCATCTGCGGCTGGACCATCATCGCGGCCTTGCTGCTGATAGGTCTGGTGCAGTTCACCCCGCTCGGGGCGGCGATTGCCGCATGGAGCCCAGTCTTCTGGCTCGAGGTGCTGGCCAGCGCCGCCATCGCCGCCAGCTGGTCGGTGAAAGGCCGCTCGCTGCAGCCGCTGGTGCAGATGATGGTGCCGCAACGCTAGGCTGCGGCACCTTCGGGTCGGAGCCGTTCAGGCATTGACCTTGGTCACGGCGATGCCGGTCAGCTTGTTGTTGGCGGCCTTTTCCATGTCGAGGATCTGGCCCAAGATGTCGGCGGCGTCCTTGTGGCCCAGTTCCTTGGCCCATTCGCGCAGGGTGCCGTAACGGGCGATCTCGTAATGCTCGATCGCCTGCAGGCAACCCAGTGCCGTGGCGTCCAGCGCCACGCCTTCGGCCTCTTCAAGCACGCCGTCACATTCCTTGATCAGCCCTTCGATGGCATCGCATTTCTCGCCCTCGGGCTTTTCGCCGATGGCCTTGAACACGTCCTTCAAGAGCGCGATCTGGGACTTGGTTTCGTCCATGTGACCCTCGATCGCCTTCTTCAACTCGGCATTCTTCACGGCCTTGGCCACTTTCGGGCCGGCCTTCAGGATCGCGTTCTCGGCGTAATAGACGTCTTTCAACGTATGCGAGAAAGCGTCGGCAAGCGTCTTCATGATGGTCCTCCAATTGGCCGCTCTGGCCCTGGTAGACCAACCTTCAGGGGCGCGCGGGGGTTGCCTTGGGACCGCTTGATAATTGTTGGCCAAGCGCCGCACTGATCCAGTTGCGGAAGGCCGGAACGGATCGCGGATGGGCAAGGTAGTCGGCGATCGGCATCATCCGCCATTCCTGCCCCTCATCACCAAAGCGGATCGCGGCGATCTCGGCCTCGGTGATGGCGCCAACCAGCAGCCATGAGAAAAGGCCGGGGCGTGACATCGAGGGAAAGGCCCGCGCTGTCAGCCGCTCGGGCGGCAGCGTCAGGCTGTATTCCTCGAAAAGTTCGCGCAGCCCGCACTCCATCGGCGTTTCGTCACCCTCGCGGCCGCCGCCGGGAAGGTCCCAGTGGCCGGGATAGGGGATGCTGTCGATCTCGTCGCGCAGATGGGTCAGCATCTCGCCGCCCCGCATCAACAGCAGCTTGGTCGCGGCGAAATCGGTGGAGGGCTCAGTCATTGTCGTTGATGTCGCGTTCCCAGACCCGGACCTGATCCTTGCGGACCCCGGCCATGCGGCGCAGGAGATACCAGATCACCCCGGAGAAGATCGCGGTGACGACCAGCGCCATGGGCAGCCCGCCGGACCAGAGCCCGATCAGCAGCACAAGCCCCATCAGCGCCACGGCGATGGCAAGGCCCAGAAACACCCATGCCGGCACCAGCAGTTCCAGCAGCGCCAGCACCAGCGCCGCAATCAGCCAGAGCCAGCCATTGTCCCAGCTCATTTCCGCGTCCCCGCCAGCAGCCGGAAGGCGTCGGTGAAGCTGTCGAGCGCGGCGGCGGGCAGGATGACGGTCTGCTTGCCGCTGCCTTGCCCCACGGTGGTCAGCGCCTCGACCTGCTTCATCGCCACCTGGTATTGCGCCGCCTCCAGCCCGCCCTTGGCGATGGCCTCGGCGATGGCGGTGGTGGCAAAGGCCTCGGCCTCGGCCAGAATGCGCTTGGCCTTGGCCTGCTGCTCGGCGGCATAGAGATCGGCATCGGCCGCCAGTTCGGTGGAGCGGCGCTTGCCCTCTGCCTCCGTCACCTGCGCGCGGCGGGCGCGTTCGGCGTTCAGCTGCTGCAGCATGGCGGCGCGGGTGGCTTCGTCCAGGTTCACGTCAAGGATCTCGGCCCGTGTGACCTCGATACCCCAGTCATCGACGATATTGGCCAGCGATTCGCGGATCCGTTCGATCAGATGGGCGCGGTTCGACTGCACCTGATCCAGTTCCATCGTGCCGATCTCGGACCGCACGATACCTGCCACCGTGGTCGAGATGGCGGCGTCCACATCACGGATGCGGTAGACGGTCTTTTCCGGCTCGATGATGCGATAGAAGACCGAGGTCTCGACCTGCACCAGCACGTTGTCGGCGGTGATCGCGTCCTGCCGCGTGGTCGGCAATTGCCGCTCGAGGATCGAGATCTTGTGCGCCACCCGGTCCAGATAGGGGACGATGAAGTTGATCCCCGGCCCCAGCACCGAGCGCAGGCGGCCGAAGCGCTCGACCACGTATTTCTCGGATTGCGGCACGATGCGGACGGCCTTGCTGACGGTAACGAAGATGACGATCGCCAGAACGATCAGCGCGATGTTCTGGGTCAAAAGGCCGATTAGCTGGTCTTCCATCAAGATATCCTGTGACTGGTGAAGAAACTGCCGCGATCATTCGGCGGCATAAGGACGGCGTGCGGCGCCGCCGGCATCGAGCGATGACAGAGTTCGGATCACCCGCGCGATGCGGGCGGCGAAATCGTCGAAGTCGGGGCGCTTGGTAATCGTCGCCTCGTCCATGTAGAGTCGGCGGTCTATCTCCAGCTGCACCACATGGATATTGCGCGCCGGCTGGCCATAAGTGGCGGCGATATAGGCGCCCGAGAAGGGCGAATTGCGCCGCACCCGCCAGCCCTCGGCCTCGCAGGCGCTGGCGATGGCATCGGTGACGCGGGCCGAGGCCGAGGCACCGTGCCGATTGCCCAGCACGATATCGGGGCGCGGTGCGGTCAGATGGTTCAGCGCGTCATGCGGCATGGAATGCATGTCGATCAGAATCGCCTGACCGAACTGCGCTCGCGCCTCGTCGATCAGCCCGCCCAGCACGGCGTGATAGGGGCGCCAATAGGCGTTCAGCCTGCGCTCGGCCTCGAACTGGCTGATCGGCGTGTAATGGATGGCGCGGCCCTGCGAGACGACGCGGGGAATGACCCCCAGCCCAGCCATGGTGCGCTGGTTCAGCGGTGCGCGCGGGGTGCCGCGGACGACCAGCGGATCGATCTCGTCGACGCCGCGATTGAGATCGACCATGGCGCGCGGATAGCCGGCGCTGAGCGTCACCGCCCCCATCTCGGGCGCGCAGGCGATGATCTGGTCGACAAAGGCATCCTCGGAGGAGCGCAGCAGGTTCAGCGGCAGCCGGCTCGATTCGAGGAACCAGTCGGGATAGATGCGGCCCGAATGCGGCGACCCGAAGATCACCCCGCTCTGCCATTGCCGCGGGCGGGTCACCGTGAAGGCCGTGCCGGTTTCGCTCATCCGGTTCAGATCCGTTTCTTTGCCTGCCCTTCTTCTCTATATAGAGGTTTGGAAATCCGCGCCAATACCACTTGAAACCCCCGGATCACCCCTATATAGGCATCCGGACCGACGCGATTTCAGCTGGATCACCCAAGCGGGGCTGGCAGAATCACCAAGGTAGGGGCGGTTAGCTCAGCGGTAGAGCACTACGTTGACATCGTAGTGGCCACTGGTTCGATCCCAGTACCGCCCACCATATTCGCGCCCCCGGAGGACCGGGGGCATTTGTTTTAACGGCGCCGTCGCGGCGCCCTCAGCAGGAGAAGACCGATGAAGGTTGTCAACTCGCTCCGGTCGCTGAAGAACCGGCACCGCGACTGCCAAGTCGTGCGTCGCAAAGGCCGGATCTACGTGATCAACAAGACGAACCGCCGCTTCAAGGCCCGCCAGGGCTGAGCCGCGGATCGCGCCAGACGACGAATGGACCCGCCCTTGCCGGCGGGTTTTTTCATGGCTGGCGATGCCCTCTGCCATGACCAAGCCTGACTTTGTGATCCGCCGCCACCGGGCCGGAGCCGTCCGGTCCTTCGCCGCCTATTCGCCTTGCGAAACCTATCGCTATGGCCTGTCGCGGCGATGGGCGGCGGGGCCGGCGCTGCTTTACGTCATGCTGAACCCCTCGACCGCGACCGAGCTTGCCAATGACCCGACCATCGAGCGCTGCGAGCGGCGGGCGAGGGCACTGGGATATGCGGGGCTGGGCGTGGTGAACCTCTTCGCCTTTCGCGCCACGCGTCCGCAGGACCTGATGCGGGCCGACGACCCGGTCGGCCCGCTGAACGATGCGGCGATCCGCTTCGCGCTCCGCCGCGCCGACGGGGTGCTCTGCGCCTGGGGGGCCCATGGCAGCCATCGTGGACAGGACGCAAGGCTGCTGTCGCTGCTGCGGCAATCGAGCCGTCCGTTGCTGCATCTGGGGCTGACCAAGAGCGGCGCGCCCCGTCATCCGCTCTATGTCGCCTATGCCCGGTCTCCCGAGTCCTGGGCCGGTTAACCCATTATTAACGAAAGGCTTAGTCGGCATTCGATTCCTTGGTAGGGTGGAGGTGCGGTGTGGATGCCGCGCCTTGTTCTGGGTGTAGTCATGTTAATGATTGCCGGGCTGATCGGCCTGATGCTGGTCGGTGTGGCCTTGGATCTCGGCATCGCCACCAATGGGTCGCCGTCTGACGAGGACGAAGGCGATGATCCGCAGGCCGCGCTTCTGACCGGACCGGGCGACGAGGACGAAGCTTTCGAGTCTGCCCCCGACGAACTGCAGATCGGCACCGAGTTCTTCGACGCGATGATGGGCGATGGAGCCGATGATCTGCTTGAGGGACGGGGCGGCGCCGATGATCTTCGCGGCGGCCAGGGCGATGACACGCTGCGTGGCGGCGATGGCGATGACTGGATCCAGGGCGAATCGGATTACGGCCCCGGCGGCGATGATCGGCTGGAGGGTGGGGACGGCGGCGACCTTCTGGCCGGACAGGGTGGTGATGACACCATCCACGGCGGCGCCGGCAATGACAGCCTACAGGGCGGCGATGGCGATGACCTGCTGGAGGGTGGCGCTGGCCGTGACTGGATCGACGGCGGTGCCGGCAATGACCGGCTTGTGTCAGGTCCGGGTGAGGACGATCTGACCGGTGGGGCCGGTGACGATCTGCTGATCGGCAATGACGGGGTTGAGACCAGCTGGCTGCACGGTGGTGCGGGCAATGACACATTGGTTGCCGGCGCAGGTGATTTCGCCGAGGGGCAGGAGGGCAATGATGTCTATATCGTCCATCCGGGTGACGGGCCGCTTCCGGTGATCGCCGGCCTTGACGGCAGGGCCGACCGGCTCGAACTGCATCTGCCCGACGATATGGCCTCAGGGGCCGAGATCGGTCTTGCCGATGGCCATGATGGCGATCTTCTGCTGCGGGTGAATGGTGCTGCCGTGGCTCGGTTGATTGGCGCGGTGAATGCCGATGGCCTGCATGTTATCGTGCAACATCGCGAAGTCTGAAAGCTTCCCTGCAGATCGCGTAACCAGCGATATGGCGCAATGGTCGATTTCGGGCTATCCCTGTGGCCAAAGATTGTCTCGATCTTATTGGCAGGCGGTGGACCCGGTTACATGATTGCAGAAACGAATTGCGCCCCGGGTTATCAGCCGCCCTTCGTGGTCTGTTGCCTGAGCAACGATCCGGAGATTCTGAACCGGAATCTGCGGGCTTCTCCGGCAATCGTTTCGGGTCGCCTGAAACTGGATGTCGAGGAAAACCCGCCGTCGGCGACCATCGGCTATAACCGCCTGCTGGATCGGAATCCCGACGCGGTCTGCATTCTCGCGCATCATGATGTCTACCTTCCCGAAGGCTGGGACCAGGTGCTGACGGATCGTTTGGCGGAGGTCGAGGCGCTGGACCAGAACTGGGGCATTGTTGCGGCCTATGGCGTCGGGTCGGACGGACGGCATTGGGGGCCGGTCTGGTGTTCGGCCTTGTCCAGCGTGATCGGCGGAGTTGCGTTGCAACCCGAACCGATCATGAGTGCCGACGAGTTGTTGATCATCCTGCGGCCGGGAATGGGACTGCGATTTGACGAGAAGCTGCCGCATTTCCATTTCTATGGGCTCGATATCGTTCAGACCGCGCGCATGGCAGGGCTGGGTGTCTATAACGTGCCGCTGCCGCTGGTCCATAACGACCGGTTCTCGAAGGATCTGGGGGAAGGCTATCGCGACAGCTACGACTACATGCATCGAAAATGGCGGGCACAATTGCCGCTGCGGGCAACGACGACAACGATTTCTTGGCACAAGCTGCATCTCTATCGTTCGCTGCGGAACATGGCCGCCTATGCAGAAACCGGCGCGGCGCGCGCAGCGCCGGTCTCGGTCGCGCCTGAGAGCTATGCCGAACGCTGCGGCTGGAGCCGGCTTGGCTAGGCCGAAAGTGCTTTCCTTTTCTCGGGTATTTTCCTATACGCCGCCAGTCGGCCGGCTGCTTCCGGTACGACACCTCCATGGGCCTTGCTGGACGACATCCCGGCCTGCGCCATAACCCTTTGATCCGAGAAGGAGACCCCGATGTCGATCACGGTTGAAGAGAAGAACAAGGTCATCAGCGAATTCGCCACCAAGGCCGGCGATACCGGTTCGCCCGAAGTTCAGGTCGCAATCCTGACCTCGCGCATTTCCACGCTGACCGAGCACTTCAAGACCCACAAGAAAGACAACCACAGCCGCCGCGGCCTGCTGATGATGGTCGCGCAGCGCCGCAAGCTGCTGGACTATCTGAAGGGCAAGGACGAGGCCCGTTACCAGGACCTGATCAAGCGCCTCGGCATCCGCCGCTAAGCGCCCGGTCTTTCCGGTTTCGAACGCCCGTGCCGAAAGGTGCGGGCGTTTTGCTTTGGCGGCGTCAGGCGAACAGCCGGCGGGTCAGCCGCCCGTCAATCAGCGCCAGCCCTGCGGCGATCATCAGAACACCCAGCAGATGCGCCAACCCTAACGACTCGTTCAGGAACAGCCAGCCCAGCAGGATGGCCGAGACCGGGACGAGGAAGGTGACCAGCGACAGGTTGGTCGCGCCGGCGCGGGCGAGGATGCGGAAATAGAGCACATAGGCCAGCCCGGTGCAGATCACGCCCAGAAGGATCACCGACAGCCAGACCGTGCCCGGCACGTCGGCGCCCGGCAGCCCGTCCACGGCCAGCATCACCGGCAGCAGGATCAGCGTCGAGCCTGTGACCATGCCGGCGCTGGTGGTGATCGGATCGACGCCCATGCGGCGGAAGCGGCGGCCAAAGGTGCCGGCAAAGGCATAGGAGATCGCCGCACCAAGGATGGCCAGCTGAGGCAGAACGGCATGGCCAAGTCCGGCCAGCGTGTCGAGCCCGATCATCACCGCCACGCCGCCCAGACCCAGAACCACGCCCATCAACTTGGCCGGGGTCGCTGCCTCATCACTCAGGAAGGCCGAGGTGACGATGACGGTCCAGAGCGGCGTGGTGGCGTTGAGGATCGAGGCCAGACCCGAGGGGATCGCCGTCTGGCCCCAGACGATCAGCCCGAAGGGCACCACGTTGTTCAGAAAGCCCATGACCAGAAACGCGCCCCAGATCGCCGGCTCGCGCGGCAGGGGCACACCGCTCAACGCCACGACCAGCCACAGCACCACGGCCGCCACGCCGACGCGCAGGGTGACGATGGTAAGGACCGGCAGGCCGGTGACGGCGAGGGCGATGAGGAAGAACGAGGCGCCCCAGATCAGCGACAACAGCAGAAGCTGGGCCCATTCTGCCTTGCCCATCTGCACGTCGATGGCGGCTGTGGGGGCGGGGATCCGGGGGCGGTTCATGCCGATCGGCTCACGACCGGCCCAGCATGTAGAACTCGTCGTTGGGCCGGATGTCGCCCGCGTTCACCAGCCGGTTCGACATGCCGAAAAAGGCGGCGATGGCGGCAATGTCCCAGATCTCGTCGGCGGTGAAACCCGCCGATTCCAGCGCCTGATGATCGGCATCGGTGATGGACTGGGCGTCCAGCGTGACCTTTTCGGCATAGGCCAGCATGGCGCGCTGACGGTCGGTCAGATCGGCCTTGCGCCAGTTCACCGCCACCTGATCGGCGATATGCACATTCTTGGCCCGAATGCGCAGGATGGCGCCATGTGCAACCACGCAATACTGGCAGCGGTTCAGCCCGCTGGTGGCGACGACGATCAACTCGCGCTCGGCCTTCGACAGGCCCTCGTCGCTGTCCATCAGCGCGTCGTGATAGGCGAAGAAGGCGCGGAATTCGGCCGGGCGATGGGCCAGCGCGAGAAAGATATTGGGGATGAAGCCCGATTTCTCGGACACCTTGGCGATGGCCTCGCGCAGGTCCTCGGGCAGGCTTTGCAGATCGGGAATGGCGAAGCGGCTGATGGGATGGGCGTCTTGGGTCATGGGGGCCTCCTTCGCGGGCAGATTGCGCCAGTTCATTCCCGGATGGAAGACGGGGCTGACGGCGAGACTGCCAGAAAACGGGAAGCAGCGGGCGCGAGGAACGGGCGCCTCATTCGGGCAGGCAACTTGCCCTGACCAGCCGGCCAGATTCAGCCTGCCGCAGCGTCATCGGCTTGGGCGCGATCAGCAGAAACTGGCATCAACGGCAATGTGCTGTCATAATAGACCTATGACAATTTGAGCCTACAGGAATTGACTGGAAATTCCCTGACGAACACGACCGGGGCGAGGGAAAGGTTTCACGAGGCTGGCCGCGCGCGAGGGTGTGGTCAGTGCCGGGAACCGACCCGGAATTACTTGTTAAAACTAAACAATCACTGACCAACCCTCGGCGCTTGCAACGGCCATAACCTCGGGAAGGGGCCAATTGAGCTGAACGAGTAGTCAGCCGATAGCAGAACAGAACAGATGAGCCAAAACGACAGTCTTAAACTTCACGTTGTGCTCGTGAACGGTGGGATTGTGCACTTCACGTCACGTGAATTGCGCAAGTTGATCTACAGCCGCCGGGTGCTGATTCTGCTGGCCGGATTCTTGCTGGCCATCGGAACCAGCGATCCGACGCTGTTTCCCAGCCTGCCGGAATACCAGTCGCGACTGTTCTACTGGACAGTTTCGGTCGCGCTCTACCTTCTGCTGCTTCCCTTCTGGGTCGATGCGCTGATCCGTTTCTGGCCCAAGGTTTCGACGGGTCCGCTGCCGATGATCGGGGCAACCGTCCCGCTTGTGATTGCGCTGACCGCCTTTGCCTCGGCCATGCCGGTGATCTTTGGCGACCTGGTACCGGCGCGGGGCCATTCGATCAACTGGATCACCATCATCAAGAACTGCTTCATCGCCCAGGTGATCGAGACGATCGCGCTGGTCTGGCTGCTGCCGATCCAGCGTCTCGAGGCCGAGAAGAGCCGGGCCAGTGCAAATGCGGACAGTGCCCCCGCGAAGCCGGCGGCGCCCGCGGCCCCGGCGATCCGCTATGTCGTGCTGAACGGTCGGTCGCTGCCGGTGCCGCTGATCCGCAGCGTCCGCAGCGCCGAGCATTACCTTGTGGTGACGACCAAGACCGGCACGGCCGAGTTCCGCGCCCGGATGAAGGATTTTCTGGAGCAACTCGAGGATGGCGACGGTATCCAGACGCACCGATCCTACTGGGTGTCGCGCGCCGAGGCGGTGGAAATGTCCGGATCGAACGTCAAGACCGCCTCGGGCGAGATCATTCCCGTCTCGCGCGGCAAGCTTCAGGATGTGCGCGACTGGTTCCGACGGCAGGGCAAGCCGCATTAGCTGGTGATGTTGCTGCTATTTCGCCTTCAGGGCCGACAGCACCGCCTGCACCTTGGCCGTACGGTGCAAGTCGACATGGGTGACGAGCCAGAATTGCGCATCCCATTCCGACAGCGACAGCACCTCGACCAGCCCGGTGGCGCGCATCGGGCTGACCCAGCCCAGCCCCAGCCCGGCCCGGATCGCCGTCAGCCGTGCTTCGAAATCATTGCTGACAAGGACCACGTTCTCGGGCGGGATCTGGTCGGCCAGCCAGCGCATCGCCGGCGAACGCCGGGCCTCAGGGCCCGGCAGGATGAAGCGATGGGCGCTGACATCCTCGATCATGCCCACCTCTTCGACATAGGCGGGAGAGCCGTAAAGCGCGGCATGGAGCTGCATCAGGGGCTGGGCGATGTAATCGGGTTCGGTCGGGCGGGCGCCGGCACGGATGGCGATATGGGCCTCGCCCGTGTCCAGCCGATAGAGCCGGATGTCGGTCATGTAGCGCAGCCTGAGGCCGGGGTTCGCGCGCATCAGCTCGATCAGCCTCGGCATGATCATCTCGGTCAGGTCGGGCAGGGCGGTGACGACGATCTCGCCTTCGATCCTGTCGCCCGAGCCGGCGATCCGCGCCGCCATCTGGGCGAAGCGGGCATCGGCGGCGCTGGCCTCGTCCATCAGGGTCTGGCCGGCCTCGGTCAGCGAATAGCCGCGCGGATGGCGCTGGAACAGCCTTGCCCCAAGGCGATCCTCCAGCGCGTCGATATGGCGGATGACCGTCGCATGATGGACACCAAGCGCGGAGGCCGCACCGCTGACCGTGCCTGCACGCGCGACGGCCAGTGCCGTACGAATACCGTCCCAATCTTCCATTTTTGTGCGCACCTGAACAGAACCTGCGCGATTATTGCGGATATGCGCAGAGCTGCAAGGGCTTATATCGGCGCAAACAGATCGTCACCAGATTTCGGGAAGAGAGCCACATGAACATCCTGCACCTCGACAGCGCCATCACCGGCGACGCCTCGGTCTCGCGCAAGCTGACCGCCGATATTGTTTCCAAGCTGAAAGCCAGCCATCCGAATGCCAGTGTCACCTACCGCGATCTCGCCAAGGGTGTCCCGGCAATCGACGGCACTTGGGTCGAGGCCACCCGCGGCACCGCCGGTGACGCGTCCACCGCACATGCCACGGCTGTTGCCACCTCGGACGCCTATCTGAAGGAAGTGCAAGAGGCCGACGTGCTGGTCATCGGTATGCCGATCTACAACTTTGCCATCGGCGCGCCGCTGAAAAGCTGGATCGACCAGATCGCCCGGACCGGCATCAGCTTCCGCTATACCGAGGCCGGCCCCGAGGGCCTCTTGACCGGCAAGCGCGCCATCGTGGCCTATAGCGCCTCGGGCACGCCGATCGGTTCGGAACTGGACCATGCCTCGGCCTATATCCGCTTCATCCTCGGCTTCTTCGGCATCACCAATGTCGAATTCGTCGCCGCTGACCGTCTGGTCTTCGACCGCGAGGCCTCGCTGGCCCGGGCGAGTGCAGACCTGGAAAAACTGGCCGCCTGATCCTTCCGTGCCAGCCAAAAACGGCCCTCGTTGACTCGGGGGCCGTTTTTTCTTATCAGAGCCTCAATTCCCGGAAGGCCAATCCTTCCGGTCCCCGTCCGATACGGGGATCGCCCCCCGTCAGCGCGTCGCGCCCACGGGGGCATTACTGTTTTTCTTGGTCCGTCCGGGCCGGGGTAGTTGGACCGCAGGAGGCCCGCGATGTTCGAGAACCTGTCAGACCGCTTGGGCGGCGTCTTCGACCGGCTGACCAAGCAGGGCGCACTGACCGAGGATGACGTTACCGCCGCCATGCGCGAGGTGCGCACCGCGCTGCTGGAGGCCGATGTCTCGCTGCCGGTGGCGCGGAACTTCGTCAAGACGGTGACCGGCAAGGCCACGGGCGCGGCTGTGACGAAATCGATCACCCCGGGCCAGCAGGTGGTGAAGATCGTCCATGACGAGCTGATCAAGGTGCTGCAGGGGGAGGGCGAGCCCGAGGCGCTGCGCATCGGCAACCCGCCCGCGCCGATCCTGATGGTCGGTCTGCAAGGCTCGGGCAAGACCACCACCACGGCGAAGCTGGCGAAGCGCCTGAAGGACCGCGAGAAGAAGCGGGTGCTGATGGCCTCGCTCGACACCAACCGCCCGGCGGCGATGGAGCAGCTGGCGATCCTTGGTCAGCAGATCGGCGTCGATACGCTGCCGATCATCAAGGGCGAAAGTGCCGTGCAGATCGCCAAGCGCGCCAAGCAGCAGGCGACGCTGGGGGGCTATGACGTCTACATGCTGGACACCGCCGGTCGTCTGCATATCGACGAAGTGCTGATGGACGAGGTGCAGGCGGTCCGTGATGTGGCCAACCCGCGCGAGACGCTGCTGGTCGTCGACGGTCTGACCGGTCAGGACGCGGTGAACGTGGCGACCGAGTTCGATGGCAAGGTCGGCATCTCGGGCGTGGTGCTGACCCGGATGGATGGCGACGGGCGCGGCGGTGCGGCGCTGTCGATGCGGGCCGTGACCGGCAAGCCGATCCGCTTCGTCGGTCTGGGCGAAAAGATGGACGCGCTGGAAGGCTTCGACGCGCAGCGCATCGCCGGCCGCATCCTCGGCATGGGCGATATCGTCGCGCTGGTCGAGAAGGCGCAGGAAGTGCTGGAGGTCGAGCAGGCCGAGCGCATGATGAAGCGTTTCCAGAAGGGCCTGTTCAACATGAACGACCTCAGGAACCAGCTTGAGCAGATGCAGAAGATGGGCGGGATGCAGTCCATCATGTCGATGATGCCGGGCATGGGCAAGATGGCCAAGCAGGCCGAAGAGGCCGGCATGGATGACAGCGCCATTCGCCGCCAGATCGCGCTGATCAACTCGATGACCAAGAAGGAACGGGCCAATCCCGACCTCTTGCAGGCCAGCCGCAAGAAGCGCATCGCCGCCGGTGCGGGTCTGGACGTGGCGGAACTGAACCGGCTTCTGAAGATGCAGCGCCAGATGGGCGACACGATGAAGAAGCTCGGCAAGATGGGCAAGGGCGGCATGCTGAAGCAGGCCATGCGCGCGATGCAGGGCAAAGGCGGCGGCCTGCCCGACATGGCCAATGTCGATCCGGCGAAAATGGCCGAGGCGACCAAGATGCTGCAGGACCCCAAGGGTCTGGGCGGTCAACTGGGCGGCGCAGGGCTGCCGGCGGGTCTTTCGGGGCTGTTCGGGAAGAAGTAATGACCACCCTCTCCGTCGATATTCCGGTGATCGAGACCGAACGCCTGATCCTGCGGGAGCCGCGCCTGTCGGATCTGGATGCGATGATCGCGTTCGGCGTTTCGGACCGGACTCAATATGTCGGCGGCAAATTCGAACCCTGGCAGAGCTGGGGCGCGCTCAACGCGACCATCGGCCATTGGATCACCCGTGGCTTTGGCTGGTGGATGCTGGAAGACAAGGCCAGCGGCGCGACCGCCGGCCGCGTCGGCGTCGGCCATCACCTCGACTGGCCCGAGCCGGAACTGGGCTGGCATATCTATGAGGGCTTCGAGGGCAAGGGCCTTGCCCATGAGGCCGCGCTGGCCGCCCGCAACCATGCACAGGGCGAGATGGGCCTTGGCCCGCTGATCTCGCTGATCGATCACGGCAATATTCGGTCGCAGCGCCTTGCCGAACGCCTTGGCGCGGTGATTGAAACACCCAACTTCCAAATCCGTGGCGCAAGCTGCGCGATCTACCGCCACCCGGCAGGTGTCGCATGAGTGCCGCTTTCATCTTGGCAAAAATATCCTCGGGGGGCACGGGGGGCGGAAAGCCCCCCGCCTTCACCCTGATCGCCACGCCAGCCATCGGAGCCAGCGCATGACTGACGCAACGACCCGCGCCGCAAGCCTGCTGAAAGAGCATCGTGCCAGCATCGACCGGCTGGACGCGATCATCGTCTATACGCTGGCCGAACGCTTCAAGCATACCCAATCCGTCGGCCGCCTGAAGGCCGAACACGATCTTCCGCCGTCCGATCCTGCCCGCGAGGCTGTTCAGATCGAGCGGCTGGAACGCCTCGCGCGCGAGGCCGACCTGGACCCGGAATTCGCGCGCAAATTCCTCAATTTCGTGATCGCGGAAGTCATCCGCCACCACGAAACCTTCCAATCGTAGGTTGGGAACCATTCCCACCACACCACGCCATTCTAAAGGAGAATCCCAATGGCAATGAAGATCCGTCTGGCCCGTGGCGGCAGCAAGAAGCGCCCGCATTACGCCATCGTCGCCACCGATTCGCGCATGCCGCGCGATGGCCGCTTCCTCGAGAAGCTGGGCACCTATAACCCGCTCTTGCCGAAAGACAGCGAAGACCGCATCAAGATGGACATCGAGCGCGTGCAGCACTGGCTGGGCCAGGGCGCGCAGCCGACCGATCGCGTGGCCCGCTTCCTCGAAGCTGCCGGCGTCACCGCCAAGACCGAGCGCAAGAACCTGAAGAAGGGTGAGCCCGGCAAGGCTGCCAAAGAGCGCGCCGAGAAGAAAGCCGCGCGCGCTGCTGCTCCGGCCGAAGAAAGCGCCGAGTAATCCATGGCCTCGGCGGGCCGCATCTGTGTCGGCGCGATCGCGGGCGCCTTTGGCGTCCGTGGCGAGGTGCGGCTGAAAAGCTTCACCTCTGAACCGCGCGACATTGCAAGTTACGGCCCGCTGAGCAGTGAAGACGGCAAGCGGTCCTTCACCATCAGCCTGACCCGGCCCGTCACCGGCGGGTTCGGGGCAAGGCTGAGCGGCGTAGACACGCGCGAGGCCGCCGAGGCGCTGAAGGGCGTCACGCTCTGGGCGCCGCGCGAGGTGCTGCCGAGCCTTCCCGATGACGAGTTCTACCATGCCGACCTGATCGGGCTGGAGGTGGTGGATACCGGCGGGCAGGCGCTTGGCCGGGTTCGCGCCATCTATGACCATGGCGCGGGCGATATTCTGGAAGTGGTCGGCCGCGAGATCCTGCTGCTGCCCTTCACCCGCGCGGTGGTCCCGACGGTCGATCTGACCGCCGGGCGCATCGTCGCCGACCCGCCGGGCGAGGATAATGATCCGGCCGAAGGAGAGGGCGCATGAGCCGCGATCCGCTGACCCTGGTTCTGGCGCTTGGCATGTTGGCCGGGCCGCTTCTGCAGGGGCTGACCGGCCAGTCCGATCCGCTGGCCTATATCTTCGCCATCCTCATTTCGGTCGCGCTGCTGCGCCCGCCGGTGCAAAGCTCGGGCCGCGAGGTCGGGGTGTTTGTGGTCGGCTTCCTTGTCATCGGGGGCCTGTCGCTGGGGCTCTGGTGGCTGGGCGGGCAGATGGGGCCGCTGACGGATTGGCCCAGTTGGCTGCCGGTGGGCGTCACCGTGGTCTTCGTGCTGGCCGCCATGGCGCGCCGGCACCTGATGCCGCCGGGGCCGGGCGTGTGAGCGAAGCGCCGACGAAATCCCATGGGCGGTTGACCATCCGTCCCAGCCTGAAGCCGCGTGAGCTCATTACCGAACCGCAGGTTAAAGGGGCGTGGACGGTGAACATCGTCACGCTGTTTCCCGAAGCCTTTCCCGGCACGCTTGGCCTGTCGCTGACCGGCAAGGCGCTGGCCGAGGGGCTGTGGAACCTGCGCACGATCCCGCTGCGCGAGCATGGCATCGGCAAGCATCGCAATGTCGATGACACGCCGGCAGGGGGCGGGGCCGGCATGGTGATCCGTCCCGACGTGATGGCCTCGGCGCTGGATCAGGCCGATCCGCGTTTGCCGGTGCTCTATCTCTCGCCGCGCGGACGGCCCTTCACGCAAGCCCGTGCCCGTGCGCTGGCCGAAGGTCCGGGCGTCACCCTGATCTGCGGCCGCTTCGAGGGCGTGGACCAGCGGGTGCTGGAGGCGCGCGGCATCGAAGAGGTCAGCATCGGCGACTATGTCCTGACCGGCGGCGAGCTTGCAGCACAGGTCTTGATCGACGCGACGGTTCGCCTTATACCGCGCGTGCTGGGGAATCAGGCGTCACTGACCGAGGAATCCTTTTCCGAAGGTTTGCTTGAGCACCCGCACTATACTCGCCCCGCCGAGTGGGAAGGCCGCAGGATCCCCGATGTCGTCATGTCGGGAAATCACGCGGCCATTGCTGCTTGGAGGCGCGAACAGGCCGAAAGCCTGACCAAGGAACGCCGCCCCGACCTGTGGCGGGCATTTGCGGAGACGCAAGTGGACCCGACAAAGGACCGACAGCTCTCGGGCGCATCAGACCAATCGCGGGGCTACCGCGAGCATGAAAAGGACTAATGCGATGAACCTGATCGCCCAACTGGAAGCCGAGCAGATCGCCGAGCTTGGCAAGACCATTCCGGACTTCAAGGCCGGCGACACCATCCGTGTCGGCTACAAAGTGACCGAAGGCACCCGCACCCGGGTGCAGAACTATGAAGGCGTCTGCATCAGCCGCAAGGGTGGCAGCGGCATCGCCGCCAGCTTCACCGTGCGCAAGATCAGCTTTGGCGAGGGCGTCGAGCGCGTCTTCCCGCTGTACTCGACCAACATCGACTCGATCGAAGTGGTCCGCCGCGGCCGCGTGCGTCGCGCCAAGCTGTATTACCTGCGCGACCGTCGCGGCAAGTCGGCCCGTATCGCCGAGAAAACCAACTACAAGCCCAAGTCGGGCGCTGACGCGAAAGCCTGAGGAGACCTCTGATGCGGAAAGACATTCATCCCGATTATCACATGATCGAGGTCAAGATGACGGACGGCACCACCTTTGCGGTGCGGTCGACCTGGGGCAAGGAAGGCGACACCATGTCGCTGGACATTGACCCGACCTCGCACCCCGCCTGGACCGGCGGCTCGGCCAAGCTGATGGATACCGGCGGCCGCGTGTCGAAGTTCAAGAACAAATACGCCGGCCTCGGCTTCTGAGAAGCCCGACCTGCGTGGAAATGCGAACGCCGCCCCTTGGGGCGGCGTTCTTCGTTGGGCATGGGTGACGGCTGCAGGATCAAAGGGAGGTCGTCAGCGATGCCCACCACCCTTTCGGGGCAGCCCCTCCGATCGGGTGTCCGGTGATCTCGCGCTCGCCCGCCTCGATGGTGACGCGCCCGTCGCGGTAGCGGCGCAGGACCGGCCCTTGCGCCGATCGCTGGCCGCTGAGCTCGATCGTCGCAAAGCCCAGATCGCGCTGCCGGGCCGCCGGCGGGGGTGACTGGAACAGCTCGGGCAGAAGCGGGGTCACATGGGCGGTGAAGCCCTGGAAGATGATGGCGTTCATTGCAGCTGTCCTTCCAGAGGCGTGGCGCGGGTCGTCCAGCGCAGGGTGTCGCGGTTGCGCAGCAATTCGGCGCTGGCGGCGGCCGGGTCCCGGGTCATGACCGTCACCGGGATGCCGGCGATGCAGTGGTGCCGGCCCGTGTCGCTGTCGATCAGATCGACCGCGAAGACCGGAGGCAGCGGGCGCATCGCTTGATAGGCGGCACCGGCAAAGGCGGTCAGGTGGTTCAGCATCGTCATGGCGGATACTCCGTCGTTGCTCCGTCAGCTTGCGCCGACAGGTTTATTACGACTTATCGTATCGTGTTTATCAATAAAAAACGACCGCTGAAGTCGAGATTCTTGTAGCGCCTTGATTTCTCAACCTTCGGGCGAGGCGTCTGCCGGGTCGGACAGCAGTTTATGGCCCGGTTCACCGACCAGATCGGCCAGGGTCAGCGATTCGACCAGCAGGAGATAGGACCAGAAAATGCCGCTGAACATGCGCCGCAGCTGGCAGGTCGCCTCGTCCACGCAATCCTCGCAGCGTTGATAGGCGCTGCGCGACAGGCAGGGCAGGGGCGCGAGCGGCCCCTCGATCCGGCGCATAAGCGGCTCCAGCGGCACCTCGCCCGGATCGCGGATCATCCGGTAGCCACCCTTGCGCCCGCGGATCGAGGCAATGATGCCGGCGTCACGGATCTGCAGCAGGATATGCTCGAGAAACCGTTTCGGCGCGCCAGAGCGCCGGGCGATTTCCTCGATCTGCAGGGCTCCGTTCGGGCCGGCGCGTTCTTCCGCCAGCACGATCAAGGCCTTGAGCGCATATTTCATCTTCTGGGTAATCATATTCCATTCCTAGGCATCGCCGGGCCGTCGGGCAAGGGCGATGCGAGTTTTCGCCGCGGATTACCTGCCACGGTTCTGCCTTGGCCCGCTTCCCAACCCCGCGCGCATCTCCTATGGTCCGATCCGTTCGCAGGCCGGAGGATTCGTGGCGCATATCATCGTTGTCGGGAACGAAAAGGGCGGCTCGGGCAAGTCCACCACCTCGATGCATGTGGCCACCGCGCTGGCGCGGATGGGGCACCGGATCGCCGGGCTGGATCTGGACGTGCGCCAGCGCAGCTTTGGCCGCTACCTGGAAAACCGCATGGCCTTCATGGCGCGCGAAGGGATCGAGCTGCCGACGCCCGAACTGGCCTTCATGGCCGAGGGCGCCGATCCGCTGAGCCCGGTTCTGGCCGAGTTGGACCCGCGCTGTGATTTCATCCTGCTGGACTGTCCCGGTTCGCATACCAAGCTGAGCCAGATGGCCCATGCGCTGGCCGATACGTTGATTACGCCCTTGAACGACAGTTTCATCGATTTCGACCTTCTGGCGCATATGTCGCCCGATGGCGACGTGCTCGGGCCGTCGATCTATGCCGAGATGGTCTGGGCGGCGCGGCAGATGCGCGGGCAGGCCGGGGCGGGGCCGATCGATTGGCTGGTGCTGAGGAACCGCCTCGGCACGCAGGCCATGCACAACAAGCGCAAGGTCGGCGACGCGCTGACCAACCTGTCGCGCCGCATCGGCTTTCGCGTGGCGCCGGGCTTTTCCGAACGGGTCATCTTCCGCGAGCTGTTCCCGCGCGGGTTGACGCTGTTGGACCTGAAGGATGTCGGCACCGAGACGCTGAACATGTCGAACATCGCCGCCCGGCAAGAGCTGCGCGACCTGATCGCGGAACTGAAACTGCCGGGCGTCACCGTCACGTTCTGACCTCGTTTCCGCAACGTCAGGCACGGCAAGGTGACCGATTCCCGACGATCTGACCGCTCTGGACCATTGAGAGCAATTACGTTTGCCCTCATTGTTCGCGGGGCCGATCCGGCCTAAGTAAATGGTTCTTACATTTCGGCCCCGGGTGATCCGGGCTGTAGGATGATGGGGGCACGTGCCGCGTGAAGATCTATCTCAGCATCGCCATGGCGGCCCTTGCGCTGTCCCGTCCGGTCTGGGCTGAAGTCAGCGCGGCAACGACAGCGACTGAACCCTCGATCCCCTCGGTGACGGTCGCCACGGCGGCGATGACCGAGATGCAGGCGCGCGTGCTTCTGTCGGGCACGCTGGTCGCGCGGCAGGAGGCGCTGATCTTTCCACAGGTTTCGGGGTTCGAGATCACCGAATTGCTGGTCGAGGCCGGCGATACGGTCGAGACCGGGCAGGTGCTGGCGCGGCTGAGCCGCGACACGCTGGCGGCGCAGCTTGCGCAGGCCGAGGCGGAATATCAGCGCGCCGAGGCCAGCGTCAGTCAGGCGCAAAGCGCCATTGCCAGCGCCGAGGCGACGCGCGTGCAGGCTGTGGCCTCGCTGGACCGGGTGCGGCGTCTGCGCAGCAGCGGCAGCGCCTCGCAGGCGGCGCTGGATGATGCCGTAGCCGCTGAGGCCGGGGCGCAGGCACAGGCGGCCTCGGCCAGTGATGGGCTGGCAGTGGCGCGGGCGGCACTGGCACAGGCCGAGGCGGCGCGGGGCATCGCCCGGCTGAACCTCGCGCGCACAGACATCACCGCCCCGACCGACGGGGTGATCGTCGAGCGGCAGGCCGAACTGGGGGCGATTGCCGGGTCCAGCGGCGATCCGTTGTTCCGGCTGATCGCCGGGGGCGAGATCGAGCTGTCAGCCGAGGTGATCGAGACGGCGCTGCATCAGCTGTCGGTCGGCGATCCGGCCGAGATCGAGGTGGCAGGCGTCGGGCTGGTTCAGGGACGGGTGCGGCTGTTGCCGGCGCGGGTCGATCCGGTGACGCGGCTTGGCAGCCTGCGCATCGCGCTGGACCCCGATCCCGGCCTGCGCACCGGGCTTTTCGCCAATGGCGCCGTCATCACCGCGCGGCGCGAGGCGGTGGCACTACCGGCGCCAGCGGTTTTGGCCGATGACGAGGGCGAATGGGTGCTGCTGGTCCGGGACGGCACGGTCGAGCGGCGCGAGGTCAAGGCCGGGATCCTGTGGCAGGCGCAGCGCGAGATTGTCACTGGGCTTGAGGCCGGCGAGACGGTCATCGCCCGCTCGGGTGCCTTTTTCCGCGATGGTGATCGCGTGAAGCCGGTGACGGCGAAGGTGCCGGAGGCAAGCGGGGAACCCGCCACGGCGGAGGCGGGCGGAGAGAAGCCATGAACCTCTCGACCTGGTCGATCAAGCATCCGGTCCCGCCCATTGCCATCTTCCTGGTGCTGCTGATTGTCGGGCTGTTCAGCTTTCAGCGCCTGCCGGTCACGGCCATGCCGAATATCGACCTGCCCCTCGTCAATGTCACCGTGGTCCAGCCGGGTGCCGCACCGTCGGAATTGACGGCGCAGATCATCCAGCCGATCGAGGACAGCATCGCCGCCGTTACCGGCGTGCGGCATATCCATTCGACCGCCAGCGACAGCGCCGCCACCATCACCGTCGAATTCGAGTTGGAAACCGACAGCGACCGGGCGGTGAATGACATCAAGGACGCGGTGTCGAATGTCCGTAGCGACCTGCCCGAAAGCATCGTCGAGCCGATCGTGCAGCGCGTCGATGTGGAAAGCTTTCCGATCCTGACCTATGCGGTCAGCGACCCGACCCAGACCATTGAGGAACTGTCGCGCTTCGTAGATGACGTGATCGACCGCGAATTGTCGACCGTCGATGCCGTCGGCAAGACCGAGCGGATCGGCGGGGCCGAGCGCGAGATCAAGGTGGAACTGGACCCCGAACGGCTGCTGGCGCAGGGGCTGACCGCAGCCGAGATCTCGAACCAGCTGGTGGCCAAGAACATCGATCTGGGCGGCGGGCGCGGCGATCTGGCCGGCAGCGAATATTCCATCCGCACGCTTGGCGCCGCCAATACGGTCGAGCTTCTGGCCGCCACCCCCATCGCTATCGCCAATGGCGCGACGATCCGGCTGGACCAGCTGGGCGAGGTCATCGACGGCGCCAGCGAGGAGCGCAGCTTTGCCCTACTGAACGGCCAGCCGGTCGTGGCCTTCGGCGTCTATCGCGCCAGCGGTAAATCGGACCTCGTGGCGGGCGATGGCACCAAGGCCAAGCTGGCCGAGATCGCCGGCCGTTATCCCGATACCCGCATCACCCTGATCGACGATTCCACCACCTACACGTCCTCGAGCTATCACAGCGCGATGGAGACGCTGTATGAAGGTGCGGCGCTGGCGGTGATCGTGGTCTTCCTGTTCCTCAGGAACTGGCGGGCGACCCTGATCGCCGCCGTGGCGCTGCCCCTGTCGATCATCCCGACCTTCTTCGTCATGGACTGGCTGGGCTTCACCCTGAACGGGATCAGCCTCTTGGGGATCACGCTGGTCACTGGCATTCTGGTCGATGATGCCATCGTCGAGATCGAGAACATCGTCCGGCATATCAACATGGGGATGCCGCCCTATGAGGCCAGTGAAGAGGCCGCGACCGAGATCGGCATGACCGTCATCGCGATCAGCTTCTCCATCGTCGCCGTCTTTGCGCCGGTCAGCTTCATGGGCGGGATTCCGGGGCAGTATTTCAAGCAGTTCGGCCTGACCGTCGCGGTCTCGGTTCTGTTTTCGCTGCTGGTAGCGCGGATCATCACGCCGATGCTGGCCGCCTATTTCATCCGCGACCGCGCCCATCCCGAGGTGCAGCGCGACGGGTTCCTGATGCGCGGGCTGATGCGCATCCTGCGCTGGACCATGCGCCATCGCGGGCTGACGCTGCTGGCGGGACTGGGTGTCTTTGCCGGTTCGATCTATTCGGCGACGCTGCTGCCGACCGAGTTTATCCCGGCCTCGGATTACGGGCGCAGCCAGATCGAGCTGGAATTGCCGCCCGGATCGACCATCGGCGAGACCGAGGATGCGGCGCGGGCGATCAGTGCCATGGTCCGCGAGACGCCCGAGGTGCAATCGGTCTTCGTCAATGGCGGCGGCGCGGCGATCACCAAATCCCGCCTAATGATCAACTACGGCCCGAAGGATTCGCGCGAACGCAGCCAGTTCGTGCTGGAGGCCGAGTTGAAGGATCGGCTGGCCGATGTGCCGGACATGCGCATCAACTTCCAGAACGAGAACGGCCAGAACGACTTCACCATCAGTGTGTTGGGTGAGACCGAGGAAGGCGCGGCGCTGGCGGCCGAGCGTCTGGTGGAGAAGATGAAGACGCTGCCCAGCCTCGAGGGTGTCACCTCCTCGGCCAGCCTGCAGCGGCCCGAGATCCAGATCCTGCCCCGCGCCGATGTCGCGGCGCAGCTGGGCGTATCGGCCAGCGCGCTGGCGACAACGCTACGGGTGGCGACGCTGGGGGATACGGAATCGAACCTCGCCAAGTTCAATACCGGGCAGGAACAGGTGCCGATCGTGGTGCGGCTGAACCGCGCGGCGCGCGAGGACTGGCAGCTGATCGAAAGCCTGCGCGTGCCTTCGGCCGTGGGGCAAATCCCGCTTGGCGTCGTGGCCGATGTGGTGTTGTCGCGCGGCGCGACCGAGATCGGCCGATATGACCAGCAATACCGCACCACGGTCTCGGCCAACCTTGCCGATGGCGCGCTTCTGGGACCGGTCAGCGCCGAGGTGACGGCGCTGCAAAGCGAGGTCGAGATGCCGCCGGGCACCTCGATCCAGGCGGCAGGCGATGCCGAGATCATGGCCGAGGTCTTTGGCGCCTTCGGGCTGGCGATGGGCTCGGGCATCCTCTTGGTCTATGTCGTGCTGGTGCTGCTCTTCCACAATTTCGTCACCCCGATCTCGATCCTCCTGTCGCTGCCTCTGGCCATCGGCGGCGCGATCCTTGCGCTCTACATCACCGGCAATTCGATCAGCATGGCGGTGGTGATCGGCTTCCTGATGCTGATGGGGATCGTGACCAAGAACGCGATCATGCTGGTCGAATTCGCCCTGACCTCGATGGGCGAAGGGACGCCCAAGCGCGAGGCGATCCTGGACGCGGTCCACAAGCGCGCCCGCCCCATCGTCATGACGACCATCGCCATGAGCGCGGGCATGGTGCCCTCGGCGCTGGCCGTGGGCGAGGGCGGCGAGTTCCGCGCGCCGATGGCCATTGCGGTGATCGGCGGGCTGCTGCTCTCGACCGTGCTGTCGCTTCTCTTCGTGCCCTCGCTTTTCTCGGTCGTGCATGGCTCGCAGCACCGGGTCTTTGGCTGGATCGGGCGCAAGATCGGGCTGAACCGGGCGCGGACACTGCCGGCGGAGTAGGGGTGCGGTGAGACCTGGGGACGTCGCGTCCCCCGGACCCCCTGCGGGAAATTTGGGCCAAGATGAAGGGGCCGTTCATCGTTGACGCCTTCGGAGGTTGCCTTCGCATGACGAGCCGTCTTGGGACTCGTCGGTAGCGTCAAGGTTTGATCGGGCGTGCCACTGAACCAGAAGATTGCAGGTGATCTCCGATCCTTCGTCGACCAGAAGCCAGATGATGCGGCCCGCCGGGCGGTCGGGAAGACAAGATCCTGGCTGCCAGCGTCGAACCCGGTACCGAGTCCCTCTGCGTCATGGACCCCCAATTACCAAAACCGGCGCAAGATTGCGCCGGTTGGTTGGTGCTCCGGTACGGTTTCCCGCAGACTCGGGTGGTGCGAATGCGGATCGACCAGATCAGGCCAGCATACCCATCGGATGTTCCAGATGGTTGACGATGGCTTCCAGCAATTGCGCGCCAAGCGCCCCGTCGATGACCCGGTGATCGACCGACAGCGTCATCGACATGACGTTGCGAATCACCACCTCGCCATTCTCGACGACCGGGGTTTGGATACCGGCGCCGACGGCAAGGATCGCGCCATGCGGCGGGTTGATGACCGCGTCGAAATTCTCGATCCCGAACATGCCGAGGTTCGAGATCGCGAAGCTGCCGCCCTGATATTCATGCGGGGCCAGCTTCTTGGTCTTGGCGCGGTTGGCCAGGTCCTTCATCTCGGTGGAGAGGGCCGACAGCGTCTTCTGCTGCGCGTCCTTCAGGACCGGGGTGAACAGACCGCCCTCAATGGCGACGGCAACCGCGACATCCGAGGGTTTCAGCTTCAGGATCCGGTCGCCGGCCCAGACCGCATTGGCATCCGGCACCTCTTGCAGGGCCAGCGCGCAGGCCTTGATGATGAAGTCGTTGACCGACAGCTTGACCTTGCGGCCTTCCAGCTGCTTGTTCAGGTCGGCGCGGAACTTCATCAGCGCATCCAGCTTGGCCGAGCGGCGCAGGTAGAAATGCGGGATGGTCGACTTGGCCTCGGTCAGGCGCGCGGCGATGGTGCGGCGCATCCCGTCGAGCTTGACCTCTTCGGTCGGGCGGTCGGCATAGATCTTGAGGATCGCTTCCGCCGAAGGACCGGCCGGCGCGGCAGCAGCCGCAGCCGGGGCGGCAGCCGCAGGGGCGGCGGCAGCAGCGGCAGGGGCCGGGGCGGCGCCGGGCTTGGCACCCTCGACATCGGCGCGAACGATCCGGCCATTCGGGCCGGAACCCTTGATCCCGGCCAGATCCACGCCCTTTTCCGCCGCGATGCGACGGGCCAGCGGCGAGGCAAAGACCCGACCGCCGTCAGCCGCCTTGGGGGCAGCCGGGGCAGGGGCGGGTGCAGCAGCGGCCGCAGGGGCAGCAGCGGCCGGAGCAGCAGCAGCGGGCGCGGCAGGTGCCGCAGCCGGGGCGCTGCCGATATCGGCGGCGCTTTCGCCCTCTTCCAGCAGGATGGCGATGGCGGTGTTCACCTTCACCCCCGCCGTGCCTTCGGCGATGAGGATCTTGCCCACCTTGCCTTCATCGACGGCTTCGAATTCCATCGTCGCCTTGTCGGTCTCGATCTCGGCCAGGATATCCCCGGATTTGACCTCGTCGCCCTCTTTCACCAGCCATTTGGCCAGCGTGCCTTCCTCCATCGTCGGAGACAGCGCGGGCATCAGGATTTCTGTCGGCATCTCGCGTTCTCCTTACTTGTAGGTGACTTTCTTCACCGCCGCGACAACCTCGGGCGCGGTGATGAGGGCCAGCTTTTCCAGATTGGCCGCATAGGGCATCGGCACATCCTTGCCGGTGCAGTTGATGACCGGCGCATCGAGGTAGTCGAAGGCGTTCTCCATCAGCACGGCCGAGATGTGGTTGCCGATGCTCGCCACGGGCCAGCCTTCCTCGACGGTGACGCAGCGATTGGTCTTCTTGACCGATTCGATCACCGTGGCCGTGTCCATCGGGCGCAGGGTGCGCAGGTCGATCACCTCGGCCTCGATACCCTCGGCGGCCAGCGTTTCCGCCGCAGCCAGCGCATGGGTCATGCCGATGCCGAAGCTGACGATGGTCACGTCGCTGCCCTGGCGGGCGATGCGGGCCTTGCCGAAGGGGATGGTGAAATCCTCGAGATCGGGGACTTCGAAGCTGCGGCCATACATGATCTCGTTTTCAAGGAAGATCACCGGGTTCGGGTCGCGGATGGCCGTCTTCATCAGGCCCTTCGCGTCAGCCGCCGTATAGGGCATCACCACCTTGAGGCCGGGCACCTGCGCATACCAGGCGGCATAGTCCTGGCTGTGTTGGGCGCCCACCCGGGCGGCGGCGCCGTTCGGGCCGCGGAAGACGATGGGGCAACCCATCTGCCCGCCGGACATGTAGAGCGTCTTGGCCGCCGAGTTGATGATGTGGTCCATGCCCTGCATGGCGAAGTTGAAGGTCATGAACTCGACGATCGGGCGCAGGCCACCCAGAGCGGCGCCGGTGCCGATGCCGGCGAAGCCGATCTCGGAAATCGGCGTGTCGACCACGCGCTTCGGACCATACTTCTCAAGAAGACCCTGCGAGATCTTGTAGGCGCCCTGATACTCGCCGACCTCTTCCCCCATCAGGAAGACGGTTTCGTCGCGGGCCATTTCCTCGTCCATGGCCTCGCGCAGAGCCTCGCGCACGGTCATGGTCTTCATCTTGGTGCCCTCGGGCCAGTCGGGCGAGACATCGCGCGGCATGGCGGGGGCAGGAGCAGCCTGGGCGGCCACCGTGGCGGGGGTGCTTTCCGACTCGGTCGAGACGGCAGCGGGCGCGGCGGCAGGGGCAGCGGCGGCGGGGGTGTCGGAGACGCTTTCGCCTTCCTCGACCATCACCGCGATAGGGGTATTCACCTTCACGCCCTCGGTGCCTTCGGCGATCAGGATCTTGCCGAGGATGCCTTCATCCACCGCTTCGAATTCCATCGTCGCCTTGTCGGTCTCGATCTCGGCGAGAATGTCGCCGGATTTCACCGCATCGCCTTCTTTCTTCAGCCATTTCGCCAGTGTGCCTTCCTCCATGGTCGGCGACAGGGCGGGCATCAAAATCTCGGTTGCCATGGTCTTGTCCCTCCCTCAGGCTTTCTCGCCGGCGTAGATGTCGGTCCAGAGTTCTTCCAGCGCCGGTTCCGGGCTTTCAGCGGCGAACTTGGCCGAGTCGTTGACGATATCCTTGATTTCCTTGTCGATGGCCTTCAGGTCGTCTTCCGAAGCGTGCTTGCCGTCCAACAGCATGGTGCGCACATGCTCGATCGGGTCGCGCTCGTCGCGCATCTTCTGCACCTCTTCGCGCGTCCGGTACTTGGCTGGGTCTGACATCGAGTGGCCGCGATAGCGATAGGTCATGACCTCGAGGATATAGGGCCCTTTGCCCGCGCGGCAGTGGGCCACGGCCTTCTCGCCCGCTGCCTTGACCGCCAGCACGTCCATGCCGTCGACCTGCTCGCCCGGGATGCCAAAGGCTTCGCCACGGCCGAAGAAGGTGGTGGATTTCGTCGAACGCTTGACCGACATGCCCATGGCATACTGGTTGTTCTCGATCACGAAGATCACCGGAAGATCCCAAAGCTCGGCCATGTTGTAGGTCTCGTAGACCTGACCCTGGTTGGCGGCGCCGTCACCGAAATAGGTGAAGGTCACGCGACCATTGCCCAGATACTTGTCGGCGAAGGCCAAGCCCGCCCCCAGCGGCACCTGCGCCGCCACGATGCCGTGGCCGCCGTAGAAATGCTTCTCGCGACTGAACATGTGCATCGAGCCGCCCTTGCCGCGCGAATAGCCGCCTTCGCGACCGGTCAGCTCGGCCATCACGCCGCGTGCTTCCATGCCGCAGGCCAGCATGTGGCCGTGGTCGCGATACGAGGTGATGCGCTTGTCGCCCTCTTCCGCCGCGGCCTCGAGGCCGACGACGACCGCTTCCTGCCCGATGTAAAGGTGGCAGAAGCCGCCGATCTGACCCATGCCGTAAAGCTGGCCAGCCTTCTCTTCGAAGCGGCGGATCAGCAGCATGTCACGGTAATATTGAAGCAGCTCTTCCTTGGAAGTGTTCGACTTGCCTTTGGCCGGTGCGGCGGCTTTCGTCGATGATGCTGCGGGCTTGGCGGCTGTAGCTTTCCTGGCCATTCGGTCCCCCACTCGTGCTTAGGTCGGAATTAGTTCAGCGTTAAACTATCCGTAGACGATCGCGTGGGGGGGTGCAATCCGTCAAACGCATGGCGAATTGCCCGGTGGCGAAAATCGCCCGGAGGTGGTGAAGCGGGGAGAAAACTGCCTGTTTCGCGGTCAGCGCAACACGGCTTCGTCGGCGCGGATCAGGCCCAGAACAGCCCGCGCACGCTCGTCCAGAAGGTCGAGATCGAGGTAGTCATCCGACAGGCGGCGGGTCAGGTTCTGCATCTGCGCCGATTCCTCGGCCAGGGCCTGCCGCTCGGTCATCAGATCGGCCGTTTCCGCCTCAAGCTGCACCCGGCGCAGGATGCCCGAAGGGCCCTGCACGGCGGCAAAGGCGAAATAGAGGCAAAGGCCGGCGGCCAGCACGAAAAGCACCGCCGAACTGATCGAGAAACGCTGAGACATGGTTTTTGACTGCCCGTATTTTTCCGGCATCATGCCACAAGCGGCGGCTTGGGGGAATCCCTGTCGGAAACGGTGTTCCCGGGGGTGTCGGTCCGGGTCAATGCGCCGCGCAGCGCCGACCAGACATTGCGGTCGGTCCAGTAGCCGGTATGGCCGTTCGGGCCGACGCGCAGATTCTCAACCAGCCCGCCCTGCACGCGGACCTGCGTGCCGACGAAATCATCGCAGCGATAGATGTTGATCCAGCGCGCCAGCCGCCCGGCCAGCGGGTCCAGCCCGAAGCCCTTGGCGAAATACTGGCCGTAGATATGGGTCAGCGGCGAGCCCATGGTCAGCAGGAAGCGCGGCCGGTCGGGAAACACCCCCTCGGCCAGCGACTGCGCCGCGATAACCGTGCCTTGCGAATGCGACACCACGATCAGCCGGTCATAGTCCATCTGCCGGGCCAGGTGGTCATGCACCAGTCGGAAGCGGGCAAGGATGCGCTCGCGCTGTGCATAATGGCTGTCGCTGCCGGGGCCGGGCTTTCCGGCCAGCGTCCGGGTCGAATAGACCGAGATGTCGCGCGCCACGCCAAGGGCCGCCGCGATGAAGGACGCGCCGCGATAGATGGCGAGGCCCAGAAAGGCAGTGACAGCGACGGCCAGCACGTTCAGCGCGGTGATCCGATCGTGAAAGCTGCTCAGGCGGCCGATCAGCGTGTCGGTATTCCATTCGTAATAGGGGATGCCGACGACATCCATCGTGGTCTTGCTGGCCTGGAACAGCCCGCCGAAGGCAATCCACAGGATCAGCACGAACAGCAGCTGGTTCAGCACCGGGTTCAGGATCAGCCGCCCGCACCAGATGTCCAGCACCGTCGGCTGCTCCTGCGCCAGCTGCCCGCGCCGGATGCGCCGGATCATCAGCGGCACCACCCCGACCAGCACCAACGCGGCCACCGCGATCATGATATAGGCCATGGTGCTGAGCAGCAGACCCGAATAATCCGCATAGACTTGGGCCAGCAGGGTCTTGCCACCCTCCTCGCCGTCCAGCTTCTGCACCACGCCCGAGAACAGTGCCCAGAGCGCCGAGGTGATCAGCATCCACAGGATCAGCATGGCATTGCAGAGCGACAGATAGATCAGCCGGCGCTGGCTGAAGAACACGGTGATGCGGTTGGCCGTGCGGATCAGACGGCGCCGGGCCGGCGGGATCAGCACCAGCGCCGCCAATGTTCCCAGGGCGACCAGCAGCCAGTCCCGGCTGCCCGCCGGGGCGCCCTGCGCGGCGACGATCAGCAACACCGGCAGGCCGAAAACCAACAGCGTTCGCCTCAGCCCCAGATCGGTCAGGGTCGAGGTGACGAACAGCGCCAAGAGGATCGCCACGGCGCCGAGCCAGATGGCCCCCATCAGCAGCGTTGCCCCCCAGGCGAACATTGCGATGTCCTGATGGTCGAGCGACCAGCAACTGGTCATCTCGATCGACCGGCACGAGGCCTGCCGCATTGCCTCGATCCAAGGCGCGTCGGGCATCAGCCAGACCAGGAGCGCCGCCAGCGCAGCCATTGCAGACAAGCCGCCAAGACCCGCGACGAAGGCCCGTACCATATAGGAGCTTTGCGGGCTGCGGATCATCGCGCGCCAGAAGAGGCAACAGAGCGCGACCACTCCGCCCATTGCGGCGATCAGTAGCGCGCCCGGCAATTGCCCCGGACCGTTGCCGATCTGGACCACGAAAGGATCGACCAGAAGCGAGATCGAGGCGATGAACAGAAGCGCGTTGAAGGGCGCGATCAGGGCGAAGAAGATCCAGACGAACAGATAGACCGCGCGGCGCGACCAGGGGCTGACCTCGGCAGCGCTGTCATCGACATTTTCCAGCGCCAGATAACCAAGGGCCAAAATCGTCCGCAGCAGGTCGAAGGCCGTGTCGAGTGAGCCTTTCGGCGCGCGCGACAGGTCCGACCAATAGACCTCGCCGGCCAGAATCTCCTGATCTTCCGGTAGCTTGTTGGCAGCGGTCGCCGGAACCGTGGTGCGGCGGATGGTGCAGGGGAAGAGCTTCAGCAGCTCGCTGCCCTCGACCTTCTCGGCGATCATCTCGGTGCGGCCCTCGATCGGGCCGGGCAGACCCAGTTCCTGCACCGCGCCGCCGGTCAGGGCGTCGATGGTTTCACCGGGCGCCTGTTCGCCAATGCCGTGAACGATCAACAGCAGGGTCTTTTTCAAAACGACCATCCGTCATTTTGCGAGATTCCAACAGTTTATCGAAAGGGCGTGCTGAAATAAATATCGTTCAGCGGGTATTGGTAAGGTTTCACTTACCTGAAAGCAGATCGTCCAGAACCAGCGCCATGACCTTGGCGCTGTCGATCATGTCACCGACGCCGACCCATTCATCGGGCTGATGGGCAAGGTCCAGCACGCCGGGGCCATAGGCGATGCAGTTCTTCAGCTTGCCGATGCGGTCGATATGTTTCTGGTCATAGGTGCCGGGCGAGACGACATAGCCGGCCTCGCGCCCCAGCACCCGCTCGATCGCGGCGGCGGTGGTGCGCACCACCGGGGCGTCCTTTTCGGTCATCGAGGGGATGACCTCGAAAAGATCCCGGATTTCATAGGCAAAGCTGGGCCGTCGCGCCTTGACCTTTTCCAGAAGGGCTGTGACCTCGGCCTTCACCTCGGCCAGGTCCTCCTCGATCAGGAAGCGTCGGTCGATCACGATGCGGCAGCGGTCGGGCACGCAGGGGGCAGGCAGTCCCGTAAAGCCTTCCGGCTGCTCCACCGCGCCGCCATGGATCGAGTTGATGTTCATCGTCGAGGATCGCGCGCCTTCGGGGATCACCGGCATCTCGGTGTGCTTGCCGGCCAGCAGCGGCCACAGCGTCGCTTCCATCTCGTCCAGCACCGCGCCCATGTGGCGCACGGCGCAGTCGCCAAGGAAGGGCATCGAGCCGTGGGCGATGCGGCCCTGCGTCTCGATCTCGGCCCACCAGACGCCGCGATGACCAAGGCAAATGCGGTCCTTGTGCAGCGGTTCGGGGATGATGACGTGATCCACATCGGCGAAGGCGCCCTGTTCGGCCAGGTAGGCCACGCCGCCATAGCCGCCGGTTTCCTCGTCCGCCGTGGCGCTGATCTCGATGCTGCCGGCATGATCGGGGTTTGCCGCCACGAAGGCCTCGGCGGCGATGATGCTGGCCGCCAGCCCGCCCTTCATGTCGCAGGCGCCCCGGCCATAGATGCGGTCGCCATCCAGCTCGCCGCCGAAGGGATCGCGGGTCCAGCCATGGCCGACCTCGACGACATCGTGATGGCTGTTGAAATGCACGCAGTCGCCGGGCCGCGTTCCCTTGCGCCGGGCGACAAAATTCCAGCGCGGGAAATCGGCGCTGTCGCCCGGTGTGCCATGGGCGCGGATCAACTGGCAGTCCCAGCCCTGCGGTGCCATCCGCGCCTCGAGATAGTCGCAGATGTCGCGATAGCGCCGGCCGGGCGGGTTCAGCGTCGGGATGCGGATCAGATCCTGCGTCAGGCGGATCAGCGCCTCGCGGCGGTTCTGAACTGATCGGGTCAAGTCGTCCATGACGTGCAGGTTAGGCAGCCGGTTCGGCGCTGACAACGGCCAAATTCGGCGCGGTTTCCCGCGCATCCACTTGCACTGGCGGGCGTTCGCCCTAACATCTTTCCCAACGAACATATCAGGGGGGAAGGCGATGGCATCGCTGGAACAACAGATTACCGAAAGCCAGAAGCAGGTGGCAGCGGCGCAGGGCAAGATCGCCCAGATGACCGAGGCGCTGGACCGCGCGTCGGCTAGGGCCGACGTGGCCAGCCTGCCCATCGACGTGGCCAATGCGACGCTGCAGGATGTCCATGCCCATACCGAGGCGATGAACGCCAATATCGCCGAGCTGATCATGGGGCTCGATGACGTGACGGCGGGCTTCTCGCAGGATTTCGAGGCGCTGCGGTCGAAGACGGGCTGGGAAAGCTTTGTCGGCATCTTTGCCAGCGGCAAGTCCGAGGCGATGCGGCAGGAGCGTCTGCGCGATGCCAGCATCGACGACAAGCTGCAGGACCTGATCTCCAAGTCCGACACCATCACCCGGCTGCTGCAGGGACAACTGGACCTGCTGAACGACCAGAAGGCCAAGGTCGAAGCGAACCTGACCGGCACGCTGGAGGAGCGCGAGGCAACCGTCGGCACGCTCGAGGCGCTGCGCGAGAAGATCAAGGCGATGGACCCGCAGCTGATCGAGCTGGAGAACAAGATCTCGACCACCACCGACGCCAGCGACCGCACGCGGCTGGAGACCGAGTTGGCCAATGCCAACAAGGATCACAACGCGCTGGTGCAGGACGAACAGGTGGCGCTGGCCAAGTCGCAGACGCTGGAGCGTTACATCGAGGCCGGCAAGACCTGGGTGGATAGCCTGCAGAACCAGGCCGCGACGCAGATGGTGCTGATCAACAAGCTGCAAACCGACACCCGCCAACGGGTCGTGCTGTATGACGCGCTGACCAAGTCGCTGAAAACCGCGCAGCAGCAGGACGTGGCCCATCGCATCAACGAGATCGGTGTGCGGACGGATCAGGAGGCGCAGGCCGCCATGGCCGCCATCGGCACCGCCACCAATGACAAGATGGCCGACATGCTGGAAGCTCATGGCGATCACATGGTTTTCGCCCGCAAGGTGCTGGAAGAGAAAGCCAAGGCCGACGAACGCTTTGCCCGCCGCTTTGCCGAGATCGTCAAGAAGCATGACAGCAATCTCTATGGCAGTTGAGCGTGGCTGAAACCGGAACCCTCGACGCCGACCACCGGAAGCTTGACGACGACCTGCAGGCGCGGGCCTTCATCGACCAGACGCGCCACATTGCCGAGGTGCTGCCCGGCGCGCTGGACGAGATGGTGCGGGACGGGCTGTTCACCCAGGTCGAAACCGAGGTGATCGATGGCTATCTGGGCGCGCTGAAAGCCAGCATGGATGCGCTGGCGATGAAATATCTCGTCGCCGGTCGGATCGAGGGGCCGCTGCAGCGGCATCTGACCATCGATATCCATGAATCCGGCTTCCCGGTCTGGCAGGAGATCGCCCAGACCGCCGCCGATGCCGCGCAGGCGCAGGCGGAACTGGCCCGCACACCCGACGCCGCCGCGATCAAGGACGACATGGTGCGCGAGATCGTCGGCCGCCAGACCATCCCCACGCGGCTGCAATACGCGCTGTCGCAGCGATATTACTACGAGGCGCTGGCGGCGGGCGGGCTGTTCTGGCCGCAGATGCATCCGCAGGGCTTCTGGCTGTCGGGGCATGACAGCAGCCGGCGGCGCTGGCTGCTGCACTGGGCGGTCTATGACAGCCAGCTGAACGTGCCGATCCTTTACCTGATGGATGTGGACGATACCGGCCGCCGCGCGCTGACCGATGACCCGAAGCGCTGGCCCGAGGTCCGGGCGCATCTTCTGGCGCAATCGGTCTCGGGCCTGCAGCTTCTGACCATCGCGCAGGGGTTCGACCGCGATTTCGAGACGCTGCACCCCCATCGCCTGCGCCGGATCACGCTGGGGCCGGCCTATTCCAGCGGCTATACCGTGCAGGAAGGCCCGATCCGCGAGGTGCTGGACAGTGCCGCCGCGCCTGCGGGCGAGGATTGGGCGCTGGCCATGACCGTCGAGGATCTGCAGGCCGAGCGCGCGGTGATGGAATCCTCGGGCTTCTTCGGCGTGACCGAGCGGCAGATCTTCAAGCTGGACCCGCTGAACCAGTATGGCGCGGGGCAGGGGGCCACATCGGCCACCCGGCTTCTTGTGCTGCCGGCCCGTCCCTATCAGGCGCTGGCGACGCTGGACCCGCCGGGCTTTCGCAACATCCGCAAATACGTGCCCGGCCCCGATGGCCGGGTGACGAGCTATCGCTAGGCCATGGGCGAGGGCGGCGCACAGATCGTCTGGCGGCGGCTGGATCACCCCGGACATGATGCCTGCCGGCTGTGGTCGGAAGGCAGCCTGTGGCGGATCGAGGGTATGGCGGTGTGGCTGGATCCTGAGGGCCCGGCACAGATCGCTTATGAGGTCTCCGCTGGCGAGGACTGGATCACCCGCTCGGCCCGGATCATGGGGCGGGTGGGCAAGCGCGCGTTCAGCCTGTCGATCCACCGCGACGCGATGGGCAACTGGCGGGTGAATGGCGAGGCGCTGCCCGAGGTGACGGGGCTTGCGGATATCGATCTGGGCTTTACGCCTGCCACCAACACGCTGCCGATCCGGCGGCTGCGTGGCGCAAGGCAGGAGAGTGCAGATCTGGCAGCGGCCTGGCTCGATCCCGGCGACTGGCAGGTGAAACCGCTGCCGCAGCATTACGAAGTCCGGGACGACGGGCGCTGGTCCTATCGCTCGCCCGGCCATGGGTTCGAGACCGAGATGACGATTGATGGCGACGGGCTGATCACCGACTATCCGCCGCTTTGGGTGAAAGAGGGCTGAATGGACGCGAAAAGTGAGATGGAACTGCCCGAGGCCGAGATCCGGGGCCATTACCCGCAGGCGCTGAGCCTGCTGACCGGCTTCGATCATGCGCCGCGTCTTGGCAAGGCGGCCGCCGTTGCCACCGCCCCCGAACGCTCGCCCGGCATCCCCTCGGCCTCGCGCTTCCGCTCCACCACGCCGGGGCTGGCGGCACGCTCTACCGCCCGCCCCAGCGGCGTCCGGCTGATCGAGCGGATCGAGGGCGCGGGCGGCGAAGACCTGCCATCCCCCGCCGCCGCCACCACCGCCCGCGCGTTGCGCCGGGCGCTGGCCATCTCGCTGGCGGTCAGTGACGAGGTCGCGGCGCGGTCCGGCGCGGCGGAACTGAAGCGCGCCAATCTCGAAGGCCGCCTGCCGCCCGAGCGACGCAGAGAGTTCACCGAATTGCTCGCCGTGGAATCGCTGGCGGCGCTGTCGGTCTTTGCCAATGCCACCGCCTTCCTGCTGGCCGAACATGCCGGTCCCGAGACGGTCGAGGGCATCACCGCCGACGAGGTGCTGACCGACAACCCGTTGACCGCGCTGCAAGGCGCGCTGTGGGAACTGGACCAGAACCTCGCCCGCGCCACCGATGACAAGACCCTGATCGCCAGCACCCTAGCCTTTGCCGAGGCGCTGGCCGCCGCCGTGCAGGCCCGCGCCGAGACCGCCCCGCGCATCGGCGCCTTCACCGGCGCGAGCTGGCGGGTGGCGGCGGATGATTTCCCCATTGCCGGTTTCGCCCCGGCCACCAAGGCGCGCGGCAAGCCGCTGTCCATGGCCTTCAAGAAGCCCGAGGAGGTCATCGGCAACGCGATTGCGAAACATCAGGCGATGCGGCTGGCGCGGATGATGGTGGCTTATGATTTCGACCGGCGGATGAACCCCTTCGTCGAACTGGGCGGCTTCGTCTTTACCTTTCTGGGCGACGGCAGGCCCGGCACCGGCAAGACCACGCTGATCCAGATGATGGCCGGGATGCTGAACGATTATTGCACTATCGGCGGCTATCCCTTCCGCTATGCCAACCTGTCGGTCGACAATATCGACAGCTATCAGGGCAAGTCGGGCCAGAACGCCAAGGCCTTCATCACCTCGATCATCGACCCTGCGGTGATCGGCTTCGGCACCATCGACGACATCGACCAGATCGCCGGCAAGCGCGGCGACCGCCAGTCATCCGCCGGCCAACAGGAGATCACCGCCGTGCTGATGGAGGCTTTTGCCGGCGCCTCGACCGTGGTGCGCGGCAATTGCACCTTCGGGATGTTCTCGAACTATGCCGAGGCCATCGACGACGCCCTGCGCCAGCGCGCCTCGGCCCGCTTCCTGATCGACGGGCCGAAAACGCAGGCCGATTATATCGACATCCTCGCGCTGCTTCTGGGCAAGCGCCATGACATCCCGGTGGGCGAGCACGACCTGATGAAGGCGCAGGCGATGCAGAAGGCCGTTGCCGACAGCTATGCCGGCCATTCCCGCCCGCAGGAGGCGGGGCTGGAAAAGGTGTTCAACGAGGTCTCGGGGCGCTTTGGCGAGCTGGAAAACCTCGCCGAGCTTGGCAGCTATCTCTATGCCATTTCGCAGGCCGAGCCGCGCTTTACCGGTCGCGCGGTGAAGAACATCACCGATGCGGTCAAGGCCCGCGCGATGGATTTTGACATGCCGGACGAGTGGTTCACCACGCCCGAACCCTTCCTGCACCAGCCCTATGAGCGGAAGCTGGAGATGATCGGCGCGCTCCGCCAGCCGATCACCACCGAGATGGTGGTGCAGGAGATCAATCGCTATGCCGACAGTGAATGGCGCTATTCGGACAGCGCGGACGAGACGGCGATAGCGGAAACCGTGCGCGGGATGGAGCGGATGGAAGAGGCGCGGAAGCGGTTTGGGGGGCAGGGTTAGGCGATGGCGGCTTGTATCGATTGTGGGCGTGAAGCAGGTTTCTTCGAGAGGATCGGAGGGCGATGCAGCGATTGCCACTTGGCCAATCTAAATCGGGCTAGGCATGTGCGTGAGCAGGGTCCAGTCTCGGCGGAGGAAATTGAGCGTCAAAGAGCTCAAGAAATTCTGGAGAGGCAAAAAGAAGAGAAGCAGATAGGTCAAATTCTCCTGACGACCGAGAACGCGCCAGACATCGAGATCGTCGAACGTATCGAGATCATCACGGCGGAATGCGCCTACGGAATGCACATCTTCAAGGATCTCTTTGCCGGTGTGCGTGACATTGTTGGCGGGCGCTCGAAGGCCGTTCAGAAAACAATGAGAGAGGCGAGGCGTACCGCTCTGTTGGAACTCAAGCGCGAAGCTCACGCAGTTGGTGCAAATGCTGTCGTCGGCGTTGATCTCGATTATGTGGAACTTTCCAGTCCTGGAAACATGGTCATGCTGGTCGCGTCGGGGACAGCCGTGAAAGCAAAGCTTTGATCACTTTGGACAAGCTCAAGCTCGTTCCCCGCCCGATACGCGGGCGTCAGCCCGCCGGGCAGCGGCCGACCGCCCCCCAGGGCGGCCGCTTTGGTGACGCCCCACGCCGAACAGCCGTTCGACGCACTGGCACCATAAAGGCGCTTCCACGAACCGCCCCAGCGGCCCCCCGCGGTCGGCCTCTGCCCTCCGTTGCGCTCCGGGCCACCCCATGAGCCCCGTCGAACGCGCCGCCCTCGCACTAACCGCTTTGCCCGTCCTATCCCTCGGTCTGGCCCATTTCTCCCTGCGCCGGCTGAAGCTCAACCGGTGTGACAACCTGATCGGCGCTGCATTTCTGATGCTGCAACAGGTCTGGCGGGTGGCGAGCCGGTTTGGCACGCTGGTCTTCGTGTTCTGGTTTTACGGCACAAGATACGACCCCGAGGCCTACGAGGCCGCCATGGACGCACCAAGTACCGTTTTCGTGCTGATGGGCTCGGCGATGCTGGCCTATCTATATCTCATTATCCGGTGGTGCTGGCAGATGTGGCTGCTGCGCCGCGCCCCGCGGGAGCTTGCGAAATGAAACGCCTGATCGAAAAGGGCCTGATGTTCGGCAACCTGATCCGGGTGAACTCCACCGCCTGGGTCGCGCTTTACAATCGCGCGCTGAAGAAGGTGACGGGCAAGGAAACCGCGCTCACGGAATTCCACATCGACATCAGTGGCTATTCCCCCGAGATCGGGGACGAGCTGGACGATATGGATTACTTGCGCCCCGATGGTGGCAACCGGCAGTTCATCCTGCTGACGACCGAGCAGAAGACCGCGCCGCTGTTGAATGCGGATCTCTCGGTGCTACGCGACGTGCTGCGTGCCTTCATCACCCAAAATGAAAGCCAGCTGTTCAGCCTGACCGCGCGGGATGCGGTGCTGGGCGAGATCGACGATCAGGTCTGGCAGGTCGGTGGCCCCGCCGATCTGGCTGCGATCCGGCACCTGACGATCAGCGCCGACACCACCGGCAACCATGTGGCCGAGGCCGACCGGCTGACCGCGCTGATCGAGCGGTTCCGCACCGAGCCGGATGGCTGGTGGGATGACGTGCTGATCGCCGAGATGATCGAGCAGGCGAAAAAGACCGGCGACGTGGTGCGTAACCCGGTGCATCTGCAGCATACCGGCTTTGACGTGCAGGATTTCTGGACCTCGGAATTCGGCGGGGTCTATGTGATCCGCTCGGCCAAGCAGCCGGCGATGATCTTCAGCGATCCCAAGGCGCATATCGACCTGCCGGGCTTCCAGACCATGACCACGCTGCAGGTGAACCAGATCGCCGCGTGGCTGGCGCGAAACGCTCTGGCCGAACCCATCGCCAGCGCGCGCGGCGCCGATGCCGCGCCGATCCTGCGCCAGAAGATCGATTTCATCCTCGTCGATGCCGCGACCCGGCTTGGCATCGATACCGGCAGCGGCACGAGGGCCGAGCTGCGCCGCGCCGCCGCGCGCATGGGGGCGCAGCTGCCGGCCGAGATCCGCGGGCTGTCGGCGCTCTCGCGCTATTCCGAACAGGGCGGCGACTGGCCGGTGATCGACAGCGCCGATCCGGCCTATTTCTACGCCATCCGCGCCACGCCCGGCCCCGCCCGCGGGCTGATCAACCGGCTGCTGTCGGAACTGGGCCCCAGCGACGTGCGGCAGCTGTTCATCACCCACAAGCCACTGTTCTACAAACTCTACCAGACCTGGTCCGAGCCGAAGCAGACCTATGTGGCCGATTTTCTGGCTCGCGAGTACCAGATCGACAAGCAGGGCACCCGCGACGCGCTGTTCGGGCCCGAGCCGGGCATGGCCGAGCCAGCGATGGCGGCCCATGCGGCACCCGCTGGTCCATGGGGCGGTGCGCGTGCTAGCCTGTCGGAAGGGGCCGCGCGGCCACCCGTCACGCCGCCTTGGGGGTTCAGCCGTTGACCGCACTGTTTCGTCTCATCGTGCTGGTGCTGCTTCTGGAGGCGGCGCTGTATTTCCTGCTCTGGATCTACATGCGCTCGCTGAGGCGCGAGGCGCTGGAAGGGGAATGGGACGAGCGCCATCCCGAACAGGCCGGCGACAGCGCCGACCGGGACGAGTTCGTGCGCCGCTCGATGGTCAATTTCGAGAAGAGCCTGCGCGCAAGGTTGCTGTGGCTGGTCTTTATCATTCCGACCGCGGCGATTATGGGGATCATCTATTGGGTCAACTGGCAGTAGGGGTATCAGATGCATTACGTCAAGGTCGTGCTGGGAGTTCTGCTTGGCGTCCTCGTCTTCGCCTTTCTAGACTATGCGCTGCCGTCAAAGAACACGGTCAGGATCACCAATACCTATAACCGGCTGACCTATATCAGCCCCACGAACAGCATCTTCTATGCCAGCGACGATACCGGCACGGTCGAGAACCAGCAGGGTCAGCGCGACATCCGCTTCATCGATACGGTGCGCCCGAACGGCAAGGTCTTCGTCTATCGCAACGAGGATACCGGCTGGATCTGGCCACCCTATTTCAAATACGACAGCTCGAACCTGCATTCCGAGGCGACCAACCTGCAATCCACCGCGCAGGCGCCGCAATGGGTCAGCATCACCGCCTACGGCTGGCGGATTCCGTGGCTCTCGACCTATCCGAACGCGATCTCGATCGACACCGTGGCCGGGCCGAACGAGCATCCGCGCAACTGGCCGGCGATGATCATCCTGATCGTGCTGTTCTTCGTCCTGCTGCTCGTCTGGCGGATGTGGGCGCAGTTCCGCCAGCGCACCATCGACCCCGCCGTGGCCCGCGTCGATCAGGCCTGGGATGACGTGGAAAACCGCGCCGATGCCGCCCGCGACCGGGTGGTGTCCGAGGCCAGCGAAGCCAAGGGCAAGGTCTCGGGCTGGCTGGGCACATGGCGGGGCAAGCCGCGTCCCTGATCGGGCGGGCCCCGAAAAAGTGACGCCCCTTGGCGACTTGTGGGCTGGCCGGTGCATCGCTAGGCTGGCGCGATCCGACTGGCCGAGGGGACCATGACCGCGACAACACGAAATCCCGGCACCGCTCTGCGTCCCGACTGGTTCGAGGCCATCCGCATCAACACGCCCGCCGTCGAACGCCGCGCGGCCACGCTGCCGGCGCGGCGCAGCCTGAAGAAGGACTGGCAGGCGGCCTGGTTGCTGAATGCCGTGCGCTGCATCGACCTGACCACGCTGGCGGGCGATGATACCGAGGACCGGGTGGCGCGGCTTTGCTCCAAGGCGATGCAGCCGATCGCGCCCGAGCTGCTGGAGGCCATGGGCGTCGAGGGCCTGACCACCGGCGCGGTCTGTGTCTATCCGACCATGGTTGCGGCGGCCAAGCGCGCGCTTGGTAATTCCGGCGTGCCGGTCGCCTCGGTCGCCACCGGCTTTCCCGCCGGGCTGATGCCCTTGGACCTGCGTCTGGCCGAGATCCGCTATGCCGTTGATCAGGGCGCCGACGAGATCGACATCGTCATCACCCGCGCCCATGTGCTGCAGGGCGATTGGGCGGCGCTTTACGACGAGGTCAGCGCCATGCGCGAGGCCTGCGGGGCGTCGAAGATGAAGGCCATCCTTGCCACCGGCGATCTGAAATCGCTGGAGAACGTGGCCAAGGCCAGCCATGTCGCCATGCAGGCCGGATCCGACTGGATCAAGACCTCGACCGGGAAAGAGGGGGTGAACGCCACGCTGCCCGTCTCGCTGGTCATGTGTCGCACCATCCGCGACTACCAGGCGCTGTCCGGGAATACCGTCGGCTTCAAGCCCGCCGGCGGGCTGCGCACCGCCAAGGATGCCATCGCCTGGCAGGTGCTGATGAAAGAGGAACTGGGCCGCGACTGGTTGCGTCCCGACCTATTCCGCATCGGCGCCAGCTCGCTTCTGGGCGATATCGAGCGCCAGATCAGCCACCACGTCACCGGCCGCTATGCGGCTGCCCATCGCCAAGCCATCGCCTGAGGGGAACATGTCAAACGTGAGCAAGATCATGGAGAGCATGGATTATGGCCCCTCGGTCGAGGACAGCGCGGCGGTGCGCGACTGGCTGAAGGCCAAATCACCCTTCGGTCATTTCATCGGCGGCAAGTTCCAGAAGCCCGGCAAGACCTTTGCCAGTTCCAATCCCTCGACCGGCGAGGCGCTGGCCGAGGTGTCTCAGGGCACACCTGCCGATGTCGAGGCGGCGGTGAAGGCCGCCCGCAAGGCGCAGAAAGGCTGGGCGGCGCTTTCCGGCAGCGAGCGGGCGCGTTACCTCTACGCCATCGCGCGCCATGTGCAGAAGCGCGAGCGCTTCCTGTCGGTGCTCGAGACGCTGGATAACGGCAAGCCGATCCGCGAAAGCCGCGACATCGACATTCCGCTGGTCGCCCGGCATTTCTACCACCATGCAGGCTGGGCCGAGCTGCGAGACGCGGAATTCCCCGGCCATGCGCCTCTGGGGGTCTGCGGGCAGATCATCCCGTGGAACTTCCCACTGCTGATGCTGGCGTGGAAGATCGCGCCGGCGCTGGCCGCCGGGAATACGGTGGTGCTGAAACCCGCCGAATACACCTCGCTGACCGCGCTGGCCTTTGCCGAGATCTGTCAGGAGGTCGGACTGCCTGCGGGCGTGGTGAACATCGTCACCGGCGACGGCGCGACTGGCGCGGCCATCGTCGAGGCCGAGGTCGACAAGATCGCCTTTACCGGCTCGACCGAAGTGGGCCGGGCCATTGCCGCGAAGCTTTCAGGGACGGGACGCAAGCTGACGCTGGAACTGGGCGGCAAGTCGCCCTTCATCGTCATGGAGGATGCCGATCTTGATGCTGCGGTCGAGGGCGTGGTGGATTCCATCTGGTTCAATCAGGGGCAGGTCTGCTGCGCCGGCTCGCGCATTCTGGTGGCCGAGGCGGTGGCGGGGCGGTTCGAGGCTTTGCTCAACGCCCGCATGGCGAAGCTGATCGTGGGCCCGCCGCTGGACAAGTCCACCGATATCGGCGCCATCGTCGATCCGGTGCAGAAGGACCGCATTCAGGCCATCTGCCGCGCCGCGACGGATGCCGGTGCGGAACTGGTCGGCGGTCAGCCGGGCGAGGGCTGTTACATCGCCCCCGGCTATCTGAAGAACATCGCCCCGGCCAATCCGGGCATGGTCGAGGAGATCTTTGGCCCGATCGCCACGCTATCCACCTTCCGCACGGCGGACGAGGCGGTCGAGCTGGCCAACAACACCCGCTACGGCCTTGCCGGTTCGGTCTGGTCGGAAAGCGCCACCGTCGCCACCGATCTGGCGGCGCGGATCAAGGCCGGGGTCATCTGGATCAATTGCGCCAACATGTTCGACGCGGCGGCCCCCTTTGGCGGCTATCGCGAAAGCGGCTTCGGACGCGAGGGCGGGTTCACCGGCATGCTGGATTATCTGGCCGAGCCGCCGGTTAAGCCGCGCAAGGAACCCGAGGCCGGCGCAGCGCAGACCGCGCCCGGCGGTGACGGGCAGGGCGGCGGCATCGACCGCACCGCCAAGCTCTACATTGGCGGCGCGCAAAAGCGGCCGGATGGCGGGGCGAACTACGCCGTGCCGGGCGGCATGGCACCGCTTGGCAGCCGCAAGGATATCCGCAATGCCGTCGAGGCGGCGGCCAAGGCCGGAAAATGGGCCGGCATGGGCGGCCATGCCCGGGCGCAGGTGCTCTATTACATCGCCGAGAACCTCTCGGCCCGTGCCGACGAGTTTGCCAAACGCAGCAGCAAGGCTGAGGTGCAGGCCGCCATCGCCCGCGCCTTCCACTATGCCGCATGGGCCGACAAGTTCGACGGCCGCAACGTGCAGGCCAAGCCCGCGCATCTGGTGAACCTGCTGCCCGAGCCTTACGGCGTCATCGGCATCGCCTGTCCGAACGACCAGCCGCTGTCGGGTTTCATGTCGCTGGTCATGCCGGCGATCGCGATGGGCAATGCGGTCGTGGTCGTGCCGGCCCAGGATGATCCGCTGCCGGTGCTGGATCTCTATCAGATCTTCGACACCTCGGACCTGCCGGGCGGCGTGGTCAATATCGTGACCGGGCCCAAGGACGAGCTGGCCAAGGTACTGGCCGCGCATGATGAGGTCGCGGGGCTGTGGTATGTCGGCGACCGTTCCGGGCTGGCTGGCGTCGAACAGGCGGCGGGCGGGAACCTGAAGCCCGTCTGGTCGCCCGCGCATCGCGACTGGACAGGGGGGCAGGCGCAGGGGCGCGAGTTCCTGCGACAGGCCACCCAGACCAAGACCATCTGGCTGCCCTACGGCGCGCTGCCCGCCGGAACCGGCAGCGCGGCTTACTGAGCGGCGTGGCGCGTCAGCGCCACTCCTCGCGCCGTGCCACCGCACTGCGCCTGAGCAGCGCCGTATCCAGATCGACGGCCACGAACAGCGCGCCGGCGTCGGCGGCGGCGCGCGCCATCTGCTGATCGGCGGACAGGAACCCGGCGGGCATACCGGCGGCGGTCAGGCGCCGGATCGTCTCGACGATCTTGGCCCTGACCTCGGGATGACCAGCATTGCCCAGATGACCCATCGAGGCCGCCAGATCCGCCGGACCGATGAACACCCCGTCCACACCGTCGATGGTGCAGATCTCGTCCAGATGCTCGATCGCCTCCACCGTCTCGAGTTGCAACAGCAGGCAGATTTCCTCCTCGGCGCGGATGTTGTAATCCTTGATCGCCCCGAAGCGGCTGGCCCGCGACAGGCCCGACACGCCGCGCATCCCGCGCGGGGGATAGCGCACCGCCGCCACCGCCGCCCGTGCCTCGTCGGCCGATTGCACATAGGGGATCAGCAGCGACTGTGCCCCCCCGTCCAGAAGCCGCTTGATGTCCACCATGTCGTTCCAGCCCGGCCGCACGATGGGCGTGGTCGGATAGGGCTCGGCTGCCCGCAACAGCGCCACAGCCTCGGTCGATTCGATCGGCGTATGCTCGGTATCGATCAAGAGCCAGTCATAGCCGCAATTGGCCAGAAGCTCGATATTGTTGGGATCGGGGATCGAGCACCAGATGCCGATCTGGCGCTGGCCGGCCTTCAGCGCGGCCTTGAAGCGGTTCTTGGGCAGGTCCATCTCGCGCGGTCCTTCGGTGGGTTCGGGGTCTGGTATACAGTTTGAGCCTTGGCGCGCGCCGATTGCAACCCGTTCCGCGCCTCAGGTCTCGCCGGGAACGACCATCTGGCCACGCGCCGCCGCCTGCCTGACCGCCTCGACCACCTCGAGCGCGGCCAGCCCGTCGCGGGCCGTGACCAGCGGCGATTCCTCGCCCCGGACCACCCGACCGAACTGCGCCGCCTGCAGCACGAGAGGATCGGCGAAATCGAAGGGAAAGCGGGTGGCGCTGACCGGGTCGTGCCAGCCGGGCTGGCGCCAGAGCGTCAGGCTGGGCAGCGCCAGCGCGCCATTCGTGCCGGCGATCCAATAGCAATCCTGTCCAGTAGCGGGATAGGCCGGGTTCTCGCGTGCGGTCAGCTCCCAGCTCCATGGTGCGGGAACGGTGTCGCTGACGGTGATGGTACCAAGCGCGCCGCTGCGAAACTGCAGCGACACCACGGCCGTATCCTCGACCGCGAAGCCACGGATGGCATTCGAGGTCATCGCCTGAAGCCGTGCCACCGGACCGCAGAAATGCATCATCAGGTCAATGTCATGGATCAGGTTCAGGTAGACCGGGCCGGCACCCGGCTTTCGCCGCCAGTCGGCCTCGAAATAGGCATCGGGCTTCAGGAACCATGTGCTCCCATGGATCGCGGCGATTTGGCCAAGCGCGCCCTCATCGATCAGCGCTTTGGCTCGGACGATCAGCGGGTTGTGGCGGCGGTGATGGCCGGTTGCGACGGCAATACCGGCGGCTTCGGCGGCGGCGAGAATAGCGCGGGCACCGGCCAGATCGCCGGCCAGCGGCTTCTCCACAAGCACCGGCAGCCCTGCCGCGATACAGGCCAGCGCGCCCGGTAAGTGCAACTGGTTCGGCGTCGCGAGGATCACTCCGTCGAGGCCGCCGGCATCGATCAGGCTTTCGAGGCTTTCATGAAGCGGCACGGCAAACTCGGCCGCCACCGCCTGCGCCTCGGGCGAGGGATCGACGATCGCGGCAAGGGTCACGCCGGGCGCGATGGCGATGGCCTTGGCATGCATGCGGCCGATCACCCCGGCACCGACAATGGCGATGCGGCTGATCGGCATCGTCATCGCCTCAGCCCTGCGTCAGTTGCACGATCCGGCGGGTGGCGGCGGCATAGCCCTCGATCCCCAGCCCGGCGATCACGCCATCGGCGCGCAGCGAAACATAGGAATGGTGCCGGAAGGCCTCGCGCTTGTGGACCTGACTGATATGGACCTCGATCACCGGCCCTTCGAAGGCGTGCAGCGCATCCAGCACCGCCACCGAGGTATGGGTCAGGGCGGCGGGGTTGATGACGATGCCGTCGGCCTTTTCGCGGGCCTCGTGGATCCAGTCGACGATCTGGCCCTCGTAATTCGATTGCAGCAGGCGGATGTCATAGCCCGCGCCTGCGGTGTCGCGGCACAGTTTCTCGACATCCTCCAGCGTCTCGCGGCCATAGATCTCGGGCTGGCGCTTGCCCAGGAGGTTCAGGTTCGGCCCGTTCAGGACGTAGATGGTTTTCATGTCGGCCCCCGTATCGCTTGGGTTGTTTCTAGCGCGCGCCGCGCGGAAAGGGGAAGGCCAAAGGCGCAGCGGAAGGCCGGCGGCTGCCCGTGGGACGGCATCGCAACGGGGCGTCGGTGCGGTTTATGCTGCCAAGCCCCTCGCCGCTCTGAACTCGGGACCTGTGGCTGAAAAGCGCCGGCCCGCCGGGACGGGCGGCGCTGGCCCGGGCCGCTTGCGCCGGGTATCCGGGCCGGGTCTGTCAGCGGGCGAACAGCCCCTCATGTTCCTTGCGCAGTGCTGCCTTCTGCACCTTGCCCATGGTGTTGCGGGGCAGCTCGTCGACCACGATCACACGCTTGGGCTGCTTGAACTTCGCCAGCCGGTCGGCCAGCGCGGCGATGATCGCCTGTTCCTCGACCTCGGCACCCTTTTCCCGCGCGATCACCGCCACCACACCCTCGCCGAAATCGGGATGGGGCAGGCCAATCACCGCGCTTTCCAGGACGCCCGGCAGGCGGTCGATCACATCCTCGACCTCGATCGGATAGACGTTGAACCCGCCCGAGATGATCAGGTCCTTGCCGCGCCCTACGATGCTGACATAGCCGTCCGGATCGATCAGCCCCAGATCGCCGGTGATGAACCAGCCATCGGGCTGCAACTCTTCGGCGGTCTTTTCTGGCATCCGCCAATAGCCCTGAAAGACATTCTCGCCGCGCACCTCGATGGTGCCGATCTCGCCCGCTGCCACCTCGGCCCCGCCCTCCATGATGCGCAGCTCGACACCGGGCAGGGGAAAGCCCACGGTCCCGGCCCGCCGCTCGCCCTCATAGGGGTTCGAGGTGTTCATGTTCGTTTCCGTCATGCCATAGCGTTCAAGGATGCGCTGGCCGGTGCGGGCTTCAAACGCCCGGTGCGTCTCGGCCAGCAAGGGCGCGCTGCCGGAGGTGAAGAGCCGCATATGGCCGGCAAGGGCGTGGTCGAAGCCCGGCTGGTCCAGCAGGCGGGTATAGAAGGTCGGCACGCCCATCATGCTGGTGGCGCGCGGCATCAAGGACATGACCTGTTTGGCGTCGAACTTCGCCAGCCAGATCATCGCGCCACCGGCCAGCATCAGGACGTTGGTGGCGACGAAAAGCCCGTGCGTGTGAAAGATCGGCAGCGCATGCAGCAGCACGTCATCGGCGGTGAAGCGCCAGTAATCCGTTAGCACCTCGGCATTCGACAGCAGGTTCCGGTGGCTCAGCATCGCGCCTTTCGAGCGGCCCGTGGTACCCGAGGTATAGAGGATCGCCGCCAGATCATCCGGGCCGCGTTCGACCGGCTCCTGCGCATCGTTCATCCTGGCCGCGCCGGCCATCAGGCTGCCGGTGCCATCACCCGCCAGCGTCATCAAGACCGCCGGGCTGTCGCCCATGAAGGCCGCGCGCTGCGCCTCGCGGGACGGATCGCAGACCACCATCGCGGGTTCGGCGTCACCGACGAAATAGGCGACCTCGGCGGCGGTATAGGCGGTGTTCAGCGGCAGAAAGATCGCCCCCGCCCTGAGGCAGCCGAGATAGAGCGCCAGCGCCTCGGGCGATTTCTCGACCTGCACCGCCACCCGGTCGCCGGGGGTCACGCCTTTGGCGATCAGCAGATTGGCCAGACGCGCCGACAGCCGGTCGATGTCGCCATAGCTCAGCGCATTGCCGTCGGGCAGGATCAGGAAGACCCGCTCCGATCCCCGATGCGGACCCATCAGCGCGTCGAAAAGCGTATTGGTCATGGCTGGCCTCCGTTGCTGCGCGCCTGTCTTCTCACCTTGCCGGCCCCATCACAAGATCGGGCAGGCCGGTGGCGATCTGGGGGAATATCGACAGGATGACGATGCCCAGAACCATCATGCCGACGAAGGGCAGCGAGCCCATCAGGATGTCGCGCAGCGAGATGCGGGGCGCGATGGAGTTGATGACATAGAGGTTCAGCCCGACCGGCGGGGTGATCAGCCCGATCTCCATGTTGATCGTCAGGATCACCGCGAACCAGTAGGGGTCGAAGCCATGCGCGTCGAGGATCGGCATCAGGATCGGCGCGGTCATCAGGATGATGGCGACCGGCGGCAGGAAGAAGCCGGCGAACAAGAGGAACAGGTTGATGATGCCCATCAGAACCCAGCGGTTCACCTCCAGCCCGGCGATCCAGCCGGCCAGCGTCTGGGTGATGAAGAGTGACGACAGCGCAAAGGCGAACAGTTCCGCCGCGCCGATGATCAGCATGATCATCACCGCCTCGCGGATGGTGTCGCGGAAGATCGCGGCCATCGGGCGCGGGTTCCACATCTTGTAGATCACCGCGACCAGCAGGATGCAGATCAGCGCGCCAGCACCTGCGGCCTCGGAGGGCGTGGCGACGCCGCCGTAAAGCACGAACAGGATCGCCGCGACGATCATCAGGAAGGGCAGCACGCGGGGCAGGTTCTCCAGCCGCTCGGCCAGCGAATAGCGCCGGGTCAGATCGCCCAGCCCGATGCCGCGCCGCCAGCAGTCGAACAGCGCCCAAGCCATGAACAGCCCGGTCAGCATCAGCCCCGGCATCAACCCGGCCAGGAACAGCCGGCCGATGCTGGTCTCGGTCGAGATGCCATAGACGATCATCGTGACCGACGGCGGGATCAGGATGCCAAGCGTGCCCCCTGCCGCGATCGAGCCGGCGGCAAGGCTGTCGGGGTAGCCGCGCTTGGTCATCTCAGGGATGCCCATCTTGCCGATGGCGGCGCAGGTGGCCGGGCTGGACCCGGAAAGCGCGGCGAACAGCGCGCAGGCGCCGATATTCGACATGACCATGCCGCCCGGAACCCGGTAGAGCCAGCGGTCCAGCGCCTCGTAGAGGTCCTTGCCGGCGGGGCTGGAGGCGATGGCCGCGCCCATCAGGATGAACATGGGGATCGAGACAAGGCCGAAATTCGCCAGCCCCACCCAGAAGGTCTCAGCCACGCCGTCGAGCGCGAAAAGCCCCTCGGACAGGACCAGCGCGACGATGGCCACGGTGCCAAGGGCGAAGGCGATGGGCGTGCCGACGGCCAGAAGCAGCAGAAGGCCGATGAGGACGAGGAAACCTGCCATTGCCGGGGACATCTCAGACCTCCGCCGCGTCGGCTGGGGCCAGGTCGGGCCGCAGCGCCAGCACCACATCGGCCAGAAGCTGCGCCAGCATCAGGATCATGGCAACGGGCAGCGGCCAGAAGGGGATCCACAGCGGCAGCGCCCAGACCGTGTCGGTGGTCCAGCCGCCAGCGAGGGCTTCCAGCAGGAAGTGCATTCCCGACCAGGCCATCGCGCCGACAAAGATCAGCGAGGCGATGGCAGCGATCAGGTTGAATACCCGCCGCCAGCCGGCGCCTGCCGCCTCGACCAGCACATCGACGCCGACATGACCGCGCAGCGCCAGCACATAGGGCGAACCCAGAAGCATCGCCGCCGTGGTCGCGTAGATGACGAATTCCGTCTGCCAGATGGTCGAGCCGTTCAGTACATAGCGGATCACCACCATCTGCGTGACCACCAGCACCGCCGCGACCAGAAGCAGCATCGCCAGACCGCCGCACAGCCGGGCCAGCCAGCCCAGCACGCCAAGATATGTCTTCATCCCTGCCTGTCCCCCGCAGAAGAAGCCCGGCGAGGCTGCACCCCGCCGGTTCAGGTCATTCGACGGCCAGCGCCTGGTCGATCAGATCCTTGCCACCCTCGACCTCGTCGGCGAAGGTCTTGTACGAGGTTTCCTGGGCAATCTTCAGCCAGGCGTCGTAATTCTCGGTGGTCATCGACACGACCTCGACCCCCGACTCCTCGAACTGCTTGATCATCGCCTCGTCCAGCCCGGGTGCCTGCTCGGCGAACCAATCCTCGGCCTTCTTCCCGGCATCCACCAGCGCCTGCTGCTGTTCCGGTGTCAGTCGGTCATAGACGGTCTTGGACATCAGGATCGGCTCATACATGAACCACAGCGCATTCTCGCCCGGTGCGGTCAGGCATTTGGCCTGCTCGAACAAGCGATAGCTAACCATCGAGCCGGACGAGGTATTGGCGGCATCCAGCACTCCGGTCTGCATGCCCGTATAAATCTCGGATGAGGGCATCGACGAGATCGAGGCACCTGCACCGACCAGCATCTGCTCGAAGGCGGGACCGGCGGCGCGTGTGACCTGACCGGCGATGCTTTCGGGCGTCTCGATGCAGTTCTTCTTGCTGACGAAGCCACCGGCCAGCCAGGCATCCGAAAGGACGATGACATTGTTCTCCTCGATGATCCTGTGGATCGATTCCATGAAGGGCGAGGCGTTCAGCCGCGTGGCACGTTCATGGTTGCGCACCAGCCCCGGCATCAGCGTCACGCTGAACTGCGGCACCCGGCCCGAGGCGTAGTCGAGCGGGAAAGAACTTATGTCGAGTTGGCCGCGGGTCAGCGCGCTCCACTGGTCGCGGGCTTTGTAGAGCGATTCACCGGGATAGACGCGGATATCGATCCCGACATTGGCAGCGGCAACCTCGCTGGCGATCATCTGCACCATCTCGTCGCGGGCATCCCCCTTGCCGCCGGGAAACTGGTGGCTGGCCTTCAGCGTCTGCGCAGAGGCCGCGACAGGCGCAGCCAGCATCATGGCCAGAGCGGCCACGCTTATGTTCTTCATGTTGTCCTCCCTTTGCCGGTCGGCGGTGGTGGCGCGCGCTCCTCTACGCGGTCATCCAGCCCAAAGACCGATTGGTGCAGTCTGGCGAAGAAGGGGGCCTGAGGCAACCCTGCAGAGACTGCAAGGCGCCCTGCGGATTTCGTTCGTGGAGATCAGGAATTGGGATCAGTAATCCAGCTTGCCACTGCCGTCGGTTCTGGCCTTGGGATCGGCTGTCACCACGCGCCAGACCAGATCCTGCATCCAGGCGGCCTGTTCGGCGCTTGGTCCGCCATTGTTGGGCACGCCATGCGGCAGCCCATGCGGATCGCGGTTATAGATCACCGCGAAATGCGCCAGCGCGATCATGTAATTGCCCAGCAGGTTGATGTGGATGGTGTCGTGGAACAGCTGCTTCATCTCGGTCAGGCCCGGCGCGGCTCCGGCGGCGATGTCGTCAAAGGCGGCCGCCATGATCCGGGTTCCGGGGATCAGCTTCATTTCAGGCGAGCCCTGCGGGCGGTTCTGGTTCACATGGTCGAGGATCTGTTCCCAGCCTACGGCCTCGCGGTCCAGGCGCTCGCGGAAGGGGATCTCGGCATCGGGATCCTTGTCCGGGTTTTCGTTGCCCGGTCCACTGGTGACCTCGACCCAAGTCGCATAGAGAATGCTGGCTGCGCCCTTGCCGTCGCGACCATTTTTCCAAGCGTGGTCGAAGAATTTCAGCGCATAGCCGGAGGAATCATGCCATTGCGCCGTGTTCGACAGCGGCACCCGTTCGGTATTCACCACGAGGTCGAAACCGGCCATGACTTCTGGCTGCAGTATGTCCGGGTCGGCCGGGTGTTCCCAACGCCATTGCATCGGGCTGCCGGGGATGGTTGATTTCACCAGCTCGGTTCCCCGGCCTCCTGCGGCGTTGATCATGTCGCGCAGGGGTTCGATGACACCGTCGGTCAGGCTGTGGCCGGTTTCGACAATGCGCAGGATCGGCAGCGGTTGCTGCGCACGCGCCAGCCCGGCAGATGCAGCAAGACCCGCCGCTACCGCCGTGGCCGAGAACTGCCGCCTGGTCATGGGCAGGCGCGGCCCATCTCTACGCGAAATACCCTTCATCATTGCCCTCGACATCACCACCGCTGATTTCGCCGAGGGTAGCCCGGTAGCCAGGTCGCCGCAAGAAGTTGAAAATGCAAGACAACCGCAACCTCGGGGTGATCAGCGCCCCCTGTCTAGGAATGCCTGCAGTCGGGCAATCTGCTCCGCCTCACCCTGCCGGTCATCGGCAATCATCTGGTAAAGCCCGGCAAGCCCTTGCCAGACTTGCGATTCCGGCCGGTCGGGGCCAAGGAAATCGACGATCTGTTCCATCTCGTTCACCCAGCGATAGGCCTTGGGGACCATGTCGGGCAACGCCCCCTCGGCCCGCTTCAGCAGCTGCGGCTGGCTGCGGGACAATTCGGCGTGAAGCGCCGCGCCGATCCCGGCGCGCTCGGCGGCGAGGAACATCGCAGCCATCAGCCCGGTCAGACCCTTGGTCATCGAGCCATAGCACATCTTCAGCGCCGAGGCTTCGCCGATGCCGCCGGACATCACCTGAACAGGTAGCCCGTATCGCGACATGATCGCGGCGGCGTCATCCGCCTCGCCCGAGAGATAGATCAGCGGCGGCTTCGCGCCGTCCGCCGCAGGTGGCATCCCGATGATCCCGCCATCGACGATCCGGGCCCCCGCGCCTTCAACCAGTCCCGCGATTTCCGCCATACGCGCCGGGCTGATGGCGTTCAGATCGGCATAGATCGGGCGATGGCCGGGCGGCAGCACCTCCATCAACGCCTCGGCTGTCTCACGGGCGATCGCTGGCGGCACCACCGAAAGGATCAGCTCGGCCGCTGCCATCTCGGCCAGCGTGGCCTCGGTCATGCCGGCATCAGCGGCGCGTTGGCGGGTGGCGGCGCTGCGGCCTTCGGTCCGGGTCAGCACGGTGGCGCCCTCTGCGGTCAGGATGCGGGCCAGACCTGCACCCATGGCACCGGCGGCGGGCAGGGCGATGAGGGTCATGGGGTCAGCGCTCCGGACATCAACAGCTTGTCGGGCGTGAAGGGCATGTCGCGCAACCGGATGCCGGTGGCGTTGAAGATCGCATTGCCGATCGCGGCCGGCACGCCCACGATGCCGATCTCGCCGATGCCCTTGGCGCCGGTCGGCCCGAACCAGGGATCGAATTCGTCGATCCAGATGGCGTCGAGCTGGCCGATATCGGCATGGGAGGCGATGTGATAGCCAGCGAAATCGGCATTCACCACATGGCCGAAACGCGGATCGAGCACGCTTTCCTCGAAGAGCGCAGCCGAGATGCCCATGGTCATGCCGCCGATCATCTGCGAGCGCGCGGTGATCGGGTTGATGATCTGCCCGGCGGCATAGGCGCCCAGCATCCGTGGCACCCGCACCTCGCCCGTGACCGCATTCACCCGAGCCTCGGCGAAATGCGCGCCATAGGCGTGCATCGAATAGTTCTTGTAGCCCTTGGGCGGGCCGCCTCCGGCCACGACCTGCGCGCCCTCTGTCGGGGCCTCGCCATGCTTGGCGCGGAACTTCTCGGCCGCCCGGATGATCGCGCCGCCCCAGCTGTAGGTGCCGGCGCTGCCGCCCGCGACCATGGCGAGGCTGAGGCCGGTGCGCCCGATCTCCAGCGCGATCTGCTCGATCGGCACCGCCAGCGCATCGGCGGCGATCTGCGGCAGGATGGTCCAGGCGCCGGTGCCGATATCGCTGGCCCCCAGCGAGACCTGATACCGCCCGCCCTTGAAGCGGATGCGGCAGCGGGTCGGCAGCATGTAGACATGCGGAAACACCGCCGCCGCCATGCCAAGCCCGATCAGCCATTCGCCCTCGCGCCGCTGGCCGGGCTTCGCCTGCCGCGCCGACCAGCCAAAGGCAGCCGCGCCCTCGGCATAGCAGGCCGTCAGGTTGCGGGTGCTGAACGGCTTGCCGCTTGCCGGGTCGGTCTCGGGTTCGTTGCGCAGCCTGAGCTCGATCGGGTCCAGCCCGCAGGCATGGGCCAGCTCGTCCATCGCGGTTTCCAGCGCGAACATGCCGGTGAATTCGCCCGGTCCGCGCATGAAGGTCGCGGGCGCGATGTCCAGTGTCTGGCTGCGGTAGAGCGTGCGGCAGGCCGGCGCGGCATAGAAGGATTTCGAACTGCCCGCCGAGGCATCGATATAGGTCTTCAGCCGGGCGGTGGGGGCCGTTACCTCATGCTCGATGCCCAGAAGCCTGCCCTCGGCATCGGCGGTCAGGCGGATATGGTTGGCGCTTTCGGGCCGGTGGCCGGTTGTCGCGAACATCTGCCGCCGGGTCATGGCGTATTTCACCGGCCGCCCGCGCAGCATCTTGGCGGCAAGGATGGTCAGCACGACATGCGGCAAGGGCAGCCCCTTGCCGCCAAAACCGCCGCCGGTATAGGGCGCGATGATCCGCAACTGGTTCGGCAGGATGCCGAAGAGCGGCGGCAGATAGGCCTGCGAGGGCAGGACGCCCTGATTGGCGTCCCATATGGTCAGCCTGCATTTGCGCGGGTCAAGGCTGCGGTCATCGCGCCATTGCGCGATCAGGGCATGGGGTTCCAGCGGATTATGGTGATGGATCGGATGGCTGTAGGCCTGATCCACGCGATGCAGTGCCGCCGCCTCTGCCGCGCCCAGATCGCCGCGCGTCATCTCGCCGGGGCTGCCGCCGACCTTGCGGGGGACGGTGGAACCCGTGCCGTCCGGGTGGAACGTGGCCTCGAAAGACGCGGGGGTGATCGAGACGCGAACCAGGTCGGCCGCCTGCCGCGCGGTGTTGGCATCCGCGGCCACGACCGCGCCGATGAACTGGCCGTGATGGGCGATCTCGGGCGATTGCAGGATCTTCAGCGAGGCATCATTCCCAAGCCACAGCCGGGGCGCGTTCAGATGGGTCATCACCAGCAGGACGCCGGGCAGCGCCTCGGCCTCGCTGCTGTCGATCTCGGCGATCTCGCCCCGCGCGACCGGCGCGGTCAGTGGCCAGAGATAGGCCGGGTTCGCTGAGGGATGTTCATAGGCATAAGGCGCCGTGCCGCTGACCTTCAGCGGGCCTTCGACCCGGCGGCGGGGCGCGCCGACCGATTGCGGATCATTGGGGCGGTTCATGGCCGGACTCCTTCGCCAAGACCGATTTCACCAAGACCGGCCAGATCGGCCAGCACCGCCACCACCGCATTCCTCAGCATCGGCAGCTTGTAGGCATTGGCTTCCGTGACCCGGGCCGGGGCCAGCTCCGCCTCGATGGCGGCAAGGAAGCTTTCCCGTGTCGCGGGTTGCCCGCGCAGCGCCGCCTCGGCCAATTTCGCCCGGTGCGGCCTGTGCGAGACGCCGCCAAGCGCCAGCCGGACGTCCTGCACCACCCCGTCCCGCATCTCCAGCGCCGCCGCAACCGAGACCAGCGCGAAGGCATAAGAGGCGCGTTCGCGGATCTTGCGATAGTGCGAGCGGGCGGCGAAGGGCAGGGCGGGCAGTTCGACGGCAAGGATCAACTCGTCCTCGGCGAGAGTGCTGTCGCGCTCGGGCGTGTCGCCGGCCAGCCGGTGGAAATCCGCAAAGGGAATCCGCCGCTCTCCCGCATGACCCTGCACCACCACCACCGCCTCCAGCGCCGCCAGCGGCACGCAGAGGTCGGAGGGGTGGGCTGCGATGCAGTCGCCATCGGTGTCAAAGATCGCGTTGTAGCGCCCGAACCCCTCGCGCGCCGGGCAGCCGCTGCCGGGATCGCGCTTGTTGCAGGGCGTGGTCAGGTCCTGGAAATAGACGCAGCGCACCCGCTGCATCAGATTGCCGCCGGTCGAGGCCATGTTGCGCAACTGCCCCGAAGCCCCCGCGAGCAGCGCCTGCGCCACGAAGGGATAACGCGCCCGGATCAGCGGATGGGAGGCCAGATCGCTGTTGCGGACCATGGCGCCGATCCTGAGGCCGCCCGCGCCGGTTTCCTCGATCCGGTCGAGCGGCAGGCGGTTGATGTCGACAAGCTGCGCCGGTCGGGCGATGCCCAGCTTCATCAGGTCCAGAAGATTGGTGCCGCCGGCGAGGAAATGACTGCCCGGGGTCAGCTGGGCAAGGGCATCGGCGGGGTCTTGCGCGCGGGTGTAAGCGAACGGGGTCATGATCTGTCCGCCCCGGCGACTTCGCGGATCGCAGTCAGGATGTTGGCATAGGCACCGCAGCGGCAGAGATTGCCCGACATGCGCTCGCGGATCTCGTCATCGGTCAGGCTGACCGGGGCGCTCAGATCGGCGGTGACATGGCTGGCCATCCCCTCGCGCGCCTCGGCCAACATGCCAACAGCGGAACATATCTGCCCCGGGGTGCAATAGCCGCATTGCAGCCCGTCATGGTCGATGAATGCCTGCTGCATCGGGTGCAGGTCGCCCGGCAGGCCCAGCCCCGCCGCCGTGGTAACTTCGGCCCCGTCCTGCGAGACGGCGAGGGTCAGGCAGGACAGCACCCGGCGACCATTGATCAGCACCGTGCAGGCCCCGCATTGCCCGTGATCGCAGCCCTTCTTGGCCGAGAAATTCCCCAGATGATCGCGCAGCGCGTCGAGGATGGTGACGCGCGGGTCCAGCGACAGCGTGACGGGCTTGCCGTCTACGGTCAGGCTGACGGGTATTGGCATCGGAAAACTCCTCCTCGGCCTTGCCTGCCTTGCAGATTAGGCGGGCGTGGCGCGATGTAAAGCCGCCCGCCCTGGTCTGATCTAACGCCGCTCGGCGAAGAAGGCCTGCAACAGCGCCCGCGAATCGCCCGCGTTGATGCCGTCATAGACCTGCGGTAGGTGGTGGCATTGCGGATGGTCAAAGACCCGCGCGCCATGGGCAACGCCGCCCATGCGCGGGTCGTCGGCGCCATAGTAAAGCAGTTCGATCCGCGCGGCCGAGATGGCGGCGGCGCACATCGGGCAGGGCTCCAGCGTCACCCACAGCGCATGGCCGGGCAGGCGCTGCGAACCGGCGGCGCGGCAGGCGGCGCGGATGACCTGGACCTCGGCATGGGCGGTGGGGTCCGACAGCTGACGCGTGCGGTTACCATCGGCGGCCACCACCCGGCCCGAGGGATCGACCAGCACCGCACCCACCGGCACCTCGCCGCGCAGCGCGGCGGCGCGGGCCTCGGCCAGGGCCTGATCCATATGCGAGGTAAAGCGGTGCATGGGCGTGTTCTGGCCCGAGCGAGCGCGCGCCGCAAGATGCCCGTGACGTGACGCGGCCCCCTGCGACGCGCAATCCGCTTCCCTTTCGCCATCCTGAGGCGTATGACCGCCAGCTTAACCAAAACCATCGCAGTGATGCGCAGGAGAGATCGCCATGACCGACGACCACACCCCCGACACCAATTCCGAAAAACCCGCCGATGTGGACCGCATCGCCAAGGTCATCGCCCGCGCCGGCGTGGCCAGCCGCCGCGATGCCGAGCGGATCATCCTCGAGGGCCGGGTGACGGTGAACGGCGAGAAGATCACCTCGCCCGCGCTGGACGTGCGTCCCACCGACCGCATTACCGTTGATGGCAAACCTCTGGACGCGCCGCAGGAAACGCGGCTCTGGATGTATTACAAGCCGGTCGGGCTGGTCACGTCGGAAGCCGACGAGAAGGGCCGGCAGACGATCTTCGACGCTCTGCCCCGCGATCTGCCCCGGGTGATGACCGTCGGACGGCTGGACCTGAATTCGGAAGGGCTGCTGCTTCTGACCAATGATGGCGAGCTGAAGCGGCGGCTGGAACTGCCGGCGACCGGCTGGCTGCGCCGCTACCGCGTGCGGGTGAACGGCACGCCGACCGACCTGACCTTTGACCCGCTGCGCCGGGGCGTCACCATCGATGGCGAGGATTTCCAGCCGATGGAGGTGCGTCTCGACAGCCAGCAGGGCGCGAATGCCTGGCTGACCGTCGGCATCCGCGAGGGCCGCAACCGCGAGATCCGCCGCGCCATGACCCATATCGGCCTGCAGGTGAACCGGCTGATCCGCATCGGCTATGGCCCTTTCAAGCTGACCGGCATGGAGGAGAACGAGGTCCGCGAGGTGAAGCGCAAGGTGCTGCGCGACCAGCTGGGCGGGCTTCTGACCGGTGAGACCGAGGACGAGAAGCCGCGCGACTTCCGTTCCCGTGGTGCCGAGTCCGGCCCGCGCCGGTCCGCTGCGGATGGAGAGCACAAGCCGCGCTTCGGCAAGCCCGATGGCGAGCGCAAACCCTTTGGCCGCAACGACGACCGGGGCGAGCGCCGCGACGGCGGCAAGCCGTTCGCCCGGCGTGAGGACGGTGACCGCAAGCCCTGGGCCAAGCGTGAGGACGGTGATCGGAAACCGTTTGCGCGGCGTGAGGACGGCGACCGCAAGCCCTGGGCCAAGCGCGAGGATGGTGACCGCAAACCGTTCGCCCGGCGCGAGGATGGCGACCGGAAACCGTTTGCGCGGCGTGAAGACGGCGACCGGAAGCCTTGGGCCAAACGTGAAGAGGGTGATCGCAAGCCGTTTGCCCGGCGTGAAGATGGTGACCGCAAGCCTTGGGCGAAGCGTGAGGATGGCGACCGCAAGCCTTGGGCCAAGCGCGAAGAGGGCGACCGCAAGCCGTTCGCCCGGCGCGAGGATGGCGACAAGAAACCCTGGGTGAAACGCGACCGCAGCGATGACGGCTTCAAGCCCCGTGGTGAGGGTGGGTTCAAGCCGCGTGGCGAAGGTGGGTTCAAATCTCGCGGTGAAGGCGGTTTCAAACCGCGTGGCGAGGGAGACTTCAAGCCGCGCGGTGAGGGGTTCAAACCCCGCGGCGAGGGTGGTTTCAAGCCGCGTGGCGATGGTTTCAACTCCGGTGGTCCGCGCAAGGGCGGCTTCTCGGGCGGCCCGGCCGGCGGGAAAGGCCGACCGGCTGCGGGCAAGGGGCCGCGTCCCGGTGGTGGAAAACCCGGCGGCGGCCGTCCCGGTGGTGGCAAGCCGCGCGCACCGCGCGGCTGAGCCTTACTTTGTCAGGATCAGTTTGCCCGCCCGGGTGATCCGCAGCTGATAGACCTGATCCTTCAACACGATCAGTGCCTGATTGCCGCCGGCAGTCAGCAGCTCGGCATCATGCGCGGGCAGACGGCTCAGCACGGAGACGCCGGGGCGGGAAAACTCGGCAGGGCGGGTCGCGGTCATGATTCTGTCCTTCGTGAGTGAGGGCGTGACATTGGGCCTGACCACAACCTGACAAGATTAGTCGGGTATGTCAAAGAAAAAGAGTCGGGTATTATTCCTCCGGCCTTTCCGCGCCTGCCAGGGTCACTCCGGCTGGCCGAGACAGGCCGAGATCGTCTCGCCCATGCCGGTCAGGATCGCCGGATAAAGCGCGGGCCCCATCGGCTGCCCGCTGCCCGTCGGGTCCAGTGCCTCGCCTGCACGAATCGGGGTGCCTGAAATCAGGGACTCGATCAGCGACGGGTCATGCCCGGCCTCGGAAAAGGCGCAACTGACCTGTTCCGCCGTGATCCTGTCCCGAATCGCCGACAGCCGCGCGGCCGAGGGCGTGCTGGCATCGCCAAGCGCCACGGGGATCGCCGGGGCAAGGCCGAAGGCCCCGGTGAAATAACCATAGGCATCGTGAAAGACCACGAAGCGATCTTGTGCGAAAGGGGAGAGCTGCGCGGTCACGGCCTCCGCCGCGTCGTCGATCTTTGCCACGCCTGCTTGGGCATTCGCGGCATAGGTCGCGGCGTTCTCGGGATCGGCCTTGGACAGTGCGCCGGCGATGGCCGATAGCCAGGTCCTTCCGTTCTGCGGGTCAAGCCAGGCGTGGGGGTCGGTCGGGCTGTGCGCGTGTTCGTCCTCTTGCGCATGGTCGTGATCATCTTCATCTGAAAGCGCGCGCAGGCTTGTCTCGGGCAGGTCCATCAGCCGCAACGAGACGCCGCTGCTGAGCGAATCGGCGGACCGCGCCAGCCAAGGGGTCAGGTCGGGGCCGATCCAGACCAGAAGTCCGGCATCCTGCAGCGCGGCGGCATCCGAGGGACGGATCTGGTGGTGATGTTCGTTCCCGCCTGCCGGCAGCAGCACCCGCACCTCGCCCAGATCGCCCAGAACCTGCTGCACCAGTGAGCCGGTGGCGGGAATATCCGCGATCACCGAGGGCACGTCGGCAGTCGCGGAGGCGGCGCCGAGGGCAATGAGAAGCGGGGCAGAGGCGATGGGCAGAAAGCGCATTGCAGGGTCCGTAAGCAGGAAAGGGTTGAACGACCCCTCTGCCTGAATGTAATAACATCACAAGTCAACCGTAATGTTATGAGATAACTCATGTCTGTCGAAAATCACGCCGCGGATGACGCGGCCACCGCCTTTGCCTCGCATGACCACAGCACCTGCCGCGCGCAGGCGCTGCAGGCGGCCGATGATCTGGCCGCCGCTCAAGGCGTGCGCCTGACCCCGGTGCGCCGCCGCACGCTGGAGATCCTGCTGGAAACCCATCGCGCGCTTGGCGCCTATGAAGTGCTGGAACGGCTGGGGGCTGAAGGCTTTGGCAGCCAGCCGCCGGTGGCTTACCGGGCGCTGGATTTCCTTGTTCAGCATGGGCTGGCGCATCGAGTGCAGCGGCTGAATGCCTTTGCCGCATGTCTCAGCCCAGGCCATGACCACGCCCCGGCCTTCCTGATCTGCCGCGCCTGCAACAAGGTGGCCGAGGCCGACGCGCCCGAGATCCGCAGCGCGCTGCGCGCAGCGGCGGTTGGCGTCGGCTTCTCGGTCGAGCGGATGACGGTCGAGGCGCTTGGCCTCTGCGACGCCTGCGCCGCAGCGGAGAGGCCGGAATGACCCCGCTGATTCGCGCCGATGGCCTGACCATCCATCGCACCGGCACCACCGAGCCGGTGCTGAGCGGCGTCGATCTGAGCATCGCGCCGGGTGAGATTGTGACCGTGGTCGGGCCGAACGGCTCGGGCAAGTCGTCGCTGGTCCGCGCGCTTCTGGGCCATGTGGCGCTCGCCTCGGGTCAGGTGACGCGGCAGGCCGGGCTGCGCATCGGCTATGTGCCGCAGCGCGTGCATATCGACACAGCCATGCCGATGACCGTGCGGCGTTTCCTGTCGCTGCCACATCGGGTCAGCGATTCGGCGGCAAGGGCGATGCTGCAGCGCGTTGGGGTCGACGGCGTCGAGCGCCAGCAGATCACCCAGCTCTCGGGCGGCCAATTCCAGCGCGTCCTGCTGGCACGCGCGCTTTTGTCGCAGCCGCAGCTGCTGGTTCTGGACGAGCCGACGCAGGGTCTGGATCAGCCTGGGACCGTCGGTTTCTACAAGCTGATCGAGGAGATCCGGGCCGAGACTGGCGCGGCCATCCTGCTGGTCAGCCATGATCTTCTGGTGGTGATGCGGGCCTCGGACCGGGTGCTCTGCCTCAATGGCCATATCTGCTGCGAGGGCACGCCCCAGCAAGTCAGCGGCGCGCCCGAATATCGTGCCCTGTTCGGGGCGGGGTCCGAGGGCACGCTGGCGCTGTATCAGCACCATCACGACCATGAACACGATCACCCGCTTGGCCATGCCCATCATGCACACGGCGATCAGGGGCAGGACCCCCATGGCCATGACTACGCGAAAGACCATCATCATGCTTGACGATTTCCTTGTCCGCGCTGCGCTTGCGGGGTTCGGGCTGGCGCTGGCGGCAGGGCCGCTCGGCTGCTTCGTGGTCTGGCGAAGGATGGCCTATTTTGGTGATTCGACGGCCCATGCGGCGATTCTCGGTGTGGCGCTGAGCCTTGCCTTCGGCGTTTCGATCTATGCCGGCACGCTGGCGGTGGCGCTGGCCATGGCGCTAATGGTCTCGGCGCTGGTCGGGCGCGGTCATGCGATGGACACGCTGCTGGGAGTTGCCGCGCACTCCGCGCTGGCCCTGGGCCTGGTTGCGGCCAGTTTCGTGCCCGACCTGCGGGTCGATCTGACGGCTTTTCTGTTCGGCGATATCCTGGCGGTCGGTCGGATCGATCTGATCTGGATCTGGGGCGGGGCGCTGGTGGTGCTGGCGCTGATGATATGGCGCTGGCAGCAGCTGGTCAGCGCCACCGTGAACGAGGAACTGGCCATGGCCGCCGGCATCGACACCCGCCTGGAGCGGTTGATTCTCGCAGTGGCACTAGCCCTAGTGGTCGCCGTGGCCATCCGCATCGTCGGCGCGCTGTTGATTTCGGCCATGCTGATCGTTCCGGCCGCCGCTGCCCGCGCGTGGTCGCGGACGCCCGAGCAGATGGCGATCATTGCGACCGGGCTTGCGGCGCTTTCAGTCGCCGCAGGGTTGTGGTCCAGCCTGCGGTTGGATTCCCCCGCAGGTCCCTCGATCGTGGTCGCGGCGGCCCTGTTCTTCGCCGTTGGCGCGATCCTGCGGCGCGGTTAGTGCAAGAATGCAACGGTCCGAAATCGTGGCAGAATCGGCGGAACCAGAGCAGTCTTGATGGTGTTGGCGAATATGCAACAGTGGGCGCAAACCCGCCGGGATTCTGAAATGACCCGGCTTTTCAAAGACCCGGGTTTATGCGACTGTCGCAGCGATGTTGCCGGTGACGGCATCTGTCAAATGAAACGGAGCATGATCATGACCAAATTTGCTACTTTCGCCGCCGTCCTCGGCCTGACCGCAACCTCGGCGCTGGCCGGTGGCTATGTCGCCCCCGTCGTCGAAGTCGAGCCGGTTGTTGTTGAAGAACAGCCCGCTTCGTCGAACGCCGGCCTGGTTGTTCCCGCCCTGCTGCTGCTGGGCGTGATCGCTGCCGTCGCTTCGGACGACGACGACTCGTAATCGGGATAGAAATTCCTTTAGGGATTTCGAAAGGGGCTGGCCTTGTGCCAGCCCTTTCTCGTTTGCGATATCAGAAGACGTGCGAGGACCGACCTGCGCCCGCCTGGAAGAGGCCATGAAAAAACCCGCCGGGCGGCCCTGACGCATTCCGGGTTTTGGGACATGACCTTCGCGCCTGCCGAGATTTTTCTCGGCAGGCGTTTGTTTTTTATTAACCTTTTTCAGAGAGGATTCAGGGGACACGCGGGAGAATTGTCCCGCGGCAACACATTGTAGAAAAATCGTTTCGGGATTTCGGTTTCGCCAGAAATGGCCAAGCTCCCGATCGGCTCGGGGGCGCTCTTGACACAACGAAAGATCGGAGATCGCGTGGTCAAGAGCATTCAGCAACTGTCATTGCAGGCAATCTATCCTGCGGTTCCGTCAAAGATCAACCTCAACACCTGCGGCGATCCTGATTGCGGCAACTATGGGCTGGCACCCGACTTTTCGCTACCGACATTCAGGGGACTCGGCGCAGGCGCTCGAAAGCAACTCGCGGCGACTGAACGACCAGCGCTCGCGATGGGCCGAGGCAGCTACAGGCTCAACGGTAGCGCCAAGAACAGCCGGACCTCCGACGCCTTCGAATACGCCGAGGAACCGGTGATCTGGGAAGATGGCCGCTCCATGGTCTGTGAGCATCAACGGGGGAACGGGCAGTGCGGCGTTTCCTTCAACGTTCTCTCCAATCAGCATCTTCTGGACGAGGAAGATCGGCTGCAAACGATCAACGGTCTGTTGACGGGGCCGAGTTGCGGCGCCTGTGGCGTGCGATATCTCGAGCGCCCGGATGAGTTCGTCTTCAACGGCGCCCATGGGACCCTCAAGGCCGGCGGCAATCGGCGCAAAGCCAAGCCTTCGGCATTTCGGATCATCCATCGCCCCTGCAAGGGCAAGCCTGGGGCTCGGATATCCGTGTCGCTGGATCATCAGGCACAGCAGGTCCAGCGCGACAATGTCAGGATCCTGCGGGCCCTGGTCAACGGGGCCAGCATCAACGACCTGCGCCGCCTGCTGGCAGATCCCGACACCGGAAAGCAAATCGGCGTCAGTCGGGTCTATAGCCGCATCTTCTGGCTGGAGAAGACCCTGCTGGCCTTTGAGCGTGCCAAGCTGCGCGAATGGAAGTCTGGTTTCGAGGCCTCCGGGCGGTTCAGTCACATGCGGATCGCCCATGATGATGTCACGATCTCGGTCAACTGGGAAAGCAGGACGGATCGGCGCCTCACTCCATTGCTGTTCTCTGTCTCGGCCGACATTCGCAGTGGCTATGTCTTCCGGATCGATGCGAATTTCGATCCGCGGGTCGATGCGGTCGAACTGGTCGAGCGCAGCTATCTGGATGAGGCTGGCCAGCCGGCCAATATCCGGAACACCTATACCCAGGCATCCGGCAAGACCTTCACGGCGCCGTTGCTCGGCTTTCAGCGCCCGACCGGGCGCTTCGACGAAGCCATGCTGTTCGCCAGCGCCGAAGGCAGCTGGCGGGTCTTCACCGATCGGCTCGAGCTGGCCTACGAAGATCAGATTCCACTGGGTCTGGTGCTGCCGCCGGAGGTTCAGGAACGCCTCGACCATGCCACGGCCCGACGGGCGCTTCTCGACGACATCCGGCATCGATATTTCGGGTTCCAGGAAACCAACCGCGACAATCGCAGCAGCTTCAAGGGCGGTCTGGTCAAGCCGACCTATACGAAGGCCGCGCATCTCGCCTGCCTGCGCGACATGCTGCCGACCGGAAAGATCACACTGGTCGGCGAGCAGGAAGCGGCGATGGTGCGTGTGGTTCCCCACGTCTTTCGTGACATGATCGCGGAGGACCGCTTCGAGTGGTTCGTGATTTCCTTCGACAAGGAGGCTTCGGTCCCGAAGAGCGCGGCGCGAATCGCCGACTTCAAGGCGGGTCTCCATCGGTTCAAGGCCAGCGCGGCACGTCCGCAAGGCGCATCTGTGACAGACTACGATTTGCTCGAGCAATTCTGCGCCCAAGGGCTCACGACGGCCGTTCACACCGATCGTCAGCGCAACGCGTCGCCTTTCTGCATCGCGAACTTCCAGTCCAGTCAGTTCCCTCAGATCTGGGTGCGGTCGCCGGTGCAGCACTTCGGCGAGACCGAGAAGGTCATTGGCTTCCCTGTGCTTCGTAGCCAATATCGCAGCCAGATGAAGGGCATGGCCTTCGACCAGGACATCATGGACCCGGATCTGCGCGCGGCCCTGTCCCGGCGCGTGCTGCGGTCGACGCTGCAACCTGTTTCCGCCTTCATGAACTCACTGCGCATGCGAACCAGTCCGACCGGGCGTGCGGGCGGCAAGGGGTCCAGGAACGGTCCCGCCTATATCAACGGCGCGGTCTTCAACCCGGCGGTCCTGATCGCGCTGCTGAATATCTATCGGGTCTACTACAACTGGTTCGAGGCCCGGCAATATGTCGGCCCGGGCGCGAAGGGCGGGAGCAGCATGGTGGTCGATCGGGGCGCGTCATCGATCAGGGTTCCGGGTTCCAGTGAAACGATCCCTGTTCCGAAGCGGCGAGCCACGGCGCCAATCCTTCGCACGCCGGCCATGCGGCTTGGGGCTGATGTGCCGAAGGCGGGATCGAAATCACTTCAGGCGCCCGACCCGCGCCGCGTACTCTATCGTCCATGGCTCTATCATGGCACCCCGCTCTGGCGGAAATTCGAGACGCGGTAAGATCGGTCCTTGTGTGCTCACGACATCACGGAGGCTCGGACGACAGTAGCGGTGACCGCATTGTTACCGGTTTTCAACGGTGGCAATGGAGAGACTCCGGCTATGGCACGTCGCGGCGCTGGTTCGAAGCCCACGCGCGCATGATCAAGATCGGTGCTCACCAACTCCGGATAATCGCCGTTGCAGGCTGTCAACGATGGTGTCGAACACCACACGCACCTTCGGCTGGGTGACGGCCGTCTGTTGCCGCCAGACATAGAGTGGCCAACTCAAGCGCTCTTCCTCGGCGAGGATCTCGACCAAGGCACCCGACTGAAGGTAGGGCTGGCAAACGATTTCCTGTATTGCACCGATGGCGATCCCCTTCAGGGCAACGGACAGGTGCGCGCCTACCGACCCAGCGACGATCCGCGGTCGTTGGGGGTGAAAATGATAGTCGGCTCTCAGATACCAGGGCCATGGCCGCCCGGTATTCGGATTGAGGATCACGCTGAGCGGAAAGTTGTCGTGCAAGTCATCAAGGGAGTGCGGCAGACCATGGCGCGCGATCAGTTCAGGTGACGCGACGATGCGGTCGCGCGTCTTGCCGACCTGACGAATGATCAGGCCGCTGTCGCTGAGCGGTCCGACACGGACGCCCAGATCAACGCGTTCCATCACCGGCTCAGCCCGAGCGATGCTGGCGCGCCAGTCCAATTGCAGATCAGGGAACTCCACCAACCGGTCCAGCAGATCCTCAAGAACAGAACCCATGATCGGAAAATCGGGGACCGTGACACTGACCAGCCCCCGGATCTCCCGCGCTGCCGAGGCCGGCAGAAAAAGCCGTTCGCTGTCAGCAACGAGCTGGGCGGCACCCGGCAGCCAACTCTCGCCGAATGCCGTCAGTCGGACCTGTCTGGTGCTCCGCATCAGTAATGGTTCGCCAAGCTCCCGTTCCAGCTCGGCAATGAGGCGTGTCACCACTTGGGGTGAGACGCCGAGTCTCTGGGCCGCCGCCCGGAACTGCATGGTTTCTGCAACGGTGCAGAAGGCACGGACGCTGGATAGTCTGTCCATTATTCTTCATTCAGGAATTATGACTTCCATTTTTATGCCATTATTGTGAATCACAAGCCAGCTTATCTTGCCCGTTGTACGAACAACGAAAGGCAATATCATGAAAGTTTCCATCATTGGACCTGGCGGCATCGGTGGCGTGGTCGCAACTTTGGCCGCACGGCGCGGCCACGACGTTATCCTGACGAACTCGCGCGGTGCCGCGACACTGGAGGATCAGGTTCGGACACTCGGTCCGAATGCCAGAGAGGCTTCGCTGGTGGAGGCGGTGCAGGCCGCCGACATCGTGGTCCTGGCCATACCATTGACAGCACTGTCTCGACTGCCGGCCAAGGATTTCGACGGCAGGATCATCATCGATATGATGAACTATTATCCTATGCGCGAGAGCCAGATCGCGGTTCTTGACGATGGCGAGATGACCTCGGCCGAAATGGTGCAGCGAGAGCTGCCGGGCGCGCATGTCATCAAGGCACTGAACAATCAGGACGCACCGCATCTGCTGTTGAACGCGGGCACCGGATCGGCACTGCCGGTCGCCGGAGATGATGCGGAGGCCAAGGAAAGCGTCGCAGCGTTTCTCCGCGATCTTGGCTATGAGACCATCGATGCCGGGATGCTGAGGGACAGTTGGCGGATGGAGCCGAGTAACGCGCGAAAGTTGGTGATGCCCTGAGGGGCGGCATATCATGGCGGTGTTCAGACGCCGTCAATTCTCAGCC
>NZ_CANKWH010000006.1 GCF_947487305.1 uncultured Paracoccus sp. | reverse complement strand
GATCTGAACGGTGTCGGCAGGGGAAGCCTCGACCCCGTCATTCACAACGAGGCTGAAGGTCAGCACCTGCGGCGCATCGCCCACGGACAGCGTGGGCGCGCTAAAGCCGGGCGTGACGCTGGTGGCATCGTCGAGCGTGACCGCCGTGCCGGCGGTCTGGGTCCAGGCATAGGTCAGGCTCTGCCCGCCATCATTCGGCGTGGAGGCACCCCCATCCAGCGTGACGCCGGCACCCGAGGCGACAGTCTGGTCCGGCCCCGCATTGGCCGTCGGCGGCGTGTTCGGCGGCGGGTTGACGGTGATCTGAACGGTGTCGGCAGGGGAAGCCTCGACCCCGTCATTCACAACGAGGCTGAAGGTCAGCACCTGCGGCGCATCGCCCACGGCCAGCGTGGGCGCGGTGAATGCGGGTGTGACGCTGGTGGCATTGTTGAGCGTGACCGCCGTGCCGGCGGTCTGGGTCCAGGCATAGGTCAGGCTTTGCCCGGTATCATTCGGCGTGGAGGCGCTGCCATCCAGCGTCACGGCGGCACCTGAGGCAACAGTCTGGGATGGCCCGGCATCCGCTGTCGGCGGGGTGTTCGACTCGGCAGTGACGGTGATCCGGACCATGTCGGGGGCAGAGTCCGCGATCCCGTCATTCACCACGAGGCTGAAGACCAGCATCTCCATCGGCCCTGTCACCGGCACGGTCGGCGCGGTGAAGCTGGGTGTGGCGCTGGTGGCATCGCTGAGCACCACGGCGGAACCGTCGGTCTGGGTCCAGGCATAGGTCAGGGTCTGCCCGGCATCATTGGCCGAGGAGGCGCTGCCGTCCAGCATCGCGCTGGCGCCCGACGCAAGCGTCTGGCCCGGCCCGGCATTGGCCGTCGGCGGCGTGTTCGCTGGCGGGGTGACGGTGATCTGAACGGTGTCGGCAGGGGAAGCCTCGACCCCGTCATTCACAACCAGGCTGAAGGTCAGCACCTGCGGCGCATCGCCCACGGCCAGCGTGGGCGCGGTAAAGCCGGGCGTGACACTGGTGGCATTGTTGAGCGTGACCGCCGTGCCGCCGGTCTGGCTCCAGGCATAGGTCAGGCTCTGCCCGGCATCATTGGCCGAGGAGGCGCTGCCATCCGGCGTGACGCTGGCACCCGAGGCAAGGATCTGGTCCGGCCCGGCATTGGCCGTCGGCGGCGTGTTCGCTGGCGGGGTGACGGTGATCTGCACCGTGTCGGCAGGGGAGGCCTCGACCCCGTCATGCACCACGAGGCTGAAGGTCAGCACTTCGGGCGCATCGCCCACGCTCAGCGTGGGCGCGGTGAATGCGGGTGTGACGCTGGTGGCATCGTCGAGCGTGACCGCCGTGCCGGCGGTCTGGGTCCAGGCATAGGTCAGGCTCTGCCCGCCATCATTGGCCGATGAGCCACTGCCGTCCAGCATCGTGCTGGCACCCGACACGACGCTCTGGTCCGGTCCGGCACTTGCCGTGGGCGGGATGTTTGGCGGCGGATTGCTTGGCGGCGGATTGATGGTGATCTGCACCGTGTCGGCGGCAGAGTCCTCGATCCCGTCATTCACCACGAGGCTGAAGGTCAGCACCTCCGGCGCATCCCCCATGTTCAGCGTCGGCGCGGTGAAGCTGGGCGCAACGACCGAGGCATTGCTGAGCGAGACCGCCGTGCCGCCGGTCTGGGTCCAGGCATAGGTCAGGCTTTGCCCCGTGTCATTCGGCGTGGAGGCGCTGCCATCCAGCGTCACGCCGGCACCTGAGGCAAGGGTCTGGTCCGGCCCCGCATTGGCCGTTGGGGCCGTGTTCGGCGGCGGGTCGATGGTGAACTGCACTGTGTCGGCGGTGGAGGAGGCAATCCCGTCATTCACGATGAGGCTGAAGCTCAGCACCTCGGGTGCAGCCCCTGCATTCAGCGTCGGGGCGGTGAACGCAGGTGTGACGCTGGTGGCATCGTCAAGCGTGACCGCCGTGCCGCCGGTCTGGGTCCAGGCATAGGTCAGGCTCTGGCCCAGATCATTCGCCGAGGAGCCAGACCCGTCCAGCGCTCCGGGGTCGCCCGAGGCGAGCGACTGATCCGGTCCGGCATTGGCTGTTGGGGGGTGTTCGACCGCAACGCGGGTGTTGATGAAGCTTGTCGAGAGGAGACCGCTCAGCGCTAGCTCGTAGCGATAGGTCACGGGGTCTTCCGGCGTGATCGCATCGAAGATGACGCCCATATAGTCGTCAGTCAAATGGGTTCCGGTCGCGCCGTCCTGCGAGATGATGTTCACGCTGGTGAAGCCGCAGCGCTGTCGCAGCGAGTCGGCGGTGATGGGGTTGCTGCTGTAAGGGACACCGCCAGAGTAGAAATAGCTGCCTCCGACATCTTCATTAGCCGACTGAAACCAGATCCATGCGAGTTGGGTGACGTGGTTGTACACCTCGAATGTGCAGGTGGCGAAGGCTTCCCGACCCAATGGCGTCGGGTGCTGGAAGATATAGTCCGGGCCGAATGCCCAGGCCTTGGGGGCCCCGGACAGGGCGAGGAGTGGGGCGAGTGCCAGCAGGCACGAACCTGACAGAGGACGCATTCCGACCCTTTGATTTCGCGGGGATTCCCGCGTTGTGACGTCACGCCTTTTACCGCGAAGTCGTAAAACAACTGCTAACGGCCCCTGACCAGAGGAGGCGGTTGCGCGGCCCGCGGGGGCACCTGCATCACGCAGCCTTTGACTCTCGCCCTTGCGGCGGCTAAGGCAGCGGATCGGCTGTTCTGGGATGCGTGCGAGAGGTTGGAGGCGCGCGGACGGGACCGGGCCGTGACCCCGGGCTGCGGCCCCTATCAGGCAGACGAAATGACCCAAGACGAGATTGCCGCGCCTCTGGCCGCGGCCTTGGCCGAACGAGGCTATGAAACCCTGACCTCGGTGCAGCAGGCGGTGCTGACCCCCGATGCGCGCGGGCGCGACCTTCTGGTCTCGGCCCAGACCGGCTCGGGCAAGACCGTGGCTTTCGGCATCGCCGCCGCCCCCGATCTTCTGGACGGCGACAGCCTGCCGCAGGGCACGCCGCCCTTGGCGCTGGCCATCGCGCCGACGCGCGAACTGGCGCTGCAGGTCGCGGCGGAACTGACCTGGCTCTATGCCGGCACCGGGGCGCGCATCGCCACCTGTGTCGGCGGCATGGATTACCGCACCGAACGCCGGGCGCTGGAGCGCGGCGCCCAGATCGTCGTCGGCACGCCGGGCCGGCTGCGCGACCATATCGAGCGCGGCGGGCTTGACCTCTCGGCGCTGCGCGTCGCGGTGCTGGACGAGGCCGACGAGATGCTGGATCTGGGCTTCCGCGAGGACTTGGAATTCATCCTCGGCTCCGCGCCCGAGAGCCGGCGCACCCTGATGTTCTCGGCCACCGTTCCCGCCGCCATCGAGAAGCTGGCGCGCGACTTCCAGCAGGACTCGCTGCGGATCTCGGCCATGGGCGAGGCGCGCCAGCATGGCGACATCGCCTATCGCGCACTGAACGTCGCCCTGCGCGACAAGGAAAACGCCATCTTCAACCTGTTGCGCTTCTACGAGGCGCGGACGGCGATCATCTTCTGCAAGACCCGGGCCAATGTGAACCATCTGCTGGCCCGGATGGGCAATCGCGGCTTCCGCGTGGTGGCGCTGTCGGGCGAGCTGTCGCAATCCGAACGCACCCATGCGCTGCAGGCGCTGCGCGATGGCCGGGCGCGGGTCTGCATCGCCACGGACGTGGCGGCGCGGGGCATCGACCTGCCGGGGCTGGAACTGGTGATCCATGCCGACCTGCCGACGAATTACGAGACGCTGCTGCACCGCTCGGGCCGGACCGGCCGGGCCGGTGCCAAGGGGGTGTCGGCGCTGATCGTCACGCCCTCGGAATACAAGAAGGCGCAGCGGCTGTTGCAGGGCGCGAAGGTCGTTGCCGAATGGGGCCAGGCGCCCTCGGCCGACGAAGTCAGCGCGCGGGATGACGAGCGGATGCTGGACCATCAGGCGCTGTCGGCACCGCTCGAGGACATGACCATCGCCCGCGACCTGCTGGACCGCTTCGGGGCCGAACAGATCGCCGCCGCCTTCGTGCAATTGTGGCGCGAGGGTCGCCCGCCCCCGGAGGAACTGTCGGACAGCCTGCCGCCCTCGGATGCCGCCCCGCGCGCCCCGCGCGAGTTTGGCGATTCGGTCTGGTTCGGCCTGTCGGTCGGCCATACCGGCCGGGCCGAGGCGCGCTGGCTTCTGCCGAAGATCTGCGAGGCCGGCGGCATCACCCGCGACGCCATCGGCGCGATCCGCGTGCGCGAAGAGGAGACCTATGTCCAGATCGCCACGGCCGATGCCCCGCGCTTCGGCGACCGGATCGAGATCGAACCGGGGCTGATGATGCGCCGGCTGCAGGGCGAGCCGGTGCTGGACCGACCCGCCGGACGCCCGGCGCCGCATCGCGGCTCGAAGCCCTGGGACAAGCCGGGGAAGCCGCGCAAGACGATGGCCGAGGCGCCTGCGCCCGCCGCTGCCCGCGCGGCACCTCCCGCCGCCGCCGAACCCGCATGGTCGCCCGCCGATGCCGGCCTGGAGCCGGCACCCGCCAAGGCCCCGCGCGCCAAGCCGCGCTGGAGCACCGCCGAGAAGGCGGCCAAGTCGCGCAGCAGCGAGGCTGCCCCGGCGCGCGAGGGCAAACCTGCCGCCAAGGGCAAGGGCTGGGCGGCGTCGAGGTCCGAGGGCAAACCTGCTGGAAAGCCTGCGGGCAAGTTCGGCGGTAAACCGGGCGGCAAGCCCTCTGGAAAACCCGGTGGCAAGCCGGGCGGCAAGTTCGGCGCCCCGCGCCGCGCCGAGAGCGGCAATGCCCCGCCCCGCCGCCCCAAGGGCCGGGGATAAGCCAGCACCAACGCGGCGGGCGGGTTTCCCTGCCCCCGCCTCTGCGGCTAAAGAGACGGCAGCACCGCAGCGCAGGACCTGCCGATGAGTGATACCGCCAGCGACGACATCCGTCTGGATGATCTCGGTTACGAGATCGCCGGACGGCCGGTGCTGTCGGGCCTGACGCTTGCCACCTCGGCCCGCTCGATCGGCGTGGTCGGGCGCAATGGCTCGGGCAAAAGCACGCTGGCGCGGCTGATGGCCGGGCTTTTGCAACCGACCAGCGGCACCATCCGCATCCATGGCCACGACCTGTTCCGCGACCGCCGCGCGGCGCTGGAAACCGTCGGCATCCTGTTCCAGAACCCCGAGCACCAGATCATCTTTCCCCGCGTCGACGAGGAGATCGCCTTTGGCTTGCGCCAGCTGGGCCAAAGCAAGACCGAGGCCGCCGAAGGCGCGCGCGCGGTGCTGGCCGGGTTCGACAAGCTGCACTGGCAGGACGCCACCATCGCGGCGCTGTCGCAGGGGCAGAAGCACCTGGTCTGCATGATGGCGGTGCTGGCGATGCGGCCACGGCTGATGATCCTCGATGAACCCTATGCCGGGCTCGACATCCCCACCCGCCGGCAATTGCAGCGCTACCTGAACCGGGCGGACACGCGGCTGTTTCACATCTCGCATGACCCCGCCGATCTGGCTGACTGCGCTCAGGTCTTCTGGCTGGATCAGGGGCGGATCGTGGCGCAGGGTGCGCCTTGCCCGGTGCTGGCCGATTTCACCGCCGAGATGAACCGGTTGGGAGAGCTTGATGATCTCGCTGACCTCGCCGGTTGAGACCCGCGCCCATGGCTGGCCGGCGGGCGCGAAGCTGGCGGCACTGTGTCTGGCATCGACCGGCCTCTTTCTGACCGACAGTCTGGGTCTGCATCTGACCGCGCTGGCGCTGGTCCTTGTCCTCTATGCCGCGCCGGGCCGGGTCTTTTTCACCGCCGGGATGCGCCACCTGCGCGTCGTATTGCCCTTTGTCGCGCTTCTTGCGATCTGGCATCTGATCACCGCAGAGCTGCACGCGGGCGTGTTGATCGTCCTGCGCATGGTGGTGCTGGTGGCGCTGGCCAATCTTGTGACCATGACCACCCGGCTGTCCGAGATGACCGATCTGGTCCACCGCCTGACCGCGCCTTTGCGCCGGCTTGGCCTGCCGGTGCATCTTCTGGAAACCGCGATCCCGCTGGTGATCCGCTTCATCCCCGTGCTGGTCGCCCGCGCCGAAACCCTGGCCGAGGCCTGGCGCGCGCGATCCCGCCGCCGTCCCGGCTGGCGCCTGATCTTTCCGCTGATGCTGCACGCGCTGGACGAAGCCGATCATGTCGGCGAGGCCTTGCGCGCGCGCGGCGGCCCCCTTGGACACACAAGACCGGAGTAACCTCATGGAACGCGACCTTGCCCGCATCGCTCTCTTCGCCGCGCTGATCGCCGCGCTGGGGCTGGTGCCGCAGATCACCCTCGGCTTCGGCGTGCCGATCACCGCGCAGACGCTTGGGGTGATGCTGGCCGGGGCGGTGCTGGGGGCGTGGCGCGGAGCGGCGGCGGCGGGGCTGCTGCTGCTGCTGGTGGCGCTTGGCCTGCCGCTTCTGTCGGGCGGGCGCGGGGGGCTTGGGGTCTTCGTCGGTCCGACCGCCGGCTTTGCCCTGGGCTTCCCGGTCGCGGCCTTCGCCACCGGGCTTTTCGTCGAGCATGTGCGCCTGCGCTCTGCCGGGCTGACGGCAGGACTGGGCGCGGTCTTCGGCGGTATCCTGATCCTCTACCTCCTCGGCGCCACCGGCCTGTCCATCGTCATCGACAAGCCGCTGGCCGAGGCCTTCAGGCTGGTCGCGGTGTTCATTCCAGGCGACCTGCTGAAGGCCGTCATCACCGGGCTGCTGGTGCAGGCCCTCGCACAGGCGCGGCCGCAGGCGCTGGACTGGTATCGCGGTGGCGCGGCGGCGGGTGCGCGACGGCTGTAGTGGTTCCAGACTAAAAACCGATCGATTCAGCACGAACTGACATGAAATCAGTCTCTTGCGGTATCACGTGATACCCCCGCCGGTATTGCCGGTCGTCCTCCTCTGTTGTCATCGTTCGGGACAGGGCGGACCGGATCACCCTGCCGTCCACCCAAGGCAGCCCGGTCAGCCCCACCCAGACCCAGACACCACTCGGGTCCACGCCCGGGAAGCTACGCGGTTCGGGCGGAGGACAGATATTCGGAGGAAACCCATGGAAACCCTGTTTAGACAACTCGGCCGTATCCCCGGCGCGCTGATGATCGTGCCGCTGTTTCTCGGCGCGGTCGTCGCCAGCCTTGCGCCCGGCATTCTGGAAATCGGCAGCTTCACCACCGCGCTGTTCAAAAGCGGCACGCCGGTTTTGATCGGGCTTTTCTTCGTCTGCGTGGGTTCGCAAATCGATTTGCGCGCGGCGGTCCCGGCGGTCGAGAAGGGCATCGTCCTTTTGCTGGCCAAGTTCGGCATCGCCGCCGCCATCGGCCTTTCGGTCGCCTTCCTCACGCCCGAGGGCACGCTGTGGGGGCTGCTGCCGGTTGCGATCATCGCCGCCATGTCAAACTCCAACGGTTCGCTCTTCGTCGCGCTGACCAGCCAGTTCGGCAATCGCAGCGACAAGGGCGCGATCTCGATCCTGTCGATCAATGACGGGCCGTTCCTGACCATGATCGCGCTTGGTGCCGCCGGTCTGGCGCAATTCCCGGCCCTTGCCTTGTTCTCGGCCATCTTCCCGATGATCTTCGGCTTCATCCTCGGCAACAGCAGCCCGACGGCGCGGGCTTTCCTCGCGCCGGGCGAGAAGCTGATCATCCCCTTCGTCGCCTTCGCCATCGGCGCCGGGATCAATTTCGGCGTGCTGCTGAGCTCGGGTGCGGTCGGGGTGATCCTTGGGCTTGCCACCGTGATCCTGTCGGGGGGCGCTGCGGTGCTCTGCCTCTGGGTCTGGCACGTGCTGCGTCGACACCCGCGCCCCACGCGCAACCTGGTCGCCGGGGCCGCCGAGGCCAGCACCGCCGGCAATGCCATCGCCACCCCGGCGGCCATCGCGCTGATCGATCCCTCGCTCGCTCCCATCCAGGGCATCGCCACCGCGCAGGTCGCCACGGCGGTCGTCTGCACCGCCTTCACCATGCCCTTCCTGGTGGCCTGGCTGGCCGGCTGGCAGCGCCGCAACGGCATCTCGCCCGAGGCCGAGGAAGCCTATTACGAAAGCAAATCCGCTACGGCGCGGACAGCGGCGACCCCTGCGGAATAGGCCGGAAAGGGGCAGGGGGCGGTGACGCCCGCTTAGTCTTCCAGCGCCACCGGGCCGATCGTGGGCCACAGATCGCCCGGCCCGGGGTTCGCGGCATCGCAGGCCCCGCCCAGATGCGTCATCACCCCCCAGACCGCGTTCAGCGCGGTCTGCACCGCGCCCTCGACCCAGGCCGGCGTCCAGCTGATGCCGTCGCCCGCCAGGAAGATGCCGCGCTGTTCATAGGGCATGGCCGACTGCATGAAATGCCCGTACATCCGGTGGTTATAGCGGTAATGGCCCGGCAGCGCGCCCTTGAAGGCGCCCAGGAAATTCTCGTCGCTTTCCCAGCTGACGCAGATCGGGTTGCCGCGGATATGGCTGCGGATGTCGATGCCGGGATAGACCTTGTCCAGCGCCGCCAGCGCCAGTTCCACCCGCTTTTCCGGGCTCAAGGGCAGCACCTTCAGCGCATCCGTCATCCAGGAATAGCTGAGGCAGATCACCGCCGGCTTGTCGGGGCCATTGTCGAAGAAATAGGTGCCGCGCGTCAGCCGGTCGGTCAGGGTCATCGACAGGATCGGGCGGTCGGTCGCCGGGTCGATGTCGTTCCAGAAGGGCCGGTCGACCATGACAAAGGTCTTTGCCGCCTGCATGTAGCGGGTTCGGTCCAGCGCCATCCACAGCTTCTGGTCAAAGATCGCCTCGTCCACCGCGACCGAGGTGGTCAGCAGGTGGCTCTGGCATGTGACCAGCACCGCCGCGTAATCGCGCACGATGCCCCATTGATCGGTGACGGTGAAACCGCCGTTCCGTCGCCAGATGCGGATGGCGCGCCCCAGCGTCGCCCCGCCGTTCAGGCTGGCCAGCGTTGTGCCCTCGGGCCAATGGGCGCAAGTCGCAGGCTGGCGCCAGAGGCGGTGCAGCACGTTCTCGACGCCCCCCACGATGAAACGCTGGTGATCGTCGAGTTCCAGCAGGTTCACCCGCAGGATCTCCAGCATCGAGTTCGGGAAATCGCTATCCCACCCGCCGGTTCCGAAACCGACCTGCCCGAAGACCTCGCGGTGGCGGAAGCTGAGCGAGCGGAAGGCCTGCGAGGAGACGACGAAATCATAGAAGGTCCGCTCGTCCCATTTCTCGACCAGCGGGTCCCAGATCTCCTTCAGCCGCTGCACGTCGCGGTCACGCACCGCCTGTTGCAGATCGGCGAAATCGGCGTGCTCCTGCAATGCTGCGCGATAGGCCACGGCAACCTCGTGATAGAGGCGCGGCAGATCGTCCAGCGTGCGGGCGAAATGCGTCTCGCCTTCAAGGTCCACGATGGTCGAGCCGGCGGCGGGGGTCAGCGGGTTGGGGAAGGGCTGGCTCTCCAGCCCGACCAGATCGACATAGTGATAGAAGCCGGTCGAGGAGACCGGAAAGCGCATCCCGCCCAGTTCCGCCACCACATCCTCGGTGCCCTCGAAGGTCTCGGAGCGCAGGCGGCCGCCGAACTTGCCCGACTCGTAGATGATGGGGCGCAGGCCCAGCTTCATCAACTCGTGCCCGGCGATGATGCCGGCGGCACCGGCGCCGATGATGGCGACCTCGGTGCCGTGGCGCTTGGCGGGGATCGAGCCCAGCCCGGCGGGGTGGCTGATCCAGTCGTCATAGGCGAAGGGGAAATCGGGCCCGAAGGCGGTGACGGGTTTCGTGCTCATGCGTCTTTCCCCCAAGGTTTCCACCCGCATGGTCAATCGCCGCGGATCGGATAAAATGCCCGCAGATTATGGGCTTGAGAGGGGTCGGAAGTGAAGCTTGCACTCTGGCAGTCACCGCCGGCAAACGGCCGGATTGATGAGGTTTTTTCGGCGATCTGTCAGCAACTGCGGGCAGCCGCCGCCGCCGGGGCGAAACTGCTGGTCGCGCCCGAGCTGATTCTGCCGGGTTACAACCGCCCCGACCTGCATCGCGAGCTGGCGCAGCCGCTGGACGGCGAATGGATCACCCGGCTGCGTCAGATGGCGCGCGAGGCCGGCTGCGGCATCTGCCTAGGCTGGGCCGAGCGGGCGGGCGAGGCGGTCTATAACGCCGCCACCACCATCGGGCCGGATGGCGCGGTGCTGTCGCATTACCGCAAGATCCAGCTTTTCGGGCCGATGGAACAGGCGAGCTTTGCCCATGGCAGCCAGCTGGTGCCGGTGGTTTCGCTGGAGGATCAGCAGCTTGCGACGCTGATCTGCTATGACATAGAGTTTCCCGGCCATGCGGCGGAACTGGCGGCAGGGGGCGCGCGGCTGATCCTTGTGCCGACGGCCAATCCGATGGGCTACGAGCATGTGCAGCGGGTGCTGGTCCCGGCGCGTGCGCATGAGACCGGGGCAGTTGTCGCCTATGCCAATTTCTGCGGCAGCGAGGGCGATCTGACCTATGGCGGGCTGTCGGTCATTGCCGGGCCGGACGGGCAGCCGCTGGCGATGGCGGGCGCGCATGGCGAGGCGCTGCTGGTCGTCGACCTGGCGGCGCTGGACAAGTTGCCAGCCGGGGCGTTTTCCGAGCAGGCGCGGGAATACCGGCCAACGCGTTAGGTCAGGCGTTAGGTCAGGCCCGGTCCTGCCGCCGCCCCTGCCGGAGCAGGACCACCACCCCCGCCGCCGCCATGGCGGCCAGCGCGAACCATGTCAGCGCATAGATCAGGTGGGTGTTGCGGAAGGCGATGACGGTCAGCCCGCCGACCGGGGAACCGCCGGGCTGCGGCGTCGCATCGGCATCGATGAAGAGCGGCGCGACGGGACCGAGGGCCTTCGCCGCAGCGATGGCCGCGACATCGCGGGAATACCAGCGATCCGCCGCCGGGTCGTTTGAGCGCAGGAAGCCGCCGCCCGGTTCGGACTGGCGGGCAAGGCCGGTCACGCTGACCTCGCCCGTCACCTGCCCCTCGGCTCGCGTGGCCGGGTCGGCGCGCTCGGGCGGCACGAAACCGCGATTGACCAGCACGGTGCCCGCGCCGGTTTGCAGCGGCGTCAGCACCCAGAAGCCGCCGCCCAGTTCCGTTACCGCCTGAACCAGCGTCTCGGCCTCGTGGTCGAACTGGCCAGTGGCGGTGACATGGCGATAGTCCTGTTCGCCGGGGGGCAGCGCGAGAAGATCGCTCAAGCCCATCGGATCGGCCTCGACCCGCGCCTCGACCTTCTGGATCAGGTCCAGCTTCCACGCGAGGCGCTGCATCTGCCAGATCCCCAGCGCGGCGAAACACAGGGTCAGCGCCACGCCAAGGACCAGCGCCAGCCCGACCTGCCAGCGCGGACGCAGGCGGTCGGGGCTCAATTCGCCGGCGGCTCGGTCATCATGCCGGGCATCATGTTGGCATCCATGTGATACATGACCCAGACCGTGCCGACGACGGCGATGACCAGCACGATGATGGTGAAGACGAGCGAGATCAGCGTCCAGCCGCCCTCGGCCTTGGGGCTCATATGCAGGAAATAGACCATGTGGACGATAATCTGCGCCACGGCGCAGATCAGCACCAGAAACGCGGTCAGCCGCTCGGACGAGAAGATGCCGGACATGACCAGGAAGAAGGGAATGGCGGTCAGGACGGCGGCAAGGATGAAGCCGGTGACGTAATCCTGCTTGGTGCCATGGGGGAAGGGCGCGGCGTGGGTCTCGTGGTGGCCCTCATGCGGATCGCTCATCAGATCATCCCCATCAGATAGACAAAGGTGAAGACCCCGATCCAGATCACGTCGAGGAAGTGCCAGAACATCGACAGGCATTCCAGCCGCCGCTGGTTGGCGCTGGTCAGCCCGTGCTTGCGGACCTGCAGGACCAGCGCCGCCATCCAGATCAGGCCGAAGGTCACATGCAGCCCGTGGGTGCCGACCAGGGTGAAGAAGGCCGAGAGGAAGGCCGAACGCCCCGGCCCGGCGCCGATATGGATCAGGTGGTTGAACTCGTAAAGCTCGATGGCAAGGAAGGCGAGGCCGAAGCCCGCCGTGATCCCCAGCCATTTCATCACCTCTTTCTGGTCGCCCCGGTGCATTGCCAGCATGGCAAAGCCATAGGTGATCGAGGAGAACAGCAGCATCGCCGTGTTCAGCGCGATCAGCCACAGGTCGAACAGCTCCTTCGGACCCGGCCCGCCGCCATAGCGCTGGCCCAGCACCGCGAAAGTGCCGAAGAGCGTGGCGAAGATGAGGCAGTCGCTCATCAGATAGATCCAGAAGCCAAGCGGCGTGCTGTGGCCCTCGGGGTGATGCGGCTCTTCTTCCGGGTGGAAGACGCGCGGATCGGTGGGTTCGGTGATGATGGGCGTGCTCATGCTGTCTGGCCCGCCTGTCCCAGGGCCCGGCTGCGGGCGTCCTCGGTTGCGGTGACGGTGGCGGCGGGGATGTGGAAGTCGCGGTTATAGTTGAAGGTGTGCAGGATCGCGCCAAGGATCAGCGCGAGGAAGCTGACCGCGGCCAGCCACCAGATATGCCAGACCAGCGCAAAGCCAAGCGCGGTGCTGATGCCTGCAAGGATGATCCCGGCGCCGGTGTTTCTGGGCATGTGGATCGGCTTGAAATCCGACAGCGGGCGCTGATAGCCGTGTTCCTTCATGTCCTGCCAGGCATCCACGTCATAGACGACCGGGGTGACGGCGAAGTTGTAATCCGGCGGCGGCGAGGACGTGGACCATTCCAGCGTCCGCCCGCCCCAGATGTCGCCGGTGGTGTCGCGCAGCTGGTCGCGGTCGCGGATCGAGACGTAGAACTGCATCAGCATGGCGCCGATGCCGGCGGCGATCAGCAGCGCACCAAGCGCGGCGATGGCGAAATAGACCTGCAGCGAGGGATCGTCGAAGGTGCGCAGGCGCCGCGTCACCCCCATCAGCCCGACGATGTAAAGCGGCATGAAGGCGACCCAGAAGCCCACCACCCAGCACCAGAAGCTGACCCGGCCCCAGAACTCGTTCAAGCGGAAGCCGAAGGCCTTGGGCCACCAGTAGTTGATCCCGGCAAAGACGCCGTAAACCACGCCGCCGATGATGACATTGTGGAAATGCGCGACGAGGAACAGCGAGTTGTGCAGCACGAAATCGGCCGGCGGCACCGCCAGCATCACCCCGGTCATGCCGCCGATGCAGAAGGTCAGCATGAAGGCCACAGTCCACATCATCGGCAGCTCGAACCGGATACGGCCGCGATACATGGTGAAGAGCCAGTTGAACACCTTGGCGCCGGTCGGGATCGAGATGATCATCGTGGCGATGCCGAAGAAACTGTTCACCGAAGGCCCCGAGCCCATGGTGAAGAAGTGGTGCAGCCAGACCAGATAGCTGAGGATGGTGATGCAGATGGTGGCATAGACCATCGAATTGTAGCCGAACAGCCGCTTGCCGCAGAAGGTCGCTGTGACTTCGGAGAAGATGCCGAAGGCCGGCAGGACGAGGATGTAAACCTCGGGATGGCCCCAGATCCAGATCAGGTTCACGTAGAGCATGGGGTTCCCACCAAGGTCATTGGTGAAGAAGTTCATGCCCAGATAGCGGTCGAGGGCCAGCAGCACGAGGGTCGCGGTCAGCACCGGGAAGGTGGCGACGATCAGCACGTTGGTGCAAAGCGCCGTCCAGGTGAACACCGGCATCCGCATCAGCGTCATCCCCGGGCAGCGCATCTTGAGGATCGTCACCAGCAGGTTGATGCCCGAGAGTGTCGTGCCGACCCCGGCGATCTGCAGTCCCCAGATATAGTAATCCACCCCCTCGGTCGGACTGGCGACGATGCCCGACAGCGGCGGGAAGGCCAGCCAGCCGGTCATCGCGAACTCGCCCACGAACAGCGAGATCATCACCAGAACCGCGCCGCCGACCGTCATCCAGAAGCTGAAATTGTTCAGGAAGGGGAAGGACACGTCCCGCGCACCGATCTGCAGCGGCACGACGAAGTTCATCAGCCCGGTGATGAATGGCATGGCCACGAAGAAGATCATGATCGTGCCATGGGCGGTGAAGATCTGGTCATAGTGATGGGCGTTGAGATAGCCCTCGGAGCCATTGAAGGCCCAGACCTGCTGCAGGCGCATCATGATCGCATCGGCAAAGCCACGCAGGAACATGACCATGCCCAGGATCATGTACATGATGCCGATCTTCTTGTGGTCGACGCTGGTCAGCCAGTCGCGCCACAGATAGCCCCAGAGCCGGAAATAGGTGACGACCGCTACCAGAGCCGCCCCGCCGACCGCCACCACGGCGAAGGTGCCGACGACGATCGGCACGTCCAGCGGGAACTTGTCCAGCGTCAGCCGGCCAAAGAGGAAGCTGCTTTCGATCTCTTGCCCGGTGATGGCCATGGCGGATCCCTCAGTTCTGGCTCAGGAATGCGTATTGATTTGTCAGGGCCGGGCCTGACGGCTTTGCGCGGGCGGAGTCCTCATCGGAAGGCATCGCCGTGGGCATGGCGTCGTGGCCCTCATGGCTCCCGGTCTCACCCGCGGCCCCGCCTTCGCCCATGTCGGCCCCGCCTTCGCCCATGTCGGGGCCCCCCTCGCCATTGTCCATGCCGGGGTCCATGCCATGCGCCCCGGCGCCATCGGTCATCATCGCGTCCATGCAGGTCTGGCCCGGCTCGACACAGCGGTTGAGGATGTCGTGATACAGCGCCTCGTCCCCAAGGGCGAAATACGCGGCGGGTTCGTTCTCACTGGGTTTCAGCAGCTCGCGGTAGCGCTCGCGGTCCAGGGTCTGGCCCGAGTCGCGCACCTTGGCGACCCAGGCGTCAAAGCCCTCTTGCTCGAGCCCGTAGAACGGGAATTTCATCCCCGAGAAGCCGGCACCGCTGTAATGCGAGGACATACCCTTGAACTCGCCCGGCTCGTTGATGACGGCGTGCAGCTTGGTCTCCATACCGGGCATGGTGTAGATCATCCCGGCCAGCGTCGGCACGTAGAAGGCGTTCATCACCTCGGTCGATGTCAGTTTGAAGGCAATTGGCCGGTCCAGCGGCGCGGCCAGTTCGTTCACCGTGGCGATGCCGTATTGCGGATAGAAGAACAGCCATTTCCAGTCCATCGCCACCACTTCGACGACCAAGGGCTCGGCATCGGCCTCGACACCGCGGGTTTCCTCGTCCAGCGGGCGATAGGGGTCGAGCTTGTGGGTGCTGACCCAGGTCAGCGCGCCAAGCCAGATGATGATGACCAGCGGCGCCGCCCAGATCAGCAGCTCGAGCGAGGTCGAATGGTGGAAATGCGGGTCATATTTCGCCTCGGACTGGTCCGATTTGCGATAGCGGATGGCGATGGCGACGATGGCGACCATCACCGGCAGCACGATCACCAGAATCAGCGCGGTGGTGATGCCCAGAACGTCGCGCAGCTTGGCCGCCACATCGCCCGAGGGCGCAAGCACTTCCGAGGAACAGCCCGCCAGCGTGGCAAGCGCGATCGCAGCGATCAAAGAGCGTGAACGAATCATCGCCATGCACTCACCTTTGCAGACCCGGACGGCGGATTTCTGGCACCAGACCGCGCGGACGGAGGGATGCGGAGAACCCGGCTGTTGGCGGAACCATTACAAGATCATTCCAGATTGTCCATAAGCTGCCCGCGCAACTGCGCCAAACTTGACATTGCGATCAATGGCCTGTTCCTTCACAATCACTGCATCCACTGTCTCGGATCTGCGGGGGACCAACATGACGACCGGCAACACCGTCCCGGCAGAGCCTGCGCATCAGCGGGTCAGGCTTTCCGATCTGACCATCGGTGTCATCATCGGGCGCACCTCGGAATTCTTCGACTTCTTCACCTTCGCCATCGCGGCGGTGCTGGTCTTTCCGCAGTTCATCTTTCCCTTCGCCTCGCCGACGAACGGGGTGCTCTACGGCTTTCTGGTCCTCGCCCTCGGCTTCGTGGCGCGGCCAGTTGGCACCGCGATCTTCACCGAGATCGACCTGCGTTTCGGCCACGGGGTCAAGCTGACCTCGGCGCTGTTCCTGCTGGGTCTCTCGACCGTCGCCATCTCGTTCCTGCCCAATTACGACCAAGAGGGCTGGCTGACCGTGGCGAGCCTGATCCTGTTCCGCATGGGGCAGGGGGCGGCGCTTGGCGGGGCCTGGGACGGAATGTCCTCGCTGCTGGCGCTGCACGCGCCCGCCGGGCAAAAGGGCCGTTTCGCCACCATCCCGCAGATCGGCGCGCCGATCGGGCTGATCCTCGCCAGCAGCCTGTTCATCTACCTGAAGACCTCGCTGTCGGACGAGGAATTCCTCAGCTTCGGCTGGCGTTACCCCTTCTTCGTGGCCTTCGCCATCAACGTCGTGGCGCTGTTCGCGCGCCTGCGGCTGGTGGTCAGCGACGAGTTCAAGACGCTCTTCTCGGAATCCGAGCTGGACCCCTGCCCGGTGCCCGTCGCCATGCGCGAGGAATGGCTGAACATCATCATCGGGGCCTTCACGCCGCTGGCGACCTTGGCGCTGTTCCACATGGTCACGGTGTTCCCGCTGGGGTGGATCTATGTCCACACGCCCGAGGATGCGCTGGCCTTCCTGGTGATCGAGATCATCGGGGCACTGTTCGGGCTGGGGGCGATCATCGCCTCGGGCTTCATCGCCGACCAGATCGGGCGGCGCACGCTCTTGACCTATTGCGCCATCGGCATCGCCATCTATGCCATCCTGTCGCCGCTGATCCTCGCGCTCGGCCGCAGCGGCGAGGCGCTGTATGTGATCATCGGCTTCTCGCTGCTGGGCCTGTCCTTCGGGCAAAGCTCGGGCGCGGTGGCCTCGGGCTTCCTGAAGAAGAACCGCTTCACCGCCTCGAACCTGACGGCGGATCTGTCATGGATGTTCGGCGCGGGCTTCGCGCCCTTCGTCGCGCTTTACCTGACCGAGACTTTGGGGCTGTGGTCGGCGGGGGCCTATCTTCTGTCGGGCGCGCTCTGCACGCTGGCCGCGCTGACGCTGTTCCGCCGCCGGCAAGAGGAACGCCGCAGCCAGGATGGGTCCTGGCGCTGATCCATCAGTGGCGTGAATCGATGCCGTCGAAGCGATTCAGATTGGTCGTTGGACGGGCGGGGCCGGGCTGCGGCAGACTGCCGCCATGGACAGCGACCCCATCCACCTGACACGTTGCGACCCCGCGCAGAACATGGCGCGCTTCTATCGGCTTGAGCTGGCGGGCGATCTCTTCGGGGGTGTGCAGCTTCTGCGCCAATGGGGCCGGCTTGGCAGCGCCGGCCGCATCGGGCGGACATGGTTCGCCAGCCTTGAGGCGGCGCAGGCCAGCCGGGACGACTGGCTGCGGCGCAAGCGGGCGCGGGGCTATGTCGAGGGTCAGAAAATCTAGGCCTCGTTTTCCGCCTCGTAATTATGGACGAAATCCTTCGGCAGCTCCGGCCCCCAGAGATAGAGCGAATCCTCGGGCGGGTAGTCGCCATCCTGCCAGTCACAATCGGCGGGGATATAGTCGATATCGGCGGAATATTCCGAATAGCTGCCCCAGGGATCGCGGACATAGTGGAAATAGTTCGAGCCGAGCACATGCCGGCCCATGCCCCAGCCGCGGGTGAAGCCCTTGTCGGCCATGTTCATCGCGCCGATGCCGATCTCGTTGATGCCGCCCATGTCCCAGCTGCAATGATGCAACCCGGGGGCCGAGGATTTGGCGAAGGCCAGCAGGTGATGGTCCGAGCCGTGGATACCGTGCATGAAGCAGATGCCATCGCCCGAGCGGTCCGAGAGGCGCAGCCCGATGGCGCGGCTGTAGAATTCGATGGCCTTCGGCACGTCGGGGGTGAACAGCAGCACATGGGCCAGACGCAGCGGGCGCACCACCGGCGCCTTGGACCGCTGCGGCGCGCCAGCCACGCCCCCCGGCACCGAGACCACCGAGAAGGGTGATTTCTCGTTGGGCGAGGTCTTTTCGGCCACCTTCACCTCGATCATCACGCCGAACGGGTCGAGGAACCAGAAGCCGTTCGACACCACCCCGCGCGGCGCATCCAGAAGCCGCACCCCCTGCGCCTCGATCCGGCGGCGCATCGGTTCGAAATCCTCTTCGAAGACCGCGAAGGACAGGTGGTTCAGCTTCTTGCGCCCCGCCTCGTGGATGCTGAGCCAGCGGTGATCCGAGCCGAAGGTGTAAAGCCCAAGCCCGTCGCCTTCCTCGCGCACGTCGAGGCCGAAGGCGCGGTAGAACTCATCCGCGACCTTCAGGTCGGGGACGGTCATCATGAAGGTATCCATCGAATGGATGCCCAATTCGCCCGGCCGTTTGGTCGGCGCGACTTTTCCGGTTATGGCGGTCATCTCGTCCTCCTTCTCACAGGCTAATCACTGGGCGGCCAGGCGGCGGGCCTTCAGCACCGCGCCGAAATCGGCCAGGGTATTCAGCATGTCATGGGCCGCCTCGATCTGGGTCGGGTTGCCGTGGAACCGGCCCTCGTCATCGCGTTGCTGGGCGTAAAGCGGGCAGACCACGCCCTGCACCAGCGGGATCATCTTCAAGGCCACCGCCACCCGGCGCAGATCCTCGACCGCGCGGGCGGCCCCGGAAATCCCGCCATAGGCCACGGCGCACATCGGCTTGCCCGCCCATTCCGGGCCGAGGTAATCCAGCGCGTTCTTCAGCGCGCCGGGGATGGCATAGTTGTATTCGGTGGTGACGAAGACATAGGCATCACCCCGCGCGATGATCTCGCTGAAGCGCTTGGTATGCTCATGGGTATATTGCTGCAGCCTCGGGTGGTTCGGCTCGTCCATGATCGGCAGGTTCAGCGCCGCCAGATCGACGACTTCGGTTCGAAAGCGCGTATCCTTGGCGGCGATGTCGGTGAACCATTCGGCCACCGAGGCCCCGCCGCGGCCCTGCCGCACGCTGCCGATGATGATCTGAAGGGTCAGCATCCCGGCGCCTCCTCAGCGGATATTAGCGGTCAGACCGCCATCGACGACCATACGGGTGCCGGTGATATAGCTGGCGCGGTCCGAGGCGAGGAAGGCCACGGCATCGCCGATCTCCTCGACCTTGCCCCAGCGGCGGGCGATGATGCCCTTGCCACCGCAGAACTCGCCCAGCCAATCCTCCTTGTCCTGATCGCCGGCCATGCCGCCGGCCCAGCCCTCGCGCCATTCGGTGCCGATGATGCCGGGGACGACGGTGTTCACGGTGATGCCACGATCGGCCATATCGGCGGCCAGGTAGCCGCTGGCATGGATCATCGCCGCATTGTTCATGCCGTAGGTCAGCGCCGGCATCCAGGTCATCAGCCCCGAGGCGCCGGTGATGTTGACGATCCGGCCCGAGCCGTCTGTGGCGATCATGCCCTCGAACTCACGGATCACCCGCAGGATGCCAGTGACCTTGATGTCGATATCGGCCTGCCAGTCGGCATCGCTCCAGGTGATGGTGCGGTCCTGCCGGCGGATGGCAGTGCCGACGCTGGTGGCGAGGATGTTGATCTCGGGCACCTTGGCACGCACCGCCGCCGCCGCCGCGCTGACCGAGGCGGTGTCGCTGACATCGGCGGCGATGGGCGTGGCGCTGACGCCGAATTCCTCGGTGATGGCGCGGGCGGTGTCGGCCAGTTCCCCGGCATTGCGCGCCAGCAGGAACAGGTTGCAGCCCTCGGCTGCGAGCGCGCGGGCAATGCCCCGGCCGATGCCCTTGCTGGCGCCCACGACCACGGCGGTCCGGCCCTCGAGTCCCAGATCCATCTCTCTCTCTCCTCGCCTGAAGTCCCTTGCCTAGCCCGGCAGCGGCGTCGGCTGATAGGCGATCAGCCGCCAGGCCCCGCCCTCGTCGGCCCAGATGGCCAGAAAGGCGTTGTCGATCCGCCGGCTCTCGCCCGCGACCAGCACCTGGGCGCTCATCCTCCCGCCCAGCAGCACCGCGCCGGGCAGGTCTTCGATCCAATCGGTCTGGTGGCTGACGCTCTGATAGACGAAATGCCCCGCCGCGACCTTGTCGAGATAGCTGTCCAGCGTGTCGCGATCCCCCAGCGAATGGCTGTAATGCAGCCGGTCCGACAGCAGTTCGCGCAGCGCCGCGACATCGCCCGCCTTCATCGCGGCATAGCGGCGATCTTCCAGAAGGGCGATGTCGGGCCGGCTCATCCCAGCACCGCGCAGGCGTTGAAATGGCCCATCCATTCCCGCGACGGCAACTGCCCCCAGCGGTTCACCACCTTGAAGTTCGAGAGGTTCTCGCCCGGATCGACGATGCGCGGCTGGAAATGCGGATCGGCGATGATCTCCATTTCCGCCGTGTTCTCGACCAGGAAACCGGCCGCATCGACGTAATAGGCGAAGATATTGTCACCCGCGCCATGCCGCCCCGGACCCCAGACCAGAGTGCGGTCCTGCGCGTCCAGCACATCGCCGAGCCGCTTGAAATCGGCGAAATCGGCGAACTCCCAGCTGTAATGGTGCAGACCCCCACCATCGGCGGACTTGGCCATGCCAAGCGTATGGTGCCGCCCGTCGCCCGCCCGCATCCAGGCCAGTTCCCAGCCCTCGGTGCGCTCGCTGAGCTTGAGGCCCAGCACCTGCATCATCAGCTGCGCCGAAGCCGCAGGATCAGCCGCGGTCAGGTTGGCATGATCGAGATAGCGCGGATGGATGCCCGGTCCGGCATAGCGGCGCGGACGGTCGCGGGGCATGGGGGTATGGACCTCGATCACATGGCCTTCGGGGAAGGCCACGGTCACCGATTTCTCGATCACCGGCAGCGAGGGGGTCTCGCTGATGATGCGCAGCCCGGCCTCGCGCGCCCGGCGGGCAACCTCGTCCACATGCGCGGGATCGAGCGTTTCCAGACCGATCGCGCGCAGGGACGAGTGATCGGCCCGGTGCATGATCAGTTCGGCGTGACGGGCGTTCGATGTCAGCAGCGCGCGGTCCGTAGTCAGCTCGACCAGCGAGGCGCCGGCGATCAGCTGGGCGTCCTCCACGGCGCCCTCCAGATCGCTGACATTCAGGGCGACATAGCCCAAGCGATGAACCAGCGGTTCCATGATGGTGTCCTCCTCTTTCCTCCTCGGGGGATCTGCGGGCGACCGATCAGGCCGCTGCCGCCGCTTTCACCTCGTCCACGATGGGATTGCGCAGAATGCCGATGCCCTCGATCTCGACCTCGACCACATCGCCCGGCTTCATGTAGAGCTTGGGGGTCCGCGCCATGCCGATGCCGGCGGGGGTGCCGGTGACGATGATGTCGCCCGGTTCCAGGGTGATCGCCTCGGAGATGATCGAGATCAGGTCGGCGACCGAATAGATCATGTCATCGGTATTGGCGTCCTGCACCACCTCGCCGTTCAGCCGGGTCTGCAGCCGCAACCCCTTGGCGCCAGCGGGCAGTTCGTCCGCCGAGACCGCGATCGGGCCGAAGGCGCCGGTATCGTCGAAGTTCTTGCCGACCGTCCATTGCGGCGACTTGAACTGATAATCGCGCAGCGAGCCGTCGTTGAAGATCGAATAGCCGGCGACGTAATCCAGCGCCCTTTCCTTCGACACATGGCGGGCCGATTTGCCGATGATGGCGACCAGTTCGCCCTCGTAATCCAGGTCCTGCGAGACCAGCGGCCGGATGATCGGCGCACCGTCAGCGATCAGGCTGGTCGAGAAGCGCGGGAAGAGCGTCGGGTAGTCCGGCTGCTCATAGGGCGATTCATCGGTGTGGTCGGAATAGTTCAGGCCGACGCAGATGATCTTGCCCGGACGCGCCAGCGGCGGGGCCGCGGTGACGGTGGCCAGATCGATGGCGGGGGCCGAAGCCAGCTTGTCGGCATGGGTGCCGTTCAGCACCTCGACCAGATCGACCGGGCCGAGATCGGCCCAATCGCGGTCACGTTGAACGGCCACACCTGAAGTGCCGTTCCGGTCATAGCTCGTCACTCGCATCGTCGTTTCCTCCGTTCAATCTGTCATCGGTTGATGACCTAGAGATAGGCGAAGCGAGATCGATAATCAATATTATTTTCGAAAATCAGTCATCGAATCCACTATCTCGCAAATCTTCGTCCGTCATGATGATCTCGACCGTCCGCGCAAGATGGTTGCGAATCAATTGGTTGGCGGTTTCTGCATCGCGCGCCACGACAGCATCGGACAGGGCGCAATGTTCGGCCAGATGATCGCGGCCCGACGAGGAATAGTGGTGCGACAGCTTGCGATAGCGGTCGGCGTGATCGGTCAACTGGCAGCGGTACAGCATCAGCCGGGGCGAATCGCAGGCGGCGACCAGGCTGTCATGAAAGGCGCGGTGGCGGTTCTCCCATTCGGGGTCGATGTGACCGTCGGGCGTCAGGCTGGAGCGTTTGCCAAGCGCATGGATCGCCGCGACCACGCCGGATTCCCATTGGTCATCGCCGCGCTCGATCGAGCGGCGGATGGCCAGCGATTCGATCTCTTGCCGCATGAACAGCAGATCCGTCAGGTCCGAGCGCGAGATCGGCGCGACCCGAAAGCCCTTGTGCTCTTCCAGCACGACCAGCTTTTCGGCGGCCAGCCGGGTCAGCGCCTCGCGCAGCGGGCTGAGGCCCACGCCATAGCTGTCCTTCAACTCGTCAAAGCGCAGCCGCGCGCCGGGGCGCAGCTCTCCGTCGACGATATCGCTGCGCAGCCGGTCATAGACCGAGGCCATCAGGGTCTTGCTGTCCCCATCGAGCCGCCGGGTCATGGTCATGTCTCGTCCTCCGGTTTGGTGCCGGAAACCCGGCAGTTCGTTATCACATGCATCGAAGATCAGCGCAAATTTCGATGATCCCCAATGCCATCGCAGGACGGCGCGTGCCGCTGCCTTCTCAACAATTCGACATTATCATTGATTTTCGAAAATACATCATCTAATCGTAAGACATCGATTGATTCGTAACTTCCACGGAGGAGGGGCTGCGATGGCAACCGGAATTTCCACGGATATCCTGATCGTCGGCGCTGGACCCGCAGGGCTGGCCGCCTCGGCGCTCTTGTCGATGTACGGGGTCGAGAACCTCGTCATCAACAAATACGGCTGGCTGGCGAACACGCCGCGTGCCCATATCACCAATCAGGGCACCATGCAGGTGCTGCGCGATCTGGGCATCGAGGATCGGGCGATGGGTCTGGCCAGCAAGCAGAAGCTGATGGCCAACAATGTCTTCTGCCACAGCCTCGCGGGCGAGGAATTCGGCCGTGTCCTGTCATGGGGCAACCACCCGGCGCGCAAGGCCGATTACGAACTGGCGAGCCCCACCGAGATCTGCGACATCCCGCAGACCTATATGGAGCCCTTGTTGCTGGAGGCCGCCGCCTCGCGCGGGGGCAAGATCCGGCTGAACACCGAATTCCTGCGGCTGGATCAGGATGATGAGGGCGTTACCGCCCATGTCCGCGACCGGCTGACGGGCGAGGAGTTCACCATCCGCGCCAAATACATGATCGGTGCCGACGGGGCGCGCAGCATCGTGGCCGAGCAGCTTGGCCTGACCATGACCGGCGAAATGGGCCTGTCGGGCAGCATGAACATCCTCTTCGATGCCGATCTGACCAAATACGTCGCCCATCGCCCCAGTGTGCTTTACTGGGTGTTGCAGCCCGGCGCGCGGACCGGCGGCATTGGTGCCGGCGTGATCCGCATGGTCCGGCCGTGGAATGAATGGCTGGTGATCTGGGGTTATGACAGCAGTCAGGGCGAGCTGAAGCTGACCGATGAGGAGGCCACGGCCATCGTCCACCAGCTGATCGGCGACGACACCATCCCGGTCAAGATCCGCTCGACCTCGACCTGGACGGTCAACAACATGTGGGCGACCGAGTTTTCCAAGGGCCGGGTCTTCTGCATGGGTGACGCCGTCCACCGTCATCCGCCACTGAACGGGCTGGGCTCGAACACCAGCATTCAGGACGCCTATAATCTGGCGTGGAAACTGGCGGCGGTGCTGAAGGGGCAGGCGGGCGAAGGTCTGCTGGACAGCTATTCCGCCGAGCGCGTGCCGGTGGCCGAAACCATCGTCACCCGCGCAAACAACTCGATCAAGGATTACCCGCCGATCTTCGACGCGCTTGGCATGACCTCGGGCGATGACCCCGAACGGGTCGAGGCGCTGATGGCGGCGCGGAAGGGCGCGGACGAGGCTGCCAAGGCGCAGCGCCGCGCGCTGAACGACGCGATCCGGCGCAAGAATTACGAATTCAACGCCCATGGGGTCGAGTTGGGCACGCGCTATGCCTCGGGCGCCGTGGTGCCAGATGGCACGCCCGAGCCGGGCTTCACCCGCGATGCCGAGCTTTACTATCACCCGACCACCTGGCCCGGCGCGCGCCTGCCGCATGTCTGGCTGGATCATGGCGGGCGGCGGGTCTCGAGCATCGACCTTGGCGGCAAGGGGCGTTTCGTCCTGTTGACCGGCCCGGGCGGGGCGGGCTGGCGCGCGGCGGCGGAGAAAGTCGCGGCGCGGCTGGGGATCGACTTGCCGGTGATCTCGATCGGACCCGATGGCAGCGATGCCCATGATGTCTATGCCGACTGGTTCTACCAGAGCGGCATCCAGGAGGACGGGGCGATCCTTGTGCGGCCCGACAACTATGTCGGCTGGCGCCATGACAGCGCCTCCGATGAGGCCGAGGCACTGCTCGATGCCGCACTGAGCCAGATCCTCGCGCGAGACAGCCGGGCAGCCTGACCGCCCGGACCGACACATCCCTGACCCCGGAAACCCCGCCCCGGTCGCCACCGCGCGACCGAAGGGAGGGAGCACGATCAACAGGAGGAGACACATCATGAAAACCATCACCGCAACTGCCGCATTGCTGACCCTCGCCGCGCCTGCGCTGGCCGAGGAGGTGGAACTGACCATCGCCTCGAGCCACGCCATCCAGATCCCCTGGGTCGCGCCGCTGCAAGAGGTGATCGTGGCCGAGACCAACAAGCGGCTCGAGGCCATGGGGTCCGAGGACCGGGTGAACTGGACCGAATCCTATGGCGGCGCGCTTTACAGCTTTGGCGACACGCTGGAGGCTGTGGGCGACGGCATCACCGATGCGGGCTGGGTTGGCTCGCTCTGGGAAGAAAGCAAGATGCCCTATGACAACCTGACCTATTTCACCCCCTTCTCGACCGACGACGTGCGGCTGCAGATGCAGGTGTTCAACCGGCTCTATGACGAGGTCCCGGCGCTGAAGCAGGAATGGGAAGACAATAACGTCGTCATGCTGGGCGCGACCGGGGCCGACACCTATCACCTCTATACCAACTTCCCGGTCACATCGATCGACGACCTGAAGGGCCGCAAGATCATCGCGCCGGGGACCAGCGGGCCGTGGATCGCCGCCGTCGGCGCGGTGCCGGTGAACGGGGCGCTGCCGACCTATTACAACCAGATCGAGACCGGGGTGGCCGATGGCGTCATCTCGATCCTGACCGGGGCGCATCCGCTGAAGATCCACGAGGTCGCGCCGCATGTGACGCTGGTCGGCGTCGGCTCGAACATGGTTGGCGGTTTCGGCGTGAACAAGGATGTCTGGGAGGGTCTGCCCGCGGATGTGCAGCAGGTGCTGACCGAGCTTGGCCCGGACTACAGCGCCCGCAACGCCGATCTGCTGCAGGAACGCTATGACGCGATCCTGACCGAGCTGGAGGCCGACCCCGCGGTGACGCTGACCACCCTGCCCGAGGCCGAGCGGCAGAAATGGGTCGAGGCGCTGCCCGATCTCGCCTCGCAATGGGCGGCGAACCTGCCCGAGGGCAAGGCGCTGCTCGAGGCCTATATGGCCGCGATCCGCGAAGGCGGCGCCAGCCCGGCGCGGGACTGGGCGGTCAACTGACAGCGGGGCGCGCAACACGCGCCCCATCATCAGCTTTCGGGAGGACTTGAAATGCTGCAATCCGACGAACTGCCCGCCGTTTCGACCGGCGCGGCGCTGAGGGCGTTCAATCAGGTCTCGGGTGCCCTCTCGGCGCTTGGCACGGTCTGGATCTTCGTCCTGATGCTGCTCATCTGCGCCGATGTGGCCGGGCTGGCGATCTTCTCGCGCCCGCTTTACGGCGTGGTCGAGCTGGTCGAGCAGACCATCGTGCCGGTGGTCTTCCTGCAACTCGCCCATGCGCTGGCGCGGGGTCGCCTGACCCGCGCCGATTTCCTTTACGGACCGCTGACCAAATCCGACCCGGCGGCGGCGGTTCTGCTGGACCTCGTGTTCCTCATGATCGGGGCGGCGCTTTTCGGGGCGCTTGGCTGGGTGCTGTGGGGCGATTATGCCGATGCCTGGCGGGGCGGGGAATATATCGGCTCCACCGGCATCTTCACCATGCCGACCTGGCCCTTCAAGCTGCTGACCGCCATCGGCTGTCTTGCCACCACCATCCAGTTCGCGCTGGAAGCAGTTGAAACCGCCCGCCGCCTGCCGCAGCTGATGACGCAGCGCGGGCGTTGGCTGATGCCGGTGGCTCTGGGCATCCTCGCCTTTGCCGCCGCTGTCGCACTGGTCGCACTGGGCGATGTCAGCCGCATCGGGCTGGGGCTGCTGGCAATTGTCGCGCTGCTGGTCCTGCTGATGGCCGGGATGCATGTGGCGGTGGTGCTGGGCGTGGTCGGCGTCGTCGCCATCTGGCTGATCCGCGACAACCCGAACGTGGCGCTGAACGCGCTGAAGACCTCGGCCACCGGCACCATCAACAAGTTCGATTTCGGTGTGGTGCCGCTTTTCGTGCTGATGGGTCTGTTCACCGACATTTCCGACATCGGCCGCGACGCCTATCGCGTGGCGGCGTGGTGGACGCGGAAGCTGCTGGGCGGTCTCGGCATTGCCACCGTTGCCGCCAATGCCGTCTTTGCGGCGGTAACGGGCATCTCCATCGCCTCCTCGGCCATCTTCTCGCGTGTCGCCGTGCCGCAGATGATCGCCCATGGCTATACCCCGCGCTTCGCCACCGGCACGGTCGCCGGCTCGTCGGTGCTGGGGATGCTGATCCCGCCGAGCCTGCTTCTGATCATCTACGGCTTTGTCACCGAGACCTCGGTCGGCAAGCTGTTCCTCGCCGCGCTGATCCCGGGCCTCATGATGGCGATCATCTTCTGCGTGACCATCCTGCTTCTGGCGAAGTTCCGCCCCGATTTCGTCGGCCGTCCCACAGGCAATGACGATCTGGAGCCGGAGACGCTGATCAGTTCCGCCCGCCGGCTGCTGCCCATCGCAGTGCTGGTCTCGATCGTCCTGGGCGGCATCTACCTGGGCTTCTTCACGCCCACGCAGGCGGGCGCGGTCGGGGCCTTTGCCACGCTGATCGTGACCGTGCTGCGCCGCCGGCTGACCCGCAGCGCATTGTGGGACGTGCTGCGCGAGACCGGGCAGATCAGCGTGACCGTGCTGTCGCTGGTGATCGGTGCCAGCGTGCTGACCAAGGCGCTGGTCATGTCGACCCTGCCCGCAGTCATGGTGCAGTATGCGGTGGATTCTGGCTTTAGCCTCTGGGGGGTGATGGCGCTGTTCCTTCTGGTCGTCATCGTCATGGGAATGTTCCTCGACTCGACCTCGATCATCGTCATCACCGTGCCCATCGTCGCACCGCTGATCGTCACGCTTGGCACCGCCACCATCGGCCCCGACGTGCTGATCTGGTTCGGCCTCATCACCGTCATCGCGGTCGAGATGGGGCTGTTGACGCCGCCCTTCGGGATCAGCGTCTTCGTGGTGAAAAGCACGGTCGGCGATCTGTGCAGCCTGCAGGACGTGTTCGCGGGCGTGATGCCCTATGTGCTGGCCATGGCGGTGCTGATCCTGATCTGCATGGCCTTCCCGGTGGTGGTCACGGGGATCCTCTAGCAGAGCATCCCGCCGCTGGTCAGCGCCACCGGCAGGCCATAGGCCCGCCACAGTGCCAGACCGGCGACCAGCAGAAGCAACAGCCCGGCCGCCGTCAGAACCCGCTGCGGCCGGGTCAATGGTGCCAACTCGCCGTTCATGCCACGGCCTCGCGCCGCAGCAGCGGCGCGTCCTTGATCGGCCAGTTCAGCGCGGCGGCCAGCACCGCGATGACGATCGACAGCTGCCAGGCGAGGTCATAGGAGCCGGTGACGCGATAGGCATAGCCCGCGCCCCATGCCCCGAAGAACGACCCGACCTGATGCGACAGGAAGACGATGCCGAACAGCATCGACATGTGGCGGATGCCGAAGATCTGACCCACCAGCCCGCTGGTCAGCGGCACCGTGCCAAGCCACAGAAAGCCCATGGCGCAGGCGAAGAGTGTGGCGCTGAGCGGCGTGATCGGGAAGGCCAGAAACAGCGCCATCACCACCGCCCGGCCCAGATAGATCGCCGCCAGCACATGCTTCTTGCGCCAGCTGTCCGCCGACATGCCGAAGACATAAGAGCCGAGGATGTTGAACAGCCCGACCAGCGCCAGTGCCCGCGCGCCGATGGAGGGGTCCAGACCCTTGTCGACCAGAAAGGCCGGCAGATGGGTGCCGATGAAGGCGACGTGGAAGCCGCAGACGAAGAAGCCGGCGTTCAGCAGCCAGAAGCCCGAATGGCCGGCGGCCTCGCGCAGCGCCTCGCCCAGACCCTGCGCCGGGGCGGCCGGGATCGTGGCGGGCGCGGCGGGACGACCGGCGATGCCGATGGCCAGCGCCACCATCACCGCCGCCAGCCCGGCATAGATCATCAGCGTCTCGCGCCAGCCAAAGGCGCCGATCAACCCCTGCGCCACCGGCACCAGCAGGCTTTGCCCGACCGAGCCGCCCGCCGTGACGATGCCGGCCGCCAGCCCCCGCCGCTCGGGCGGGACCGCGCGGACCGCCGCGCCGATGGCGACAACGAAAGTCACCCCGGCCATCGAGATGCCGACCAGCCCGCCAAGCGTCAGGTTCAGCCCCAGCGCGCTCGAGACCGTCGAGGTCAGCGCCAGCCCCAGCGCGTAAAGCGCCCCGCCGATGGCCGCGACGCGCCCGGCCCCGTGCTTGTCGGCCAGCGCGCCGACGAAGGGCTGCGCAAGGCCAAGGATCAGGTTCTGCACCGCGATGGCCAGACCGAAGGCCTCGCGGCCGATGCCGGTCTCGAGTTCGATCGGGCGCAGGAACAGGCCGAAGGACTGGCGGATGCCCATGGCAATTGTGACCAGCGCCGCCGCGCAGATCAGCACGATCCAGGGGTTGCGGGGGATAAGCGGGGTGTTCGGGGCAGCGGACATGAAGGCGCCTTGTGACCAAGCGGGACAGGGGATCGGATCGAATCGGGCTTGAGCTAAATAGATAATCGATATAATCTATTCTGGCGAGTCCCGATCTTGTCCCGGGGCAGCCCCGGTCCGCGAAGGAGAAACGGCATGAAAGACAAGGACGTGACGCAGCGCCTTTATCTCGACGATCTCGAGGTCGGACAGGAATTCCTCAGCGGCGAATACGCGCTGGATGCGGACCAGATCATCGCCTATGCGCGCCAGTTCGACCCTCAGCCCTTCCACACCGACCCCGAAGCCGCGCGCGAGACCTTCTTTCAGGGCCTCGCCGCAAGCGGCTGGCACACCATGTCGCTGACCATGCGGCTGTTGGTCGAGTCCGTCCCCTTCGCCCAAGGGGTCATCGGCGCGGGCGGCGAGGTCAGCTGGCCGCAGCCCACGCGTCCCGGCGACATCCTGCGGGTGAAAAGCCGCATTCTCGAGATCAGGCCCTCCCGCTCGAAACCCGACCGGGGGCTGGTCAAGGTGCAGAGCCTGACCCTGAACCAGGCGGACGAGGTGCTGCTGGACCTGACCGCAAACCTGCTGGCCTTCCGCAAGGAGGCCTAGGCGATGGGGCGGTCCTCGGCCGAACAGGCACAGCAGAACCGGGCACGGATCGTCGAGGGTGCAAGTCGGCTGTTCCGCGAGCGCGGGGTCGAGGCGGTGTCGGTGGCCGAGATCATGGCCTCGGTCGAGATGACGGTCGGCGGCTTCTACAAGCATTTCGCCTCGAAGGAGGCGCTGGTCGAAGAAGCGGCGGGCAGGGCCTTCGCCGATGCCGGGGCGTTGTGGGACCACAGGCTTGCCGGCGACCAGAGGCCTGCGGCGCTGAGGGCCAAGCTGGTCGCGCAGTACCTGTGGCCGCGCGCGGGGCGGCAATGCCCGATCATCGCCTTCGCGCCCCATGCGGCGGGCGAGGGGGCGATCTTGCGCGACATCTATGGCCAAGGCACCGGCGCGCTTCTGGAAAGATTTTTCAACAACCCGGGCGACGAGGCCGATCTGGCCCATGCCGATCCCCGGACGCTGCTTCTCTTCGCCGCCATGGTCGGGGCGCGGGTGATGGGCGAGGCGGCGGGTGACGCCCCCTGGGTCGAGGCTGTGAAGCAGGCCGTGGCTAACGAGGCCGAGCGTCAGGCCGCGCGGGGCGCGACGGGTTAAAGCCCCAGCGCCGCCCCGTCCTTGCGGCTGTCGGACGCGCCGGTCAGCACCCCGGTTTCCGGGTTGATGCGGATTGCCTGCGCGCCGCCCGTGGGTCCGTCGATGACGCTGATCCTGTGGCCGCGCCGCGCCAGCTCGTCGCAGATCTCGGGCGGCATGGTCGCCTCGACCTGCAGCACGCCGTCAAAAGCAAAGCTGCGCGGTTCCTCCATCGCCGCCTGCAGGTCCAGCCCGCGATCGATGATGGCCGACAGATAGGCCGCCTGGCCTGCCGCCTGATAATGCCCGCCCATGACACCGAAGGGCATCAGCCCGCCATCGGCGTCGCGCAGCATTCCCGGAATGATCGTGTGCATCGGGCGCTTCCTCGGACCAATGCAGTTCGGATGGCCCGGCTCCAGTCGGAAGGAGGCCCCGCGACTGTGGAAGAGCACCCCGGTTTCCGGGTCCAGCCGGGTCGAACCGAAGGCGTGGAAGATCGAGTTGATGAAGGAGATCGCATTGCCCTCGGCATCGACCACGCAGAGGTAAATGGTGTCCTTGTGCTCGGGCTCGGACCAGAGGGCCGGGGGCTGGGCACGGGCGGGGTCGATGCGGGTGCGCAGCGTGTCGATCACCTCATCCGACAAGAGCAGGTCGACCAGCCCCACGGAATGATCCGGGTCGGCGATCAGCGCGTCGCGGTGGTGATAGGCCAGCTTCGTCGCCTCGGCCTGCAGGTGGATGCGGTCGGCCAGTGGCACATCGGGGCCCATGTCGAAGCCCTCGAGGATGCGCAGGATCATCAGCGCCGCCAGCCCCTGACCGTTCGGGCCACATTCCAGCACCTCATGGCCGCGATATCGGGCACTGATCGGGTCTTCCCAACGAGCGGCAGTTTCGCCCTCGTGGAAATCCTCGAGTGTGTGCAGCCCGCCCAGCCCCTGCAGGTGGCGGGTCATCCGTTCGGCGGTCTCGCCATGGTAAAAGCCCGCCGCGCCCTTCTCGGCGATCTCGCGCAGGCGTTCCCCCAGCAGCGGCTGGCGCAGCACATCGCCAGCGCGGGGTGGCTGGCCACCCGGCAGGAACAGGCCCGCAGCATGGGCGTCACCGCGCAGCACCTCGGCATTGGCGACGAAATCGCGGGCGACGCGGGCCGAGACCGGGAACCCCTCCTCGGCATGGCGGATGGCCGGGGCGAAAAGCCGCGAAAGCGGCAGGCTGCCATGGTCGCGATGCAAGAGGCACCAGGCCGAGATCGCGCCGGGGATGGTGATCGCGTGAGCGCTGGTCTGCTCCAGCCCGGTCACGCAGACCTGCGCCAGCGCCTCGGGCGTGGCCGCCGCCGGGGCGCGGCCAGAGCCGTTCAGCGCCCGCACTTGGCCATCTTTCGGCGCATAAAGCACAAAGCAATCGCCGCCGATCCCGGTCATGTGCGGATCGACCACGCATTGCACCGCCACCGCCGCCAGCGCCGCGTCGACGGCATTGCCACCCTCGGCCAGAACCGCGAGACCCGCCGAGGTCGCCAGCGTGTGCGAGGTGGCGATCATCGCGCGGCTGGCATAGCTGGGCGGGCGGCGGCCCGAGAGAAAGTCGAATTGGGTCACGGCAGCGCCTTGATCAGGAACGGGGAAATCGGACCGACCATGCCCGCTGTAGACGCCCGGTGCAATCGCTCTGGTCGGTCCGCCGGCAGATTTCCCAACGCCGCCCAGCCATCATCTGTCTTGACGTTCACTCGCTGCGGGTAGCGATGGGAACGTCGGTATCCATGCCAGACATCCGTCGATAGGCCAAAACAACCTGACGCGAGGCCCAAGTGTAAAGATGCATCAGGATGACCCCGGCGATGATCGCTGCGATCAGCGTCACCCAGGGCCGCTCCTCGCCGAATATCTTGCGCACCACGGAGATCATCACCTCATGGTTGAGATAGATGAACAGCGAGGCCGCAGCGATCTCGGCCACCAGCACCTTCACGGGAGCCGGAACCGGGATCGACGGGACGAACAGGATCAGCGCACTGCCACCGGCGACGTAATAGGAAGCTGAAGAGAAACCCCAGTTGATCAGGGCCATGACGATCGCCACGGCCATAGCCAACAGCCTCGTCTGAAGATCCTTGGCGCTCGCCAGAACAATGCCAAGGGCGAAGGCCCAGGCATAGGTCCAGGGGGTCCGGTGGTAATTGTAGTCGAAATCCCAGATCGTATTGATTCCGCGACCGATGAGTGTGGCAGCCGCCAGCAGCACCAGCGCGCTGACCACCGGGCGGGTCTTGAACGCTTGCTGGACCTGCGGGATCGAGAAGAACAGCGCGGCAAGTATCAGCAATTGCAGATAAAATTCAGCGAAATAGAGCAGAAATCCCTTGAGGCTGGCGGGATCGAGATAGTTCGAGATCAGCAGCAGGGGCATGATCTCGAATCTCTGGGTTGCCACCTGAAGGAAGGCGACCATCAGAAAGGTCGGGATCGCCACATATCTGACCGTCCCCCACAATGTCTTGACACTGCCGGTCCGGATGATCTCGGGCAGCTGGAAGCGGGCGACCGAATAGCCGGCGAGCAGGATCAGGAAAAACGCCGCGCCCCAGTTAGAGCTGTAAATGAACGCATTGGTGTGCAGGGCAACGATGCAGATCATGAAGAAGGCGCGGGTCAGGGTCGGCGTTTCCAGCCGCCGCCAGCTGGTCTTCTCGATCTGGCCAAGGCTCTGCTGCAGCTGGGCCACGCTGAGGCTTTCCCAATGGTCCGGCAAGGTCCCGAACCGCTGCTCGAAGGCCAGAGTGAACTGGATGTAGTGCAGGGAATCGCCGCCGAGCGATTCAAAGCTGTCGTCAGGCTTGACCGTCTGCCCGGGGAATTCGTGCTGGAACAGGGCGAGCACGTCGCCGATCTCGTCCCCTGACGTATCGACCCGGGCGGCTTCAGCGGGTTGTTGCGCAAGGAACTGTTCGGCCAGCAGCTTGCGCTGGACCTTGCCGGTGCCGGTCATGGGAATGTCGTCGACGGCGACCACATGCAGCGCGCTGCCGGCCACCACACCCATGCCCTGGAGCGCGGAGATCGCAAGCTCCTTCACCTTCGCGGTTCCCGCCGCATCGCCCTCGACCGCCACCAGAATCCCGTCGCCCCGCTGCGCATCGGGAACCTTGGCAACCGCGATTTTCGTTCCGGGCAGGGTGCCCGACCGGATGCGCTCTTCCAGCTGGTCCGGGGACACTTTCACGCCGCCGCAATTGATCAGATCGTCGGCCCTGCCGTCGAAGAACAGATGGCCGTCCTGAATCCGGCCGAGGTCATTGGTCTGCAGCCAGCCCTCGGTATCCTGCAGGTCATGCAGGCCCTCGGCATCGATGCGCGAGCGGGCAACATGGGGGCCACGGATGCGGATGCGATTGTCGGGGCCGAGGGCGACCTCGCTCTGCCCATTGGTCCGACCGACCGAGTGCAACAGCGCCTCGGGCGCGTCCGAGACCGTCAGGAACGTACTGCGCGAGGCCTCGGTCAAGCCGTAATGCTGGACGATCCGGGCATTGGGGAACATCTTGCGGATGCGCAGCTTCTCATCCGCAGTCATGTGCTGCGAGCCGATTTCCATCCAGCGCAGCTTCTTGCCCGCCTCGCCGATCAGGCCGGGGGCGTCCAGAAGGATGCGCAGCAGCGTGGGCACCGCCGACAGCGCATTGACCTGACCCGCCGTCAGCATCCGCGCCAGTTCCATCGGGTCAAAGCCGCGCGGCGGCAGGTAGGCCTGCCCGCCCACGGCGCTGATCGCCCGGTAGCGCCCCATTCCAAAGCTGAAGGTCGCCGGTACCCCCACATATTCCCGGATCTCGGCGGTCATCTGCATCACCTCGATGATCCGCTCTGCGGCGTCGGCGAGGTTCTGATAGGTCAGCAGGATGCCCTTGGGCAGCCCCTCGGTGCCCGAGGTATAGCTGACCTGCGCGGGCAGGTCGTCATGGACCAGCGGATGGCGGGCCGTATACCAGCCCGATTGCTCGACCGGCACGATGCAGCGATCGATGACGATGCCGGACAGGGTTTGCGCCTGCGCCTCGTCATTGACCATGACCAGCGGACGGCGCGCCGCGTTCAGGGCAAAGACCTTATCGATGAAGTCGATCGAGTTCTTGCGGACCACCGCTGTGGCTTCGAGCTTCTGGAAATCCATTTGTCTCTGCACTCTCGTTACGTGACACCTTGCAGGCAGCCGGTACCCTTCTTGGCCGCCATCCGTTCATTCCCCGGCTTTGGCGGGGTGATCCCGGGCATGGACCGGTGCCGGAACAGGGCCGGGATGGTCCTTGATCGAACAACGGTGAAACTCAGGCTTGCGCGACCCGCCCCCGCAGGGGGCAGGCAAGAGGGCCTCGCGATGGAAAACGGCAGCGATGGCTTCAACAACCCTGCACCCTCAAGATCCCCATGCCGCGAAGGGCATTCGGCCGAGAACCGGAAAACACGCACATGATACCATACAGGTCAGCCTGGAAACCTGACCACCCGCCTATCAGCAAAGATTTAAATATCGCAAGCAATTTGATCGCCCCGGCTCGGTGAGTTGCCCTTTTCGACAACTGCCAGAGATTGCGCTGAGGCGGGGAAGGTCGCCAAATGCGGCAGGCTCGGCACTGAGCCATAGACTGTCGGACCTGCGCTGCAACGCGACGGTCCGGCTGCGACAAATTGCCCGCGTGGGTTGCGGCTGCGGTTCGTTGACCCGTTAGGCGGTCAAGAATATCGTTAACGACAGCTTGCAATCCCCTCTGAACGAGGCCGCAGATGCGCAATCGCACTGTCTTTCACACCATATCCGGCCGTCGTCGTCCCGAGCAACATCGTCGGAATCTGCGTGCGGCGAGGACAGGCCGGTCCTGGCCTTTCCCGCTTTTTGCGCTCGCCCTCGCGGCTTTTCCCGCCCATGCGCAGGACGCCCCGCGAACCACGTTGACCAATGACTGGTGGGGGCAGGGCGCGGCGATGCGACAGGCTGGCGTCGATATGCAGCTGGAATGGCGGCAATATGTGCAGGGCATGACCAAGGGGTCGGGCGATGTCGATCCCGCCTATGGCAGCCAGTTCTCGCTGAAAACCAATCTCGACCTGTCGAAGATGGGGTTCTGGGACGGGTTCAGCCTCAGCGCGCAGGCGCTGGCGAAGACGGGCTATGGCCTCAACAATACCGGGGGCATGCTGCTGCCGGTGAATGCCGGCCTGTTCTTTCCGGGTCGACATGGTGCAGACCGCTATGACCTGGCCTCGCTGTTCGTGACCCAGCAGTTCAGCGACACGGTCAGCGCCAGTTTCGGCAAGTTCTACACCGTCGAGATGGCGCGCGGCACGCCGATCCGTGGCGGTGTGGGCTCGGACGCCTTCTGGCATCTGCAACTGACCGCGCCGCTCAGCGGGCTGATCCCGCCGCAGATCAACGGCGCGGTGGTCTCGGTCGCGACGCAGCCGGTCAGCTATACGCTGATGGTCTTTGACCCCAAGGACGCGACCAACAGGCCGCTGTTCGAGGATCTGTTCGACAGCGGCGTGAATGTCGTCGGCACCGCGACCTATGCTACCAAGCTGGGTGGCAATAACGGCTTCTACAGCCTGACCGGCATGTACAGCACCAAGGAGGGCGCGGATTTCAGCCAGCTGGTCGTGCCACCGGGCACCGAGATCGGCACCCGCGACGGCTCCTGGCTTCTGGGCGCCAGCTTCCAGCAATACCTGCACCAGGACCCGGCCAACCCGGCGCGCGGCTGGGGCGTGTTCGGCGAGTTCAACGTGACCGACGGCAACCCGAACCCGATGGACTGGTCGGCCAGCCTCGGCGTCGCCGGCAATGACCTGATCCCCGGCCGGCCTGATGACAGTTTCGGTCTGGGCGTCTTCCATGTCGCCACCAGCGATGCGCTGAAGGACGAGCTGGCACCCTATTTCGATCTCGAGGACGAGACCGGCGTCGAGATGTTCTACACCGCCGCCATCCGGCCCTGGTTCCATGTCACGCTGGATCTGCAATATGTCGATCCGGCACCCGGGATCGCCAAGGACGGGGTCTTCGTCGGCCTCGGCAGCAGCCTGCGCTTCTGATCCGTGCGGCGAGGTCGCCGCATCCTGCCCGCACATCGGCGTTGAACCGAACGCGCCTTGGCACTGCGATTGACGCGGGCCACGGCTTTGCGCGTTCTGGACAAGGCCGATAAGCCCGATAAACTGGCGCCATGACTGGACAGCCCGGCAGGCTGACGGACAGCGCGGGCAATGTTCACCTGATCCGGTCAGAGCCATTGGCCTGACCGGGGCCGAGACGCGGAAACTGCTGGGCGGCACCCGCACAGACCGACAGGAGAGACCATGGCGCCACAGCCGCAACCCGTCACCTTCTCGCTGACCCGTTCGGCGATCTTCCTTGTTGTCACCCTGAATGACGGAGAGGCTGCCACGCGCGAGGTTCAGGGGCTTCTGGCCGATGTCTCGGGACTGGTGCGCGCCACGGGCTTTCGCCGCCCCGATGCGGCGCTGTCCTGTGTCGTGGGGATCGGGGCCGGGGCCTGGGAGCGGCTTTATCCCGGTCCGCGCCCGCGCGAGCTTGCTCCCTTCGCCGCCATCGAGGGCGTCCATACCGCCCCCTCGACCCCTGGCGATATCCTGTTCCACATCCGCGGCATGGAGGTGGACATGTGCTTCGAGCTGGAAAGCAACATCCTCACGCGGCTGGCAGGTCATGTGACCGTCGTGGACGAGACGCCGGGCTTCAAGTTCTTCGACAACCGCGACCTGCTGGGCTTTGTCGACGGCACCGAGAACCCGGACGGGCAAGACCGCGTCGAGGCGGTGGTGATCGGCGACGAGGATCCCGATTTCACCGGCGGCAGCTATGTCATTACCCAGAAATACCTGCATGACCTGGCGAAATGGAACGCCATCCCGGTCGAGCAGCAGGAACGGATCATCGGTCGCAAGAAGCTGTCGGATGTCGAGTTGCTGGATGCCGAAAAGCCCAGCTATGCCCATAACGTGCTGAACGTGATCGAGGACGAGGACGGCAACCAGCTGGATATCCTGCGCGACAACATGCCCTTCGGGCGCCCCGCTTCGGGCGAGTTCGGCACCTATTTCATCGGCTACGCCCGCAGCCCCAGCCGCACCATCCGGATGCTGGAAAACATGTTCATCGGCCTGCCCGCCGGGAATTACGACCGCATCCTCGATGTCAGCGACGCCGTCACCGGCACACTGTTCTTTGTCCCGACCGTGGAGATGCTGGGTGACACCGGCACCGTGCCAGAACCCACCGCCGCACCTACCGCCGAACCCGCGGCCGCCCCGGCCAAGGCGGACAAGGCCGCACCCGCCGCCTCGCTGGGGATCGGCTCGCTGAAAGGAGACTGACATGGACAACCTGCACCGCCCGCTCGCCCCCATCAGTGCCGCCGCATGGGAGGATATCGACGAGGAAGCCCGCCGCACGCTCCGCCGCTATCTGGGCGCGCGGCGGGTGGTCGACCTGGTCGGGCCCGAGGGCTACGACCATTCCTCGGTCAACCTGGGTCACATCCAGTCGATCAAGAGCGGCTTCGACGGCGTCACCATGGCGCAGCGCGCCGTCCTGCCGCTGGTCGAGATCAAGGTGCCCTTCACCCTGAACCGGGGCGAGATCGACAATGTCGCCCGCGGCGCACAGGATTCCGACTGGCAGCCGGTGAAGGATGCGGCGCTGAAACTGGCGACGGCGGAGAACCTGATGGTCTTCGAGGGGCTGAAATCGGCGGGGATCGAGGGGATGCGGCCCCTGTCCTCGAACAAGCCGGTGCCTATGCCCGAGGACGACGACGATATCCCCGAAGCCGTCGCCCGCGCGGTGGACACGCTGCGCGAAGTCGGCGTTCAGGGGCCCTATGCGCTGATCCTTGGCGACGATGTCTTCACCCGGATCACCGGCGGCTCGGACGAGGGCTACCCGGTGATGAAACATATCCGCGCACTTCTGGATCGTGACGTGATCTGGTGTCCGGGTCTGACCGGCGGCATCGCCCTGACCCTGCGCGGCGGCGACTTCCAGCTGCATCTGGGGCTGGACACCGCCATCGGCTATGACAGCCACAGCGCGGACGAGGTGGTGCTTTACCTGCTGGAAACCGCCGCCTTCAAGCTGCAGACGTCGGAGGCGCTGGTCTCGCTGCCCTCCTAGGGATGGGGCAATTCCCCTGCCGCCCGACGGCGGCAGGGGATGATCCGGGCCACCGGGTCAGATCATCAGGTCGTCGACAAGATCGCCCAGATGGGTATTGCGGACCGTCAGCACGTCACCGCCGCCAAAGTCGAACAGGACATCATGGCCCTGCTGGCTGGCGCGTGACATGGCCGCGGAGGCCGAGCTGAAGTTGAAGGCCCGCAGGTCGAGATTGTCGACATCATCCTGGAAGTCGTTGACGGCAAGCCGATCATGGCCGGTGCCAAAAACGAAGGTATCGGCACCGGCACCGCCGACCACGATATCTGACCCGGCGCCACCGTTCAGCACATCGTTGCCCGCATTCCCGTACAGCACGTCATGTCCCGAGCGGCCATAGATTGTATCGTTGCCGGCGTTGCCCGAGATCACGTTGCGACCATTGTCACCCACCAGCACGTCATTGAAGCGCGAGCCAGACAGGTTCTCGACGCCGGAAAAGCTGTCGCCGGCAGCTTCGCCCGAATTCAGATCCGCCCGCAGAAGATCGACCCGAACGGCCGCCGCAGCGTAGGAATAGATGGCATTGTCGACGCCCGTACCGCCGTTCAGGACATCCCCGCCGAGGCCCCCATTCAGCCGGTCGTTTCCATCGCTGCCGATCAGCAGATCATTCCCGCCGCGTCCGTGGATCCAGTCATCCCCGGCACCGCCGTTGAAGATGTTGTTGCCGTTCGACCCGGCGAGATCGTCGTTGAACCGCGACCCGAAGATGTTCTCGATGCTCGTATATCGGTCTCCGGCAGCCTCGCCGCGATTGAGTGCCGTTTGCAACAGATCGACCCGGACAGCCGCCCCGGCGAAGGAATAGATGGCGCTGTCGCTGCCGCCTCCGCCGTTCAGCGAATCGCTGCCCGCGCCGCCATTGAGCGAGTCGTTGCCCTCGCCGCCGATCAGGACGTCATTTCCAAGGCGTCCATGAAGCCAGTCGCGCCCGGTTGCCCCGTCGATGACATTGTTGCCGTGGGTCCCGGCGAGGTCGTCGTCGAAGCGCGAGCCGATCAGATTCTCGATGCTGCTATAGGTGTCCCCCACAGCCTCGCCGCGATTGTTGCCGGTCAGCAGCAGGTCGGCGCGCACATCGGCGACGGCAGTAGTATAGATGGCACTGTCGATCCCCGCACCGCCTTCGTGCCGATCCGCGCCGAGGCCGCCATAGAGCGCATCGTTCCCGCTCTGACCCATCAGCAGGTCATCACCGGTTCCGCCCGAAATCAGGTCATTTCCGGTGCCACCATCCAGCGAGTCGTTGCCGCCATCACCGCGCAGGACATCGTGCCCGCTGCCGCCCCAGATCCGGTCATTGCCCGCGAGGCCCGACATGACATCATTGTTCAGCCCGCCGGCCAGCAGGTCGCCGTTGTTGGTGCCGAAGATGGTCCTGAGGATGCTGGCCCTGCTGATCAGCGAGCCGTCGGCATTCTGATAACCACCGGTATGCATGTCATCGTCGTTGACGATGATTCCACCCTCGGCCTGGACGCCATGCGGGACATAGTTGTTCTTGTAGACGAAGGGGACCTCCTTCAGCTTGCTGAAGTCGGGCATGTAGTCCCGGTCGACGAAATGCGCCTCGGAATTGCCGTTGTTCGAGATGCCGTCCCCGTTCATGTCGGCCCGCGCCCCCTCAAGCGCGTAGAAAATCTTGCCGCCGGTTGGGGTGGTAATCAGCAGCCATTGCTGCGGCGTCGCGCCGGGGTCGTTATGGGCGCCGTTGAATTCGACGATCTTTACGTTTCTCGGCAGGTTGAAAAGGTCGATATCGCGACCCTCGATCTGGATCCGGTCCCGGCTGTAATCGAGGTCCTCGATCCGGCCGACGACCAGCTGTCCGGCGCGCACATTGCTGATATTGGTGAAGTTGAAAATGTCTTGCCCGCGATTTGTTGCCATATCGGCATCGCCGCGCGCGTGATGACCGAGCCAGAAGTTCTTCGTGCCGGCGGCAAAATCCAGGTGCACAACATCATTCCCGCCCTGCGCATAGATATGCCGTGCGCCCCCCGGCCCGGCGAAAGTCGTGGCGACGATGTGGTTGTCCTGTCCGTCGCCCATGTCTCTGTGTTCATGTTCCATGGATCTGGCTTCCTTAACGCTTCCTCGTGGTGGCGATGCCCGGCGAGGAGACGACCCCCACGTTCCTTTCGCGCAATCCCGATCCGCCCGGTGAATCCGGGGATATGAACTGTCGCAAAAGTTGAACGCTTGCCAGACACCTGCAGCATTTGCCGCGAGGTGATTAGTCACGTGCGTTGGTTAACTTAGTGTTAACCGCAGGTAGAAAACGTTAACTTATGGCCCGCGCATCTGGCGTGAGGCGGTGGTTCCGGTCGCGTCCGGCGGAACGGAAGCCATTGAGGTTAACCAATAATTACCCGCGGCCAAATCCGCATCCGGGTCAGACTATGTGACGTGATTTTTCTGAAGTATTCCGGGATACGCCGCTTCGCATTCGCCCGATCGGCATGTCCTGCCGAATCGCATAGGTTGATTCGCGCGGCGCAACGAATCAACCTCAGGGTCGGTGGATCAGACCCGCCCGCGCAAGGCCTGCGGCTCTGGGCCGCCGGTGGCCCAGTCCAGCAGCTCGGCGGTATGGACGACCGGGACGCCGGTGCCCGAGCCGATCTGCATCATGCAGCCGATATTGCCGGCGCTGATGACCTGCGGGGCCAGCGCCTCGAGCGTGGCGACCTTGCGGGATTTGAGTTCGCCCGAGATCGCCGGCTGCATCAGGTTATAGGTGCCGGCGGAGCCGCAGCAGAGATGGCTGTTCTTCGGCTCCAAAACGGTAAAGCCGGCGGCCTTCAACAGATCCTTGGGCGCGGATTTGATCTGCTGGCCATGCTGCAGCGAGCAGGCGGCGTGATAGCCGACGCGCAGGGCCGGGGCGTGGGTGGCGTCCTTGAGGCCGAGGCTGGCCATGACCTCGCTGATGTCTTTCGCCAGCGCCGAGACGCGCTTGGCGTCGGCTTCCAGCGGGTCGCCTTCGAACATGTGGCCGTAATCCTTGACGGTGGTGCCGCAGCCCGAGGTGTTGATGACCACGGCGTCCAGCCCGCCCGCCTCGATCTCGGCGGTCAGCGCCCGGATATTGGCCGCTGCCGCGGCGTGGCTGTCATCGGTGCGGCCCATGTGATGGGTCAGCGCGCCGCAGCAGCCGACGCCCTTGGGGATCACCACCTCGCAACCGTGGCGGCGCAGGAGGCGGATGGTGGCGTCGTTGATATCGGTGTTCAGCGCCCGCTGCGCGCAGCCGATCAGCAGCGCCACCCGCTTCACCCGCGGCTCGGTGGCGGGAAAGACCTGCGGGTCGTCATTGCGGCTGGGGGCGGGGATGTGGCGGGGCGCCATTTCCAGCATGGCGCGCAGGCGTGCATCGGGGATGAACCGGCGGAAGGGGCGGCCGAGTTTCGCGCCCAGAAGCGCCAGCCGGAAGCGGCTTGGATAGGGCAGGATGGCGGCCAGGACGCGGCGCAGGACCCGCTCGGACAGCGGGCGGCGGTAGTTCTGTTCGATATATTCCCGCGCGTGATCAACGAGATGCATGTAGTTCACGCCCGAGGGGCAGGTGCTCATGCAGCTGAGGCAGGAGAGGCAGCGGTCGATATGGCCGACGGTCTTGGCATCGGGGACACGACTGTTTTCCAGCATGTCCTTGATGAGATAGATCCGGCCGCGCGGGCTGTCCAATTCGTCGCCCAGCACCTGATAGGTCGGGCAGGTGGCGGTGCAGAAGCCGCAATGGACGCAGGTGCGCAGGATCTCGTTGCTGCGGGCGATGGCGGGGATGGCCAGCTGTTCGGGGGTGAAGGTGGTTTGCATGTCAGCCGTCCATCAGTCCGGGATTGAGGATGCCCGCCGGGTCGAAGCGGCGGCGCAGGCCCTGCGAAATTTGTGCCACGGGACCGGCTTCGGGCGGGAAGGCCGGGCCATTGAGGCCGCCGCGCCGGATCAGCGTGGCATGGCGGGCGATGGCCCGGATCTGCGCCGCCTCGCCCGGTCCGTGATACCAGATCAGCCCGCCGCCCCAGTCGAGCGCCACCTGACCGCCAAGCGCCGCGAGCAGGGCCGAAAGGGCAGGGGCCTCGGTCGGGCGGCAGAGGATGCGCCAGAGGGGGGCAGGGGAGCCGGCGAAGGCCGAGGCATCGCGCAACCCGCGCCAGAGCCGGTCGCTGTCGGACTGGTCCAGCAGCTCGGGCCTGTGCGCGGGGAAGAGTGCCATGAGACGATCACGGCGATAGTCGAGCTGCGGGCCGAGGCCTTCGATGCGCAGGAAGGCGGTGCCGTCCTGCCAGGCGGCGCCCGAAACCTCGAACGGGGTGGCGAGGGCGGTGGAAAAGATCGCCACGGCAGCGGCGGCAGCGACGCCCGGAAAGGCCAGTGTCGCACGGCGGGCGGGCAAGGGCAGGGTCTTCATCGACACTTCCGTCAGCGCGCCAAGCGTGCCCTGCGCCCCGGCCATCAGTTTCGACAGATCCAGCCCGGTGACGTTCTTCATCACCCGCCCGCCATTCTTCAGCACGCGGCCCTGACCGTCGACGAAGCGCACCCCCAGAAGGTGATCGCGGCAGGCCCCGGCCAAGAGCCGGCGCGGGCCGCTGGCATTGGCGGCCACCATGCCGCCGATGGTCGGCACGCCGTTGCTGCCCGAGATGCCGCGCAGATCTGGCGGCTCGAAGGCCAGCGATTGCCCTTCGGCGGCCAGCATCTCCATGACATCCGCCAGGGGCGTGCCGGCGCGGGCGACCAGCGTCATCTCGCCCGGCGAATAGGTCACGACGCCCGACAGCCGCGCGAGGCTGAGCGCCGCGCCGGCGCCGGGATTCTGGGTGCGGGTGCCGCCGCCGACGATCCGCAGCGGGGCGGCGCGGGCGAAGTGGTCGGCAACCAGCTCGGAGAGTTCTGCCTCGGAGGCGGGGGCCAGCAACTCGGTGACGCTCATTCCGCCGCCCTCGCGCGATAGGGGGCGCTGGCCTCGAGCGGCCAGACCTTGGCGGGGTTCAGCAGCCAGCCGGGATCGAACACGTCCTTGACCTCCATCTGGATCGCCAGATCCTCGGGCGCGTATTGGTCGCCCATCAGGTCGCGCTTTTCGATGCCCACGCCATGCTCGCCGGTCAGGCAGCCGCCGACCTCGACGCAGAGCCGCAGGATATCGGTCCCAAGCGCCTCGGCCCGGGCCAGATCGCCGGGGGTGTTGGCGTTGAAGAGGATCAGCGGGTGCATATTGCCGTCGCCGGCATGAAAGACATTGGCGACCTCCAGCCCGTGCTGGCGCGACAGTTCGCCGATGCGTCGCAGGGTGAAGGGCAATTGCCCGACCGGCACCGTGCCATCGAGGCAGATGTAATCCCCCAGACGGCCCATGGCGCCGAAGGCCGATTTGCGGCCCTTCCAGATCGCCGCCGCCTCGTCGGCGCTGCGGCTTTCGCGGAACTCGACCGGGTTCAGCGCATCGGCAATCTTGCGGATCTCGCCCAGCTGATGATCGATCTCGCCCGGCGAGCCCTCGACCTCGACCACCAGAACGGCGGCACAATCTGGATAGCCGGCATGGGCGAAATCCTCGACCGCGCGCAGGCAGGGTTCGTCCATGTATTCGATCGCCACGGGCAGCACGCCCGAGCGGATGATATTGGCCACGCATTCGCCCGCCACCTCGGCATTGTCGAAGCCGATCAGCACCGGCCGCGCGCCCTCGGGCCGTGGCAGGATTTTTAGAACTGCCTCGGTGACGATACCCAGCTGGCCTTCCGAACCGCAGAGGAGACCCAGAAGGTCGAGACCTTCGGGGGCAAGTTCCGGGCCGCCCAGTTCGATGACCTCGCCGGTGGTCAGCACCACGGTCGCGCCCAGCAGATTGTTGGTGGTGACGCCGTATTTCAGGCAATGCGCGCCGCCCGAGTTCATCGCGATATTGCCGGCGATGGTGCAGGCCAGCTGCGAGGAGGGGTCGGGGGCATAGAAGAAGCCATGCGGCTCCAACTCGGCGCTGACCGACAGGTTGGTGACGCCGGACTGCACCCGGATGAAGCGGTTCTGGGTGTCGATCTCGAGGAAATCGTTCAACCGCATGGTGCCGATGACGACGCAATCGGCGGTCGGCAGCGCGCCACCCGCCAGCGAGGTGCCGGCGCCGCGCGGCACCACCGGCACGTTCATCCGCGCGCAGACCTGCATCGCGGCGGCGACCTCGGCGGTCGTGCGCGGCAGGACCACGGCCAGGGGCGGGCAGCGATAGGCGGTGAAGGCGTCGCATTCATAGGCGCGGGTTTCCTGCAGGTCGGAAATCACCGCATCGCCGGGCAGCACCGCGCGGAGCGCGGCGACGATCTGGGGGGCGCGGTCAAGGATGCGCGGGTCGGGCTGGGGCATGGCGATGCCGGACATGGGTTCCTCTCGCTTTCCGCTGGCTGGCGTGTTGGTATTATTTTTAGACCATATCTGTCAAACGGTATTTCTGATGAACCAAACCTTGACCCCGAACGGGGATAGGCTAGTCTCTGCATAGCACAGGCGGAGCCATGCGATGACCCAATCTGCGGTAAAATCCGAGCGCGCGGCCGAGGCCGTGGCCCAGCATATCGAGGCGTTGATCCTTGAAGGCACGCTGAAGCCCGATGCCCGGCTGCTGCCCGAGCGCGAGCTGGCCGAGCGGCTGGAGGTGTCGCGCTCGACGCTGAGGGACGGGCTGAAGATCCTCGAGGCGCGGGGGCTGCTGGTTTCGGGCGGGCGCGGGGCGCAGGTCGCGGCGCTGGGGGCCGAGGCGATCACCGATCCGCTGATCGCGCTGCTGGCGCGGCACAGCGAGGGGGCCGACGATTACCTGGAATTTCGCGGCATCATCGAGGGGGCGGCGGCCGGGCTGGCGGCGGAACGTGCCACGCCGGTCGAGCGCGAACGGCTGCGGGATCTGATGGAGCGGATGGCGCGGGCGCATGAGGCCGAGGACCCGACCGCTGAGGGCGAGGCCGATGCCGAGCTGCACCTGATGATCTACGAGGCGAGCCACAACCTGACGCTCTTGCAGATCATGCAGGCGCTGTCAGGGGTGGTGCGCGCCGATGTGCTGCAGAACCGGGCGCGGCTGTTCGCCATCCCGGCGATGCGGGATGTGCTCTATGCCCAGCATTGCCGGATCGGCGAGGCGGTTCTGGCCGGGGATGCGGCGGCGGCGAGCGCGGCGGCGCTGGAGCATCTGGCCTATCTGCGCGCCGCGCGGCAGGAACTGAGTGCCGCCGATGCGCGGCTGGACCTGTCGATGCGGCGGCTTGGCGGCGGCGGATTACAGGCAACGAACAAGTGATAATGCGAATTATGGAACCGACTATCCTCATCGCACCGACCCGGCTTCGGCGCATGCAAGGTCAGTTCGCCCTAGTCTCCACATGGACGATCACCGACAGGCCCGGGGCCAGCAGCTCGGCCATCTCCTGACCCGGATCGATGGCGATTCGGACCGGCAGGCGTTGGGCGATCTTGGTGAAATTGCCCGTGGCATTGGTCCCTGCCAAAAGGCTGAATTCCGAGGCTGTGGCCGGCGAGAAGGAGGCGACATGGCCGGTGAACGCGCGCCCCCCCAGTGCGTCGACGGTAAAACTGACCGGCAGGTCACGCTTCATGCCGTTCAGCCCGGTCTCCTTGAAATTGGCGATCACCCAGACATCGCTGCCGACATGGCTGACCAGCGCCGTGCCCGGTGTCACATATTGTCCGACCCGGGCCGAGACCTGACCCAGACGGCCATCGGCCGGGGCGCGGATCACGGTGTTCTCCAGATCGATCCGCGCCAGCTGCACCGCCGCCTCGGCGCTGGCGATGCTGGCCTTGGCCGAAGAAACCTGGGTCTTGGCGCTGTTGATGTTCTCCTGCTGCACATCCAGCGTCGCCTGCGCCTGGCTGACGCCGGATTGCGCCTTTTGCAGCGCCAGCACGGTCTGCTCGCCGGCGGCCTGGCTGGCGACCCCGCGCGCCTTCAGCGCCTGGGTCCGCTGGTCGTCCGATGTCGCGGTGCTCAGCGCGGTTTGGGCGGCGGTCAGCGCGGCCTCGTCGGCGCGCCAGACAGCTTCGGCCGACTGGATGTTCTGCTCGGCCACGGCAGAAGCTGCGCGGGCGGTTTCCAGCCCGGCCTCGGCCTGCGCCAGTTTCTGGCGATAGATCCGGTCATCGATGCGGGCGATCACGTCGCCCTTGGCGACGGTCTGGAAATCCGCCACCTCGACGGCGGCAAGATAGCCCGACAGCTGCGGCGCCAGCGCCGTGACCTTGCCCCGGATATAGGCGTTCTCGGTGGTGGGCTGGGCCGGTCTGAAGGGCGGCAGGTGCCAGGCGAAGAGCAGCAGCAGAACGCCGGCGATGCCGATCAGCGTGGCGATGGCGGTGGGCAGGATCTTGGTCAGGGTCATGATGCGGTCTCGGTTTCAACAGGGGCCAGCCGGGCAGACAGCCAGTTGCGCAGAAGGTGCAGCAGCAGTGCCGCCGCCGCCCCGCTGGCCAGCAGGAAGGTCAGGAAATATAGGTCGTTATAGGCCATCACATAGGCCTGGCTGGCGGTCTCCTGCGCGATGCTCGACACCGCCTGCGCCCGGCGCAGCGCCGGGTCGGCGATCTGCGGGGCAAGGGCGGCCATGCGCGCGGCGATCTCGGCCATGGTCGCGGCACTGGTCGCCTGCAGCTCTTCGGTCAGAACCTGCAGGTGGAAGGCCTCGCGCCAGTTGATCAGCGTGGTGAAGCCGCCCGATCCGATCACCCCGCCGATGGACTGGGTGGACAGGAAAACGATGACGAAGGACAGCATGTATTGCGGTCCCTTGGCCAGCGCGGCGCCAAGCCCGGCCAGCGTCGCCGGGGTCAGGAACAGCAGGCTGGCGAAACCGATCAGCGCCTGAGAAATGATCATCTGCTCGGGCCGGGTGTCGACCGTGGCCTGCGCGTCCATCCACGCCCCGGCGGCGATCAGCAGAAGCGCGACCAGGTGGAACTTCGCCACCCGGTCGGGCCGGATCCAGGCGATGCAGGCCAGGCCGCCCATCAGGCAGGCGATGCAGATGACGGTGAACAGCGCGACCATCTGCGAAGGCGCCACGCCCAGAAGCTGGAACATCCGCGGCGCGCCGGCGCTTTGCTCGGACAGGATCAGGCGGAACAGGAACAGGGTGATGGTCAGGTGCAGGATCTCGGGCGTGACCAGCCAGCGCAGGTCGAAGATCGGGTTCTTGCGGTTCAGCTCCAGCACCGCCACGGCGGTCAGGGCCAGCACCGAGGCGACCAGCAGCCAGCCGATCCAGTCCTGCGCCGTCCACCAGTAGGTCGGCCCGATGATGAAGGCGACGATGAGGCCGCCAAAGCCGATGCCCAGAAGCAGCAGGGTGAGAAAGTCCAGCGGCTCGATCACCTTCTGATGCGGCACCGGGCGCAGCGGCAGCCGGAAGACCAGCGCCAGCGACAGCATCGCGAGACCAAGCGAGGTCAGATGCACCCAGGTCAGCCCGCCATCTCCGATCAGCGCGGGCGAGACCACCCGCGCCAGCAACGGGCCGATGGTGATGAAGGTCAGCGCGATCGGCAGGCCGAGGCGGATCTTCCACGCCGCGCCCAGAGGCTCCAGCGCATAGAGAAAGGCCAGCGTGGTCAGCGGCGCGGCGGCCATGCCCGAGAGGAATTGCAGCACCATGGCCGAGCGCAGGTCGGTGACCCAGATGGTGATGAAGGAGATCACGAGAAAGGCCACGATGCCCACCTCGGCGAAACGGCGCAGGCCGTACTGGGTGCGGATCTTGATCAGCATCAGCGGCAGCACCGCGCGCGGGATCATGTAGACGGCGGAAAGCCAGCTGGCCTGCGTGGTGGTCGCGCCCAGATCGCCGGCAACCTGCGGGATGTTCACCGAGACGAAGCCCTGCCCCAGCCCCTGAGTCAGCGCCAGCACGATCGAGGCAAGGATATAGGGCAGCGCCTGATGAAAGGGCAGGCCAGGAGGGGGCATCATCGGCGCGGCTGGCGCTTCCGCCGGAGGGACAGAAACGGCCTCGGGGGCGGCCTGTGGCGGGGCCGCCGGTACAATGTCGGGACGGGTGGTCATCGGTTCAGCTTCGCGGCGTTCTCGGCGATGCGCTCCAGCACCACGGCCAGTTGCACCTGTTCCTCGGGCGAGACACCTTCCAGCACCTCGTCACGGATTCGGTCCATGAACAGGCTGATCCGGGCCGAACGGCCCTTCACGGTCAGAAACAGCGCCCGCTTGCGCGCATCGCCCTCCATGCCCCGCCGCTCGAGGAAACCCTGTTCCTCCAGCGCGTCGATCTGGCGTTTCAGCGTCGGCGCCTCAATGCCCAGATCGGCGGCCAGCTCGGCCTGCGTCGCCCCCTCCATCCGCGCCAGCGCCGTGATGACCCGCGCCCGCGACATGGTCAGGCCAACCTCGACGGCGCTCTGGTCGTAATGCAACCGAAGCTCGCGCATGGCGCGAAACAGCGAATTGAGCAGCGGAGAGCTTTCCATGGCAAGCACGCTAATTGATTATCATGCTAACTAACTAGGATGATAACTTACCGGCTGCAAGGGGGACGCGGAGGCGCATGAAAAAAACACGGGCGGCAAGGTGCCGCCGGTTCTAGCCAGTTCTGTGGAAGGCGGGAATCAATGGTAGGAGCAAAGGTGGGATTAGAAACAAGGCGGAGATGAGATCGTGGAGGAGGAGATCCGGGGTCGGCCGGATACAGGAAAACTAAAGCTGGGCTGATCTTTCTGAAGGATTCTGCAGGATAGTGACCCGATCTCTACCAAGATGTCACACCCCGTTGTGTCAAATGACGCTGCGGTCTAAATTCACGTCCGTGGTCGGGCATGATGGCGCGGGATGGGCTTACCTTTCGCCCGGTTTCGAACTCGTGCTATGGTTCAGGCACTGATCCCGACAATCAGCGTCCAACTTTGGGCGGAATTTCGGTTCCGTCCCATTTTCATTTCAATGGATGGGGCGCGTCCCGCGGATATCCGTCAGACCGGGTGGATCTCCAGCCGGGTCATGGATTCCAGCTCCAGAGCCGCGCCCAGAAGCCGCAGCGCCGGGTTCACCTCGCCGTCCCGCGCCAGCCGCGTCACCAGCGCCCGGTGCAGCGCCTCAGCTTCCCGCTCGAGATCCCGCTGCCGTCGCTGAAGCCCCTGAAGCTGCTTCCGCTCTTCGGCCGTGTAGGGGTCAAACGCCTCGCCAAGCTCGCCCCGCTGCTTCCAGGCGAGCCGTTCCAGCGGGGTCAGCTCCTTCAGCCGCGCATTGAGCCGAGCCATGTATTGACGGGTCTGGGCGCGTCGGCGCTCTTTGGGGTCGGTCTCGGAAGGGACGGGGGAGTTCGGGTCGCTGAACATGGGTGGCCTTTTGGATTGTGGACCCGAACATAACGGGTTTTCAGGGGGCGGAGAACGGGTAAACAGCCGGGTTCGTTAATCGTCTTTGTCCCCATCACAGGCGATCGGTATCTCGGCGCTGCGCCGCCGACCATGATCCTCTTTACCAGCCAGAAGGTCCTCGGACTGGGCCGGGTCATGCTCCGATCCGGCGGCATGACCCTATATTGCCTGCTCACCCCCCTGGGTGCCGCATTGCCACACTACGGGGTCCGGTTGATCCCGAGCGTCCCTAAAGAACACGGGCGGCAAATGCCGCCCGTGTCGAGATCGTGTCAGGACGCGAAAGCCCTCAGTTCGACGCCTGCTGCAGCAGCCCGGTGATGCGGCGGACCGAAGCACGGCGGTTTTCGCGCACGTCGCCCTCGGTTTTCACCTTCAGGTCCTGCTCGCCATAGCCCTGCACCACCATGTTCTCCGGCGGCACGTCGAAATACTCGGTCAGGGCCAGCGCCACCGATTCCGCCCGGCGGTCGGACAGCGCGAGGTTGGCGGCATCGGTGCCCACGGTGTCGGTATGGGCCTCGATCAGGAAGACCTCGGCGGGGTTCTCGGCGATGCTTTCGCGGATGACATTGCCAAGGCCCGACAGCTTCTGAGCTTGATCTGGATTGATCGCGGCCGAGCCGGTGTCAAAGGTGATTGCGTCGATATTGATCGGCGCGGCCAGCCAGCGGACCTGCGGGATGTCGCGGACCTGTGCCAGCGAGAACTGGCGGCCGGCATCGGATTCGCGCATCAGCGCCGCACGCAGATCGGCCTCGCTCATCTCGCTCGCGGCGATGGCGCTGGCCTCGGCGGGCGAAGGCAGGGTCGCCAGATCCACCGGCAGGGCGCCGGTATCGTCGATCAGCCGGGTCTGGGTACCATCGGCCGAAACCAGCGTCCGGCGCAGCACGCGCAGGTCGGCGTCGCGGATGGTTACGACCTTGCTGCCGTCGGCGCGTGTCACCGTGGTGCGCGAGGAACCGTCATCGAAATTCTCGGTGGTGACGGTCGAACCCGGCTGACGCAGCAGCGCCACCTCGTCCTTGATGATCTGCTGGGTGCCATCGGCGCGGGTCACGACCACGCGGTCCGGGCTGCTGAGCGCAACCTGACGGTTGTTGTTCAGCATGGCGCCCACGGCGAGACCGCCCAGACCGAAGAGCACGGCCTTGGTCAGATCGCTGTTGTCGTCATCATCGTCGTTGTTGCTGGCCTCGGCCTGCTGGGTCTCGCCACCCTGGGCGGCCAGCGCGTCCTTGAGCGCGGTGGTGAAATCCTCGCTCGACGAGCGGGTGTTTTCCTCGGTGACCTGTTCCTCGGTCACTTCGCCCTCGCCCTCACCGGCGTCGAGCGCGGCCGCACTGGTCGCCGCTGCTGCCGCAGCCGCTTCCTTGGCAGCCTCGGTCACGACCGGGTCCGGGGTTTCGGCTTCGGCCTCGGCAGTCGGTTCCGCCTCGGTTTCGGTGGTGGCTTCGGTCTTGGCCTGTTCTTCGGCCAGCGCCTTTTCCAGCTCGTCGACCTCGGCGGCTTCCTCGGTCATCGGCGCTTCGGCTTCCGCCTCGGTGGTGGCTTCGGCTTCAGCCGCTGCCGGGGCTTCCTCGGCTTCGGTGGTCGGCTCGAGCGCCGGCTCGATGGGTTCCTCGGCTGCGGCTTCCTCGGCCGGGGCAGGCTCTGCCTCGGGGGTCACGGCCTCGGCTTCGGCCTCGACGGCGGGTTCGGCGGCGGGCTCCTCGGCGGCGGCTTCGGCCTCGGGGGCCGGCTCAACCGCGGGCGCTTCGGCGGCAGCCTCCGCCTCTGCCGGCGCAGCTTCCGGAGCGGCGGCATCAGCCGGGGCTTCTTCGACCGGCGCGGTTTCCGCGGCAGCTTCAGCCTCGGGCGCGGCCTCGGCCTCGGCCTCAACCTCGGCCGCTGCTTCCGCCTCGGCGGCGGGGGCTTCCTCGGCGGCAACCTCGCAAGGCGGCTCGCTGCCATCGGCGCAAGCCCCGGTCACGGCCTCGACCGCTTCGGCCACGGCATCTGCCGCGGCTTCCGCTTCGGCGGCGGTATCGGCCTGTACTTCAACCTGTGCGTCCGCCTCGGGCGCTTCGGCCTGAGCCAGGGCAGCGTGCGGTGCCAAAAGCGAGAGGCAAGCCGCGATGGCGGTGGTGTTCTGAATGATCCGGCGCATGTCTGCTCCTTGTTGCCGTTCGGGCGTATTGTCTGGCGAGTGAACGGGTCGGAGCGGGATCGGTTCCGAAGATGACCATTTCTTGAGCGTGAACCCGCCGGATGTGACCGGCGGGATCAGGCCAGGGCGGTCAGCCCTTCGGCGGCGTCACCGTCGCCACCAGCGAGCCATAATGCGAATAGGGCGGCGGGGTCTGGAAGAAGGCCGGATTATAGGTGACATCGACCCCGGCCTGCATCAGAACGATGATGTCGGACCCGCCAAAAGTGAAATAGCCGAACTCGTCGCCCTTCAGACAGGGCTGGTCCACCAGATGCGTCATGTTCACGCCCGAGACCTGACACATCCCCACCGGGATCGCCGCGACGATGCCGACATTGCCGAAGGCCGAGGCGGAGCTGTCGATGGTGATGATCCCCCGCGCCTGCAGGAATTCATATCCGTCATCGGAACTGTCGGCGGCCTGAAACTGCCCGCCGCCAAGCGTCACCTTCAGATAGACCTGCCCGGTCAGCGGATAGCATTCCTTCACCACCCCCGCGACCGGGGTGTGGAAGCGGTGATAGGAATAGGGGCCAAGGAAGAAATGGATGAAATGGCCGCCATTGAATGCATCGGCATATTGGCTGCCCGACAGAAGCATCTGCACCGTCGCATAGCTATGGGTGCCCTTGATGGTGATCGGCGGCTGGATCTCGCCATTCGCGCCGATCTGGTAATGCTGCTTGTAGGTGCAATCGGCGGGGGCGACGATGGTCCGGTTATCCGCCGGGTTCACGATCGGCCGCAGCCCCGGATTCAGCTCGCGGGCGAAGAACTGGTTGAAGGTCTTCCAGCCGCTCGGCTCGTTCGGGCGCGGCGGAGTGCCGATCAGCGAATCCTGCACCCGGTATTCCGGGGAATCCTGCAGGAAGCTTTGCAGCGTCTGGTCATTGAAGGACTCGGTGCTGTCCAGAAAATCGCCCCAGACCGCCGCATAGCCGCGCAGGAACTCGGCGAACCAGGGGATGTCCTGAATGACGAGGCCATTGGGGCCCACGGGCTGGTCGATCAGCCAATAGCAGAAGCACAGCCGGTCATAGATTTCCTGATGCTCGCCAAGGGGCGAATCCGGCGCCAGCCAGGCCGGATCGGAACTTTGCTGCGGAATCCAACGCGAGAATCGCGCCAGGTAGGTCAGGTAGTCGTCCAGCGTCAGCGGCCAGGCCATGTCGGCAAAGGGCAGCGCCGCGTAAAGCAGCGGATCGAGGCTGGCCATCGCCTTGGCATTGGCCTCGGCCAGCGACAGCTGCAACAGTGCCACGAAGTCCGCATCCGCGCGGTGCTCCAGCAGCGGCTTCAGTTCCGGGATGCTCTCGGGGGTGGGGGTGGGAAAGTCGGGAATCGGCATAGCAGATCTCCTTTCACTCTCCCCAAGGTAGCACGAGTCGCCCTGTCCCGGTGGAACTCTGACGACAGTTGCGGCCCTGCTATGCCAAGCCCCCTAGCCTTTCCCGCCCAGCATCGGCGCGGCGCGGTCCAAGACCATCGGGCTGCGCGAAAAGCGGATCGGCGTGCGCAACCCGGCGATCCCTTCGGGTGCGATCTGCATCCCGCGCGCGACCAGCTGCGGCTCGGCCAGCGCCTCGGCGACGCTGTTGATCGGGCCGCCCGGCACACCGGCAGCTTCCAGCGCGGCGATCAGCTCTGCCTTGGGGCGCAGCGCGGTGCGGGCAGAGAGGCGCGGGGTCAGCGCGTCGCGATGCGCCACCCGCGCCGGGTTGGTGGCAAAGTCCGGTTCTTCCGCCAGCCCCTCCAACCCCAGCACCCGGCAAAGCGCGGCGAATTGCCGGTCATTGCCGCAGGCGATGATCAGATGCCCGTCGGCGGCCGGAAAGACCTGGTAGGGCACGATGTTCGGATGGGCATTCCCCAGCCGCGTCGGCACCTTGCCCCCAAGAAGGAAGTTGGTCGCCTGATTGGCCAGCACCCCCACCCCGCAATCCAGAAGCGACAGGTCGATCTGCTGCCCAAGGCCCGAGCGTTCGCGCTCGGCCAGAGCCGCCTGAATGCCGATGACGCCGTAAAGCCCGGTGAAGATGTCGATCCAGGCAACGCCGACCTTTTGCGGCTCGCCCCCCGGCTCGCCGGTCAGATCCATGATCCCGCACATGCCCTGGATCAGGAAATCATAGCCCGGCTGTTTCGCGCGCGGCCCATCCTGACCGAAGCCGGTGACAGAGGCATAGACCAGACGCGGATTGAGCTGCGCGAGGCTGGCATAGTCGAGGCCGAATTTCGCCAACCCGCCGACCTTGAAATTCTCGACCAGCACATCGGCTTCCGCGATCAGATCCCTGAGGCGCGCCAGATCATCCGCATCCGAGAAATCGCAGGTAAGCGAGGTCTTGCCGCGATTGGCGGCGTGGAAATAGGCCGCGACCTTTTCGATGCTGCCATCGGGGCGGGTCCGTTCCAGAAAGGGCGGGCCCCAGGTCCGGGTGTCATCACCCTCAGGCGCTTCGATCTTGATGACCTCGGCGCCGAGATCGGCCAGCGTCTGGCCGATCCAGGGACCGGCCAGAATGCGGGCCAGCTCGACGACCTTGAGGCCCTTCAGCGGGGCGTCATGGGTCATGGTGCTGGCTCAGGAAAAGGCTTGAAGATCGGTGATCGCCCGGCCGAGGATCAGCGCGTGAACGTCATGCGTGCCCTCGTAGGTGTTCACCGTCTCGAGGTTCTGGGCATGGCGCATGACGTGATAGCCGATCTGGATGCCGTTGCCGCCATGCATGTCGCGGGCCTGACGGGCGATATCCAGCGCCTTGCCGCAGTTGTTGCGCTTGACGATGGAGATCATTTCCGGCGCGAACTTGCCCTCGTCGAACAGCCGGCCCACGCGCAGGCTGGCCTGCAGGCCAAGCGCGATATCGGTCTGCATGTCGGCCAGTTTCTTCTGGTACAGCTGCGTCGCGGCCAGCGGGCGGTTGAACTGGTGGCGGTCCAGACCGTATTGCCGGGCGCGGTGGAAGCAATCCTCGGCCGCACCCATGGCGCCCCAGCTGATGCCGTAGCGCGCGCGGTTCAGACAGCCGAACGGCCCGCCCATGCCCTCGATATTGGGCAGCAGAGCGTCTTCACCGACCTCGACATTCTCCATCACGATCTCGCCGGTGATCGAGGCGCGCAAGGATAGCTTGCCCTCGATCTTCGGAGCCGAAAGCCCCTTCATGCCCTTTTCCAGCACGAAGCCGCGGACCTTGTTGCCATGCGCCTCGGACTTGGCCCAGACCACGAAGACATCGGCGATCGGTGCGTTCGAGATCCACATCTTCGACCCGTTCAGCACATAGCCGCCCTCGGTCTTCTTGGCGCGGGTCTTCATCCCGGCCGGGTCGGAGCCGGCATCGGGTTCGGTCAGGCCAAAGCAGCCGATGAATTCGCCCGAGGCCAGTTTCGGCAGGAATTTCTGCTTCTGCGCTTCGCTGCCATAGGCTTCGATCGGGAACATCACCAGCGAGGACTGCACCGAGGCCATCGAGCGATAGCCGCTGTCGATGCGCTCGATCTCGCGCGCCACGAGGCCATAGGAGACATAGGAGGCCCCTACCCCGCCATATTCCTCGCCCACGGTGACTCCCAGCATCCCGGCGGCGCCCATCTCGCGGAAGATCTCGGGATCGGTGGTCTCGGTCAGATAGGCGTTTTCCACGCGCGGGGCGAGGCTCTCGGCGGCGAAGGCGGCGGCGCTGTCGCGGATCATCCGCTCTTCTTCGGTCAACTGGTCGTCCAGCAGGAAGGGATCGGCCCAGTTGAAGGCAATCCCCTTGTGAGATTTCGTCGACATGCGCTGTCCTCCGGTCGGTCTGATGGTGATATCATTCAGGTTTCATCTCATATCAGTAGTCAAAGGCCGAAAACACCGATATTTCCGCATATGAACATGCAAAAACGGAATGCACATGCGGCCCCGGCGATTTCTTCCCTCGATCCGTCTGCTGCTGGCGCTGGACGCGGTGGTGCGGCACCGATCCGTGACGGCGGCGGCGGCGGAACTGGACCTGACGCAAAGCACCGTCAGCCGCTTGATCCTGTCGCTGGAAGAGCAGTTGGGCAAGGAATTGTTCACCCGGCAGAAAAAGCGGCTGATCCCCAATGCCGCCGCCCTGACCTATCAGCGCGACATCGCCCGCGCGCTGGACATGATCCAGAAGGCCAGCACCTCACTCGTCGCCAATCCCGATGGCGGCACCATCTCGCTGGCGGCGCTGCCGACCTTTGCCACGCGCTGGCTGGGGCCGCGTCTGGGGCAGTTCCTGCAACAATCGCCCGGCGTGGCGGTGAACCTCTCGACCCGGGTGCAGCGGTTCGATTTCGCCAGCGAGGTGTTCGACGCGGCGATCTATTTCGGCGAACCGGACTGGCCCGGCACCGGGCAGTTGAAGCTGTTCGACGAGCGGGTGACGGCCTGCGCCTCGGCCCGTTTCATCGCCGCGCATGACCTGTCAGAGCCGGCGAAACTGGCACGGCTGCCGATCCTCTATCTGGAGTCGCGCCCCAATGCCTGGCCCGACTGGTTCGCCGCCCATGGCGTCACCACCGAGACGGGCGAGGGGATGCTGATGGATCAGTTCTCGATGATGATCCAAGCGGCGATCTCGGATATCGGCATCGCGCTTTTGCCCGACTACCTAGCGCAGATCGAGATTGCCGAGGGCCGGCTGCTGCCGATCCACCGGCAGGCGGTGCCGATGCGCGGCGCCTATTGGCTGGTCTGGCCCGAGGAGCGCAAGGATTTCGCCCCGCTGATCGCCTTTCGGACCTGGCTGGAGCGGCAACTGGCCGAGGGGGCCTGACCCCGCTCGCCTATTCTCCAGCCTTGAAAGCCTCGTATCTCGCCTTGTTCTCGGCATTGGCCGGATAGAGGCCCGGCAGCGGCACCCCGGCCTCGACCTGGCTCATGATCCAGCCTTCCAGACGCTCCTGTTCGACCGCCTCTTCTGTGACCGCCTCGACCAGAGCCGCCGGGATCAGCACCGCGCCGTCATCATCGACCACGATCATGTCACCGGGAAAGACTGCGACCCCGCCGCAGCCGATCGGCTCCTGCCAGTTCACGAAGGTCAGGCCGGCGACCGAGGGCGGGGCGGCCACGCCGCTGCACCAGACCGGCAGGCCGGTGCCGCGCACGCCTGCCACGTCGCGCACCACGCCATCGGTGATCAGCGCCGCCACCCCGCGCCTGGCCATCCGGGCGCAGAGGATATCCCCGAAGATGCCGGCATCGGTGGTGCCCATGGCATCGACGACGCAGATGCAGCCCTCGGGCATGGCCTCGATGGCGGCGCGGGTCGAGATGGGCGAGGACCAGCTCGCCGGGGTTGCCAGATCCTCGCGCGCGGGGACGAAGCGCAGGGTAAAGGCGCGGCCGACCAGCCGGGGCTGGCCGGGGTCAAGGGGCAGCGCGCCACGGATCCAGACATTGCGCAGGCCCTTCTTCAGCAGGATGGTGGTCAGCGTCGCGGTGGTGACACCGGACAGGGCAGCGATCAGCGCGGCCTCGTTTTCGGGGGTATTCTCGGGGGTGTCGGGCATCGGGAACTCCTCTGGTCTCGGGTGATGGTGGCGCAGCTCAGACGGCGGCGACAAGCGCGATCTCGATGGCGGCATTGCCAGGCAGCGTCGCCACACCTACGGCCGCGCGGCTGCCGATGCCGGCCTCGCCCAGCTCGGCACGCAGATCGGCCGAGGCGATGTCGGCCAGCCGGGAATGGGCGGTAAAGCCGGGTTCCGTCACCAGATAGACGGTCAGGCTGAGGATGGCACTGATCGCCTCGCCCTCGGCCAGCGTCGCACGCGCGGCGGTCAGGGCATTGCGGCAGGCGAGCCGCACGGCGTCGGCATGATCCTCAAGCGGATCGCTGGCGCGGATCGGGCCGTGATGGGTCAGCACGCCGGCCTCGCGCGGGGTCATGCCCGAGGTGAAGATCAGGTCGCGGTGACGCCGCGCGGGCAGGTAATCGCCCTGCGGCACGGGTGGGGGCGCGCTCATGCCCGATACCGTTCGACCAGCCCTGCCAGCCGCTCGACGGCGGCGACGGCGGCACGGTGGTCTTGACTGAAATTCAGCCGCAGGCTGTTAGCGGCATTGGGGCTGAACTCGGTGCCCGGGGTGACGGTGACGCCGGCCTGCAGCCGCAGGATCCTGACGAAATCGGCGGGCGGCACCGCCAGCGCGGGCAGGCGCGGGAACAGGTAGCTGCCGGCCTGCGGGGTCCGCGCAAAGGCCCCGTCGATGCCGCGCAGCACCGACAGCAGGTCATCGCGGATCGCCTGGTGCTGGCGGATGCGTTCCCTGAGCCAGCCCGCCGGTTCGGCGAACCAGGACCGCAGCACCGCCTGGCTGTATCCCGCCGCCCGCAGCGACACGACCGCCTGCAGCTTCTCCATCCGCGTGATGATCTCCTTCGCCCCGAAGGCCACGCCAAGACGATAGCCGCTGAGCGATTCGGTCTTGGACGGGCCCATGATGGTGATGACATTCGCGGGGTCGATGTCACCGGCGCGCAGATGGGTATAGCTCGCGCCGGCGTAGAGCAGTCGGGAATAGAGCTGGTCGACGATCACCACCGCGCCATAGCGCCCGGCCAGCGCGGCGATGCGGGCGATTTCCCCGGCCGAATAGACCACCCCGGCGGGGTTGTTCGGGTTCGAGAACAGGAACACCCGCGCACCCGCACTGAAGGCGGCTTCCAGCCCGTCGAGATCCAGCCCGGCGCGATCCTCGCCCGCGGTCTCGTAATGCAGCTGCACCGGGACGATCTCGGCCTCGAAGAACTCGACCAGCTTGCGATTGGCGAAATAGTCGGGTTGGACGATGGCGACCTTGTCGCCACAGGTGACGGTCGCGGCCACGGCCAGAAACAGCGCGCCCTGCGTGCCGGGCGTCACGATCATCCCGTCGCGGGGATCGACCGGGGCGCCGGTGAACGCGGCCAGCCGCTCGGCCACCTGCGCGCGGATGCCGGGCTCGCCGCGATACTCGGTGTAGGCCTGCCGTCCGCCCGAGGCGACGCCCTCCGCGAACAGGTCGAACGCGCCCGGGGTCGGCTCATGCGCATCGACATCGCCATGCGAGAAATCGACCGGCGAACCGGCAAGCGTTTCGCCGCGCAACAGCGCATCGATGCCCTGCGCCGACTGCCGACCCTCCTGCCCGGGGGCGTTGTCGGTGGCCAAACGGGCGAACTTGCTGGACAGGCTCATGGTCAGGTCGTCTCTCTGGTGGGGGACAAGGCAACTACTACTGTTCTAGGCGGTGTCGGGAAACAGGAGAAGCTAGCCAATCCTACTTTCAGAGCATAGAAAATCTATCTTATGGATCTGCGCTTCCTCGAAAGTTTCGTCACCATCGCCGAATGCGGCTCGATCGCCGAGGCGGCCCGGCGGCTGAGCCTGACACCCGCCGCGCTGGCGCAAAGGCTGCGCACGCTGGAACAGGAGCTGGGTCAGCCGCTGGTCAGCCGCGTCGGGCGCACGGTCAGGCCGACGGCCTCGGGGCTGGCGGTGCTGGGCCATGCACAGGGGCTGATCGAGGCCGCCCGCGATCTGCGCGCCATTGCTGCCGGCGACCGGCCCGCCGGGCAATTGCGGCTTGGCGCCACCGCAACCGCGCTGACGGGGCTTCTGCCCGAAATCCTCGAACGGCTGCGGGCGCAGTTTCCGCAGATCGAATATTTCATCCGCCCGGGCCCTTCCGCCGAGCTTTACCAGGGGGTGCTGGCGGGCAATCTCGACGCCGCGCTGATCGTCAGGCCGCAATTCCCGATCCCCAAATCCGCCGGCTGGCTGGGGCTGAGGGACGAGCCGCTGATCCTGATCGCGCCGACGGGGCTGGGCGTCGAGGATCCGCTGGAAACGCTGCGCCGCCAGCCCTTCATCCGCTATGACCGCAACCAGTGGGGCGGGCATATCGTCGACCGCTTCCTGCGGCAGAACGCGCTGGAGGTGCAGGAATGGCTGGAGCTTGACGCGCTGGACGCCATCGCCGCGCTGGTCAGCCGGGGTCTTGGCGTCTCGATCGTGCCGGACTGGGCACCGCCCTGGCCCGAAGGGCTGCGGCTGCAGAAGCACCCGCTGGCCGGCGCCGCCCTGCGCCAGACCGGGGTGCTTTGGAACCGCTCGGGTGCACGGATCGCCGCGGTGCGCGCCTTTGTCGAAAGCTGTAGCGGCTGAACCTCCGCAGATCCGGCTCTACATCAACAGCGCCGGCAAGCTCAGCGACAAGGCCGGGATCATGACCAAGAGCGCCACCCGTACGAAATCCGCCGCCAGATAGGGCAGCACCCCGAGCGCCACCGTCTCGAAGCGCATGTTGGGCGCGGCGGCGGCGATGACGAATAGATTCATCCCCAGGCGTGGGATGGTCAGCCCGATCTCGACCACCGAGACCACCAGCACGCCGAACCAGATCGGGTCATACCCCAGCGACGGGACCAGCGGAAACACGATGGGCAGGGTAATCAGCATCATCGACAGGCTGTCGAGGAAACAGCCGAGGATGACGTAGATCAGCAGGATCATGATGATGACGCCGACGGGCGGCAGGCCAAGCGCCGCGATCCACTGGACGATCACCCGGGGCAGGTCCGAGGTCTCGACGAAATATTGCAGGATCGCGGTGCAGAAACGGATCATTCGGACCTGTCCTCGGCGACGGCTGCCGTGATCCCGCTGGCTTGCTGGCAGGTGGTCACAGCACCGAGGATCTGGGCGTAGAGTTCCTTGGCCGCATCGACCTCCATATCGCCATTCACGTTCAGAAAGGTGTCGACCACCGGCGCCAGCCGCTCGTGCCAGGCCTCGCGCTCTTCGGCGCTCATCGGGGTGATCTCGTCGCCATCGGCCGTGGCAGCGTCGATCGCCTCCTGATCGGTTTCCTTCCAGATCCGGCGCCAATCGGCGAAGACCTCGGCGCTGGTCTCATCAATGAGACCCTTCAGCTCATCAGGCAGCGCGTCATATCTGCGCGGGTTCATCACCGTATACATCGCCACCAGTTTGATGCCGGGATCGATGTGATAGTCCAGCACCTCCCACAGCTTGAAGGCACCGATCGGACCCCAGGGCGCGATATTGCCCTCGATCACGCCGCGCTCGACGCTTTCATAAATCTCGGCCGGCGGCATTCCGACCGGGGTTGCCCCCACATGCTCCAGCATGGCCGAGATGGCCGGCGTCGGCGTGCGGATGCGCATGCCCTTGAGGTCATCCAGCGCGACGACCTTCTTGCTGGTATGACGCCGCTCGGCTCGGTCACGGTCGGCGACAGGACATGGGTGCCCGGATAATCGGCCTGGAAGGCATCGACCATCGACATCAGCGCGCAGGTGCCGATCTCGGCATCGGGCAGGGTAGAGGGCAGCTCGACCGGCACGCTTCGGGGATGACGGCCACGCGGGATCGCGGGGATGCCCACAGCGAAATCGACCGCGCCCGCCCGCACCTGATCGAATTGCTTGCTGGCATTGCCAAGCGCCGAACCGGCGGGGAAGAAGGTGATCTTGACGCGCCCGCCCGATTTCTCCTCGATCTCCCTGACGCAAGGGTCCAGCGCCAGTTCCTGGATGAATGGGTCGAGGATACATGCTCGATAATTTCAGCTCGAATTCCGCCGCGCCCGCATCGGTCGCCCGCGTCGCGAAGGCCGTCCCTGCCAGCAGAAATGCCAGTGATTTCATTGTCTCTCTCCCTTTGACTGCCGTGTTCAGACCTGTCCTTTGCCTCTCACCCGGCGTCGGACCAGTCGATGAGCTTCGATTTGTAGTCGGTACGCGGCAGGCTGCCCGCCGGCACCAGCGTGATCTCGGTCAAGACGATGAGGGTGTCGCGGATGCGCTTCTGCATGACCTCGGCCAGCTCGACCGCAACCGGCAGAGGCGGCGCCTGCTTGGTGCCCTACTTCAGCGGCCGCCACACGCCCATTGAGACCCGCACATGATCGCGGCTGCGGAAACGCAGCAAGGGCGCGGCGTGCTGGCGCAGATGGGTATAGACCATTTCGCCCTCGGCCCCTTCCTCCAGCGGCACCACGGCATCGCTCTCGGAATCGATCAATTCAAAATGCACATAGCCGCTGCCCGAGAAATGCATCCCCCGCTGCGCCTCGCATTCCCCCCAAACCGAGACCCCGTTATCGCCGATGCCCATGGCCTCGGTCACTTTCGCGCCCCATGCGGCCTCGAGCTGCACCCTCAGCTCCGGCTCGCCGCCACCGGGTTCGCCTGCGACCAGAATGCGCTGAACCGAAGAGCCCGGCAGGTCCATGCCCCTCGCCTCGCCCCATTCGGCCAGATGCAGCGCATAGGAGGGGCTCAGTGCCAGCGTGCTGGGCTTCAAAAGCTTCACCGCCGCCATCAGCCGCTCGGTATTGCCGGTTCCGACCGGGATATCACAGAGCCCCAGCCGGACAAAGGCCTCGAGTGCCACGCCCGCCACGAAAGGCCCGGCACTATATGCCGAAACGATCCGGTCGCCCTCCCGCACTCCGGTCGCGCCAAAGGAGCGCGTCGAGACAGTGACCCAATCGTCCAGATCCTCGGCCGTCAGCGGGATATAGCTGGGCGTGCCGGTCGTGCCCGAGGTCGAGAAGACACGCGCGATCTCGGACATCGGCGCGGCCAGACGGGTGCCGATGGGATAAGTCTCGTCGCCGGTCTGGCGCAGCTCTTCCTTCTCGGTAAAGGGCAGCGCGGCGATATCGGCGATGCCGCCGACCGTCTGCGCGATGTCAAAGCCCGCTTCCGCCAGTTTCTCGCGGTAGAAGGCCGAGTTGGCGAACAGGGGGGCGATCTGTTTGCGAAACAGGGCGTCATCACCCTCGGCACTGAACACCGCCTCGCGCGTAGCTGGCAGGGTCATTTGTCCTCCGCCTGATAGGAAATCGCCGCCTCGGCATGGCCGGCCATCAGGAAGCCGATCGGTTGCGCCTGTTCCTCGGCCAGATGCGCCAGAAGGCTGGCGGCGCGGCCCATAATGGGGATGGCCTTCAGCATCGCGGGCGGAAATTCGAGATCCAGCAGCACTGCGGCAATCGCCTTCGAGACATTCATCGGCAGCGCCTTGCCCCAGACCTCGGGGATCTCGCGCTCGGCGATGCGGGCCAGATCGCGGATGCCATCCGTGCCGGCGACCAAAAGGCCGCTGATGCGGCGATCCGCGCGCATCTGACCCGCGCCAGCAAGCTGGCACCGCCGCCGCCCTCGGGCGTTTTCGACCGGGATCAGCAGGTCGGTTGAGCGGATTTCGAGCCTCGCCCGGTCAAGCCGGATGAACCAGTTGCTGCGAGCGGCGGCGGTGCCGTCCGGCAGGCTGAACCCACCGCCAACAGGGGATTGCGACCAGACGGCAGAGCGGTCAGTATTTTCACCACAGACCCGTTCACCGGCAAGGAGCACCCATGTCCCGCATAGGCCACCGGCTCAGCGATCTTCGGCAGCGGCGACAGCTCAGCATCCGCTTGCTGGCGGCGCGATCGGGCGTGTCGCATTCGACCATATCGCTGATCGAGCGCGATCGGATCAGTCCAACGATCGACACCCTTACGGCCATTCTCGATGCTTTGGGGACGACGCTGGCGGGCTTTCTGTCGGAGGGTGAAGCAGCCCGGGCCGCGCCATTCTATCGCGCCGAGGATTTACCAGAAATTGGCAGATCTGACGGAATTTCCTACAAGATCATAGGATTGAACTATCCTTCGCGGCGCTTGCAGGTGTTGAAGGAAAGCTATCAGCCGGGCGCGGATACGGGCGGTGGCCTTAGTCATGCGGCAGAAGAGGCCGGCTATGTCATCGCCGGTCGGATCGAACTGAGCGTCGGCGAGCAGACCGCAATTCTGGGGCCGGGCGATGCCTATTACTTCGACAGCCGGCAGAGCCACCGCTTTCGCAATATCGGCGAGACCGAGGCCGAGATCGTCAGCGCGATCACTCCGCCAAGCTATTGATACGGTGCATATACTGGACGAGCCCGGCCGGGTGAATTGACCTTGTTGCGGTCGGGTCGCTAGCCTCGGGCAGCAGCGATTGCAACAGGGATCAGCGATCATGATCGACAAGCCGGGCCTTCCGAAAGGCGTCACCCACCTGAGAAGGCCAGCGCGCAGCGCCAGCGGCGACAATGCCCCGGTCGAGGCCGCCGTGCGCGACATCCTCGCTGATATCCGCACCCGCGGCGACGCCGCCGTGCGCGACTATTCGCAACGCTTCGACGGCACCGCGCCCGAGACATTCGAGGTTTCCATGGCCGAACGTGAGGCTGCCGTTGCCGCGCTTGATCCGCAGACCCGCGACGACACCGAATTTGCCATCGCCAATGTCCGCGCCTTCGCCGAGGCCCAGCTTGCGACCATCGGCGCGCTGGACGATGTCCAGCCCCGCCCCGGCGTGCATATGGGCCATCGGGTGATCCCGTTGGCGCGGGTCGGCTGCTACGTGCCGGGCGGGCGCTATCCGCTGCTGTCGGCGCCGATCATGACCATCGTTCCGGCCAAGGTCGCGGGCGTCGGCGAGATCATCGCCTGCCTGCCGCCCAATGCCCATCCCGCAATGATCGCCGGCTGCCACCTCTCGGGCGCTGACCGCATCTTCCGCATCGGCGGGGCGCAGGCCATCGCCGCCATGGCCTTCGGCACCGCCTCGGTGCCGCGCGTCGACAAGATCGTCGGCCCCGGCAATGCCTATGTGAACGAGGCCAAGCGGCAGGTGTTCGGCCCGGTCGGCATCGACCAGCTGGCCGGCCCCTCCGAGATCTACATCCTCGCCGACGAGACCGGCGATGCGGCAATGATCGCCACCGACCTGCTGGCGCAGGCCGAGCATGACGTGCGCACCCGCGTCGGGCTGATCACCACCGATGCGGCCCTGGCCAAGGCGGTCGAGGCCGAGGTGGCGCGCCAGCTTGAAACCCTCTCCACCGCCGAAACCGCGGGCGCGGCCTGGCGCGATTATGGCGAGATTGCGGTCTGCGAGGGCGAGGCGGCGATGATCGCCTATTCCGACGTGATCGCGGCCGAGCATCTGCAGGTTCATACCCGCGACCCACAGGCGATGGCGGCCAAGCTGCGCAACTATGGCTCGCTGTTCATCGGCCCCCTGGCCAGTGTCGTTTACTCCGACAAATGCGCCGGCACCAACCACACGCTGCCGACCATGGCGGCGGGACGCTATACCAGCGGGCTGTGGGTCGGGGCCTATGTGAAGATCGCCACGCATCAATGGCTGACGCCCGAGGGTGTGCGCGAGGTTGCCCCGCCCGCCGCTCGGCAAAGCGCCAGCGAGGGGCTGGAGGGTCATCGCCGCGCCGCGCAGTTGCGGCTGGATTTGCTTCAGGCGAAATAGGGCCGCTGCGCCGAGTGGTCGGTCGCCGCCTCAAAGCCGGCGCCGACGCGGCAGATCATCGCCTCGGCCCGATGCTTCCCGATGATCTGCATCCCCAAGGGCAAGCCGCCTTCGAAGCCGATGGGCAGCGACAGCGCCGGATGGCCGGTCAGGTTGAAGGGCAAGGTGCGCATCGCCGTCCAGACGGTTTCCTCGCGCTGGAACGCGGCCACGGGCGGGGCTGCGGCCAGCGTGCTCGGGGTGACGATCACATCGCAATCGGACAGGATGGCATCGATCGCAGCACGGATCGACACCCCCGCCTTGCGGGCGCGGGCGATGCCGGCTTTCGACAGCGCCACCCCAGCAGCAAGGCTCTGTCTCGCCTGACGTCCGTAGCCGTCCAGCTGCTCAGCCAGCATCCTCCGATGCAGGTGCAACGCCTCGGCATGCAGGATCACCGCACCGGCGGCTTCGGCCAGCGCATAGTCGGGCATGGCGATCAGCCGGATCTTGGCCCCCAGCATCGACAGGACCGACACCGCCTCATCCATCGCCGCAACCAGTGCCGGCGCGGCGGCGGGGTCATCGGCGAACCAGTCGCGGGCATAGCCGATGCGCAAGCCGCGAACGCCCTGCGCCAGCCCATCCAGCCCCGACGTCCCCGGCGCCATCGCTTCCAGCATCAGCGCGGCATCGGCGACGCTGGCCGCCAGCGGCCCGAGATGATCGAGACCGGGCGACAGCGGAAACACCCCTTCCATCGGCACCAGCCCATAGGTCGGCTTCAGCCCCACCACGCCGCAATACGCGGCAGGGCTGCGCACCGAGCCGCCGGTATCGGTGCCAAGCGCGATGCGCACCAGCCCGCCGGCAACGGCGGCGGCCGAGCCCGAGGACGAACCGCCGGTGATGTGCTCGACGTTCCACGGGTTCCGCGCCGGCGGATAGGCGCTGTCGAAGGTCGGGCCGGTCAGCGCGAATTCATAGGTGGCGACCATGCCAAGCGGGATTGCCCCGGCCCGGCGCAGTGCAGAGATGACGGCGGCATCCGTGGTGGCCACGCGGTCGGCGAAGATCCGGCTGCCGCAGGTCAGGGGCTGGCCCGCGACCTCGACCAGATCCTTGACCGCAAAGGGAATGCCCATAAGCGAACCAGCGCCCTGCCCCGCATCCAGCGCGGTGTCCGCCTGATCGGCGGCGCGGCGCGCGCCTGCGGCATCCAGCGCCACGAAGGCGCCGATACTGCCGTCGCGCGTCGCGATCCGGTCCAGATGCGCCTCTACCAGATCGCGGGCGCGAAGCTGGCGGGCGCGCAATCGCGCAGCAGCCTCGGCAAGCGGCAGGTCAGCGGGGTTCATGCGTGGTTGCCTCGGCAGATTTCAGCAGCGCGCAGGACGCGGCAAGCGCGCGAAAGACCGGCAGGGCCGCCGCCCTGTCGCGTGCATCCAGCGCGATCCCCGCCTTGTCCAGCGCCTTGTCGAATTTCGCCTCGTCGCGCGATGCCATCAGGTCCGTGCCTTCTCGAAGGCCGACCATGCCGCCTCGAACGCCGCGAAATCAAAACCCTCGGCCCGGGCAGGCTCCAGTACCAGCCTTTCGGTCTCCAGGAGCTTCTTGATCGAGGCAGCCAGCACCGGGATCACCTCGGCCGGCACCACCAGCGCGCCGTGGCGGTCGGCATGGATCAGCTCGCCCTCGGCCACGGTCAGGCCGAAGACCCGCACCGGCTGGCCGACGCTGCGCAGATGCACATAGCCATGGCTTGGCCCGACCGAGCCGGCGATCACCGGATAGCCCTTGGGCAGATCGCCCAGATCGCGCACCACGCCATTCGTCAGCGTGCCCGCCAGACCGAAGCCCTTGTGGACCGTCACATTGATCTCGCCCCAATAGGCGCCGATGGCGTTCGGGACATCCAGATCCTCGACCACGGCAATGGCGGGTTTCGGCGCTTCGGCCATGTAGCGGTAATAGTCCATGCGCCGCGCCCGGATGACCTCGGACGGTTCGGTCGGGGGCGCGATGGCCGAGAGGCTGGCAGTGCGGGCATAGCCCACGATGGCGCCGGCATCGGGCTCGGTGCAGATGACCGTGCCACGGGTAAAGCGGTCAAAGCCGCGCCGACCTTGCGCCACCTCGATGGCGTTGCAGACCGTGGGGGTGTCGACCGATTTCAGCAGGTCCAGCAGGGCGGTATCCATCATGCCTCCAGCCAGCGGACCAGCGCCGCCGTGGTGTGTTCGGGTTGTTCCAGCGTGGGCAGATGGCCCGCGCTTTCGATGATCTCCAGCGTCGAGCCGGGCACCAGCCCATGCATCAGCTCGTGGCGTTCGACCGGGCACAGCCGGTCCGCGCGCCCACAGAGGATCAGCGTGGGCATCCGCACACCGGCCAGAACCTCCTGCCGGTCGGGCCGGTCGCGCAGCGCCAGCGACTGACGGGCAAAGACCTGCGGACCAAGGTCCAGCGCCATGTCCATGCAGAGATCGATGATCTCGGGATGGGACGCCGGATCGGCCAGATAGTTGGGGATCATCTGCTCGGTCATGACCTGACGCAGCCCGCCCGCCTCGACCGCCGCGATCTGCGGCGCGCGGCGGGCCTGAACCTCGGGCAGTTCGGCACGGGGATTGGTGTCCAGCAGCGCCAGCCGCTCGATCCGCTCAGGTGCCTGCGCCAGAACCTCCATCGCCACGATCCCGCCCATCGACAGGCCCGCCAGCGCGAAACGCGGTGGGGCTGCGGCCAGCACCTCGGCCGCCAGCGCGGCGGTCGCGATGTGGCCGCTGATCGGCGCGACGCGAACCTCGCGCGTCTGGCCCAATGCGGCGATCTGCGGGCCGAACAAACGGCCATCGCACATCATCCCGGGCAGAAGGATCAGCGGCGTCATCAGTGACGGCTCAGGCTGCCGGGGCCCAGGTCGCACCGGCGGGATCGGCGGTCCCGACCGAGCGGTAGAGCGCCGCCTCGCCGGTCATCGAGGGGGTCAGACTATAGGGCAGGTTCTCCGGCACGCTCATCGTATCGCCCGGTGCCAAGGTGGCGCTGCCGTCCGCCCAGACCACCTTCCAATGCCCCTTCACCGGCATCAGCACCGCCGGATGGTCATGGCTCTGGCTGGCTTCCGAGGCCGAGCGGTTGGTGATGAAATCGACCTCGAATCCCGGCTTGTCGCGCAGCTTGCCGTTCTCGCCGATGACCCGCGCCGGCTGGCGGTCGGCCAGCGCCATCAGGTCCAGATAGCGCGCGACGTAATGCGGGACCACATCGGCGGTCGTCGGTTCGGGGAAGGCCTTCAGCTCGTCCTCGGTCAGCAGCGGCATGGGCTTTTCTCCTTCGGGCAGCGCCTGACCCTTCTTGCTGTCGTAAAGCTTGCCCCTGGATGACAGGATCAGCCCGTGGTCGCGCGCGTCCTCGATCACCTGCGGCGCCCAGATCACCCCGCCCCCGGCATCGTCGCCGCCGAGGATCGCCATGATCATGCCGTAATCGGTGCCGATATTCTCGAAGCCGCGGAAGATGCCGGTGGGGATGTTGAAGATGTCGCCCTCTTCCAGCACCACCTCGCCCGCATCCCCGTGACGCCCCCAGAAAAAGCGCCAGCGGCCCTTGAGGACGAAGAACACCTCGGCCGTGCGGTGCGAATGCAGGCTGTTGCGGCATTTCGGCGGCTGGCCGGCGGCACCGATGTTGAAGCCGTGCGGGATCGAGATATGCACATGCTGGTCCGGGCTTTCGCTGACCCCGCCGCCGATGATGGTGAAGTTCTCCTTCTGGTTCGACCCCGGCGTATGGGCATCGATGAAGGCGGTCTTGCAGGGCTGCAGGTCGCCATAGCGGACGATGCGCGCCTCCATCTCGGCGCTGGTGATGCGGTCTCGTTCGAGCGTTTCCATCAGATGTCTCCGGTGTGCAGATGGATCTGTTTCCAGATCGCGACTTCGTCAAACAGGGTGAATTCGCGGCGCAGCCCCCAGGGGCCGAACTCGGCATGGGTGAAGCCCATGACATGAACCGGCGCGCCGGTGGGTGGGCCGAAGCGGCCGAAGCCATCATGGCTGCCGTCAAGGCTCCAGCGGATCGCGGCGCGGTGCGGCTGGTGCGGGTCGGATCGGCCGATGACGTGGTGGATCGCGAAGCGCGCCGAGGGAAAGGACGAGCGCAGCCGCATCCACATCGCCTCGGCTGCCTGTTGGCCCCAGCCGCCATGGCCGCCGGCATGTTCGATGCGCACGGCGCGGTCATATTCGGGACGGATCACCGCCACGTCCTTGTCCATGATACGCGTCAGGATTTCGGCCAGCCGCGCGCCCCATTCGCTGTCATTTCCGCGCGCCAGATAGGGTCCGGGCCGGTCCTGATCGGGGGTGAAGGGCCGCAGCGCCTTGTCCGGCCCGCCCTCGGCGATGATCCGGGCGCGGGCGAAATCGGCGGGGTCATGGCCCAGCTGCCGGGCCTGGTCGCCGGTGTCATAGGCCAGCCATTCGTCGTCGATCACCTCGTCCAGAACCGAGCAATCGGCGATGCAGCGCACGGTGAAGCGCTTGCCCGAGGGCGGGCCCCAGACGCCGTGGCCGGTATGGGTGCCGGTGATGACGCTGCGATGGGACGAGAGATAGCGCCCGTTCGGATCGCCTGACCAGATCACATCCTCGCCGAGGATCTCGAGATCGGGAAAGGCGGCCATCTTGGCCAGGGTGTCATTGATGACCGACTGGTTGCCGATCTTCATCCCGCCGGCATTTCGCATGATCATCTGCGGCCCATAGGCGGTTTCCAGCAGCGCGATGCCGCGATCTTCCCAGATGTCCTTGGTGATCCCGAGGATATAGCTGACCGGGTCGTCATAGCGCGGCGCGGGGCGCGCGCCCTGCTCGACCGGGTTCGGATCGGCACTCATAGCTCACCCGTATGCAAAAGGATTTGCTTCCAGATCGCGGTCTCATCGAACAGCACCCATTCGCGGCGCAGCCCCCGGGGACCGAACTCGGCATGGGACATGCCCATGACATGCAGCTCGGCCCCGGTCGGACGACCAAAGCCGCCCCAGCCGGAATGTTTTCCGGTCAGGCTCCAACGCAGGGCGGCGCGGGGCGGCATCATCGGATCGTCGCGCCCGATGACGTGGTGGATGGTGAAACTGGCCGTGGGCAGCGCGGCGCGCAGGCCCATCCAGAAATGATCGGCCGCCTCGCGGCCATGTTCGGCCACGCCGCCCGGCAGTTCCAGCTGCGCGGCGCGGTCGTATTCCGTGCCGATGACGGCCATGTCGGCGCCCATGATCCGGGTCAGCAGGTCGGCATAGCGCTGGCCCCATTCATTCTCGTTGCCGCGTCCGAGATAGGGTCCGGGCCGGTCCGTGGCGGGGGTCAGCGGACGCGATGCCGACTCGGCCCCGCCCTCGGCGGCGATCTGGGCGCGGGCAAAGTCGCGCGGGTCCAGACCCATCTGGCGGACGATGGCGCCCTGATCGCGGATCAGCCATTCATCGTTGATCTGGTTGGCGATGGCATGGCAGTCGGCCAGAATGCGATAGCGCAGCTTGCGCCCGGTGGCCTTGCCATAGACGCCGTCGCCCGAGTGGGTGGCGGTCGAAAAGACCCGGTGCGAGGACAGCATCCCCTCTTCGGGCGTGCCGGACCAGATCACATCCTCGCCCAGCAATTGCCGGTCGGGGAACTCGGCCAGCGTCGCCATCGTTGCCGCGATCACATCGCCATTGCCCACCACAACCGAAGAAGGCGAGCGCACGACGATATCGGGCGCGTAATACCGGTGCAGCGTCGCAATGCCGCGTTCTTCCCAGATCTCGCGGGTGATCCCGAGGATATAGTCGGGGAAGTCGCGGAACTTGGGGTCGAAATCCTTCATCATTGCCATCCTTCCGGTATCCGGGCCGAGCCGCGCAGGATCAGCGGCCCGTCGATCTCGATCTTTTCCGCCTGCCGCGCCGGGTCCTCGATCTTGCCAAGGATGGTCTCGACCGTGGCCTGAACCATACGGTTGACCGGCTGGCGCACCGTGGTCAGGCTGTAGGCCGGCCATTCCGCCAGCGGCACATCGTCATAACCGACGATGGAAACGTCCTCCGGGATGCGCAGACCCAGCTCGAAGCGCAGCACATCCATGACGGCAAAGGCCATGTGGTCGTTGCCGACGAAGATCGCGTCGGGCGGCTCGGACATTGCCATCATCTCCCGCGCGGCCTCGGCGGCGGCCTCGCGCGCATACATGCCGTCGATCACCGCGACGGGCTGGTGCCCGGCAGCGGCCAGCGTGTCGAGGAAACCACGCCGACGGTCGCGCCCCGTGGATGATCCCTCCCATCCGGCGATATGGGCGATGCGGCGATGACCGCCGGCCAGCAGGAATTCCGCCACCTTCACCCCGCCCGCGACGTTGGCCGAGGTGACGGAGGAATGGGTCGTGCCGTCCTGTCCCCGGTTGAACATCACCACCGGAATGCCGGCGGCGGCGCAGCGCGCGGTCAGGTCATTGGTCATGGCGACCGAGGCGGTGATGATGCCGTCGACCTGATAGTCGATCAGCTCCTGCATCACCTCGGCCACCTGACTGTCCGAGTTCTCGGCCATGAAAATCAGGATGTGATAGCCATCGGCCTGCAGCGCGCGCGACAGGCGCTCGATGGCGACCGGGTAGAACTGGTTTTCCAGATAGGCCACCACCAGCCCGATGATCCGCGAGCGCCCGGTGATCAGCGAGCGCGCCAGCACATTGGGCCGATAGCCCAGCTGATCCGCCGCCGCCCGCACCTTTTTCGCCATGGCGGGCGAGACCGAGGCGCCCGGGGTAAAGACCCGGCTGACCGCCGACTGGCTGACCCCGGCCAGCCGCGCCACATCTTGCGAAGTTACCTTTTCCACCGTCATCAGTCCGCCGTCCAACCTCCGTCAACCATCAGCGCCGAACCTGTTACCAAGGCCGAGGCATCGGAGGCCAGATAGATCACCGCGCCCATGATGTCCTCGACCTCGCCGACGCGGCCGAGCTTGATCTTTTCCTCGATCCAGCGGACGCGCTCGGGGTTGGCAAAGGTCGCCTCGGTCAAGGGCGTGCGGATGAAGGTCGGGCAGATGCTGTTGATCCGCACCCGGTCGCGGCCCCATTCCAGCGCCATCGACTTCAGCATCCCTTCCAGCCCGTGCTTGGTGGCGCAGTAAAGCGCCCGGTCAACGCCGCCGACATGGCCCATCTGGCTGGAGATATGGATGATCGAGCCGCCCTGTCCCGCCGCGATCATCTTGCGGGCGACGGCAGCCGAGAGGAAATAGGCGCCGCGCAGGTTGACCCCGACCACCGCATCGAAATCCTCGGGCTTGGTGTCGAGCGCCGGCGAATGCCGCGCCAGCCCGGCCGAGTTCACCACCACATCAAAGCCCGGTTCGGCTTGAAGCGTCGCGGCCATGGCAGCGGGGTCGGCCACATCCAGCGCCAGCGCGCTGGCGCTCTGCCCTCGTGCGGTCAACTCGTCCACCACCGCCTGCAGCTTTTCCACGCCCCGCGCGGCGCAGACCACATGCGCCCCCTGCCCGGCCAGCGCCGCCGCGCAGGCGGCACCGATGCCGGACGAGGCGCCAGTGACCAGTGCCCGGCGGCCGTCAAGGCGGAAGGAGGGAGAAACGGGCAGGCTCATGATCTACTCGGCCGCATCGTGATAGGGGGCGGGCGCGCCATAGGGGACATTGATCCCGCCATAACGGCGCACCCGGATATTGCATTGCTCGGCATGGCCGACGAAGCCCTCGAGCAGGCAGAGGCGCGAGCCATATTCGCCGACCAGCGTCGCCGCCTCGTCGGTCGTCACCCGCTGATAGCTGTGGGTCTTCAGGAACTTTCCCACCCACAGCCCGCCGGTATAGCGCCCTGCCTTCTTGGTCGGCAGCGTGTGGTTGGTGCCGATCACCTTGTCGCCATTGGCGACATTGGTGCGCGGACCAAGGAACAGCGCGCCATAGCTGTGCATCTTCTCCAGATACCAGTCGTCGCGGTCGGTCATCACCTGCACATGCTCATAGGCCAGATCATTGGCCAGTTGCAGCATCTCGTCATGGCTGTCGCACAGATAGACATCGCCATAGTCGCGCCACGAGGCCAGCGCCGTCTCGCGCGTGGGCAGAAGGTCCAGAAGCCGATCGATCTCGGCCAGCGTCCCCTCGGCCAGCTTGCTACTGTTGGTGATGAGACAGGCGGGCGAGTTGTAACCGTGTTCGGCCTGACCCAAGAGATCGGTGGCGCACAGTTCCGCGTCCACCGTGTGATCGGCGATCACCATGGTCTCGGTCGGACCGGCGAAAAGGTCGATGCCGACGCGCCCGTAAAGCTGGCGCTTGGCCTCGGCGACGAAGGCATTGCCGGGGCCGACCAGCATATGCACCGGCTCGATCGTCTCGGTCCCGATGGCCATGGCGCCGACCGCCTGCATCCCGCCGAGAACATAAATCTCATGCGCGCCGCCCAGATGCTGGGCGGCAACGATGGCCGGATGGGGCGCACCGTTGACCGGCGGCGCGGCGGAGACGATGCGCGGCACCCCGGCAACCGAGGCGGTCAGCACCGACATATGCGCCGAGGCGACCATCGGGAACTTGCCGCCCGGCACATAGCAGCCGACCGATTGCACCGGGATATTGCGATGACCCAGCACCACGCCCGGCAGGGTCTCGACCTCGATATCCTGCATCGAATCCCGCTGCGCCTCGGCAAAGCGGCGGATCTGGGTCTGGGCGAAACGGATATCCTCCATGTCCCGCGTGCTGACCTGCTGCATCGCGGCCTCGATTTCCGAGAGAGTCAGGCGGAACGACGGCGGGTCGTATTTGTCGAAGGTCACCGAGAGATCGCGGATCGCCGCATCGCCCCGCGCCTCGATATCCTTCAGCGTCGCCTCGACCGTCGCGCGGACGCGCGCATCATCCTCGGCCCGCTGATCGGCGGGCTTGCCGGACTTCAGATGTTGAATTGCCATAACTTCATGCCTTCTCGAAATGCGGGCGCTGCCGCGTCTGTCCTGTTCACCGGGGGCGGCCTTCTGCCCTCACCCGGTCATGCGCTGGCCGGTCCTGGCGTCGAACAGGTGGCACATCCCCGCGGGAATGCTCGTGCCGACCGTTTCGCCGATCTCGGCGCGGAAATCCTTGGGGGCCTTGATCGAGACCAGCGCCTCGCCGATGCGGTAGGAGATCATCGAGGACTCGCCCAGAAGCTCCATCGAATAGACCGGCGCGCTCAGCTCGCCCCCGTCCGAGGCCAGCGACACGTCCTCGGCCCGGAAGCCCAGGATCACCGGCCCGTCATGAGCCGCGTCGAGTCCCGGAACGCGGATGCCCTCGGCCTCGAAGACGCCGTTTTGCAGCCTGCCCTCGACCAGATTCATCGCCGGGCTGCCGATGAAGCTGGCCACGAAGGTATTGGCGGGGTTGTCGTAGATATCCGTGGGCGTGCCGACCTGCTGGATCTTGCCCTTGTTCATCACCACCACGCGATCTGCCAGGGTCATCGCCTCGATCTGGTCATGGGTGACATAGATGGTCGTGGTCTTCAGCTTGTGCTGCAGGTTCTTGATCTGCGCCCGGGTCGAGACGCGCAGCTTGGCGTCGAGGTTCGACAGCGGTTCATCCATCAGGAAGACCGTGGGCTTGCGCACAATGGCGCGGCCAAGCGCCACCCGCTGGCGCTGCCCGCCGGACAGCGCGGCGGGGCGGCGGTCCAGAAGGTCGGTCAGTTCCACCATGGCGGCGGCGGCCATGACCTTTTCGTGATGCTGCTCCTTCGGGACCTTGCGGACCTTCAGCGGGAAACGGATGTTCTCATAGACCGAGAGCTGCGGGTAAAGCCCGTAGGACTGGAACACCATGGCGATGTCGCGGTCCTTGGGCTCCAGCTTGTTGACCATGCGGTCGCCCAGCCAGATCTCGCCCTCGGTCACGTCCTCCAGTCCCGCGATCATCCGCATGGTGGTGGACTTGCCGCAGCCCGACGGGCCCAGCAGCACGATGAATTCCTGATCGACGATATGCAGGTCGAAATTGTCGACCCCGGTATAGGCGCCCCAGCGCTTGGAGATGTTCTTGAGACGAAGTTCAGCCATCTGATTTCAACCTTTCACGGCGCCGGCGGTCAGGCCGCTGACGATCTGGCGCTGGAAGACCATGACAAGCACGAAGAGCGGCGCCATCGCCGAGACGGCGGCGGACACGGCCAGCATCACCTTGCCTTCCTGCTGGGTCGAGCCGAGGAAGCTCGCGATTTTCGGGACCATCGTCTGGTTTTCCTGCGTCAGCAGCATCGAGGTGACGGTGAAGTCGTTATAGGCGAGAAGGAAGCTGAAGAGGCCCGTCGTCACCACGCCCGGCCACATCACCGGGATCACCGCCAGCCGGAAGGCCTGGAACCGGGTGCAGCCATCGACCAGCGCGCTTTCATCCAGATCCTTGGGGATGGTCATGAAGAAGGAATGCAGCATCCACAGGGTAAAGGGCTGGTTGATCGCCACCAGCACGATGATGGTGGTGGGCAGATAGCCCCAGATGTTCATCTCGAAGAACGGCAGCAGATAGCCCGAGACCAGCGTCACATGCGGCATGGCCCGAAAGATCAGCGCCGCGATCAGAAGCCAGAAGGTATAGCGGAACCCTGAACGCGCCAGCGCATAGCCCCCAAGCGTGCCAAAGGTCAGAGAAATGGTGACGACCGCGACGACGACGATGCTGGTATTCAGCACGGCCTTCCAGAAGCCCTGCTGAATCCACGCAGCTTCATAGGCATCGCCGGTAAATGTGCCGCCGGTCTGCTGCAGCGTCTTCGGCCCGAAGATCGCGTTCATCCAGTCGGTGCGCGAGAAGAAATCGGCCTCGACCTTGAACGAGCCCCAGGCGGTCCAGACGAAGGGAAAGGCCGCGAGCAGCACCCACAGGATGACGAAACCCGTGGACAGGGCGACCAGCGGCAGCGGTCTTTGATGCAGTGCCTTTGCCATCGGATCAGCCCTTTCTCTTGAATTCGCGCCAGGTCCGGATCAGCACCGGTGTCAGCAGGATCACCACCCCGCCGATGGTCAGTATCGAACTGGCCGCGGCCGAGCCGAACAGCGGGAAATCACCGGATCTGAGATCGGAGTAGATCAGGTAGCTGAGCGAGGTGGCATTCGCTTCGGCCGAGAAGCCGATGATCGGCTCGAAGACGCGGAAATTGTCCATCAGCTGCATCAGCGCGATGAAGGTGGCGAGCGGCATCAAATAGGGAATGGTGACAAAGCGGATACGCTCCCACCGGCTGGCGCCATCGACCATGGCGCTTTCCAGCGTGTCCTGCGGCACGGTCTGCAGCCCGGCATAGAAGACCACGAAGGCAAAGGGCGCGCTGTGCCAGACGCCATAGACGAACAGCGTCACCCAGGTCAGCGTCGGAGAGGCCTTCAGCGACAGTTGCGGATCGTTGAACACCTGCTGCAGCGTCGCCCCGATCACGCCCCGCGCATCGATCATCCAGAACAAGACCAGCGCCCCGATCAGCGGCGTCACGATCATCGGCAAGAGCGAGAAGAAGATCACCGGCCCCTTCAGCCGCGCCGAGACGGTGTTGACGGCAATCGCGATGCAGAAGCCCAGGACGATGACCAGCGGCGTGACGATGAAGGTATAGGCCAGCGTGAAGAACAGCGCCTTGTAGAAGGGCAGGTTCATCACCAGCCTGAGGAACTGGCCGAAACTCTCGCTGCCGCGCCAGGCTGCGCCGACCTCGTCAAAGGCCAGATGGCTGGGGTTCGTGTAGGTGCCCATGCCGTTGTACCGCCCCATCGGGCTTTCGGCGCGCAATTCGCTCATGGCGGCGGCATCGACCCGCCGCTCGGTCTTGCAGCCGAACGGGCCGCAGCTTTCCACCTCGGTCATCATCTGCGGATGCTCGACGAACAGCGACTGATAACCGACCGAGAGGATCGGGATCGCGATGAACAGCACCATGGCCAGAAGCGAGGGCCAGATGAAGGCAAGGAAGGTTCTGTGCGGCATCGGTCACTCCGTCGAACAGGTCCGGGCGGATGGGCGCCTCAGGGCGGGCGAAGCGGGCGGGACCGGATGGCCCCGCCGTGCTGGGGATCGGTCAGTCGAGGAAGCCGGCTTCCTTCGCCGCTGTGTTATAGGCGGCGGTCACATCGGCCAGAGCCTGTTCGGCGCTTTCCTGGCCCTGCATGAACTCGGCCAGGTTGTCGCCAAGTGCGGTGTGCAAGAGCCCCATATAGGGCACCATCGGATAGGGCCGCGCCCCCCCCTGCATGTCGGCCACCACGCCGACGGCGGCCGGCGTCGCCTCGTAGCCCTTGACCAGCCAGACGGCCGCATCGGCATTGGCCTCGGCCGTGGCGGGCGAGATGCCGACCATCATCGCGCGGAACGAAGCCTCGGCATCCTCGTCCGAGATGTTCTTGGCGATGACGAACCCGTCCCACCACAGGGCGGCCGAGGGGATCGTCCCGCCGCCAATGGTCGGCGCGGCGGCGAATTTCGTGGCCTTGGCAATCTCGGGCGAGGGGCTGTCCTCGGCGATATAGGCACCCGTAACCGAGCCCCAACCGATCTGCATGGCGATATCACCCGCCTCCCAGATGGGGCGCATTTCATTGGCATTATAGGTGACAAAATCGGGGCTCATGTAGGTGCTCATTTCCTTGAGCGTTTCCAGAGTCTTGATCCCGTTATCATTGTTGATGTCGGCCTCGGCGCTGCCTTCCTTGAAGAATTCGCCGCCCGTGCCGAGATAGGTGTTCACGAACTCTGCCGCGAGATCCCAGCCCGGCTTGTAGCCCGAGGCCAGCGGGTTCTGCATCACGCCCTTGTCGCGCAGGGTCTTGGCCGCCGCCAGCACCTCCTCATACGAGGTCGGCACAGCGATACCGTTATCGGCCAGAATATCCTCGCGATAGAAGAGGTGCTGCGCATTGGCCATGAAGGCGATCGCCATGATCTTGCCATCCACACGGATCAGCTGGCTTTCCTGCAGGTCCTGCCCCCATTTCGCCACATAATCATCCAGCGGTCGCACCAGATCGCCGGTCAGCAGCGGCACCACCGAGTTGGTGGCGATGACCGCCACGGTATAGCTTGCGGGATTAGTGGTCAGCGCCGGCACCTGGATGTTCTTGTGCTCGGAGGTCTGGTTCTTCGTCACCTTGACCGTATCGCTGGCGCAGGTCTCGGCGGCCGTGGCGATGGCGTGAAGGGCGGCGAAATCATTCGACAAGATGCGCACCGACCCCTTTTCGATACCGCATTCCGCCGAGGCGATCCCGGCCGAAGCCAACAGGGCAGTGATCGCGACCGAGGCTTTCAGGAAGTCTTTCATCATCCGTCTCCTGGTGTGTGTTGCCCCGGCGGTCCGGGGCACAAGCTGACTTCGGCGCGGCCGTCTGGCTGCCCGGCGCGAAGCCCTGGATTTTTCCCGCAGCGGGGTTGATTCCCGTTAACGCAAGGTCAATGCTAGCGGTGCTTGCATACGAATGCAAGAAATATTGGCGCCGCCACGAAATCACCGGCAAACCACTGGTATCACGATGCAAACCGATCTAATCGCGACCAAGACCCGACTGCTTCACGACCTGTCCCGTCTGGCAGATTCGCCCTCCGACCGCCTGTCCGACCGTCTCTCCGCGCTTTATGCGCCGGATGCCGAATGGCGCGGGTCACATCCGCTGAACGAGATGCGCGGCACCGAGGCGATTGCCGGAGCGGTCTGGGAACCGCTGCTGCACGCCTTCCCCGATCTCGAGCGTCGGGACCTGATCCTTGTTGGCGGCTCCTATGAGGGCCGAGATTACGTAGCGGCGGTCGGCCACTACTGCGGCACCTTCCGCCGCGACTGGCTTACCATCCCGGCAAGCCGCAAGACGGTCTTCCTGCGCTATGGCGAGGTGCACCAGCTCCGCGACGGCCGGATCGTGCAGTCGACCTGCCTCTGGGACATTCTCGACCTGATCCGTCAGGCCGGGTTCTGGCCGCTGGCACCCAGCCTCGGGGTCGAGGGCCTATGGCCCGGCCCGATCACCGGCGACGGGCTGGTGCTGACTCCGCAGGACCCGGAAGAAAGCGCCGCCAGCCTGGCCCAGACCCTGGCGATGCACGCGACGCTTGGCGCCTATAACGACACCACCGGCGCCGGGCGCGAGGGGTTGCTGACCATGCCGCAGCGCCAGCACTGGCATCCCCGGATGATGTGGTATGGCCCCAGCGGCATCGGCACCACGCGCGGGCTCGAGGGTTTCGTCGATGACCACCAGTTGCCCTTCCGCATCGCCTTCCCGAACCGCAAGGGCGGCGGGCAATGGGACGAGATCGGGGCGCTGAAGGCCCAGCATGGCGGCGGGCATTACATCCGCATCGGCGACGGCCCCTATTCCGTCACCGGCGGCTGGCCGAGCGTCTTTGCCCTGCATCAGGGCGGCGGCTTCCTTGGCCTTGGCCCCACCGGCCGCGCTGTGACCATGCGGGTGATGGATTTCTACCTGCATCATCAGGGCCTGATCCGCGAGAACTGGGTGCCGCTCGACGTGCTGGACCTGCTGAGGCAGATGGGCGTCGACGTGCTGGAGCGGATGCAGCGCCAGTTTCGCCGGGGCGCCTGAAGCCCCCGAAACGCAGAACGCCCCGCCAGACGGCGGGGCATTTCGCAATTCAGGCCCTACGCCTATTCCGCGCCGGAGATGGTCGCCGCCGGCGCATCGGCCAATTGCGCCAGCTTGATCTGCATCAGCAGCGACAGCTCGTCATAGACCCGCCATTCATCGACGATCTTGCCATCCTTGTAGTGGTAATGGCTGATCCCCAGCACCTGCACCCGCTTGCCGGTCGGCTCGCCCAGCCCCTGCAGCAGGCCATAGCCCAGATGGTGCCCCTCCATGATCCAGCGGACGGCAACCTTGGTGCCGCCCTCCTCGCAGGGGGTCGAGCAGATGTGCAGCGGCGTGAAGCCGGCATCGGGCAGCGAGCCAATCAGCCCCAGCGTCTGGTGGGTAACGGCGGCGATGCCATACATCTCGGCCATCAGCGGCCCGTGATACTGGCAGGTCGGCGCATAAACGTCCTTGATCCGCCCCAGCATCCGCTGGTTCCAGACCGCGTGCAGCCAGTCGAGTGTCTGCCGCTCGAGATCGGTCTTGGCGATGGACAGATCAGCCTTGGCCTCGGGCGGATATTGCCCGACCATGCGGCGGTTCTCGCCGATATCGACCGAGACCAGCCCCTTTTCGAAGAGCTTCTGCGCCACCTTCAGCGCAAAGCCGTTCGGGTCCAGCCCCAACTGCCGGATGACCGCCATCTGATCGGCCACGACCCATTCGCGATAGATCTTGTTGGCGTGGATCATGCAATCGGCAATGGTCCGCGAGGTGAAGGTGCGGCCGGTCGGCGGGCCGTAATGGCCGTATTGAGTATGCCGCCCCGAGCCAGTGACCAGATGCGAGGTATAGAATCCCTGCTGGTCGTCGCCATCCCAGATCACATGGGTCGCCATGCCCCGCCGTTCCGGCAGGCTGACCAGCCGCTGGATGGTGTCGCGCACCACGTCCTCGCGGTCATAGAGCGTGCCCATCGTGCCATAGAGCACGCAGTTATGGGTGTAATGGGTATAGATCAGGCCGATGTCACGCTCGTCCCAGATGCGATGGGTGCAGCGGACGATATAGTCAACGATGTCGGTATAGATCTCGTCGAAGCCCTGCATCTTCTGGACGCGCGGCCGGTTCTCGGGAACCAGTTCGACGAAGTCGCGCCGCTCGACCTGCAGCACGGCCTCGGCCTTGCCACGTCCCGCCCCCGGCGCGTCATCCTCGGCCGTCCGATCCTTCGCTGACATGTGAGATCCTTCCCGTCTGTGCCCAGCCAATCCTCGATTCCCTCAAGGCTAGCAGATTTGCATACGCATGCAATAACCGATCCGAACGAGACCGCCCCGCCGCGCGACCGAGGAGCGGCAGGGCGGAAAGGGGTCACTCCATGAAGCCCAGGAGACGCGGCAGGAACAGCGCCAGCGGCGAGTAGTAGGTGGTCAGCAGCATCACCGGCAGCGCCGCGAAGCCCATGAAGTAGAAGGCGGGCTTGATCACCTGCGACATGCCGACATCGCCAACCCGACAGGCCATGAACAGGATCGGCGCCATCGGCGGGCTGTTCGCGCCGATCACCACGCTGGTGCCGATGATGGCGGCGAAGTGGATCGGATCGACCCCGATCTCGGCCATGACCGGCACCATCAGCGGGCTGACGATGGCAATGACGCTGACATCATCCATGATCATGCCCAGAAGGATCAGGAAGACGTTGACCATGAGCAGGATCACGATCGGGCTTTCGAAGCTGCCCAAGAGGAAATCGGTCAGCTGCTGCGGCACCCGCTCGACGGTGAAGATGCGGCTGGCGACGAACGAAAAGACCAGGATGATCATGATGACGCCGGTGGTGGCAGCGGCCTGAACCACGGCCTCGAAGATCATCCGCGGATTCAGCTCGCGATAGACGAAAAGCCCGACCGGGATGGCATAGACGACGGCCACGGCAGCCGCCTCTGTCGGCGTGAAGAAGCCGCCATAGATGCCGCCCAGGATGATGACCGGCAGGACCAGCGCCGGGATTGCCCGCCAGCCGGTCGTGCCGATGCCCGCCAGCCGCTCGCCCCAGGGCATCTTTTCCTCGTTGCCGCCCAGATGGCGCGCGACATGGAAGCGGTTCAGGATCGACAAGAGGATCATCAGAACGATGCCCGGCCCGATGGTCGCCAGGAAACAGGCCGCCACCGATTGCCGCGTCACCACGGCGTAGAGGATCATGGTGATCGAGGGCGGGATCAGCAGGCCCAGAAGCGATGACACGGCCAAGAGCGCGCTGGTATAGCCGCGGCTGTAGCCATGGCGCTCCATCGGGCGGATCATGATCGGGCCGATCGAGGCGACGGCCGCCGAGGCGGTGCCCGAGATCGCGCCGAAGATGCCGCAGGAGACCACCATCGAGGTGCCCATGCCGGTCTTGGACTTGCCGACCAGCGCCTCGACGAAATCGACCAGACGCTTGGCGATGCCGCCGGTCTGCATCAGGTAGCCGGTCATCACGAACAGGGGCAGCGCCAGCAGGATGACCGAGTTGACGGTCCAGTAGCCGGTGATCATCGGCATCGACCAGCTGACGTCATAGGCATAGGTCAGGATCACCACCATGGCGGCGAAGGAAAACACCACCGGCACGCCCAGCAGCATGAAGATGATCAGGGCGGCAATTGCGAAGAGGGATTCCATGGCGATTATTCCTTTGCTTCTGCGGCGTCCCGCGCGGGCATTCCGCCCCGCAACAGCACGACCAGATCGCGGATCAGATAGGCGGTCAGCAGGATCGCGGCGACCAGCACGCTGGCCTGCGAGACCCAGAAGGGAATGGCGAAGACCGGGGTCGACTGCCCCCTCGACAGGCTGAAGCTGAGAAAATCCGTCGCCCAGTAGCAGAAGGCCAGCGAGGCGAAGATCGAGATGATGGTCGAGAGGATCGCCGCCACGCGGCGGATGCCGGCATTCTCGGTCATCACCTCGACGAAATCGGCCCGCAGATGCGATCCCTCGCGCGAGGCCAGCGTGGCGCCCAGCATGTAGAACCACATGATCGCCAGAAGCATGATCTCTTCCAGCCCGAAGACCGGCGCGCCCAACAGGCTGCGCGACAGGATGCCGATGACCAGCATCAGCGCCACGCCAAGTCCGATCATCACCACCACCGGGCGGATCAGCCGGCCGATCCCGTCATCGATTTTTCTTAACAAATCCATATCACTCCTCCCTCTCGTCCCGCGCTGGATCAGCCGCCGGTGCCGGGGGCCGCAGCCTCGCCCGGCACCGCCGCGTTCCGGCGCACCACATCCATGATTTCACTGCCGAGACTTGCCTCGATCTGCGGCCAGACCTCGGCCCGGACCCGCTCGACCCAGGCCAGCTGCTGCTCGGGGGTCGGCACGATATATTCCATGCCGCCTTCCTGCGCGGCGGCGATCCAGCGCTCGTCCTCGGCCCGGGCTTCAAGGAATTGCTTGTCGATCACCGCGCGGGCCGCGCCCATGACGATCTCGCGGTCGGCCTCGTCCATCTCGTCCCAGAGACTGTCGCTCATCAGCAGCGAGAAGGACGAGAAGTTGTGTGAGGTCTGCACGAAGTAATCCAGCACATCGCCGAAATACTCGTAATCCCAGTAGATAACGTTCGAGGAATCGCCATCGACCACGCCGGTCTGCAGCGAGGTATAGACCTCGGCCCAATCGATCGGCACGGCCTGAAAGCCCATGGCATTGACGGTCTGGGGCAGCGGAAAGACCGGCTGCGAGCGGACCTTGATGCCCTGCGCCTCGTCAAAGCCGGTGGCATAGCGGCCCTGCGTGGCGATACCGCCGAAGCCTTCCGGGAAGGGGCCGATGTATTTCAGCCCGATCTCTTCATAGATCGGGGCCATCAGCTCCTGCACCCAGCCATCGGGGGCGAACGCGGCGATGGCATCGTCCCAGCCCAGCACCAGATAGGGGATGTAATTCACCCCGATCCGCTCGTCATAGGAGGTCTGCGGCCAGGTAATCATCATGTCGATATTGCCGCGGATCAGCTGGTCGAACAGTTCCTGCTGGCCGCCCAGCTCGCCCTGATAGAAGACCTCGACCTGAATGCGGCCGGCGGACTCTTTCTCGATCAGCGATTCCCACAGCCGCATCGCATTGCCCAGAGGCGAGACCGGATCGCCCGCCTCGCTGGTCAGGATCAGCTTGTATTCCCTGTCGCTGGCCTTGGCCGCAGGCGCTGCCGCCGCGACGGCGGCCAGTGCGATCATGCATATGCCAGGTGCTCTCGGCATGTGGTCCCCTCCCTTGCTCCCAGACCACGACCAGGGTCGCGGTGATGGGGCGCAACATCCGGGAAAGGGGGAGTTTGGCGCAAACGAGAATACCCACTGGTGAGGCATAAGCTGGAACTAATGCGGTCCCTGCAAGGATGCTTCTCCGCGCGGGAATGTCGGGCAAGACGCCCATAGTTTTGCTAATGCCAGCCCGTTGAACATTCTGCTTTGCCGGGGCGGGCCTCGCTCAGCTACCACCATCACATGCAAATTCGCTGCTCGAGAGGAGGCACTGACATGGCAACCCGGATGACCCTTGAAGGGATCTATACCCCGCTCATCACCCCGTTCCACGCGGACGGATCGTTTGATCTGGACTCGCTGGCCGATCTGGTCGAGCGACTCATCGGCGCCGGCGTTCACGGGCTGATCTCGGGCGGATCGACCGGCGAGAACTATGCCGAGACGGTCGAGGAGCGGCTGGACCTGGCGCGCTTCATCACCGAACGCGCCAAGGGCCGGCTGCCGGTCATCGTCGGCACCGGGGCGATGCGCACGCCCGAATCGATCGCGCTGGCCGAGGGCGCGCGGGCGATGGGGGCCGATGCGATCCTGCTGGGCACCCCGCCCTATTCCGTTCCGACCGAGGCCGAGAATGCCCAGAACGCGCTGGCCATCGACCGCGCGGCCGGTCTGCCGATCATCCTCTACAACTATCCGGCGCGGATGGGCGTCGAGATGGGGCGCGAATTCCTGGACCTGGTGAGCGTGTCGAAGAACGTCATCGGCATCAAGGAAAGCTCGGGCGACATCAACCGCCTGCACCTCCTGACCCAGCACTATCCGCAGATCCAGACCTCTTGCGGCATGGACGATCAGGCGCTGGAATTCTTTGCCTGGGGTGCGCAGAGCTGGATCTGCGCCGGCTCGAACTTCCTGCCGGGCGAGCATATCGCGCTTTATGAGGCCTGCGCCCTCAGGGGTGATTTCACCACCGGACGCCGGATCATGGCGGCGATGCTGCCCCTGATGGCGGTGCTGGAGCAGGGCGGCAAGTTCATCCAATGCGTCAAGCACGGGGTCGAAGTCACCGGCATCAACGCCGGCCCGATGCGGCCGCCGCTGACCGGGCTGAACGCGGACGAGAAAGCCGCGCTGGAAGCGGTGATCGGCACGCTGAAGTCCGAAGTGGCCGCGATCCTCGCCGAGGGTGCCGCGCAGGGCCGTCCGGCCGCCGCAGCGCGAGCCTGAGATGAGCCTGCATCGCGCCAGCCGGACCCCGGTCTTTAACGGCCCGGCAGGATGGAACGCCATCCTGCCGCCCGCCGCGCCCCGCGCCCGGCTTGAGGGGCAGACGGGCTGCGACATCGCCATTCTGGGCGGCGGCTTTGCCGGCCTCTCCGCCGCCCGCCGCCTGCACCAGATCGACCCCACGCTGCGGATCGTCATCCTCGACGCCGCCCGCATCGCCGAGGGCGGCACCGGACGCAATTCCGGCTTCATGATCGATCTGCCGCATGAACTGACCTCGTCCGATTACGCCGGTTCGGGCGACAGCCATGACCGCAGGCTGACCCGGCTGAACCGCCATGCCATCGATTTCGCCGAGGGCGCGGTGCAGGATTACGCCATTCCCGAGGGCTATTTCCGCCGCATGGGCAAGATCAACGGCGCCGCTTCGGATGCCGGCATCGCCTCGAACCGCAGCTATGCCGCGCATCTGGGCCAGTTGGGCGAGGCGCATGAGGTGCTGGACGCGCAAGCTATGCGCGAGGTGACGGGCACAAGCTATTACCACGGTGGCCTCTACACCCCCGGCACCACCATGCTGCAACCCGCCGGCTACGTGCGCGGCTTTGCCGCCGGGCTGGAAGCTGGCGGGGTGCGCATCTTCGAGAACTCGCCGGTGCTGCGGCTGGAAAGCAATGCCGGGGGCTGGCTGCTCGCGACCGAACATGGCGCGGTGCAGGCCAGCCGCGCGATCATGGCCAATAACGGCCACCTGGAAAGCTTCGGCTTCAAGCGCGGGCGGTTGATGCATATCATGCTGAATGCCTGCATGACCGAGGAGCTGTCGCCCGAGGATATCCGCGCGCTTGGCGGCGAGGAGTGCTGGGGCGTCACCCCGGCCGATCCGATGGGCTGCACGGTGCGCCGGATCAGCCCGGCACAGGGCGGCAACCGCATCATCATCCGGCAGGGCGGCTATTACCGCCCCGAGATGCAGACCAGCGCCGCCGATCTGGCCCGCGTCACCCGCGCCATGCGGCAGAAGTTCGACGCCCGCTTTCCGATGCTGAAGCATGTGGGCTTCGCGCAAAGCTGGTCCGGGCATCTCTGCCTGTCGAAGAACGCGGTCTCGGTGATGCGCGAGCTTGAACCCGGCCTTTACGCTGCCTGCGTGCAGAACGGGCTGGGCACTGCACGCGGCACGCTGACCGGGATCGGCGCGGCCGAGCTGGCCTGTGGGCAGCAGAGCGCCATTACCGAGTTCTTCACCGCCGAGGATGAACCCTCGCGCCTGCCGCCCCATCCCTTCGACACGATCGGGGCAAATGCCTATCTGCGCTGGAAAGAATGGCAATCGCGGCTAGAATGATCCTCCAGCCTGACCGCAGGAGGTTCCCATGCCCGCCATCAAGCGCCGCTACCTGCCCTCGCTTGGCGCCTTCGCGACCTTCGAGGTGGCGGCGAAACATCTGAGCTTCACCCTCGCCGCCAGGGAACTGAACGTGACCCAGGGCGCGGTCAGCCAGCAGATCCGGCTGCTGGAACGCGCGCTCGAGACCGAGCTGTTCGTCCGCAAGCACAACGCGCTGGAGCTGACGCCGGAAGGCGCCAGCCTGCAGGGGGCGGTCACGGCGGGACTCGACACGATCAGCACGGCGGTCTCGGTGATGACCGGCGACGAGGGGCCGCAGCCGGTGACGATCACGGCGACCGACGGCATGGCCAGCTATTGGCTGAAGCCACTGATCGACGGGTTCCGCACCCGCCACCCCGCGACCGGCTTTGTGGTGTTGGCTTCGGACAGTGACGATGCGATCCGCAACTATTCCGAGGTGGATATCTCGCTGCTCTGCGGGAACGAGCGTTGCGAGGTCGGCGAGGACCTGCATTTCCTCTTCCACGAGGTGGCGCAGCCCGTGTGCTCGCCGGGCTTCCTTGCGGAACATGGCCCCTTCGACAGCGCCGAGGCGTTCAACCACGTGAACCTGCTGCATCTCCACGACCGGCATTGGAGCGCCGATGCCATCGGCTGGCAGCCCTTGGGCTGGCCCGAATGGTTCCGCGTGCAGGGCGCCGAATGGGACAAGTCGCCCGCCAGCCTGTCCACCAACAAGGTCGGTCTGCTGATCGAGGCCGCGCTGGCCGGCGAGGGCGTCATGCTGGGCTGGCACCACATGGTCCGCGCGCCCATTGCCGAGGGCAAGCTGGTCTTCGCCCACCCGGCCCAGATCACCGCCGGGCGTGGCAATTTCCTGAACTGCAAGCAGAAATCGATGAAGCGCCCGGCGGTCGCGGCCTTCGTGGCGCATGTGCTGGAGGCGGTGGAGGGGCCGGTTGGATCGTCCCTGACGGGTTGACCCCCGCTGCCCGAAGCGTCTCGGGCCTATCGGATCGCGCGGGGGGCGGCGCGCGGTGCCCGCATGTCGCCGATCAGGACATTCGCCTTCAGAACCTTCAGCGCCAGAGCATGGGCCAACACCTTGTAGAGCAGGGCCGAGAGGACAGGATCACCGTCGAGGATCTCGCCGATCGCCTGTTCATCCAGACGGTGGACGACCGAGGCCGTCGCCGCCAGAACCTCGGTGCTGCGCGGCAGATCGAGGATATGCGCCATCTCACCGACAACGGCCCCCGACCCCAGCGACCGGACCCGCAGGCCGCTACCCGAGGCCGAGGCCGAGGCCGAGGCCGAGGTGATCAGGACCGACAGCCGGCCGCTTTCAACGAAGAAGATATCCGCGCTCGGATTGCCCTTCCGGATCAGCACGTCACCGGGCGCGAGTTCCATGCGGGTCATTCGACGGGCCAGTTACCCCGCGCGCGGATGGGCATTGCTCAGCTCGGCCAGCAGCGCGTCCAGCGTCTTGCCGACAACCGGGTCCCTCTGCTCGAGCAGTTCGTCCTCGCAGGCCTCAAGCGCGTCATCAACCGTCGGGGCGGTGCGGATCCCAAGCACCCGGTCCACCTCACCCCGGGTCTGGGGAGCCCATCGCTCCAGCGCGCTGCGGTTGGAGTGGCTCAGTCCCGCAATGACGGGGGTGATGCCACGCCGTTTCAGCAGTTGGCGCAGCTTGGTCAGGCCGGCGCAGGCCGACGCGTCGATCAGATCGACCTCGTCGCAGTCGAGAATGACGAAGGCCGTGCGGGGCGCCTTGGCCAGAAGTTGGCCGGTGATGGCAATGAGGTTCTCGACCGAGCCAAAGAACAACGCACCCTGCAAATGCAGGATCTGGATGCTGTCGCCCTGCTGGCCGAGGCGGTCGTTCTCGGCAAGCGAGCGATCGACCACGCTGCGCCGGGTCCGGCCATCGGTGATGAAATCGACGACCGGCAGTCGCGCACTGGTGACGGCAAAGCTGAGCACCGCGAGGAACAGGCCGACAAGCACGGCGGGCAGAATACCCAGAACCAGCGTCATCGCGACGATCCCGCAGATGATCGCCCAATCGACGGCGCGCAGGCGGTTGCGGGTCTGGAACAGCCAGCTTTCGATCATGGTGATGCCGATGAAGATCAGCAGGCCGGTCGCCACGAAGATCGGCACGGCACCGGCCAGCTTGGTGGCAAAGAAGCAGGCCACGCCCAGGACCAGAAGATACCCGGCACTCAGCGCGCCGCGCTGCGCAGCCATGCGGCCGGCAAAGATATTCGCACCGCTTTGGGCGAAGGCAGCAACACAGCCGAAGGCGCCGACCAGCAGGTTGGTTGCCCCGGCGATCCTCAGCTCGCGGTCGACATCGACATCGGATTCAAGCGCAAGCTCGATCCCGGTGGTGTTCAGCAGGATCGCGACCAGATTGATCAGCGCCACGCTGGCGATGATCGGCGTGGCATAGGCCACCGCGTTCCAGTCCACCTCACCCAGGGACAGCTGCCCGAAGCCGATCGGACCATCACCGCCGAAATTCGGCAAGAGGTGCAGGCCGCGCGCCGTGCCGGCATCGATCCCCCACCAGGCAAGGCAGGCATAGAAGCCGGCAAGCGCGAAGGCGACCACGGCCAGCATGCCGACAAGACCGCCGAACCAGTGGATCGCCACCAGCAGCGCAAGGGCAAAGACGACCGCCGGGATCAGGCTGGTCCAGACCAAAGGGTCCATGATCGCGGCTGTCCACTCGGCTTCGGATGAACCCGCCAGCAGGATGGACAGCGCGGCCATCACCAGCAGGCAGCCCGAACTGGCAAGGAACCCCGCCGCCACGGGATAGGGAAAGGCCCGCACGATGCGCCCAAGGCCAAATCGCCCGACCGCCCAGAACAGCAGGCCCGAAACAAACGCCGAAAGGCCGAGGACAGCGAAGGTCGTGATGACATTGGCCTCGAGCGGTCCGCTCGCCATCAGCCCTGCGGTGATCGCCGCCGGCGCCAGCAGCGAGATGCTGGTATCCTGCGCTATGGCCAGCGACAGCGGCAACCGCCCAAGCAGCGTCTGGCTCAGCGTTGCGATCACGCTGCCCAGAACGAACACGGTCGCGCCAAGCCCCAGCCCGACACCCAGCCCGCCCGCAAAGCAAAGCGTAGCCAACGCGATGCAATGGCCCACCGCGTCAAGACCCAGCACGGCACCCAGTGCGGTCGATCTGACAGCACTTCCCTGAGGGTTCACGGCTGACACGGCGGATGGCCGCGCCACCCCACCCGGATCGTCAGTGTCGCTGTCGGGATTCATCAAGCCTACCGCCGCCTTATTCCCGAACGGTAGCCAGAGATGTCACGCCGCGCAACAATTGCGCGCGGGACCGGAAACCTGGCAAGAGCATTTGCCGAACGAGAAGGTCAAGCGACGGCATGAGTTTCATCTTCGGAAAATCATCCTTCGACGCAGACCAAACGGATTAATCAGCCGAATCCGCTGCCCGGTGAAATTCACCCACAACCAGAAATTGTTTTCCGCCGCGCGAGACTATCATACACCGAAGAAATACCATTCATACTCAGGAACATATGAAAGTCCTCGGCCGGCATTTACCTTGACTCGCAGGCGATTTACTGGCGTGATCGTTTGCGGGTGCTTGTCGGGTAACAATTCCCTCGACCGCGGGGTTGATGCGTCCTGCGATGGCAGCGGAGGCCGGATCGGTCATCTTTATCGCACACACGCCCGGGATGCCTCTGAGCCAATGGGAGACGGCGCATGACCATGAGCGACCTGCCGGACCAGTTCCTCTATGCGCGCAAGGGCCCCTGGCCGCAGCCCTCGCCGTCGCATCCGCTGATCTGCGCCGACGAGGTGCTGAACATCCCGCCGATGGAGGCCTTGCTGTTCAACGAAGCCATCGGTGCGCGCTATCTGCAGGCACGGATCGGCTATCCGGCCTATGCGGCGCAATATGCCGCGGCGGTCTCGGCATGGAAGGGTGTGACCACCGAGCGCTTCAACGAGATCATGACGACCACGCTGTTCACCCGGTTCCGGGTCCGCATGCAGGACGAGGAAATCGCTGCCTGCCGCAAGGCCTTTGCGGATGAACCGGATATCATCGAGGCACTGAACAGCGGCCTCTGGACCAAGTACGACTTCACCGCGATGAAGCTGATCGACCCGCTCGAGGGGATGCATGTCGCGCCCACCAAGGTCTTCTTCCGCGAGGATGGTCAGGGCAGGAACTGCTGCCGCATCATCGAGGTCGATGGGCTGTTGATGCGCGATACCGACAGCTCCTTTGGTATCGCCATGGTCTACGGGTTGCAGGGCGCCTCGTATCACGTGCTGTTCGTGGTGCATCCGGCGCTGCATTTCCCGATGAATTCGGTGAACGCGATCACCAAGACCGAATTGCCGATGAACCATCCGATCTTCCAGATGCTCGCCCCGCACAGCGCCTATTCGCTGGCGCTGGACAATGCGGTTCTGGAAAGCGCGGAATCCGTGGTGAACAACAATGCCCAGGGCACGCGCTTCGATCCGCTGACCGGAAATGCCTATAACCTGAAGCTGCTTTTCGGCGCGGGCTATTCGGGCCTGACGGCGGAAAAGGGATATGATCCGGTTGCCTATCCCGAATACGATTACATGAACCCGCAGATGTCCAATTCGCAGCATCCGCTGTTCGACACATTCTACGGCAATTGGCTGGCGCGTTATTTCGAGGATGCCTTTCTGCCCTTCTGCACTGTCGTCGCCGATTACATCAAGCAAAATGGCGACATGCTGGCCTATACAAAGCTTTGGGCACGCTATCTGAATACCCATGTGCGCGGTTTTCCCGGTGCCGAGCAGATCACCGAGGGCGACACGCTGGCGCGGGTCATGGCCATCTACATGTGGAACGGCTCGGTCTCGCATGGGGGCGATCACTGGAGCTTCTCGAACCAGATCACAGCGGTCGAGAAATGCCTGCGCATCCGCCGCGCACCGCCGAAGACACGGAACGAAGCGCCGGTCGACAACACGAAGGATCCGATCTTCAGCCCCAATGACATGCAGCGGGCGGCCCTGTGCCAGTACATGTTCTTCCAGGCCTGGGCGATCGAGCCGAACCTTGCCGATACGAAATACGCGCTGCCGATCCCCGCGCTGTTACAGGCGGCGGCCGCGTTCAACCAGAACCTGAGAAAGATCAACCAGGCGCTGCTGAAGGCGGTGCCGGCCAGCGCCGACCCGCTTGGCCCGACTGCCGTCACCAATTGCCAGCCGCTGGAGCCGATCGATGCGCCACCGGCCCAGAGCGTGCCCTATGCGCGCACGATCCCGCAAAGCATCCAGTACTAGCGGCGCATCGCGGGGCGCCGGACATGGATACCGCGATACCGAACGACAGGGCAGAGAATCACCTCGATCAACTGGTTGCAAGGGATGCAACCGGCACGGTCTGGCGCGGTCGGGACAGCGACGGGGCCGCTGTCTGGTTTCTGGTGCCGGATCGCGGGACCACAGGCGACGAGCAGGTTCTGGCCGCGCGGTTTCGCCTGGCAGCGCAGCTGGCGCTGCGCGCCGGTGGGGCGCTTTGTGCGCCGCCCCTGACAGGCCTTGGCCCGGCCGATGCCTGCCTTCTGGTGATCGCCGATGACGGTCGGTCCCTGCTGGCCGAGATGATCCCGCCGGCGGGTATGCGCATCGCGCCATTGCTCGACAGCATGCTGGCCTTGGCGCGGCTGACCGCCGGGCTGCACGGCGCGCGCATCCTGCACCGCGACCTGCGCCCGGCACGTCTGCTGATCCGGCCCGGCGGAGGGAACGCGCAATGCCTCAGCCTCGATTGTGCCACCACGCATTGGGGACAATCGGGCCTGGCCGCCGCCGATATCGGTGCCTCGGCCCACTATGCCGCGCCGGAACTGACCGGCCGGATCGAGCTTCCCATCGACGACCCGGCCGACCTCTACGCCCTCGGCGCAACCTTTGCCGAGATGATCAGCGGCAGGACATTGTTCGGCGATCTCGATCCCCGCGATCTGGGCTACGCCCATGTCGCCCGCGCTATCCCGGAATTCGATCAGGGCCGCGACGACCTGCCGGCGATGCTGGCGCGCATCACCCGGCGGCTGCTGCAGAAGGATCCCGATGACCGCTATGCCAGCGCCTTCGGGCTGGTCCGCGACCTGGAACGCTGCGCCGACCAATTCGCCCGCACCGGCACTATCCGCGAGTTCGACCTTGCGGCGCGGGGGCTGACGACGCGCTTTCGCCCTGGCGACCGGCTCTATGGGCGTGAGGCCGAGCAGGCACGGCTGCTGGCGGCGGTCGATGACGGGCCGCTGCAAGGCCGGCGGACGGTGGTTTCGGTCGCCGGACCCAGTGGCATCGGCAAGACGGCCTTCGTCCTGCAGATGCACTGGCATCACATGGGCGACGGTGTTCGGTTGCTGTCGGGAAAATTCGACTGCTTCAAGCGCGACCAACCCTATCTGGCCTTCCTGCAGGCGGCAGGTGGCCTGCTGCGTCCGGTTCTCGGTGCCGATGAGACCACACTGAGCGGGTATCGGGTCGCGTTGCAGAAGAGGCTGGGGCGGTTTGCCGGGCTGTTGACCGAGCTGATCCCGGAACTGGAGATTCTGATCGGCCCGCAGCCCAAACCCGAAGACATCCCGCCGGCCGAGGCGAACCGCCGCTTCATCGGGGTCGTCGCCCGGTTCATCGAGGTTTTCGCAACCCCGCAAACCCCGATGATCCTGTTTCTGGATGATCTGCAATGGGCCGACCATGCCTCGCTGCATCTGTTGCAGGCCATTGCCACGGTGCCGGAGCTGACGCATGTGATGCTGATCCTCGGGTATCGCTCGAACGAGGTCGATCCCGCGCATCCCGCCTGGCGGGTCATCCAGCGTTGCCATGCGGCGGCAGACCGATCCGAGATCATCGAACTGGCCCCGCTGACCACGGCCCATGTCGAGCAGCTTCTGGAAGCCAGCCTTGCCCGCGACCGGGCCGACTTGCGCGATCTGGCCCGGCATGCGCATCAGGTGTCACAGGGCAATGCCTTCTTCCTGCGCGAATACCTCACCTCGCTTGCGGCGACCGGGGCGCTCGTCTTTGACCCGCACCTGCCGGGCTGGCAGGTCGACATGGATGCGCTGACCGGTGCTGAGGTGCCGGCTTCGGTGGCGGCACTGTTGACCGGTCGGTTGCAAACCCTGCCGCGCGCCACGCTGGACCTGCTGGAGAGCGCGTCCTGCATCGGCAGCAGTTTCGATCTCGAGACGCTTGCCTGGGTTGCCGGCCTGCCCCTGCCGCAGGTCGCTACCCTGTTGTCGCCCGCCCTCGACGCAACCGTGATCCGCGCGCTGGACACGGATCACGCCGTCTTTGCCGCCTTGCCCGCAGAGACAGACCTGCGGGCCGGGCCGCGCACCGCCTGGTACAGGTTCCGCCACGACCAGATCCGCCAGGGCGTCCACGACCGGCTTGCCGATGCGTCGCGCAGCCAGCGTCATCTGCGGATCGCCCGGCTGATGCTGCAATCGGTGCGCGATCAGGACCTGCCGCGCCGCGCCGTCGAGATCTTCGGTCATGTCGCCGTTGCCGGTACCGATGGCCTCGCGCCGGATGAGATCGCTCGCTTTGCCAAGCTGGGTCTTGTCGCCGCCGAGCAGGCGCAACTTGGGCTGGCTTTCGATACTGCGTGGCACTATCTCGGCACGGTCGAGGAGCTGATGGGCGGCGGCTGGAACGAGGGGCATCCGGCGCTGTGCCTCTGGCTCTACCGGTCCAAGGCCAAATGCGCCTTCGCCCGGAACGACCGCGCCGCGCTTGAGGCGAGTGCGCTGGTGGCGCTGGCCCATACCGATGATCCTAATGACCTCGCCGATATCCAGGGGATGCGCATTCGCTATCTCTCGACCGGCAATCAGGGGCGCAAGGCTGCCGATCTGTGCATCAGTGTCGCCGCCGAACTCGGGGTGCGCCTGCCGCGCCATCCGGGTCAGGCACAGGTGCTGGCCGAAGTGATGCACACGCTGGTGCCGCTGGGGCGGCGCGATCTGGGCCGCTTTGCCGACCTGCCCGAAGCCGACGATGCCCGGATCCGGGCCGCCGTGCAATTGATGGCGCAATCCGCCCCTGCCGCCTATTTCGCCGAGCCGAACCTGTTCCCGGTTCTGGCTGCCGCAGCCACCCGGCTGTCGCTGAAGCATGGGATGAGCCCGCAGGCGCCCTATTGCTTTGCCATGCTGGGGCTGGTGCTCTGCGGCGGGCTCGGGATGATCGACCGGGGCTACAACTTCGGCGAGCTGGCGATCCAGACTGCCGCGCGCTATGACGGCACCCCGCAATCGAAGCCGAAATTCGTCTTCGACACCTTCATCCGGCACTGGAAAGAGCCGCTGGAGAGCGTGGTCGAACATCTGACCGACAGCTGGGCCAGAAACCGCGAGGCGGGCGACCAAGAGGATGCCACCTATTGCGCCGGAGTGGCGCTTTATGCCGACTTCCTCTCGGGTCGCCAGGTCGACACGCCCGGACGCCATCCGGAACTGCTCGACTATCTGCGCCGCACGGAAATGCCGCATGTGAAGGATTGCTTCCTCGCCTGGGGCCAGTTGCTGCACCTGCTGGGCAGGCCCGATCTGCCCCCGGAGCTAAGCGGCGATGATTTCGACTATCCGACGAAATTCGCCGAGTTCCAGCGGCTCGGGAACGGCGTCCAGATCGCCATCAGCTCCATCGCCGCCGGCGTTCTTGACCACCTGGCCGGCCGCTATCAGCGCGCCGAAGATCGCTTTGCCCTCGCGGCGAAGCACGAAATCCACATCATCTCGCAAGTGCTGGTGCCGGGGCTGGCGTTCTTCCGGGCGCTGAATGCCTATGCGCTGGCGGCCGCTGATCCTGCGCAATCGGTGCGGATGCGCCGGATCGCATGGAGGCAGACGCTGCGGCTGAAATTCTGGAACCGCAGCGGCCCAGTCAATCTGGCCCATCGTCTGGCCCTGCTGAAGGCCGAGCGGCTGGCCGCCAAGGGTCAACTGGCGGCGGCCTTGATGGCCCTGCATGAGTCCTGCACGCTGGCCGGACCGCAGGCGCCGTTCTTTGCCTGTGTTGCCCATCGCCGCCGTTTTCATCTTCTGCGCCGCGCCGGCCACCCAAGCGAAGCGCGCGAGGCCGCCCGTCAGGCGGAACGCGCGGCCCGGGATTGGGGCGCGCCCGGCCTCGCCCATGCCATCCGCGCCGAGGCCGGGCTTCTGGATGGTCCGGCCGACCCGGTCGCGAGTTCCGCGCTCGCCGCTGCCGACCTGCAAGGCTTCATGGATCTCGTCGGCACCCTGACCGATGACGGCACGCCGGACGATCTGCTGGCGCGAATTGCCACCCTGGCGATGCGGATCGGAAACGCCGATTTCTGCGCCGTGGCGCTGGAGAACGGGCAGCAGGGGATCAGCCTGTCCTGTCATTCGGTCGAGAGTGGCAAGGCGCATCCGATCCCCAGCACCCCGACGGCGCCGATCAGGCCGGTCATTGATCTGTGCCTGCGCACCCGCGCCATGGTCCAGTCCGACAGGCCCGAGACCGAGCCCTATGCACGCGGCATCTGCGGTGCTTTGCCCAAGGCCATGCTCTGCGTTCCCCTGCAGCAGGGCGACAGGCTTCTGGGTGCGCTCTACCTGTCGAGCCGGCAAAGCCGCCATGTCTTCGCACCCTCGCGTCGCAGCCTTGTCGAGGCTCTGGCCAGACAGGCGGCGATCGGGCTTCAGAACGGACGGCTTCTGGCGGAAGTGCAGACGGCGCTGGAGTCGCAGATGCGCCAGACCCTGGCGAACCGACGATTCGTGCCGGATCACCTGATGCAGGCCCTCGGCCAGACCAGCATCACCGAGGTCGAGCTGAGCCAATTTGCCGAGACCGAGATGACGGTAGTCTTCGTCGATATCCGCGGTTCGACCGGCATCGCCGAGGAAATCGGGGCGCGGCGCACGATCGCGATGATCAACCGTTATCTCGAGCATGTGCAGCCGGCGATCGCGGCGCATGGCGGGTTCGTCGGGAATTACATGGGGGACGGGGTTTTGGCACTGTTTCCGGACGGCCCTGACAGGGCGCTGTTCGGCGTGGCGGCCATGGCGCGCGGGTTGTCGGGGTATAATGCCAATCGTGGCGACCTGCCGCGTCTCGCCTTTGGTGCCGGGCTGGATCTGGGTCCGCTGACCTTGGGAATGATCGGAGACCCCGATCATATCCAGGTCGGCGTTCTGGGAACGCCGGTGAATGTCGCCGCCCGTCTGGAAGTTCTGAACAAGGACTATGACAGCCGGGTTCTGGTTTCCGGTGCCTGCCACGCCCGGCTTGACCACCCCGAACGGCATACGTTGCGCTTCCTCGGCACTGCCCGGTTGGGCGGGCTGCCGACAGCGATTGCTGTCCATGAACTGCTCGATGTCCATGATGAGACTCAGCGCCTTGCGCTGGTCGCGGCACGGGGCATTTTCGAACGGGCGGTGCGTGCGATGCAGGCCGGCGAAGCCGATCTGGCCGCACGTCTCTTTGCCGAGGCCGAGGCGGCAGCGGGACAGGATCCGGTTGCGGCGCGGATGGCCCTACGCTGCAGGGACAGTCGGTCGGGCCGCCGGCCCTGACGCCCGCCGCCTCAGCGTCGGCGTCAGCAAGTCATCCTTTCGGTCTGGCCGGCCTGTCAACTCCCAGCCCCGGGGCATGGCCCACCGCAACGGCGAGGAGCGGGCCGGGCCATCATGCCCGACACCTCCTGCGCGTTCAGTGCCGTTCGCTGAGCAGTCGCCGCTCAGTGCGGACCACAGAGCGCCACCTTGTTCTTGGCGTGCCGCATCGCCAGCTTGTTGCAGAGCTTCCCCGGAGGGAAGATCCGCGCCGAGGGTGCCTTGTAGGTGGCATCCGCAAGCTCGGGGAACAGCGCCATCACCTCGGCCCGGGCCTCGGCGCCGATCGCCTCCAGCGCGCAGGGGCCGGCATAGAAGGACTCGGTCTCGGCGCCGTTCGAATAGACGATCTCGTGCTGGTCGAAGAGGATGTGGATATAGGTCACTTCGTCGCAATCCGTCACCAGATCGATGCCCTCGGCATCCAGCAGCTTCTTGGCGGGAACCAGCGCCTCGTCGGTGCCGATCACGTTGCGGACGATCCGCGACCTGACCAGGATCCGGTGCTGCTGCGAGACATAGAGATCCGTTTCGGGAAAGCCGGACCCCAGGGCACCCGCGCTGATCCGCACCGGCAGAAACCGCTTGTCGGGCTGCCCGGCAAGGGCGACGGTCTGCGACCCGATCCACAGGATCGGTTTGTAGCCATTGTCCTTGGTGCGAACCATGTCGCCGGTCTGCAACTGCTCGACCGGTTTCAGGCCGTGAATGGTCTCGATCAGCGTTCCCGAGACGAAGCAGACCGGCGCAGGAAGCTCGCCGATGTTCGCGGCCTGCACCGCGACCTGCGTGATCGGCCCGCCGGTCGTCAGTTCCTGCGTCGTGTAGATCATCTTCACGCCGCTCGACAGCGTGGTGACGTCGTTGCTCGATTCCGCATAGGTCCCGTTGAGATAGCCCGTCCAGGTGATGCCCGAGCTCGTGTCGGTTCCCTGGCTGTCGAACCTCCAGGTCCCGTTGCTGCTGATCTGGTAAACCTTGGTCTGTAGCTGCTGGTTGCCATCGCGGCCGATCAGGTAGACATAGCCATTCTCGCCATAGACGAGATCGCTGCCGTAATGGAACGTGGTTCCGTCGGTACCACCCGGGTGGTCCTCATACAGGAAAGCCCCGGTATGGGGGTTGATGACCTGCACACCGTTCGTGGTGCTGAAGACCATGTTTCCATAGGGATCCATGGAGACTTCGCCCCGCGTCAGCGCGCCAAGCCGGCCCGTACCGCTGGCCGCGGTCGAGGTCGGGACCCGGATGGCCGAACCCGGGACATAATTGCCGGTCGTCGCATCAATCTGGTAGATGTAGGTGTTCTCGATCAGCGGAAAGCCGGCGGAACTGAAGTTGACCAGGTATTGCGACCCATCGGGGCCAGTGACCATTCTCGTCGCGGTGGTGTCTGCCGTCGACCCGATCGGACTGGTAAAGCTTGTTCCGGTCGACGACCACGAATTGGTATCCCAGTTCCACTGGTACTTGGTAAAGACCTGGTCGGTCGGCGAGGCGCCGTAACCGTAGACATTGCCATCGGTGGTCTGGAAGGCCTCGAAATCCATCGGATTGCCGGTGACGCCGCCAGCAACGCCCCCGGGGTCATAGGAAACCGACCAGGTCGAGGTGGTCTTGTTGTAGGTCAGGGCAGCAACACCTCTGCTGTCACCATCAAAGCCCGTCACCTTCGTCCCGTCCGGGCTGGTAAAGAACCTGTACTGGTCAAAGTCGCCGGCCTCGTACTCACTGGGCACGATCGGCCAGGTCAGATAGGTCGGCGTCGACAGCGCGCCGGAGGCCGAATCGATGTTGAAGATCGCAACACCGTTCGCGTCGGCATCGACGATCAGGAAGTCCCGCCCATCGATGATGACGTGTTGCGGAACCCCGGTATATTGGCCGATGGCCTGCAGATCATTGACCCTGGCGGTGGTCGGGCTGGTCACATCGGTCGGAGAGATAGGAGGCATGTCTAAGGTCCGGGCTTACGCGGTGGGCTGCGGTTGGTTCAGGTCTTGGCCGTCCTGCGGGCATCAGTTGCCGGGATGGCAAGGTTCCGCATCTGGGTCGAAGCCGCGAAGGAAGGGGGTGAAGTGGGTACTCTTGACCAGGTCACTCATTGCTTCAGCCACCCCCCGACGCTCCAAAAATATCGAAGCGATATTTCATATGCAGACGCCAATGTTAATACTCGTTAATGAGCGATTTACCATGCGTCAACATGCAAGCTGAGGTTGTTCCAGGTCGGTGGTCGAACGCGGGATCGGGCAGGCATCTGGGTCGCCATGGCCAAGTCCTTGATCTGACTTGCGGATCGCCCCTAACCGCGTTTCCGACCGTGGGGCCTGTGACATTCTGTCGCCATCGCCTTGGTATCGTTAGAACAATTGATCATAATCAGCGATATGGCGGGCGAGGGTCGATCGGAATGAAACGCGCCCGCCGGGTGTTCCGGCGGGCGCGGGGATTGTCGGGTGTGGCGCAACCTGTGGTGGATCAGCTTCGACCATATTGGCTGTGCGCCTCGAAGCTCACGGTCTCTTGACCCCTTCAGGAATGGCAGCGCGGCGCGCCCAATGCGCCGCGCCGGTATTCACTCGGCGAAAAGATGCGTCGATGCCGGATCAAAATCGAAGCCAACTTCCTCGCCCGGGCGCATCACCCGGTCCTCGGCGATGGCGGCGATGATCTGGCTGCCGTCGCGCAGCGTCACATCGACGACCGTCTCGGTCCCCAGTCGTTCGGTCAGCGCGACCTTGCCATGCAGCATGGCGCGCGCCGGATCGGCCGGTTTCAGGTATTGCGGCCGCAGCCCCAGCGCCGCCTTGCCCCCCGCCGTCACGCCCGCATGGGCCATCGGCACCGAGATCGGCTCCAGCGAGGCGCTCTGCACCTGCGCCTGTCCATCGCCCGTCTGCACCACCTCGACCGGGATGAAGTTCATCTTGGGCGAGCCGAGGAAGCCGGCGACGAAGCGATTGGCCGGGCGGTGATAGAGATCCATGGGCGAGCCGACCTGCTGCACCGCGCCATCCTTCAGCACCACGATCTTGTCGGCCAGCGTCATCGCCTCGACCTGGTCATGGGTGACATAGATCATCGACGCGCCCAGTTGCTGGTGCAGCTTGCCGATCTCGAGCCGCATATCCATGCGCAGCGCGGCATCGAGGTTCGACAGCGGCTCGTCGAACAGGAACACCTTTGGCTTCCTGACGATGGCGCGACCGATGGCGACGCGCTGGCGCTGGCCGCCCGAGAGCTGGCTGGGACGGCGATCCAGAAGGTGCTCCATCTGCAGGATGCGCGCGGCCTCCTGCACCTTGGCCTCTTTCTCGGCCTTGGAGGCGCGGGCGATGGTCAGGCCGAAGCCCATGTTCTCGCGCACGGTCATATGCGGGAAGATGGCATAGGACTGGAACACCATGGCGATGCCGCGATCGGCGGGCTGGATGTCGTTCACCACCTTGCCATCGATCTCCAGCGTGCCGGAACTGATATCCTCCAGCCCCGAGATCATGCGCAGCAGCGTCGATTTCCCGCAGCCCGAGGGGCCGACGAAAACGGTGAACTCGCCATCCTCGATCTCCAGATCGACGCCCTTGATCACATCGGTGGCGCCAAAGCTCTTGCGGACGTTCTTCAGGGAAACATGGGCCATGGTCTACTCCGCCGTTTCGGTCTGGGGTTCGACGCTGAGCAGCCCGTTGCGGCCGATCAGGACGGGCTCGGGGTCCATGACATAGCCGCCGAAGCCCTCGGGGGTATGATCGGCAAAGCCAAGGATGCGCAGACCCTGATCGGTCTCGACGATCCGCGCGGCATAGCGTCGGCAGGGCAGTGCGCCGTCGAGAAAGCCATCGGCCACGCTCCACGGTCCGCGCGGGCTGTCGCCAATCAGGTAGTGGTTGCCGGTGACCGGACCGCCCGGGGTCGCCGCCGCGCGGTCTTTCGAGAAATGCTCGGCGGCGGTGCAGAAGAGGCAATACCATTGCCCGCCGACCTCGAAGACCTGCGGCACCTCGAGCTGGCCGTAATCGCCCGCGAAAACCGGCGGTTGCAGGGTCCAGGTCATCAGGTCGGGTGAAGTGGCGAAGCCGATGGCGCCACCGGCATTCGCCTCGGCCACGCCCGGCACGCGGGCGGTGAAATACATCAGCCAGCCCGCGCCCTCCGGGTCGCGCATGACCCAGGGGTCGCGCATGGCGCGGTCGTGCCAGAAGCCCTTGGCGTGCTCGGCCTCGTAGGCCTCGGCCCCCGGCCCGGTCAGGTCCAGCGCCAGCCCGTCGCCGACGCGGGTCCAGTTGTGCAGATCGTCCGAGACCGCATGGCCGATGCGCTGGTAAAGCCCCCCATCCGCGCGCGAGGTGCCGGTGTAGAACAGGTGCCATCGCCCGTCATCGCCGCGCGTGACCGAGCCGGTCCAGGTGGTGAAATCGTCCCAGGCCGGGCTGGGGGCGGGGGTGAGGCTGGTGCCCAGATGCGTCCAGTTCACCAGGTCGTCGCTGACCGCATGGCCCTGCGTGGCGTTGAAATGGCGCAGCTGCGGATCGCCAAGGGATTTCGGCGCCTTCAGGAAGTAACCATGCCAGCGGTCTCCGTCATGGACATACCAGCTGTCCCAGATCCAGTCGTTTTCGAGTTTGATCGTCATGTCAGGTATCCTTGAGGCTCAGCCCTTGACGCCGGTCGAGGCGATCGAGGCGATGAACGAACGTTGAAGAACAAGATAGAAGGCCAGCACCGGCACGGTGATCAGGGTCAGATAGGCCATGATCTCGCCCCAGGCGGTGTTGAGCTGGAAGAAATACTGCAGGCCCACCATCACCGGGCGATAGCTTTCCTCCTGCACCACGATCAGCGGCCAGAGATACTGGTTGTACATCACCAGGAATTTCAGGATCGCGGCGGTGGCGATGACCGGGCCGGACAGCGGCATGACCACGCGGGTATAGACCTGCCCCCAGCTTGCGCCCTCGGCGCGGGCGGCCTCGATCAGGTCGCGCGGCAGGTCCTTGAAGAACTGAACGAACAGGAACACCGTCAGCCCGTCGGCGATCCACGGAATGATCTGCACGCGATAGCTGTTGAGCCAGCCCCATTCGAAGCCGTCGAGCCCCAGCCATGGCAGCTTGGAACAGATCATCAGCAGGGGAATGGCAATGGTCTCGAAGGGCACGATCAGCGTGGCCAGGATGATCGACAGCAGCAGCCCCTTGCCGGTCCAGTCGAGGAAGGTGAAGGAAAACGCCGCCAGCGAGCAGATCAGCAGCGACAGCGCCACGGTGATCCCGGTGACAAGCACCGAGTTCATCACGAACAGCCGGATCGGCGCGCGGTCGAAGGCGGCGGCATAGTTCGCCAGGCTCAGATCGCCCACCGGCAGGAAGGCCCGCATGGACGAGGTGTCGTCCAGCAGCTGCGCATCGGGCTTGAAGCTCGAGACGACCATGAACAGCAGCGGCAGCACGAAGATCAGCGCCACGAGGATCAGCACCAAGTAACGCAGCGCCAGCCGCAGCCCGTGATTGTCATGGGAAATGGTGGCCATCAGTTCCGCTCCCGCGTCAGCCAGCGCTGGATCAGCGAGATCACCAGCACCAGGATGAAAAGAATGACCGAGATGGTCGAGCCGCCCGAGATGTCCTGCCGGCCATAGCCGCGCTCGACCGCCTGGAAGACCAGCGTCTGCGTGGAATCCAGCGGGCCGCCATCGGTCATCACGTCGATCTGCGCGAAGAGGGCAAAGGCCTGCATGGTGATGACGATGAGCACCAGAACGGCGGTGTTCCTGAGCCCCGGCCAGGTGACATAGCGGAAGGTCTGCCATTTCGACGAACCTTCGATGGCGGCGGCCTCGTAAAGCGTGGGCGAGATGGTTTGCAGCCCGGCCAGCCAGATGACCATGTGAAAGCCCACCGCCTGCCAGATCGACATGGCCATGATCGCCGGCAGCGCGGTGTTCGGATCACCCAGCCAGTCATGGCCGGACAGCGCGCCGAAGCTGAGCTTCGAGATCATGCTGTTCAGCAGCCCGTCCTGCCCGTCATAGATGAACCGCCACAGCAGCGAGACCACCACGATCGAGACCACGACCGGCATGAAATAGACCGTGCGGAAGACATTGATGCCGCGCAGTTTCTGGTTGATTAGCAGCGCCAGCCCCAGCGCCAGCCCCGCCTGCAACGGCGCCACCACCGCCACGAACAGCAGCGTGTTGGCCAGCGCCTTCCAGAAGGTCACGTCCGAGGCCAGCACCACCTTGGCATTGTCGCCCGATTGCCAGCGGAACCACTCGGTCATGCCGCGATATTGCGGATAGTCGTCCGAGCGGGTCAGCGAGCGGACGCGCGGGTATTCCGGCGCGCCGGCCTCGTCGCGCTTGATCTCTCCGGCCTCGTCGCGCTCGGGTTCCAGCGTCAGCAGGCCGATGCCGAGAAGATTTCGGTAATTGTCTAGGCCGACATAGGCGGTCGGGTTGGGCGAGACCAGCCGCTGGTTGGTCAGCGACAGGCCGAAGGCGAAGAGAAAGGGCAGGATGATGAACACCGCGATCAGGCCAAAGCCCGGCAATGCGAAGGCCCATCCGGCCCGGTTGGATCGGGTCAGTCTGGAGGACATGGCAGTTGCTTTCGATTGAGGGGGCGCGGCAGGGCAAACCCGCCGCGCCGGGGTGTCAGTGCCCGTAGCCCTGGTTGCGCTCGATATCGGTGTCGATTTCGTCCACCGCCGCATCCAGCGCATCGGCCACATCGGCGCCGTCGGCGATGTCGGTCAGCGCCTTGCGGAAGGCCAGCGCCTCGACCACGTAGCCCGGCGTCACCGGACGCTTCATCCCCTGTGCCTCGCTGAGACCGTAGAAGACCTCCATCGGCGCCCCGGGGGCATAGTATTTGCTCATCGCCGCGGCCTCCTTGGTCGGCGGGATCAGCCCGATGCCATCCGAGAAGGCGGCCAGATACTTGTCCTGAATGGCGAATTCGATGAAATCGGCGGCGCCGTCGGGATGTTCGGTCTTGGACGAGATGGCGAACTGCCAGCTGGCCGCGCCGATCTTCGAGCCGGCACCGAAATCGGGCGCGGGCAGGAAGACCACATCGTCGAAGGCCTCGAGATAGGGCAGCGCCTTCCAGTTGCCGTTCCAGGTGATGGCGTAGTCGCCGTTCTGGAAACCGTTGTCATGGGCGGCCATGTCCTGACTGGTGCCGGGCACCAGCTCGCGGTCGAAGAGGCTTTTCCACCACGCGCCAAAGGCCAGCGCCGGATCGCCGTTCAGGACGCCCTCGGCCGTGTCATAGGTCTCGCGGTTCACCATGTCGCCGCCAAAGCTCCACAGGAACGGGCCATAGGCATAGGGATACCACTCGCCCTTGTCGGCCATGCCCAGATCCAGCGGATAGGCGAAATCGCCCGATGCCTTGATCTTCTCCAGCGCGGCGTCGAATTCCTCGGCACTCCAGGGCTCCTCCAGCGTGGGGGTGCGGATCTCGTATGTGTCCAGAATGGATTGCCGGGTGGTCATGGCCACGGCGGCATCCCAGAGGCCCACCGAGTAAAGCTGGTCGTTCCAGGTGCCCAGCACGCCGGGCAGAAAGCCCTCGATCGCGGTCTGATCGATGGGCAGCGGCTGCAGATAGCCGGCCCAGGCCCAGTTCGGCATGTTCGGCCCGTCCACGTCCAGGATGTCGGGCAGGTTGCCGGCCAGCGCGGCGGCGACGACCGAGTCGTTATAGCTGTTCTGCGGGAAGCTTTCGATCACCACCTGGAACTCGGTCTGGCTGTCGTTGAAATCCTTGACGATGCCGTTCAGGATCTCGGCCTCGACGGCGTTTCCGGCGCCGTGATACCACATGGTCAGCTGGGTCTGGGCCGATGCGGCGCCGGTCAGGGTGGCCAGCGCGATGGCAGCGGCGGACGTGGTCGCAAGCAGTTTCATGTCTTCCTCCTCGGGGTGAATTGTCGTGTGTCGGGTCAGGCTCTCGGATGCTCAGGCGGTCAGGCGTCGGACCGACTGGCGCCAGCGGACCGGGCCGGGCACCAATGTCTGCTGCGGCAGATCGCTTTGCCCCTCGATCCGGGCGAGCAATTGCGCGGCCGCGACCTCGCCCAGCTGACGATAGGCCAGCTCGACCGTGGTCAGCGGCGGGAACAGCGTCTCGGCGATGGCGCGGTAATCGTCATAGCCCGCAACCGAGATGTCATCGGGAATCGCCAGCCCGCGCGAGCGCAGGATGCCATAGCCGCGCATCGCCATCTCGTCATTGCCGAAGCAGATGACCGTGGGCGGCCGGTCCAGCGCCAGAAGCGCGTCGATGGCGTTTTCCACCAGCGCGCCGTCCTGGGCATAACCCTCGCGGTAGCCGGCGGCGACCAGCGCCGGGTCGGCGGCGATCCCGGCCCCGGCCAGCGCGTCGTGATAGCCCTGAAGCCGCAGCCGCGTCGCCACCATCTCGCCCATCAGCGTGACATAGGCGATGCGGCGATGGCCGGCGGCGATCAGGCTTTCGGTCAGCCCCTGCTGGCCGGCGCGGTCATCGGGGATGATCGCCGGGGTGCCTGCGGCATCGAAGCAATTGGCCAGCACCAGCGGCACCTGCGACGGCACGCCGGGCGAGGCGATTTCCTTGTGATGGTCGGCGACATAGATCAGCCCCTCGACCCGGTGCTCCAGAAAGGTGCGCATCAGCCCCGGCACGCTGTCCTGCCGCCCGGCCGTATCGGCGATCATCAGCGTCTTGCCGGCCTTGGCCAGCACCGCCTGAACCCCCTGCACGATAAAGAGATCCGGCAGGCCCGTGGGTCGGGTCGGATCGATGGAGGTCGAGATCGCCCCTGTCACCAGCCCGACCAGCCCCGAACGCGTCGCCCGCATCATCCGCGCGGCGTTCGAGCGGACATAGCCCAGTTCCGCCATCGCCGCCTCGACCACCTGCCGCGTCTCGGCATTGACCGGCCCGTCGCCGTTCAGCACCCGGCTGACCGTCTTGGGCGAGACCCCCGCCTGTTTCGCGACATCGTAGATCGTGGCCAAAGCGAGCTCCCCTCCGATTCTTCCTCCGTTGTGACATTGATGTCATGACACCGATGTCATGTCAAGGCGCAGAGGGCCTGTGCCGCGCACCCATCTGCTGCCATCCTGCCATTCAAGGTCGAGAAACAGGGCGCTGTCGGACCCGACTAGAGGATATCCGCCTGCCGGATATCCTCGGCGGCGAAGTCGATCAGGGCGCGGATCTTGCGTGGCAGGACGCGTCCTTCCAGGTAGACCGCGCTCAGCGGGATGGCTTCGCCGGGGTGATCGGGCAGGACCGGCCGCAACAGACCCGCCGCCAGCGCGTCATGCAGCGCAAAGCGCGGGACGAAGGCCAGCCCTTGTCCCCGGACCGCCAGTTCGACCGCCGCCCGGGCCGAGTTCACCTGGAACCGCCCGCTCACCACGACCTCGCTGACCCCCTTGCCCTCGCCCAGCACCCATCGCCGAGGACTGCGGCGGTTGCTGTCGATGATGCAGTCATGCGCCGCCAGATCGGCCGGACCCTGCGGCATCCCGCGCCGCGCCAGGTAGTCGGGGCTTGCCGCCACCATCGACTGGAACCGGCCCAGCCTGCGCGCCTTCAGCGATTGGGTCTGGCTCTGGCCCATGCGGAAGGCGAGGTCGATCCCCTCGCTTGCCAGGTCGACATGCCGGTCGTTCAGCCGCAGATCGAAGGACAGGGCCGGATGCGGACGGGCGAAACGCTCCAGCATCCCGCTTACCCAGATCTCGCCGAAAGTGACTGGGGCCGAGACCCGGATCACACCGGAAAAGCCTTTCGAACCCTCGGATACCTCGCCGATCAGCTCGTCCAGATCGTCAAGCAGCGCCGGGGCGCGGGCCAGCAGATCCGCGCCCGCCGGGGTCAGCCCGACCTTGCGGGTGGTGCGCTGCAACAGCCTGACCCCCAGCCGCGCCTCGAGCTCGGCCACGTATTTCGAGGTCAGCCGGTTCGAGACACCCAGTTGCCCTGCCGCCGCGGTGAAGGAGCCGGTCTGGGCCGTGGCGACGAAGGCCTTCAGCGCGTCGATCAGGTCCATGGCGGATCAATTCGGAACAAATCACGGATAGTCATTCCGCAATGACGCCATTTCAGGATGAATGGTCAAGCTCTATCTTCGGGTCATCACATCATCCCGCCGCGAGACGGCGACCCGGAAAAGGAACCTGACATGACCTCGACCACCGATATCGCCGCGCTGGTGCTGCGCGTTTCCAGCGGCGCCCTGTTCATCGCCCATGGCCTCTTGAAGGTGCTGGTCTTCACCATCCCCGGCACGGTGGGCTATTTCGAAAGCCTCGGCCTGCCCGGCTTTGTTGCCTATCTGACCATCTTCGCCGAACTGGCCGGCGGTCTGGCTCTGGTGCTGGGCATCGGCACGCGGGCCGTGGCGTTGGCACTGATCCCGGTGCTCCTGGGCGCGGTCTGGGTGCATTCCGGCAATGGCTGGCTGTTCTCGGGCGAGGGCGGTGGCTGGGAATTCCCGCTGTTCTGGGCGATCATCAATGCGGTCATCGCGCTTCTGGGCAGCGGCGTGCTGGCGCTGAAGCCCTCGGCCCCGGCGCTTGCCACGGCCTGATCTCCGCTGGCCGCCTCTGTTGAGGCGGCCCCTTCCCCCGAAAGGACAGACGATGAGTGCGAACCAAGATCTTCACAACCTGCGCGACCGGCTGGCCCCTTCGGCGCGGATGCCGGTGGTGTTCCTGGGCCATGGCAGCCCGATGAACGCGCTGCAGGATACCGCCTACAGCCGCGCCTGGACCGCGCTCGGCCAAAGCCTGCCGCAGCCTGCCGCCATCCTCGTCGTCTCGGCGCATTGGATGACGCGCGGCACCACGCTGGTCGATGTCTCGGCCCTGCCCAAGACCATCCATGACTTCTACGGCTTCCCGCAGCCCTTGTATGACATGACCTATCCCGCCCCCGGCAACCCGGAACTGGCGCGCGAGGTGGTCAGCCTTCTGGCCAGCCATCACGCCGCCGAGGATGACACCTGGGGTCTGGATCACGGGGCCTGGGCTGTGCTGCGTTTCCTTTATCCCGAGGCGAATGTGCCGGTGTTTCAGGTCTCGATCGACATGTCGCGCGGGCTGGATCATCAGCTCGAGGTCGGGCGCACCCTGTCGCAACTGCGCGACCGTGGCGTGCTGATCCTCGGTTCGGGCAACGTGGTGCACAACCTGCGCCTGATGCGCCCCGGCGGCGCGCCGCAGGATTTCGCGCTGGAGTTCGACCAGCTGTTCACCAGCCGGCTCGAGGATCGCGACCTTGCCGCACTGGCGGATACGCACAAACTGGGAACACTGCTGCCGATGGCCCATCCGACGGTCGATCACTACCTGCCGGCGCTGACCATCGCCGGCGCTTCGGACAAGGCTGACCGGCTGACCTTCATGACCGATGCCATCGACCTCGGCTCGGTCTCGATGCGGTCCTTCGTGTTCCATGCCGGATAGGCCTCACTGATCACGGCAGGCCGATCCGCCGTGTCGTTCGACCAGCCGCGCGCGCGCGGGACGGATCTCCGCCTTGTCACGCGTTCATCTGTGCGGCCAGCGCATCGGCGGCGGACATGACCAACCTGGCGATGCGATCCACGTCCAGCGCGCCAAGGGTCACGATGCCGACCGAGGCCTCCAGCCCCGGATGGCGCAGCCGCGACAGGGCGACCGCAGCGGCGATCCCGGTGGCGCCGCGCTCCAGCTCGCCCTTCGTATGGGCGAAGCCATCGGCACGCACCTGCGCCAGACGCGGATCGTCGCCCTCGCACGGCGCGCGGGCCGCCAGGATCGAGATGCCCGCCGCCCCCCGGTCGAGCGGATGGCGCGAGCCGACGCGATAGTTCACCTCCAGAAAACCGCTGACCGGCACGGCTGAAAACATCGCCACGCATTCATCGCCCTGCGCCACCGACAGGAAGGCGCAGCAGCCGCTGGCCTCTGCAAGTGATTCGAGAATCGGCCGGGCATGGCCGCGCAGCCCTTGCTCGACCTGCGCCGCCAATGTCAGCAGCCCGGCCCCCAGATGCAGCCGCCCGCTGGCAGAGCGGTGAACGGCGCTGTGATCCTCGAGCGTGCTGACGATGCGATAGGCAATGGCCCGTGCAATTCCAAGCGAACTGGCCAATTCGGCCACGCTGACCCCGTCAGGAGAGTCGGCAATGACCCGCAGCGCGCGCAGACCCCGATCCAGCGTCTGCAGACGGTTGCTTTCGGGGCCCGAGGAAGAGTCGTTGACAGATGCACACATTTCGACGTATCTCTTTAATCGAACATCATTGTTCAATAATAGTAAATCTGATGCAGCGCAAGGGAGGGCGCATGGCAATCAGCAAAAAAGCGCCACCGGCAGCCGAGACACAATCGGACCGGCAGGGCGCGACCGCTCAGATCAACGTCATCCGGGACCGCGCCCCCAGCGCGGGGGACAGCGCCACGGCCTCCACCCGGCCGCCGCGTCCGCAGCCCTGGACCCAACCCCTGCCGGCCCCGCCCGCAGCCGGTTGATCCGCACCCGCGCGCAGAAGACGCGCCGGGCTGCGACCGTCGTTCACCCTCACATCAGTTCCAAGCCACTCACGAACCCCTCCGGGAGGAAACCCATGACCATCTCCAAGACCCTGCTGGCTTCGGCCGCGATCGTCGCAGTGCTGCCGCTGTCGGCTGCGGCCGAAGTGACCAAGCTGAAGCTCAGCCACTACCTGCCCGCCGTCCATGGTTTCCAGGTCGATTTCATCCAGCCCTGGACCGAGCAGGTCGCCGCCTGCAGCAACGGCGAGCTGGAATTCGAGATCTCGGGCGCCGGCAGTCAGCTGGGCAACGTCGCGCGCCAGCAGGAGCAGGTTATGGCCGGCGTCAGCGACATCGCCGTTGGCCTGACCGGCCTGCCGCGCGGCCGCTTTCCGCGCACCTCGCTGATCGACATGCCCTTCCTCACCGCCGATGCCGGTGCCGCCACCTATGCGCTGTGGAAGGTGTTTCCCGACTACCTCGCCCCGGAATATCAGGGCCTGAAGGTGCTGGGTCTCTTTGCCCATAACGGCGGGCTGATCCACACCAGCGCCAAGGAAGTTAAGACGATGGAGGACATGAAGGGCCTGCGCATCCGCACGCCCAGCCCCGCCGTCTCGGAAATGCTGACCTTCCTCGGTGCCGATCCGCAGGGCCTGCCGCCGGGCGAGGTCTATGAGAACCTCCAGAAGGGCGTCATCGACGGCACCGTCTTCCCCTGGGACCCGGTGAAAAGCTTTGGCCTGAACGAGGTGCTGAAATACCACCTCGATGCCGGTGCCTATACCGTCTCGTTCTTCTTCGTGATGAACCAGAACAGCTATGACAAGCTGAGCGAAACCGCGAAAAGCTGCATCGATCAGGCCTCGGGCGACGCGCTGGAGCCGAAATTCGGCGACTGGTGGGATGCCTGGGACAAGCCGGGCCGGGAAGAGGCCGAAGCCAGCGGCCATGTCATCACCAAGCTGAGCGAGGACGAGCGCGCGAAATGGCGCGAGGCGCTGCAGCCGATGATCCAGAACTACATCAAGACGGTCGAGGGCGAAGGCGTCGAGAACGCCGCCGAGATCTACAAGGCGATGCAGGACGCGGTGGCCGAATACGAGGCCCAGCACCCGAACGAAAGCTGATCCCGGATGCAGCGTCTCGACAAGTTGGTGCGGCTCTTCGCCGTGCTGGGGGTGGCGGCCTATTCGGCCGCCGCCCTGATCACGGTGGCCGACATCCTTGGCCGCCGCTTTGGCGCGCCGATCATCGGCGTGGTCGATATCGTGCAGCTTTGCGTCTTCACCGGCGCCTGGCTGGTGATGCCCTTCGCCTTCCTGACCGGCGCGCATGTGGGCGTCGATGTCATCGTCGGCGCGGTGCCGCGGCCGGTCGCGCTGGTGCTGCGCGGCTTTGCCACGCTGGTCACATTGGGCCTGCTGGTCCTGCTGCTGTGGCATGGCTTTGCCACCTTCAAGACCCGCACCGCCTTTGGCGATGTCTCGCAGCAGCTTGGCATTCCCATCGCCTGGTTCTGGTATCCGCTGCTTGCGGGCATGGCCATCAGCCTGATCGGCGCGGCGCTGCATTTCGCCGGCATCCTGCGAAACGACCAACCGACGGAGCCTGCGGCCCATGTCTGATCCTGTTCTTGGCCTTCTGGGCTTTTTCGCGGCGCTTGGGCTGATCGCCCTCGGCCTGCCGGTCGCCATCGCCATGGGGGCCGTCGGCGCGCTTGGCTTCTGGTGGATGAACGGCTGGGGCGGGGTCGCCTATGTGCTGGGCTCGGCTCCGTTCGAGGCGATCTTTCCCTATTCCTTCTCGGTCATCCCGCTGTTCGTGATGATGGGGGTCTTTGCCAGCCATGCCGGCCTGTCGCGGGCGCTGTTTCAGGCCATCAATGCCTGGATCGGCCATGTGCGGGGCGGTCTGGCAGTCACCTCGGTCGGGGCCTCGGCGCTGTTCGGGGCGATCTGCGGATCGTCCCTGGCAACGGTCGCCACCATCGGCCGGGTGGCGATGCCGGAAATGGCCCGCCATGGCTATTCGCCCTCGCTGGCCTCGGCCACGGTGGCGGCGGGGGGCACGCTTGGCGTGCTGATCCCGCCCTCGGTGATCCTCGTGGTCTATGGCCTCTTGACGCAATCGAGCATCGGTCAGCTGTTCATCGCGGCGCTGATCCCCGGCATCCTCGGCGCGGTGCTTTATGCCGTCGCGGTCATGGTGCAGGTGCGGCTGAAGCCGGAACTGGCACCCCCCAGCCCGCGCCATGACTGGGCCGAGCGTATCCGCGCCACGCTGAAGATCTGGCCGGTGGCAGCGCTGTTTGCGGTGGTGATCGGCGGCATCTATGCCGGCTGGTTCTCGCCCACCGAAGCCGCCGCCGTGGGCGCCGTCGGCGCCTTCATCCTCGCGCTCTTCTCGGGCGGGGTGAACCGGGCAACGCTCAAATCATCGATCGCCGAGACGGCAGGGCTGACCGGGATGATCTTCTTCATCCTGATCGGCGCGGCCCTCTTCAACTTCTTCCTCGAGGGCACCGGCCTGCCGCAATACCTGATCGGGCTGATCGAACATGCGGGGCTGGGGCCGATGGCGGTGCTGCTGCTGATCCTCGCCTTCTACATCGTGCTGGGCTGCTTCATGGACAGCATGTCCATGGTGCTGCTGACAGTGCCGCTGCTCATGCCGATTGCCGCGCAGATGGGTTACGACCTCATCTGGTTCGGGATCATCGTGGTGACAGTGGCCGAGATCGGATTGATCACGCCGCCCATTGGCATGAACCTGTTCGTGGTGCAGGCGACCCAGCCCGGGCTGAAGATGGGCACCGTGGTCCGCGGCATCCTGCCCTTCATCCTGGCCGATATCGTCCGGCTGGCGATGCTGGTCGGCATCCCGGCTCTGGCGCTGTGGCTGCCCGGCCAGATGGGCTGAGCGCACTGCCAAACAAACCCCCACCGCCCGCTCCTCCGGATGCCGGGCGGTGACACCTTCGATCCGGCATGACCGGCAATCCGCGCGGCGCCACCAATCCGGTCAGGTCAGCTTCTTCAACAGGCGCAGCAGCGAACGCTGCTCGGCAGGCGTCAGCGGGCTCAGGGTCTCGCGCGTGATCTCGGCACCGATCTCGCCAAGCCTGGCGATCAGATCGCCCTGTCCAGGGGCCAGAGACACGATCAGCCGCCGCTTGTCATTGGGATCGGCGGCCAACTCGACCAGCCCCTTGGCCTTCAACCGGCCGACGACCCCCTTGATCGTGGCGACATCCATCGCCGTCGCCCGGCCCAGCTGGTTCTGCGAACATTCGCCAAGTTCGGCCAAGCGGACCAGCGCCGAGAATTGCGTCGGCGTCAGGTCAAGGATCGTCCGCTCCATGAAGATCGAGGAATGGCGCTGGTTCGCAAGGCGAAAGAGATAGCCGATCTGGTCGCTCAGAACATAATCGTCCTCGGGCCTGTCGGGATCCGGGTCTGCCGATGGCGTCATCAAACTCACATTCCGTCTGTTCCAATTCATTTGCAGACTAATCGACTCGGCGCGCTCTGCCTATAGCGGAGGCACCGGCCCTGACGCGGCGACAGCCTTGCGCAGAATTGGCGAGGGGCGCGGACCGTCCTGCCGCGCCCCCGTCCGTCCTGTCATGTCGGTTCACTGCGTCGTGGCCGGAACCTCGACCCCTGCGCTGTCCAGCACGGCATCCGCCTCGCGCATGAATTCGTCGGCGCGTGCCAGATCCGGCTTGGTCATCAGGCTGACGATGCAAAAGAGCACCGCCGAGACCGGCAGGCCAAGGATGCCGGCATTCAGCCCGAACAGCTTGTTGCCGGTCAGATACATGGCGATGACGAAGCCGACGCCGCCGATGATCGACGCCAGCGCCCCCGCCGCCGTGCCCCGACGCCAGAAGAAGGCGGCGATGGTGGCGGGAACCACCACGACCAGACCGACCGAGGCCGCGACCGACAGGACGGCGATCATGCTGAACTCCATCGCCGCGAACCCCAGCGCCATCAGCGAGATGACCGGGATGACCAGCTTGCCGATCAGCAGCTGGCGGTGGTCGTCGGAATCACCGGTGACATTGCCGTAGACATCGCGGGCGAAGACCGAGGAGAGCGTCAGCAGGATCGAATCGATGGTCGAGACGGCGGCGGCAAGAATGCCGATCATCACGATCACCCCCAGCACCGGCGGCACGAAATCCGACGACAGCAGCACCGAGGTGGCGAGGTCGGGATTCTCCAGATCGGGGAAGGCGATGAAGGCCGAGAAGCCCCAGACCACGGCGACGATGGTGTAGATCAGGCCGAAGCAGAGGAAGATCAGCAGCATCTTGCGCAGCGCCGCCAGCGAGGCCGGCATGTAGAGACGCTGACTGACCTGCGGGTTGGAGATGGCGAAGAAGAACCAGGGGATGGTCAGGCCAAGGAAGGTGGTGAAGCTGAAGAGGCCCGGTCCGGGCACCTGCAACATCTCGGGCTTGCGTTCGGCAATCGTGGCAAACAGCGTGGTGAAGCCGCCGAGTTCATAGACGACAAGCGCCGCGACCATGACCGAGGCGATGATCATCATCAGCGCCTGAAGGCTGTCGGTCCACATGACCGAGCGGATGCCGGCGATATAGGAAAAGACGATGGCCAGAATCGTGGCGATGACGATGCCGAGGCCGAAGGAGATGCCGCCGCCGGTCATGCCCGACAGCAGATATCCGACGCCCGCAAGCTGCACCGCCGAATAGGGGATCAGGAAAACCAGCCCCACCAGCCCCGCCGCAACCGCGACCCAGCGGCTGTTGTAGCGATGGCCAAGCATTTCGTAGGGGGTGACATAGCCGTATCTCGCGCCGACGGCCCAGAAACGTGGCCCGAAGACCGCGACCAGAGAGACCCCGGCGAAATAGACGATCTCGAACCCCAGCGCCCCGACCCCGCCGCGATAGGTCAGACCGGCAAGGCCGACCATCATGAAGGCGGAATAGGTGGTGGCGGAATAGGACAGGGCCGAGACCACGCCGCCCATCGAACGGTCGCCGAGGAAATAGTCCGCCATGCTGGACGACGGCCCGGCCCGCGACAGCCAGGCCACGGCCAGCGACAGGGCGATATAGATGGCGATGCCGGTGACGACCAGGGTGACGCTCATTTCCCGGCCCCCTTGAAGCCGGCGGTGGCGACGGCGTTCAGGACGATGACGGCAAGGCCGGCGAGGCACCAGAACAGGAAGGCGCCCTGCCAGGACGCGACCGATCCGAGAACGGCATAGGGAACCAGATAGCAGGCGACGATGACGACGCCGATCAATTTCAATGCTGTCTTGCGGGACATGGAATTCCTCCTCCGTAGATGGCAGTCCAGCCATGCGAATGCGCCCGGATGCCCTGCGGCTGACGGCGTGGCGACGGTGGCCCGTATGGCTGGATCAGGTGATGAGTCCGGAACAGCTGTTACGCGGATCGTTCCGACCGCCCGGCCCGGATCACCGATGGTGAAATCGATGCGCCACGCCGATACGACATGAATCAGACAGCTCCTCCTCGTCTGAATATCATTTGTATGCTAACATAATCGCTGATCAGATCAAGCCTCTTTCGACAGGACCGCAGACGACGGAATTGCGTCGCTCCGGGATCTTTGCGTCACAGAACCGCGTACCAGATGAAATTTCTGCAAAGCAGGGCCTTGCGCCTGAGGAATGATCGCAAAGCCCCGCCGCATCGCGGACGGGGGCGATCTGTGAAAATCGGGCCGGATCTGGGGCGCGGGTGGTCAAAGAAATCTTGACAGGGCCCGCGACTCGAAATATCGTTTGTATACCAACGAAATGATCGAGGGCCACAAGAGTTCTGCGCCAGGTCGATGCATCCGCAGGCCGGTCCGCGCGCCGCCGCCGGGTGGGGGCGGGACGGCACCGCTGCATCGGATCGCCCGCATGGGCTTTGCTGTATCAGACGGGATCACCGGCCCGTGAAACCCGTCCGAATTGTCTGATCGCAGCCGCAGGGAACCGCCCGGCCGCACATCAAGGAGTAGGGAAATGTCAGAGGCTACCACCGCAAAGCCCGAAAAGATCCGCTGCGACGCCTGCCCGGTCTTGTGCTATATCGCCGAGGGTCGCTCGGGCGCCTGTGACCGCTATGCCAATCACGACGGCAATCTGGTTCGCCTCGACCCGCTGACCATCATCGAGAATGCCATCGACAAGGGCGTCAAGGCGGTGCCTTTCCTGCGCGATACCGATGGCAATGACTGGGACGGCGATCTGGTGCAGGGCAAGCGACCCTTCATCACCGCGGTCGGTGCCGGCACCACCTATCCCGATTACAAGCCCGCCCCCTTCATCGTCAGTCAGGACGTGGACGGGGTCGACATGGTGACGGTCGTGACCGAGGGTATCTTCAGCTATTGCGGCGTTAAGGTGAAGATCGACACCGACCGCTTCCTCGGCCATGAACGCGCCATCGTGCGCGTCGATGGCGAGCCGATCGGCCATGTGATGACCAGCGAATATGGCTCGAAGATGCTGTCGCTCGGCGGCGTCGAGCATCTGACCGGGGGCAGCAAGAAAGAGGGCCGGATCACCTGTGACGCGCTCTTGCGGCTGTGCAACCGCGAGGCCGTCGAAATGACCATCGACGAGGGTGCGACCGTGGTGGTGCAGGCCGGCAAGGCGCCGATCGTGAACGGGGTCGAGGAGCATCTGATGCGCGTCGGCTGCGGCTCGGCCACCATCGGCATGTTCGCCTCGGATTGGGCCCAGCATGTCGACGAGGTGGTGGTCGTGGATGACCACATCACCGGCGTCCTGTCCGAACATCAGGCCGGCAAGCTTCTGAACGTGCCGCCAAGCGGCATCCGGGTGAACGGCCGCCGCTCGACTCCGGGGCGCTATTTCCAGGTGGCCGATCCCGGCACCGGCTGGGGCGGCACCAATATCGAGGACCCGCTGTCGATCCTGCGCGAGCCCGATCCCGAGGTGGCCTGGCAGGGACTGCGGTTGCTGATGGTCTCGACCACGGGCGAGCAATATGCCTATTTCGAACTGGACGAGACCCTGAAGCCGGTCGCCACCGAGATGCCCGAGGACCTGAGGGCTTCGGTGCTGGCCATTGCCGAGAATTGCGAACCCTCGATCTGTTCGGTGCTGTTCATGGGCGGGGCCGGCGGCAGTCTGCGCGCCGGTGTGACCAAGCGGCCGGTCGGGCTGACCAATTCGGTCAAGGACTCGCTGACCCATGTCACTTGCGGCGGTGCCGATGCCTATGTCTGGCCCGGCGGCGGCATCACCGTCATGGCCGATGTGCTGAACATGCCGACCAATTCCTTCGGCTATGTCCCCACCCCCGCGCTCGTGGCCCCGATCGAGTTCACCATGCGGCTGGCGGATTACGCCGCGCTTGGCGGGCATATGGATCACGTCCGCACGCTGGCCGAAGCCATGCCGCGCGAGGTGCGCCGGGTCGAGCCGATCGATCCCGATGGCGATCCGACCGCGCGCAGCAACTATCGCTGGAAAGCGGACCGTCCCGCATGACCGGCGCGGTGGCAGCGCGTCTCGGGGATGGCAGCCGGCTGCATCTTCAGCATGGCCCCATCGACCTGATCATCGGGGCCGATGCCGCCCCGGGCGGCGACCGCGACCGGGCCTTCGCGGCGGCGGTGCGGCGCTTTGACGGGCTGCTCGAGGAACTGGTGGCCGAACTGCCGCTGCTGCGTGCCGAGCTTCTGCCGGATGCGCCCGAGCCCCGTGGCCCGGTCGCGCGCCGGATGCACCGGGCAGCCCTGCCCCATTCGGGCGCGATCTTCGTCACCCGCATGGCCGCTGTCGCCGGTGCCGTCGCCGACGAGATCCTGGCCGCGATGCTCGCCGCCGAGCCGCTGCATCGGGCCTATGTGAACAATGGCGGCGATATCGCCCTGCATCTGGCGAACGAGGCCGACTATACCAGCGCCATGGCCGGAACCGACGGCACCGATCTGGGCCGCATCCGGATTCACGGCGGGGACGGAATCGGCGGCATCGCCACAAGTGGCAGCGGCGGGCGCAGCCTTTCCTTCGGCATTGCCGACAGCGTGACCGTGCTGGCCCGCAGCGCCGCTGCGGCGGATGTGGCCGCGACCCTGATCGCCAATGCCGTCGATCTGCCCGGCCATCCCGAGATCCGCCGCACCCCGGCCAGCGCATTGCAGCCCGACACTGACCTTGGCGACCGCCCGGTCGTCACCGGCGTCGGCCGGCTGTTTTCATCCGAGATCGATGACGCCCTGTCCGCCGGTGCCGCGCGGGCGCGCGCAATGGTCGGCAAGGGGCTGATCGCCGCCGCCGCCCTGTTCCTGCGCGGCGAGGAATGGCTGGTCGGGCGCCCGTTCCAGTCGGAAATTCACGAGAGAGAGGTGAGATATGTCCAGGGTTGATCTGCGCAAGCAAGTGCTGGTGGTCGAAGAGATCTTCCACGAGGGCGGCCCCGCAGCCGAGACGCCGCATCTGCGCGGCGCGGCCTTCGCGGTGATCCGCAATCCCTTCGCCGGCCGCTACGAGCCCGATATCCAGAGCTTCATGGAGGATCTGAAGCCGCTCGGCGTCGATCTGGCCACCAAGCTGGTCGAGGCGCTTGGCGGCGCCGACAGGATCGAGGGCTATGGCAAGGCCTCGCTGGTTGGCTCGGCGGGCGAGCTGGAACATGGCGCGCTGTGGCACGCGCCCGGCGGCTATGCCATGCGCGAGGCCATCGGCGGCACCAAGGCGATCGTGCCCTCGGCCAAGAAGGTCGGCGGCACCGGCGCGCGGATCGACGTGCCGATCACCCATATCAATGCCAGCTATGTGCGCAGCCATTTCGACTCGATGGAGGTCGGGATCAACGATGCGCCCCGCGCCGACGAACTGCTGTTCGCGCTGGTGATGACCACCGGCCCGCGCATCCATTCCCGCTCGGGCGGGCTGGAAGCCTGGGACATCAAGGGCGAGGACGGGCTGAAATGAGCGCCGAGATCAGGAAGATCTGCACCTGGGTCGAGGAGACCCATCAGGAGGCTGGCCGAGCCATCGTGCCGCCGACCCGCAAGGCGGTCGCCGCCGCCGTCATCGCCAATCCCTTCGCCGGGCGCTATGTCGAGGACCTGACGCCGCTGATCGAGATCGGCGCCGAACTGGGCGGGCTTCTGGGCGCGAAATGCGTCGCCGCGCTGGGGATCGAACCGGGCCAGGCCGAAAGCTATGGCAAGGCGGCGATGGTCGGCGAGAATGGCGAGCTGGAACATGCCGCCGCCCTCTTGCACCCCAAGATGGGCGCCCCGCTGCGGCAGGCGGTTGAAAAGGGCGCGGCACTTGTGCCCTCGTCCAAGAAGCGCGGCGGGCTGGGCCAGGATCTGGATATCCCGCTGGGGCACAAGGATGCGGCCTATGTCCGCAGCCATTTCGACGGGGTGGAAATTCGACTGAACGACGCCCCCCGCGCCAACGAGATCGTCGTGGCCGTGGCGGTGAGCGACAGCGGCAGGCCGCTGCCCCGCGTGGGCGGCCTGACCCATGGCGAGGCCAAGGGCGAAGACGGGCTGCGCTGAACGCGACCCCAACGGACGGCCCCACCCGCGCTCCCCTGCGGCGGCGGGGCCGCCCCTCCGTGTCTATCCGGCAGCGCCGGACCCCATGCGATCACAGGAGAATGACATGCTGAGCATCGACGAGCGTCCCGACCGGCAGACGGTCATCACCACCTATGATGTCACCCCCGGCACCTTTCTCGACCTGCTCGAGCGGCTCAGGGATGCCTACGAGACGTTCCTTCGCCACCAGCCGGGATTTCTGGGCGCGGGCCTGCATGTGAACGACGCCCAGACCCGGATCGCCAGCTACTCGCAATGGCGCAGCCGCGAGGATTTCCAGAACGTGCTGCGCAGCCCCGAGATGCGGGAACGGAATCGTGAATTCTCGGCGCTGAGCAAATCCTTCGAGCCGGTCCTGTATGACGTGCTGGAAACCTTCGCGTCAGGCCGATAGCGCGCAGGAAATCCTTTTCGATAAGCCATTTAGCCGTGTTTGATCGGCGCGCGGCTTCGTCCTTGACAATCGGATCATCTCGCGTATTTTCGTTTGTATACTAACAATAGGCCCCGCCATGACCTACATCGTCACCGAGAGTTGTATCCTGTGCAAATACACCGATTGTGTCGAAGTCTGCCCCGTGGACTGCTTCTACGAGGGCGAGAACATGCTGGTCATTCATCCCGATGAATGCATCGACTGCGGCGTCTGCGAGCCCGAATGCCCGGTGGACGCGATCAAGCCCGACACGGTGGCGGGGCTTGACAGCTGGCTTCAGCTCAATACGCGGCTGGCCGGACAATGGCCCAATATAACCCAGAAGATCGATCCGATGCCCGAGCATGAAAAATGGGCCGAGGTCGAGGGCAAGCTCGCGCATCTTTCGGAAAACCCGGCCTGACGGTCGCGACCAGAACCAAGTGAGGATCAAGACATGACCGAGATCAGCCTGACCGCGACCGAGACCCCGGCAGCCTTTCCCATCCCGACCGGTGTCTTCGCCGAGACCGTGACCGAGGTGCAGCATTATACCGACCGGCTGTTTCGGTTCCGCATCACACGTCCCGCCAGCTTCCGCTTCCGCTCGGGCGAGTTCGTGATGATCGGCCTGCCCAATGCCGAAAAGCCGGTCTATCGCGCCTATTCCATCGCCAGCCCCTCCTGGGACGAAGAGATCGAGTTCTACTCGATCAAGGTGCCCGACGGGCCGCTGACCGAACATCTCCAGAAGATCCGCGAAGGCGACACCGTGCTGATGCGCAAGAAGCCTACCGGCACGCTGGTCCATGACGCCCTTCTGCCGGGCAAGCGGGTCTACATGTTCTCGACCGGCACCGGCATCGCGCCCTTCGCCTCGCTGATTCGCGACCCCGAAACCTACGAGAAATTCGACGAGGTGATCCTGACCCATACCTGCCGCGAGATCGAAGAGCTGACCTATGGCGAGAACCTGGTGCGCGAGCTGCTGGAAGATCCGCTGGTCGGCGAGATGGCGGCGGGGCGGCTGCGCCACTATGCGACGGTGACGCGCGAGGCCTATCACCAGACCGGCCGGATCACCGACCTGATGCGCAGCGGCAAGCTGTTCGAGGATCTGGGTGTGCCGCCGATCACCCCCGAGACCGACCGCGGCATGATCTGCGGCTCGATGGCCATGCTGCATGACACCAAGCAGGCGCTCGAGGAATTCGGGCTGGTCGAGGGGTCGAACAACAAGCCGGCCAGTTTCGTCGTCGAACGCGCCTTCGTCGATTGATCGCGGATCGGCCCACCCGCAACAAATATCTTGATCGAGTCCCGTTTGTCGTTAGCATACCAACAATAATCAACGGTTGAAGCCCATCGGAGGAGCATCGGCAATGGACCCCACCACCCCAACCGACGACGGCCCGCGCAAGCTTGTCATTCGCAATATCGGCCTGTTGCTGACCGGCAAGATCGAGGCGCCGATTGCCGATGCGGATTGCCTCATCGCCATCGACGGCAAGATCACCGCCATCGGCCGCGAACGCGATCTGGATCTCGAGGGTGCGACCACGCTGATCGATGCCAATGGTGTCACCCTCGCTCCGGGGCTGATCGACAGCCATATCCATCCGGTCGTCGGTGACTACACCCCGCGCCAGCAACAGCTGAACTGGATCGATTCGACGCTGAACGGCGGCGTGACCACGATGATCTCGGCCGGCGAGGTGCATATGCCCGGCCGGCCCAAGGATATCGTCGGCCTTAAGGCCATGGCGATCGCGGCGCAGCGCTGGTACGAGAATTTCCGCCCCTCGGGCGTCAAGGTTCTGGCCGGCGCCCCGGTGATCGAGCATGGCATGGAAGAGCATGACTTCAAGGAACTGGCCGATGCCGGGGTGAAGTTTCTGGGCGAGGTCGGCCTCGGCTCGGTCAAGGATGGCAAGACCGCCAATCAGATGGTCAGCTGGGCGCGCAAATACGGCATCCAGTCGACCATTCATACCGGCGGCCCCTCGATCCCCGGCTCGGGCCTGATCGATGCCGCCATGGTGCTGGAAACCGGCGCCGATGTCGTCGGCCATATCAATGGCGGGCACTCGGCCCTGCCCGATGACCAGATCGTCTGCCTCTGCGAAAGCTGCCTGAAGGGGCTGGAGATCGTCCATAACGGCAATGAGCGCGCGGCGCTTCTGACGCTGAATACCGCGCGGGAACTGGGCAAACTTGATCAGATCATTCTGGGCACCGACGGGCCGGCAGGCTCGGGCGTGCAGCCGCTTGGCATCCTACGCATGGTGTCGATGCTGTCGAGCCTCGGCAATGTCGCGGCCGAAACCGCCTTCTGCTTTGCCACCGGCAACACCGCGCGCCAGCGCGAACTGGATGTGGGCCTGATCGAGATCGGCTATTGCGCCGATTTCGTGCTGATGGACCGCGCCCAGCACGCCCCCGGCAAGACCATTCTGGAAAGCGTGCAGCTGGGCAACCTGCCGGGTGTCGGCATGACCATCATCGATGGCCGCGTCACCAGCCAGCGCAGCCGCAATACCCCGCCGGCAGACCGCATCCCCGCCCTCGTCACGGGACACTGAGTCGGGGCTGCTGCCAACCGCGCTTTTCGTTGGTATGCACGCAAACATCACCTAAACTGATCGTTGCAGCGCAAGGGGGGCAGCGCGATGGAGTTGAGTTTCGAGCTGAACGGCCGGCCTGCCCATGTCCGGGTCGACCGGCACCGGACGCTGCTGCAGGTCCTGCGCGACGATCTGGGGCTGAACGGGCCGAAATATGGTTGCGGGCTGGCGCAATGCGGCGCCTGCACGGTGCTGGTCGATCAGGCCCCGGCGCGCGCCTGCGTGATGCGGGCGGCGCGGGTCGCCGGTCGCCGGGTCAGCACGCTGGAGGGGCTGGCCGATCGGGAAACCGGGCGTCTGCATCCGGTGCAGCAGGCCTTCATCGACTGCCAGGGCGCGCAATGCGGCTATTGCCTGAACGGCATGGTGATGACGGCCTGCGCCCTGCTCGCCGGCAATCCCGCGCCAGGCGAGGCCGAGATCCGTCAGGCGATGCGCGACAATCTGTGCCGCTGCGGCGCGCATCAGGAAATCATCGCCGCCATCCAGCGCGCGGCCATCCTGCTGAGGAATGACGAGGCCGCGCATGGCTGACGCGGCACCGGCGGGGCGGATCTCGGTCTATGAGGACCGGCCCGAGGGCCGCATCACCTTCCTGCAGCTTGATGGCGATGGCATCGCCACCGGCTTCAACGGCCATGTCGATCTGGGAACCGGCATCGAGACGGCGCTGGCCCAGATCATCGCGGAAGAACTTGACCTGCCGCTCGACCGGGTCGGCGTGGTTCTGGGCGATACCGCCCGCACCCCCGATCAGGGCGCGACCATCGCCTCGGAAACCATTCAGGTCGCGGCCCTTCCACTGCGCGCCGCCGCGGCGCAGTTGCGGCAGGTGCTCAAGGATCGGGCCTCGCAGCGGCTGAACGCCGCGCGGGACGAACTGGTGCTGACCGACGGCACGGTCCGCTGGCGCGACATGGTGCTGGATTATGCCGGGCTGGTCGGCGGGCTTGATCTCGCGCTGCCGCTGGATCCCGATGTGCCGCTGAAATCGCCGCGTGATTACCGCATCGTCGGCCAGCCGGTCGGACGCCGCGATCTGCCGGCCAAGGTGACGGGCGCCTTCACCTATATCCACGATCTGCGCATCGAGGGCATGTTGCATGGCCATGTCATCCGCCCGCCCTATGCCGGGCGCGACAGCGGCGCGTTCATCGGCCAGAGCCTTGTCGGCGTCGACGAGGACTCGGTCGCCGGGCTGCCCGGTCTTGTCGCCATCGTCCGCGAGGGGGATTTTCTGGGCGTGGTGGCGGAAAGCCCCGAGCAGGCGCAGGTCCTTGCCGAGACGCTGATCGCCCATTGGCGCATTCCGCCACCCCTGCCGGACATGGGCGATCTGAAACAGACGCTGAAGGACTTTCCCTCGACCCCGCGCCTTCTGGACGCCAGCGGCGATTTCGACCGGGGGTATGAGCAGTGCGGCATCCGGCTGGAGCGGACCTATCTCTGGCCCTATCACCTGCATGGCTCGATCGGCCCCTCCTGCGCCGTCGCCGACTGGAATGCCGGTCAGCCGATCGTCTGGAGCGGGACGCAGAACCCGCATATGCTGCGCGACGATCTGGCGCTGCTGGTCGGACTGGCGCCGGATGCCATCGATCTGCGCCGGCTTCAGGCCGCCGGCTGCTATGGCAGGAACTGCGCCGATGATGTCTGCGGCGATGCGCTGCTGATGGCGCGCGCGGTGGGCCGGCCGGTCAGGGTGCAGCTGACGCGGGCGCAGGAACATCTGTGGGAACCCAAGGGCGCGGCGCAGCTGATGGAGGTCAAGGGCGGCATCGGTGCCAATGGCGATCTGGGTGCCTATGCGCTGGACAGCTGGTATCCCTCGAACCGTGGCCCCAATCTGGCGCTATTGCTGACCGGACGGATCTCGCCCGCGCCGCATCACGCGATGATGGGCGACCGCACCATCGTTCCGCCCTATCGCGTGCCCAACAAGCGCATCACCTGCCATGACATCGCGCCGATGGTGCGGGCGGCGTGGATGCGCGGGGTCTCGGCCCTGCCCAACACCTTCGCGCATGAGAGCTTTGTCGACGAGCTGGCCTTTGAGGCGGGCGAGGACCCGGTCGCCTTCCGCATCCGCCATCTGGACGATCCGAACGAGGCCGATCTGGTGCGCCGCACCGCCGAGGCCGGTGGCTGGCAGGAACGGGACGGCCCCCGCTTCCGGCGGCAGGGGCGCATGGCCTATGGTCAGGGCTTTGCCTTCGCCACCTATGTCCACGGCCCCTTCCCCGGCACGGCGGCGGCAGCGGCGGCCTGGGTCTGCGATGTCGTGGTCGATACCGAAACCGGCGAAGTTACGCTGACCCGGGTCTTTGTCGGTCAGGATCAGGGGCTGGTCATCAACCCCGATGGCGTGCGCGCCCAGATCCACGGCAACGTCATCCAGACCGCCAGCCGCGCGCTGCGAGAAGAAGTGACCTTCGATCAGATCTCGCCCACGCCGAAAAGCTGGGCCAGCTATCCGATCCAGACCTTCGACGAGGTGCCCGAGATCGGCACCCTGCTGATCGAGCGGCCCGAGGCCCCGGCGCTTGGTGTCGGCGAAAGCGCGGCGGTTCCGGCGGCGGCGGCCATTGCCAATGCGATCTTCGACGCCACCGGCATCCGCCTGCGCGAGGCGCCCTTCACCCCGGAAAAGGTGCGCGCGGCCCTGGCCGAGCCGGACCCGCCCCGCGCTGCCGCGCTGCTGCCCCTCGCCCCGAAGGCAAGCCCCATCGCCCGGCTGCGCGACGTCGTGACCCGCCGTCCGCTGGCTGTGGCCAGTGCCATCGGCGGGGCGCTGACCTTTGGCGCGCTGGCCCTGCCGCTGCACTCCGGCATTCCCCCCCTGCGCGCGCCTGCCGCCGAAACCTTCTCGGCCGAGACGATCGAGGCCGGGCGGCAGGTTTTCGCGGTGGGCGATTGCGCCGTCTGCCACACCGCCGAGGGCGGCACCGCCAATGCCGGCGGGCGGCCGATGCAGACGCCCTTCGGCACGGTCTATTCGACCAACCTGACCCCGGACCCCGAAACCGGTCTCGGGCTGTGGAGCTATGCCGCCTTCGAGCGTGCGATGCGCCACGGCATCAGCCGCGATGGCAAGAACCTCTATCCGGCCTTTCCCTATACCGCCTTCGCCAGGATCCGTGACGAAGACATGTATGCGCTCTATGCCTATCTGCAGACCCTGCCGGCGGTGGCCTCCGAAACCCCGCGCTCGGCCATGCTTGCGCCGGTGAACCTGCGGCCGGTCAATGCAGTCTGGAACCTGATGTTTCACGACCCGGAACCGCTGCAGGACGACCCGGCGCAATCCGAGGCGTGGAATCGCGGCCGCTCTCTGGTCGAGGGTGCCGGCCATTGCAGCGCCTGCCACAGCCCGCGCAATCCGCTGGGGGCGGAAAAGACCGGCGCCGCGGCCTATTCCGGTGCGCTGGTCGATGGCTGGTGGGCGCCCGCGCTGGCCGGCACCGCCGCCGGCAAGCGCGGCTGGACCGAGGACAGCCTCTATGGCTATCTGCGCAACGGTCATGCGCCGGGCATTGCCAGCGCCTCCGGCCCGATGGGCGAGGTGGTCCACAGCCTCCAGGGCGCCGCCGATGCGGATCTGCGGGCCATGTCAACCTATCTCGCCTCGCTGCTGACGCCCACCGAGGCCCCGCTGCTCAGCGAGGGCCGCCCCCTACCGGGACAGGGATCGCAGATCTTCCGCGCCGCCTGCGCCAGCTGTCACGAGCCCGGCCTGCCGGGCGCGGAAACCGCCGCGCAACTGCCGCTCACGCTGTCCACCGCGATCCGCGCGCCGCGCCCCGACGGGCTCGCCACCGTCATCCGCGAGGGCATCGAGGCGCCGCTGTCGCTGAACCTGCGTGACATGCCGGCCTTCGCCCCGGAGCTGAGCGATACCCAGATCGCCGAACTGACGCAGTATCTGCGCGCCAGATTCGCCCCGGATCTGCCCGCCTGGCGCTGAGCCTGGCGGATGGCCGGAAGCCGGGTCATCACCTCCGGCGCAGCTTCAAGTGGAAATCACCCCTGCCCGCCCGCCGAACCGGCAGCCGCAAGGCGCCAAGGCACAGGCCACCGCGCCCCGGACGGCTCGGCCACGGGCCGCCCCGCGCGGTCCCGCCTGCGGCACCGCGCCACCGCGCCCCCGTCCGTTTTCAAAACCTGCTGTCAAATGAATGCAGTACGGGTGATACGACCAGCCGTCCGCCAGGTGACGCCAACCGGCGAAGCGGCGGTTCCCTGAGTCACGGCGGCGGCAGCGTCCCGGACGACCCCATCAACAGCCCGGAGAGGCCAGGAATTTCCGCCTTCCACAACCCTGCGGCGAACCATACCGAACGGTTCGAAAATCTGTAAAACGGTTCGAAAAATTACTTGCGTACTAACGAGTTTAGTGGTTCCATCAAACCGGGAAGAGACTCGTAAATTCGCAAAAATCGCAGAGAACCAAGATAATCCGCCGGTCATGTGACGGGCCGGACAGGGCGCGATGATGCCCGGAACAAAAGCGCATTCCGTCAGGAGGAGGACGTTATGAAGGCTGTATTCGCCACGGCACTGATCGGTGCGGCGGGGCTCAGTGCCACCACCGCTTCGGCTGCGAACATCACGCTCTGCGGGGCATCGCCCGGCGGGCTCTGGAGCCTGATCGGCGTCGGCCTCGATGCTGCGGTGCGGGCCGAGGATCCGTCCTCGACCGTCACCTATCAGACATCCTCGGGCGGCTTTGCCAATATCGCCCAGATCAAGGCCGGCGGCTGCGACATCGGCATCGTCCATGTCGGCGAGGCGCTGATCGCGGCCAAGGGCGAGGCGCCCTTTACCGAGCCGGTCGAAGGGATCGGGGCGGTGGCGCTGATGTATGACAAGGCGCCGATGCATTTCCTGATCTCCAAGTCCTTTGCCGAGAAATACGGGCTCAGCTCGATCGCCGACCTGAAGGACAAGGGCGCACCGCTGAATCTTGTGTCGAACCGTCGCGGCATCCTGCCGGCGATCCTGCTGGAAAAGTCGCTGGAAAAGGTCGGCGTGACCTATGACCAGATCAAGAAGGATGGCGGCTCGGTGCAGTTCGAGGGCAGCAGCGGCGCGCAGGAGATCATGACCGACGGCCGGGCCGACATGTGGGTGAACGCCACCTTCATCGGCACCTCGGCGATCGAGGCCATTGCCCAGGCCAACCCGATGACGCTTCTGTCGGTGCCGCCCGAGGTCAGCGCCGAGATGGCCAGCGAATACGGCTCGCAGATCGTCACCATCCCGGCCGGCTCCTATGAATGGCTGGAACAGGACGTGCAGACATTTGGTGCCCGCGCCGCCATCGTTGCCGCCAACGACGCCAAGCCCGAAGTGATCGAGCTGATCGCCCGCGCGATCAAGAACCATCCCGAGAAGATTGCCGAGGTCCATGCCGAAATGGGCGGCTTCACGCCCGAATTCGCGGCCTCGCTGGATGTCATCGACTATGTGCCGGGCGTTGCCGAGATCTACGCCGCAAACTGATCCACTGCGCCACAAAGCCACTACGAGCCTTGCCACCCCTTCCTTGCCGGAAGGGGACGGCTGCTTCATGAAGCGCAAGACGTGAAGGGATTCCATGCAGTTTCTGGCATATCTGTTCGACACCAGCTTCCGGCGCCGCCCGCAGGGCTGGATGGTCTGGCCGATGACGCTCTACTGCGCCGGGGTCGCGGTCTGGGTCATCTCGGCCGCGACCTGGATGCGGGTCGATTCCCTCGCCATGACCATCATCTTCCTGTCGCTGATCCTCGTGCCGTCCTTCCTGCTGGTTGCGGCGAGCCCGCGCTCGAACCCCAGGCACGCCTCCTGGCTCGACTGGATCCTGTCGGCGGCGGCGGCGGCCTCGGCGGTCTATTTCATCATGAACATCTCGGTCACGGCCGAGCGGGTGTCGCTGCTGACCCCGCTCAGCTGGCACCAGTTCCTGTTCGCCGGGATCATGATCCTGCTGACGCTCGAGATCACCCGCCGCACGGTGGGGCTGTTCCTGATGCTGCTGGTGCTCAGCTTCATCACCTATAACCTCTTCGGGCATCTGCTCAGCGGTCCGATGGCGCATGGCTATATCTCGCTGCAGCATTTCGTCGATATCAACGTCTATACCTCGGACGGGCTGTTCGGTGCGCCGGTGCGTGTCGCCGCGACCTATGCGTTTCTCTTCGTGCTCTTCGGCACCATTCTCGAGCGCGCCGGCGGCGGGGCCTTCTTCTTCGGCCTGTCCTCGGCCCTGACCGGGCGCTCGCCCGGCGGCCCGGCCAAGGTCGCGGTGGTGTCCTCGGCGCTCTTCGGCACCATGTCGGGCAGCCCAACCTCGGATGTGGTGGCGACCGGCTCGATCACCATTCCGATGATGAAGAAGCTGGGCTACCGCGCCGAAATGGCCGCCGGCACCGAGGTCGCGGCCTCGACCGGGGGCAGCCTTCTGCCGCCGGTGATGGGTTCGGCCGCCTTCATCATGGCCGAAGTCACCGGACTCGATTACCTGGCGATCTGCTTTGCAGCGATCGTTCCGGCGGTGGTCTATTACATCGGCATCTACATCCAGGTGCATATGCGCTCGACCACGCTTGGTCTGAAGCCGCTGGACGAGGCCGATGTGCCCAAGCTGCGCGATGTGATGATCTCGGGATGGCCCTATCTGATCCCGCTCGTGGGCATGACCGCAATGCTGGTGATGCACTATTCACCCAGCCTCACCGCCGTCGCCGCCTCGGCCATGGTCTGGATCGTGGCGCTGGCCCGCCGCTCGACCCGGCTGACGCTGGTGCCGACCATCGAGGTGCTCAGCGAAACCACGATCCGCATGATCGGCGTCACCGGTGCCTGTGCGGCGGCGGGGCTGGTGGTCGGCGGCATCACCATGACCGGGCTGGCGTCGAAATTCTCGGTTCTGGCCTTTGGCATGGTCGGTGACAGCACCTTCATGATCCTGCTGCTGTCGGCGCTGGTGACGATCATCCTCGGCCTCGGCATGCCCACCCCCTCGGCCTATGTGCTGGCGGCGGTTCTGGTCGGGCCGACACTGGTGAACGAGTTGGGACTGCCGCTGATGTCGGTGCACATGTTCATCCTCTATTACGCGGTGCTTTCGGCGATGACGCCCCCGGTCGCGGTGGCCAGTTTCGCAGCGGCGGCGATTGCCGATGCCAACCCGATCAAGATCTCGCTCGAGGCGATGCAGCTGGCCGTGACCGCCTTCATCATGCCCTTCGCCTTCATCGCCAATCCGGGCGTGCTGCAACCCTGGGCCTCGACCGGCGATGCCATGCAGGCGCTGAGTGTGATCATGGGCTGCATCATCATCGCCATCGGCGCGGAAACGGCGCGGCGGACCACGCGGGTCTGGGGCTGGCTCGCCATCCTCGCCGGCATCTGCCTGCTGTCGCCCTGGATCGAGGCCAAGATCGCCGGTCTGGCGCTTGCCGCCTTCGTCACTCTCCGGCTGCGCCAGAAGCGCATCCAGCTTCCGGCCGCCTGAGGCCGGGGCACCCTGCAACCACTCATCTCTACAACACGTCAGAAAAGGAACGCCATGCTGATCGATATGCGCAAAGTTGACCAACTGATCGAACTCTGGTTCGACGAGGACAACAACTATTTCGACCTGACCGCGAAGATCATGGTGGATGACGATGCCGTGGCCACCTTCGGGATGAACGCGCGCGAGGATATCATCCTCTCTGGCCTGCCCATGGCCGAACTGATCTTCAAGAAGCTCGACCCGAATTGCACCTTCGAGGCGCTCTACAAGGATGGCGACCGGATCACCGCCGGCACCACCTTCGCCAGGATCAGCGGCAATGCCCAGGCCCTGCTGACCGCCGAGCGCGTGGCGCTGAACCTGATGCAGCGGATGAGCGGCATCGCCGGCGTCACCGCCGATTACGTCAAGGAAATCGAGGGCACCGGCGCCTTCCTCGTCGACACCCGCAAGACCACGCCGGGCCTTCGGATGCTCGAGAAATATGCCGTCACCTGCGGCGGCGGGCGCAACCACCGTCTGGGTCTGGATAACGGCATCATGCTGAAGGACAACCACATCGCGGTGGCCGGTTCGATCACGGCGGCGGTTGCGCGGGCCAAGGCCCATGCCCCGATCCTGACCAAGATCGAGGTCGAATGCGACCGGCTCGATCAGGTCAAGGAGGCGCTGGAGGCCGGGGCCGATGTCATCATGCTGGACAACATGACCAACGAGGCGATGCGCGAGGCGGTGGCCTGGGTCGCCGGCCGGGTGCCGCTGGAATGCTCGGGCGGGGTGCGGCTCGATACCATCCGCGGCAAGGCCGAGACCGGCGTCGACTTCATCTCGGTCGGCCGCATCACCCAGTCCGCGCCCTGCGTGGATATCGGGCTGGACGACGTCTGATCCGTCGCCGCCACGAGCAAGACAGAACCGGAGCCATTCATGTCGTTCAAGGGAACCCTCTTTCTGGTCGTCGGCCCCAGCGGCGTCGGCAAGGACACCTTGCTGGACGGTGCCAGGGACAGGCTGGGACGGTATGAATTCTACCGGTTCTGTCAGCGCTACATCACCCGCGACCCCGAGGCCGGGGGTGAGGATTACGTGGCCGTCACCACGGCGGAGTTCGAGGCCTTGCGGGACGGGGGCGCCTTCTTCCACCAGTGGCAGGCGCATGGCCTCAGCTATGGCCTGCCGATGGATCTGCTGGACGATCTCAGGCGCGGGGTGAACGTGATCGTCAACGGTTCGCGCCGCGAGCTCGGGCAGATCGCCGCGCTGTGGGACCAGACCCTGATCGTCTCGATCGAAGCCTCGCCCGAGGTGATCGCGGCACGGCTCAGGGCGCGCGGCCGCGAAAGCGAGGCCGAGATCCAGCGCCGCATCGCCCGTCAGGCCGAGATCCCGCAGGTCGGGCGCGGCGTGGTCCGGGTGCGGAACGATGACAGCCCCGAGGCCGGGATCAATGCGCTGGTGCAAGCCATCGTCGGCAGCGCCCGCCAGCATTTCCACGGCAAGGCCGCCAGCCTGAAGACGGCGAACGGCAATCTCTGCATCATCTCGAACGACCATCCGGTCGCCGAAATGATGCGCGCCCAGGGCAGCCGCGTCGAACTTCTGACCCGCTCGGGCCGGGCGCTGGTCGCCGAACTGGCCTATGAGACCGCGCCCGCCTTTCCGGCCGATACCTGCCTGCTGGACGTGAAACTTGCCAGCCAGCTTGACGTCGAGGGCGATGCGCTCCTCGAGATGCGGCCCTCGCCCTCGCCCGCCAGCCGCGAGGTGTTGCGCCGCAAGATCCGGGGCGAGGAACTGTCGGCCGAGGATATCGAGCAGGTGGTGGATGACATGGTGCGCGGCCGCTATTCGCGCAGCGAGCTTGCGGGCTTTCTGGTCAGCGCCGCCAATGGCCTGACCACCGAAGAGGTGGTGGCGCTGGCCAAATCCCGCGCGCGGCGCACCGAGAACGTGCATTGGGATGCGCCGGTCGTGGTCGACAAGCATTCGATGGGCGGCATTCCCGGCAACCGCATCACCCCGATCATCATTCCGATCGTCACCGCCGCCGGGCTGATCATGCCCAAGACCTCGTCCCGGGCGATCACCTCGGCCTCGGGCACGGCGGATGCGATGGAGGTTCTGGCGCGCGTCGATCTCTCGCCCGACGAATTGCGCCGGGTCGTCGGCGAGGTCGGCGGCTGCATCGCCTGGAACGGCAATCTGACCCACTCGCCCGTGGATGACGTGATGAACGCCATCAACCAGCCGCTGGGGCTGAAATCGGCGCAGCTCGACGTGTCCTCGATCCTGTCGAAGAAGCTGGCGGCGGGTTCCACCCATGTGCTGATCGACATGCCCGTCGGACCCGAGGCCAAGACCCGCAGCAGTGCCGAGGCCGCCGCGCTGGAGACACTGTTCCTGACCGTGGCGCGCGAGCTGGGCATCAGCGCCCATGTGATGATCACCGATGGCAGCGGACCGATCGGCCGGGGCATCGGGCCGGCGCTGGAAATGCGCGACGTGATCGCGGTGCTGGGCAATCACCCCGAAGCGCCGGCCGATCTGCGCGACAAGGCGCTGCTCTATGCCGCTGCTATCCTTGACTGGGCGGCACCCGAGGCCGGGCGAACCGGGCGCGAGCGGGCCGAGGCGCTGCTGGATTCGGGTGCCGCCGCCGCGCAATTCCGCCGGATCGTCGCGGCGCAGGGCGCGCGCGCGAATGGCCTGCCGGCACCCGCGCCGCTCTCCGAGGTGATCGCCACCGACAGCGACATGATCATGCCGGGTTTTGGCGTCCGTGCCATCGCCGCCATCGCCCGGACCAGCGGCGCACCATTGGTGCCCACAGCCGGGGTGGACCTCCTGGCCCTGCCGGGTGATCAGCTAAAGGCCGGGGCGCCGCTGCTGCGGATCCACGCCGCCACCAGCTTTGCGCTGGAACGGGCGACGGCGCGGGCGCATGAGGCACTCAACAGCGGCAGCCTGTTCCGTCGTCCCACCCCGCCCCCGGCGCCGACCAGATGAGCCTTGACCGGCGCCGGCTGATCGGCTGGGGCCTTCTGTCGTTTCTCACCCTGCTGATGGGCGCGGCCCTGTCCCGCGCCGGCCTGCCGGGGGCATGGCTGCTGGCCGCGATCCTCGCCGGCATCCTGCTCGCTGTGATGCGCCCGACCCCGCGCCTGTCCGTCCCCGACAACCTGTTCAACGCCGCGCAGGCCGTCATCGGCTGCACCATCGCCGCGGTGATCGACCCGGACTTGCTCATGCAGTCGCCCGAGGTACTGGTCTGGGCCGGTTTAAGCTGTCTCGGCACGCTTGCCGCCGGGATGCTCGCAGCTTTGCTGGTGGCGCGGATCAGCCGCATCGATCTGCGCGATGCCATCTGGGGCTTCATGCCCGCCGTGGCCGGCGCGATGATCGTCATGAGCGAAGGCCGCGCCAGGGATTCCCGCATGGTGGCGGTGATCCAGATCCTGCGGCTGATGGTGGTCCTGGGCGCGCTGGCCGGGATCAGCGCGGCGCTCAGCCTTGGAACCGCGCCGACCCTGCCCCCGGCCGAGCCGCATTTCCCCGTGGCGCTGCTGGTCGTGGCGCTGCTCGTCCTCGCCGCGCCGCGCCTGCGCGCGATTCCGGCGCTGCCCTTCGTCGGACCGCTGCTGATCGGCACGGCACTCGGGACGACGGGTCTCGACCTGTCGTTGCCACCACTGCTGGTGGTGCTGGCCTTCGTGCTGGTCGGCTGGCAGGTCGGGCTGCGCTTTACCCCTGAGGTGCTGAAACAGGCCGGTGCCGCCCTGCCGGCGATCCTCCTGGGTTCGGTCCTGCTGGTCGGCTGTGGGCTCTTGCTGGCGGGCAATCTGATCCTGATCGCCGGCAAGGACCCGATGACCGCCTTTCTGGCGACCGTGCCCGGAAGTCTCGACAGCCTGTCGATCATCGCCATTCAGACCGAAGCCGAGCTGACCTTCGTGCTGACGTTGCAGGTGACGCGGATGTTCGCGGTCCTGCTGCTGACCCCGCTGCTGTCGACGCGATTTGGATAGCCCCGCCCGCTATGGCCGCCTTCGCCGTCAGCCCCGCAGGGCGGCGCCACCACGTCCCATGACGGCGGTTATGGCCAGATATTTAGCCTGCAAGCGCCGCATCCTGCGCAAGCTGTCTGTGTCCAATAATCTTGCCTTATCGGACCTGTATGGAGTATCCTCCGCGACATGAACAAAAGCCCTCTGAAACCGCCCTCGCGCGCCGCCGATCTCCTTCCCGGCGGGGAAGGTGACGACAGCGCGACCCTGCCCGTCTCCGCCGCCCTGCCCGTCTCTGCCGCGCTGGACCGGCTGACCGAGACCGCCCGCGACTATGCGCGCGGTGCCCTCGCCCCGAATACCGCCCGCGCCTATGCGCGGGACTGGGCCGATTTCGCCCGCTGGTGCCGGCGGCGCGGCGCCAGTCCCCTGCCCCCCTCGCCCGAGCTGGTCGGGCTTTACCTCGCCGATCTGGCCGCCTCGCTCTCGGTCGCTTCGATCGAGCGGCGGCTCTCGGGGCTCGGCTGGACCTACACCCAACGCGGCCAGCCTCTGGACCGCGCCAACCGCCACATCGCCACCGTGCTGGCCGGCATCCGCCGCAAACATGCCCGCCCGCCCAAGCAGAAAGAGGCCATCCTGCCCGGCGATCTGATCGAAATGATCGCCACCCTGCCCCATGACCTGCGCGGCCTGCGCGACCGGGCGATCCTGCTCATTGGCTTTGCCGGCGGTTTAAGGCGGTCCGAGATCGTCAGCCTCGATCACGGGCGCGAGGATACGCTGGACCAGGGTGGCTGGATCCAGATCCTGCCCGAAGGGCTGCTGGTCACGCTGAACGGCAAGACCGGCTGGCGCGAGGTCGAGATCGCGCGGGGGTCGTCCGACCAGACCTGCCCGGTCCATGCGCTGGAACAGTGGCTGCACTACGCCCGGATCGGTTTCGGCCCGGTCTTCGTCGCCGTCACCCGCGACGGGCTGAAGGCGACCTCCAACCGGCTCAGCGACAAGCACATTGCCCGGCTGGTCAAGCAGACGGTCCGCGACGCCGGCATCGGCCCCGACGCACCCGAGGCGGAACGGCTGGCGCGCTATTCCGGCCACAGCTTGCGCGCCGGTCTGGCCAGCAGCGCCGAGGTCGATGAGCGGCATATCCAGAAGCAACTGGGCCATGCCAGCGCCGAAATGACCCGCCGCTACCAGCGCCGCAGGGATCGGTTCCGGGTGAACCTGACCAAGGCGGCGGGGTTGTGAGAGGTCAGTCCTCCAGAAGATAGGCCATCAGGTTCTGGTGGCCATGCAGGATGCGGATGATCTCGACCCCCTGCCCGTCCCATCGGTAGATCACCAGATGCGAGCCATTGGGATGGATCCTGACGGGCGGGGAAAACTCCGTCCGCTCCCGGGCCAGGTCCGGAAAGGCGGCCAGAAGGTCGAAGACCGCGAACAAGCCGTCCGTATAGCGCTCTGCCTGTTCCACACCGCAGGTCGCGGCGCCTTGGCGCCAGATTTCTGACAGGTCGGATTCAGCGGCGGGCCGAAGGGTCCAGCCCTCACTTTCCGGCATGTTCCGCGCGTATCCGGGCCTTGAAAGCCGCGCGGTCAAGCGGCTTGGCGGGGCCGCTGGCAACCCCGGTTTCGATGGCGGCCTGGATATCGGTGATCGCCTGCTGGCGCTGCCGGTCGCGCCGGATCAGATCGCGCACGTAATCGCTGGAATTCGCGTAACGCCCTGATTTCGCCTGATCTTCAACCCAGGACTTCATCGGGTCCGGGAGAGAGATGTTCATCGTGCCCATGGCGGCCTCCTTCCAGCCGAAGATATGGCAAAGTTTGCCATATGGCAAGCGATAGCCGGGATTCGCGTCAGGGGCATCGAGATGGAAATCCCGCGATGGCGAAGGGCCAGAGAGACCTTGCTGGCGGGGAAGTCGGCAGGTCAATGAAAGCCGACCTTCCCCGACAACCTTCCCTGCGGGGAAGGTCACTCGATCTGGTCGAGAAGCGAGGCGACGGCGGCCTCGAGCCGGCGGCGGTCGACGGTCGAGAAGTCGCGCGGCAGGCGAATCTCCAGACGGCCATTGGCGGCGGTGCATTTGGCACTGCCCTGCGGGCGGGTCAGCTGGAAGGTGGTCTTGGCCTTGCCCGCTGGCACCGGCGCGGCGGGTTTCTTCGGCGCCGGTGCGGGCTCGCCGAGCGGATCGTCGCCCTGCCCCGCGTAACGCCGCAGCACGTCGAGCTCGTCCTTGACGCTGCGATTGTCCCAGTCCTTCAGCTCGGCCTTGATCGCTGCCACCATGCCCGGCACCTCGTCGATGCGGGCCGCCAGCGCGATGCCAAGGGCGCGCGGGATGTCCTGCGGAAAGAGCAGGCTTTCCCAGAGCCGCCGGACCAGCGGGATGAAATTCCGGATATAGCTGCGCTTCTGGTAGCCCGCCGATTTGAACAGGATCGCCACGGCCTTTTCCGGGTCGGTCTCGGCGGTGCCGGGGTCCATGGCATAGTCCACGGCCAGCTGTGCCATCTCGGCAAAGGAGATGTCCTTGCGCACCAGGTTCTCGTCCACCATGCGGCGATACAGCTGTTCGAGATGATCACCGCGCGCGATGATACCGGCGGGGATCTGGCCCCAGGCCTCGGCGTCGCCGGTTTCCTTCAGAAGCTCGCGATAGGCCGACAGACGGCGCCAGCCCTGCACCAGCTCGTAACGACCCTCACCCGCTGGCTCGACGCGGATCGGGTTCGAGAGGCCGATCTCGCGGATCGAGGCGACCAGTTCGGCCAGTTCGAAATCCGGGCCGTTCTTGCGGTCGCGGGTCAGCTTGTAGGTCTGGATGCTATCGAGCGGGATCAGGTCGGTGATCAGCCCGGCGCGCTTCATCCGCACATGTTCCTGTGCCAGGGCGTCATTCTCGGCCCGGATCTTCGCCTCGACCTCGGCCCGGTCGCGGCTCGATTCGGCGGTTTCGGCGATGGCGGTGGCCATCGGGCCACGGCGCGGCTCGGGCGCGGCCTTCTCTGCTTCGGCCTTCCCCGCGGGGAAGGTTTCAGACGCCTCATCCGGCATCTCGATCTCGAACATGCGGCGCTTGCGGCTCATGCCTCACCCTCCAGCTTGTCCCATGCGGTCAAGACGTGACCACGGAATTCTTCATAGGCCTGATCGAAACTGGCGCGCGCGCGGCGCCAGGTTCCGCGCGTCATCTCGCGGTAATCGATCTCGTAGATGGAACTGAGGAAGCGGCCCGACTGCTCGACCGCGCGCGTCAGCTCGATCGGGTGCTGCGCCATGCGGTCGCCGAAGACCTGCTGGAAGGCGCCGAGCATGGCCTGATGCAACTCGTTCGACGGCTCGTAGCGGGTCATCAGGAAGCGGACATCGGCGAAGGCCTTGGGCAAGGCGATCTTCCCCGTGGGGAAGCTTTCGAACCCGTGGGACAGATCCTCCAGCGCCTCGGCCAGCTGGCCGATGAAGCTGGTGGTGGAATCGTATTCCCAATAGCCGGGGCCGGAGGGGATATAGAGCATGTCGGCGGCGAAGACCGCGTTCATCGACTGGTAGCCGATGGCCGGGGGGCAGTCGAAGAGGATCAGGTCATAGGCGTCGTCAGCCAGGCTGTCGAGGAAGCGCGAGACGGCGCCGAAGAAGGTCCATTCCGGGTTCAGGTGGCGATACTGGGCGCTTGCGAACTCGACGAAGGCGGCATTGGCGCAGCTGGGAACAATGTCGATGGTGGGCCAGGCGGTCGGCTTGATGAAATCGGCCGGGCGCAGCGTGCCAAGACCCATGTCGCGGATCGAGGCCGGCAGCTTGCGCTGGGGCAGGGCGGTCCCGCTTTCGGCACCCGCCGCACTGCCATTCATCCGGTCGGTCTCGCGTTCGAGGTCGCGGGCCATGATGCCCCAGACGGTGTGATCCTCGCCCACATCATTGAGGCCCATCGAATGGCTGAGCGTCGCCTGCGGGTCGAAATCGACGACCAGCACGCGATAGCCATCCAGCGCAGCGGCATGGGCGAAGTGCAGGGCCACGGTGGACTTGCCGGCGCCGCCCTTGAAATTGGCGATGGCGGCGCGGAAGGCGCGCTTGCCCTCGGGGCGCGGCGGCATCAGCGTCTTCTTGTTGATGCGGATGCGGCGGCGCAGCTCGTTGATCTCGTCGAGGCTGAACCAGCGCTGGCGGCCATCCTCTTCGACTTCCCCGAGGGGAAGGTTCAGGTCGGCCAGCTTGCCGCGGAAGGTCGACTGGTTGATGCGGAAGATGAGCTCGGCCACCTCCCAGGAGGAGAAGCGGCGCAGGGTCTTTTCCAGCTCGGGCGAGAAGGTCTGCCGACGGATCCAGCCCTGCATCTTGAGAGATTGTGCCTGAAGCTGCGCGAGGTTTTCGTGCGTATACATGTTGTGCCTGTATTTGCGGACGCTAATTACTGCTATATTGGCTTTTACGCCGGATTTGCGCTTTTGGCAAAAGGCAAGTTAAGGTGAGGGCAAGAATAACCCAGGTCAGCGCCTGTTGCGCGAATCGGGGATGCAACGCCCGCAGGGTGCCGCGCGTTGCACACCGTGGAATGGGGGACGCGCTTGGGTAATCTGCAAGATATTGGGTGACATCCAAGGCGAATAGGGTGTCATCCAGCATGTCCCCCTATACCAGTGATACCGTTTTTTTCTTGTCGGATTTGGACCGGGAAAGACGCAACAGTTCAAATGGCTTGACAGAATCGCTGATCCGGACGCAAATGCTGTAAGGATGGTGAAAAGCGTTTTACGCAGCACAAGACCAGCGGGGCGGAAGACCCCGAGACGCATCCCCAGAGGCAAAGGCCCGGCAAGGGTCACGAGACAGAAGCCCGAAACGGGCACGAGGCAAACGCCCGAAAACGGGCATGAGGGGCCGGGTCAGCCGGCGGGCAGGACCGTGATGCAGATCATTCGGCCGGTGGGTCGTGAGGCGTCAGCGAAGAAATATGACCTCCTGTCGGCGCTGATGGCACATGCGCTGGCCGGGGACCAGCATCGGCAAAGGCTGGTGCTGCGGCTGATGGCGCTGATCACCACCCGCTATAACTGGCAGCGCGACGAGCTGACCATGGGCCAGCGCGAGATGGCGCGGCTGTGGTGCGTGGACGAGCGCACGGTGAAGCGCGACATGGCGCGGCTGAAGGCCCTGGGCTGGGTCGTCGTCAAGCGGCAGGGCGCGCGGGGCAGGGTGTCGGTGCTGGGCCTGGGCCTCGAACGGATCATGCTGGATACGCGGGCCGAGTGGGCGCATATCGGGCCGGATTTCGTCGAAAGGGCAGGGGGGGCGGCACCGGTGCCGGAGAGCACGGTGGTGCCGTTCCGCCCGCGCGGCGCGGTCGAGGCCGGGGACGGCACCTGGGGCGCGGCCTGCCGGCAGCTCGCGGGCGAGGACCCGGCGCTCTACGAGGCCTGGTTCGCGGCGCTGAGCGAGGCGGGCTGCGAGGGTGGCGTGCTGGTTTTGATCGCGCCGACGCGGTTCCATGCCAGCTACGTTGCGGGACATTTCATCGGCCGGCTGCTGAGCGCGGCCAGCCGCGCCGATCCGGCGATCCGCGCGGTGCGCATTCGCAGCGCGGGGGAAGGGTAGGGGGAAGCCCTTAACAAAGATTTAACCGACTTTGATGCAGATCAATGTTCCGGTTGAGCAGGCCCGGTAGATCGCCCGCATGAGTTGGGTGTTACAGCATGAACGGCCAGTGCCTGCGGGCCTCGATCGGGGGGTTGCGGCTGCGCCGGTGCTGGTCGCGGTGGTTTGGTGGGTAACAACTCTGCTGGCAGGGGCCGTCTATGCCCTGCCGGCTTCCACCGCCCCGCTGCTGGACATCCAATTCACCGAGTCTCCGGCCGCCAGCTTGGTGGCCGGGGCCGAGGGGGAGCGTCTGTGATGCGGCGCGTGCTGGCCGTGATCCTGCTGCTGGTTCTGCCCGGCTGTCGCGAGGAGCGGACGCAGAGCGTTGATCCGCTGCCGCTGACCGGGGCGGCAGTTGGCCAGCCCGGCCCCAAGGCGCAGGTGCATCTGAAGGGTCTCGAGGGCGCGCCCTTGTTCTTTGCGCAGGTGCGCGACGCCGTGGCCTATTCCCGCCATCCCGATCGCAGCCATCCGGTCCTTGCGATCTGGGTCAGCGACATGGGCGCGGCCGGTGCGACATGGGAAAAGCCGGGGGCGATGAACTGGATCCATGCCGGGGCGGCGCATTACGTTGTCGGCTCGTCGCGAAGGGGCGGGTCGGGCGAGCCGGAACTGGTGCCTTTCGCGCAGGAAGCGGCGGCAAGGGATTTCGCGGCGGCGCAGGGCGGGGTGGTGATGGACCTGGTGACGATCCCGGATTCGGCGGTGGACGGGGAATAGCGCATTCCCTCGGCCCGCCCGTCATGCCACAGTCGGGCTTCCCGTCCCCGGTTCCCTGTTGCCCATGTCCGAACCTGTCCCCGAGATCCTGCGCAAGTCCCTGCTGCTCAGCGGGCTGAGCGAGGCCAACCGGGCGCATGTGCTGACGAGTGCGCTGCGCCGCAGCTATGGCGCGGGGGAGACGGTCTTCCTGCAGGGCGAGCCGGCGCGGGCGGTGTTCATCGTGCTCTCGGGCGCGGTGAAGCTGGTCAGGATGACGCCCTCGGGGGCCGAGGCGGTGGTGGCGATCATCGGGCGGGGGCGCAGCTTTGCCGAGGCGATGGTGCTGCGGCGGACGCCCTATCCGGTCACGGCCGAGGCGATCACGGCTTGCACGCTCATGCAGATCGACGGCACGCGGCTCAGGCAGTTCCTGGTCGAGAACCCGGAATTCGCCATCGATCTGCTGGCCTCGACCTTCGTGCATCTGCAGGGACTGGTCGAGCAGGTCGAAAAGCTGAAGGCGCATAGCGGGGTGCAGCGGCTGGCCGAGTTCCTGGCCGGGCTGGCCGAGGCCGAAAGCGGTTCCTGCGCGGTGGAACTGCCCTATAGCAAGCGGCTGATCGCCGGGCACCTGGGGATGCAGCCGGAAAGCCTGTCGCGGGCCTTTGCCAAGCTGCGCGAGAGCGGGGTCGAGAGTGAGGGCAACCGCGTCCTGATCGCCGATCTCGAGGCTTTGCGCGCGGTGGCGGCGGGCGAGCGGTAGGCCGGTCAGGCGGGAACGCGGCTGCGCGGGGCGAGGAAGACCGGCAGCATGGCGGCGAGATAGCAGAGGAAGGCGAGGCACCAGAGCAGGCCCGAGCCATAGACGCCGATCTGGTGGAACCCGCCCGCGCCCGCCGATCCGGCCCATCGGAGCGCCACCGCCAGCGGCATCAGGGCATAGGCCAGCGCCACCGCGCGCGGCGCGACCAGCGCCCGGCCGGAATGCCCCAGCGCGGCGCGGCTCATCACCGCAAGGGTCATGCCGCCGACCGCGCCGATGCCCAGCACATGCAGCGCCCCGGTCTCCGAGCCATGGCCCATCAGCGCCAGCCCCCAGAGCCCGAGGCCGAGCGCCAGCAGGCCATAGCCCAGATGCAGCGACCAGAGGATCGGCTGGCGGGCGGTCTGCAACCCGCGCCAGCCCGACAGGCGCAGCGCCGCGACCAGCCCGGCCAGCAGCGCCAGCCCTCCGGTCAGGGGATCGGGCAGGCCCGCCAGTGCCGCGAGCGCGGTCAGGATCGCCAGCGCGATGCCGGTGCCGGTCAGGACCGGCTGATCGACCGGCAGGCCGTCCGTCCGCCCCTCGCGCGTCAGGGCATTGCGGGTAAAGACCGGCGTCACCCGCCCGCCCAGCACCGCGATCATGGCGCAGAGCGTCAGCAGCCCGCCGCGCAGCCCCTGTCCGCCGGTCGAGGCGAGGCCAAGCCAGTCGAGATGCAGCATCAGGTTCGCGGTCCAGAGGAGCGATAGCATCCCGAGAAGCATCAGGTTCTGCGGCTTTGGCCGTTCCATCAGCTGCATCAGCACCTTGCCCGCAAGGACCGGCAGGAAGGCCAGATCGACCAGCGCGACCACGAGCGGCGGCAGGAGGCCTGTCAGGCACAGCGCCAGACGCCCGGCGAGCCAGAGGCACAGGGCCAGCAGGATGAAGCGCGGTCCCGCCGGTGTTGCACCGGTCCAGTTCGGCACGGCGGTCAGGAAGAAGCCGGCAATGGCGGCGCTGGCATAGCCGAAGATCATCTCATGTGCGTGCCAATAGGAGGGCGCGATGCCCAGATGCGTGCCGCCGCCCAGATAACCCGCCAGCCACAGCATCCAGACCGCGACCGAGATCACCGCCCAGAGACCTGCCGCAAGGAAGAAGGCGCGCCAGCCGACGGCGAAGAGGGGGATGGCGGTCATGGCGTTCTCTCTCTCTCTCTCTGTCAGGGCGGCGGCGCGCAGTCGCCTTGGTGATGACGCAGCCGGGCCGGCCCCGCCTTGATCGATGTCAAGTTGCCATGGCTCGGGCGGATGCGCGCTGACCGGCCGCCAAGGCGTTGAGATTCCGCGCGCGATCTGACAAAGCCTTTGGAAAGAACGGGAATCGGCAGAAGAGACGCAGGCGGATGAGCATGTCCCGAACCATCAGGATCGCCCTTGGAAGCATCGTCGTGGGCCTCGTGGTCCTCGGGCTGAAGCTCTTGGCCTGGTGGCTGACGGGTTCGGTCGCGCTCTTGTCGGATGCGCTGGAAAGCACGGTGAACGTGGCTACCGCCTTTGCCGCGCTGATCGCCATCTATGTCGCGTCGCGCCCCGCCGATGCCGGTCATCCCTATGGCCATCACAAGGCCGAGTTCTTCAGCGCCGTGCTGGAGGGGGTGATGATCATTGTCGCCGCCCTGCTGATCATGCGCGAGGCGTATTTCGCCTTCCAGCATCCGCCGGTGATCGAGGCGCCTGCCATGGGCATCGCCATCAACGCCGCCGCCGGGGTGCTGAACGCGGTCTGGTGCTGGGTGCTGATCACAAAGGGCCGCAAGCACAAGTCGCCGGCGCTGGTCGCGGACGGCAAGCATCTTCTGTCCGACGTGATCTCGTCGGGCGGGGTGCTGTTTGGGGTGATCCTTGCGGTCGCGACCGGATGGGCGATCCTTGATCCGCTGCTGGCGGGGCTGGTGGGGCTGAACATCCTCTGGTCGGGCTGGAAGGTCACTGCCTCGTCCTTGAGCGGGCTGATGGACGAGGCCGTGCCCGAGAAGACGCTGGAGACGATCCGCGCCATCATCTCGGACAAGGCCACCGGCGCGATCGAGGCGCATGACCTGCGCACCCGCCACGCCGGCAAGGTGACGTTCATCGATTTCCATCTGGTGGTGGATGGCCAGACCACGGTCGAGGATGCGCATGAGATCTGCGACCGGATCGAGCAGTCGCTGCGCGCGAAACTGCCCGAGGCGCAGATCACCATCCATGTCGAGCCTGACCACAAGGCCAAGCATTCCGGCGTGCTGGTGCTTTAACCGGCCAGCTCGGTTGCCAGCACGGCGCGCAGCCCCTCGGCCCGGATGCGGGTCAGCAGGCGGCTGGTCGCCCCGGCGAAGCCCTCATCCCAGACCAGTGCATCGGGGGCGAGGCCGGGCAGCGACAGGACCGAAGCGGTCAGCGCGCCGGCATCCGGTCCAGCCTGACCCACCAGCTGCATCAGCCGGGCGGCGCGGGGATCGTTCGGTTGCTCGCCCTTTGCCGCCAACTCAGAGAGCCAGCCGAGCCAGACGGCGGTGGCGAAGGCATAGGGTCGCAGGTCCCCGCCGCTGCCGAGCAGGTCGACGGAGGGCGAGAACCAGCGTTGCGGCAGCTTCTCGGTGCCGTCCATGGCGATCTGGCGGGTCTCGTGGGCGATGGCGGGATTGCGGAAGCGGTCCATCAGCGCCTCGGCATAGCTGGGTGCGTCAAGTCCGGCATTGCGGGGCAGGGTGGTTCCCGCCGCACGCATGTGGCGCAGGACCAGCGCCGACAGCGCCCGGTCGGCCACCACATCGCGGACATAGCGCAAGCCGAGCATCTGCCCCAGATAGGCAATGAGGGAATGGCTGCCGTTCAGCATCCTCAGCTTCATCGCCTCATGGGCGCCGACATCATGGACGAACTCGGCCCCGCCGGCTTCCCATGCCGGGCGGCCCTGAGGGAAGTGATCCTCGATCACCCATTGGGTGAAGGGCTCGGTCTCGACTGCCGCCAGATCGCGATGGCCGGTCAGCCGTTCGACATCCGACAGCGTGCGGTCGGTGACGGCGGGGGTGATGCGGTCGACCATGGTGGCGGGGAAGGCCACCTGATCGGCGATGCGCGCCGCAAGGTCCGGGTCAAGGCGGCGCGCCATGCCCAGCACACCGGCGCGCAGAAGCGTGCCGTTATCGGGCAGGTTGTCGCAACAGAGGACGGTGAAGGGGGCATGGCCCGCCGCATGTCGCGCGGCCAGGGCTGCGGTGATGATGCCCAGAACGCCCTGCGGCGCATCGGGTCGGGCCAGATCGGTGGCCACCGCCGGGTGCGTCTCGTCAATGTCCATCGCCGCCCGGTCGATGCCATAGGCCTTTTCCGAGACGGTCAGCGACAGGATGCGGATGGCCGGGTCGCTGGCGGCCTTGAGGATCCCCGCCGCATCGCCGCCGATGGCCTTCTGCCCATGCGCGCCGATCACCCGCAGCCGGTCGGTCTCGGACCGTTCGAGCAGCGAATAAAGCCCGTTCTGCGCCGTCATCGCCTGCGGCATCTCGGTGCTGCGCAGGTTGGCGCCGAGGATGCGCCAGTCGCCGCCCTCGGCCGCCAGCGCGTCATCGGTATAGACCGCCTGATGCGCACGGTGAAAGGCGCCAAGGCCCAGATGCAGGATGCCGACCCCCAGTGCGTCCCGGTCATAGCCGGGGCGGATGACGCTGGAGGGCAGGTCGGTGAGATCGGTCAGCAGCGCAGTCATCGTCAGGCTCCGTGGGACAGCGCGGCCTCGACGCCGCGCAGCTCGGCCAGACCCTTGAGGCGGCCGATGGCGGGATAGCCGGGCTGGCCGCCGCGGCCGATATCGTCAAGGATATCCTGCCCGTGATCGGGACGCATCGGGATTGTTGCATCCGGACGCCCGGCCTCGCGCCGCCGCGCCTCTTCGCGCAGCACGGCCCCGACCAGCGCCACCATGTCGGTCTGCCCGCCCAGATGCTCGTCCTCGAAGAAGGACCCCCGGATGGCGTCGCTGTCGCGGCGGACATTGCGCAGATGCAGAAAATGCACCCGGTCCCCCAGGCGGTCCATCATGCCGGGCAGGTCATTGTCGGGCCGCGCGCCAAGCGAGCCGGAACAGAGGGTGATGCCATTGGCAGGCAGGTCCACCGCCGCCATGCGCTCGACATAATCGGCCTCGGTCGACATGATCCGCGACAGGCCCAGAAGGCCGAAGGGCGGATCGTCGGGATGGCAGCAGAGCCGCATCCCCAGATCCTGCGCGACCGGGGCGACCTCTTCGAGGAAGGCGTGGAAATTGCGGCGCAGGACCGCATCCGTCACCGGGGCATAGCTGTCCAGCAGGTCGCGCACGTCCTGAAGGGTGAAGCTTTCGGCGGCGCCGGGCAGGCCGAAGACGACATTGCCGGCCAAGGCTTCGCGGGCGGCGTTGTCCATGGCGGCGAAGCGGCGCGCGGCCTCGTCCCGGACCTCTTCGGGGAAGTCCTCGGCGGCGCCCTTGCGCTGCAGGATATGGATGTCGAAGGCGGCGAAATCGGTGAAATCGAAGCGCATGCAGGTCGCGCCGGTCGGACGCCGCCAGGCCAGATCGGTGCGGGTCCAGTCGAGCACCGGCATGAAATTGTAGCAGATCACGTCGATCCCGGCGGCTTTCAGATGCCGCATCGAGGTGATCCAGTTCTCGATATGCGCGCGCCAGTCGCCGGTCTGGGTCTTGATCGCCTCGCTGACCGGCAGGCTTTCGACCACCTCCCAGTTCAGGCCCGAGGGGCTGCCATCCGTCATCCGCGCCAGATCGTCCTGACGCCTGGCGATCTCGTCCGGCGTCCAGACCGCGCCGGTCGGGACGTGATGCAGCGCGGTGACGACGCCCTGCACCCCGGCCTGCAGCATGTCATCGATGGAAACCCGGTCCTTCGGGCCGAACCAGCGCCACGTGTGTCTCATGTCAAACCTCCGTTTGCGGCCGCGCCCGGGTCGTCCGACCACAGGCAATCCGGCCCGAAATTCCTGATATCGCTGACGCCGCACAGCGCCATGGTGATGTCCATCTCGCGGGCGAGGATCGCCAGCGCGGTTTCGACGCCCTTCTGCCCCATCGCCCCCAGCCCATAGGTGAAGGCGCGGCCGACAAAGACGCCATTCGCGCCCATGGCGATGGCCTTCAGCGCCGCCTGTCCCGACTGGATGCCGCTGTCGAGATAGAGCGGATAGTCCGGCCCCACCGCGCGGCGGATCGCCGGCAGGGCGCGGATGGTCGAGGGCGCGCCGTCCAGCTGCCGCCCGCCATGGTTCGAGACGAGGATCGCCCCGGCCCCGGTCTCGACGGCGCGGCGGGCATCCTCGGGGTCATTCACGCCCTTCAGGATCACCGGCCCGCCCCATTTGCGGATGATCTGTTCCACCCGCGCCCAGTCCAGCCGCTGATCGAACTGGCGCGAGGTCCAGTCCATCAGGTCGCCCATGCTGTCCACGCCGCGCGCATGGCCGATGATATTGCCGAAGCTGCGCCGCTTCGTGCCAAGCATCCCCAGCGCCCAACGCGGATGGCAGGCGATGTTCAGGAGATTGGCCAAAGTCAGCCGGGGCGGGGCGGTCATGCGGTTCTTCAGGTCGAGATGCCGCTGGCCCTGAATGGTCAGATCCAGCGTCAACACCAGCACCGTCACCCCGGCGCGGCGGGCGCGGTCAAGGATCTTGTCCAGAAACTCCTCGTCCCTGAGCGTATAGAGCTGGAACCAGAAGGGCGCGCCGGTCGCCTCGGCGATATCCTCGAGCGAGCACATGGACATGGTGGAGAGCGTGAAGGGCACGCCCGCCGCCAGGGCCGCGCGGGCGGCATGGATCTCGCCATCCGGGTGCTGCATCCCCAGCAGCCCGACCGGCGCCAGCGCCACCGGCATCGCCACCTCGCGCCCCATCATGGTGCTGGCGAGGCTGCGATTCTCGATGTTGCGGGCGACGCGCTGGCGGAACAGGATCGGGTCGAAATCGTCGCGATTGGCACGGTAGGTGCTGCCGGTCCAGGCGCCGACATCGACATAGTCATAGAACATCTTCGGGACGCGCCGCCGGTGCAGGCGGCGCAGGTCCTCGATCTCGGTGACGACGGGCATCGGTTCAGGCCGCGAAGTCCAGTTGCACCTTGACCGCCTGCGCCCGGTCGCCGGCCAGATCGAAGGCGCGGACGGCCTCGCGAGCGGACAGGACCTGCGTGACCATTGGCGAGAGATCGATCTCGCCCGCGCCGATCATGCGGACGGCTTCGAGGAATTCCACGTCAAAGCGGTGCGTGCCGACGAATTTGAGTTCCTTGCTGACGATCAGATTGAGGGGCAGGGCGGTGCTGCCGCCGACGCCGATCTGCACCACGGTCCCCTGCGGGCGGGTGACGGCGATGGCCCCGGCGATGGCATGGGCATTGGCCGAGCATTCCAGCACCACATCGATGCGGCCCTTGTTCGGGGCATAATCCGCCAGCCCGTCGGGGTTCGTCATCACGTTCACCACCCGGTCGGCGCCGAGCCTCTGCGCGATGCCGAGGGTGAAGTCCTGCACATCGGTCACAACGATCTCGGCCGCGCCGCGCAGGCGGGCCAAGGCGGTGCAGATGGCGCCGATCGGCCCTGCGCCGGTGATCAGCACCCGCTGGCCGCGAAGATCGGGCGCATGGGTCAGGGCGTGCAGGCAGACCGACAGCGGTTCGGCCCCGGCGGCTGCCTCGGCGCTGGTGCCATCGGGCAGGGGGATGCATTGCGCCACCGGATGGGCGATCTGGCTGCGGAACATCCCCTGTTCATGCGGCATCCGCATGGCCGAGCCGTTGAAGCGCATGTTGAGGCAATGGCGCTCGATCCCGGCCTTGCAGAACTCGCATTCCCCGCAGGGACGCGAGGGCGAGAGCGAGACCAGTTGGCCGACACGAAGACCCGAGCCTTCGGGCGCGGCCTCGACCACACCGGCGGCCTCGTGGCCGAGGATGATCGGCTCCTGCACCCGGATCGGGCCGAAACCGCCATTGTGATAGTAATGCAGGTCCGAGCCGCAGATGCCCCCGCGCGCAACGCGGATCAGGGCAAGGTCAGGGGCGAGGACCGGATCGGGCTGATCCTCGATCCTCAGGTCATGGGCGGCGTAGAGACGGCAGGCAAGATCGTCGGTCATGTCACTTGTCCATCAATGAGGGAAGCCAGGTGCTGATCGCCGGAATATAGGACACCAGCAGCAGCACACCGATATTGGTGATGAGATAGGGCACCAGCGCGCGGATCACCGGGGCCAGCGGCAGGCGGGCGATATTGGCGCAGATGAACATGCAGACCCCGACCGGCGGCGTGGTCAGGCCGATCATCAGGTTCAACACGGCGAAGACCGCGAAATGCAGCGGCTCGATGCCCACGCCCTGCGCCAGCGTCATCAGCGGCACGAAGAGGATGATCAGCGCGGCAATGGTCTCCATGAACATGCCGACGACCAGCAGGATCACGTTGATCAGGAGGATCACCAGGAACTTGTTGTCGGTGACGGACAGGACCGCATCGGCGATCATCTGCGGGATGCGCTCGCTGACAAGGATCCAGCCGAAGACATTGGCGGTGCCGACAAGGGCAAGGATGCCCGCCGAGGACACCGCGCTGTCGATCAGGATGCTGGGCACCCGCCCCAGCGGCAGCTCGCGATAGATGAAGGCACCGACGACCACGGCATAGATCGAGGCGACGACGGCAGTTTCGGTCGGCGTGACAAAGCCCGACAGCATGCCGCCGACGATCAGCCCGGTCATCGCCAGCGCCCAGAAGGCACCGAGGAAGGACGATCCAAGCTCGCCCCAGCCCTGCCAGGCCTGACGCGGGAAGTTGCGGCGCACGGCGATGATATAGGTTGTCACCATCATGGCGACGCCCAGCAGGATGCCGGGCAGGGCGCCGGCAATGAACATCTTGCCGACCGAGATGCCCGACAGAGAGCCCACGATGATCATCGGCACCGAGGGCGGGATGATCGGCCCGACAGTGGATGAAGCAGCGGTCACGGCGGCGGAGAAATCGGCCGGATAGCCGGCCTTCTTCATGCCGGGGATCATCATCCCGCCGATCGAGGCGGCATCGGCGACGGCGGTGCCGGAAATGCCGCCGAACAGCATCGAGGAGGCGACGTTCGTTTGCGCCAGGCCGCCACGGACCCAGCCCACCAGCGCCTGAGCAAAGCGGATGATCCGGCCGGTGATGCCGCCGCCATTCATCAGGTTGCCGGCGAGGATGAAGCCCGGGATGCACAGCAGCACGAAGCTGTCCATGCCGGCGAACATCTTCTGCGGCACCACGACCAGCGGCATGCCCATGTAGAGCAGATAGGCGATGGACGAGAGGCCAAGGGTGATCGCCACCGGCATCCCGATGATCAGGCCGAACAGGAAGGTGACGCCAAGAACCGCGAGGCTCATTCGATCTCTCCAATCAGGTTTTCGGGGCGGCCATCGGTGGCACCGGTCAGCATGCCGATGATCCGAAGCGCGGCGGCCAGCGCCAGCATGACCAGAAGCAGCAGCACGCTGCCATGCACCCAGTCCATGCGCAGGCCCATCGCGGGCGAGGTCTGCATCGCGCCGATCTGGGTAAAGCGCAAAGCCGGGCCGATGGTCAGCGCGCAGAAGGCCAGCACCAGCGCGGCGGAGACCAGCCGCAGCACCCAGGGTCCGCGTCCGGGCAGCCCCTCGCTGAACAGATCGACATTGACCAGATCGCCGGTGAACAGCGCCATCCCGGTGCCGAAACCGGCAAGATACAGCAGCGCGAAGCGCGTCAGCTCCTCGGTCCAGACCGGCGAGCCGCCGACAAAGCTGCGCGACACCACCTGCACGGTGACGGCGACGATCAGCACCAGAAACGAGATGCCGGTGCCGAGGCGCAGGAACGCGCGCATCCAGCGGATCATATGTGCCATCTCTTCCTCCCTTGGGACAAAGCCCTGACGGACCGGTGCCCGTCACGAGCCCGGTTTGCGGATCACGGGCGGCCGGGGTTCAGCCCGGCCGCGATGGGTCAGGGGATCAGCCCTGCGTGGCGAACAGCTCTTCGACCACCGGCTTGATCTCGGGGCTGACATTGCCCAGCACCGCATCCTTGGCCTTGGCGGCGAAGGCGGCCTTGTCGCTGTCGACGAAGGTCATGCCCTTGTCCTTCAGCGACTGTTCCAGCCGCGCCTCATCCGCAAGGAACAGCTCGCGCTCGGTTGTCTGGGCGGTGGCGGCGGCCTGCATCACCGCCTCGCGGTCAGCCTCGGACAGGCGGCCCCAGCTGAGTTCCGAGATGGTCAGGTAGATCCAGGACCGCACATGCTCGGTCTTGTTCACGAATTTCTGCACCTCGTTGAAGTTCGCCGATTCGATCAGCGCCAGCGGGTTTTCCTGCGCGTCGATGGTGCCGTTCTGCAGCGAGGTGAAGACCTCGCCAAAGGCCATCGGCGTCGGCGCGGCGCCAAGCGCCTGCCAGACATTCACGAACAGCGGCACGTTCGGCACGCGCAGGCGCAGGTTCTGCAGGTCATCCGGCGTCACGATCTCGCGGTTCGAGGTCAGGTTGCGCGGGCCGCGGGCGAAATAGGTCAGCGGGCGGACCTGCGCCTTGGCCAGGATCTCGGCCTCGATCTGCTTGCCGATATCGCCCGAGGCGACCTCGTCCATCTGCTCGAGCGAGTTATAGGCATAGGGCACGGCCAGCAGGGCGGCCATCGGCGCCCAGTTCTGCAGGCTTTCGCCGGTGATGGTCATGTCGGCGGTGCCAAGCTGCATCCCGTTGATCAGATCGACCTCTTTCCCCAGCGATTCATTGGGGAAGACCTCGACGGCGACGCGGCCCTCGGTCAGCTTCGCCACTTCCTCGGCGAATTTCAGCGAGGCGAGGTGCCAGCCGTTCTGTTCATTGGCCAGGTGGCCCAGCTTCAGCGTGATCTCGGCGGTCTGCGCCCCGGCGCGGATCGCGGGGGTGGCCAGCAGGGCGGCGCCGGCAAGGGCGGTGAAATGGCGGCGGGTCAGGTTCATGGTCGGGTTCCTCCGGTCGTGATGGTCATTTGGTGAAAAGTTCGGGGCGGCTGCTGGCGACCTCGGGCAGATCGGCCAGCAATTCGCGCAGGTGCAGGCGCATCGCCTGTTCGGCGGCATCGGCATCGCGCTGGCGCAGCCCTTCGACAATGGCGGCGTGCTGATCGGTCAGCCGTCTTGCGTCAAAGGCTCGCGCGGTGATGTGGCGCAGCCGGTTCATGTGGGATTTGAGGCCCTCGAGCACGGTCCAGACGGCCTCCTGTTCCGCGGCCGAGGCCAGAAGGAAATGGAAGCGGTCATCCAGCCGCACGAACTCCTCGATATCGTCGCGGTCGATGGCGGCGCGCTGCATCTCGATCTCGCGGTCGAGCCGGGACAGCAGCGCGTCATCGGCCCGGTCACAGACCATGCGGATCAGGTCGCTTTCCACCGCCTCGCGGATCAGCCGGGCCGACAGAACGGCCGACAGGGAAATCCGGCTGATGAAGGTGCCGCGCTGCGGGCGCACCTCGGCCAGACCTTCCGAGGTCAGGCGGATGAAGGCCTCGCGCACCGGCTGGCGGCTGACGCCGATCTGCTTGCCGATCTCGCCCTCGCTGACCCGGCTGCCCGGCGGCAACTCGCCGCGCAGGATCGCGTCGCGCAGCCAGTCATAGACCTGCGGGGCCGCCGAGATGGTGAGATCGAGCACGGGCTGCATTGACATGATTCCTCCCCTTGCCGTGTTGTATTGCATACTTCCATACTAGTAAATCAATTTCTTTGCGTGATCGCGGCGAAGTGTCGGCCACCGGCGCGCTGCCGGGTTCTTGTCTGCCCGCGTCCTGCCTGCTATCAGCCCCGCCTTTCTCGGAAACGGCGGTGAGACATGCCCAGGCTTGGGATCGACTTCGGCACTTCGAACAGCGGCGCGGCGATTGCCGTGGATGGCAAGGTGCGCCTTCTGCCGCTCGAGCCGGGCAAGTCCACGCTGCCGACGGCGGTCTTTCTCGATTATGACACGCGCGAGACGCTTGTGGGCAGCGATGCCGTCGCCGCGATGATCGACGGGCGCGAGGGGCGCTTCATGCGGGCGCTGAAAAGCATTCTCGGCACCCCGCTGGCGCGCGAGCGGCGGCAGTTCCTGAACCGCCGGCTGACGCTGCTCGAGATCGTGGCCGAATTCCTCAGCGAGGTCCGGCTCAGATCCGACGCCGCGACCGGGCTGACCTTCCGCAGCGCGGTGGCCGGTCGGCCGGTGCATTTTCACAGCAGCGACGCCGGGCGGGATGCGCAGGCCGCCGCCGATCTGGACGAGTGCTATCGCATGGCCGGGTTCGACGATGTGCGCTTTCTGAACGAGCCCGAGGCGGCGGCGCTGGCCGCTGGTCGCATGCCGGGGCTTTCGCTGGTTGTCGACATTGGCGGCGGCACCTCGGATTTCACCCTGTTCGAGGGCAGCGACGGGGCGGGCCGGGTGCTGGCGAGCCACGGGATCCGGCTTGGCGGCACCGATTTCGACCGGGCGCTGAGCCTCGGGCGGGTGATGCCGCTGCTGGGGCTTGGCGGTGAGTTGCGCAATGAGATCGGGACCGGCCGTCACGATGTGCCGCGCGCGATCTATCACCAGTTGGCGAGCTGGGAACGGATCGCCTTTCTCTACAGCCCGGCGACGCTGCGCGCGGCGCGGAAGATGGAGAAGCTCGCCTGCGACCCCGTGCGGCTGGCGCGCCTGGTGCGGGTGCTGGAGGATGAGACCGGCCATGACATCGCCTTCGCGGTCGAGGCGGCGAAGATCGCGGCCAACAGCGGCGCGGCGGCCGGCATCGACCTGACGCCGGCCGAGCACGGCTTGCGCCCCGGTCTGTCGCCGGCTGATCTGGTCGAGTTCTGTGGCCCCCTGGCGCTGCGCATCGGGCAGGCCTTGGCCGAGACGCTGAAGCTGGCCGGTGTCGCGCCGGATGCCGTCAGCCGGGCCATCCTGGTCGGCGGGTCCAGCCTGCTGGCCACGGTCGATCTTGCCGTCCGCGCCGAACTGCCCGGCGCCGCGATCGAGCGGGGCGATGTCTTCACCGCCGTTCTGAGCGGGCTGGCCTTGTCCGGAGGCTCTGCCGGGCCGGGCTGAGGCCCCGATCCTTCGCAAGCCGATGCGGGTCTGGGGTCGCTATTGCGGCGCGAGGCGCATCAGCGCCTTGCCCTCAGCACCCAGCAGGATCAGCTTGCCCAACTCGTCGATCTGCCAATTGCGCGTCGCGGCGAGGGCGGCGAAGAACTTGGCCTCCTGATCGCCAAGCGCCGGAACGCATCCCATGCGCGTCGATGCGATCGGGCCGAAGCTCAGGGCATCGCCCTCGATCACGGCAGTGCCGGTCATGCGATTGCAGCCGCCGCTGCCGGTGACGGTGCCATCGGCGGCAAGCTCCAGCAGGCTTTGCGCATTGTCGATCACCCCGCCGCCGCCGATATCCTCGGCCAGCCAGCGGCCCGTGGGGGTATCGGCGGGGGTATCGGCGGGCGCGGGTTCGGGGCTGGCGGCAACCCGCTCGACCACGATATCGGTGGCATCGGGTTCGGGGCCGAAGACCGCGTGTCGGCTGGTGTTGATGAAGAGCAATTGACCCGCCACGGTGATCCGCGCCTGCAGCGCATAGCTGTGGCCCTCGGTCAGATCGGCATCGTCATAGGTGATCTGGAAGGGCACCGGCACCTGATGGCTGGGCGTGAGGGTGGTTTCGCCCAGCAGCGTCGCGGGCGCATCGGCCAGCGACACATCGACCAGCTGCACGGTGATCTCGGCCTCGGGCGGCAGGGCCATGCGCTCGCGATAGGTAACGGTGCCGTCCAGCGTGCGCGTCTCGGCCAGCGCCGCGACCGGGGCGGCCAGGGCGGCTGAAAGGGTCGTCCCCAGAAGGATGGTCTTGAAGGACAGGGTCATGATCGTCTCCGTGCAGATGTCGGGCAGACCCTAGCGGTCTGGCCGGGACAAGCCAGAGGATGCACCAAATGGTGATGAGCGGCGACGTGGCGAAAGCGCCCGCCGGCGCCGGATCTGTCAGCTGTCGGCGCAACGGGCGGTGCTGTCGCGGATGACCAGCTCGACCGGCAGGATGGTTTCCAGCGGCGCCTCGGCCCCGGTCTCGGTCCCGGTCTCGGCGGCGATCAGCTTCAGCAGCACGTCGGCGGCGGTACGGCCGGCGTCATATTGCTGGATGCGCACGGTGGTCAGGCGGGGGCGGATCAGTTCGAGAAAGGACATGTCGTTGAAGCCCGTGACCGAGACATCGGCGGGGCAGGCGAGGCCCTGCGCGGCCAGCCCGTCGATGGCGCCAAGCGCCAGACGGTCGTTGGCGCAAAGGATCGCGGTGAAGCGCGCGCCCGAGGCCAGCAGATCGGTGGCGGCGCGGCGGCCCTCGGCCTCGTCGAAGCGGCTGGCCTCGACGATCAGCCGCTCGTCCAGGTCCAGTGCCAGTTCCTCTGCCACCTTGCGAAAGGCGGCTTGCCGCAGCTGCCCGGTGGACAGGTGCTGCGGTCCGGCCAGATGGGCGATGCGGCGATGGCCAAGGCCGATCAGGTGCTGCAACATGCCCCTGACCCCGGCTTCCTCGTCATTGATGACATAGGGAATGCGCGAGTTTTCCACCATCCGGTTCAGGGTGACGACGGGCACACCATCCTCGGCGGCATGGGTGATGCAGGGGTCGCTCAGCAGCACGGCGGCGTGGATGATGCCATCGACGCCGCGATCGCGCAGGACATTCAACAGCCGGTTCTCGCGTTCGGCCTCGCTGTCGGTATTGACGATGATCGTGGCATAGCCGAGCGGCTCCAGCACGCTTTCGATGCCGCGCAGGATCGGCGGGAAGATCACGTTGGTGATGTCGGGGATCATCACGCCCACGGTCATGGTCCGGTTGGTGCGCAGCCCGGCGGCGATTCGATTCGGCCGATAGCCGAGGGAATCGGCGGTGTCGCGGATTTTCGTGACCACTTCGGGGGTCAGTGTGTCGCTGAGCGCCGGGTCCAGCGCGCGCGAGACGGTCGAGACATGAACCCCCACCTCGGCGGCGATATCCTTGAGGGTTACGCGTTTTTTCACCATGTCCACTCTCCGTCTCGACAGCGCCAGTATAGGGTGATCCGCGCCACACGCAATCGTTTGCGCAATTCTGTTGACGGACCATTTGCCGCATGTTACCTCATTACGCAATCGTTTGCGTGAAGCGGCGATCTGGGCGCACAAGGCCCGGAGGAGACATCGGAGACAATCGGTTCCGCCGGGCTGGAGGGCAGGGGGAACCGGATGCGGCGGGCGGGGAAGCCTGTCCGAAACGGGCCGCCTCACGGGCGGGGCTGCCGGGATGCCTTGTGCATTTTGTATCTGGGAGGATGCGATGAGATTAGCAAAATTCATGGCCACGACCGCAGTCGCGGCATCGATGGCCATCGGCGCGGGCGCGGCCAGCGCGCAGGCGATCAAGATCGGGGCCTCGCTGCCGATCACCGGCGGGTTGTCGGTCAGCGGCGAAAAGCACCGCCGCGGCTACGAGCTTTGCACCAAGCTGATCAACGAGGCGGGCGGCATTCTGGGGCGTCCGGTCGAGCTTCTGGTGTCCGACAACCGCTCGGACCCGGCGACGGCGATCAACCAGTACGAACGCTTCATCAATGTCGACAAGGTCGATGCGGTCTATGGCACGTTTTCCAGCCGGCTGACCTTCCCGGTGGCCAGCATCCTGTCGAAATACAACATGGTGCATCCGATCCCCTCGGGCGGCGCGCTGCGCATCTATGAACAGGGTTACAAGAACCTGTTCTATTTCCAGGTCAATGCCGCTGAATATACCGGCAAGGACGTGGTCGGTGTGATCAATGAATATGTCGCCGCCGACCAGAAGCCCAAGACCGCCGCGATCGTCCATGCCGAGGACTTCTTTGCCAATGCCATCGCCGCCGGGCTGATGGGCGAGAAGGTCACTGATCCGGCCACCAATCAGGAAATCGCCGATCTGGCGCCGGGCTATCTGAAGGAGGCCGGGATCGAGGTGGTGATGACCGAGATCTGGCCGGAAGAGGGGTTCAACGACTGGTTGAACCTGGCCAATTCGGTCAAGCGTTCGGGCGCCGAGATGATCATCGGCCTGACCGCCTCGGCCGAGGAGGCGGTGCAGCTGACCCGCGCCTTCAAGACCGTCGGCGCGACGCCGAAGCTGGTCTATCTCAGCCAGGGCGCGCAGAACGAATATGTCGAGGGTGTGGGCGCCGAGGCGGCCGAGGGCGTCCTGATCCACACCACCTGGGATGGCGGCGTGCCCTTCCAGGGCAAGCTGGCCGGCCAACCCTACAGCAATGCCGATTTCATCGCCGCCTTTACCGCCGAATATGGCGTTGCCCCGGACGAGGACAGCGCCATTCCCTTTGCCGTCTGTCAGGGGATCGAACAGGCGATCAACGGCGCCGGCACGACCGACAATGCCAAGATGGGCGAATGGCTGCATGCCCGCACGCCCGAGGATCCGGTGCAGACGGTGCTGGGCAATTTCTCCTGGGACGAGGTCGGGCTGCCGCGCGAGAAAAGCCACGTGATGACCCAATGGCAGGGCGGCGAGCTGAAATTCGTCTTCCCCACCGGCGAGTTCGAGGGGGTCGTGCCCTTCGAATTTCCCAAGAACACCTTCTGACCCGTGAGAGCCGGGCGGGGGCCTTGGCGGTCCCTGCCCATCCCGAACCGCAATCGACTCGTATCAAGAACGGAGACCAAGCCGATGCTTGACGTCAGGAATCTGTGCAAACATTTCGGAGGGATCCGCGCCGTGGATGGTGCGAGTTTCACCGTCGAGAAGGGATCGATCACCGCGCTGATCGGACCCAACGGCGCCGGCAAGACCACCGCCTTCAACTGCATCAGCCGCACCGCGCAACCGACCTCGGGCGAGGTCTGGCTGGACGGGCAGCGGATCGACCAGTTGCGCCCCCACAAGATCACCGGCCGCGGCCTCAGCCGCACCTTCCAGATCTCGCGCAATCTGGGCGACATGACGGTGCTGGAAAACGTCATCGTGCAATCCAAGGTCGACGGCCTGCGCGGGTTGTTCCGCCCCGCCTTCAGCAGCGCGGAAAAGGACAAGGCGATGGGAATCCTCGATTTCCTCGGCATCACCCGGATCGCCTATGAGGACGGCCACAACCTGTCCTATGGCCAGAAGAAGCTGATGGATCTGGCGGCGCTTCTGATGTCGGACCCCAAGATCATTCTGCTGGACGAGCCTGCTGGCGGGGTGAACCCCTCGCTGCTGGAAGAGATCATCGATCATATCCGCGCCCTGAACGAGAAGGGCCTGACGGTCCTGATCGTCGAGCACAACATGGACCTGATCATGCGGCTGTCGCACAAGGTCGTGGTCATGGCGCAGGGCAAGGTGATCTGTTCCGGCACGCCCGAGATGGTGCGCGAGGACCCGCAGGTGCTGGACGCCTATCTGGGCGGCGTGCTGGAGGAGGCGGCCTGATGACCGATCTTCTGCAAGTCACCAATATCACCGCAGGCTATGGCGACGGTCCGGCGATCCTTGACGGGGCGCATCTGACGGTCGAGCCGGGCAAGGTCCATTGCATCATCGGCCCGAACGGCGCGGGGAAATCCACGCTGCTGAAGTCGATCTGCGGCATGCTGAGCATCCGCAAGGGCGACGTGATCTTCAAGGGCGAGCGGCTGAACGGGCTGCGCCCCGACCAGATCCTGCGCAAGGGCATCTGCTTCGTGCCGCAGGAACGCGCGCTGTTTCCCAAGATGACGGTGCGGGAGAACCTGCGCATGGGCGGCTTCACGCTGGATGACAGCAAGGAGCTGGACCGCCGCGTCGGCGAGATCATGGAGCGTTTCCCAATCCTGAGGGAACGCGCCGACCAGTTCGCCGGCACCATGTCGGGCGGGCAGCAGCAGACGCTGGCCATGGCCCGCACGCTGATCATCAAGCCCGACATCATCATGCTGGACGAGCCCTCGCTCGGTCTCGCGCCGAAGATCGTGCAGGAGATGTTCGACATCATGAAGATGATCTCGGACGAGGGCGTAACCGTCCTTCTGGTCGAGCAGAACGCCCTGATGGGGCTGAGAAATTCCGACTATGGCGTGGTGCTGGATCTGGGCCGCACGCTGTTCGAGGGGCCGGCGCCCGAGGTTCTGGCCGATCCCCGCATTCAGGAACTCTATCTCGGCGGCAAGAAGGCCGCCTGAAGGAGCAATTCATGGCTGAGATCATTCAAATCCTCATCCTCGGACTGGCGCTTGGCGGAGTCATCGCGCTGATGGGCTCGGGCCTGTCCCTGGTCTTCGGGGTCATGCATATCGTGAACCTCGCGCATCCGGCGCTGATCGTCGCCGGGGCCTATGTGACCTTTCTGGGCTTCCGCTATCTGGGGATCGATCCGATCCTGATGATGATCCCCTCGGCCATCGTCATGGCCGTGGTGGGCGTCGTCATCTACAAGCTCATTTTCGAGAAAGAGGCGCGCAGCGCCAAATACTCGGAAATGACGGTGCTTCTGACCTTCGCGCTGGCCATGTCGGTCGAGGGTCTCTTGGGCGTCCTCTTCACCAATACCCACCGCGTCACCTCGCCCGCCTATGCGACCGACGCCTTCTTCATCGGCAATGTCTTCATCCCCAAGGGCCAGCTTTACGCCGGGGTGATCTCGCTGACGCTGATCGCCGGGGTGGCGCTGTTCCTGAAATACTCGCGCCTCGGCTATGCCATCCGCGCGACCACCCAGAACCGCGAGGCGGCCGAACTGCTGGGCGTGAACGTGAACCGGATCAGCATCATCAGCTTCGCGCTTGGCCTTGCGCTGGCCGGGGCAGCGGGGTCGCTGGTCAGCTTCGTCTTTTCCTTCTTCCCGGCGAAACATTGGGAATGGATCCCGATGCTGATGTCGGTCGTCGTGCTGGGCGGCATGGGCAGCATCCTTGGCACCGTCGTCGGTGCGCTGGTCCTGTCGGTCATCGCCGCCTTTGTCGGCACCTGGATCGGCGCCACCTGGTCCACGATGACCTTCTTCCTCGCCCTGTTCGTCATCCTGCTGGTCCGGCCGCAAGGCCTGTTCGGCGAGAAACCGGAGATGTCCTGATGACTGCCACCCATCTGCAAACCACCAGCGCCAGTGCCGTCGTCGAGGCGCGCCGCGCCCATAACCTGAAACTCGCCCGCAAATCCGACCAGAGTCGCGCGACCTGGTTCCCGCTGGTGCTGCTGGCGGTGCTGACCGCCCTTCCGCTGCTGCAATTCACCGGCAATTACAACTACCTGCTGCATCTGGTGCTGTTCACCGCCTCCTATGCGGCGATGGCCTCGGGCTGGAACATCCTCGGCGGCTTTACCGGCTATGTCTCGCTGGGGCACGCGGTCTTCTTCGGCATCGGCGGCTATGTCTCGGGCATGATCCTCGCGCGTTACGGCGTCAGCTCGCTGATCACCGCGCCGCTGGCCGGTCTGATCGCCGCGATCATCGGCTACGGCGTCGGTCTGATCACGCTGAAGGTGCGCGGGCCCAGCTTCATCATCTCGTCGATCGCGCTTCTGATGATCGCCCGAATTCTCTTTGACAACTGGGGCTTCATCGGCGGGGCGAACGGGCTGACGCTGCCCACCAACAGCCTGTCGGCGGAATGGAGCAAGCTGCCCTATTACTATGCCATGCTGGTGATCGCCGCCGTGTCGGTCTGGGCCAGCTACCGGATCAAGCATTCCAAGTTCGGCCTTGGGCTGCGCGCCATCGCCAAGGACGAGATCAAGGCCGAAAGCGCCGGTATCAATACCCGCTTCTACAAGGTGCTGGCCTTCGCACTCTCGGCCTTCTTCGTCGGCATGGCGGGCGCGGTCTGGGGCGAATACCTGACCTATCTGCGGCCGAACATCTTCCTCTTGATCGGGGTCTCGGCCAATCTGGTGCTGATGTCGATCCTCGGCGGCAAGGGCACCATCGCCGGGCCGGTCATCGGTGCCATCCTGATCGTCGCGCTGAACGAGATCTTCGTGGCGCTGCTGGGGGCATCCGAGATCAACATCCTCGGCACCGGCGTGGTGATGATCCTGGTCCTGATGTTCTTCCCCCTGGGCATCGTCGGCACGCTGGCCAAAAGCGGCCGCCTGCCCCGGCTGCTGAACTGGGACTGAGGCCATGACCCATCCCGACCTCGGCTCGCTGGTCCTCTACAACGCCCCGCAATCGACCTGCAGCCAGCGCGTCCGCTATGCGCTGCACCACAAGGGGCTGGGCTTCGAGGAGAGGAAGCTGGACCTTTTTACCGGGGATCAGCTGAAGCCCGACTATCTGGCTCTGAACCCCAATGGCGTGGTGCCGACGCTGCTCCATGACGGCGAGCCGGTGATCGATTCCGCGGTGATCCTGGAATATCTCGAGGATGTGGCGGGGGATCTTGCCCCGCTGCGCCCGAAGGATCCGCTTGAGATCGCCCGGATGCGCGCGATGATGCGCTTCATCGACGAGGTGCCGGCAGGGGCGATCCGGGTGCCGTCCTACAACCTCGCCTTCCTGCCGCATTATCAGGCGATGACCGAGGGAGAGTTCCGGGCGCTCTGCGACAGCAAGCCCCTGCGCCGGGAATTTCTGATGAAGATGGGCCGCACGGGCTTCCCGAAGCCCGAGATGGACGAGGCGCTGAGCCGTCTGCAACGCGGCATCGACCGCATGGCCGGCTGGCTGGCCGAGAGCGGCGGGCCCTGGCTGATGGGCCGCGAGCTTGGCCTTGCCGATGTCATGATCCTGCCGGTGATCGTCCGGATGGAGGATATCGGCCTTGACCACCTGTGGCGCGATGCGCCGCAGATCGGCGACTGGCAGATCGGCGACTGGCTTGCCTCCATGCAGGCCAGCCCGGCCTATCGCAAGACCTATTACCACGGGTCGCTGCTGACCGAGAAATACCCGCATCTTCGGCAAAGCCTGAAGGCGGGAAGCGCGGCCTGAGGCCGCCCCATCGCAAAAGGAGATCGACATGAAAGACGAATTTCTGAAAGCGGCGCTGATTTCGCGCGAGGCCCAGGTGACTGACGTGGTCCTCGCGGCGATGCAGAACACCGATGACGCGCGCCTGAAAGAGCTGATGGCACTGGTTGTGCGGCACCTGCACGCCTTTGTCCGCGAGGCTCGCCCGACCGAGATGGAGTTCGAGGCGGCGCTGCGCTGGATCGCCGGGCTGGGTCAGGCGACCAACGAGTCGAACAACGAGGTGGTGCTGGCTGCCGATGTGCTGGGCGCCTCGACCCTGATCGACCTGATCAACAACAACGGGATGCAGGGCGAGACCATGTCGGCGCTGCTTGGCCCCTTTTATCGCGGCGAGGCGCCCCACTGCGCCAATGGCGATTGCATCGCGCGTTCGGACACGCCGGGGCCCAGCCTCTATTTCACCGGCCGTGTGACCGAGACCGACGGCACGCCGATTGCCGGGGCCAAGCTGGATGTCTGGCAAGCCTCGCCGGTCGGGCTCTATGAAAACCAGGATACCGGGCAGGACGATTTCAACCTGCGCGGCGTGCTGCACAGCGATGACGAGGGGAATTTCAGCTTCGCCTCGGTGAAACCCGCTGGCTATCCGGTGCCAACGGATGGCCCGGTGGGCGATCTGCTGCGCGCCCAGAACCGCGAACCGATGCGGCCGGCGCATATCCATTTCATCGTCACCGCGCCCGGCCACAAGACGCTGATCACGCAAATCTTCTCGGACACGAACGAGGCGCTGGTCAGCGATGTGGTGTTTGGCGCGAAACTTCAGATCGTCGGCGATTTCGTCGAGCATACGCAGCCCGACCCGGCCTATCCCGATGCGACGCTGCCCTTCTATACCTGCAATTACGACTTCAAGCTGGTTCCGGGCACGCCGACCTATCCGGTGCCGCCGATCACCGGCAAGACAAGCTGAGGCGGACCCATGACACAGACGGAGATCCTGAAGGGCAAGGTCGCGGTCGTCGCCGGCGGCTCGGGCGGCATCGGGGCGGCGACCTGCCGCCTTCTGGCCGGGGCCGGGGCAACGGTGGTGGTGGGCTATCGCTCGGGCGAAGACCGCGCGCGGGCCATCGTCGCCGAACTGGGCGGCGGTGATCATCTGGCCCTGCCGGTCTCGATCGAGAATACGGGTTCGATCAATGCCTTTCGGGATGCCGTCCTGTCGCGTCTGGGGCGGGTTGACCTGCTGGTCAATACCGCCGGCACCACTCAACCCGTGCCGCATGACGATCTGGACGCGCTGACCGACGAACTGATCGACCGGGTTTTCATCAACAACTGGCGCGGGGTCTTCGCCACGATCCGCGCCTTCGCCCCGGCGCTGAAGGCCACGGGCGAGGGGCTGATCGTCAATGTCTCCTCGATCGCCGGGTTTACCGGCGTCGGCTCGAATGTCGCCTATTGCGGCGCCAAGGCGGGGCTCGACATCATGGCCAATTCTCTTGGTCGGGCGCTGGCCCCCGAGATCCGGGTGATGAATGTCTCGCCCGGGGTGGTCGATACCGAATTCGTTCCCGGCCGCGGGCAGGCGTTCAAGGACAAGGTGGCGAAATCCACCCCGCTCAGGCGCGTCACCTCGCCCCGGGATGTGGCCGAGGCGATCCTGTCCTGTGCCACCGCGCTGACATTCTCGACCGGCACCAAGATCATCGTCGATGGCGGAAGGCACCTCTGATGACGCAGAAGACCATCATCACCTGCGCCGTGACCGGCAATCAGGCCACGCGCGAGAACCATCCGGCCCTGCCGGTCACACCCGAAGAGATCGCGACAGCCTGCCTCGAGGGTGCCGATGCCGGGGCGGCCATCGTCCATATCCATGTGCGCGATCCCGAAACCGGCGCGCCCTCGATGGAGCTGGCCTATTACCGCGAGGTGGTCGAACGCATCCGGGCCAAGAACAACGCTGTGATCCTGAACCTGACCACCGGGCCGGGCGGGCGCTATCACCCCAGCGATCATGACCCGGCGGTTCCGGGGCCGCGCACCAACCTGCTGGTCCCCGAGAAGCGGGCCGAGCATATCGTGGCGCTGAAGCCCGAGATCGCCACGCTGGACCTGAATACCATGACCTTCGGACGCGAGGTGGTCATCAACACGCCGCGCAATGCCGCAACCCTGGCCGGGATCATCCGCGATGCCGGGGTGAAACCCGAGATCGAGGTGTTTGACAGCGGCGACATCCGGCTGGCCCATGACCTGATCGATCAGGGTGCGCTGACCGGGCCGGGAATGTTCTCGATCGTCACCGGGATCAAATACGGCTTTCCCTCGACCCCCGACATGATGGCCACGGCGGCGCGGATGCTGCCGCAGGGGGCCGCCTGGACCGGCTTCGGCGTCGGTCGCATGTCCTTCCCCATGGCTGCGCAAAGCTGGCTTCTCGGCGGGCATGTGCGGGTGGGGATGGAGGATAATTCCTATCTGTCCAAGGGCGTGCTGACCAAGGGCAATGGCGAATTGGTCGAGCGCGTGCGCGCCATCATCGAGCAGCTGGGCGGCCAGATCGCCGGGCCGTCGGAAGCCAGACACATGTTGGGACTTGCGGCCTGAAGGGGCGCGCGATGCAAGGAGGACTTCGCATGAACATCTCTATCGATACGAAACTGTCGCAGGCGCTGCGGGTGTCGCAGAAATCGCCCGATCTCGACAATGTGCTGATCGACATCGTCGATGTCGACATCCCCCGCCCCGGCCCCGGTCAGGTGCTGGTCGAGGTCATGGCCGCCGGGGTCAACCCCAGCGACGTGAAGGCCTCGCTTGGTCATATGCCCCACGCGATCTGGCCGCGCATTCCCGGCCGCGACTTTGCCGGCATCGTCCGCGACGGCCCGGACAGCATGATCGGGATGGAGGTCTGGGGCGGCGGCGGCGAGCTGGGCATCACCCAGGACGGCAGCCATGCGAAATGGCTGGTGCTGGACCAGAAGGCGGTGCGTGCCAAGCCCGCGAACATGACCATGGAAGAGGCCGGTTCGATCGGGGTGCCCTTCATCACCGCCTTCGAGGGGCTGCGCGAGGCGGGCGGCGTCCAGCCGACCGATGTGGTTCTGGTCTGCGGCGGCAATGGCAAGGTCGGGCAGGCGGTGATCCAGCTCGCGACCATGGCCGGGGCGACGGTCTTTGCCGTCGAACATACGCCGCAGCCGCTGATGGGTCATGCCAATGGCCCGGTCGAGATGTTCGATCTCAGCGCCCAGGACGTTGCCGAACTGGTGCGCGAACGCACCGGCGGGCATGGCGCCGATATCGTCTTCAACACCGTCGGCAGCCCCTATTTCGAGATGGCGAACAAGGCCCTGGCCAAGCAGGGACGGCAGATATTCATCTCGACCTTCGACCGCGCCGTGCCTTTTGACATCTTCACCTTCTTCCGGGGGCGTCACAAATTCATCGGCATCGACACGCTGGCGCTGAGCTCGGTCGACGGCGCTAAGATCTTCGACAGGCTGAAGCCGAAATTCGAGGCCGGGTTGCTGAAGCCGTTCCCGATCAACCCCGAAACCTGCTATGCCTTCGATGACGCGGCCAAGGCCTTTGCCTCGGTCCTGCGCGGCACGCCGGACCGGGTGCTGCTCAGGCCCTGACGCCAGATGCAGGTCACTCGCTATGCCGAGGCGCGTCCCTATGAGGCGCCGGAACATTACGACATGCGCTGCCTGCGCCTGCAGGGCAAGGAGGCGACAGAAACCGACACCATCTGGATCGGCCTGTCGCATCTTCTGCCCGGCGGCCACACCTCGCTGAAGGATGCGGCGGTCGAAAAGATCTATATTGTCATCGCCGGCGAACTGGTCGTGGAGACCGTGGGCGGTTCGGTGACGCTGGGGGTGCTGGACAGCTGCCGTCTGGCCCCCGGCGAGGCGCGGGCGCTGGTCAATCGCAGCAATGCCCCCGCCTCGGTGCTGCTGGCCATGCCGACATGACGAGCAAGACAAGGAAGACTGCCGTGAAGGATCAGGAAAACCGGCTGCTGAGCGTGGTCGAACATTGGTTGCCGCGCATCGAGGTTGCGGGCATCCCCTCGGCCACGGCGAAGGCCGTCATCGATCGGGCAGGAACATGGGAGAACTGGCTGCCCGCCTGGAGTGCCGAGGGCGAACGCCATGCCGTGCAGGCGGAAGCCGCGCTGGAGAACGGCCACCGAGTCACCGCAGGCGAGGGATTCGCGCGCGCGAGCCTTTTTTATCATTTCGGCCAGTTCATGGCCTTTGACGATCTGGGCGCGAAAGCCGCCGCCTCGGCCCGCAAGGTGGCGCTCCATCGGCGCGCCCTGCCGCTGCTCGACCCGCCGGGCGAAGTGATCGAGGCGCGTTTCGAGGGCGGCGTCCTGCGAGCGATCCTGCGCCTGCCGCAGGGTCCGGGGCCGCATCCGCTGGCGGTCATCATTCCGGGCTCGGATTCCACCAAGGAGGAATTCCCCGCCTTCGAGCGGCATTTCCACGCCCGTGGCATCGCCACGCTGTCGATGGACGGCCCCGGTCAGGGCGAGGGGCGCGAGCATGGCCATCTGCGCGCGGATTTCGGCCCGGCCTATACGGCGATGGTGGCGGCGATTGCGGACCGGCCCGGGCTGAACGGTCAGCGCGGGCTGGTCGGCATGGCCTTTGGCGGGCATCTGGCGCTGAGGATCGCGCGCGGGATTGCCGGGCTGGCGGGCGTCGTCTCGATCAACGGCTTTCACGATCTGGGCAGTTTCTGGACCGCGCTGCCGCAGGTCTATCGCGACAATATGGGCTTTGCGCTGGGGCAGGACGAGACCGAGGCGCGGGCGCGTGCCTTCACCCTGTCGGGTGCGGTGCCGGTCGCCGCCCCGGCGCTGATCCTGCATGGCGGCAAGGACAAGATCTTCCCGCCGATCGAGGCGCAGCGCAGCGCCGAAGCCTGTGCCGGGCCGGTGGAATTGCACATCTTTCCCGACGGCAACCACGTCTGCAACAACATCCCCTGGCTCTATCGTCCGATGCTGGCCGACTGGCTGGCCGACCGTTTCGCGGCGGCTATGTGACACCGAATCCGGGGGTGGCGGAAACGCGAATCAGCCACCCCGGATCACGGAAATCTCCACCAACAATCGGACGATAATCCACCAAAAGCGGACGCCACGGCCTGATCCGATTTTCGCCCCGATGCTACCCCTGACCTTGGACATGCAAACTCGCCGCGAGGCTGCGGCGCCGAGGAGGAACCCCGATGATCTATGCCGATGACGGCTCACTGTCCGAAGAACAGCGGTTGATGCGCGAAAGCTGCCGGTCCTACATCAACGATGTCGTGACCCCCTTCATCCGCACCAACTGGCAGCGCGAATGGGACATGACCCCGGGCGAGCGGCTGTCGCCTGAAATCCTGCAGGGCGCCGAAGAGATCGGCGTGCGAACCCTGGGCGTGCCCGAGGAATTCGGCGGCATCGATCTGGAGCGCGAGACCGAGGTGCGGACCTTTGCGCTGATTTCCGAAGAGATCGCACGGGGTGATTCCGGGCTGGCCGACAAGCTGGTGCAGAACTGGAAGGTCTCGATCCTGCTGCGCGAATTCGCGCCGAAGCACCTACAGGAGAAATGGTTCCCGAAGCTGCTGGAAGACCCGCAATTCCTGCTGGCCCATTGCCTGACCGAGCCGCGCGGCGCCTCGGACCGCTGGCTGCCCTATAACGTGCCGGAAGCCTCGATGAACACCCGCGCGGTGCTGGATGGCGACCATTGGGTCATCAACGGGCGCAAGCAGTTCATCTCGAACGGCTATGATGCCAGCCTCTATGTCGTCTATGCCAATACCAATCCCAAGGTCGGGATGCTGCAGGGCACCTCGAACTTCCTCGTGCCGCGCGACACGCCTGGCTTCACGGTCACGAAATGCAACGAGACCATGGGCTGCCGCTTCATGAACAATGGCGAACTGGTCTTTGAAGACTGCCGTATTCCCGCCGATCACCTTCTGGTCAAGGATGCCGCCATGGGCAGCGCCGGGCAGTATTTCCGCGCCGGCAAGATCATCCAGGCGGCGAAGAACCTGGGCGTCGGTGTCGCCTGCTTCGAGCGCACCGCCGATTACGTCCAGAACTATGTTCAGGGTGGCCGCATCCTGATCAAGCATCAGGCGGTGGCGATCCGGCTGGCCGATATGGCGACCCGGATCGAGGCGGTGCGGGCGCTGATCGAGCGCGCGTCGAAGGCGGTGGACGAGGCCCATCCCGATGCCGACATCCTGTGCAACATGGCCAAGGTCTATGCCTCGGAAGAGATCATGAAGGTCGCCACCCATGCGCTGGAACTGCATGGCGGCAATGGCGCGATGCTGGAGTTCGGCATCGAAAAGCTGTTCCGTGACGCCGCGATCTTCCTGCACATGGATGCGACCGTGGATGTCAGCAACATGAAGATCATCAAGAACATGTTCCCGAAAACCGCCGGCAAATACGCCGGTCCCGAGGAATAAGGCTTTTGGCGGCGGGCGCGGGTTCACCTCGCGCCCTGCCGGGATGGAGGAGATGAAATGAAGATAATCGTAGCCGCCAAGATGGTGACGGATCCGAACATCAAGGTCCGGGCGCTGAGCGATGGGTCCGGCCCGGATCTCGCCTCGGTCAAGATGGCCATGAACCCGTTTGACGAGATCGCGGTCGAGGAGGCCGTGCGGCTGAAAGAGGCGGGGATCGCGACCGAGGTGGTGGTGGTCTCGATCGGCCCGGCCAAGGCGACCGAGACGCTGCGCACCGCGCTGGCCATGGGCGCCGACCGGGGCCTGCTGATCCGCGCCGACCAGCCGGTCGAGCCGCTGGCGGTGGCCAAGCTCTTGAAGGCCGTCGTGGCAAAGGAAAGCCCCGATCTGGTGCTGACGGGCAAGCAGGCCATCGATGACGACAGCAACCAGACCGGCCAGATGCTGGCCGCGCTTCTGGGCTGGGGTCAGGCGACCTTCGCCAGCAAGGTGACGGTCGCGGATGGTGCTCTGCAGGTCACGCGCGAGGTTGATGGCGGCCTGCAGACGATCAGCGTCCGCCTGCCCGCCGTCGTCACCGCCGACCTGCGGCTGAAGGAGCCGCGCTATGCCAGCCTTCCGAACATCATGAAGGCGAAGAAGAAGCCGATCACGGAAAAGACGCCCGAGGATTACGCCGTGAACGTCGCCCCGCGCCTGACGGTGATCCGGGTCGAGGAACCGCCCGCGCGTCAGGCCGGGATCAAGGTCGCCACCGTGCAGGAGCTGTTCCAGCGGCTGCACAGCGAAGCAGGAGTTTTGTGATGAGCGTTCTCATTCTCGCAGACCATCAGGACGAGCGGCTGGACGAAGCCACGGCGAAGGCCGTCTCGGCGGCAGGCCAGGTCGGAGGTGATGTGCATGTGCTCATTGCCGGGCAGAATTGCCGCCCCGCCGCCGAAGCCGCCGCCCGGATCGACGGCGTCGCCAAGGTGCTGATCGCCGATGATCCCCGGCTGGCGAACCGGCTGGCCGAACCCGTCGCGGCGCTGATGGTCGAGCTGGCGGGGGGCTATGACACGCTGGCCGCCCCGGCCTCGACCTCGGCCAAGAACATCATGCCGCGCGTTGCCGCGCTGCTGGATGTGATGCAGATCTCCGAAGTGGTCGGGATCGGCGCGGATGGCAGCTTCCAGCGACCGATCTATGCCGGGAACATCCTGCAGACCGTCACCAGCGCCGATCCGAAACGGGTCATGACCATCCGCACCTCCGCCTTCCCGGCGGCGGGGGCGGGCAATGCCGCGCCGATCGAGACAGTGACCCTGACCGACAGTCCCGATCTGTCGGGCTTCATCGGCAGCGAGCTTTCAGCCTCGGAACGGCCCGAGCTTGGCGGCGCGAAGATCATCGTTTCGGGGGGCCGCGCGCTGGCCTCGGCCGAGAACTTCCAGACGGTGATCGCGCCGGTGGCCGATGCGCTTGGCGCGGCCATCGGGGCTAGCCGGGCGGCGGTCGATGCGGGATATGTCTCGAACGATCTGCAGGTCGGGCAGACCGGCAAGATCGTCGCGCCCGAGCTCTATATCGCCTGCGGCATCTCGGGGGCGATTCAGCACTTGGCCGGGATGAAGGATTCCCGGATCATTGTCGCCATCAACAAGGACCCCGAGGCGCCGATCTTTCAGGTGGCCGATTACGGGCTGGTGGCCGACCTGTTCGAGGCGCTGCCCGAATTCCGGGCCGAGATCGACGCCAAGGCCACGGCCTGAGCCGTGCGGGCCGGAGACCCCGGCCCGCGCCATCCCGAGGAGGTAACGCGATGACCCGACCGGACCCCGCCAAGCCAGGGCGCAACCGCCGCGACCAGCAGCAGGCGCCGGTGCGCTCCTATGCGCTGGACCGTGCCGACAGCCCGCGCTTTCACATCCGGGTGGTCGAGGAGACCCAACGGCTTTATCCGGCGCACAAGCACGATTACTTCCAGATCGTCTATTTCATGACCGAGGCCCCGGCGCTGCGCATCGGGCTGGCCTCGCATCACCCCAAACCCGGCTCGATCTATTTCATCGCGCCGATGGTGCCGCACCAGATCCGCTTTGATCAGGCGACGCGCTGCGTGGTGATCTATTTCGATCTCGACCTGCTGCGCCCCGGCATCACCCGCTCGACCCCGATGGCCGAACTGATCCACCGCGCGCCGGAACTCACGCCCTTCGCCTGTCAGAACCACGTTGATTTCGATCTGCCGCCGGAACTGGCCGAAGCGGTCGAGCGCGCCAACGAAGCGATGCTGGCCCAGCACGATTCGCCCCGCATCTGTGCCGGCGAGATCATCCGGGCGGAATTGCTGCTGATGCTGGGGACGCTGTGCCAGCACTACGAGGAGGAATTTTCCAGCCTTTCGACGCAATTGCCGGTGATCGGCCGCGACAGCCTGCACATGCGGCGGATATCCGAATTCATCGGCAGCAACTATACCCGTGCGCCCAGTCTCGACGAGGCATCCGAGGCGGTGAACCTGTCGAAAAGCCGGTTCTGCGGGCTGATTCGGCAATATACCGGCACCACCTTCAACGCGCTGATCCGCGAGATGCGGATGGAGGAGGCGCGCGAGCGGCTGGTGCTGACCGACGAGTCCATCGGTCAGGTCGCCTATGCCGTCGGCTATCAGGACGAGAAATACTTCCTGCGCGCCTTCAAGACAGCGACCGGCATGACCCCAACCGCCTATCGCCGCAAGCGCGCCGAGGAAAAGGCCGATCTCGACCGGGTGAGGGCGGCGCAATGAGCGGCACTGTCACCTTCACCGTCAACGGCCAGCCGGTCACGACCGAGGCCAGTGATGAGCCGCTGCTGCTGGTGCTGCGGAACCGTCTCGGTCTCAGGGCCACGCGCTTTGGCTGCGGGCTTGAGCAATGCGGGGCCTGCATGGTCGAGATCGACGGCGCACCCCGCTTCGCATGCGGCACGCCGGTCGAGGTGCTCGAGGGACGGGCGGTGACGACGCCCGAGGGGTTGGATGATCCCGTGGGTGTGGCGCTGCGCGATGCCTTTGCCGCGGAAAGCGCCGGCCAATGCGGCTATTGCCTCGCCGGGATCCTGATCAGCGCCCATGCGCTTCTGACGGGCAATCCCCGGCCCTCGCGCGACCAGATCGTCGCGGCGCTCGACGGTCATCTGTGCCGCTGTGGCGCGCATGGGGCGATCCTGCGCGCGGTCGCCCGCGCCGCCGAACGGTTACAGGGGGCCGAGGCATGAAGATGAGGACCTTGCCCCTCAGCCTTCAGGCCAACCCGCTCTTGGGCCAATGGCTGTCGCTGGACACGCCCGGCCGCCTGACCATCAGCCCCGGCAAGGTCGAACTTGGGCAGGGCATTGCCAGCGCGCTGATGCAGATCGCCGCCGAGGAACTGGACCTGTCATTTGGCCGTCTGACCCTGCGTCCGGTCGATACCGGGGCTTCGGCCAATGAGGGCATCACCGCAGGCAGCCAGTCGGTCGAGGTCTCGGGCGCGGCGCTGCGTCTGGCGGCGGCGCAGTTGCGGGCGGCCTTGCTCGATGCAGCGGCGGTGCGGCTTGGGGTGCCGGTGGCCGATCTGTCCCCTGCCGATGGGGCAATCCTGCGGAAGGGGGCGGCGACGGGGCTGGATGTCTGGGCGCTGGCGGACAACATCGATTGGCAACAGCCGATCAGCGGCGAGATTGCACCGAAGCCCGCCGCCGAATACACCGTCGTCGGGACCAGTCTCCCGCGCGACGACCTGCCCAGGAAGGCCACCACGGGCGGCTTCATCCATGATCTGACCTTCCCTGATCTTCTGCATGTCCGGGTGGTCCGCCAGCCCTTCCGCCTGGCCCGGCTGGCCGATCTGGACGAGGCGCGGCTGGCCCGGCGCTATCCTGCGGTAACGGCTTTCCGGCGGGATGATTTTCTGGCGCTGGTCGGCACCGATGAGCATCAGGTGCAAAGCGCCCATCTGGAGTCCGAGTTCTTCACCCGGTGGGAGGATGCAGGCCGCTGGACCCCGCCCGAGACCCCGGGCACCGCTGTCTTGCTTCCGCCCGAGGAGGACGCGCGCCCTGCGCCCGGCAACCGGCGGCTGTCGGCGCGCTACTCCCGGCAATCCATCGCCCATGGCTCGATCGGGCCATCCTGTGCGCTGGCGATCCTCGAGGGCGAGCAGCTGACCGTCTGGAGCCATTCGCAGGGCATCTTCCCGCTGCGTGCGGTAATCGCCAAGGTGCTGGGCCGGGCAGTGGACTCGGTTCGGGTCATCCATGCCGATGGCGCGGGCTGCTATGGCCATAACGGCGCCGATGACGCGGCACTGGATGCGGCGCTGGTGGCGGTCGCGCATCCGGGGCGGCCTGTCCGCGTGCAGTTCTCGCGCGCCGATGAGCTGGGCCGCGCGCCGCTTGGCGCGGCGATGGCCACGCGGATCGAGGCGGGGCTGGACGCGGAAGGCCGGATCGTCGACTGGCAGCTGTCAGTGACCAGCGCCCCCCATGCGCAGCGGCCGGGTTTTGGCGGTTTCGCCAACCTGACCTCGGCCGAGGCGCTGGACCCAGAGGCCCTCCCCCGGAAGGTCGAAGACCTGCCGCCCGCCAGCGGCGGCGGGGCGTCGCGCAATGCCGTTGCGATCTATGATCTGCCGGGTCAGTCGGTCGAGGTGACGCTGGAAGCCGCAAGCCCCGTGCGCACGTCGTCGCTGCGCGCGCTTGGCGCGCATGTGAATGTCTTTGCGATCGAATCAGCGATGGATGAATTGGCCGCTTTGGCCGGGGCTGATCCGCTGGCGTTTCGTTTGGCGCATCTCAGTGACCCGCGCGCAAGGGCGGTGCTGGAGACGGCGGCGCAGATGGCCGGTTGGCCGGACCCGAACCCCGAAGGCACCGGCAGCGCCAAGGGGCTGGGCGTCGCGCGCTACAAGAACAAGGGCGCCTGGCTGGCCGCCGTGGCCGAGGTCACTGTTGACGAGGCGATCCGGGTCGAAAAGCTGTGGCTGGCTGTCGATGCCGGGCTGCTGATCAACCCCGAGGGCGCGCGCAGCCAGATCGAGGGCGGCGCGCTGCAATCGCTCAGCTGGACGCTGAAAGAGGGGATCGACCTGCTGGATGGCCGCGTGCCGGTGCTGGACTGGGACAGGTATCCCATCCTGCGCTTCTCGGACGTGCCCGAGATCGAGACCCGCTTTCTCATCAACCCGAACCACCCGCCGCTTGGCGCGGGCGAGGCTGCGCAAGGGCCGGTCGCCGCCGCCATCGGCAATGCCGTCACACGGGCCTTGGGGGCGCGGATGCGCGATCTGCCCATGACCCGCGAGCGGCTGATGCAATCGCTGCTTCAGGCGTGAGGAGGGCGCCCAACGCGAAAAAACGCGAATATCGGACGAATGGGACAGGCCCGACATGTCACCGCCACCCCGTTCCTCCCTCTGTGACGACGAGTTCCTGATTTCTGCCCGGTCATCTCAAGGAAGAAGAACATGCCCATCATTGCCCAGAACAAGGATTTGAACGCCTGGATCGAAGAGATGCAGGCCCATTGCCGACCTGATGCCGTCTATCTGTGCGACGGCAGCGATGCCGAGTTTCAGCGCATCTCGTCCCAGATGGTCGAGGCCGGTTCGCTGATCCGGCTGAACCCGGATCTCAGGCCGAACAGTTTCCTCGCCCGCTCGGACCCCGCCGATGTGGCGCGGCTGGAACATCGCACCTTTGTCTGCACCACCACCAAGGACGAGGCCGGGCCGACCAACAACTGGGCCGAGCCTGCCGCCATGCGCGCCGAGCTGGACGCGCTTTTCCGGGGCGCGATGGCCGGGCGGACCATGTATGTCATTCCCTTCTGCATGGGGCCGATGGGCTCGGATCACGCGCTGATCGGGGTGCAGATCACCGATTCCCCCTATGTCGTCATCAGCATGAAGCTGATGGCCCAGATCGGCACGCCGGTGCTGGATTTGCTCGGCGAGGGCGAATTCACCCGCTGCCTGCATTCGGTCGGCGCACCGCTGGCACCCGGTCAGGCGGATGTGCCCTGGCCCTGCAATGCGGATCACAAATACATCGTCAGCTTTCAGGATGACGGCTCCATCACCTCTTTCGGTTCGGGCTATGGCGGCAATGCGCTCTTGGGCAAGAAATGCCTGTCGCTGCGCACGGCCTCGTACCGCGCCCGGAACGAGGGCTGGCTGGCCGAGCATATGCTGATCGTGGGTCTCGAGGACCCGGCGGGCGAGACCACCTATGTCGCCGGTGCCTTCCCTTCGGCCTGCGGCAAGACCAATTTCGCCATGATGCTGCCGCCCGAGGGGATGGAGGGCTATACCGTCAAGACCATCGGCGACGACATCGCATGGATCCGTCCGGGGGCGGATGGCCGGCTCTGGGCGGTGAACCCCGAGGATGGGTTCTTCGGCGTGGCACCCGGCACCAATGGCAAGACCAATCCGAACATCATGCAGGCGCTGACCCGCAATGTGATCTTCACCAATTGCGCGCTGACGCCCGAGGGGGACATCTGGTGGGAGGGCCTGACCGATCAGCCGCCCGCACAGTTGACCGACTGGCAGGGCCGCGACTGGACGCCGGAGGCCGGCCGCCCCGCCGCCCATCCGAATGCCCGCTTCACCGTCTCGCAGGCCAGCGCCCCCAGCATGGACCCGGCCCGCGCAGATCTGCAGGGGGTGCCGATCTCGGCCTTCATCTTCGGCGGGCGGCTGTCGCATACCTATCCGCTGGTCTTCCAGTCGCGCGACTGGACCGAGGGGGTTTACTGGGCGGCGACGCTCGGCTCGGAAGCCACGGCGGCGGCCGAGGGCCAGACCACGCGGCGCGATCCCTTCGCCATGCTGCCCTTCTGCGGCTATAACATGGCGGATTACTGGCAGCACTGGCTGGATCTGGGGCAGGAGCTTGCGAACCCGCCGGCGATCTTCCGGGTGAACTGGTTCCGCCGCGACGCGGACCGCAAATTCATCTGGCCGGGCTTCGGCCAGAACCTGCGGGCGCTGAAATGGATCGTCGACCGGGTGAAGGGCCGCGCCGGGGCCGAGGAGGCGGCGATCGGTGAGGTGCCGGGTCACGGCGACCTCGACTGGACCGGGCTCGACTATGGCCGGGACCGCTTCGCGGCGCTGATGGCGCTGGATGCGGAAGAACTGGCGCGCGAGATTGCCGATCACCGCGATCTCTTTGCAGAGTTCGGCGACAGGCTGCCGCCGGCGCTGGACGAGGTGCATCGGCGATTGTCCGAAAGCCTGACACCAGGCCAGACTGGCGATCACACAAGGTCGACGGCACGGCAAGTGGCCGTCGGCTAGGCAAGCAATGGAGGCGCCGACATGATCCGACATCCCCTTCGCTCCGCCCTTCTGGGGCTGGGCCTCGCGTTGCTGGCCCTCGGGCCGGCAGCGGCTGAGACGGCCGATCTGATCCTGCGCAATGGCCGCATCATCACCATGGATCCCGGCCAGCCACGGGCCGAGGCCGTCGCGCTGGCGGGCGAACGGATTCTGGCGGTCGGATCGGACGCGCAGATCGCGGCGCTGGCGGGTGATGGGGTGAAGACCGTCGATCTGGAGGGCAAGACCGTCATCCCCGGGCTGATCGACACCCATACCCATGCCATCCGGGGCGGCCAGACCTTCCACGATGAGACCTATCTCTTCGGGATCACCTCGCTGCCTGGCGCCTTCGACCAGTTGAGGGCGGCAGCGGCAGAGCGGGGGCCGGAGGGCTGGGTGGTGGTCGGCGGTTCGTGGCATCCGAACCAGTTCGAGGAAAAGCGCGCGCCGACCGTGGCGGAACTGGGCGAGGCGCTGCCCGACCATCCGATCTATCTGCAATATCTCTATGACTACGCACTGGTGAACCCCAAGGGGATCGAGCTGCTGGGCCTTGATGAACCGGGTGCCGATCTGGGCCATGGCCTGAGGATTGAGCGCGACGCCGATGGCAAGGCCACGGGCCGGCTCTTGGGCGGGATCGGGTCGTTCAACATGCTGATGGGCCAGTTGACCGCGCATGATGAAAGCCAGCGGACCGAAAGCCTCGAGGATTTCTTTGCGGCGCTGAATGCGGCGGGGCTGACCGGCGTCATCGATCCGTCGGCCGGATCGCCGGCCAGCTATGAACCGCTTTTCGATCTGCGGGACCAGGGCAAGCTGAGCCTGCGCGTCGGCTATCGCATCCCTGCCGCTGTGCCGGGAAGCGAGGCCGAGTGGTTCCAGAACATCATGGCCTTCCGCCCGCCGCATTGGGATGACGGGGCGCTGGCCTTTCTGGGACTGGGCGAGAACCTGGTCTTCGGTGTGAACGACGGGGTGCAGATGGGGCCGGGCTTCGACCCTTCGCCCGAGGCGCGGGCCGAACTGGTCAAGGTCGCCACCTATGCAGCCGAGCGGCGCATCCCGGTCGAGATCCATGCCTATACCGACGATGCCGCCAGAGTCATCCTTGACGCCTTCGAGGAGGTGGCGAAGACCAATCCGCTTGACGACCTGCGGTGGGCCATCGCCCATTTGAACACCGGTTCGGCCCGGACGCTGGACCGAATGAAGGCGCTGGGGCTGGCCTATTCGGTGCAGATGGGCCCCTATTTCGAAGGCCCGGCCATTCTGGAGGCGAACGGCCCCGAGGTCTCCGCGCTGTCGCCGCCGGTGCGGCTGGCGCTTGATCGCGGCATCCGGGTTGCGGGCGGTACCGATTCCACCCGGATCGGCGTCTTCGGCGTCTGGCAGGCGATCGAATATCACCTGACCGGCACCTCCCTTGGCGGCGGGGTGCAGCGCCCCGATGACCAGCTGCTGACGCGTGACGAGGCGCTGGCGATGTATACCCGCGACGCCGCCTGGCTGGCCTTTGCCGAGGCCGATCGCGGCACCATCACCGCAGGCAAGCTGGCCGATCTGGTGGTGCTCGATCAGCCCTATGAAACAATCCCCGCAGATCAGGTCCACGGCATCCGCTCGGTCCTGACGTTGCTGGGGGGAAAGCCGGTCCATGATCCCTCTGGCCTGATCGGGCAATAAGGGCAGGGGGATCACACCGGGCGGGCGCTTGCGCCCTCCGCCCGGGATCGGACCGCTGGCGGGGCCATCCTTTGCGGTGGCCCCGTTCGGTCATTTTGGTGAACGGGGGTAACGATCATGGCAGAGACCAGTCAGGCCGCAGCAAAGCCCAATGCCTCCAGCTGGGCGCCCTTCCGGCACCAGCCTTTCACCGTGCTCTGGATCGCCACCACGATCTCGAACATGGGCATGTGGATGAACGATGTCGGCGCCGGCTGGCTGATGACCACGCTGGACCCCTCGCCGGCCAGGGTGGCATTGGTGCAGACCGCGACGGCGCTGCCGGTGTTCCTGTTCGCGCTGCCTGCCGGGGCGCTGGCGGATATCGTGGATCGTCGCCGGATGCTCTTGCTGGTGAACCTGATGGCCTTCCTGACGGCGGTGGTCTTTGCCGCTTTCGTGGCGATGGGCTGGGTGACGGTGCCGGTGCTGCTGGCTTTCACCTTCCTCTTGGGCTGCTGGCAGGCCTTCATGCAGCCGGCCTGGCAGGCGATCGTGCCAAGCCTTGTCCCGCGCGCCGAACTGCCTGCCGCCGTGGCGCTGAATTCCATGGCGGTGAACATCGCCCGCGCCACCGGCCCGGCGCTGGCCGGCGCGATCATTGTGCCGCTGGGGATCGCGGTCCTGTTCGTCTTGAACGCAGTCAGCCGGGTGGCGGTCCTGGCCGGCCTGTTCTGGTGGCGCCCGCCCGCGCCGGCCGAGCGCAGGCTGCCGCCCGAGCCGGTCGGTCGCGCCATCCTGACCGGGTTGCGCTACGCCAGCCGCAGTCAGCCATTGAAGATGACGCTGATCCGGGCGGTCGCGTTTTTCGGCTTCGCCAGCCTCTACTGGGCGACGCTGCCGCTGATCGCGCGCGAGCAATTGCAGGGCGGGCCATCGACCTATGGCTTGCTTCTGGGGCTGATCGGGCTGGGGGCGCTGGTCGGCGCGCTTGGCCTGCCGCGGCTGCGCGCGCGCTTCGACATGGGGCGGATCGTGATGATCGGCTCGCTGGGGACGGCGCTGGCCATGGCGATCTTTGCGCTTGGCGGGTCGCTGATCCTCGGCTTCCTCGCCGCCTTCATCGCCGGGGTGGCCTGGATGGCGGTGCTGTCGAGCCTGAATGTCAGCGCCCAATCCGCGCTGCCGGACTGGGTCAGGGCGCGGGGGCTGGCCATCTTCATCATGGTCTTCTTCGGCACCATGTCCTTCGCCTCGCTGGCCTGGGGCCAGATCGCCGCGCGGTTCGGCCTGACCGCCACGCTTCTGGCCTCGGCCATCGGGCTGGCAATCAGCGCCATCTGGTCGCTGCGCTTTGCGCTGCCCGATCAGGGCAAACTGGATCTGCTGCCCTCGTCGCATTGGCCCGAGATCCTGCCCAAACTCGAGGTTGGTCATGATCGCGGCCCGGTCATGGTCGAGATCACCTATCAGATCGACGTGGCCGAGCGGGACGATTTCCTCGCCGCGCTCTACGCCTTCCGCGAGGAACGCTATCGCGACGGCGCCTATGACTGGAACGTCTTCGAAGATGTCGAGTCCCCGGGCCTGATGACCGAATATTTCCTTGTGGGAAGCTGGCTCGACCATCTGCGCCAGCACGAGCGGGTGACGCGCTCGGATCGGGACCTGCAGGCCGAGGTGCGGAAATTCCATCGCGGCGCGGTGCCGCCGGTCACTCATCACCGGGTCGCGCCCGAGCCGCGCGGGGCCTGGCGATCGCGCTGAAGGGCGGAAGGTCGTTCGACTTGTTCGCACGGTCACGTTTCCGCCCGTTCGCAGGAGGGAAAAACCGAAACTTGCAGACTCGGCAGAAAAGCGGTTGACGAATCGGACATATCGGCACGACCATCGATCCAATCTCAACCTCAGGCGGCCAATTTCGGGCCATTGCCGGGGAGGATCAGATGACCAACAGACGGGATTTCCTGAAGTCGGCGGGGCTTGCCTCGGTCGCGCTTCTGGGGGCGGCGCGGGCCGCCTCGGCGCAGACGGGCGGGGCCGTGCGGCCGGATACGTTCGACTATGTGATCGCCGGGGCGGGGCATGATCGGTGGCGGTGCGAAGACTGCCGAGGTGCTGCTGCCCGGCTTCTTCGAGGATCTCTGTTCCAGTTCGCATCACGTCTTTGCCCGCAATCCCGCCTATCGCGACAACGAGATCGAGATCCGCGATTTCGGCTATGAGCTGTTCGATCCCGAGATCGTGGTGCATTACCCCTTTGCCGACGGCGACTCGATGACCGTCTTCCGGGGCGATCTGGCGCAGACGGCGGCCTCGATCGAAAAGCTGTCGAAAAAGGATGCCGAAACCTTCCGCCAGCTTGCCGCCGCCCGCGAGAAGGTGGCGGGCGAGGACCCGGACAGCGCCGATCCCTCGCGCGAGGCGATCTTCTTCCAGCGGCTCGAGGTGCTGTCGGGCTTCGATGCCGCGCGGCAATTGTGGGAAAGCCCGCAGATGCAGGCAGCGAACATCTCGGGCGGGCGCTGGGGCGGGGTGCAGGGCAGCGATCCGGGCAGCGGGTCGCAGGCCTGGTCGATGCTGACCCATATGAACGGACGGCCGATGCCCAAGGGCGGCTCGGGCATGGTCAGCACCTCGCTTGGCCGCTTCATCGAGGCGCATCAGGGCACGGTGCTGACCAATAGGCCGGTGGTGGCGCTGATGATCGAGGACGGCCGCTGCACCGGCGTCGAATGCGCCGATGGCAGCCGCTTCCGGGGCCGCAAGGGCGTGGTCTCGACCATCCATGTCAAGCATCTGATGCAGATGGCGCCCTCGGACCTGTGGGGGCAGGCCTTCACCGACAGCGTCGAGATCTGGCAGCCAGAGATGGCCATGTTCGCCTTTCACTTCGCGCTGAAGGGATCGCCGGAATACCCGCTGGCGGGAGGCGGCTCGGTGACGGGGGCCGAGGCTTCGATCATGGAGCGGCCGGAAAGCATCTTCAAACTGAACGAGGACAATGCGCGGGGCGAGCTGACGCTGGAGGATTATCCGCTGCAGATCGTCCATGCCGCCGGCTATGACCGCAGCCGTGCGCCCGACGGCTTTTCTTTGCTGAAGATCGAGGGCGGGATGCCCTATGCGCTGAAGGAAAGCCCCGAGCATTGGGACGCGATCAAGGACGAAGTTGCCGATCAGGTGCTGCACCGTTACCTGCGCTATACCCCGAACCTCACGCGCGAGAATGTGCTGGCGCGGGTCATCATGAGCCCGATCGACATCGAGCGGATGAACCCCGCCATGTGGCGCGGCAGCGTGCATCATCTGGACAAGCGCTGGGGCAATTTCGCGCCCTACCGGATGCCGATCCCGGGACTTTACCAGACCGGGGCCTGCACCGCGCCGGGGGGCTCGGTCACTGGCCAGCCGGGCCGCAACGCCGCCATCGCCATTCTGGAAGATGACGGCAAGACGCTGGCCGAGGTGGTCGGCAAGAGTTGAGGTTCAGTAAGGGGGGCATCTCATGCGCCGTTGGATTGCTTTCACCGGGCTTGCCGCGCTTGCCGCCGGCATCGCCCTGATTACCGTTGCGCCGGTCATCGCGCAGCAGGAGACACCGCCGCCGGCCGCACGCCTGGTCGAGCCGGTGCAGGCCAACCCGAACCCGCCGGCTCCGCCTAACCAGCCCTTGCCCTACAGCCATCAATGGCATGTGGGCGAGCTGGGGCTCGACTGCACGACCTGCCATGTGAACCCCGATCCCGGCACTATGATGACCTTCCCCGACACCCAGACCTGCATGGATTGCCACAGCGACATCGCCACCGAGAAAGAGCCGATCCAGCGGCTGACCCAGTATCACGAGGCCCAGGAACAGATCCCTTGGGAACGGGTCTATCAGGTCCTGCCCGGCGTCACCTGGAGTCATCGCACCCATATCGATGCCGGGGTCGATTGCACCTCGTGCCACAGCGCGGTTTCGGAGATGCCGCAGATGCAGGAGGTGACGGCAGTGACCAGCATGGCGAGCTGCGTGACCTGCCACGAACAGCAGGGCGCGCCGAATACCTGCGTCACCTGCCACAGCTGGCCCAATGCCGCCAATACGCCGTAGGGGCGGCCCCGTCCCCCAGGTCTGGGGGGCCGTGTCAGAACTGACCCATTTCGTCGCAGCCCCGGTCTTTCTGTTGCGGCAGGGCGGCAGAGGGATCATTTAGGGGCGGGGCGGCGACGGGGAGGCAGCGGCTTGCAGCGATGGCATCTGGCCGCTTGGCGCGGGCTTCTCGCATTCGGCCTGCTGGCGGGGCTGGTGACTTTTGCCGAGGCGCGGCAGCTGCGCATCCTGACCTCGATGCCGCCGGCGCTGACCGATCCCTTCATCGCCGGGTTCCGCAAGCTGCATCCCGAGGCCGATGTGCTGGTGCTGAACAAGAACACCAATGCCGGCATCGACGAGATCGCCCGCGGCAATGGCCGGGGCTTCGACATCTTCTGGGCCTCCTCGCCCGAGGCTTTCGCGGTGATCGGCCAGCATCAGGGCTTTGACGCGACCGACTGCCCGGCGCTGGACGGCTCGGGTCATGCCAGTTTCGCCCTCTCCTCGATCGGATGGGCGAGGCGGGCCGATGCGCAGGTCTTCATGCCCGGCGATTGGGACGACCTGCTGCTGCCCGCCTATCACGGCCGCATCGGCATGGCGCTGCCCTCGCATTCCGGCACCACGCATATGCTGGTCGAGCGGCTGTTGCAGGTGCGGGGCTGGGACGAGGGCTGGCGCTATTTCCTGAGGCTGACCGAGAACCTCTCGACCCTGACCGCGCGCAGTTTCGGCGTCATCGACGGGGTGAAATCGGGGCGCTTCGACATCGGGCTGACCATCGATTTTCTTGCCGGCGTCGAGCCCGAACTGGACTTCCGCTATGGCAAGCCGGTGATGATCTTCCCGGCCCAGATCGGGCGGCTGGCCCGTGCGATGGAACCGGCGCTGGCCTGCGACTTCGTCGGCTTCGTGCTGTCGGACGAGGGCCAGCAACTGCTGATGCAGCCGGGCGTCGGGCGCATCCCGGTCTCGGACCGGTTGCGGGCCGAGGCCGGTACCGCCATCCCCGCGCCGATGCAGGATGCCATCCGCCACCAGTGGCAGACCTATGACGCTGCGCTTGCCGCCGGGCGCTACTGGGCGGTGAATGCGATCTTCGACATCTTCATCTCGGACCAGCTGCCGCGCCGCCGCGATCTCTGGGCGCGGCTGAGGGCGCTGAGGGGGCAGGTGCCGGCGGCGGAACTGGCCTCGGTCGAGGCGCTGCTGACCAGGCTGCCGCTGAGCGAGCACGAGGCCGACCGCGCGGCGCTGAACAGCCAGCCGGGGCGGATCTCGGACCTGATGGCGCTGGCGCCGGAACAGGAAGCGGCGCAGGAACGGTGGGCAGCGGCGGCTGCGGCGCAGCTGGACGCGATCGGGGCGGGGCTGGCGGCACTGGAACGCCGCGCGGCGCGGCGACAGCCATGAGGCTGATGCCCCGCCTTTTTCCCCGCCTTGGCGTCTGGCAGCGGCTGATGCTGCTGATCGGCGGCACGCTGGCGCTGATGTGGCTGGGGCTGGCGCTGACCAGCGTCACCTTTGCCCGGTTCCAGACCCAATTCTCCGGCCTCGCCGCCTCGCAGGTGCCGCGCATCGCGCTGACCGGGGAACTGGCCGGCCATTCGGCGCAACTGGCCGGGCTGACCACGCGGATCATCGGCGGCGAGGGCGAAAGCGCGGCGCAGCTGGCGGAACTGTCCGAGGTTGCGGCGCGGCTGACGGCCGCGCTGGCCGATCCGGGGCTGCGCCTGCCGCCGGACAGCCAGATGCCGGGCCGGGTCGCCGCCCTGCAACGCGATCTGGCGGCGCTGCCGCCGCTTTACGGCAGGCGGCAGGATCTGGCCGCCGCCAATGCCCGCGACATCGATGCGCTGCGCTGGCTGAATGTCGATATTCAGGACGAGGTCGATCCGCTGCTGGATGACTATGATTTCAACATCCGCGCGCGGATGCTGGAGCTGGAGGACGAGGATGACAGCATCCTGCGCAGCGCGCTGGTCGATCAGGTCGAGCGCGACCGGCGCCTGCGCGATCAGGTGTTCCAGGTCGGCACCGAGGCCGGGACGGCGGTGACGTTGCTGTTGCAGATCGCGGTTTCGAGTGACGCGGCGCAGATCGATCAGCTGGCGGGCCTCGCATGGGACATGATGGCGCGGCTGGGGGAAACCGTCGGCGCGCTGCCCGAGCGGACCGAGTTCCTCACCCTGCGCCAATCCTATGACCGGCTGCGCGGGCTGGCCGATCCGGGCGAGGGGCTGGTCCAGCGGCGGCGCGCGGCGGTGGCGCTGCAGGCGCAGACCTATGGCACCATCCAGTCGGCGCAGGACGGGGTGGCGCTGCTGCAGGACACGCTGGCGGGACTGGCCGCCGAGGAGAAGTCGCAGGTTCTGGCGACCATTGCCAAAACCGCCGAACGGGCGCGGGGCACCATGGCCGGGCTGGTGGCGCTGACGCTGGCCTTGGGGCTGATCGGGCTGGCCATCGTCTCGGGGGTGATGCGCAGCCGGATCGTCGCGCCACTCAGGGCACTGATGGGGCGGATGCTCGACATCTCCGAAAGCGCCGGGACGGAGGTGCCGGCAACGGCGGCCACCGACGAGATCAGCCGCATCCGCGCCGCGGTCGATGAATTCGGCCGCGCCATCACCGCGCGCGATCAGGCCATCGGCAAGCTGAAGGATACGCAGGCCGATCTGGTGCAGGCGGGCAAGATGGCGGCACTGGGGAACCTCTCCGCCGGGATCAGCCATGAGCTGAACCAGCCGCTTGCCGCCCTGCGCTATCGCACCATGCTGCTGGAGCGCGCGGGCGCCTCGGGCGATGCCGCCGAGGCGCGGCGGCAGCTGGACCGTATCGCCGGGCTGACCGACCGGATGGAGGCGATCATCTCGCATCTGCGCCGCTTTGCCCGCCGCGCCGACAATGCCCGCGCCCCCCTGCGCCTTGGCGAGCCGATCGAGGGGGCGCTGTCGCTGCTGCAGGGGCGGATCGAGGACAGCGGGGCGACCGTCACGGTCAGCCCGGCAGCCGAGGCGGCGCGGGTCATGGGCGACCCGATCCTGATCGAGCAGGTGGTCATCAACCTGGTCGGCAATGCGCTGGATGCCATTGCCGAGACCGAGGGCGCCGGGCGGATCGCGCTGGACGTGACCGAGGCGGATGGCTTTGTCGATCTGACCGTCCGCGACAATGGCGTCGGTCTGGGCGATCTGTCACCGGAAGAGGCGGTCAATCCCTTCGTCACCTCGAAAGAGGCCGGGCGCGGCATGGGGCTGGGCCTGTCGATTTCCTACAATATCGCAAAGGACATGGGCGGCGACCTGTGGCTTCAGCCTGCGCCCGACCGGGGCGTGGTGGCGCGGCTGCGCTTGCCGGCGGTGAAACCCGATGACAGCTGAACCGAAGATATTCGTCGTCGATGACGATGCCGACCTGCTGCCCGCCATGGTCGAGGTGATCGAGGCGGCGGGCCTGCCGGCGCGGGGCTTCGCGCGCGGCCGGGCGATGCTGGCGGAACTGGACCCGGAATGGGAGGGGGTGATCCTCTCGGACATGCGGATGCCCGAACTGTCGGGGCTGGATCTCTTGGCCGAGGCGCGGGCGATGGCGCCAGGCGTGCCCTTCGTGCTGATTACCGCCCATGGCGATGTCCGCAGCGCGGTCGCGGCGATCCAGCGCGGGGCTTTCGATTTCATCGAGAAGCCCGCCCCACCGGAATACCTGCTGGCCGTCATCCGCCGGGCGCTGGAGACGCGGCGCTTGCTCTTGGAAAACCGGCGGCTGAAGGAACGGATCGCGCGGGGGACCGACCTGCGCGCGCGGCTCTTGGGCCGCTCGGTCGCCATGCGCAACTGCCGCCGCGAGCTGGCGGCGGTGGCGCCGCTGGAGGTCGATGTGCTGCTCTACGGCGAGCCGGGCACCGGCAAGCAACTGGCGGCACGGGCGCTGCATGACTTCTCGGGGCGCGAGGGCGAGTTCGTGCCGGTCGATGCCGGGGCGCTGAGCGAGGCGAATTTCGGCGCACTGATGCTGGGCGAGGGGGCCGAGGCGCCGGGGGCCATCCCGCTCGCCCGCGATGGCACCCTCTATCTCGAACGGGTGAACCTGCTGGCCGCGCCCTTGCAGCACCGGCTGCTGACGCTGATGGAGGGGCGGGCAGAGGGGTCGCGCTTTCGGGTTATCGCCTCGGCGGATGGCGGGTTGAACGACCTGCGCCGCGCCGGGGCGATGAGCGATGATCTCTACTACCGCCTCAGCCTCGCAGAGGTGGAACTGCCGCCGCTGCGGAACCGCGAGAACGACATCTACCTGCTCTTGGCGCAATTCCTGCGCGAGGCGGCGCAGCGCCACAACCGCCGCTTTCCCGAGCTGACCCAGCAGGAGCTGCGCCCCTATCGCAGCTATCACTGGCCGGGGAACCTGCGCGAACTGCGCAACGTGGCGGAAAAGCTGGTCATCGGGCTGAAGGTCACGCTGCAACCGCCCGCACGCGGGGGCGGGGTGGCGGTGGATGATCTGGGCTATGACGAGGCGATGCGGGAATTCGAATCATCGCTGCTGCGCGCCGCCCTGCAGAAGACCGGCGGGCGGAAGACCGAGGCGGCCGAGGCTTTGGGCATCCCGAGAAAGCGGCTTTACCTGAGGATGCGGGCCTGTGGGATGCTGCCTCCGGGTCAGGATTGACCCGTGCCGCGTGTCGAAACTGACCCATTTTATCCTGAATTATCGCAATAAATCAAATGCTTGATCCGCCATGGTGGGCTTGGCAACCTGTCCCCAGATCCGCGCCAATGCGGACAACAGGGAGGATATCCAGAGATGAAGAAACTGCTGACCAGCAGTGTGGCGGCGCTTGGCCTGATGGCAGGCGGGGCGCTGGCCGCGGAAAAGATCGTGGTCGTGACCTCGTTCCCCGAGGAAATGACCGCGGTGATCGAGAAGGCGTTCGAGACCGCCCATCCCGACTACGACATCGAGATCCTGAACAAGAGCACCTCCTCGGGGGTGAAATACATTCAGGAGATCGCCAGCGCCAATACCGCCGATGTCTTCTGGGCCTCGGCCCCGGATGCCTTCGAGGTGCTGAAGGGCGACGGCAAGCTGGCCAAGATCGCGCCGAACGCCACCGGCATTCCCGACATGATCGGCAGCTACCCGATGAACGATGCAGACGGCCATTACTACGGCTTCGCCGCCTCGGGTTACGGCATCATGTGGAACACCCGCTATGTCGAGGCCAATGGTCTGGAGCCGGCGAAGGAATGGGCCGATCTGGAGAAGCCGGAATATTTCGGCCATGTCGGCATGTCGGCGCCCTCGCGCTCGGGCACCACGCATCTGACGGTGGAAACCGTGCTGCAGGGCGAGGGCTGGGAGAAGGGCTGGGCCGACTGGAAATGGATGGGCGGCAATTTCGCCTCTGTGACCGAGCGCAGCTTTGGCGTGCCGGACGGGGTGAATACCGGCAGCTTCGGCTTTGGCATCGTCATCGATTTCTTCGCCTTCTCGTCCAAGGCCTCGGGCTTCCCGGTGGAATTCGCCTATCCGACGGTGACGGCACTGGTGCCCGCGAACGTGGGCGTCATCGCCAATGCGCCGAACGAGAAGGGCGCCGTCACCTTCGTCGAATACCTGCTGTCGCCCGAGGGCCAGAAGGTGCTGTTCGACCCGGCGATCATGCGTCTGCCGGTCAATCCCGAGGTCTATGCCGAGGCTCCCGAGGGCCTGCCGAACCCGTTCGAGGACAAGTCGATCGGCGCGGCGGTCAAGTTCGATGTCGATAAATCGGGCGCGCGCTACTACGTGGTCTCGTCGCTCTTCGACGTGATGATCACCTATCGGCTCGAGGATCTGAAGGCCGCGGTGAAGGCCGTGCAGGAGGCCGAGGCGAAACATGCCGACGGGTCCAATGCCGAGGCCAAGGCGCTGATCGAGGAAGCCCGCGCGCTGATCGAGGCCATGCCGATCACCGAGGAACAGAGCCTTGACCCGGCCTTCAACGCCGCCTTCACCGCGGTCCGCAAGGAAGCCGGCGATGCCATCGAGGCGCGTCAGGCCGAGATCGAACAGCAATGGGATGCGATGGTGACTGAAAACTATCGCAAGGCGAAGGAGCTGGCCGAGAAGGCCGCCGCCCTCTGATCGGCAGAGCCGCGCCCGCGTGAACCCACCGGACGCGGGCCAGGATCGACCATCCGGCAGGGACGAGCCATCGCCCCTGCCGCCCTGACATCCTCACATCCGGACAAAATCCATGCCCCAAGACACCCCGCGCCCGGCGGACGGGACAGGTCTGGCCGATCGCCTGCCCGCGTTCCTGTTTCCCCGGCTCAGCGGCGCTGCGCTGGCCGGCCTTCTCATCGCCATCTTTCTGCTCGGCTTCCTGATCTTCCCGGTTCTGCAGGTGGTCTATGTGGCCTTCATCGATCCGCGCAGCGGCGGGCTGACGCTGCAGAACTTCGCCGATTTCTTCGCCACCAGCCTGTTCCGCGAAAGCTTCGTCAATTCCTTCTACGTCTCGGCCATGTCGGTCGTGGTGGCGACGATCATCGCCCTGCCGCTGGCCTATATCACCACCCGCTTCAATTTCGGCGGCTCGGCCCTGATCCAGAGCCTCGGCTTCATCCCGCTGATCATGCCGCCCTTTGTCGGCGCGGTGGCGATGTCGCTGATCTTTGGCCGGAACGGCACGGTGAACCTCATGCTGCGCGAGCATCTGGGTTTCACCATTCCCTTCATGGAGGGGCTGAACGGGGTGATCCTCGTGCAGTCGATCCATTATTTCCCCTTCATCCTGATCAACCTGTCGGCGTCCTTGCGCAATATCGACCGCTCGATGGAGGAGGCGGCGCAGAATCTCGGCTCCTCGGGGCTGCGGCTGTTCCGCAAGATCGTCTTTCCGCTGGCCATGCCGGGCTATATCGCCGGGGCGGTGCTGGTCTTCATCAAGGTCTTCGACGATCTCGGCACGCCGCTTCTCTTGAACGTCAACAACATGCTTGCGCCGCAGGCCTATCTGCGCATCACCTCGGTCGGCATCAGCGACCCGATGGGCTATGTCATCTCGGTCATTCTCGTGGCCTTCTCGATCCTGTCGCTCTGGGCCTCGTTCCTGGTCATGCGCGGCAAGGATTACGCCACCGTGCAGAAGGGCGGCGGCGGTCTGGCCAAGCGTGACCTGAGCGGGCGCGAGAAGGTCATCGCCTATGGCGCGGTGCTGTTCATCCTCGCCCTCGTGCTGTCGCCGCATCTGGGGCTGCTGCTGCTGTCCTTCAGCACGATCTGGAGCTTTGCGCCGCTGCCCGACGGCTATACTTGGGCCAATTACATCCGCATGTGGGAAGGTTCGCAGGACTATATCCTGAACACGCTGCTTTATGCCGGCATCGCTGCCTTGGGCGACGTGATCCTTGGCACTGCCATCGCCTATATCGTCATGCGCACCGGGATCGTGGGCCGCAAGTGTCTGGATTACATGGCCACCGCCGCGCTGGCCGTGCCGGGGGTGGTGCTGGGCATCGGCTATCTGCGCAGCTTCCAGGGGATCGAGGTGCCGTTCCTCGACAAGCCGCTGGCGCAATGGTGGGTGATCATCGCCATCGCGCTGATGATCCGCCGTCTGCCCTATGCGCTGCGTGCCTGCATGGCGGCGCTGCAACAGGTCAGCGTGGCGCTGGAGGAGGCGGCGGAAAGCCTTGGCGCCACCAAGTCGCGCACCATTCGCCGCGTGGTGGTGCCGCTGATGACCGGGGGCATCCTTGCCGGCTTCGTCACCAGCTTTGCCACCGCGGCGGTCGAGCTGTCGGCGACCATCATGCTGGTCTCGTCCGAGGCCGACAGCCCTCTGGCCTATGGCATCTACCTGTTCATGCAGACGCCATCCGGGCGCGGGGCAGGGGCCGCCCTTGGCATCGTCGCGGTCATCATCGTGGGTCTGGGGACGTTCCTGGCGCAGATCATCATCGAGCGCGACAAGAAACTGAAAACATCCGGCACCGAGCACTGAGCGCCGAGAGGGAGTCTGACCATGAAAACCGAAATGCTTGGCATCGAGATCGAGAACCTTCACCTGGCCTTCGGCCCGACCAGGGTGCTGACCGGCGTGAACCTCAGCATCAAACCGGGCGAGTTCTTCGCCTTCCTCGGGCCCTCGGGATCTGGCAAGTCGACGCTGCTGCGCTCGATCGCCGGGTTCGGGCCGCGCCCCAGCGGGGCGATCCGCATCGGTGGCCGCGATGTGCTGGACCTGCCGCCCTGGAAGCGCAACGTGGGCATGGTGTTTCAGTCCTACGCGCTCTGGCCGCATCTCTCGGTGCAGGAAAACGTCGCCTTCGGCCTGCGCGAGCGCAAGCTGCCGGGGGCCGAGATCACCCGCCGGGTCGAGGAGGCGCTGGACCTCGTGGGCCTGTCGCATCTGGCCGCACGGATGCCCAATCAGCTGTCGGGCGGGCAGCAACAGCGGATCGCGCTGGCCCGGACGGTGGTGATCGAGCCGCAGGTGCTGTTGCTCGATGAGCCGCTGTCGAACCTTGACGCCAGCCTGCGCGTGCAGATGCGCCGCGAGTTGCTGGCGCTGCAGCGCAAGCTTGGCCTGACCACGATTTTCGTCACACATGATCAGGAGGAAGCCAACAGCACCAGCGACCGCATGGCGGTGCTGGACAAGGGGGTGATCCAGCAGATCGGCCGCCCGCAGGAGCTGTATGACCATCCGGCGAACCTGTTTGTCGCCCGCTTCCTCGGCACCGCCAATGTGCTGGAAGGCCGCGTCGAGAAGCGTGGCGAGGCGCTGCGGTTCGTCACCGGCTCTGGCGATGCGCTACCCTTGCCGATGGCGGCAAAGGCAGGCCCGTCCTCGATCGTGCTGAGGCCGCAGAACATCACCATCTCGCCCCTCTGCGGTCCCGACACGATCATCGGGCAGGTGCTGCACAGCGAGTTCCTGGGCAGCCAGATCCGCTATATCGTGCAGGCGGCGGGCAGCGATCTGGTGATCGACAAGAGCCATCACATGAGCGAGCCAACCCTGCCCACGGGCGCCGAGGTGGCGTTGCAGGTGAACATGGACAGCGCGGTTTTGCTGAACGCGTGATGGCGCGCGGATCGGCGCGTCGGGGGGCGCGCGGATGAACGGGCGGCGCGAGGGCGAGACCTTGCGTCGCCCGGGCAACGCTACGGCCCGTGGCAGATCGCCGCACGAGGGCGGGTCGGCCGGCCCCTTTGATCTGGATCAACGCAAGTCCGGGTGGTTGGGAATAAGGCGCGCCGCATGACCATTGCATCACGGCCCGGCGCGTTCACCCGACGCCTTCCGCCCCCGCCCCTGGCGCCGCAGCTTCTGGGGCTGGCCCTCGGTGCGGTCCTGTCCCGGATCACCGCCCGCCATCCCTCGATCCTTGCGCATCTGGGGGATCAGGCGAACACCCGCTTGCTAATCGATGTGCGGCAGCTGGCGGTGCTCTTGGTCATGACCCCCGCCGACGGACAGGTCGGGATCTTCCGGCGCGGCGCGCGCATCGATCATGACGCGGCCATCCGGGGCGATCTGGCGGATTTTCTCGCCCTGCTGCGCCGGGTCGCGCCGGACGAGACAGCCCTCGCGCCGGATGCGCTGGAGATCGACGGCGATCTGGCCGCCGTGCTGGCCCTGCGCGATGCCATCGGTGCGGCGGGGCTGGATCTCGCCGAGGAACTGGCAGCGATCCCGGGCGAGCCCTACCAGGGCTGGCTGCGGCAGGTCGCGGCCCCTCGACTGCGGCGCTGTGTCCCAGCCCTGTCGCGGCGCGATTTCGCGCAGTGAACGCCCGGCGCACTTGACCTTTGGTCAATTTGCGCGGACGTAACCGCAACCCGTCCCGTCCCACAACCCTGGATTGCCCCATGCAAGACGACCCCCAGTCGGTTCCCGCGGAACTTGCAGAGGCGCTGACCCGCTTTCGCGGCAACATGGCGCTGTGCGATGCGGAGCTTTCGCTGAACTATGGCGAACTGGCCGCCTTCGTTGCCGCCTGCCAGCCGCATCTGGCCGGGGAGCGCGCGGTCGGGGTCTTCGGCGCGCCCGGCGCCCTCTTCGGGGCGCTGGCGACGGCCTGCGTCATCGACGGGCGGCCCTTCGTGCACCTGGACCCGGCCATGCCGCCCTCGGTGCTGTCGAACATCCTCGACGAGTTGCAGATCGGCCTGATCCTGACCGCCGAGGCGCCGAAGCCGGGGCAATTGCCCGAAGGGTGCCGGGTGATCGACGGGGCCACGCTCTTGGGCGGTCCGGCGGTTGACCGGATCACGCCGGGACAGGTCGCGCCGCAGGATGCGATTTACCTGGTGGCCACCTCGGGCACGACCGGGCGGCCGAAATGCATCCCGGTGACACAGGATTCGGCCTTCCTCTCCTATCGCTGGCGCGATGCCTATACGCCCTATGCCGCGGGGATGCGGGTCGGCATCTATATCTTCGCCATCTGGGAAATGTTCCGGCCGCTCAGGAACGGCGCCGAGATGTGGTTTCCGCGTCTCGACGACCTCTTGTCGCCGCAGGCGCTGGCGCGGTTCATCGCGGCCCATGATCTCACCGAGATGCTGTTCACGCCCTCCTTCTTCGGCAAGGTCCTGCAGGGCATAGACGCGGCGACCGGCGCGGCGCTGCCGCTCGAACGGGTGATCCTCAACGGCGAGGTGGTCAGCGACCGGCTGGTTGCCGAGGCACGGGCCAAACTGCCGCAGGCGGTGCTATGGAACCTCTACAGCATCTGCGAGACCCATGACATCTGCATGTCGGAAATGACCGGCGAGGAGCCTGCCGGGGAGGGCGTCCGGGTGGGGCGCGCCATGCCGCATCTGCGGGCCATCGTTCTGGACGATCACGACCGGCTCTGCCCGCCGGGCATACCGGGCCTCCTGCATTTCGAGGGGCCGAGGATGCTGGGGCCGGGCTATGTGAACCGGCCCGAGGAAACCGCCCGCCGCTTCCGCGATCTGGTGATCGAGGGGCAGGCCTTGCGGCTCTATGACACCGGCGACCGGGGTTTTGTCGATGCGTCGGGCGAGATCGTGGTGTTGGGCCGCGATGCGCATATGCTGAAGCTGCGCGGCTACAGCATCCAGACCCGCGAGCTGACCGAGACGCTGGCGGGGCTTCTGGGCTTTTCCCATGCGATCCCCTGGGTGCAGCCGGTCGGCGAGCATGATCAGGCGCTGGTCTTCTATTTCACCGCTGATGCGGATCAGGACCGGGCGAACCGCGAGAACTGGGGCATCGAGGCGGGGCAGCAGCGCATTCCGGCACCGCTGGCTTCGGCGCTGCGCGAGGTGCTGCCGGCCTATTGCATCCCGACCTGGCTGGTGCGGCTCGACGCCATTCCGATCCATCAGGTCTCGGGAAAATGCGACTACAGGGCGCTGCCCGCGATCGTGGCCGAGCCTCTGGCCGAGGACGCCGATGCGGTCCCCGCCCTCGCCCATGCCGCGCGGCTCTTGCGCTGCCCGGTGGCGGATCTGGACCCCGCCCGCTCGTTCCACGATCACGGCGGCGATTCGCTCATGTGCGTCGACCTGATCCTGTCGCTGGAAGGCGCCTATGGCCGGAATGTCGATTTTGACTGGGCGCTGAACCTGCCGCTTCAGCGGCTGCACGACCTGCTGTCTGCCGAAGCCACGACGGTCGCCTCGGTCTTCGACCGGCCCGGCATCCTCTTGACCGGCGTCACCGGCTTCCTGGGCCGGCATGTGCTGGCGGCGGCGTTGGAGAGCCTGCCGGCGGATCAGGTGGTCTATTGCCTCGTCCGCCCGAGGAACAACGACCCCGTGCGGCGGTTGGCGGCGATTGCCGAGGCCATCGGCGCCGCGCCGGAACGGGTGGTGCCGGTGCCGGGGGCGATCGATGATCCGCGCTTCGGGCTGGACGGCGACCACTACGCCGATCTTGCCGCGCAGGTTTCGACGGTCATCCATTGCGCCGCGACGGTGAACCTTGCGGTCGAGCGCGTGCAGATGCAGGCCTGGTCGCGCGCGGGCATTGCCCATGTGCTGGACTTCTGCCGGGCGGCGGGGGCGAACCTGCGGTTTTCCTCATCGACGGCGGTCTTTCCCGAGACCGGCGGACCCTTCGCGGAAGCCCCGGCGCGCCATTTCGACGCCTGCACCGGCTATGGCGCGGCCAAGATCGAGGCCGAGGGGTTGATCGCCGCCTCGGGCATTCCCGCCGTCCTCGTCCGGCTGCCCTCGCTTTACGACCTCTCCGCGCCCAATCCCAAGGATGTCTACGAGATCATCCTTGCCGCCTGTCGCGCGGCGGGGGCGCTGCCCGAGGGGCTGGCCTTCCCGATGATCGATGTCCGGGCGGCGGCGCAGTTTCTGGTGCGGGTCGCGCCAGGCGAGGGGGCGGGGTTCTATAACCTGACCGCCGACACCCCGGTCACGGGGGACGTGCCGGGCTATGACCGCCTGACCGCCGATGACTGGCTGAAGCGGGTGGACCTGCCCGAGGGGCTGGCGCGATTGCTGACCGCCGATCCGCAGACGCTGCGTGTTGATGCGATCTACGAAACAGCGGCGGCCAAGGCCGCATGGCGGCAGGCGGGGCTTGGCCCGTTCGGCACGCTCTCGGATGGCGCGGCGCTGCTGGCCCGCCGCCTCAGCTACCAGGGCGAGCCGGCATTGACCTGATAGTCGGCCATGGTCATCGCCCGGCCCGCATCGCTGACCAGGAAGGCCACCAGCTCGGCGATCTCGCCGGGCTGGACCAGTTGGCCCTGCGGGTTCGAGGCCTCGTATTTCGCCCGCACCTCGACATAGGGCGCGCCCTCGGCCACCTCGGCGTCGATATAGGATTGCAGCATCTCGGTCTCGACCCAGGTCGGGCTGATGCTGTTGCAGGTGATCCCCAGCGCCGCCCCTTCCAGCGCGACACAGCGGCCCAGCCCCAGAAGCCCGGCCTTGGAGGCGCAATAGGCGGCGTTGTTCGCCATGCCGGTATGCGCGGCGGTCGAGGCGATGTTGACGATCCGGCCCCATTTCTGAGCGGTCATCGACGGCAGCACGGCGCGGATCATCTTGAACGTGCCGGTCAGGTTGGTGTCCAGCGTGTCGTCCCAGATGCGGTCGGGATGGTCCATCACGGCGGCTTCCTCGTAGACACCCGCCGCGTTCACCAGGATGTCGACGCGGCCATGCCGGCCCAGCACCCCGCCCACGAATCCCGCGCAGCTGTCGCTGTCGCGCACATCCAGCCGGGCGACGGCGAAGCGATCGCCAAACCGCGCCTTGACCGGATCGGTCAGCTCGGCCAGATCCCCGCGCCGCGCCCCGACATGGACCTGCGCGCCCCCCTCCAGCAGCCGCAGCGCCACGGCACGGCCGATGCCGGTCAGACCGCCGGTGACGATCGCGATTTTCGGGGTCTGGGTCATGGCATCGCTCTGCTGCTGATTGATTGTTATGGCATCCACCTTGTCGTGCTAGTTGCACGAACCGCCCCTTGCGTCCAGTGCGGCGGGCTGTCCCGACCCCCGATCCTGCCTTGACAGAACCCCGTCCAGCCGCGATGGAGGGCCTGTGCGCTGGTGTCTGTCCTCGGGCAGGCGAAAAGGGAATGTGAAGGGTGTTTCGGTCCGTCGGGCCGGGGACCTCAAGCAGCCGCCCCCGCGACCGTGACCGGAAAGGTCTGCCCATTGCCACTGGCCGCAAGGACCGGGAAGGCGGGCAGGGCGCCGGGGCCCTGCGCCCCGATATCCGCAAGCCGGGAGACCTGCCAGCGCCGGACTGAAACGCGCGGACGGGGTGTGCCGCGACCTTCGGATCAGAGGGCCCGCCCCTCGCCGTTGGCCAGCCCCGTTCGTCCTGATGAGGGTTGGCATGGCCGCAATTGTTCACGTCTGCATGACCTGCCGCGCCGGTCAGCCGGTGCCCGAGGGCAGCGAGCCTCCGGGCCGGTTGCTGCATGACGCCCTGACTGCCGGACCCGCGCCCGAAGGCGTCATCATCCGCCCGGTCGAATGTCTCTCGGCCTGCGATCATGGCTGCAACATCGCCATCACCAAGCCCGGCGGCTGGTCCTATGTCTATGGCCGGCTGACGCTGGAGGACGTGCCCGAGATCCTGCGCGGCGCCGCACTTTATGCCACCGCGCCCGAGGGCATCGTGCCCTGGCGCGAGCGCCCCCAAATCTTCCGCAAGCAGAGCCTTGCCCGCATACCCCCGATGGAGTCCCCGAATGACTGACCTGACCAAGATCCCCGTCACCGTGATCACCGGCTTCCTCGGCTCGGGCAAGACCACGCTGATCCGCCACCTGATGCAGAACCCGCAGGGTCGGCGGCTGGCGGTGCTGGTGAACGAATTCGGCACCGTGGGCGTCGATGGCGATATCCTGAAATCCTGCGCCGATGCGAATTGCCCGGTCGAGAACATCGTCGAGCTGGCCAATGGCTGCATCTGCTGCACCGTTGCCGATGATTTCATCCCGACGATCGAGGCGCTGCTGTCGCGCCCCGAACGCCCCGACCACATCCTGATCGAAACCTCGGGCCTGGCCCTGCCGAAGCCCTTGCTGAAAGCCTTCGACTGGCCGGCGATCCGGTCCAGGATCACCGTGGACGGGGTGGTGGCGCTGGCCGATGCCGAAGCCGTGGCGGCGGGACGTTTTGCCCCCGATGTGGCCGCCGTCGATGCGCAGCGCGCCGCCGATGACAGCATCGATCACGAGACGCCGCTGTCCGAGGTGTTCGAGGACCAGATCGCCTGTGCCGATATCGTGCTGCTGACCAAGGCCGATCTGGCCGGCGAGGCGGGACTGGCCGCCGCCCGCCAGGTCATCACCGCCGAGGCCCCGCGCCCGCTGCCGATGCTCGCCGTCACCGATGGCGCGCTGGACCCTCGGTTGATCCTTGGCCTTGGCGCCGCTGCCGAAGATGATCTGGCCGCCCGCCCCAGCCATCACGACGGCGCCGACGATCACGAGCACGACGATTTCGACTCGGTCGTGATCGACCTGCCCGAGGTGGACAGCGTCGAGGACCTGGTCGCCCGGGTGCAGCAACTGGCGCGCGAGCAGAACATCCTGCGGGTCAAGGGTTATCTCGCTGTCACCGGCAAGCCCATGCGCCTCTTGCTGCAGGCCGTGGGCGAGCGGGTCCGGCACCAGTTCGACCGGCCCTGGGGTGCAACGCCCCGCGTCTCGCAACTGGTGGTCATCGCCGAGCATCACGACATCGACGAGGCCGCGATCCGCGCCACCCTGGGGGCCTGACCCGCGCCATGCATGTCGTCTTCCGCGAAAGCCATGGACTGGATCAGGCGGAAACGCCCTACGACCCGGGGCAGGACCCGGCGGATCTGGTGGTGCTGTCCTTCTCGGACAGCGACCTTGGCGCCTTCGCGGCAGGCTGGCATCGGGCCGGGGGCAAGCTGCCCCCGCTGCGACTGCAGAACATCGTTGCGCTGAAACATCCGGTTTCGGTCGATACCTATGTCGAGCGCACCCTGTCGGGCGCGAAAGCCATCCTGATCCGGCTGATCGGGGGCGAGGCCTATTGGCCCTACGGCATCGCCTCGATCCGCGATCTGGCCTGGCGCAAGGGGCTGGCCCTGGCGGTGCTGCCGGCGGATGGGCGGGCCGATCCGGCGCTGGATGCGGCCTCGACCGTGCCGGTCTCGGTGCTGCGCCGGCTGGCGCAGCTTTGCGATGCGGGCGGCGCGGTGGCGGCGCAGGCGGCGCTGGCGCAGCTCTGCCTTGCGGCGGGGATCTATGCCGGGCCGGTGCCGGGCGACAAAAGGGTCCCGGATGTCGGCTTCTACGACCCGGATCGGGGGATAGTGGCCGCGCCCGAGGCTGACGGGCGCCCGCTGGTGCTGGTCAGCTTCTACCGCAGCTATCTGACCGCCGCCGATACCGGCCCGGTCGATGCGCTGATCCATGCCCTGCGCGCGGCGGGTTTTTCCGCACTTGGCGTCTTTGCGCCTTCGCTGAAGGCACCGGGTTTTTCGGATTGGCTGCGGCCCCTGCTGTCGGAGCGGCAACCGGCGGCGATTGTCAATGTCACCGCCTTCTCGGCCAAGGGCGATGACGGGGCCACACCCTTCGATGCCTGTGACTGCCCGGTCTTTCAACTCGCCCTCTCCACCGCCCGGCGGCGCGACTGGATGACCTCGGATCGAGGCCTCTCGCCCGCCGATCTGGCCATGCATGTCGTGCTGCCCGAGGTGGACGGACGGCTTTTCGCCGGGGTCGCCTCGTTCAAGTCGCCGGGCCGCCGCGATCCCGACCTGCAATTCTCGCGCTTTGCCCATCGCGCTGATGAGGGGCGCATCGCTGCCATCGTCGCCAAGGTCTCTGCATGGCATCATCTGGGCGTAACCCCGCCGGAAAAACGGCAGCTTGCCGTGGTGCTCTCGACCTATCCCGGTCGCCCGCATCAGATCGCCCATGCCGTCGGGCTGGATGCGCTGGCCTCGACCGAGGCGCTGCTCTCGGATCTCGCAACCGAGGGGTTTGACACCGCAGTCGGCGAGGGGTTGGCGCAGGCGCTGCGCTCTGAAACCCTAGACTGGCCGCTCTCCGACTATTGTTCAGCCTTGCAAACCTTGCCCGAAGCCCTGCGCCAGCAACTGCACGAGGCATGGGGCAACCCCGAAGACGATCCCGCCTGCGCTGGCAAAAACTTCCGCTTCGCCGCCCTGCGTCGCGGCAGGGTGCTGGTGGCGCTGCAGCCCGAGCGCGGTGACAGCCGGGCGCGGGACGATGACTATCACGACCTCGCCCGCGTGCCGCGTCACGCCTATGTCGCCTTCTACCTCTGGCTTCGCTCGCAGCACCTGCAGGCGCTGGTGCATATGGGCGCGCATGGCACGCTGGAATGGCTGCCGGGGAAGTCGGTTGCGCTGTCGGAGGCGTGCTGGCCCGAGGCGCTGATCGGTGCGCTGCCGGTGATCTATCCCTTCATCGTCAACGATCCGGGCGAGGCGGCGCAAGCCAAGCGGCGCATCGGCGCGCTGACCCTTGGCCACCTGCCGCCGCCCTTGAAAGCCGCGACACTGCCCGATGGCATGGCCGGGCTGGAGCGGCTGCTGGACGAATATTCCACCGCCGACGGGCTCGACCCGGCGCGGCGCGACCGGCTGATCGCGGGCATCCGTGACGAGGCCCGCGCGCTGGGGGTCGAGGAGGATCTCGGCATTCCGCCGGGCGCCGGCGCGGCCGAGGCCATCACCCGCATCGACCGCTTCGTCTGCGACATCAAGGAAAGCCAGTATGGCGAGGGGCTGCACGTCCTCGGTCGGGGCGCCTGCGGGACCGAGGAGCGCGCGGGGATGCTGGCCGCGCTTGCCGGTCGCCGGGTTTCACCGGGACCGTCCGGCTCGCCCTCGCGGGGCCGGTCGGATGTGCTGCCGACCGGGCGCAATCTGTTCGCCGTCGATCCCCGCGCCGTGCCAAGCCGCGCCGCCCATGCCCAAGGGGTGAAACTGGCCGAGGAACTGCTGCGCAAGCATCTGCAGGACCATGGAGACTGGCCGCGCGGGCTGGTCGTCGATCTGTGGGGTTCGGCCACGATGCGCACGGCAGGCGAGGAATTCGCCATGGCGCTGCATCTGGCGGGGCTCGCGCCCTTGTGGGATGCCGGGTCGGGGCGCGTCAGCGGGGTCGAGGTGCTGCCGCTGGCGATGCTGAACCGCCCCCGCATCGATGTGACCCTGCGGGTCTCGGGCCTGTTTCGTGATGTGTTTCCGGGGCTTGCGGGGCTGTTTGAAACCGGCGCCGCAGCCTTGGCCGGGCGCGAGGAACCGGCCAGCGAAAACCCCTATCTCGCCCCCGCACCCCGGGTCTTCGGCCCGCGACCGGGCCTTTACGGGCTGGGGATGGGGGCTGCCTTGGAAGATTTTTCCAATGAGGCGCGGGCGGCGGCGGGTGAGGCGTGGCTGGCCGCCTCGTCTTGGGCCATCGGCCCGGATGGCCGGTCGCAGGAGAACCGGGACGCGCTGGAGGATCGGCTGCGGCAGGCCGACAGTTTCGTTCATGCGCAGGACCTGCCGGAAAGCGATCTGCTGTTGGCCGCCGATTACGCCGCGCATGAGGCGGGCTTTGCCGCCGCGCTGGCCCGGCTCGGGTTCGACTCCCCGGCGCTCTATCACCTCGACGCGACGCAGCCCGACCGTCCGCGCGCCCGGACCTTGGGCGAGGAAATCGCCCGCGTGGTTCGCGCGCGCGCCGCCAATCCCGCATGGGCCGATGGCATGGTGGCCCACGGCTTCCGTGGTGCCGCCGAGATCACCGCCACCGTCGAGCATCTGGCCGCATTCGCCCATCTGGCCGGTGTGGTGCCGCCGCATCTCTTCGACCTGACCCATCAGGCGACGCTGGGGCGCGACGATATTTGCGATTTCATGGCGCGCGAGAACCCGGCGGCGCTGGCGGCGCTGGAGGACCTGTTCCGGCGGCTGAACGAGGCCGGGCTGTGGGTCACGCGGCGCAACTCGATCGCCGCCACGCTGGGGGCCGGGGGATGAGCGGGTTTCAGGTGCAGGGCTGGTGCCCCGGCGCGCTGCGCCCGATGCTGTCGGGCGACGGGCTGGTGGTGCGGCTGCGCCCGGTGCTGGGGCGCTTGAACCAGACGCAGGCAGAGGGGCTGGCTGCGGCGGCGGTCAAGCATGGCAACGGGCTGATGGACCTGACCGCACGCGGCAACCTGCAACTGCGCGGGGTCCGCGAGCAGAGCCACGCGGCGCTGATCTCCGAATTGCAGGCGCTGGGGCTGGTCGATGCCGATCTGCAAACCGAGGCCCGGCGCAACCTGCTGGTCACGCCCTTCGCCGATGCTGTCACCGAGGCACTGGCGCTGGCCGTGACCCGCGCGCTGGCCGCTGGCCCGGACCTGCCCGGCAAATTCGGCTTTGTCGTCGATTCTGGCCCCGCGCCGGTGCTGTCGGCGACGGCGGGCGATATCCGGCTGGAACGGGACGAGACGGGCGGCCTGATCCTGCGCGCGGACGGGGCGGAGCTGGGTGCCCCGGTCAGCGCCGAGAACGCGCCCGAGGCCGCAGTTGCCCTTGCCCGCTGGTTCCTCGCTGCCGGCGGGGTCCGAGACGGAAGGGGCCGCATGGCCGCGCTGATCGCTCGCGGCATCCATCCCGAGGGCGCGCTGGCCGGAACGACCCGCCCCGCCCCCGCGCCGCCACCGCCCGGACCGGGGCTTGTCCCCCAAGGGGCGCTGGCGGCGCTGGAATTCGGGCAGGTCGAGGCCGGGGCGCTGGCCGCGCTCGCCGCCATCGGCCCGCTGCGCCTGACGCCGTGGCGGATGCTGCTGATCGAGGGGGTGCAACAGCTGCCCGACCTGCCGGGGCTGATCCTCTCGGGCGATGATCCGCGCCTGCGTGTCGTGGCCTGCACCGGCGCGCCCGGCTGCCGTCAGGGGCATCGCGCGGTGAGGGGTCTGGCGCGGGCGCTGGCGGCGGATGTGCCGCCGGGGCGCGTCCTGCATGTCTCGGGCTGCGCCAAGGGCTGCGCCCATCCGGGACCGGCCGATCTGACCCTGATTGCCACGTCCGAGGGATTTGATCTGGTGCGGAACGGCCGGGCGCAGGATAAGGCCGGGCAGCAGCTGCCTGCCGATGGGCTGATTGATCTGAAAGGACTGTTCTGATGCGTCACAGCTATGAAACCGATGGCGCGAAGATCTATGAACAATCCTTCGCCACCATTCGGGCCGAGGCCGATCTGGCCGGCTTCACCCCCGAAGAGGAGGTGGTCGCCGTCCGCATGATCCACGCCGCCGGCATGGTCGGGCTGGAGCGCCATATCCGCTTTACCCCCGACATGGCGATCATCGCGCGTCAGGCGCTGGAGGACGGCGCGCCGATCCTCTGCGATGCGCGCATGGTCAGCGAGGGCATCACCCGCCCGCGCCTGCCGGCGAATAACGCGGTCATCTGCACCCTGCATGTGGCGGGCGTGCCGGACATGGCGCAGGCGATGGGCAATACCCGCTCGGCCGCGGCGGTGGAGTTGTGGCGGCCGCATCTCGACGGCGCCATCGTCGCCATCGGCAATGCGCCGACCGCGCTTTTTCACCTGCTGAACATGCTGGAAGACCCGGCCTGCCCGCGCCCGGCGGCGATCATCGGTTGCCCGGTGGGCTTCATCGGTGCCGCAGAGTCGAAAGCCGCGCTGATGGCCGATCCGCCGGTGCCCGCGCTGATCGTCGAGGGGCGGTTGGGCGGTTCGGCCATTACCGTCGCCGCCGTCAACGCGCTGGCCAGCCGAAAGGAATGAGCATGGGCCGCATCCTCTGCGCCGGGCTGGGGCCGGGCGATCCCGACCTGATCTCGGTCCGCGCCGACCGCGCCATCCGGTCTGCCCGCCACGTGGCCTATTTCCGCAAGGCTGGCCGCGCCGGTCAGGCCCGGCGCATTGTCGAGGGGATGCTGGCGGAGGGCGTCACCGAACATGCGATGGAATACCCGGTCACGACGGAACTTCCGTTCGACAGCCCCGATTACATCCGGCTGCTCGCGGATTTCTATGACGACTGGACCCTGCGGCTCGAAGCGCTGGCACAGGGCGGGGCCGAGGTGGTGGTCCTCTGCGAGGGCGATCCGTTCTTCTATGGCTCGTTCATGCATCTCTACACCCGTCTGAAGGACCGGGTGCCGGTCGAGGTGATCCCCGGCATTCCCGGCATGGTCGGCTGCTGGCACGCCAGCGGGTTGCCGGTGACATGGGGCGATGACGTGCTGTCGGTGCTGATGGGCACGCTGCCCGAGGCGGAGCTGGTCAGCCACATGCGCGGGGCCGATGCGCTGGCGATCATGAAGACCGGGCGCAACCTGCCCAAGGTGCGCCGCGCGCTGGAAGCCGCCGGGCGGCTGGACCAGGCCTGGCTGATCGAGCGCGGCACCATGCCGGGCCAGCGCATTGCCCGTCTGGCCGAGGTCGAGGCTGCCGATTGCCCCTATTTCGCCATCGTGCTGGTCCACGGGCAGGGCCGCCGCCCGGTCTCCGGGGCGCCGGAATGAGCGGCTGGCTGGCCGTCGCGGGGCTTGGTCCCGGCGATCCCTCGCTGGTGACGCCCGAGGTGACGGCGGCGCTGGCCGAGGCGAGCGATGTGGTGGGCTATATCCCCTATGTCGCCCGCATCGCCCCGCGCCCCGGCCTGACCCTGCATCCTTCCGACAACCGGGTGGAACTGGATCGCGCGCTGGCGGCGCTTGAGATGGCGGCAGAGGGGCGGCGGGTCGTGGTGGTCTCCTCGGGTGATCCGGGGGTCTTTGCCATGGCCTCGGCGCTGTTCGAAATGGTCGAGGCGCGGCCCGAATTTCACGCGCTCGACATCCGCATCCTGCCCGGCATCACTGCCATGCTGGCGGCGGCGGCGCGGGCCGGTGCGCCCCTGGGGCATGATTTCTGCGCCATCAACCTCTCGGACAATCTGAAACCCTTCGCCGAGGTCGAGCGCCGCCTGCGCCATGCCGCGCAGGGCGGCTTTGCCATGGCCTTCTACAACCCGCGCTCGTCCTCGCGCCCGCATCAATTCGCCCGCGTGCTCGAGATCCTGCGCGAGGAATGCGAGCCGTCGCGGCTCATCACCTTCGCCCGCGCGGTCTCGACGCCCGAGGAGGCGCTGGTCACGGTCACGCTGGCCGAGGCCGCGCCCGAGATGGCCGACATGCGCACCGTGGTCATTGTCGGCAACGCGGCGACGCGGCGGGTGGGGCGTTGGGTCTATACGCCGCGATCGGTCACCGGATGAGCCAGCCAGTCCATCACCTCGGTCACGGTGGCGGCGACGGGTCGCGGCGGCAAGGCGGGCCGGTCGATCAGAATGACCGGCAGGTTGCGCGCGCGGGCAGCCACCAGCTTGGCCTCGGCCCCGCTGCCGCCGGCATTCTTGGCGACCAGATGGGTGATGGCGTGATCCCGAAGCAGCGCCAGATCGCCGGCCTCGGTGAAGGGGCCGCGATCGAGGATCACGTGGGCGTCGGGCAGGGGCAGCGGCGCGGAAGGCGGATCGACGAGGCGCAGCAGGTAGTGGTGCTGCGGTTTCGGGCCGAAGGTTGCGATATTCTGCCGACCGATGGCCAGAAACACCCGCGAGGGCGTCTCCGGCAGCGCCGCGACGGCGGCATCCATGTCTGCCACGCGGGTCCAGTTGTCGCCGGGCCGCTCCGTCCAGCCCGGGCGTTCAAAGGCCATGAGCGGGAGGCCGGTGGCATCGGCCGCCGCCACGGCATTGCGGCTCATCTGCGCGGCAAAGGGATGGGTGGCGTCGATCAGGTGGGTGAAACCGCCCACGCGCAGGAAATCCGCCAGCCCCTCGGCCCCGCCGAACCCGCCCACGCGCAGGGGCAAGGGCTGCGCCCGCGGCGTCTCGGTGCGCCCGGCATAGGAGAAAAGCGCGGGAATACCGGCAGTCGCCAGCGCCCCGGCCAGCTGGCTCGCTTCGGTCGTTCCACCCAAGAGAAGGATGCGCGTCATGGCTGAGCCCTGGCTGTCGATCATCGGTCTGGGCGAAGATGGCCCGGCGGGGCTGACTGAAGCAAGCCGGGCCGCGCTGGCGGAGGCGGAAATCGTCTTCGGCGGGCCACGGCACCTGGCGCTGGTCGGTGCCGGCGCGCGCGGGCAGGAATGGCCGGTGCCGTTCTCGCTGGCCCCGGTGCTGGCGGCGCGGGGGCGCAGGGTGGCGGTGCTGGCCTCGGGCGATCCGTTCTGGCATGGCGCGGGCGGGTCGCTGATGGCCGAGCTTCACCCCGGCGAATGGCAATCCTTCCCGGTGCCGTCCAGTTTCGCGCTGGCGGCGAACCGGCTTGGCTGGCGGCTGGAGGAGGTGGCCTGCCACGGGCTGCATGCCGCGCCCTTCGAGCGCCTGCTGCGGCAGATGGGGCGCGGTCAGCGTCTGATCTGCACGCTGCGCGATGGCGCGGCGGCGGCGGATCTGGTGCAGTGGCTGGTGGCGCAGGGCGCGGGCGATGCCCGGCTCTGGTTGCTGGAACGGCTCGGAGGGCCGGGTGAGCGCATCCGCTGCACCACGGTGGGCGGGTTTGACCTGAGCGCGATCGAGGTGCCGGTGATTGCCGCCGTCGAGATCGCCACCCCCGCTGGCCTGCCGCTGACCCCCGGCCTGCCGGATGAGAGCTTCGCCCATGACGGGCAGATCACCAAGCAGCCCGTCCGGGCGCTGACCCTCTGCGCGCTCGCGCCGCGCAAGGGTGCGCTGCTCTGGGATCTCGGCGCGGGGTCGGGGTCGATCTCGGTCGAATGGTGCCTGCAGGGCGGGCGGGCGATGGCGGTCGAGGCGCGGGCGGATCGGGCCGCGACCATTGCCGAGAATATCGCCCGCTTCGGGTTGCAGGACCGGATGCAGGTCATCGCCGCGCGGATCGAGGGTGGCGCGCTGCCGGATGCCTTGCGCGATACCCGTCCCGATGCCGTCTTCATCGGCGGCGGCGCGGATGCGGCGCTGTTGCAGGTGCTGTTCGACACCCTGCCCGCCGGCACGCGGCTGGTGATGAACGCGGTGACGCTGGAGACCGAGGCGCTGGTGCTGGACGCACAGGCGCGGCACGGCGGCGCGCTGATGCGGATCGAGCTTGCGCGCGCAGCCCCCTTGGGCGGGATGCGCGGCTGGACCCCCGCGCGTCCGCTGGTGCAATGGAGCGTGGTCCTGTGATCGTCGCCGGGATCGGGCTGCGGGCCTCGGCCACGCTGGACGGCCTTCGCGCGGGCCTCGCGCTGATCGGCGGGATGCGGCTTTCGGCGCTTGCGACGGCGGAGGACAAGGCCGATCACCCTGCTTTGCGGATGCTCGCCGGTGAACTCGACCTGCCGCTGATCGCGGTGCCGCTGGCGGCGCTGCGGCGCCAGACCTGCGCGACAACGACCCCTAACCAACCCGACCGCTATGGCACCGGCTCGGTCGCCGAAGCCGCGGCGCTGGCAGCCTGCGGAACAGGCGCAAGGCTGGTCCGGGCCAGACAGATCGCGCCGGGTGGCTTTGCCACCGTGGCGCTTGCAGAAGGAACCGACCCATGACCGTTCACTTCATCGGCGCGGGGCCGGGGGCGGCCGACCTCATCACCCTGCGCGGGCGCGACCTGATCGCGTCTTGCCCGGTCTGCCTCTATGCCGGTTCGCTGGTGCCCGAGGCGCTCTTGGCCCATTGCCCGCCCGGCGCGCGGATCGTGAACACCGCGCCCTTGAGCCTCGACGCCATCATCGACGAGATCGCGGCGGCCCATGCGGCGGGGCAGGACGTGGCGCGGCTGCATTCGGGCGACCTGTCGATCTGGTCGGCCATGGGCGAGCAATTGCGCCGGCTGCGCGCGCTGAACATCCCCTATGACGTGACCCCCGGCGTGCCCGCCTTTGCCGCCGCCGCCGCAGCGCTCGGGGCGGAACTGACCCTGCCCGGCGTGGCGCAATCGCTGGTCCTGACCCGCACCTCGGGCCGCGCCTCGGCCATGCCCGAGGGGGAGACGCTGGAAAACTTTGCCCGCACCGGGGCGACGCTGGCCGTTCACCTGTCGGTGCATGTGCTGGCCGAGGTGCAGGACCGTCTGACTCCGCATTACGGCCCGGATTGCCCGGTCGCCGTGGTGTTCCGCGCCAGCTGGCCCGACCAGCGCCTCTACCGTGCCACGTTGGCGACGCTGGATCCGGCCATTGGCGAGGGCGAGCGCACCGCGCTGATCCTCGTCGGCCCGGCGCTCGGGGCCGAGGATTTCGACGAAAGCCGCCTCTATGCCGGCGACTATGACCGCCGTTACCGCCCCGTCGGCACCAACCCGCGCTTTCCGGAGGCGCCATGACCGCGCCCGGCCTGATGATCGCCGCCCCCGCCTCGGGCACCGGCAAGACCACCGTGGCGCTTGGGCTTCTGGCCGCCTTCCGGGCGCAGGGCCTCAGCGTGCATCCGTTCAAGAGCGGGCCGGATTACATCGATCCGGCCTTTCATGCCGTGGCGGCGGGCCAGCCCTCGATGAACCTCGACAGCTGGGCCATGTCGCCCGGCCGCATCGCCATGCTGGCGCGCGGGGCCGAGGGGGCCGATCTGGTGCTGGCCGAGGGGTCGATGGGCCTGTTCGACGGGGTGGCGAAACCGGGCGAGACCGGCAGCGGGGCCAGTTCCGATCTGGCGGCGCTGTCGGGTTGGCCGGTCATCCTGGTTCTCGATGTCTCGGGACAGGCGCAATCGGCGGCGGCGGCGGCGGCGGGTTTCGCGCGGTTCCGCAAGGATGTGCGGATCGGCGGGGTGATCCTGAACCGCGTCGCCTCGCCCCGGCACGAGGCGCTGACCCGCGCCGGCATGGAAGAGGCCGGGTTGACGGTGCTGGGCGCACTGCCGCGCCGGCCCGATGTGGAACTGCCCGAGCGGCATCTGGGGCTGGTTCAGGCCGAGGAATTGCCTCGACTGAACGCCATTCTCGAGGATCTGGCGGGCTTCATCGCCCAGCATTGCGATCTGGCGGCGATCCGGGCGCTGGCGGTGCACGGCGCGTTTTCGGGCGCGGATGCCGCCCCCGTCCCGCCACCGGGCGAGCGCATCGCGCTGGCGCGGGATCAGGCGTTTTCCTTCATCTATCCGCATCTTCTGGCGGACTGGCGGGCTGGCGGGGCAACCATCCTGCCCTTCTCGCCCTTGGCGGACGAGGCGCCCGATCCCTCGGCCACGGTCTGCTGGCTGCCGGGCGGCTATCCCGAGCTTCATGCCGGACGCCTGGCGGCGGCCGAGACCTTCCGTGCCGGGCTGACCCGCTTTGCCCAAAGCCGGCCGGTGCATGGCGAATGCGGCGGTTACATGACACTTGGCGCCGGGCTGGTCGCGGCTGATGGCACGCGGCACCGGATGGCGGGGCTGTTGGGGCTGGAGACCAGCTATGCCAAGCGCCGGATGCATCTGGGCTATCGCCTTGCCGCGCGGGCGGCGCGGCCCTTGCCGGGGCTGGCGGACGCGGCGGGCCTGCGCGGGCACGAATTCCACTATGCCACCATCCTCGATCAGCCCGACGCGCCGCTGGCCGAGGTGCGCGATGCCAATGGCGATCTTGTGCCCGAGACCGGGTCGTTCCGCGACAGCGCCGGCGGCGGTCGGGTCAGCGGCACGTTCTTTCACCTGATCGCGCCAGCCAGCGCGGCGGCGGCGTGACCTTCTGCCGCGCAATCACCTGAAAGGGAACCGGGAATCCGCCTTGACCCGCAGCGCGCCCCGGCGCAGAAAGATCGGACGAGGTGTCCCGGACCGCAAGGAACGGGGCTGAAACGGGAATGGGGAAGGGCGTCCCAGCAAGCGACGCCTGTGCCTCAGCCGCCCCCGCGACTGTAAGCGGAGAGCGGCCATCCGATTGCCACTGGTCCCTTTGGGCCGGGAAGGCGGGTGGTCGCCATGATCCGCGAGCCAGGAGACCGGCCTCGACGCAATGAAACCCATAGGTCGTCGGGTGTGACGACAAGGAGACAGACATGCATATCGAACCCGGCATCGTTCACGGTGCCAAGATCGTCCTCAGCTATGCCACCGCCGCCGGAGCTGCGGCGACCGGGCTGTTCATGCTGGGCCAATCGACCCGGCAGAGCGGCCTCGCCTCGGTGGCGCTGCGCAGCGTGATCGCCACGGTCGCCACCTTCGGCTTCTTCCAGGTGCTGCCGCATTACCCGGTCGGGGTCAGCGAGGTGCATCTGATTCTCGGCTCGACCCTGTTTCTGATCCTCGGCGCCGGTCCGGCTGCACTGGGTCTGGCCATGGGCCTCTTGCTGCAGGGCCTGTTCTTCGCCCCCTTCGATCTGCCGCAATACGGCATGAACGTGACCACGCTCTTGGTGCCGCTCTTCGCCGTCGCGGTTCTGGCACAGCGGATCATCCCGGCTGGCACGGCCTATGTCGATCTGCGCTATGCCGATGTGCTGAAACTCTCCTTCGCCTACCAGGGCGGCGTGGTGGCATGGGTCGGCTTCTGGGCCTTCTACGGTCAGGGCGCCTCGGCGCTGGCCGGGATCGGCATGTTCGGCGCGGCCTATATCACCGTCGTGCTGATCGAGCCGCTGGTCGATCTGGCCATCCTCGCTGGTGCCAAGGCGCTGGCCGGGCGGATGCCCGCCTCGCTCGTCACGCCGCGGCTGTTCGCTTCGGCCTGATCCGGGCTTCGACGAAATCAGGGGCGCGGGCCTGCGGGACCGCGCCCTTTATCATGACGCGCAGGCAACCCATGATCCAGCTTTCCCTCATTGGCATCGGCACCGGCAATCCTGACCACCTGACCGGCGAGGGGGTGAAGGCGATGAACGCGGCCGATCTGATCCTTGTGCCGCTGAAGGGCGAGGACAAGGCCGATCTCGCCGGTCTGAGGCTGGCGATCTGCCGCGATGCGCTGACCAATCCGGCAACCCGGGTCGAGACCTTTGACCTGCCCGCGCGCGATCCGGCGACCCCCGATTATCTCGCGCGGGTGCAGGACTGGCATGACGCCATTGCCGGGGTCTGGGAGGATCGCATCCGCGCGCATCTGGACGCGGGTGGGGGGCCGCGCGTAGCCCTGCTGGTCTGGGGCGATCCCTCGCTTTACGACAGCACCCTGCGCATTGCCGGGCAGGTGGGCCGCCGCCTGCCGCTGACCTTGCGCGTCATCCCCGGCATCACCGCCATCCAGGCGCTCTGCGCCGCCCATGCCATCCCGCTGAACGATCTCGGCGCGCCCGTCACCATCACCACCGGGCGACAGTTGCGCGCGGGCGGTTGGCCCGACGGGGCGTCAACCATCGTCGTCATGCTGGATGCGGGCGGTGCCTTCGAGGCGCTGGACCCGGCGGGCCTGACCATCTGGTGGGGCGCCTATGTCGGCATGGTTGAGCAGCTTTTGATCGCCGGGCCGCTCTCCGAGGTCGCGGCGCAGATCGTCACCATCCGGGCCGAGGCGCGGGCGCGGCATGGCTGGATCATGGACATCTACCTGATCCGGCGCGGCTGAGCACAACCCGGACGCGAGGCTGGTCACATGGCTGTCACCTGACTAGGGTCAAAGGGGTCAATGTCACGAGAACGGGAGAATCGTCATGGCCTCGAACCGCGCGCAGAAGGGCAATGCAGCAGCCGACCGGGGAGGGCCGTCGCTGATCCTCGGCAACCAGCGGGGCAACCTGCTTGAAGGTGGCGCGGGCAAGGACATGATCCTTGGACTGGGCGGCGATGACACCATCCGCGGCGGCGGCGGCGATGACCGCATCCTTGGCGGGGGCGGAACGGATACGGCGGTTTATGCGGGCGGGGTCGATGATTACGCGATCAGCCGGCTTGGCGGCATCACCCGGGTCGAGGCGCTGTCGGGCAACGACGGCAGCGACTGGCTGCAATCGGTCGAGGCGCTCTATTTCGAAGGCGACGACTACACGCTGCATCTCGATGGCCGGAACAATGCCGTGCTGGCCGGGGATGATGCCGTTTCGGCAGACGAGGACGGGGTGAGCCTCTTCGACACCGCCGATCTTCTGGCCAATGACCGCGAGTTTGACGGTGACGCGCTGACCATCACCGGGGTGTCCGCTGCGGCCTCGGGCGCAGTTATGACGCTGGAGGGCGGCCAGATCAGCTATGACCCCGGCACCCGTTTCGACCATCTGGCCGAGGGCGAGACGGCCACCGACAGCTTTACCTATACCGTCGATGACGGGAAGGGCGGCACCGATACGGCGACGGTCACTGTCACCATCACCGGCCAGAATGACGCGCCCACGCTGACCGCCACCACCAGCGTCACCGTGGCGGAAAACCAGACCGCCGTGCCTGCCGGCCTTTCGGCCACCGACCCCGACAGCAGCGACCTGAGCTATGCGATCAGCGGCGGGGCCGATGCGGCGCTGTTCCAGATCGATCCCGAAACTGGAGAACTGAGCTTCATCACCGCGCCGGATTACGAAAATCCGGGCGATGCGGGCGGCGACAATGTCTATGACGTGACCGTCAGCGTGACCGATGGCGACGGCGCCAGCGACAGAGCAGATATATCGGTGACGGTCGAGGACGTGACCGAGACGCCGCCGATCGTCGCCCGGATCAACGAATTTCACTATGACAATGCCGGCGCCGATGCGGGGGAGTTCATCGAGGTCCGCGTGAACGCGGGCGATGATGCCTCGGGTCTTTCGGTCGAGCTTTACAATGGAAGCAATGGCGGGGTCTACGGCACGCTGTCGATTGCCGATGCGACGATGACCAGCGACGGGACGCATGATTTCTATGTCTGGAACCTGCCCGCGAACGGGTTGCAGAATGGCGCGCCGGACGGGATGGCGCTGGTGAATGACGGCCAGGTGGTCGAGTTCCTGAGTTACGAGGGCGAGATGACCGCCACTGGCGGCGCGGCCAATGGCTTGACCTCGACCGATATCGGCGTCTTGGAGGCCAGCGATACGCCCCTCGGCCAATCCTTGCAGCGGAACGCGGATGGCAGCTGGCGCGCGCCGGAAACGGCAACCGCAGGCGCCAGCAATGACGCCGCTGAACCTGAATTCGCGGCGCGGATCAACGAATTCCACTATGACAATGCCGGCACCGATACCGGCGAGTTCGTCGAGGTCCGGGTGACGGCGGGCGGCGATGCCTCGGGTCTGTCGGTGGAACTCTATAACGGCGGCAATGGCTCGGTTTACGGCACGCTGTCGATCGCCGATGCCACCATGACCAGCGACGGCACCCATGATTTCTATGTCTGGGACTTGCCGGCCAACGGGCTGCAGAACGGCGCGCCGGACGGGTTGGCGCTGGTGAACGGTGGCGAGGTGATTGAATTCCTCAGCTATGAGGGTCAGATGACCGCCACCGGCGGCACGGCGGCGGGGATGACCTCCAGCGATATCGGCGTGGCGGAAACCGGCGGCGATGCGCCGGGCCTGTCGCTGCAACGCGATGCGGACGGCAACTGGGCCGCGCCCGCCGACGCGACCAAGGGCGCGGCCAATCGGGGCGATGGCGGCGGCGGCGAGACCGCGACGCCGCAGCTGATTTCCTTCATTCAGGGGTCAACCGATGCCTCGACGCTGATCGGCCAGCGGGTCGAGGTGACGGCGGTGGTCGTCCATATCGCGGCGAACGGTTTCTATCTGCAGGAGGAAGACGCCGATGCCGATCTCGACGCGCTGACCTCGGAGGGCATTTTCGTCTTCACCGGCGGCGGCGAGGCCGTGGCGCTTGGCGATCTGGTGCAGCTTGATGGCACCGTCACCGAATTCGGCGGGCTGACCGAGCTGACCGCCGTCACGGATGTGATGATCATGTCCAGCGGCAACGAGCTGCCCACGGCGGCGACGGTCGAGCTGTCGCCCGAGGGCTTCAACTATGAATCGGTCGAGGGGATGCGGGTCTCGGTCATCAGCGGCACCGACGCGCCGCTGACGGTGATCGAGAATTTCGATTTCGACCGCTATGGCGAGATCGTGGTGGGCGCAGGCGTGCAATACCAGCCGACGCAGATCTTTGACGCGCAGACCGAGGCCGCCGAGGTCGCGGCGCTGGCCGAGGCCAATGCCCAGAACCGGCTGATCATCGATGACGGCATCAGCACGCAGAACCCCGACGCCTTCGAATACATCCCGAACACCACGCCGGGCGACAATGGCAACGGTTATCTCGATGCGGGCGATGAGTTCGGCGCGGGCGGCGCGACGCTGCGCCTTGGCACCCAGTTCACCGGCCCGATCGAGGGGGTGATGACCGAGCAGTTCGGCGATCACGCGCTGATCCCGACCGGGCAATTGCCGATCGACGAGGCCACCAATTCCGGCGCGCGGCAGGAGGTGCCCGAGGATGTGGGTGGCGAGCTGCAGGTGGCTTCGATCAACGTGTTGAACTATTTCACCACGCTCTCGGGCGGCACCGGCCCGGATGGCACGCTGTCGCCGCGCGGGGCGACGACCGAGGCCGATCTGGCCCGGCAGACGGAAAAACTGGTTTCGGTCATGACCGGCACCGGGGCCGAAGTCTTTGCCCTGCAAGAGATCGAGAATGGCGGCTTTGGCGAAGGTTCGGCCATCGACGCGCTGGTCGATGCGCTGAATGCCGAGGCTACGGCCACCGGCTCGGGCGCGGTCTATGCCTATGTCGATCCGACCGGGACCGGCGGCTTTGTCGGTGAGGATGCGATCATGACTGGCATCGTCTATGACAGCGCCGCGCTGACGCTGGTTCATACCGATTACATCGAGTTCGACGAGAGCACGGCGGCGACCACCTATCAGCTGGCCAAGGTTCTGGATGACGCGCTGCCGCAATCGACCTATCTGGGCGATTTCCAGCGCAACCGCCCCTCGGTCGCGGCGACCTTCGAGGATGCGGAAGGGAACCAGTTCACCGTGGTTTCGTCGCATTTCAAGTCCAAGGGCGACAGCGGGCTGGTTGCGCTCTCCAATGCCGCGCAGGCCTATCTCGACGCCAATGGTGCGGCGGCGGGCTTTACCCAGGCCGATATCGACGCGCTGCGCGCCGATGCGAATTTCGATCAGGGCGACGGTCAGGGCTTCTGGAACGGCGTCCGGGCCGAGGCGGCGGTGCAACTGGCCGACTGGCTGGGCACGGAATATGCCGGTGGCGGGGTCAGTGACTATCTGCTGATGGGCGACATGAACGCCTATGCGCAGGAGGACCCGGTGCAGGCGCTGCGCGAGGCCGGGCTGGTCGATCTGATCGACCAGTTCATCGGGCAGGATCAGGCCTATAGCTATGTCTTTGACGGCCAGCGCGGCACGCTGGATCAGGGGCTGGCCTCGGCGGGTCTGGCGGACAACGTGACCGGGGCGACCGAATGGCATGTGAATGCCGATGAGCCGGACCTCTTGGGCTACAGCTCGCAGTTCAAGGATCCGGGCTTCTACAATGACGGGCCCTTCGCCGCCTCGGACCACGATCCGCTGATCGTCGGGCTGACACTGGACGATCCGCTGGTGGCGTAAGTCGGTTCAGACCGGGGAGTTAGCCGAAGCGCGCGAACCCCCGGCTCACCAGACGGCTGACCAGTGCGTGAAAGCCAAGCGCGATCAGCGTGACGAGGGCCAGCGCGGCAAAGGCCAGATCGGTGCGCATCCGGCCATTGGCATGGATCATCACCGCGCCCAGGCCCTCGGAGCCGCCGACCCATTCGCCGATGACCGCGCCGATGGGGGCATAGACCGCCGCCAGCGTCAGCCCGCTGCCCAGCATCGGCAGGGCCATGGGGATGCGGATATGCGCCATCTCGCGCCAAGGGCTCGCCCCCATCGTCCGCGCCAGATCGAGACAGGCGGGCGAGCTGCGCATCAGCCCGTCCAGGAAGGCCGAGGCGACCGGGAAGAAGCAGATCAGCGCCACCACGGTGATCTTCGGCGCCATGCCGAACCCCAGCCACAGCGTCAGGATCGGCGCCAGCGCGAAGATCGGGATCACCTGCGACAAGAGCAGCACCGGGCGCAGCACAGCGGCGAGCCGGGGAAAGCTGGCCATCAGCACGGCGAGGATCGCGCCGGTGCCGGCCCCGAGCGCGAAACCCGCGAGGATCTCGGTCAGGCTGGTCAGCGCGCCCTGCGCCAGCACCTCTCGATGGGTGACGATGGCCGACGCGACCGCCCCCGGCCCGGGCAAGAGGAAGGGCGGCAGGCCGGTGAGAAGGACCAGTGCCTGCCAGCCCGCCAGCAGGCCCAGCCCGACAGCCAGGGGCGTCAGCATCTGCCGCGCGCTCATGCGGCGGCCCCGGCGATCAGGCGCGACATCAGTGCGCCCTGACAGCGCAGAAGTTCGGGATGTGACGGTGCGCGCGGGACGGGAAGCGCAGGGGTTTCCACCGCGCTGAGGCCCGCCTCGGTCAGCACATGGATGCGGTCGGCCAGACGCGCGGCCTCGGCCGGGTCATGCGTGACCAGCAGCACGGTGCGGCCCCGCAGCAACTCGGCCGCGAGGTCCTGCATCTCGAGCCGCAGCCGCACATCCAGCGCCGAGAAGGGTTCGTCCAGCAGCACCACCGGGCGATCCTCCATCAGCGTCCGCGCCAGCGCCACCCGCTGTCGCTGGCCGCCCGACAGTTCCACCGTGCGCTTCCCGGCATGGGCCGCCAGCCCGGCGCGGTCGAGAATGGCGTCGAGCCGCGCGGCATCGGCGGCATCGCCGCGCAGCCGCGCACCAAGCGCCGCGTTCTGGCGCACGGTCAGCCAGCCGAGCAGCCCCGGATCCTGCGCCATCAGCGCGACGGGCTGGCGGAACTGCACCAGGCCCCGGAACTCTCCGCCGATCGGCAGGCCGGCGATCAGCCTGAGCAGCGTCGACTTGCCCACCCCGGAATCGCCCAGAAGCGCCGTCCATTGCCCCGGCTCGAGTCGCAGGCGGATTGGCGGGAAAAGCGCCCGGCCCGACATGACGACCTGCCCCGACAGGATCACCGGCGCAGTCCTGTTTGGTGCGCTCATGCCCGGCCCAAGCCCCAGAAGCCGACCTCGAGCCGGGTGGCGGTGGCAAAGCGATGGGACAGCTGCTGCCAGCGCGGCAGTTTTTCCGGCGCCGGCCCCAGCCGATCCGCCACCGCCTTGTCGATCATCGTGCCGCGCGCGTGGCACATCGCCTGATAATCGACGCCGCCATAGGTCTCGATCCAGTCGCGATAGGGGGTGTCGCCAGCCTCGACCATCAGCCGCGCGCCGATCTCGCCATAGCCCAAGACACAGGGCGCGAGCGCGGCCAGCAGGTCGAGGAAATCGCCGGAATAGCCGGTCTCCAGCACATAGCGGGTATAGGCAAGGTTTTCCGGTGCCTCCTCGGTCGCCAGCAGATCGGCCTTGCTGATCCCCGCCGCTGCGCAGATCGCCACATGCAGCGCCATCTCGCCGTGCAAAAGGTTTTGCACGGTGGCGGCTGCCGCCTGCATCTCCTCCAGCGTGCCGGCCTTGACCACCGCAAGCGACCAGGCGCGCGAGAAGTGGATCAGGAACAGGTAATCCTGCCGCAGGTAAGTCAGGAAGGCGGCGCGGGGCAGGCTGCCATCCTTCAGCCCCTCGACGAAGGCATGGCGGGTATAGGCGGACCAGTGGTCGGCGCAATCCACCCGCCAGAGGGCAAAGCTGCGGCCGTAATCCGGGGCGCTCATTCCGCCGCCCCCGGGTCCAGCGCCAGTTTCGACACCGGCAGGGTCGCGTCGATCATCCCGGCGTCGAGCAGGAATTTCTCGAACCTCGCATAACGACCATGATCCAGCGCCGCCGGGCTATGGGCGAAACGCGGCAGGGTGTCCTTCCACGCTTGGGTGTTCAGCTCGTCGGAAAGATCGGGACCAGAGGCGGCGAAGGTCGCAAACGCCTCGTCGGGGTGGTTCAGCATGTATTCGGTGCCGCGCTCGATGGCGGCGAGGAAGCGGGTGATGCGGTCGCGATCAAGGCTGTCGGCATTGGCGACGAAGATCAGCTCGTCATAGCTGGGCAGCCCGGCCTCTTCGGGGAAGAAGCAGCGGCCATTGCCGCCCGCCAGCCGCATCTGGGTCAGTTCGAAATTGCGGAAAGCCCCGATCACCGCATCGACCTGGCCCGTCATCAGCGAGGGCGTCAGCGACCAGTTCACATTGACCATCTCGACATCGTCCGCCGTCAGACCGGCGCTTTGCAGCATGGCCGCCGTCGTGGCGCTTTCCACGCCCGAGACCGAATAGCCGATCTTCCGGCCCTTCAGATCGGCGAGGCTCTGGACCGGCCCATCGGCATCGACCATCAGGCAGTTGAGCGGCGTGGCAACCAGCGTGCCGACGCGCACCAGCGGCAGCCCCTCATGCACCTGCAGATGCAGCTGCGGCTGATAGCTGACCGCCAGATCGGCCTTGCCCGCCGCCACCAGCTTCGGCGGCTCGCTGGGGTCGGCGGGGGCGACGATCTCGACCGCCAGCCCCTCATCGGCGAAGAAGCCCTTTTCCTGCGCCAGAATGATCGGGGCGTGGTCGGGATTCACGAACCAGTCGAGCAGCAGGGTCATCTTGTCCTCGGCCAGGGCCGGCGTGGCGAGGGTCAGGCCGGCCAGCGCGGCGAGAAGGCGGGTGGGGATCATCTTGGGTCTCCGGTGGAATGGGGTGCAGGATCGGCCAGAAGGGCGATCTCGCCCGGCCAGACCGCGCGCAGCCGGTCGGCGGCGCGCCAGGCGCGCAGGCCCGAGCGGCAGGTGAAAACGGCGCGCTGGCCGGGGGTGGGGATCGGGCCGGCGGGGCCGAAATCCTCGACCGACTGGCGGCGGGCATGGGGGGCGACGGGCTGTGGCGCTTCGGTGGGGTCGCGCAGCTCGATCAGGAAATCACCGGGGCGCAGCGCCGAGGCGGCGATGAAGGGGTGCGGCGCGGCTTCGGGTTCGGGGGCGGCGTCGAAGCGGAAGGAGGAGGTGCGAAACCCCGCCATGTCAAAGCGCAGCAACTGCCCCAGCGGCGAGGGTTGCAGCCCCAGCACCACGGCCAGCGCCATCTGCGCCTGAACCGCCCCCAGCATCCCAACCACCGGACCCAGCACCCCGGCGCTGGCGCAGGTGGCAAGGCTGTCGGGCAAGTCGGGAAAGACCGCGCGCAGCGAGGGGGCGGTATCGCAGAAGCCGCCGACATAGCCGGAAAGCCCTAGCGCCGAAGCGGAGATCAGCGGTTTTCGCAGTGCAAGGCAGAGGTCCGACAGTGTGTAGCTTGCGGCGAAACTGTCGGCGCAATCGAGGACCAGATCGGCACCGGCCACCAGTTCCGGGGCATTTTCCGGAGTCAGCCACGCGACCAGCGGCGTGACCGCAACCCCGGGGTTCAGCGCGCGGGCGAAGCCGGCGGCGGCCTCGGCCTTGGGCTGGCCGAGGCTAGGGCCATAGATCGGCTGGCGGTGCAGGTTCGTCGCCTCGACCCGGTCGGGATCGATCAGCGTGATCCGCCCGATGCCCGCGCCGACCAGATATTGCAGCGCCGGAACGCCAAGGCCCCCCGCGCCGACCACCAGCAGATGCGCCGCGCCGATCCGCGCCTGACCCTCGGCGCCGATTTCGGGCAGGATCAGCTGGCGGGCATAGCGGTTCATGCCGTCGCCCGCAGCCAGTCGCGCACCCGTGCCTCGGGGTCGGGGTTCAGGGTGATGTCGGTCACGGCTGACACGACATCCGCACCGGCGGCAAAGGCCAGTGGTGCGCGGTCGAGGTTCAGCCCGCCAATGGCGATCAGGGGAATGCCGCCGATCCGCGCCTTCCACTCGGTCAGCTTTTCAACGCCCTGCTGGTGCCATTTCATCTTCTTGAGGATGGTGGGCCAGACCGGGCCGAGGGCGATGTAATCGGGCACCAGCGCGAGCGCGCGGACCAGTTCCGCCTCGTCATGGGTCGAGACGCCCAGCCTGATGCCCGCCGCGCGGATGGCGGACAGGTCGGCGCCGTCCAGATCTTCCTGCCCAAGGTGGATCCAGTCGCAGCCCTCGTCGATGGCGAGCTGCCAATGGTCGTTCACCACCAGCAGCGCCCCCGCCGCGCGGCAGAGCGCCTGAGCCCGGCGGATCTCGGCGCGGGTCTCGGCGTCAGGCCGGTCCTTCACGCGCAGCTGCACCAGCCTCACGCCAAGCGGCAACATCCGCCCGATCCAGTCGGCGGTTTCAAAAATCGGGTAGAAGCGGGGCAGGGTCATGCGAGGAAGGCCTTTCCGAGAACGGGGGTGGATGGCGCGGCCATGTCGCGCGGCTCCATCGGGTCGGCCTCAAAGGCCGCGCGCCCGGCCTCGACCGCCAGCGCCATCGCCCGCGCCATGCTGACCGGATCGCCCGCCTTGGCGACGGCAGTGTTCAGAAGCACCGCGTCGAACCCCATCTCCATCGCCCCCGCCGCATGGGAGGGCAGGCCGATCCCGGCATCCACGACCACCGGCACATCGGGAAAATGCGCGCGCAGGCTGCGCAGCCCATAGGGATTGTTCAGCCCCAGACCCGAGCCGATCGGCGCGCCCCAGGGCATCAGCACCTGACAGCCGACCTCGAGCAGCCGACCGCACACGGTCAGATCCTCGGTGCAATAGGGAAAGACCTCGAACCCCTCGCTGGTCAGGATGCGCGCGGCGTCGACCAGCCCGAAGACATCGGGTTGCAACGTGTCGGCATGGCCGATGACCTCGAGCTTGATCCAGCTTGTGTCAAAGAGTTCCCGCGCCATCTGGGCGGTGGTGACGGCCTCCTTGACCGTGTGGCAGCCGGCGGTGTTGGGCAGGATGCGGGTGCCAAGTCCGGCGATCATGTCCCAGAAGACCTGCCCGCCGCCGGCCTCGCGGCGCAGGCTGACCGTGGCGATGCCCGCCTGCGAGACGCGGAAGGCTTCGGCGAGGATCGCAGGCGAGGGGTATTGCGCCGTGCCCAGCATCAGCGCGCTGTCGACTTGGGTGCCATAGAAGACCGGCATGGCTCAGCCCCCCTGCATCGGTGCGACGACCTCGATCCGGTCGCCCTCGGCGATTGGCGTGGCGGCGCGCAGGGCGGCAGGGACGAAATCGCCATTGCGGGCGGTGGCGACCTTGGCACCAAAGCCGCCTTCGGCCAGCAGGTCCGACAAAGTGGCGGCTTCGGTCGCCAGCACCTCGCCGTTGAGGGTGATCATCATGCAAAAACCTCGTCCATGAATTCGGGGATGATGCCGCGCTCCAGATGATCCGCCGCCATGGCGGCGACGGCAGGGGCCAGCAGGAAGCCATGGCGGTAAAGCCCGTTGGCATAGAGCGTTGACCCGACACGCCGCAGCCGCGGCAGGTTGTCGGGAAAGGCCGGGCGGGCATCGGCGCCGGTTTCCAACAGCTCGGCCTCGCCAAAAGCCGGCAGCAGCGCATAGGCGGCTGAGAGCAGTTCCAGAACCGAGCGCGCCGTCACCACCCCGCGCCGGTCGCTTTCGATCATCGTCGCGCCCAGCATGAAGACGCCATCACCGCGCGGCACGATGTAGAGCGGGATGCGCGGATGCAGCAGCCGGATCGGGCGGTTCAGGGTCACGTCAGGGCAGCGCAGCACCAGCATCTCGCCGCGCACCCCGCGCAGGTCGGGCAGGGCATCGCGGGCGGCAAGGCCACGGGCGTCGATCAGCTGATCTGGTTTGCCGGCGGTCGGCGCGCGGTGGATCGCCACGCCCTTGGCCTCGAGCCGGCGGCGCAGTTCCGTCAGCGCCGCGCGGGGCGACAGATGCGCCTCGGTCTCGTAGAACAGGCCCGAGGTGAAGCGCCCGGCGAGATCGGGTTCCAGCGCGGCGATGGCGTCACTGTTCAGCATCCGGTGGCCACGACTGCGGCGGGCGAAGCGGGCAAGCTCGCCCCGGTCGCGGTTCAGCGCGAGGACCAGCGTGCCCTGACGGCTGACGCCGCCGGTCTGTCGCTGCCACCAGTCGATGGCGGTCAGGCCATGCCGCTCGACCGGCTCCTCGGCGGATTCGCCCTCGCAATAGGGGGCGAGCATGCCGCCGGCCCACCAGGAACAGCCATGCGGGCCGGGGGCGGGTTCGGGATCGACCAGTTCGACACTGTGGCCACGTGCGGTCAATTCAGTGGCCAGCGTCAGGCCCATCACACCGACGCCGAGAATGCGGATCATGCGCCATCCCCCCAGAGCGCGTGGAAATGATGCACCGGCCCATGTCCCGATCCGATGCACAGCCGGTCGGCGGCGGCGATGGCGCCCTGCAGATAGGCATGGGCGCGGGCCACCGCCTCGGGCACCGTGAGACCCTGCGCCAGCCCGGCGGCGATGGCGGCAGAGAGGGTGCAGCCGGTGCCGTGGGTGTTCTTCGTGGCGATGCGCGGGGCGGTCAGGTGACGGATCTCAGGCCCAAGCAGCAGGTCGGTGCAGACATTCCCCGCGTCATGGCCGCCCTTCATCAGCACCCAGTCCGGCCCCAGCGCCAAGAGCGCGCGGCCCTGCACCTCGCGCGCGCTCAGGTCGGCGGCGGGTTCTGCACCGAGCAGCTCGCCCGTTTCCGGCAGGTTCGGGGTCAGCACGGTCGCCAGCGGCAGCAGCTCGCCCCGCAGCGACGCGATCGCTTCGGCGGCCAGCAGCCTGTCGCCGGATTTCGCCACCATCACCGGATCAAGCACTACCGGCAGGCCGCGCCCGGCAAGCCCCTCGGCCACGGCGCGGATCACCAGGGGATCGCCCAGCATCCCGATCTTCACCGCCTTCACCGGCAGATCGTCGAAGACGGCATCCATCTGCGCCCGGATCATCGCGGGCGACAGCGTCTCGGCGGCGGTGACGGCGCGGGTGTTCTGCGCTGTGATGGCGGTCAGCACGCTGGCGCCATAGGCACCAAGCGCGGAAAATGTTTTCAGATCGGCCTGAATCCCCGCACCGCCGCCGCTGTCCGAGCCTGCGATGGTCAAAGCTATATCCGTCACGTCGCCCCCCTTTCGACCGACGGATGGATTGGGGGAAAGACTGGCGCAGGGACGTGATCGCCCGGCATCGTCAAGCTACCCGTTCCCTCCGCCGGTATTAACCGGATCAGGTTCGATGGGTCGGCATTCGCCTCTCAGCCCCGGTCAAGCGGGGCACCCCAACGAGTAAGTGCGGCGGAAGCTAGTGGGAAAGCCGGGGATGGGCAAGGGGGGTCGTCGGCGGGACCGGACGGGCCGGGGCGAGGAAGGGCAGCACGTCGCGGGCGGCCTGCACGAACTCCGCGGCGGGGCGCGACAGCAGGGCGGCGCGCTCTTCAGCCAGTGCTGCGGGGGTCAGCCGCGACAGCAGTGCGGCCAGATCCTCGGGCCGGGGCGCATCGATGACATGACCAAGCCCGTCGGCGGCGATGCGCCGCCCGGTCTCGGTTGCCTTGAGCGCCACCGAGGGGCAGCCGCACCAGCTGGCCTCGTAGATGCGGTTCGGAAGCAGCCAGTCGGAATTGGTGCCGCGCTGCCACATGTCCTGCGCCCAGACCAGATCGCAGCCGGCATAGGCCCCCGCCAGCCCCTGCGGATAGGCATAGGGGCCGGTCCATTCGACATTCGGACGGGCGGCGACGGCCTGATGAAAGCCGGTCAGCGCATGCTCATGCAACGCGCCCGAGATGCGAACCCGCAAGCGGTCGCCCATCAGGTCGGCGGTCTGCGTCAGCAGATCGACCGAGGCCTGGCAGCGGATCGAGCCGACGAGGCCGAGGGTCAGGGGGGCGTTCGCGGTTCGGGGTTCGGGTTGCGGGCGGGCCGGACGGCTGGCGGGGTCGAGGCCGAGCCACAGCTTGTTCTCGACCACCGCGACCGGGCCGTCATAGCCCTGCATCGGCGCGAAATACTCGCGGATGAAACCCGGCGAACTGACCACCAGCAGCGCCGCCTGAGCCAGCACATGACGCTCCGCCCGGCGCATGATCTGCCCGGCGCGGCCCGGACGGGTCATCAGGTCGTGGATGTCGAGGCATTCATAGACCAGCGGTGCCGGTCGCTTGCCCGCGCGCAGCGAGGCCAGCCGCCGCGCCGCCAGCGCGATCAGCGCCATGTCGAGATTGCGGGCGATGATCACCTGCGCATCCGCAAGCTGCCGCCATCCCGCCAGCGCCAGCCGCACCGAGCGCGCCGCCGCCCGCGCCCGACCGCGAATGTCGCCATGCCGGACCAGCCCCAGATCGATGTTGCGCCAGTCCGGTGTGATGTCCGGGCTGCCCTCGCGTCGCTGGCAGAACGAGGTGACGTCGCAGCCAAGCGCGATCAGCGAACGGATGCGGCGGATCTGCGCCGGCTCGGCCAGATCGATGCCGAAGACGGCGACCGGCAGCCCGGCAAGGTCTGAAGGGGCAGGGCTCATACCGGGTCATTGCCGTAAAGCTGCGGCTGCGGCTCGTCGCGCAGGCCCGCGACAACGCCGCGATGCAATTGCCCGCGCAGATACCAGAAAATGCGCTGCGTCTCGTCCGGGGACAGTTTCTCGCGCAGGCGGCAGAAGGCCGCCTTGGCCGAGGCGGTGACGAACAGCCCCGCGCGCTCGGCCCGGGTCTCAGCCGTGATGATATGGGTCTGCCCCATGCGGAAGCGGCGCACCCCCAGCCAGTCCAGCGACTGCCGCCCCTGTGGCACCGGCTCGGTCACGATGGCGCGCGGGGCAGGCAGCAGCCGCGCACCCATGCCGGTGAGGCGCAGGAAGAACTCGGTATCCTCGCCGCCCGACTGGCCGCGCGACAGGTCATAACGCTGATCCTGCCAGGGTGTGCCCTGCCAGCGCAGCGCCACATTGCCGCTGTTGCCGGTGCGGATCGGCAGCCGCATCCGCTCGGGATGCGAGGAATGGAAATCGAGGCGGCTCAGCCAGCCGGGCGCGCCCTCGGGGTAAAGCGCCTGCACCTTGCCGAAGGCGCCATCGGCTTGACCGGCGACTGCCATCAGCTCGACCAGCCAGTCGGGATGCATGGATTCGTCATCGTCGAGACTGGCGATCCAGTCGGCGCCCCGGGCGCTGGCGGCATCGAGGCAGGCATTGCGCGCCAGCGAGATATTGCGGGCAGGCGCATGGATGTAGAGGCAGGGATAGGGCAGGGCCTGTGCGGCCTCGGCCACCACCTGCCTTGCGCTGTCGGTGTCGTCATTATCGGCGATGACCAGCCGCACATCGCTGTCCGGCGGCAGGCGCAGAGCGGCCAGCGTGGCGATGGCCTCGGCCACGGCGGGGCGGCGGAAGGTGCACATCAGGATGTCGATCTTGGTGGTCATCGGGCGGCTCCCTTCAGAATGCCGGTCAGAAACCCCGCCCCCCAGGGCAGGTGCATGGCAGCGAGAGCCGGCCCGGCCCAGAGGCCGGCCGGATCGCGGTGGCGCTTGGCCATCCACAGCGAGGCGCTCAGCAGCAGGCCGGCGTAAAGCGCGGGCCAGATCGCGCCGAGCGCGGTCAGCCAACCGAGGCCGGTCATCAGACCCGTGAGGATCAGCGCTGCGCATGCGAGCAGCAGCATCAGGTTCACCGCCGGGGCCAGTTGTCGCAGGCGGGGCCTCATCCGGTGCTTCAGCACCGTGCGCGCCCGGCCCCGGCCATAGGTCCAGTATTGCCGGGCCAGCGCCCGGAACCCGGGCCGCATCTGGTAATCCAGCCGCAGGTCGCCCGCCATCCAGATCCGCCCGCCGGCCGCGCGCAGCCGGTGATCCAGCTCGGCATCCTCGTTATGGCTGAAGCCGGGATCATAGCCGCCGGTGCTGCGGAACCAGCCCAGATCCATTGCCGCATGATGGCCGTGATCGACCTCGCCCGAGCGATGCCCACCGCGATGGGCCGAGCCACCCGAGCCGAGCGGCGTATCGACGATCCAGGCGGCGGCGCGGGCGAAGCCGGTCTGGCCGCGGGAATCCATCGGCACCACCACCGAGGCCATGCCCAGTTCCGCCAGCCGGTCGGCGGCGGCCATGGCATAGCCCGGCGGGTAGATCGCATGGGCATCGGCGCGGACGAGGATGCGGTGCTGCGGCAGCGCCGCCTCGGCCACGGCGCGGTTGATGCCCGCCGATTGCAGGCGTTCGGGATTGTCGATCAGGTGCAGGTTCGGGAACTCGGCCTGCAAGTTTGTGACAATCGCCTGCGTGCCGTCGCGGCTGCCGCCATCGGCGACGACCAACCTTGCATGGGCCAGACGCGGATCACCCGCCATCAGCGAACGCAGGCAGGGATCGATCGCGCGCGCCTCGTTCAGCGCGGGGACGACGATCAGCACCTCATGCCCGGTCAGGGCGGTCGCGCGGGAAAGGTCGGGGCGGTAATGGGTCATGATGCGGTCTCGCTCGCGCTGCGGCGCAAGTGGCGCAGGCTCATCAGCGTCGGGTCGATGCCCAGGAGGCGGCGGGATTGTGCGGCCATGATTGCCAGCGCGATGGCCTGGCCCAGCACCGCGCCAAGTGCAGCGCCGGTCAGGCCGAAGCCCGCGCCGCCGGCAAGGATCGCCGCCACGATGGCCAGCGCGCCCAGCATGTTGCCGGTGAAATCGGCGCGACCGAGGCCGCGCGCCGACAGGATGACCGAGGCCGGGCCGAAGAGGATGGCGGTGGCGGGCAGCGCCAGCAGGATCATCAGTGCCGGTCCGGCGGCGCGGTATCCGGCCCCGAACCAGCCCAGCACCCATGGCCCGAGAAGCGCGGTGCCGAGGACGCCAAGGGTCAGCCCCGCCAGCTTGATCGCCGCCGAGCTGGCCAGCAGCCGGTCGCGGTTGGCGGGTTCATCTGCCGCCATGGCGCGGGCGATGCGCGGGCTGAAGGCCACATCCACCGCGACCACGCCGAAATTGATGATGTTGATGATCGAGAAGGCCACGGCGAAGAGGCTCAGCTCGGCCGGGGTCAGCACCAAGGCTGTGGTGGCGATCAGCAGGGCCTTGCGATACTCGCTCATCATCAGCCCCGGCGAGAGCCAGAGGCCAAGCGAGATCCAGCCGCGCCAGCCCGCCATCGGGGTCGGCTGGCCCGCCAGCGGTGTGAAGGCCTGGCGCAGCAGGCGGTGCTGGATCAGGACGGTCAGCCCCTCGGACAGCGCGAAGAGGGCGGCGACATGCCAGGGCAGCAAGGGCGTGGCGGTAGCCCATGCGAGACCCAGCCCGAGGGTCAGCACGATGGGTCCGGTCAGAAGCCGTGGCAACAGTCCGCGCCGCATCGCGCCAAGCGCGGTGGCGTGCCGCGCGGTCAGCCGCGCCAGTGCCACCATGAGTGCCGCGACGGCGATCCAGCCGACCAGCAGCCCGTTGCCCTGAAGCTGCGCCCAGATCACGGCGGCCAGCGCGAGGATCGGCGCGGTCAGCCAGACCATGCGGCGGTTGAAGCGGATGAAGCCCGCCGCCTCGTCCAGGCGGCCCTGATGCAGGGCCGGGACCAGAAGCCGCATGGCGCCGGATTCGACGTTCAGCGTCAGGAGGATCGAGGCGATCTGCGCCAGCGCGATGGCATGAAAGGCAATGCCCGACAGCTCGGGCTGGACCAGCCGGGTCAGAAGCAGCGTCCAGACCAGCGCCAGCAGGTTGGCCCCGACGCGGGCAAGGATCAGCAACAGCGAGTCGATCAGCCCGCCGGCATGGTCGCCCGACAGGCGGCCGCGACCCGGCCTGTGCGCGGTGGCTGGCGCAGGGGAAGCCTCGGACAAGCGAATTTCCGCTGGCATTGGCCCCGGTTCCATGATGCTATCGGTCGATGCCATTGGGTTTGTTGATATCCGGATTTCTGCTTGGGTTGGTCGCCGCGATCGTGGTCTGGACCCTGTGCGATGCGAGCATTCTGATGTCGCTGCTGGTGCTCGTGGTGGTGTCGAACCTGTTCGCCGGGCTGGCCGCGCTGTGGCGGTCCCGCCGCCGCTGAGGGCGGCGCGGGATTATCGACCCGTCGCGCCCAGCACCACGCCCACCGTCTGGACCAGGATCCCCATGTCGCCCCAGAAGCCGAAGCTTTCGGCATAGGTGCGGTCGATCTGGATGCGCTCGTCATAGCTGATGTCATTGCGGCCGCTGACCTGCCACTTGCCGGTCAAACAGGGGCGCAGCGCCAGATAGGCGGCCCGCGCCTCGCCATACATCGCCAGTTCGGCCTCGGTGATCGGACGGGGCCCGACAAGGCTCATCTCGCCCCTGAGCACGTTCACCAGCTGCGGCAATTCATCGAGGCTGCTTTTGCGCAGCACGTTGCCGATGCCGGTGATGCGCGGGTCGCTGAGCAGCTTGCGGGTCTCGTGCCATTCGCGCCGCGCCTCGGCATCGCGCTCGAGCAACTCGGTGAGGCGCAGGTCGGCATCGGGCACCATGGTGCGGAACTTGAGGCAGCCGAATTCCTCGCCGCCGCGCCCGACGCGAAGGTGCTGGAACAGCACACCGCCCGGCTGGATGACCTGCATCAGCACGATGACGAGGATCAGCGGCAGGAAGACCAGGATCAGGACCAGCGCGCCGATGATGTCGAGCCCGCGTTTGCCATAGCGGCCATAGAAACCGTTCAACCGGTCATGGACCAGAGCCGGGGTCTGCGCCGATCGGCTGCGCATCGCTTCGGACGGGCGGGCGGTCGTCTCGCTTGCATGGCGCAGCGCGGGGGGGCGCGAGGGGCTGCGCGTATCGTCCAGGGCATCAAACATCATGAAATCTACTCACCACAGGCACAGGAACCGCACCGGGCCCGGACACTGGCACGCAGATGCGCGCCGGATCGGGTCTGGGCAGCTCATTATTTCGGGCGGTAGACCCGCCTGCTTCAAACTTGCAATCACGGCAAACAAGATCAATCGGCCCATAACATCATTGGTCCTGTCTCGGCCAATTCCTGCTGCATTTCATCGCCGGGTTGAGGGCGTTCACCGGCGCCTCCGCTTACTGGAAAGCGGCATCGAAGCTGTTCACGAAGCCGCCGCAAAGGTCGCCTGAAAAATCATGAACTCTTTTCGCCTCTTGGCCTGCGTTTTCAGGGCTCAAAGCCATTTTGGATCGGGTTCCATCACAGGTCGAACATTGGTCGCATAGGAGGATTTCCGCCGATGCTAGTCAATCTAAAGTTGATTTATGCCATTCAGAACGCACGCATAACGCGTTGATTTTGTGATGTAAACGGTTCAGTTTTGAATTTTCACGGGACAGAATCATGGTTTGTTGTGTTGTTGCATGACACTGGCTGCTCAGCGTCGGCAACGTCACGGAACGCAGGTGGTGACGGGACCGGCGACGTTGCGGTCCTTAATGATTTGAGGAAGGGTTCTTCGCACTGCCATGCTGTTTCAGACCACGCACCAATCGCCCCGCACGGCGCTGACCATCTTTGCCCACCCGGATGATGCCGAGATCTCCAGCTTCGGCTTCCTCTCCAAGCTGCGAAAGCAGGGCTGGCGGGTGGTGGTGCTGATCGTCACACGCGGCGAGAACGGCGCGGATCCGAGCGAATGGGATCGCCGGCTCGAGGCCGAGGCGGCGGCGGGGCTGATCGGTGCGGAACTTGTCTTCGGCGACTTCCCCGATGGCTTCGTCGCGCGCAACAGCGAGTTGATCTCGTGGCTCGAACGGGTGCTGGACCGCGAGCGTCCCGAGGTCATCGTCACCCATCATGTCGGCGAAAGCCGGACGGCGCATCAGGATCATGTTGCGGTCGAGGCCGCCGTGCAGATCGCCGTGCGCCGTGCCGACTGGACGCCGACCCTGCTGTTGGCCGAGGGGCCGGACAATGATGCCACCTTCCGTCCCAACTGGTTCGTGGACATCACCGACGAGTTCGAGACCAAGCTGGCCGCCATCGGTCTGCACCTGTCCCAGGGCCGCAAGTATTACATGCAGCCTGACTATCACGAGCTTCGCTCGCGGCGCTGGGGGCTCAGCGTGCTTGCGGGGCGCGAGCGCCCGGGCATCAAGGCCTATTGGGAGGCCTATTTCCTGGCCCAGCAGGTCAACTGAGCCGCATGGACAAGCACTGAGATCCAGATGACGAGCGAGACGAAGATCAGGGCGGCCGAGCAGGCTGGGCCGGCGAACATGGCTATCGCGCCCCGCACCCGCCGGGCGCCGGTCGATTTCATCGTGCTGGGCGCCATGCGCGCCGGCACCACCACGCTGCATGGCCTGCTGTCCCGCCATCCCGCCATCTCGATGGCGCGGGACAAGGAGACCGACTATTTCATCGCCGAGAAGAACTGGCCGCAGGGCGCCGACTGGTATCGGCAACAGTTCGACCCGGCCCGTGCGCTTTGGGGCGAGGCCAGCCCGAACTATGCCAAGGGCCGGGATTTTCCCGGCGTGCCCGAGCGCGTCGCCCGCCATGCGCCCAAGGCGCGGCTGATCTACCTGGTGCGCGATCCGCTGCGCCGGGCGGTCTCGCAATATGGCCACAGCTGGACCATGGGGCTGCTCGACATGCCCCCCGGCGATCTGCCCGACAGTCACGAGTATCTGAGCCTGATCGACGCCAGCTGCTATGCAAGGCAGCTGGACCTGTGGCGCGCGCATTTCGACGGCGGGCAGATGCTGATCGTCGATTTCGACGCGCTGATCGCCGATCCGCAGGGGCAGATCGACCGGGTTCTGGCCCATATCGGCGCCGCGCCGATGCAGATCGACGCGCTCAACCGGGAAAATGGCGGCGGCGAGCTGTCGCGGGTGCCGCGTGGGGTGCTGAAACTGGCGCATGGGCCATTGCGCCCGGTGCTGACCGGGCTTTTCGGCCATCGCAGCCGCGCGGCGATCCGCAGGCTTCTGGCGCGCGGCCCTGAACGGCGGCCCCCGGCCTTCCCCGAGGCGCTGCTGGCGCGGATGCGCACCGATCTGGCCGAGGACGCGGCGCAGTTCCGCGCCATGACCGGGATGGAGCAGGCGCATTGGTCGGTGTGACGGCAGAAAACATCCCGCAGCGGACCGAGTTGCCGGGTGCCGGCCTGTCCCGTCCGGGGCAGCGGTCGCTGTGGGTCCTGCTGGATGTCGGTCTGGCGCTGTTGGTGCTGATCACCGCCGGAGACATTCCCAATCGCTGGGGGGTCAGCTCTGCCCTCTGGGCGCTGATCTATGGGCTGACGGTGCTGCGCATCCTGTCGGTCTGGCCGGCCTTCTTCCGGCTGCTGACCCGGAACTGGGTCTATCTGCTCTATCCCGCCATCTGCCTGATCTCGGTGGTCTGGTCGGTCGCGCCGAGGACCACGCTGGTCGGTGGAGTCCAGATCACCATGTCGGTGCTGATCGCCTGCTTCCTCGGCTGGCGATTCGACCCGCGCCGGCTGATGCTGCTGGTCTTTGCGACCACCTTCGCCGGCGCGCTGGCCTCGATGCTGAACTATGCCAGCGGCGGGGCGATCACCCGGCCGCTCTACAGCGATGTGGGCGGTCTGCTGGGGATCTATACCAACAAGAACATGCTGGGCCATTATTCGGGTCTTTGCGCGCTGATCGCGATGATCTTTCTGCTGGCGCCCCGGACGCAGGTGCCGGCCCTCGCGCGGCGGGCGGCGCTGCCGGCGCTGGTTCTCTGCATGATCGCGGTGATCCTGTCGAAATCGATGACGGCGGTCTTGCTGCTGCCGCTTTATCTCGGCCTTCTGCTGCTGCTGGCGCGCAACCGGCTGCCGGGCTGGCTGCGCTATGGCGCGATCGGCGCGATCATCCTGACCGTGGCGCTGGCCCCGGCGCTGATGGCGCTGGCCGATTTCGACCCGGCGGCGGCCTTGTTCGCCTCGACCGGCAAGGACGCGACCCTGACCGGCCGGACCGAGCTTTGGGCCATCGCCGCCGGCGAGATCGCCAAGGTGCCGCTGATCGGCTATGGCTTCGGCGCTTTCTGGGCCGCGCCGCGGTTCGAGCACCTGCATTTCCTCGTCCTGCAGGCCGGGGCGACCGCGCCCACCTTCCACGACTTCATCGCCGATGTGGGCATCGGCACCGGCTTCATCGGGATCATCGCCATCCTGGCGCTGGTCATCACCACCCTGCGCCGGGCCCTTCGGCTGTGGCGCTGGTCCGGTTCGGTCTTTGCCGCCGGCTGTCTCGTGACCGTGCTCTGGCCGCTGAACCTGGCACTGGTCGAACCCTATCTCTACCGCCAGCACGAGTTGATGCTGGGCTGGATGATCATGATGGGGGTCAGCCTCGGGCAGCTTCGCCGGGCCGACCTTCATCCCAAGCGTAAAGAGTGACCATGAGAGAACTTCCTCCCTTCGCCCGTTTCAAGCAACGCTCGAGGCTCTATGCCGGGCGGTCCCTGCGCACCGTCGCAGGCCAGAGCCTCAGTGCGCCCTGCGTCTTCCTGCATGTGCCGAAATGCGGCGGCACCTCGGTCTCCGAGGCGCTCTATGCAACCGTGCCGCTGCATCGCAAGATCGGCATCCTCGACTCGCCCTCGATCCGTCGGGCGCTGGCGATGCAGGCCACCGGGCAGGACGATCTGTCCTTCCATGACGAGGGCCCGAATGCCGAGGCCACGACCCGCTTCCGCGAGGCGCTGGTCCTGATGCACATGGCCCATCAGGCGACGCTGATCCACGGCCATTTCCTCTGGTCCGAGACCGCATGGCAGCATTTTGGCGACCGTTACCGCTATGTCACCATCCTGCGCGACCCGGTGGCGCGGACGATTTCCAACTATCGCATGGACAAGCGCAGCGGCACCTTTACCGGCGATTTCGACGCCTTCCTCGACAGCGCCGAGGGCCGGCGCAAGGCGCTGCACAAGCTGCGCTATTTCAGCGGCATGGCGACGGTAACGCCGGATGAGGAGGCCGAGGCGCTGGAACTGGCGCGGCGGAACATGCAGCGGTTCACCCTGATCGGCTTTCTGGATGACCTGCCGGGCTTTGCCAGCGATTTCGCCCGCATCTTCGGCCCGCGCCCGCGCATCCCGCATTACAACATGGCCGAGGATCGCCCCGTTCAACTGACTGATGATCAGATGGATCGGCTTCGCGCCCTCTGCGCCCCCGATCTGGAGCTTTACCAGCTTGCCCGTGAAATCGCGCCCGGCCTGCCGGCGCGCGCCCGCGAGGATGCCGCATGATCCAGAGCGATGGACCCTTCTGGCGCCGCGACGGCGTCAACCGCGACCCCGAGGCGGTGCCCGAGGTCGATCTGGCCTCGACGCTGCGCGCGCTGCGCGGCGGCCTTGGCCGACGCTGGCGGCTGATCGCCGGGGTGACACTGGCCCTGACACTTCCGGCGCTGGTCTATGTGCTGCTGGCCACGCCGAAATACACCGCCCGGGCCGAGCTGGTGGTCGATCCGCGCATCTCGAACTCGCTCTCTGGCCCGGAATCGCCGACGCTGTTGCTGTCGGACGCGCTGGTCGTCGACAGCGAGCTGAAGGTTCTGTCCTCGCGCGAGGTGACGACGCAGGCCGCCGAAGATCTGGGCCTTTTCGAGGTCGTGGCGGAGGACGAGGCACCCGGCCTGATCGGCCGGACCTTCGCCGCGCTCGGCGATCTTCTGGGCGGGGACGACGAGGAAGCCCCGAGCGCCGAGAGTGCCGAGAATATCGAGGCCACCCGGCGCGAGGGCATCCGGCGCGAGATGATGCAGGATTTCGACATCACCCGCGACGGCGGCACCTATGTCATCGACATTTCTAACACTTCCGAGGACCCGGTCTTCGCGATGGAGGCGGTGAACACGCTGATCGACGCCTATTTCCAGGTGTCCTCGGACGCGGCGCTGTCGGATACCCGGCGCATCGCCGGCTGGCTGGACCAGCGCGTGGCGGTCTTGGGCGACGAGGTGCAGAAGGCCGATGTGAAGGTAACGGAATACCGACGCGAGAACGATCTTTTCACCATGCGCGACGACGTGCTGCCGTCCGAGGCGGAACTGTCGGATGCAACCGACCGGCTGATCCGCCTGCGCTCGCAGCTGATCGAGATCGCCACCAAGTCCGACAAGATCAAGGGCATTGCCGGCACCGATTCCGTCGCCGCGCTGATGGACGGCACGCTTGGCGGCGATGTGGCGAGCCCGGCGCTGAAGGACTTCCAGACCCGCTATGCCGGACTGGTCGCGGAAGAGCGTGATCTGGCTAGCCGCTTTGGCGCGAACAGCGATTCCGTCGCCCGCAACCGGCAGGACCAGACCCAGCTGCGCGACCTGATGCTGGAGGAGGCCGCCCAGATTGCCGAACGGCTGGACACCCAGCAGGAGGCCACGCGGCGCGAGATTGCCGCCACCGAGGCGCAGGTCGAGGACCTGCGCGCCCGCGCCAATGCCGATGCCGAGAAATCGATCCGGTTGCGCGAGTTGGAACGCGATGCCGATGCCAAGCGCAGCCAGTATGTGACCATGGCGCAAGAGATGATCTCGGCCTCGCAGCGCGAGACCTTCCAGCGCGCCCCGGCGCGCGTCATCGCCCGCGCCGTGCCGCCCGATCAGGTCTCCTCGCCCAATGCCAAGCGGCTGTTGATCCTGACGATCTTCGGCGGGCTGGTGCTGGGCTCGGGCCTCGCCTTCCTGCGCGAGGTGATGGACAACCGCCTGCGCCGGGTCAGCGATCTGGGCGAGGGGCTGGGGCTGCGGTACCTGGGCTTCGTGCCGGGCGTGCCGCTGCTGCGGCGGCGTCTGCGCGGCTTCAAGGGGATGCTGGTCCCGCCCGCGCGTGACAGCGGCGAGGCCGCCGATACGCTGCGCAACCTGATCGCCGAATTGCAGCGCCGCAAGACCGGCGAGGCGGCGCTGATCACCGGCGTCACCTCGATCCGGCGCGGCGAGGGTCGGGCGGTGCTGGCCGGCTGGCTGGCGCAGGGTCTCTGCGACCGGGGCAGCCGGGTGGCGCTGGTCGATCTGGACCCGCGCGCGGGCAGCCTGTCGGCGGAGCTGCCTGGGCGGATCACGCTTGGCGATCCCACGGCGGAACCGGATCTGGCGCGGTTTCGCGAGGGCGCGCAGCCGGGGGCGCCGCTGATCCTCGGGCTGGCCGAGGGTGCCGACCTGCTGGACCGGGCCGAGCAGCAGCGGCTGGCCGGGCTGATGGGGGCCTTGCGCGGCGATCTGGATCAGGTGCTGGTGATCCTGCCGCCGTTGTCGGACCGGGCCGAGGCCGAGACCGCCGCCGGGCTGATCGATGGCGCGATTCTGGCGCTGCGCTGGGGCGAGGATGCGCTGCGCCCCGCCGAGGCCACCGTCTCGGCCAGCGGCGCGCTGCGGCCCAAGCTGATCGGCGCGGTATTCACCGCCACACGATCGGCGGGGTTCCAGCAGTATAACCGCGAGGGGTAGAGACCGGGCAGTCATGTTCAACAGTCTTGCGATCTGTTGAACATGACTGTATTCAACAGTCCAGACGATTGTTGAACACGGCCTTTCCATGATCCAGCGCCACAGCCCGATTGCCCATGCCGCCTATCACGACCTGCTGCGCGGGCTGAAGGACGAGGCGGTCAGCGCGTTGCGCGGCACCCCCACGCGGGTCGAGCGCAATGGCCGGGCCTATTGGTATGACAGCTTCCGCGTCGGCACCGATGTCCGCAAGCACTATATCGGCGAGGACAGCCCCGAGCTTGGCGCCCGGCTCGCGGCGCATCGCGCCGCGCGCGACGATGCCCAGACCCGCCGGCGCAACCGCGCAAGGCTGGTGCGGCTCTTGCGCGCCGAGGGGTTTCTGGGTCTCGATCCGACCACCGGCAGCCTGATGGCCGCGCTGGCCGGGTCGGGGGTGTTCCGCCTTGGCGGCACGGTCATCGGCACCCATGCCTTCCGGCTTTACGAGGGCGAGCTGAACCTGCGCTATGACCTGAGCCAGACCGCGCAGACCGACGATATCGACATCGCCAGCTTCGAGCGCCTGTCGCTGGCGCTGGAGGATGCCGCCAGCCCGCCGGTGCAGGAGGTGCTGGGGGATTTCGCCTTCGCCCCGGTGCCGAGCCTTCAGCCGGGCAAGACGTGGCGCTGGAAGCAGACCACGGGCAACACGCTGATCGAATTCCTGACCCCGGCCTTCGATGCCGAGGAGGGGCTGCGGCCCCTGCCCGCGCTCGGGGTCGAGGCGCAGGCGCTGCATCACCTGAACTATCTCATCGCCGAGCCGATCGCCGCCGCGCTGCCCTATCGCAATGGCGTGCTGGTGCAGATCCCGCGCCCGGAACGCTTTGCCATCCACAAGCTGATCGTCGCCGACCGGCGCCGCAAGGATGACCGGCTGAAGGCCGAGAAGGACCGGATGCAGGCGGCCTTCCTGATCGACGCGCTGGCCCTTGACCGTCCCGAGGATCTGGCCGAAGCCTATGAGGAGGCGCTGGATCGCGGGCCGAAATGGCGCGAGCGGATCGCGGCCAGCCTGTCGCGGATGCCCGAGACGGCGGTGCGGCTCGAGGCACTGGCGGGATAGGTCGCGACGAAACCCTTGGCAGGGTGAGGGGCAAAGCCTTACAGATATCGCCTGAATGACCGCAAAGGTGTGACGGATTGTCTTCCGCAGACAGGGACATCATCGCCGGGCTGCTGGATGGGCTGGATATCCGCTCGGCCGGGTTCATCGTGACCGTCTATGGCGATGTCGTGGTGCCGCGCGGAGGCGTGTTGTGGACCGGCACGCTGATCGCGATCTGCGGCGAGGTCGGCATCAATGAATCGCTGGTGCGCACCGCCGTCTCGAGGCTGGTCGCCGCGCATCGACTGACCGGCGAGCGGGCGGGGCGGCGCAGCTATTACCGGCTGGATGCCTCGGCCCGGCAGGAATTCGACGCCGCCGCCGCGCTGCTCTACGCCGAGGACAAGCCGGCGCGGGGCTGGCAGATTTTGCACGCGCCGGCGATGACGCCCGAGGCGGCGCGGGGCCTGCGGCTGGGGCATATGGGCGGGCCGGTCTGGATCAGGCCCGACCGGGGCCGGCCCGCGCCCGAGGGTGCGATCTGTTTTCCTGCCGCTGATCCGCCGGTGCTGGGCGAAGTGGCGCAGTTCTGGGACCTGTCGGATCTGGACCTGCGCTACCGCGATCTGCTGGCGCGCTTCGGGGATCTGGCCGGGATCGCGCCCGATGGCGGGCTGGCCGACCTGACCGCGCTGGTGGCGCGGCTGCTGCTGGTTCATGTCTACCGGGGCGTGATGCTGCGCGACCCGCGCCTGCCGCAAGGGGCGCTGCCGCCCGGCTGGAAAGGGCAGGAGGCGCGCGCGCTGTTCCGGGGTCTTTACGCGGCGCTGACGCCGCAGGCGGAACGCTATGTGGCTGCGCATTTCGAGGGGGTGGGCGGGCTTCTGCCCGCGCGGACGCCGCAGACCGAGGCGCGTTTGGCCGGTGTTCTGGCCTCCTAAGCCGTTGAAAAGAGGGCAGGGGAGAGTGCTGCCCTTAATACATCACAGATTTCCGCAAGAATTTTCTTTTCTGTGATGCATTGACGCGGTATAAGCTGACCAAGCGGTCGGTGAATGAGGGGATTCGCCGTCCGGACCAGGGGAGATTTTCATGACCGACGCCTTCATCTGCGACGCCATCCGCACGCCCATCGGCCGCTATGGCGGGGCGCTGGCCTCGGTCCGGGCCGATGATCTGGCGGCCCTGCCGCTGAAGGCGCTGATGGAGCGGAACCCCAATGTGGACTGGTCGGCGGTCGATGACCTGATCCTCGGCTGCGCCAATCAGGCGGGCGAGGATAACCGCAACGTCGCCCGCATGGCGGTGCTGCTGGCCGGGATGCCGATCAACGTGCCGGGCACCACGATCAACCGGCTTTGCGGCTCGGGCATGGACGCGGTGGGCATGGCGGCTCGCGCGATCCGGGCGGGCGATTGCGATTTCATGGTCGCCGGCGGGGTCGAAAGCATGACCCGCGCGCCCTTCGTCATGCCCAAGGCCGACAGCGCCTTCTCCCGCGCCAATGCGGTCTATGACACCACCATCGGCTGGCGCTTCCCCAACCCGGCGCTGAAAAGGGCCTTCGGCACCGACTCGATGCCCGAGACGGCCGACAATGTCGCCGCCGATTTCGGCATCAACCGCGCCGATCAGGACGCTTTCGCCGCCCGCTCGCAGGCGCGGTGGGAAGCGGCGCAGGCGGCTGGCGTCTTTGCCGACGAGATCGTCCCGGTGACGATCCCGCAGCGCAAGGGCGATCTGCTGGTCGTCACGGCGGACGAACACCCCCGCCCTGGCACCACGGCCGAGATGCTGGCCCGGCTGAAGGGCGTGAACGGCCCCGACCTGACCGTCACCGCCGGCAATGCCTCGGGCGTGAACGATGGTGCGGCGGCGCTGGCGATCCTGTCGGGCGAGGCCGCGGCGCGCCACGGGCTGACGCCCAAGGCCCGCATCGTCGCCATGGCGGCGGCGGGGGTCGAGCCGCGGATCATGGGCATCGGCCCGGTCCCGGCGGTCCAGAAGGTTCTGGCCCGCGCCGGGATGACACTCGACCAGATGGATGTGATAGAATTGAACGAGGCCTTCGCGGCGCAGGCTCTGGCCGTGCTGCGGCAGCTTGGCCTGCCCGATGACGCCGACCGGGTGAACCCCAATGGCGGCGCCATCGCCCTTGGTCATCCCCTGGGGATGTCGGGGGCGCGGCTGGTCACGACCGCGATGTATCAGCTGCATCGCACCGGCGGGCGCTATGCCCTCTGCACCATGTGCGTCGGTGTCGGTCAGGGCATCGCGATGATCATTGAACGCGTCTGACCGGGAGGCAGGACCATGTATGCTCAGATGGTGAAATCGGAAGGCATGAAGTCGCGCGACGAGATGAGCGCCGAGGAACAGGCCTTTCAGGACCGCATCGACCGGGGCGAGAAGATCGAGCCCAAGGAATGGATGCCCGAGGGCTATCGCAAGACGCTGATCCGCCAGATCGGCCAGCACGCCCATTCCGAGATCGTCGGCCAGCTGCCCGAGGGCAACTGGATCACCCGCGCGCCCACGCTGGAGCGCAAGGCGATTCTGCTGGCGAAGGTGCAGGACGAGGCCGGCCACGGGCTGTACCTCTATTCCGCCTGCGAGACGCTTGGCGTCACCCGCGACGAGCTGATGGAACTCTTGCACGCCGGGAAGATGAAATATTCCTCGATCTTCAACTATCCCACCCTGACCTGGGCCGATATGGGCGCGGTCGGCTGGTTGGTCGATGGCGCGGCGATCATGAACCAGGTGCCGTTGCAGCGCACCAGCTATGGCCCCTACAGCCGCGCGATGATCCGCATCTGCAAGGAGGAAAGTTTCCACCAGCGGCAGGGCTATGCCATCATGATGAAGATGGCCTCGGGCACGCCGGCGCAGAAGAAGATGGCGCAGGATGCGCTGAACCGGCTCTGGTATCCCTCGCTGATGATGTTCGGACCTTCGGACAAGGACTCGGTCCATTCGGCGCAGTCGATGTCCTGGAAGATCAAGATGAACAGCAATGACGAGCTGCGGCAGAAATTCGTCGACCAGACCGTCCCGCAGGCCGAATATCTGGGCCTGACCGTTCCCGATCCCGCACTGAAGTGGAACGAGGATAAGGGCGGCTACGATTTCTCGGAGCCCGACTGGTCGGAATTCTATGATGTGCTGGCCGGCAATGGCCCCTGCAACAAGGACCGTCTGGGGGCGCGGGTGAAGGCCTGGGAGGATGGCGCATGGTTCCGCGACGGTCTGGTCGCCCATGCCCGCAAGGCCGCCGCCCGCCGCACCCCTGCCGCCGCCGAGTAATCACGCTTTTTGAGGGAGAGACCCATGTCCAAGGAATGGCCCCTGTGGGAGATTTTCATCCGTGGTCAGCACGGGCTGAACCATCGCCATGTCGGCAGCCTGCACGCCCCTGATGCCGAGATGGCGGTGTTGAACGCCCGCGATGTCTATACCCGCCGCAACGAGGGCGTGTCGATCTGGGTGGTCCGCTCGGCCGATATCACCGCCTCGAGTCCGTCGGAAAAAGGCCCGCTGTTCGAGCCGGCGAATTCCAAGGTCTATCGCCACCCGACCTTCTTCGACATTCCCGATGAAGTGGGGCATATGTGATGCCCTCGCTTCCCGACATGACCACGGCCGACGCCGCCGATCTGGCGCGCGCGCAGGCCGCCGCCCATCCGGGCCAGACCGCCCCCCGCCCCGATGCCGACCAGGAGGCGCTGTTCGAGGCGCTTCTGCGCATCGGTGACAGCACGCTGATCCTTGCCCATCGCGTCTCGGAATGGTGCGGCCATGCCCCGGCGCTGGAGGAAGATATCGGCCTTGCCAACGTCGCGCTGGACCTGATCGGTCAGACGCAGATGTGGCTGGGACTGGCCGCCGAGGTCGAGGGCGAGGGCCGGACCGACAATGATCTGGCCTATCTGCGCGACGCATGGGATTTCCGCAACCTGCTGATCGTCGAGCGTCCGAACGGCGATTTCGGCCAGACCCTGATGCGGCAATTCCTGTTCGATGCCTGGCATCTGGAACTGCTGACGGCGCTGATGCAATCGGCCGATCCGCGCGTGGCCGAGATCGCCGCCAAGGCGGTGAAGGAAGTGGCCTATCATCTGGAACGCTCCTCCGATCTGGTCATCCGCCTTGGCGATGGCAGCGAGGAAAGCCACCGCCGGATGCAGGACGCGCTGGACGATCTGTGGCCCTACACCGGCGAGATGTTCCTGTCGGACGACAAGGATGTGACGCCGGCCGCCGAGGGCGTGATGCCCGACCCCTCGAGCCTCCGGGCGAAATGGGAGGCGGTGGTGCGCGAGGTGCTGGACGAGGCGACGCTGTCGATCCCCGAAAACGACTTTGCCCACAAGGGCGGCAAGCAAGGCGTTCATACCGAGCATCTGGGCTATATCCTTGCCGAGATGCAATTCCTGCAGCGCGCCTATCCCGGCGCAAGCTGGTAAGCGGTCGTGGAACAACTCGCCGCCGCACAGCCTGATCTGGCGCAGGTCTGGGACTGGCTGTCCGAGGTGCCGGACCCCGAGATCCCGGTCATCAGCCTGACCGATCTGGGCATCATCCGCAATGTCGAGTGGCAGGGGGATGTGCTGGTCGTCACCGTCACGCCCACCTATTCGGGCTGCCCGGCGACCGGCATCATCAACTTGGATATCGAGACGGCTTTGCGCGAGCGCGGCATCGAGAAGCTGGTGCTGAAACGGCAGATCTCGCCGCCCTGGACCACCGACTGGATCAGCGCCGAGGGGCGCGAGAAGCTGCGCGCCTATGGCATCACGCCGCCGGTCGATGGCACTGCCGCCGATGGCCGGCTGGCCGGGCGTGTGGCGCGGATGGCGGGCGGGTCGAACCTGACCATCGAATGCCCGCGATGCGGCTCGACCAAGACCGAAAAGGTCAGCCAGTTCGGCTCGACCCCCTGCAAGGCCAGCTATCGCTGCACCGACTGCCTCGAGCCCTTCGACTATTTCAAATGCATCTGAGACTGCATTCCGCATCAGGAAGGATACCCACATGGCACGCTTCCACCCGCTGAAGGTGACGGATGTGCGTCGCGAAACCCGCGATGCGGTCGTCGTGACCCTTGCGCCTTCGGACGAGCATCGCGAGCTGTTCGATTTCACCCAAGGCCAGTATCTGACCTTCCGCCGCGATTTCGACGGCGAGGAATTGCGCCGTTCCTATTCCATCTGCGCCGGCAAGGACGAGGGCGCGCTGCGCGTGGGCATCAAGCGCGTCGATGGCGGGGCCTTCTCGACCTGGGCCAACGAGAACCTGCAGCCCGGCGACGAGATCGAGGCGATGCCGCCGATGGGCCGCTTCAGCACCGCGCTGGACCCAGACGCCGCCCGCACCTATCTGGGCTTCGCCGCCGGTTCGGGCATCACCCCGGTCCTGTCGATCATCAAGACGGTGCTGGCGCGCGAGCCGAAATCGCGCTTCACGCTGGTCTATGCCAACCGCCAGATCAACTCGATCATGTTCCGCGAAGAGCTGGAGGATCTGAAGAACCTCTATCTCGGCCGCTTCGCCGTCATGCATATCCTCGAGACCGAGGGGCAGGAGATCGACCTGTTCACCGGCCGGATCGATGCCGAGAAGATGGCGGGCCTGTTCAAGCACTGGATCGAGGCCGAGGGGGTGGATACCGCCTTCATCTGCGGCCCCGAGCCGATGATGCTGACCGTGGCGCAGGGCTTGCGCGATCACGGGCTGGGGGACGAGCAGATCAAGTTCGAGCTGTTCGCCAGCAGCCAGCCGGGCCGGGCCAAGGCCAAGGCCGTCTCGCGCGACGCGGTGGAACCGGGCAGCGGCACCGAGGCCACCGTCACGCTGGACGGCGCCACCCGCAATTTCCAGATGCCGCGTCAGGGAGAGACCATTCTGGACGCCGCCATCGCCAACAGCATGGACGCGCCCTATTCCTGCAAGGCCGGGGTCTGCTCGACCTGCCGCTGCAAGGTGCTGGAGGGCGAGGTCGAGATGGCGGTGAACCACGCGCTGGAAGATTACGAGGTTCGCGCCGGCTATGTGCTGAGCTGTCAGGCCTATCCGCTGAGCGAGCGGGTGGTCGTGACCTATGACGAATGACCGGCAGGGGGGGGAGACCAGCCATGACCGAGACCATGAACATCGAGGACTATCTCGCCAAGGGTGGCGTCCTGACCGCGCCGGGGAACGCCCCCGCCCGCTATCGTGGCGAGCTGATGCGGCTGATGTCGTCCTTCGTTGACAGCGAGCTGGCCGGTTCGGCGGGCTTTGCCAATGCGATCAACTTTGCCCCCGGCATCAAGGAACGCATCGCCGCCAGCCGGATCACGCTGGAAAAGGCCGACCATGCCGGCCGCGTGCTGGAGGTGATGGCCGATTTCGGAACCGACATGGCCCGCTATCAGGCGCAGCACCAATGGGATGCGCGGGTGGCGCGCGATGCCGATCTGGGCACCACGCGCCAATCGGGCGACATGCGCCTGTCGGTTCTGCACTACCCGATCACCGGCTGGACCGATGCGGTGGTGATGAACGTGCTGCAGGGTCTGGCGACCGATGTGCAGATGACCGAACTGACCCGCGTCTCCTATGGCCCCCTGGCCGAGGTCTTCCGCCAGATCGCCCCGCGCGAAAAGCGCCATGCCGAGCTGGGTCTGGAAGGGCTGGAGCGGATCGTGGCGACCGAGGCGGGCAAGCGTGAGGCGGTGAAGGCCATCGCCTATTGGCGCCCGCGCGTGGCGGCTGGTTTCGGCATGGCCCATTCGGGCCGCTTCGAGACGCTGAAGAAATTCGGCCTGCGCCATGCCACGAACGAGGATCTGCTGGCCCGCTGGCAGAACCTGACCGGCGGACATCTGGCCGCGCTTGGCCTTTGACCCGCATCTGATCCCCCAAAGAATTTCCGAGGAAAAGCCATGACAACACCGCGCCGACTTGAAAGCTATGTTGGTGGTCGCTGGACCGCCGGCGCGAAGGACGGAGTGCCTTTGCTGGATGCCGCCACCGGTCAGACCGTGGCGCTGATCGACTCGACCGGCATCGATTTCGGCGCCGCGCTGGCCTATGGCCGTGAGGTCGCGGGGCCGAAGCTGCGCGCCATGACCTTCCACGAGCGCGCGGCGATGCTGAAGGCGCTGGGGCTGGCGCTGATGGCGATGAAGGAAGAATTCTACACCGAAAGCCTGCATACCGGCGCCACGCGCGCCGATGCCTGGGTCGATATCGAGGGCGGGATCGGCACCATGCTGACCTTTGCGTCCAAGGGCCGGCGCGAATTGCCGAATGCCCGGGTCATGGTCGATGGCGATGTGGAACTGTTGTCGCGCGACAATACGTTCAGCGCCCAGCATATCCTGACGCCGCTGCAGGGCGTGGCGGTGCATATCAACGCCTTCAACTTCCCGATCTGGGGGATGCTGGAAAAGATCGCGCCGACGCTGCTCGCCGGGATGCCCTGTCTGGTGAAGCCCGCCAGCCAGACCGCCTATCTGACCGAGCTGATGGTGCGCCGCATCGTCGAGACCGGCATCCTGCCCGATGGCGCGCTGCAACTGGTCAGCGGCTCGGTGGGCGATCTGCTGGACCATGTGACGGCGCAGGACGCGGTGACCTTCACCGGCTCGGCCTGGACCGGGCGCAAGCTGAAGGCGCATCCGGCGATCATCGCCAATTCGGTGCGCTTCACCATGGAGGCCGACAGCCTGAACGCCTCGATCCTCGGTCCCGATGCCGCGCCGGGAACGCCGGAGTTTGACCTGTTCGTGAAAGAGGTCGCGCGCGAGATGACGGTGAAGGCCGGGCAGAAATGCACCGCCATCCGCCGCGCCTTCGTGCCGCGCCAGCATGCCGACGCGCTGATCGCCGCGCTTGGCGAGCGGCTGGCGAAAACCGCCGTCGGCCTGCCGGGGGACGAGGGCACGCGCATGGGGCCGCTGGCCAGCCAGGACCAGCGCGAGGAGGTGCGCGAGCGCATCCGCGAGCTGCAGGCGGTGGCCGAGATCGTCGCCGGCGATCCGGGCGCGGTGCGGCTGAGTTCCGGCGATGCCGAGGCCGGGGCCTTCCTCAATCCGGTGCTGATGTATGCGGAGAAACCCTTCAACGCCGCGCCGGTTCATGATGTCGAGGCTTTCGGGCCGGTGGCAACGGTCATGCCCTATGACGGGCTGGACGAGGCGATCGCGCTGGCGAAACTGGGCAAGGGCTCGCTGGTCTCCTCGGTCTTTACCGACGATCCGCGCGTGGCCGAGGAACTGGTTCTGGGTGTCGCGCCCTGGCATGGCCGGGTGCTGATCGGCAACCGCGCCTCGGCCAAGAGCTCGACGGGGCATGGCTCGCCGCTGGCACCGCTGGTCCATGGCGGGCCGGGCCGCGCGGGTGGTGGCGAAGAGATGGGCGGCATTCGCGGTGTGAAGCATTACATGCAGCGCAGCGCCGTTCAGGGTGCGCCGCGTCTGCTGTCAGCCGTGACCGGGCGCTGGATCGAGGGCGCCGATACCCAACAGGGCGAACATCCCTTCCGCAAGTCGCTGGCGGAACTCAGGATCGGCGACCAGCTGGTCACGGCCAGCCGGGTCATCACCAAGGACGACGTGGAACATTTCGCCCATTTCACCGGCGACACCTTCTACGCCCATATGGACGAGGCGGCGGCCAAGGCGAACCCGTTCTTCGATGACCGGGTGGCGCATGGCTACCTGATCGCCTCCTTCGCGGCGGGGCTGTTCGTCGAGCCCAATCCCGGCCCGGTGCTGGCGAATTACGGCGTCGACAACATGCGCTTCCTCACCCCGGTCTATTTCGGCGACAGCCTGCAGGTGCGGCTGACCTGCAAGGAGGTCAATCCGCGCGAGTCGGCCGAACATGGCGAGGTGCGGTGGGATTGCCGGGTGACGAACCAGAAGGACGAGGTCGTGGCGCAATATGACGTGCTGACCATCGTGGCAAAGACCTGGCCATTGGCCGGCTGACAACAGGGCAGGGGGACGCTGCCCCCCGTCCGTGCCGGACTCCCCCCGGGATATTTGCGCCAAGATGAAGCCGAAGGTCAGCGGACCGACTTGATGCCCTCGAGGATCAGCGTCGTGGCCACGTCGGCATAGTCGTCGCGGCTGATCCGGCCGCCATCCTTGAACCACATGTAGACCCAGTTCATCATCCCGAAGAGCGACATGGTGACGGGTTGCAGCAAGGGCCGTTCGCGGTCGTCGAGGTCGGGGTTGATCTCGCGCAGCACGGCGGCAAAGCGGCGGACGATGCGGCGCTCGATCTCGTGGATCTGGGCCTTCTGTTCGTCCGACAGCTGCGAGGCGGCGTTCAGCTGAACCTTGTGCTGGTTGTCGGCGCCGCGATATTGCATCAGCACGCTGCCCACCAGCACCCGCAGCCGCGCCTCGGGCGTCAGCGCCGGGTCATCGGCGGCCTCGATCGCCTCGTCCAGCTCCTGCAGATGGGTGATGATGATCGCGAAGATCAGCGCGTCCTTGCCGGGATAGTAATGGTAAAGCAGCGCCTTGGACACCTGCCCATGCGCCGCGATCTGGGCCATGGACGCTTTTTCCATGCCCTGTTCGGCGAAGACCTCGGCGGCGCTGTCCAGGATGCCGCGTCGTTTTTCCTCGAAATCGATCGCTCGTGTCCGAGCCATGAACTCTCCTTCGCGTCACCTGCCCCGGGGCAGTCTGCTGTCATTCCTTGGGGCGGTTGTCCACCACCCGCTTGGCCTTGCCCTCGGACCGCGCCACGCCATTCGGCTCGAGCACGTTGACCTTGGTCGAGACGCCGACCACGCTCTTGATGTGATGCACCAGGTCCTTCGCGGCCTTGGCCCGGGCGTCGTCGCTGGACTGATCGGGGGTGCATTCGACATGGACGGTCATGGTGTCCATGCGTCCCGCACGGGTCAGCTCGATCTGGAAATGCGGGGCGAGACCGGCGCATTTCAGGATCTGTTCCTCGATCTGGGTGGGGAAGACGTTGACGCCGCGCAGGATGATCATGTCGTCGCTGCGCCCGGTGATCTTCTCGATCCGGCGATGGGTGCGGGCGGTGCCGGGCAGGATGCGCGTCAGGTCGCGGGTGCGATAGCGCACCATCGGCAGGGCTTCCTTGGTCAGCGTGGTGAAGACCAACTCGCCCATCTCGCCATCGGGCAGCACCTCGCCGGTCTCGGGGTTGATGATCTCGGGATAGAAGTGATCCTCCCAGACATGCAGCCCGTCCTTGGTCTCGACGCATTCCTGCGCCACGCCCGGCCCCATGATCTCGGACAGGCCATAGATGTCGACCGCCTGCATGTTGAAGGCCTGCTCGATCTCTTCGCGCATGGCATTGGTCCAGGGCTCGGCCCCGAAGATGCCGACCTCCAGCGAGCTTTCGCGCGGATCGAGGCCCTGACGGTGGAACTCGTCGAGGATCGACAGCATGTAGCTGGGCGTCACCATGATGATGCGCGGCTTGAAATCGTTGATCAGCGTCACCTGCCGCTCGGTCATGCCGCCCGACATCGGCACCACGGTGCAGCCAAGGCGCTCGGCCCCGGCATGGGCGCCGAGCCCGCCGGTGAAGAGGCCATAACCATAGGCATTGTGCAGCATGTCGCCGGGCCGCCCGCCCGCCGCCCGGATCGAGCGGGCGACGAGATTGGCCCAGTTGTCGATATCGCCAGTGGTATAGCCGACCACGGTGGGCTTGCCGGTGGTCCCGGACGAGCCATGGATGCGCGCCAGTTTCGATTGAGGCACGGCGAACATGCCGAAAGGATAGCTGTCGCGCAGGTCCTGCTTCACGGTGAAGGGGAACCTGGCCAGATCGGCCAGCGTCTTCAGGTCCTCGGGGTGGATATCCGCCTCGATGAAGCGCTTGCGGTAGAAGGGCGAGTTTTCATAGGCATGTTTCAGCGATCGCTTCATCCGGTGGAATTGCAGCGCCGCGATCTCGTCGCGCGAGGCGGTTTCGATCGGGTCGAGCTCTCGGGTCTGGCGGGATGTGGGGTGCATGGAATCCTCCCTTGCAAAGATCGCGGTCCGGTCAGTCCTCGACCGGCAGATGGGTGCCCTTGACGCTGCGCGAATGGCCGCGGAATTCGGCCACGTGCACGCCGTCCTGGTTGGTCAGGCGAATGTCGTAGATGCCCGAGCGGCCGCGGCGCGACACCTCGGTCGCGGTGGCGGTCAGCCGGTCGCCGATGCGGCCCGGTTCCAGGAAGGTCACGCTGCAATGCTGCGCCACGGTCAGGGTGTTGTAGCTGTTGCAGGCAAAGGCAAAGGCGCTGTCGGCCAGCGTGAACATGTAGCCGCCATGGCAATTGCCATGGCCGTTCGACATGTCGGCGGTGATGGTCATCGACAGCGTCGCCGCGCCCGGGGCGATGTGGTCAAGGCTCATGCCAAGGCGCTGGCTGGCCGAATCGTCGTTCCACATGGCGCGGGCCGAGGCCTCGGCCAGTTCCTGCGGGGTCATCTCGCGGACGGGTTTCATTGGCGCGTTTGTCATTGACCCGTGAACTCCGGCTTGCGTTTCTCGAGGAAGGCGGTGACGCCCTCGGCGTAATCGGCGCTGTGGCCGGCGCGCTGCTGGGAGTCGCGTTCCAGATCGAGCTGCTCGTCGAAACTGGTGGTCGCGGCGGCCTGGATCAGCTCCTTGGTCAGGCCCAGCCCAAGGGTCGCGCCGGCGGCCAGCCGGGCGGCAAGGGCATGGGCCTCGGTCATCAGCGCCTCGTCATCGACGGCCTTCCAGATCAGCCCCCAGTCGGCGGCAGTCTCGGCTATCAGCGGCTCGGCGGTGAGCATCAGCGCCTTGGCGCGCGGCTCGCCGATGATCCGGGGCAGGCTCCAGGTGCCGCCGGAATCGGGGACCAGCCCGATCTTCGAGAAGGCCTGGATGAATTTCGCCGAGCGCGCTGCCAGCACGATGTCGCAGACCAACGCCATGTTCGCCCCGGCCCCCGCCGCCACGCCGTTCACCGCGCAGATGACCGGCTTCGACAGTGAGCGGATCATCCGCATGTTGGGATTGTAGAACCGTTCCAGCGTCGAACCCAGATCGGGCTTCGGCCCGCCCTTGCGCGGATCGCGATTGCCCAGATCCTGCCCGGCGCAGAAGCCGCGCCCGGCCCCGGTCAACAGCACCGCCCGCACGTCCTGATCGTCATGCGCCCGCTGTAGCCCTTCGCGCAAGGCAAGGTGCATCTCCTCGTCAAAGGCATTCAGCTTGTCGGGGCGGTTCAGGGTCAGCGTCAGCACGCCATCGGCAAGCGCCGACAGCACGGTCCGGGAACTGGTCATGGTCGTCCTCCTTGCCCGAAAATTGTCGGGCCCTCGCAGAAATGTGTTGCATAGACCGACCGGTCGGTCAATGATAAATGTAACGCAACGTCAGGACCGCCTTGGGGGAGGAGCGCATGACGACAATCTGCGACGGCCGCCGACCGGTCAACAGGACGAACGCGCGCTGACCCATAATCAACGCTCTGGGAGGAGCCCCATGAAAACGACCCTGACCACCACCGCCCTGTCCACGCTGCTGGCGCTTGGCCTTGCCTCGGCGGCCTCGGCCGAGATCCGCATCGGCGCCACCCTGTCGGCCACCGGCCCCGCCGCCTTCCTTGGCGATCCCGAGGCGAAGACGCTGGAGATGCTGGTCGAAGAGGCCAATGCCGCCGGTGGGCTGAATGGCGAGGAAATCGCGCTGGTCCTCTATGACGACGGCGGCGATCCGAACAAGGCGCGCACCTTCGCCACCCGTCTGGTCGAGGATGACGAGGTCGTGGCGATCATCGGCGGCTCGACCACCGGCACCACCATGTCCATCGCCTCGGTGGCCGAGGATGCCGAGATCCCGTTCATCTCGCTTGCCGGTGCCATCGAGATCATCGACCCGGTGCGCCCCTTCACCTTCAAGACCCCGCATACCGACCGCATGGCCTGCGAAAAGATCTTCGAGGACATGCAGAAGCGTCAGATCACCACCATCGGCATGATCTCGGGCACCGACGGCTTCGGTGCCTCGATGCAGGCACAGTGCAAGGACGTGGTCGGCGATTACGGCATCACCATCGCCGCGGACGAGACCTATAACCCGACCGATGCCGACATGACCGCGCAGCTGACCAAGATCAAGAATACGGCGGGCGTCCAGGCGGTGCTGAACCCGGGCTTCGGCCAGGGCCCGTCGATCGTCACCCGCAACTACAAGCAGCTGGCGATCGAGCTGCCGCTTTACCAGTCGCATGGTGTCGCCTCGGACGGCTTCATCGAGCTGGCCGGTGCCGATGCCGCCAATGGCGTGCGCCTGCCGGGCACCGCGCTGCTGGTGCCGGGCCTTCTGGCGGCGGATGACGCGCAAAAGCCGGTCGTCGATGCCTACAAGACTGCCTTCGAGGGCAAGTACAGCACCCCGGTCAGCACCTTCGGCGGCTATGCCAATGACGCCTGGCTGATCCTGTCGAACGCCATCACCACCGCGGGCGAGGCCGATCCGGCGGCGATCCGCGATGCCATCGAGGCGACCACCGGCCTGGCCGGCACCACCGGCATCTACAACATGAGCGCCGAAAACCATCTGGGTCTCGACCTCTCGGCCTTCCGCATGCTGGAAATCAAGGACGGCGGCTGGACCCTGGTCGAGTGATCCGAGCGCCCCGCGCCCCTGACGGGCGCGGGGGCTTTCACCGGGCCGCGTGACGGCCTGCCCTGCCTGCCGGAGAGCCTCATGTCCGAGCTTCTGCAATTCCTCTTCTCAGGGGTGACTGTCGGCGCGGTCTACGCGCTGGTCGCGCTTGGCTTTACCATCATCTACAACGCCTCGGATGTGGTGAACTTCGCCCAGGGCGAGTTCGTCATGCTGGGCGGGATGCTGACCTTTGCCGGTTCGGCGGCGGGGCTGCCGCTTCTGCTGGCGGCGGTGATCGCCATCCTAGCCACGGCGGCGATGGGCGTCCTCATGAACAAGCTCGCCATCGAGCCCGCGCGCGGTGCGCCGGTCGTGTCGCTGATCATCATCACCATCGGCGCCTCGATCTTCATTCGCGGCGGGACACAGCTGATCTTCGGCAAGCAGATCCACACCTATCCCTCGATCTCGGGCGACACGCCGATCCGCATCATGGGCGCGACGATCCTGCCGCAAAGCCTGTGGGTGATCCTGGGCGCGGTTCTGGTCTTCATCGGACTGTGGCTGTTCTTCACCCGCACGCTCCTGGGCCGCGCGGTGCTGGCGACCTCGAACAACCGGCTGGCGGCGCAGCTTGTGGGGATCAACACCAATTTCGTCATGACCCTCTCCTTCGCGCTGTCGGCGGGCATCGGCGCGCTGGCCGGGGTGCTGATCAGCCCGATCACCATGACCTCCTATGACGTGGGGCTTGCCTTGGCGCTGAAGGGTTTCGCCGCCGCCATGCTGGGCGGGATGGGCAATCCCAAGGGCGCCTTGGTCGGAGGGTTGTTGCTGGGGCTGATGGAGGCGCTGACGGCGGGATATCTCTCCTCGCAATACAAGGACGCGGCGGCCTTCATCATCATCCTCGCGGTCCTTTTCTTCCTGCCGCAGGGCCTTTTCGGCCGCAAATCGACCGAGCGGGTGTGACCATGAAGCTTTCCTCCAAACATGTCACCCTGCTGGTCCTGCTGGCCCTCGTGGCGATCAGCCCGATGCTGTTTCCCTCGGGCTATTACTACCGCGTCGGCGCGCTGATCTTCGTCAACGCCTTCGCCGTCACCGGCATCGTCATCCTGACCGGCTATGCCGGCCAGATCAGCCTTGGCCATGCGGGCTTTGCCGGGATCGGCGCCTATGCCTGCGCGCTGGCCCCGGTGCATCTGGGCCTGCATCCGGCGCTGGCGGCGGTGCTGGGCGCGCTGATCTCGGCGGTCCTTGCTTGGCTCGTCGGTCGCCCGATCCTGCGGCTGAAGGGCTATTACCTCGGCGTCGCCACGCTTGGTTTCGGCATCCTCGTCTCGATGGTGCTGAACAATGAACGCCAGCTGACCGGCGGTCCCGACGGGATGGAGGTGCCCGATCTGGGGCTGCGCGGGGTGCTGAAGGACTGGGGCCTTGATCTCAGCAACGGCCAGTTCTGGTATTTCTTCAGCGGCATCTGCCTGCTGATCGGGGCCTGGCTGGCGCTTAACCTCTATCACAGCCCCACGGGCCGGGCGCTTCGGGCGCTGCACGGATCGGAAATCGCCGCCCGCGTGGTCGGCGTCGATGTGGCCCGCGAAAAGCTGAAGGCCTTCGTCATCTCGGCGGTCTATGCCTCGGTCTCGGGCTCGCTGCTTGCGTTGCAGAACAAGTTCATCACCCCCGATGTCGCCGGCTTCATGCACTCGATCGAGATGGTGACGATGGCGGTTCTGGGTGGCGTCGGCTCGGTCCTTGGCGCGGTCTTCGGCACGGCGGTCCTGACGCTGCTGCCGCAGGTGCTGACCGCCTTCGGCGAATATGAACAGCTGATCCTTGGGCTGGTGATGATGCTGGTGATGATCTTCCTGCCGGCGGGCCTGCTGCCGTCGATCCTGCGCAAACTCCGGGGGGCCGAGGCATGAGCGAGCATCTTCTGTCGATCGAGGGGCTGGGCATCACCTTCGGCGGGCTGAAGGCCGTCGATGATGTCAGCTTTACCGTCCGTCCGGGCGAGATCGTCTCGGTCATCGGCCCGAACGGGGCGGGCAAGACCACGCTGTTCAACATGATCTCGGGCATCTACCTGCCGGGGCGCGGCAAGGTCATGCTGGGGGGCGAGGACGTGACCGGCCTCTCGCCGAACCTTCTGGCGCAGCGCGGCATGTCGCGGACCTTCCAGAACCTGCAGATCTTCCAGTCGATGACCGTGCTGGAAAACGCCATCGCCGGCTATCACCTGACCGAGCGCGGCTCGGTGCTGGCCGATCTTCTGAACCTGCCCGGCTCGCGCCGGCGGGCAGCGGCGGCGGCGGAGGGCGCGCGGGCGCTGCTGACCCGCGTCGGTCTGGACCGGGCGGCGGATCGCGAAGCCGGCAGCCTGTCCTATGGCGCATTGAAGCGGCTGGAAATCGCCCGGGCGCTGGCGCTGTCGCCGAAAATCCTGCTGCTCGATGAACCCGCCGCCGGCTGCAATGCCGTCGAGACCGAGGAAATCGACCACCTGATCGCCGAGGTCGCGGCGTCGGGCGTCGCGATCCTGCTGGTCGAGCATGACATGAAGATGGTCATGCGCATCTCGAACCATATCGTCGTGCTGGATCATGGCGAGAAGATCGCCGAGGGCGACCCGGCCACGATCAGCCGCGACCCGGCGGTCATCGCCGCCTACCTGGGAACCGATGCCCAAACCGCCTCAGAAACGGAGACCGCCGATGCTCAAGGTTGAAGGCTTGCGGTCGAAATACGGCCGGATCGAGGTGCTGCACGGTATCAATCTGACCGTCGATTCGGGCGAGATCGTGACCGTGGTGGGTGCCAATGGCGCGGGCAAGACCACGCTGCTGAAATGCCTCTCGGGCATCCAGCCGGTCTCGGCGGGGGCCATCCATTTCCGCGGCGAGGCGCTGACCACCGTGCCGGCCTACAAGCGCATCCATCGCGGTCTGGCGCAATCGCCCGAGGGGCGGCAGATCTTCACCAACCTGACGGTCGAGGAGAACCTGCGGCTTGGCGCCTATCAATACCGCGATGACCGGGTCGAGAAGGACATGGACGAAGCCTTCCACATGTTCCCGATCCTGCGGGAAAAGCGCAACCTGGCGGCGGGCGGGTTGTCGGGCGGTCAGCAGCAGATGCTGGCCATGGCCCGCGCGCTGATGGCACGACCGGCCTGCCTGTTGCTGGACGAGCCGTCGATGGGGCTTGCGCCGATCATCGTGCAGCAGATCTTCGATGTGGTCAGCGAGCTGAAATCGCTTGGCGTCACCGTGCTCTTGGTCGAACAGAACGCCTTTGGCGCGCTGAAGATCGCCGACCGGGGTTACGTGATGGAGACCGGCCAGATCACCATGGAGGGCCCGGCGGCCGAGCTGATCGCAGATCCGCGCATCCGCGAAGCCTATCTGGGGGTGTGACCCCCGGCTAGGGCATCACCTCGAACCGGTCCACGTCGACCATGCCGTGATCGGTGATCTTCAGATGCGGGATCACCGGCAGGGCAAGGAAGGCCATCTGCAGGAACGGCTCCTCCAGTGTGACCCCCAGCCCCAGCGCGGCGGCGCGCAGATCGCGCAACTGCTGTTCGACCACCTCGAAGGGTTCGAGGCTCATCAGCCCGGCGATCGGCAGCGCCAGTTCCGCCTGCACCTTGCCGCCCTCGGCCACGACAAAGCCGCCCTCGATCTCGGCCAGCCGCTGTGCGGCCAGCGCCATGTCGGCGTAATCGACGCCGACGGCGATGATGTTGTGGTGGTCATGGCAGACGGTGGCGGCGATGGCACCCTTGGTCATGCCGAAGCCGCGCACGAAGCCATTGGCGATATTGCCGTTCCTGCCATGGCGCTCGATCACAGTGACGCGGGCGAGGTCACGGGCCGGATCGGGGCGCTTGTCGCCGCTTTCGGGGGTGATGTCCTCGGTCAGATGCTCGGTGATGATCTTGCCGGGCAGGATGCCGATCACCGGCGTCTCGGCCCGGTTGCCGGCATAACGGAAGGACTCGGCGCTGATGGCCGGCGGTTTCACCGAATGTCGCGCCACCGGCGCAACCGTGCCGCGCGCGGCGAAGGCCGCATCATCGACCACCCGTCCGCCGGCGATCACCAGGTCCGCCCGGCACTCGGCCAGATCGCCCAGCACCACGATATCGGCGCGCTTGCCCGGCGCGATCTGGCCGCGATCCTTCAACCCGAAGGCCTCGGCAGCCGACAGGCTGGCGGCGCGATAGGCGACCAGCGGCGCGACGCCAGCCGCGATGGCGGTGCGGATCATGTAATCCAGATGCCCGTGCTCGGCGATGTCCAGCGGGTTGCGGTCATCGGTGCAGAGGCAGAGATAGGGGGAATTCCGCTCGGTCATCAGCGGGATCAGCGCGTTGAGATCCTTGCTGACCGAGCCCTCGCGGATCAGCACCCGCATCCCCTTCTGCAACTTCTCGCGCGCCTCGGCGGCGCTGGTCGCCTCGTGCTCGGTGCGGATGCCGGCGGCAAGATAGGCGTTCAGGTCGCGGCCCCGGACCAAGGGCGCATGGCCGTCGATATGGCGGCCACGAAAGGCCTCGAGCTTCGCCAGCGCGCCCGGGTCCTTGTGGATCACGCCCGGGTAATTCATGAACTCGGCCAGCCCGATCACCGCCGGATGATCCATCAGCGGGGTCAGATCGCCCACCTCCAGCCGTGCGCCCGCCGTCTCCATATTGGTCGAGGGCACGCAGGAGGAGAGCTGCACCCGGATATCCATCAGCGTATGGGCGCTGGCGTCGAGGAAATAGCAGATACCGGCGAGGCCCGCGACATTGGCAATCTCGTGGGGGTCGCAGATGGCGGTGGTGACGCCCTTGGGGCACACGCAGCGGTCAAATTCGAAGGGCGTGACGCAGGAGCTTTCGATATGCAGATGCGTGTCGATGAAGCCCGGCACGAGGATCTTGCCGCTGACGTCGATGACCTCGCGGCCCTCGTATTCCGCGCAGGTGCCGACGATGGTCGTGCCGCAGATCGCCACATCGCCCTCGAGCAGATCGCCAGTCACCAGGTCCAGCACCAGCCCGCCGCGCAGGACCAGATCGGCGGGCGCGCGGCCATGGGCCTGGTCGATCAGGTCAGGAAGGGGCGGAAGGGTCGGCATGGCGGCTCCTGCATCAGCCGGGATGACTGACCTGCGGTTGTCGGCCAAGGGGCGGGCCTTGTAAAGAGAGGCGCCGGCCACCGGGACGGCGGGCGGGGCAGTCATGCGGTGCAGGCAGGCGGGCAGGCAGGCGGCGCAGGCAGGACTGGCCGTCGCGATCAGAACTCCTGCCGATAGGTCAGGTCGATGCTGCAGGCCTTGTAGTCTTCCTGCCCGATCCCGTCATAGCGGGCCGCGAGGCGCAGCCACCCCCGGTTCGCCATGTCGTAGTCGACCCCCAGCTCGATCGCGCCGCGCCAGTTCTCACGGCGCACGTTCAGGGCGCGGGTCCGCGAATAGGTCCCCGACAGCCCGCCGCTCAGCGTCATCACCCCATTCTTGACCGCGACCGGCACCTCGAGACCCAGGCCGAATTCGGCCTCGATCATGACCAGCTGCTGCCCGGCCACGACATCACCGCGGCTGTCGCGATAGGCGTCGAGACTGTCCTTCAGATGCGACAGGTCCAGCGAGGGGATCAGCACGGAACCATTGCCGATTCCATGGCGACCCTCGACCCCGGCGGTCATGAGCCAGCGTTCGCCCTCCACATCATCCTCGGTCAGACCCGGCAGGGTGACGGTGTTGGCGGTCTGCCCCCAGAGTGCAGAGGCCGAGAAGACCAGCGGCTGATCGGTCAGCCGCCCGGCCCAATAGGGGCCGACCAGCCAGCCATCGCCTTCAAACCGGCCTATGGGTTCACGGACATCGGTCATGCTGCGGTCAAGTTGCAGCATGAGGCCCATCAGGTTGTTGGTGCCACGATAGACATGCGCCCCCAGCGTCAGGTTCACATAGTCGCTGTCGGCCCCCTCGATATCGGACCATTCGCCCTGGGCATTGACCCACCAGCCCGCCTCCGAGACATAGGCGATATCGATCGTACCGGCACCCGCCAGCATCATCGCGTCGCCGCTGCCGCCTGCGGGATCGAAGAAGCTGCGCAGCCTGGGTTGCGCGGCGATCAGCGCGCGACCGCGTGCCGTCATCCCCTGCGCCGCGACCTCGCGGGCCATTCCCGCCAGATTGGCGCGGATCGTCAGCGGCCGGACGGCAAGGCTGAGATTGCCCGCCGCATCCTCGGCCGCACCCTCGGGCAGGGCGACCGTCAGGTTCTCGCCGGTGGCGGGAGTCGCGATCCGTGCGCTGTAGCTTGCGCCCGTGCCCGACAGCGATACCACCCGGCCATTGCCGCGCAGATCGCCCGCCGCCAGTCCGCTGACCGGTTCCGAGAAGCTGATGGTGACGGCGATGGTCTCGCCCGGCACAAAGCTGTCGCCGGCATAGGCCAGTTCGGCGGTCGGCGGCGTGGTATCACCGGGCGGCAGCACCATGACCCGCAGGCTATCCGCCGGTGACGGATCGATGCCGTCATGCACCGAGAGGCTGAAGCTCAGCGCCTCTGCCGCTTCGCCCGGTTGGAGCAGGGGTGCGGTGAACTGCGCTGTGGACCGGTCGGCCCCGCTCAGCACCACCGGCGGACCACCGGTCTGGCGCCAGGCGAAAGTCAGGCTCTGGCCCGTGTCATTGGCCGAGGAGGCACCCCCATCCAGCGTGACGCCGGCACCCGAGGCGACCGTCTGATCCGGCCCGGCATCGGCCGTGGGCGGGGTGTTCGCTGGCGGGGTGACGGTGATCTGAACGGTGTCGGCAGGGGAAGCCGCGACCCCGTCATTCACAACGAGGCTGAAGGTCAGCACCTGCGGCGCATCGCCCACGGCCAGCGTGGGCGCGGTAAAGCCGGGCGTGACGCTGGTGGCATTGTTGAGCGTGACAGCCGTGCCGGCGGTCTGGGTCCAGGCATAAGTCAGGCTCTGCCCGCCATCATTCGGCGTGGAGGCGCTGCCATCCAGCGTGACGCTGGCACCCGAGGCAAGAATCTGGTCCGGCCCGGCATTGGCCGTCGGCGGGGTGTTCGCTGGCGGGGTGACGGAGATCTGAACGGTGTCGGCAGGGGAAGCCTCGACCCCGTCATTCACAACGAGGCTGAAGGTCAGCACCTGCGGCGCAT
>NZ_CANKWH010000005.1 GCF_947487305.1 uncultured Paracoccus sp. | reverse complement strand
CATCCTGATCAAGCAGGCCCGCGCCGAACATCACGGTGACAATCAGCGCCAGCTACACCACGCTATGGGACAGCATCCGTTTCATCGGACATACCGGCTGTCCAGTGAGCAGCCGGGCTTTGGCCCGATCGCCTCGTAGACCCCACTGTTGCTCGCAAATTGACGCGGCGCTCGCGGAAAAGCCGAACGCCGCGTCACGAAGTTCTGCCTGATAGGCGGGGGTGAAGCGTCTCAGTGCCATAAGGCTCATCTTTTGCGTGCGATACTCGCTGGCAAACCCGGCGCGGTTCAGACCAGCGCAAAAGAAGTGCCAAAGGCCCAACTGACCGGAGAAAATTTGTGTGTCCATTGAGATGTCGGACGACGCCAACGGCCCAATAGCACCCCTTCAGGGGAAGCATAGTGACAATCGAGGAAGATTATCATGGCAATTCACACCGGGAATCTGGTCGGAGCGAGAGGATTCGAACCTCCGACCCCCTGCTCCCGAAGCAGGTGCGCTACCAGGCTGCGCTACGCTCCGACCGTGGAGGGGCAGGTAGCGCGGGGCAGTCGGGAATGCAAGGGCAAACTGGCAGAATTTGCCGCTGGCGGCGCGGGGGCAAGCGGGGTGCGGGCGCTACTTCTCGTCCGCAGACTCGCCCGCGGCGGCGCGTCCGGGCCAGAGGCGTTGCAGCAGGATCGATTTCGGCTGGGTGACAGTCTCGGGGCGCATCCGGGCGGCGATCACCGGCTGGTTGCTCGAGGTGCCGCTGCTGCCCTCGCGCCAGACGATATAGACGCCCGAGGCGATGATGATGACCGTGCCGATCAGCGTGCCGGCGTCCAGCCCCTCGTCGAAGATGAACCAGCCGAAGATCGTGGCCCAGATGATCTGCGAATATTGCATCGGGGCGACCACGGCGGCCTCGCCCCGGCGATAGGAGACGATGACCAGGAAGCCACCGATCAGGCCGAGGACCGAGATCATCCCGGCGAGCGTCAGGTCTCCCAGTGGCATCGGCTCGTAGGCCAGCGTCAGCATCACCCCGGTCAGTACGAAATTCCCCAGCATCGGCCAGAGGATCAGCACCACCGCGCGCTCGGACGAGCCAAGCTTGCGCACGATCACGGCGGCCAGCGCGCTGGCCGAGGCGCCGGCCAGCGCCGCCAGGTGCCCGGCGGCAAGATCGGCCTGCCCGGGGCGCAGCACGATCATCACCCCGGTCAGGCCGACGATCACCGCCGCCCATCGGTGGATGCCGACCTTCTCGCCGAGGATCGGGATCGACAGCACCGTGACCATCAGCGGCGTGGCGAAGAGGATGGCATAGACCTGCGCCATGGGCAGCTGCGAGAAGGCGAAGAAGCCGCAGAGACCGGCGATGACCACGCAGATCGAGCGCACGGCGACCCAACCGGGCTGGACGGGCCGCAGCGGCTTTTCGCTGCGGTCGCTCAGCAGGATCACCGCAACCAGCGGGAAGGCCAGCAATTGCGAGAAGAACAGGATCTGGTGCGAGGGGTATTGCCCGCCCAGTGCCTTGATGATCGCGTCATGCGTGGCATAGACCGCCATCGCGCCAAGCGCGATCAGCGCGGCCTGCGCATTGTTGCTGCCCCCCGCCATCCCGGCCTCCGCGTTGTCCGTGGTGGGATCAGCGCCCGGCCGACAGTGCCGCCAGAACGGCGTCGCCCATGCCGGCGGTCGAGAACGGCACGCCACCCTCGGGGCCCATCAGGTCCGCCGTGCGCACACCGTCGGCCAGCACCTTCTCCACCGCCCGCTCCAGCTCGGCCGCCGCCTCGCCCTCGTCGAAGGAATAGCGCAGCGCCATGGCGAAGCTGAGGATGCAGGCGATCGGGTTGGCCTTGCCCTGCCCGGCAATATCGGGGGCCGAACCGTGGACCGGCTCGTACATGGCCTTGGGCCGGCCATTCTCCATCGGCGCGCCAAGCGAGGCCGAGGGCAGCATGCCGAGGCTGCCGGTCAGCATGGCGGCAGCGTCCGACAGCAGGTCGCCGAACAGGTTGTCGGTCACGATCACGTCGAATTGCTTGGGGTTGCGCACCAGCTGCATCGCGCCATTGTCGGCATACATATGGGTCAGCTCGACATCGGGATATTCGTTGTCATGGACCCACTGGACTTCCTCGCGCCAGAGGATGCCCGATTCCATCACGTTGGCCTTCTCCATCGAGCAGACCTTGTTGCCCCGCTTGCGCGCCAGTTCGAAGGCCGAGCGCGCCGCGCGCCGGATCTCGCCGCTGGTATAGCGTTGGGTGTTGATGCCGACGCGGCCACCCTCGTTCTCGGGATTGTTGCCATCGGCATGGATGCCGCGCGGCTCGCCGAAATAGACGCCCGAGGTCAGTTCGCGCACGATCAGGATGTCGAGCCCGGCGACCACCTCGCGCTTCAGGGACGAGAAATCGGCCAGTGCATCAAAGCATTGCGCCGGGCGCAGGTTGGCATAGAGGTCCATTTCCTTGCGCAGGCGCAGCAGGCCGCGCTCGGGCTTCACGCTGAAATCGAGCACGTCGTATTTCGGGCCGCCGACCGCGCCCAGCAGCACGGCATCGACCTCTTGCGCGCGGGCCATGGTCGCATCGGTCAGCGGCGTGCCATGGGCGTCATAGGCGGCGCCGCCGACCAGATCGGTGCTGATGTCAAAGCTCATGCCGCGATGGGTCTGGAACCAGTCGATGACCCGCGTCACCTGCTCCATCACCTCGGGGCCGATGCCATCGCCGGGCAGGATCAGAAGGGAATAGCTGTCGGACATCGCGGCCTCCTCGCATTTTCGCTGTCGTCGATCCCCTATGCCCGGCTTGCCTCGCGGTCAAGTTCACGCCGAATTTCATTGCAGTTTGCCGCCCGATCGGGCGGGATGCCTGGCGAACAGACGAGGAAATCGAGGCGGATATGAAACTTTCGGACGCGATCATGGCGCTGGTCGTGCTGGCCGGTTTGTCAGTGGTCGGGGCGCAGGCGGTAAGGGCCGAGGATCGGCTTTCGGTGCCGCTGCCCGATATTTCGGCGCTGAGCGAATCCGAGGCCGAGGCACTGACGCGCGAACTGGCCGAGGTGAATGTCATCACCTCGAACTGCCCGGATTACGAGGTCAGCGACGGCGCCTGGACGCTGATGACCGGGACCAGCGACCTTCTGGCGGCCAAGCTGGGCATGGACCCCGGCGATTACGACCGTGCCTATTACGGGCCGGCCTTTGCGCTTCTGGATGACCCGTCCTCCTGCGGCCGCATCGGCCCCAAGGCAGAACCGCTGATCGACCGGCTGGTCAGCATGGGCGGCGCGACGGAACCCGCGACGGCCGATACCGCAGCAGCGGCGGCGGAACCGGCGGGGAATTGACGGATTTTTCTTCGACCAACGTGAAACGGGCCGTGACATCTGTCGCGGCCCGTTCGGTTTCTGCCTGTACCTGCCTTTACAGGATGAAGTCGCTTCCCGCATAGTTCTGCGCCGAAACACCCGCGCCATCCGCGATCACGACCGCGAAATCAATACTGCCGTCATTGTCCGTATGGGCATAAAGCACGGTGCTTCCGTTGACATTCGCCAGATAGGCGGTGCCTGCGGCCTTGCTGGTCGACCATTGGAAGGCCTGATTGCCGCCCAGATACTCGTTGGCATCGATACCGCTGAGATCGAGCACGTCCCCACCCGACACCCCGGCACCCTGGAAGGCAGGTGCGCCGTCACCTGCGGCGATCACGTCGACGCCGCCGGCATCCGAGTCCGTCGCAAAGTCGAAGTCGAAGACGTCGGCCCCTGCCCCACCGATCAGCCGGTCGCCGCCATCGCCGCCGATCAGCCTGTCATTGCCGGATTCGCCGCGCAGCAGGTCGTTGCCGGCATCGCCGATCAAGCGGTCCTGATCATTTCCGCCCATGAGCGTGTCATTGCCCGTGCCGCCATACAACATGTCGTTGCCGCCATTCCCGCGCAGCAGGTCATTGCCGGCCATGCCGTTGACCGCATCCGCGTAGCCGGTGCCGCCGACATTGTCATTGGCATTGGTTGCGAAGCCCGGTGTCAGGATCAGCTTATAGCTGCCGGTGGCGTTATTGCCCTGCTCACCCACGATCAGATTGTAGGTTGCGGTCCGGTCCGCCGTGAAGGTGATACGAGCATCACGATTCACGCCATTGACGATATCATCATTGAAGCCCAACACCCGGCCCGAGGCGTCGGTAAGGGTCAGGTTCGGGTCGGCAAGACTGCCGCCAGAACTATAGGACCCGCTGACCCGGGCCGAATAGGTCAACCCGTCGATCAGAGCGGTCGCGAATGAATCCCGGTCGCCCGCGTAGTCAATGGTCCGCGCGATCGAGTAGCCTGTATTCAGACGATATTCTGCCATGTCTGCTCTCCCACCCCGAAAGGTGCCAGTTGTTCCTGTTGCCCGCCACTCAGGACGGTTGCAGCAGAACGCGCGGCCCGTGCGCCTGTTTCATCACAACTATCGGAGCAGCTCGTTACCTTCCGGCCAGCTGAGTTCCGTGGTCAGGGCGATCTCGCGCAGCTCGCCCGCCGCGATGGGGCTTTCCCAATAGACCACGCCGCGCCGGCCATCTGGATCGGTCTCGGACGGCTCGGGATCGGCGGACCACTCGATCTGCAATTCCTCCTGCCGCGAGACCGGCACCCGGTCGACGACACGCAGCGGCCAGTCCTCGCCGGTCAGGTTCTCGACGATCAGCGTGGCGCTTTCGGTCAGCGTGGACGAGCGGCGGATGATGCCGCTGTCGCCCTCGGTTTCCTCGGGCAGCCGGATCTCGGCCCTCAGCCCGTCGATCGGGCCGAACCCAAAGCGCAGCTTGTCGCCATCGGCCACCAGCTCGATGCCCGAGCGACCGACCAGCGCGCCATCGGCGTAAAGCGTGACCGGGCCGGGCAGGATCGGTTCGCCGGTCGAGTTCACCGTCTCGGCCATCAGGAAGGCGCTGGTGTCGAAACGCGGCGCGGCCTCGGCGAAGATCTCGGGGGTCAGCGGCTTTTCGTCCAGCGTCAGGCGCAGGGAATCGGCGCCATTGCGGATGGTGACGGGCGCGGCATAGTCATAGATGACCGTGACACCCAGCCGCGACATTTCCCCGGCCGAGACGGGCATGGCCTCGACCACTGGGGCGGCATAGGCGCTTTCCATCGCCATATCGGCCTGCGGACTGGCCGCGCGGGCGAATTCCTCCTCGGGCTTGCCGACGCGCGGCATCCACGGCTGCACCTCGGTCGGGGTGGATTGCGATTGCGGCCGGGCGGTCGACAGGGTCAGCGTCACATCGCGCCAGTCCTGCCCGCTGGATTGCCAGACGCTGACACCGCGCTGCATGGTCAGGGTGTCGGCGGCGCGGTCCAGCCGCAGATCGTAATCGGGCTGCCATCCGGCCTGATCGGTGAAGCCGGTGATTGTGATCTCGGCGGGGCTATCGCTGGCCGCCTGCACCGTCAGCACCAGCGCCTCGGCCTCCGAGCCTTCCTCGCGCAGCGCGTCGAGTTCCGCCCGGGCGCGGTCGATGGCCTCGGTCAGCGGCGGGCGGTCGGGTTCGTTCATGGCGATCTGATACTCCTGCTCGTCGGCCTGGGTCAGCAGATCCTCGATCAGCGCCCCCATCTGCTCGACCGTGCCGGCAATCTCGCCGGTGGGCAGGCGGCTGTCGCCCTGCAACAGGTCGCGGGTGATCTGGGCGCGCTGGCGCAGCGCCTCGGCCCGGGTCGCCAGTGCCGTCTGGCTGCGGTCAAAGGCGCGCAGCGCATCCTCGGCCCGGCGCAGGGCGGCCTTGGCCTCGGTAATCGCGGGCGAATCCGGCGCATGATCCGGCAGGGCGCGCGAGGATTGCAACTCGACCGAGCCGAGCGTGACGCCCTTGGCCTCGATCCGAAGGCTCGCGGGATCGGTGCCGGGCGGCATGTCGGGGATGACCAGCTGATGCTGGCCTGGGGTTGCGTTAAAGCTGGCGCTGCGGCTGACGCTGGCGCCCTGCGGGTACAGCACCACCCGGCTGACAGGGGTGGGCAGGTCGATCCGCTCGGCCCAGGCCATCGGGGCAGGCAGCAGGCAGGACAGCGTGAGCACAAGGGAGAGGGGTCGCATGGGGGCTCCGATACCGGTTACGCGCCCGAGTGTCGTCGAGCGGCCCTGATCAGGCAAGCAGCGCGCAGGGTGGCGCATGGTCCGTCGCGCGAACGTGTCCTAGCGTGAGGGATCGAAGGTCACGACGCGCCAGACATAGACGGCGACAAGGCCGATGACGATGGCGGTGGAAACCGGGTTCAACAGGTGCTCGACCTGTTCATATCCGCCCTCCAGCAAATAGCCGGCCAGCGTCAGCGCGGCGGTCCAGATCAGGCTGCCGATGCCCGAATAGATCAAGAACGGCAGGCTCGGCATCCGCGAAAGCCCGGCGGGGACCGAGATCAGCGTGCGCACCGTGGGGATGAAGCGGCCAAAGAACACCGCCCGTCGCCCGTGCCGGTCGAACCAGCCCTGCGCCCGGCGCAGGTCCCGCGGGCTGAGCGTCAGCCAGCGGCCATGCTTGCGGACGAAGAGGCGCAGCTTGGCCGGGCCGATCCAGCGCCCGATCAGGAACCAGAACCATGCCCCCGCCAGGCTGCCCGCCGTGCCGGCCAGGATGGTCAGCCACAGCGACGACACGCCCCGCGCGGCATTGAACCCCGCCAGCGGCATGATCAGTTCCGACGGGATCGGCGGAAAGACGTTTTCCAGAAACATGAGGGCGGCGATGGCCCATGGCCCGCCGCCCTCGATCATGCTGGTGATCCAGTCGAACACCTCGACCAATCAGCCTTTTTTCAGCACGCGATTGCCCAGAAGCTCGGCAATCTGCACCGCGTTCAGGGCCGCGCCCTTGCGCAGGTTGTCGCTGACGCACCACAAGTTCAGCCCGTTCTCGACGGTCGAGTCCTGGCGGATGCGGCTGATATAGGTGGCGTATTCACCGACCGATTCAATCGGGGTGATGTAGCCGCCGGGCTCGCGCTTGTCGACGACGAGGATACCGGGCGATTCGCGCAGGATGTCGCGGGCTTCGTCCTCGTCGAGGAAATCCTCGAACTCGATGTTGATCGCTTCAGAATGGCCGACAAAGACCGGCACGCGCACGCAGGTCGCGGTGACCTTGATCTTGGGATCGACGATCTTCTTGGTCTCGGCGACCATCTTCCATTCTTCCTTGGTCGTGCCATCTTCCATGAAGACGTCGATATGGGGAATGACGTTGAAGGCGATCTGCTTGCTGAACTTGCTGGGCGCGACCTCCTGACCGGGGACATACATGCCCTTGGTCTGGTTCCACAGCTCGTCCATGCCATCCTTGCCGGCGCCGCTAACCGATTGATAGGTCGAGACAACCACGCGCTTGATCCGGGCGCGGTCATGCAGCGGCTTCAGCGCCACGACCATCTGCGCGGTCGAGCAGTTGGGGTTGGCGATGATGTTCTTGTTCTTGTAGTCCAGCACCGCGTCCGGATTCACTTCCGGCACGACCAGCGGGATCTGCGGGTCATAGCGATAGAGCGAGCTGTTATCGATAACCACGCAGCCCTGCGAGGCGGCGATGGGGGCGTATTTCTTGGTCGCGTCCGAGCCGATCGCAAACAGCGCGATATCCCAACCGGTGAAGTCGAAGCCCTCGATATCCTGGCATTTCAAAGTCTTGTCGCCAAAGCTGACCTCGGTGCCAATCGAGCGCCGGCTGGCCAGCGCGGCGATCTCGTCCACCGGGAACTCGCGCTCGGCGAGGATGTTCAGCATTTCGCGACCCACATTGCCCGTGGCGCCCGCGACGACGACTTTGTAGCCCATCCTTGGGATTCCTTATACTGCGGTGCAGCGCCCTTAGCGCAAACGGGGCCCGGATGGAAGGGCTGCAGCGGCATCCGGCCGACAGGGCGAATGGCGGTTGACCCCCGTCGGCGCGCGTCTCAATCTTTGGTTGAGCACGGGTCATTTCGTCCCGCGCCCATCGAACACGGAGACCAGATCATGCGAAACCTTCTCTTCTCCGGCGCGCTGGCCGCGCTTCTGCTGCCCGCCGCCGCGCTGGCCGCACCCGAATTCCTGAACTCGGGCGACCCGGCCGGCATGCCCTTCTCGGAGGCGGTGCGCTCGGGCAACACTGTCTACCTGTCGGGCCAGCTGGGCATCGCGCCGGGCGCCTCGGCGGTTGTCGAGGGCGGCATCGAGGCGGAATCGACTCAGGTGATGGAGAACATCAAGCGCACGCTCGAGGCGCATGGTCTGGCGATGACCGACCTGGTGAAATGCACCGTCATGCTGGCCGATATGGCCGAGTGGGGCGCCTTTAACGAGGTCTACAAGAGCTATTTCGAAGAGGGGAAATTCCCCGCCCGCTCGGCATTCGGCGCGGCAGGGCTGGCCTTGGGTGGGAAGGTCGAGGTGGAGTGCATCGCCGAGGCCCCGGCAAGCTGATCGTCGACGGCTGAACCAAGGACCCGGCCCGGGGACAAGCGCGCAGCGCGCCCGGGCCAGCGCCGGCTCTCTGTTGGATAGAAAGGCTGAACCAAAACCCCTGCCCGGTGCGCGGGTCGCAGACCCGCAGGGCAAGCGCCTGTCCGTCCCGACGGGCAGGCGCTTTGGTGACGCCGGCGCGACGGTCGAAGGCGGGAGGGGCGTGGCACCATAAAGTGACCCGGCCAACCGCGGCAGCGCCAGCCCACGGACAGGCGCTTGCCCTGCTGACCGGAGCTTTGCTTACCGCACCAGCTTCAGCCTCGGGTCAGCCTCGGCCAGTGCCGCCACCCAATCCGCCTCGGACGTAAAGTCATGCGGCACCTGATCGGCGGTGCGGCGGCCCGACAGGCTCTGGCTGGCGAAGAAGTCGAAGCCGTAGAGCGTCAGGCTGGCGAGATCCGAGCGCAGCAACAGATCGATCATCATCGCCCCGGTGGTCGGCGGCGCGCCGAGCTTGTCCTTCAGCGACAGGTAATCCGTCAGCGGATGCAGGTAGAAGCCGGGGCTGCTTGCGGTCTGCCAGTCCAGCCGCTTGCGCTTGTGCGACATCCATAGGATGCGGCGCGGGGCGATGCGGGCGCGATCCGCCTGCCCCAGCCGTGTCGCCAGCGCCAGCCAATCCGTGCGGCTCCCATGGCTTTTGGCCGAGGGCATGGGCGCAAGATTGATGCGGATGACCAGATCGGCAGCGTCGATTGCCGCGCCATGTTCCGTTTCGACCAGCGCACGCGCATTGCCGATCAGCGCGACATGCTTGCCCCTGAGGGCCGCCAGCAGGTCAGGCTGCGGCACCGAGAGCGAGGCCAGCATCGGCTCGTTCCGCAGGATGCGGGCGATCAGGAAGCGCAGCGGCGTCACGGCGCGCGGTCCAGCAGCTCGCGATAGATCGCGACCAGCGCGCGGGCCTCGGTCTCGATGCTGAAATTCGTCTCGACATGGCGGCGGGCGGCCTGACCGGCAGCCTCGCGCGCGGCGTCATCATCGAGCCAGTGCCGAAGCGCGTCGGTCAGCGCGTCCTGATCGCCGGTCGTCACCAGACTGCCGGTCTCGCCATCGCGGATCAGCGCCTCGTAGGCTCCGGCATGCGACCCGATGGCCGGCACGCCGCAGGCCATGGCCTCGAGCGGGGTCAGGCCAAAGCCCTCCCACCGCGCCGGGGCGGCGAAAAGGTCCAGCGCCTGGTAATGGCGCACCACCTGATCCCAGGGCAGTTCGCCCAGGAAACGGATGCGGTCCTGCAATCCGGCGGCAGCGATCTCGGCTTTCAGCCCATCGGCAAAGCCGCGATGTTCCGCCGTCACCCGGCCGGTGAAGATGATCTGGGCACGCGGTCGGTCCGGCAGCAGCCGCAGCCCGGCGCGGACCAGGAGGTCCACCCCCTTCTGTTCGCGCACGCGGCCAAAGCAGCCGAGGAGGACGGCATCGGGGTCCAGCCCCAACTCGCGGCGCAGCGCGGCACGGTCGGGGGCGGGTTGGAACACCTCGGTATCGACGCCATGCATGACCACCGTGGCCGGGCGGTCCAGATAGCTGGCGGCCTGCGGCGAGGTCGCCACCAGCGCCTCCTGCTGGCGGATCAGCCATTTGGTGAAGCCGGTATGGTGGCGCTGCGCCGCCGAAGTGAACATCAGCCGGTATTTGCGGAAGAGCAGCCGGCGCAGGATCAGGCCAAGCGCCATCTCGGTATTGCGGCGCGCATGCCAGACCCGCCAGCGGTCGCGGGGCAGGGTCGCGGCGCGGATCAGCGGGAGATGCGGCACCTCGGGCGGCAGGCCCGGCCCGGTGGCGCGAATGGCGATCATCCGCGCCTGCACCGGGATCAGCCGCACCACCGTCGCGGTCACACCCGACAGGCGGCGCTTGAGGTTCGGGGCGACGACGACGGGGGATTCATTCATCCGGGGCCTCGGGGGTCAGGAAGTAGAACAGGAAACCCACGGTCAGCGGGATCAGGAAGAACAGGAACACGGTCGAGAAGGTCCGCTGGGGCGAACCGCCGGCCGCCGCCCATTCATAGACCGGGCGCGAGGCGAATTGCATCGCCCCCACCCCGGCGATCGAGACCATGTTGAGGAAGGTGACACCCCGCCCGATCAGATGGGTGGGCAGGAAGGGCCGGGCATGGGCCATCTGCACCGCATAGCTGGTGCCCGCGAGACCGATCAGCGCCAGCATCAGGATGGCAAGGCCCAGCCCGGCATCGGGCCGGATCGCCAGCACCGCCAACACGGCGATGGTGCCGCCGGTGGCAATGAGCAGCATCCGCCGCGCCCCGCCGATGAGCCGCATGGCGGGACCAAGAAGGAAATTGCCGATGACCATGGCGAGGCCCATTGCCAGCGTCGCCCGGCCGATCAGCTGGGCATCGGCGCCATAGACCTCGGCCAGGTAGGGCGCGGCCCAGAGGCCCCGGATGCAGGCCGAGACCGCATAGCTGATCGCCAGAAGCGGCAGCATCAGCCAGAGCGCGCGCAGCCGCAGCAGTTCCGCCAGCGAGCCGCGCGGCTGATCCTCGCCCAGCCTTGCCGGGTCGCGCACGAAGATCCAGACGGCTGCCGCCACCAGCAGCGTCACCGCCGCCAGCCACCACAGCGCCGGGCGCCAGCCGATGGCCGCGATCAGCGAGACCAGCGGCGCGGCGCCGAGGATATTCCCAAGCGAGCCTGCGCCGACCATCATCCCCGAGACCGAGGCAAAGGCGGCGGGCGGGTATTCGCGGGCGAAGATGTAGTAAGGCCCCATCAGCGCCGGCGAGCAGCCGATGCCCAAGAGCGTCATCGCCACATGCAGGTGCCAGGGCGCGGTGGCCAGCGCAAAGACCGCCGCACCCCCGGCCCCGCCAAGCCCCAGCAGCAGGGCCACCGTGCGACGCGGGCCAAAGCGGTCCAGCGCCCAGCCCACCGGGATCTGCATGACGGCAAAGCCGATGAACCACAGGCCCGAGGACAGCGCCAGGTCGCCGGGGCTTGCCCCCAGCTCCTGCCCGAGAACCGGGCTCAGCACCGCCAGAAAGGCGCGGTAAAACTGGCTGAGCATATAGCCCAGCACGAGACTGATGATGGAGGCCGAAATGACCGGCATAGGCCCTCGCTTTGCTGCCGGGCAGGCTGCGCCAAGCCCTGCGGATGTGCAAGGCCGGCGCTACTCGGTGTCAGATCTCGATGAATTGCCCGCGCGGGCCCTCGGCCTGGACCAGCGATCCGTCCGAGATGTTGTGCACCAGTCCGTGCAGCGTCATCTCGCCGCTTTCCACGGCGGCCTGCACGAAGGGGAAGGTCATCAGGTTGTCGAGCGAGGTCAGCACCGCCTCGCGTTCCAGCGCGCCGATCTGCTGATCCTCGGGCAGATCCTTCACCCGCTCGTAGCCGGGGCGCAGGATGTCCATCCAGCGGCCGACGAAGCTGGACTTCTCTTCCAGCTCCGGCGCATGGCCCGAGCACATGGCATGGCAGCCGGCGACGCCGCCGCATTTGGTGTGGCCCATGACGATCAGATGCGCGACCTTCAGTGCCTGCACCGCGTATTCCACCGCCGCCGAGGTGCCGTGCTGTTCGCCGTCGGGCGCATAGGCGGGAACCAGGTTGGCGATGTTGCGATGGATGAAGAACTCGCCCGAATCGGCGCCGAAGATGCTGGTCACATGCACCCGCGAATCGCAGCACGAGATGACCATGGCGCGCGGACGCTGGCCGTCCTCGGCCAGACGGCGATACCAGGCCTTGTTCTCGGAATAGGATGTGGCTTTCCAGCCGTGATACCGCTGGACCAGATATTGCGGCAGGGGGCGTGCGTTCGTCATGGGCGCCTCGGTCTGACTTCGTGTGCTGCGCAGAGATAGGCGGCATTCGCCGAAAATTCGAGAGGTTTCTTCGCGTCGCGCTAACCCATTCTTCAACGGAACTTGGCAATCTGGCGAAAGTCGCGGGGGCGTGTCGAGTTGGAGGTGGTGATGGCGCAGGTTACTGCATTGGCCGTGGACGAGGCCATTCGGGTCGATGCAAGGCGCGTCGGCGATATCGTGAATGAGTTGGGCGAAAGCGCGGCGCAGAATGTCATCGTCATGGCGCTGGAGCAGCTGGCGGTGCTGCTGATGCAGGTCGAGGCCGCGCTGGCGGTGGGTGATCTGGCCGAGGCCATCGCCATGTCGGAACGGCTGTCACGGCTGGCCTGGCAGATCGGGCTACCCTCGCTGGCCGGGGTCGCCATCGACGTTGCCACCTGCGCGGAACGGCGCGACATGTCGTCGCTGGCCTCGGTCCGGGCACGGTTGACGCGGGTCGGCAACCGCTCGCTGACCGAAATCTGGGATTGCAGCCGGGGCTAGGGTGATGGTGCCGGGTCTCCGGTCAAGCCTCTGCCTGGCGTTTGCCTGCATCGGCATCCTCCTCGAGGTCGCAGGGCTTCGGCTCATCGGACCCTGCTGGCTCGCGACGCTGTTCCTGATCAGCGGTTGGGGAAGATGACGAGGCCGGCGGGGTCGAGGGCTGCCGCCCTCGCAGGGAATGAAGTCGAGCGGAGCCTGCAGGGGGCCGGGCGCGCAAGGCGCGACACCTTGGCGATGGACGTCGCAATGCAGATCGGCGCATGGTCCCGGCGACCGATCGTGGTGATGTGATGCCTCTGGAAACCCTGCTCCTCTTCGTGCCCGCCTGTTTCGCGCTGAACCTGGCCTTTGGCCCGAACAACCTGCTCTCGATAACCATCGGAGCGCGGCATGGCCTGCGGTCTGCTCTGCTTGCCGCTGCTGGCCGTCTCGTCGCCTTTGCGATGATGATTGCCATAGCCGCCTTCGGCATGGGCGCGCTGCTCACCGCTTCCGAACTCGCCTTCACATTGGTGAAGGTGCTGGGCGCTGCCTATCTGGTCTGGCTTGGCGTCAGGATCCTGCGCGCGAAGGTGGAATTGCCCGTGGACCACCCCGAGAACGTCGGGCACAGCCTGCGCGGCTTCATCCGGCAGGAGTTTCTGGTCGCCATCGGCAACCCGAAAGCCATCCTGATCTTCACCGCCTTCTTCCCGCAATTTGTCGCGTCCGGGAATTACTGGGGCAGCTTCCTGATCCTCGGGGCGATCTTCCTGACGCTGGAGCTGGTTGCCATCGCGCTCTATGCCTATGCCGGAACCCGGCTTTCGGGGGTGATGCGCAACGCCCGCGGCCTTCGCTGGATCAATCGCATCAGCGGCAGCACCATGATCGCCTTCGGCGCGCTTCTGGCGGTGGCCCGGCGTCCTGCGGCCTGACAGCGATCCCCCTCCGCTTCGCCTTGCGAGGCGCGGTGAGGGGTGTAGTGTGGCGGGCAAAGCCTGAGACCGGGAAAACCATGTCACCAGAATTCGCCCCCGCCGCCGAGACCAGCCTGCCGCTCTGGCTGATCGCCAAGGACCAGCCGCTGCCCGACGGAGCCGGCAATTGGGCCAAGGCTATCGGCTTTACCGGCAAGGCGGGCGAGATCTGCCTTTTGCCCGATGGCGAGGGCAATCTGCGCGGGGCGCTGTTCGGGCTGGGCACCGAGGCCGGGGCGCGGCGGGATCGCTTTCTCTTGGCGCGCGCGGCCAGCGGATTGCCGGCGGGCGACTGGCATCTGGCGAATGACCTGCCCGGCTGGATCAATGCCGACGAGGCCGCCTTGGGCTGGCTGCTCGCCGCCTATCGCTTCGACCGTTACAAGGCCGGTTCCGGCGCCAAGGCCCGGCTGGTCGCGCCCTCGGGTGTCGATGCGGCGCGGCTGCAGGCCATCGCAGCGGGCGAGTTCCTGACTCGCGACCTCATCAACACTCCGGCCAATGACATGGGTCCGGCCGCGCTGGAACAGGCGGCGCGGGATCTGGCCGGCGAGATCGGGGCCACGATCTCCGTCACCACCGGCGAGGCGCTGCTGGCGCAGAATTTCCCGCTGATCCACACGGTCGGCCGGGCGGCGGCGGACGCGCCCCGGCTGATCGACATGACCATTGGCGACACCGGCCCGACACTGGTTCTGGTCGGCAAGGGCGTCTGTTTCGACACCGGCGGGCTGAACCTCAAGCCCGGCGCTTCGATGGCGCTGATGAAGAAGGACATGGGCGGCGCGGCGACGGTGCTGGGGCTGGCGAAGATGCTGGCCCTGACCGGCGCGACCAGGAACCTGCGTCTGCGCGTGCTGATCCCGGCGGTGGAAAACTCGGTCGCGGGCAATGCCTTCCGCCCCGGTGACGTGCTGGCCAGCCGCAAGGGGCTGACGGTCGAGAACAACAATACCGATGCCGAGGGCCGGCTGGTCCTGGCCGATGCGCTGGCGTTGGCGGCCGAGACGAAGCCCGACCTGCTGGTCAGCTTTGCCACGCTGACCGGGGCGGCGCGGGTGGCGCTGGGGCCGGATGTTCCGCCCTTCTACTGCGACGACGACGCCACCGCTTCGGCGCTGCAATCCGCCGCGATGGCGGTCGCCGATCCCCTGTGGCGGATGCCTTTCTGGACCCCCTACGAGCCGCTGATCGAGCCCGAGATCGCCGATCTCGACAATGCGCCGGGGGGCGGCATGGCCGGTTCGATCACCGCCGCCCTGTTCCTGCGCCGCTTTGCCGAAGGGGCCGGGCGCTACCTGCATCTGGATATCTATGGCTGGTCGCCCAAGGCCCAGCCCGGCCGCACCAAGGGCGGCACCGGGCAGGGCGCGCGGGCGCTGTTGGCGGCTTTGCCCGAGGTGCTGTCGTGACCTCGCCCCGGCTGGATCCCCGGACCACGCCCGCGACCGAGCGGGTGGCGCAGTCGAGCCTCAGGGGCGTGCTGGATCGTCCCGCATATACCGATGGCACGGTGATGCGCGTGGCGGTGCCCTTGGCCGAGCTCTGCCGCACGCCCGGCGGGGCGCGCGACCGGCAGCTGAATTTCGGCAGCGACGTCCTGGTCATCGACGAGGGTGGCGAGCATGGCTGGGTCTTCGTCCAGCGGCTGCAGGACGGCTATTGCGGCTGGACCACCGAGGCGGCGCTGACCGACCGCCGCCCGCCTTTGACCCATCGGGTCAGTGCCCCGGCCACGCATCTTTACCCGGCGCCCGACATGAAGACGCATCAGATCTTTGTCCTCTCGATTGGCGCAAGGCTGTCGGTCGAGGGGATCGAGGGCAAGTTCGCCCGGCTGGCGACGGGCGGCTATGTCCCCGTCCAGCACATCATCGACCATGACGAGGCGGACCCGGTCGCCGTGGCGCTGCGGCTGGTCGGCACGCCGTATCTGTGGGGTGGCAACAGCGACTGGGGCATCGATTGCTCGGGTCTGGTGCAGGCGGCGCTCTGGTCCTGCGGGATCGACTGCCCGGGCGATACCGACCTGCAACAGGCGGCGGGCGTGGCGGTCGAGGGCGAGCCGCAGCCGGGCGACCTGATGTTCTGGCCGCGCCATGTGGCCATGGCGATCGGCGACGGGCGCATGGTCCATGCCAATGCCCATGCCATGGCGGTCTCGATCGAGGAGATTGCGGCGGCGCAGGCGCGGATCGCGGCGGCGAAGGAAGGCCCCTATCTGGGGGCCCGCCGTTTCACGGCAGGCTGAACGCCCGGCTCAGAGGTTGAACACCCGGTCCGGGTGAACCAGCCCGCCCATGTAGCGGCCGATGCAGATCGGCCCGGTCGCCGGATCGCTGACCCAGACGGTTTCGCCGAATTCCGCCGTGCCGGTCACTTGGCCGGGATTGCCGTTGCGGATGCGCACCGCGCCCTCGGGTGTGGCGCGCAATGCCGGCATGTCCTCCAGCGCCACCTCCAGCGGCAGAAGCTGGCTTTCCAGCCAGTCCTGCGCCTCGCGGTCGATGCGGTCCAGCGTGACGCCCTGTTCGGCGTCGAACGGCCCCGACCAGATGCGGCGCAGATGCGCGACATGGCCGAGGCAGCCAAGCGCGCGACCCAGATCGCGGGCGATCGAGCGGACATAGCCGCCCTTGCCGCAGACCATCATCAGCCGGGCGGTGTCGGGGGTGGTTTCGGTCAGGCTCAGTTCCTCGACCCAGAGCGGTCGCGCGGCCAGTTCCACCGCCTCGCCCTCGCGCGCGAGGTCATAGGCGCGCTCGCCCTCGACCTTCACCGCCGAAAAGGCCGGGGGGACCTGCAGGATATCGCCGGTGAAGCCGGGCAGGGCGGCGCGGATCGCCTCGGCATCCGGGCGGGCGTCGCTGCTGCGGACCACCTCGCCGGAGGCATCGTCGGTCGTGGTTTCGTCACCCCAGTTGACGGTGAAGTCATAGGCTTTCAGCGCATCGGTGATGTAGGGGACGGTCTTCGTCGCCTCGCCCAAGGCCACGGCCAGCACGCCGGTCGCATCGGGGTCAAGCGTGCCGGCATGGCCGGCCTTTTTCGCGTCCAGCGCCCACCGGACCTTGCCCACGACGGCGGTCGAGGTCACGCCCGCCGGCTTGTCCACCACCAGCCAGCCGGAAATCTCGCGGCCCTTCTTGCGTGCCATGCTTGCCTCTCTCGCGTTGAAGGCCGGGGGCATAGCCCTGCGCAGGCAGCGCGTCAATCGGCGGCGCCAGCCGGGTCCGCCCGCGACAGCCGCAAGCGCCCTCCCGCCGAACCAAGGGCCAAGCCTCTGGCAGCCCGTCCCCGAACCTGCGAAGATGCGCAGCATGACGATCTGGACCATCCACTTCCTGAACACGCGCCACGCGCTGACCCCGATCATGCCCGAGATCCGGGCGGCCGCCCGCGAGGCCATCGCGCTGACCGAGGGCCATGCCGACCTGCCGCGCTTTGACCTGGTCATTCGCGGCCAGGCGGGCGGCGGCATCCCCGATTGGGGCGTCGGCGGCCATGCCCCGGCCCCCGGTCTCATCGAGGTGACGCTGAACCCCGCCCGCTTCGATCCGGCGCTGCTGATGCGCACGCTGGTTCACGAGTTGCACCACCTGATCCGTTGGGATGGGCCGGGCTATGGCAAATCCTTGGGCGAGGCGCTGGTCAGCGAGGGGCTGGCGGGGCATTTCGTGCTGCAGGTTCTGGGCGGGCGACCCGATCCCTGGGACGCGACCACGCCCTCTGCCGGTCTGGCCAAGCGGGCGCTGACCGAATGGTCGCGGCTGCAGTACGATCACGCCGAATGGTTCTTCGGTAAGGGCAAGATCCGCAAATGGACCGGCTATGGCCTCGGGCATCGGCTGCTGGCCGAGCATCTGGCACAGAACCCGGATCAGGACGCGGTCACGCTGGCGATGACCCGCGCCGACAGTTTCCGCGAGGCGATGCGGCGGCTGGCCAAGGCCGATGGCGCCGAGATCGAGGAGATCGAGCAGATCGTCGAGGCGCCGATGGCCGCAGCCTCCGAGGAAACGGATGGCGCGGCGGCAGTGACCGACAGCAGCGAAAGCCCGGCCGAGGACAATGCCGGGCGTGATCTTCCCGCCTCGGTCTGACCCACCGTTCTGCGGCTGAACCGAGCCATGCGCCGGCCTGCCGCAGTTGACGGCAGGACCCCGGCGCGCTTAAGGCAGATGCGCACCCAGCCCGGAAGGTAAGCCATGACGTTCGACCGCAAGATCAAGATCGCCCCGTCGATCCTCTCTGCCGATTTCGCCAATTTCGGTGCCGAGATTCGCGCCGTCGAGGACCAGGGCGCGGACTGGGTTCATGTCGACGTGATGGACGGCCATTTCGTCCCCAACCTGACCTTCGGCCCGCCCGCCGTGAAAGCCTTCCGCCCGCATGTGAAGACCTTCATGGACGTGCATCTGATGATCGCCCCGGTCGATCCCTATATCGAGGCCTATGCCGAGGCCGGCGCAGACATGATCACCGCCCATGTCGAGGCCGGTCCGCATATCCACCGCACGCTGCAGGCGATCCGGGCGACCGGCAAGAAGGCCGGCGTGGCGCTGAACCCCGGCACCCCGGTCGAGGCGGTCGAATATATCCTCGACCTCGCCGACATGGTGCTGGTCATGTCGGTGAACCCCGGCTTTGGCGGGCAGAAATTCATCCATAGCCAAGTCGACAAGATCGCCCGCCTGCGCGGCATGATCGGCGACCGCCCGATTCATATTCAGGTCGATGGCGGCGTTGACACCAAGACCGCCGCACTGGTGGCCAAGGCCGGCGCCGACGTGCTGGTCGCCGGCTCGGCCGTGTTCAAGGGCGGCTCGGTCCACGAGCCGCAGATCTACGGCGCCAACATGCGCGCCATCCGCGAGGCGGCTGACGCGGCGCGGTAATGGTCGTCTTGAACTTTGCCCTTCTGGGGCTCGGCATAGCCTTGATCTATCTGTGGATCTTGCGCCGACGGCCGGGCGGGTCTTCCGGCGAGAGCACAGGCCCCGTCGGAGATACCGCCGATGGTGCGGAGAATCGTCTGTTCATCTGGGGAGCTGACATGTCGAACGGCGACTCGTCCACCGAATCCGGTGGCAGCAGCAGCGGTGACAGCAGTGGCGGCGGTGACGGCGGAGGCGGAGGGGGCGGCAGCGACTGACGCGGCCATTTGACATCCCCGCCCGCTCGGGGTTCCCTGCGGCAGAACCGACGGAGGGAATTCATGGATCTGGGGATCAAGGGCAAGCGCGGCCTCGTCTGCGCCGCATCGAAGGGTTTGGGCCGGGGCTGCGCCGAGGCGCTGGCCGAGGCCGGGGTGGATCTGGTGATCAACAGCCGCACCGAGGCCGACATCACCCGGACCGCGGGCGAGATCGCCGAGAAATACGGGGTATCGGTCACGCCGGTTGCCGCCGACATCACCACCGACGAAGGCCGGGCCCGGGTGCTCGAGGCGGTCGGGCAGGCGGATATCCTTGTGAACAACGCGGGCGGCCCGCCGCCGGGCAACTGGACCGACTGGAACCGCGACGATTTCATCAAGGCCATCGACGGCAACATGCTCAGCGCCATCGCGCTGATGCAGGCGCTGGTGCCGGGGATGATGGATCGCGGCTGGGGTCGGGTGGTGAACATCACCTCGCAATCGGTGCGCTCGCCCATTGCCGTGCTGGGCCTGTCGAACACCGCCCGCGCCGGGCTGACCGGCTTTGTCGCCGGCATGTCGCGGCAGGTGGCGGGCAGCGGCGTGGTGGTGAACAACCTTTTGCCCGGCATCCACGCGACCGACCGCGCCACTGGCCTCGACGGCGGGGCGGCCAAGGCGGCGGGGATCAGCGTCGAGGAGGCCCGCAAGCGCCGCGAGGCCAGCATCCCCGCCGGCACCTATGGCACGGCCGAGGATTTCGGCGCCACCTGCGCCTTCCTTTGCAGCCAGCAGGCGCGTTTCATCATCGGGCAGAACATCCTTCTGGACGGGGGCGCGCTGAACGTCACGATCTGAGGGGCCGGGCTGATGCGGGACCGCGCCCATCCGACAATCGAGAGGTTGCGGGCGGGCGGCGGCGCTGTTAGGCCCGCAGAAATCCGACCGAAAACATAAGAAACGCCCGTGCCGACGCCACCCCGTCTCGAGGTCCAGAACCTGACCCGCCGCTTTGCTGGCCGCGCGGTGGTGGATGACGTCAGCTTCGCGGTGCCGGCCGGGCAGGTGGCCTGCCTCTTGGGTCCCTCGGGCTGCGGCAAGTCGACCACGCTTCGGATCGTCGCCGGCGTCGATACGCAGAATGCGGGACGCATCACCGTGGATGGCCGCACGGTCAGCGATGACGGGCTGCGTATCCCGCCGGAACAGCGCGCCATCGGGCTGATGTTTCAGGATTTCGCCCTTTTCCCGCATCTCTCGGTGGCCGAGAACGTCGCCTTCGGCCTCAAGGGCGGGGCCGGGGCCAACCGGCCGCGCGTCGCCGAGCTGCTCGACCGGGTGCAGATGGGCAGCCATATCGACAGCTATCCGCACGAGCTGTCGGGCGGCGAAAGCCAGCGGGTGGCGCTGGTCCGGGCCTTGGCGCCGCGCCCCCGCGTGCTCATGATGGACGAACCCTTCTCGGGCCTCGACGAACGCCTGCGCGACGGCATCCGCGACGAGACGCTGGCGCTTCTGAAAGACGAAGGCACCGCCGTCCTTCTGGTCACGCATGAGCCGCATGAGGCGATGCGCATGGCCGACCAGATCCTGTTGATGCGCGACGGCCGCATCGTCCAGCAGGGCGCGCCCTATAACCTCTACAACGCGCCGGCGGATCGCAAGGTGGCGGGGTTCTTCAGCGACCTCAACGTGCTGTCGGGCCGGGTCAAAGGCGCGCTGACCCATACCCCCTTCGGCGAATTCCTGACGCCGGGTGTGCCCGACGGCTCCGAGGTCGAGATCGTCATCCGGCCGCAGCATCTGAAGATCGATTTCGACCGCAACGGGCAGGGGCCGTCACCGACGCCGGAAAACGGAACCGCCGCCCATGCCCGCGTCACCCGCGCGCGCTACCTGGGCCGGGAATCGCTGGTGGAATTCGTCACCGACGAGGATGCCATCGCACTGACCGCGACCGTGCCCGGCGTCTTCCTGCCGCCGCCCGGCACGCCGATGTGGCTGATGCTGCGCCGCGACCGGGTCTTTGTCTTTCCCAAGCTCTGATCCGCGTCAGTCCTGCCCGGTGGCCGCGCGGTAGTCGGCCAGAACCAGCGCCAGATGCCGCCGCCGCCCCGCCGGATCGGCCAGTGCCGCGCAGACCCGGCGCGCTGCGGCCACCATGCGGGCGCAGGCCAGCGGGTTCTCGCGCGCCCAGTCCTGCTTTTCGGCCAGATCAGCGGCACCGTAATCCAGCGGAATGTAATGCTCCCACGGACGCAGCACCCCGGAATGGTAAACTTGCCAGCCATCCTCTTCCTTCAGCACCATTCCCCCCGCGTTCAGCGCGGGCAGGAACTCCTCGGCCAGCGCCGCGCCGCCGAGGCAGATGATGAAGCGATGGCTGTGCAACGCATCCCCTGCAAGGTCGGCCGAAATCAGCGACCCCAACCCGGCCTTGCGCAGCGCCTGCGCCGCGCGTGCGTCGGGCAGCAGTCGCACATCCACATCCGCTGAGCCCTGCCAGCGCTGCACGAAGGCGATGCGACTGTTTTCCTGCAGATCGGCCAGCGCCGCCTGATGCCGCGGGCTGCCCTCCTCGCTTTTCAGGATCAGGTCAACGGCGCGATGGGCCGGGCGCATCAGCCCCGGACCGCTCGCCCCCGGCGCATAGCCCGACAAGCCGCCTTGCCAGATCGCCCGGTCGAGCCGCTGGTCCAGCGGGGTCACCGCATTGGGGTCCGGGCCAAGGAAGGCGTTGTTCCCCAGCCGGTGAAAGCGCGGCATCGGCCAAAGGACTACGTTCGCCGCGCCTTCGCGCCTGCTGGGGGCGATGACCGGGCCGCCGCTGGCGGTGCGGGGCGAGGTGCCGATCAGGCAGTCATCGCGCATGTCGAGGTGATAGACCCCCCGATCCGCCACCTCCGCGATGTCATTCGCCGCCGCCGCGAGCAGCAGATGGCCGGGTCGCAGCGGGTCGGCGAGGTAGCGCCCCGTCTCCATGCGCCGCACCGGCAGCAGCGCGCCCGCCGCGTTGCGCAGCTCGCCCAGGGCTGCGTCAAATCGCGCGATGCCCGGCAGGTCGCGCGGTCCGGTTTCGATCCGGGCGGGGACGGCAAAGCGGGCCAGCGAGGTGGCCATCCGCTCGCGCGCCTCGTCGTCGATCCCCGCACCCGGCTGCGGTGCGGCCAGCATGGCCGTGACCTCGGCGGCATAGGCCTTGCGGCTTTCCACCCGGCCCGCGCCGGGCAGGTCGGGAATCTTGGGCAGGTCGAACCAGCGCGACAGCGCGCGGCGGTAATCCTCGGGTTCGGCGGTGTCGATGTCGATCTCGATGAATTCGGCCCGGTCCCCGAAATGCGCGCGACAGGCGACCAGATGCGCGTCCCAGTCCGCCCGCCACAGCCTGGCCAGATCCGCCAGCGCGACGCCCCGGTTCATCGCATGGGCGCGGGCATAGCTGCCACCTTGGTGGCGATAGCGGCTGGCGATCCAGTCCTCGACCCGCCGGGTGTTCAGCAGGAAGACTGCACCGGGAAAGCAACGGTCGAGATAGGCGAAATCGCGGAATGCCTCGATCACCGGGGCATGGACGAACCGCACCGATTCCATGTCGGTAAAGGCAACCGTGTCGGCCCATCGCTGCAGCGGCGCGCGTCCGGTCAGCTTCGAATAGGCGATATCCTCGGCCAAAGCGCCTTTTTCCCAGTGCCGCACCGGGATGCCGTTCAGGCGGAACAACCGCTCGATGAAGGTGGTGCCGCATTTGTTGAAGCCGATCTGGAAGATTTTTCGGGTCAAGCCGGCCTCGTCGCGTTGCCGCCTATGTCGCGCGGCGGGGTGGCGGCTGTCAATCTTCCGGGCTTTCGGGAAGGTGGTCAAAAGCGTCGCATCCCGTGCCGTCTGCGACAAAGGTCTTGCCTTGCGCCAAGGCAGCGGCTACCTCTCAGCAGCAGGAACTCGGGAGAATCCGGCCTCGTGCCGGTGCCGAAGGAGCAGCCGCCCCGGCGAACTCTCAGGCAAAAGGACCGTCTTCCTGACTGAACTCTGGAGAGTGGCCGCAAGGCCCGCCGAAGGGATAACGATCTCAGGCGTCCGCAGCGCGGGCAAGGACAGAGGGGGCATCTAGGGCTGGCAGCGTGCCGGTTGACAGATGCCGGACCACCGGCGCCATGTAAGGGAGGGCCGATGGCCGAGGAACTGAATCGAACCGGTCTTTATGACCTGCATGTCGCCGAAGGTGCCAAGATGGTGCCCTTTGCCGGTTGGGAAATGCCCGTGCAATTCCCGACCGGGGTGCTGACCGAGCATCTGCATACGCGCGCCCATGCCGGCCTCTTCGACGTGTCGCATATGGGCCAGGTGAAGATCCTGCCGAAGGATGGCGATCTGGCCTCTGCGGCGCTGGCGCTGGAAACGCTGATCCCGGCTGATGTGCTGGGCCTGCCCGAGGGGCGGCAGCGTTACGGCCTTTTCACCAACGCGGAAGGCGGCATCCTGGATGACCTGATGTTCGCCAATCGCGGCGATCACTATTTTCTGGTGGTGAACGCCGCCCGCGCCGATCACGACATTCCGCATCTGCAGACGCTGGCCGGTGTCGAGGTGCAGCCGATCACCGATCGCGGCCTCATCGCCCTGCAGGGACCGAAGGCGGTCGAGGTGCTGGAGCGGCAATTGCCCGGCGTGTCGGCCATGGCCTTCATGGACGTGGCGAGCTTTGACTGGCAGGGGGCCGAGCTCTGGGTCTCGCGCTCGGGCTATACCGGCGAGGACGGGTTCGAGATCTCGATCCCCGAGGCCAGCCTGACCGCTTTCGTCGAGACGCTGATGGATTATCCCGAGGTGCTGCCAATCGGCCTCGCCGCCCGCGACAGCCTGAGGCTCGAGGCCGGGATGCCGCTTTACGGCCATGACCTGACCGAAGAGACCACCCCGGTCGAGGCCGGGCTGGCCTGGTCCATCGGCAAGGCCCGCCGTTCGGGCGGTGCCCGCGCCGGCGGCTTTCCGGGCGCCGACAAGGTGCTGGGCCAGGTGCAGGACGGCGCCGCCAGCCGCCGCGTGGGCCTGACGCCCGAGGGCCGGGCACCGATCCGCGAGGGCGTGACCATCTTCGACGCCGAGATCGGTGGCGTCCAGATCGGCGAGGTCTGCTCGGGCGGCTTCGGCCCTTCGGTCGGCGGTCCGGTCGCCATGGCCTACCTGCCTGCCGCGCTCTCCACTGGCAGCCTTGTCTGGGCCGAGGTCCGGGGCAAGCGGATGCCCGTGCGCGTGACCGCCCTGCCCTTCATCACTCCTTCCTACAAACGCTGAGGACGCTTCCCATGCTGAAATTTACCGAAGACCATGAATGGCTGCGCGCCGAGGGCGGCGAGATCGTCGTGGGCATCACCGCCCATGCCAGCGAGCAGCTGGGCGATGTCGTGTTCATCGAACTGCCCGAGGAAGGCCGCGAAGTGGCGGCGGGCGAAGAGGTCGTGGTGATCGAATCGGTCAAGGCCGCCTCGGACATCACTGCCCCGGTCGCCGGCAAGATCACCGCCGTGAACAGCGCCCTTGCGGACGCGCCGGGCGATGTGAACGGCGATCCGATGGGGGCCTGGTTCTTCAAGATCGCGCCCACGGATGCCGGCGCCATGGACGGGTTCATGGACGAAGCCGCCTATCAGGCGCTGATCGGCTGACCGGCTGAGCCAAAGGCCGGGGGCTGCCTGCCCCCGGGCCACCGAGGATAATTTTTGCACGGATGATGGGGCCCGTTTCGCGGCCTTGCTGATGGATTGGATGCTGCCGATGACCCGCTGGAATCCCACCGACTACAACCCCGACGATTTCGCCAACCGCCGCCATATCGGCCCCTCGCCCGCCGAGATGGCCGAGATGCTGAAGGCCGTCGGCGCCGACAGCCTGGACGCGCTGATCGATCAGACCGTTCCGCAGGCGATCCGCCAGGCCACCCCGCTGACCTGGCCGGCGCTGTCCGAGGCCGCGCTGCTGGCGCGGATGGAAGAGGTCGCCAAGAAGAACAAGGTGATGAACAGCCTGATCGGTCAGGGCTATTACGGCACCGTCACGCCGCCCGCGATCCAGCGCAACATCTTTGAAAACCCCGCGTGGTACACGGCCTATACGCCCTATCAGCCCGAGATCGCGCAGGGGCGGCTCGAGGCGCTGTTGAACTATCAGACCATGGTGGCCGACCTGACCGGGCTGCCGGTGGCCAATGCCAGCCTTCTGGACGAAGCGACGGCGGCGGCCGAGGCGATGGCCATGGCGCAGCGCCAGTCCAAGGCGAAAACCGATGCCTTCTTCGTGGCCCATGACCTGCACCCGCAGACCATTTCGGTGATCGAGACCCGCGCCGCCCCCTTGGGCATCCGCATCATCAAGGGCGCGATCGACGATCTGAAGCCCGCCGAGGTCTTCGGCGCGATCTTCCAGTATCCCGGCACCTATGGCCATGTCCGCGACGTGACCCCCGAGATCGAGGCGCTGCATGCCGCAGGCGCGCTGGCGATCCTCGCCACCGACCTCCTGGCGCTGTGCCTGTTGAAATCGCCGGGCGAGATGGGGGCGGATATCGCCGTCGGCTCGGCGCAGCGGTTCGGCGTGCCGATGGGCTATGGCGGGCCGCACGCCGCCTTCATGTCCTGCCGCGACGCGCTGAAGCGCACCATGCCGGGCCGGATCGTCGGCGTCAGCATCGACGCCTCGGGCAACAAGGCCTATCGCCTGTCGCTGCAGACCCGCGAACAGCATATCCGCCGCGAGAAGGCGACCAGCAATGTCTGCACCGCGCAGGCGCTGCTGGCGGTGATGGCCAGCTTCTATGCCGTCTTCCACGGTCCGGTGGGCCTGCGCGCCATCGCGCAGCGGGTGCACCTGACCGCCGTGACCATCGCCAATGCGCTGCGCGCCGCCGGGGCCGATGTGGCGCCCGAGGTCTTCTTTGACACCATCACCGTCAAGGTCGGCGTCGGTCAGGCGGGCATCCTTGCCGCCGCCGAACAGCGGGGCATCAACCTGCGTCAGGTCGGCCGGGACCGCGTCGGCATCTCGGTCGATGAGACCACCGATGCCGGGGTCATCGCGCGCCTCTTGGACGCCTTCGGCATCGACGAACCGGCCGAGCCGGCCACCAGCCCGGTCCTGCCCGATGCGCTCTTGCGCGAGACCGATTACCTGACCCATCCGGTCTTCCACATGAACCGGGCGGAATCCGAGATGATGCGCTATATGCGTCGGCTTTCGGACCGCGATCTGGCGCTGGACCGGGCGATGATTCCGCTCGGCTCCTGCACCATGAAGCTGAACGCCGCCGCCGAGATGATGCCGATCACCTGGCCGGAATTCGGCGCGCTGCACCCCTTTGCCCCGCGTCATCAGACGCTCGGCTATGTCGAGGCCATCGCCGATCTCGAGGAGAAGCTCTGCGAGATCACCGGCTATGACGCCTTCTCGATGCAGCCGAACAGCGGCGCGCAGGGGGAATATGCCGGCCTTCTGACCATTCAGGCCTTCCACCGCGCCAATGGCGATGACCAGCGCGATGTCTGCCTGATCCCGGTTTCGGCCCATGGCACCAACCCGGCCTCGGCGCAGATGTGCGGGATGAAGGTCGTGGTGGTGAAATCCGCCCCCAATGGCGATATCGACCTCGAGGATTTCGCCGACAAGGCGAAGCAGGCGGGCGACAGGCTGGCGGCGGTGATGATCACCTATCCCAGCACCCATGGCGTCTTCGAGGATACCGTGCGGCAGGTCTGCGAGATCGCTCATGACCATGGCGGGCAGGTCTATATCGACGGCGCCAACATGAACGCGCTGGTCGGGCTGGTGAAGCCGGGCGAGATCGGCGGCGATGTCAGCCACCTGAACCTGCACAAGACCTTTGCCATCCCGCATGGCGGCGGCGGCCCGGGCATGGGCCCGATCGGCGTCAAGGGCCATCTGGCCCCCTACCTGCCCGGCGACCCGCGCAAGGAAGAGTCCGGCGCGGTCTCGGCCGCCCCCTATGGCTCGGCCTCGATCCTGCTCATTTCCTGGGCCTATATCCTGATGATGGGCGGTGAAGGGCTGACCCAGGCGACGCGGGTGGCGATCCTGAACGCCAATTACATCGCCAGCCGTCTGGCCGGGGCCTATCCGATCCTCTTCATGGGCAACCGTGGCCGGGTGGCGCATGAGTGCATCCTCGACACCCGGCCCTTCGCCGAGCATGGCGTGACCGTGGACGACATCGCCAAGCGGCTGATCGATAACGGCTTCCACGCGCCGACGATGAGCTGGCCTGTCGCCGGCACCCTGATGGTGGAACCGACCGAGTCCGAAACCAAGGCCGAGATCGACCGCTTCATCACCGCGCTGATGGCGATCCGGGACGAGATCACCGAGGTCGCCGAGGGCCGGATGAAGCCCGAAGACAGCCCGCTGCGCCACGCCCCGCATACGGTCGAGGATCTGGTCGCTGACTGGGATCGCGCCTATAGCCGCGAACAGGGCTGCTTCCCGGCGGGCGCCTTCCGCGTCGACAAATACTGGCCGCCGGTCGGCCGCGTCGACAATGCCTATGGCGACCGGAACCTGATCTGCACCTGCCCGCCGCTGGAAAGCTATGCCGAGGCGGCGGAGTAGTCAGCCGCGACCGCTGCGAAGACCCTGCCCGGAACAAGGCGCATCGCGCCGCCGGGCAAGCGGCCTGCCGTTCCGGCGGCTGGCCGCTCTGGTGCGGTTCGACGCCGAACGGCTGTTCGATATGCTGGTGACATAAAGGTTCACCCACCCACCGCCTCAGCGGCCACCCACGGCAGGCCGCCTGCCCTGTGTCGGGTCAGGGCGGCGGAGCAGGCAGGCGTGACCACCGAAATCATTTGCCCGGCTGGCAACGGCCGGGCATATTCGTATGCAATGGCATACAATAATAGTTTCATCCGCGACCTGCACCACGTCCAGCTTGCCATGCCCGCCGGCGGCGAGGATCTGGCGCGCGATTTTTACGCTGGCGTGCTGGGCCTGGCCGAGGTTCCGAAGCCCGAAGCGCTGCGGGGGCGCGGTGGGGTCTGGTTCGAGACCGGAGCCGTGCGCCTGCATCTTGGCGTGGAACAGCCCTTTTCCCCGGCCCGGAAGGCGCATCCGGCCTTGCGGGTCAGCTCGCTGGAAGAGGCAAAAACTGCCTTGTGGGCGCAGGGGCTGGAGTTTCGCAGCGAAATCGACCTTCCGGGGATCAGCCGGATCTATGTCGATGATCCCTTTGGCAACCGAATCGAACTTCTGGAACTGCTGGAGGGATAACGTTCCGGCCGCAGGTCGGGTGCGGCCGGAGCGCAGGATGTCGCGCCGGCTCAGCCGCCGGTGGTGCGCTGGGTCTGTTCGCCCAGACCATCAATGCCAAGACGGATGGTCTGGCCGGGGCGCAGATAGACCGGCGGCTTCTGTCCCAGTCCGACGCCCGGCGGGGTGCCGGTGGTGATGACATCGCCCGGCATCAGCCGCATGAATCGCGAGCAATAGGCGACCAGCGCGGCCACGCCGAAGACCATCGTGGCGGTATTGCCGTTCTGATAGCGGTGGCCGTCGACCTCGAGCCAGAGGCCCAGTTTCTGCGGATCGGCGATCTCGTCCCGCGTCACCAGCCAGGGGCCGATCGGGCCGAAGGTGTCGAAGCCCTTGCCCTTGTCCCAAGTCGCACCGCGCTCGATCTGCCATTCGCGCTCGCTCACGTCATTGATGACGCAATAGCCTGCGACATGGTTCAGCGCATCGGCCTCGGCAATATCGGTGCCGCCCTGCCCGATGACCACGCCAAGCTCGACCTCCCAATCGGTCTTGGTCGAACCCTTGGGGATGACGATATCGTCATCCGGGCCGCAGATGCAGGTGATCCACTTGTTGAAGACGACCGGCTCGTCGGGTACGGCGAGGCCGCTTTCGGCGGCATGGTCGGCATAGTTCAGCCCGATGGCGATGAATTTGCCCACCCCGCCGACGCAGGCGCCAAGGCGCAGGTCCTGTTGCGGTTTGCCCGGCACCACCGGCAGCGAGGCCGGGTCGATGGCGGCGAGTTTCGCCAGCCCGCCGGGGGTCAGCACCTCGCCCGCCAGATCAGCCACATGGCCCGACAGGTCACGCACCTGCCCCTGGTCGTCCAGCAGTCCCGGCTTTTCCGCCCCGGCGGGGCCATAGCGCAGCAGTTTCATCGCTTCCTCCTCGAATGTCTCTCAGATCGTCACGCCGCCATCGACCAGAATGGCCTGACCGGTCACGAACCGGCTTTCATCGGACAGCAGATAGACGACAATGGGCGTCATATCCTCGACCGTGGCAAGGCGCCCCATGGGCTGGCGGGCGATAAAGTCTTTCTCCGCCTGCACCGGGTCAGCGGCCGAAGCGATGCGGCCGCGCAGGCTGGGCGTGTCGACCGTACCGGGGCAGATTGCATTGGCGCGGACGCCGCGGGTGACGTAATCGGCGGCGATGGATTTCGTCAGACCGATCACCGCCGCCTTCGAGGTGCCATAGGCGCAGCGGTTCACGAAGCCTTTGATCGACGAACACATGGACGCCATGTTCACGATCGACACGCTGCCGGTTTCCCCAGCGCGCTGCAGCATTCCGGGCAGGACGGCGCGGGTCAGGTGGAACATGCCGTCGATGTTCAGGATGAAGCTGAGATCCCAGTCCTCGACCCTGGTGGTCTCGATGGTGCCGTTCACGACGATGCCGGCACAGTTGAAGATCCCATCCAGCGGCGGCAGTTCCGCCGCCAGCGCGGCAATGGCGCTGCGGTCGGTCACGTCCAGCGCGGCGATGCGGATGCCGTGCTCCTCGAGCCCCTCCAGCAGCCCCGGATCACGGTCGGTCGCCCAGACCGTCGCGCCCTCGGCCGCACAGGCGATGGCCGAGGCGCGTCCCATGCCCTGCCCCGCTGCCGTGATCAGAATCGTCTTGCCCTGCAGCCGCATCATCCGCCCTCCCAAGCCAGCCTGCGCTTCTGGTATACCAAATTCGCGGGTGAGGCCAGCGCCTATTGCGGCGATCCGCCCTCCAAGGCGTCGATTTCGGCGCGGTGCTGCTGCAACCGCTGGAAAATCTGCCAGTCCCGCTTGCGCCGCGCCTGCGCCGCCGGGTCGGGGCGGGTGATCTGCGCCGGCAGGGCAAAGACCTCGCGCGCGGCGCGGATGCCGCCCAGAAACGGCGCGGCGGCAGCGATGGCGGCACCGCGCAGCACCGCATCCTCGGGCTGCCAGTGGATCTCGGCCCCGGTCACATCGGCGTAAAGCTGGCGCATCAGGGACGAGCGCGCCTGACCGCCTGCCATGGCCAGACGGGAGGGCTGGCCCAGCCCCATATGCTCGATCACCTGTCGCGTCCCCAGCGCGATCCCGACCGCCGCCCGCCAGTAGAGCGCGTCCAGCGCCGCCTCGCTGCGATCCAGCGTGGCGCCGTGGATCACGCCCCGCACCAGCGGATCGGCAAAGGGCGTGCGGCTGCCCTTGATGTCGGGCAGGACATGCAGGCCCGCGCCCGGCTCCTGCCGCTCGGGATGCAAGCGGGCGAGGATCTGGCCGTGGCTTTGCGGCTCGGGGTAGCACTGGCGGATGCGGTCCAGAAGCGCACCCGTCGCGGATTGGCCGCCCTCGCTGACCGCCTCGCCGGGCAGGATGGCATCGGGATAGGGACCCCAGATTGCCGGCTTCTGCGGCACATCGGCGGCCATCACGCAATTCGAGGTGCCGGCGATCAGCACCGGCATGTCGGAGGCCGCCCCCAGCGCCCCGGCAAAGGCATCGATCAGCCCGGCGGCGACCCGGCATCCGGTGGTCAGCCCCAGCCGGTCCGCAGCTTCGGCCTGCAACGCGCCGATGGGTGCCCCCGGCGCGAGAACCGCCCCGCCCCGTGGCAAGTCCACCAGCCCCAGCCCCGCCATCAGCCCCTGCTGCCAGCCGCCCGCCTCGGCGATATAGGGCCATTTCGCCACCATCGCACACAGCGACCTGTGGTCCTGCCCGGTCGCGGCAAAGGCCAGCTGATCGCCGAGGTCACGCACGGCGGTCAGCCCGGCCCAGGCTTCGGGGCGGTGCCGCGCCAGCCACATCAGCTTGGGCGTCTGCATCTCGGGCGAGACCTGCCCCCCGGCCCGCGCGGCCAGCGGATGGCCGGTGGCGCTCAACTCCTCGGCCTCGGCAGTGGCGCGGTGGTCATGCCAGGCGATCACATCGGGGGCAAAGCCCGGCGCATCGACATAGAGCGAACACGTCGCGTCGAAGGCCAGCGCAGACACCTCGTCCGGCGCCACCCCGGCCATGTTCTGCGCCTCGCGCAGCGCATCCGCGACGGCCTGCCAGATCTCGGCAAACTCGTATCCGGCGCGCCCGTCCGGGTCGGTTCTGGTGGAAAATCCGTGGCTTGCCCGCGCCAGCAGCCGACCCTCAGACCCGAATATCGCCGCCCGCGCGCGGGCGCTGCCTACGTCAACGGCGCTGAACAGCAATTCCGTCCCCCTAGCCCATCCGGCTGAGAGTTTCGGGCAGATCGGCCGCATGTTCAACCAGCGCGTTGGGCTCCAGCGCCGCCAGCTTCTCGGCCAGCCGTGCCGGGCGGGCATGGGCGCCGCCCAGAAAGCCGACGACCCGCATTCCGGCGGCACGGGCGGCGCGGATGCCGGCGGGACTGTCCTCGATCACCACGCAATCCTTGGGCGCGGCGCCAAGCCGTTCGGCGGCCATCAGGAACAGGTCGGGCGCCGGCTTGCCGTGCTTGACCATGGTCGCGGAATAGACATGCGGGGCGAAGTAATCCCAGAGCCCGGTCAGACCCAGCGACAGGCGCAGCCGGTCCGGGTTGCTGGACGAGGCGACGGCGCGCGGCCCGCCAAGCCGGCTGAGCGCCTGTTCGATGCCGGGGATGGCCAGCAGATCCACCCGGAAGCGGTCGGCCAGCCGGTCGCGCAGCGCCGACAGATCCTCGGTGATGTCGATGCCGAAGCGCTCGCGCAGGTAGCTGATCTCGTGGCTGGTCGAGGTGCCGAGGAACAGGTCATAGGCCTCGCGTTCCGAGATGGGCAGGTCGCGGTTGCGAATCAGCCGCATCAGCTCGCCCATCGACAGCACCTCGCTGTCCACCAGCACGCCGTCGCAATCGAAGATCAGCGCCCGGCCCATCCGTCGCTTACCCGCCGAGATAGCGGCGCAGCGTCGCCGCAGTGCCGTCTCGCCACAGCGCGTTCAGCCAGTTGCCGAAGGCCTCGGCAAAGCGCGGATCGCGGCCCGTCGCGCCATAGATATCGGCCATGCCGAGCCAGACGGACGGATCGTCCTTCGCCGCCTTCGCGGTCTCGGTCAGCCGGTCCCAGCTGGGATCATTGGGCTCGATCACCGCGCCGCTGTCGGTCGTCCCGGCGCAATAGCGGCACCAGAGCGCCGATTCCAGCGCCAGCCCCTCGACCGGAAGATCGCGGGCCAGACGGTCGGCAATGGTCGGGATGATGAACTTGGGCTGCCGGTTCGAGCCGTCGAGGCACAGCCGCCGCACGGTATCGCCGATTTTCGGATTGGCGCAGCGTTCCTTGACCTTGGCGAAATAGGCATTGAGATCGGTGCCCGGCACCGGCGGCACGGCGGGGATGATCTCGTCGGTCTCGACCTTCTCGAGGAAGGCCGCCACCAGATCGTTCTGCATCGCCTCATGGACGAAATGCACGTCCATCAGCCCGGCGGGATAGGCGATGACCGCATGGCCGCCGTTCAGGATGCGGATCTTCATCAGCTCCCACGGCGTCACATCGGCGACGAACTCGACCCCGGCCTCTTCCAGCGGCGGTCGGCCGGCGGGGAAATTGTCTTCCAGCACCCATTGCATGAAGTCCTCGCAGAAGACCGGGGCGTCGTCGGCAATACCGAACTCATCGCGCACCATGGCCCGCTCGCGGTCGCTGGTGGCGGGGGTGATGCGGTCGACCATGCCATTGGGGAAGGCGACATTGCCCTTGATCCACAGCGCCAGTTCCGGGTCCGAAAGACGCGCGGTTTCCACCACCGCCTCGCGGGTGACCGAGCCGTTATGCGGGATGTTGTCGCAGCACATGACGGTGAAGGGCGGATGCCCGGCGGCGCGGCGGGCCTTCAGCCCCGCGACCAGCAGGCCGAACACCGTTTTCGGCGCGTCGGGATTGGCGCCATCGGCGGCGATGGCCGGATGGGTCGGGTCGAAATGCCCGGTATTGGCGTCGATGAAATAGCCGCCCTCGGTGATGGTCAGGCTGGCGATGCGGATGGCCGGATCGGCCAGCTGCGCGATCACCTGCGCAGAATTGCCCGGCGCGATATAGTCGATCATCGGGCCGATGACGCGGGGCTGCGAGGTCTCGGCCGATTGCTCGACCACGGTATAGAGGTTGTCCTGCCCGGCCAGCGTGTCGCGCATCCGCTGGTCGCCCGGCATGACGCCCGCGCCGATGATGGCGAAATCGAGGCCAAGCCCCGTATTCATCAACCGGTCCAGGTAGACGGCCTGGTGTGCGCGGTGGAAATTGCCGACGCCGAAATGCAGCATCCCGCCGCTGAGGCTCTGGCGGTCATAGGCCGGAACCGCGCAGTCGAGTTGGGAAAGGGTCGCGTCAGAAAGGTTTTGCGCCATCAGGTCACCTGTGGTCTGGGATGGAGGGGAAGCAGGAAGCCGGTGCCGGATGCGGCCTCAGCTCATCCACTGCCCGCCATCGACATTGTAGCATTGCGAGACGATGTAATTGGCCTCGTCCGAGGCAAGGAACACCGCCATTCCGGTCAGGTCGTCGGGGGTGGCAAAGCGGCCAGCGGGGACGCCGGCCTCGACCTCGGCCTTCTTCTGGCCCGGTTTCTTCCCCTCCAACTTGGCGAACATCGAGTCCACATGGACCCAGTGATCGCCATCGACGACGCCCGGGGCGATGGCGTTGACGTTGATGCCATGCTTGATCAGATTCAGCCCCGCCGACTGCGTCATGCTGATGACCGCCGCCTTGGTCGAGCAATAGACCAGCACCAGCGACTCGCCCCGCCGTCCGGCTTGCGAGGCCATGTTGATGATCTTGCCGCCATGGCCCTGCGCGATCATCTGCCGCGCCGCCGCCTGCATGGTGAACAGGGTTCCCGCGACGTTGACGGCGTAAAGCTTGTCATAGCTGGCGCGGGTGATGTCCACCGTCTCGGCGGCATCGAACAGCGCGGCATTGTTGATGAGGATGTCCAGCTTGCCGGTCCTTTCGACCACGGCGGCAATGGCCGCGTCGATGCTGTCCTGCTGGCTCACGTCCAGCCGGACGGCATAGGCACCATCGCCGATCTCAGCCGCCGCCGCTTCTGCGGCCTCGAGGTTGATATCGGCGATGGCGACCTGCGCCCCCTCGCGCAGATAGGCTGCGGCAAAGCCAAGGCCGATGCCGCGGGCCGCGCCGGTGATCAGCGCGGATTTTCCGTTCAGCCGTTTCACAGTGCCAGCCCGTCCTTGCCGAACTTGTAGACCCGGCCTTCCTGCGCGCTGAGGAAGATGCGGTCGCCGTGATGAACCGGAAACTCGCCCTCGGCCCGGGCGATCACATGCTCGCCGCTGTCCAGATCGATATGCAGGAAGGTGTCCGACCCCAGATGTTCGGCCACGCCGACCGTGCCGGGATAGTCACCTTCGCTGGTCGACAGCCTCCAGTGCTCGGGACGCACGCCGATGGCATGGGCGCCATGAGCCGCCGCCGCCGCGCCCTCGAGGAAGTTCATGTTGGGCGAGCCGATGAAACCACCGACAAAGCGGTTGGCCGGGCGGGCGTAAAGCTCCATCGGGCTGCCCACCTGCTCGACATTGCCGGCGCGCAGCACGACGATCTTGTCGGCCATGGTCATCGCCTCGACCTGGTCATGGGTCACATAGATCATCGTGGTCTTGAGGCTGTTATGCAGCTCGCTGATCTCGACCCGCATGTTGACCCGCAGCGCCGCATCGAGGTTCGACAGCGGCTCGTCGAAGAGGAAGGCCGAAGGCTCGCGCACGATGGCCCGGCCGATGGCGACGCGCTGGCGCTGGCCGCCCGAGAGCTGCCCCGGCTTGCGGTCCAGATAGCTGTCGAGGTTCAGGATCTTCGCGGCATGGCTGACGCGCTTTTCCTGCTCGGCCTCGGGCATCTTGGCCATCTTCAGCGGGAAGGCGATGTTCTTCCTGACCGACATATGCGGGTAAAGCGCATAGGACTGGAACACCATGGCCAGACCGCGCTTGGCGGGACCGGCATCGGTCACATCCTGACCGTCGATCTGGATCTGGCCCGAGGTCACATCCTCCAGCCCGGCGATCAGCCTGAGCAGGGTCGACTTGCCGCAGCCCGAGGGGCCGACGAAGACGACGAATTCGCCATTGTTGATTTCCAGATCCACACCGGGAATGACTTCGACATCGCCAAAGGCCTTGCGGACGTTCTTGAGCGTAATGCTGCCCATCGTAAGGTCTCCTTATTTCACCGCGCCGAAGGTCAGGCCGCGGACAAGTTGTTTCTGGCTGAACCAGCCCATGATCAGGATCGGCGCGATGGCCAGCGTCGAGGCCGCCGAGAGCTTGGCCCAGAACAGGCCCTGCGGGCTGGAGAAGGAGGCGATGAAGGCCGAGAGCGGCGCGGCATTCGTCGTGGTCAGCTGGATGGTCCAGAAGGCCTCGTTCCAGGCCAGGATGATGTTCAGAAGCAGGGTCGAGGCGATGCCCGGCACCGCCATCGGCGCCAGCACATGCATGATCTCCTGCCCCAACGTCGCCCCGTCCATCCGCGCGGCCTCGAGGATCTCGCCCGGGATCTCGCGGAAATAGGTGTAGAGCATCCAGACCACGATCGGCAGGTTCATCAGCATCAGCACGATGACCAGCCCGGTGCGGGTATCGAGCAGGCCGGTCCGGAGGAAAATCAGGTAGATCGGCACCAGCACGGCCACGGCGGGCATCATCTTGGTCGAGAGCATCCACATCAGGATGTCTTTCGTCCGCTTCGTCGGCGAGAAGGCCATGGCCCAGGCCGCCGGGATGGCGACCAGCAGCGCCAGCACGGTCGAGCCCACGGCGATGATCACCGAGTTCATGAAGGGCCGGAAGTAGTTGTACTGCGACTGCACCTCGCGATAGCTCTCCAGCGTGAAGCTGGGGATCAGGTCGAAGCCGGCAATCGCCTCCTGTTCGGATTTGAAGCTGGTGATGATGGCATAGAGGATCGGGAAGAAGATCAGCAGGGCCACGAACCATGCGGCAATGGTCCAGCCGATCCGGGTGTTGCGGGAAACTGCGCGTGCCATGTCTCTCTCCTCAGTCCAGATTCTTGCCGACGGCGCGCATCAGGAAGATGGCGCAGATATTGGCCAGCACGACCGCGATGATGCCCCCGGCCGCAGCCCCGCCGATGTCGAAGTTCAGGCGCGCGGCGCGGTAGATCAGGTAGGTCAGGTTGGTCGAGGCATTGCCCGGCCCGCCATTGGTGGTCACCAGGATCTCGGCATAGACGCCCAGCAGGAAGATCGTCTGGATCAGGATCACCACGGTGATCGCCCGCGCCATATGCGGCAGGGTCAGGTAGATGAAGCGTTGCAGCGCCGGGGCGCCGTCCATTTCCGCGGCCTCCATCTGCTCGCCATCCAGCGATTGCAGCGAAGTGAGCAGGATCAGCGTGGCGAAGGGCAGCCATTGCCAGGCCACGATCAGGATGATCGAGAACAGCGGATATTGCGCGAACCAGTCAACGGGCTGGGCGCCGAAGAACTTGGCGATATCGGCAAAGACCCCGTAACTCGGGTGCATGATCATGTTCTTCCATATCAGCGCCGCCACCGGCGGCATGACGAAGAAGGGCGAGATGACCAGGATGCGCACGATCCCCTGTCCGAAGATCGGCTTGTCGATCAGCATGGCGATCAGGATGCCGCCGACCACGGTAATGGCGAGAACGCCCACCACCAGCACCAGCGTGTTCCAGATCGACTCCCAGAAGGCCGGATCGGTGTAGAAATACTGGTAATTGAAGAAGCCGGCCCAGCTGGTATTCGCGGGGTTCAGCAGGTTGTAGTTCAGAAATGAATAGTAAAGCGTCATCGCCAGCGGCACGATCATCCAGATCAGAAGCAGGACAATCGCAGGTGCGCGCATGAGGCGGGCGAGGCTCTGGGTCTGGCGCGTGGCCATGGCGTGACTCCTCCGGCAAGCGCGAGGCGGGGGCCTTGCGCAGTCTCACGGGCTTGGCGCCGACCGGAGAAACCGGACGGCGCCTTATGCTTGGGTGTTCTTACTTGATGTAACCGGCGCGGGTCATTTCGCGCGTGGTATTGGCTTGCGCCCCGGCCAGCGCGTCGGCGGCGGACATCTGCCCGGCCAAGGCGGCCGAGAATTGCTGGCCCACCGCCGTGCCGATGCCCTGGAATTCCGGGATGGCGACGAACTGGCCGCCGCTATAGGGAATGTCCTGCACCGAGGATTTGGTGGTGTTGGCGGCGTTCATCGAGGTCAGGGTCATGGCCGCGAAGGGGGCAGCCGCCTGATACTCGGCATTCTCGTAAAGCGAGGTGCGCGTGCCCGGAGGGGCCGAGCGCCAGCCATCGGTCGCGGCGACCTGGGCGGTGTAGTCCTTGCTGGTTGCCCAGGCGACGAACTTCTTGGCCGCGTCAGGCGCGTCCGAGGAGGCCGGGATCGCCAAGCTCCAGGCCCAGAGCCAGTTGCCGTGGTTGTCGACGCCTTCCTTGTTGGGGAATTGCGCGAAACCCACCATGTCGGTGACGGTCGAGTTGGCCGGGTCGGTGACGAAGCTGGCGGCGACAGTGGCGTCGATCCAGATGCCGCACTTGCCCTGTTGGAACAGCGACAGGTTCTCGTTGAAGCCGTTCGACGAGGCACCCGGAGGGCCGTAATTGGTCATCAGCGCCAGATAGTCGTTCAGCGCCTCACTCCATTCCGGGCTGTCGAACTGGGGTTTCCAGTCCATGTCGAACCAGCGCCCGCCATAGCTGTTGGCCATGGCCGTCAGGAAGGCCATGTTCTCGCCCCAGCCCGGCTTGCCGCGCAGGCAGATGCCATAGACCTCGCCGTCCTTGTTGGTCATTTTCTCGGCGGCGGTCTTGATGTCTGTCCAGGTCGGGCTGTCCGGGATGGTCACGCCAGCAGCCTCGGCCAGATCCTTGCGATACATCACCATGGCGGATTCGCCATAGAAGGGCACCGCATAAAGCGTGTTGTCGACCGACAGCGCGGCGCTGATCGACGGCAGCAGATCGGCGGCGTCATATTCGGCCGGCAGGTCGTTCAGCGGCACCAGCCAGTCCTGCTTGGCCCAGATCGGAACCTCGTAGGTGCCGATGGTCAGCACGTCATACTGCCCGCCCTTGGTGGCGATGTCGGTGGTGACGCGCTCGCGCAGGATGTTCTCTTCCAGCGTGACCCATTCCAGCGTGATGTCCGGGTTCGCCTCGGTAAAGGGCGCGGTCATCTTCTGCATGCGGATCATGTCGCCATTGTTCACCGTGGCGATGGTCAGGGTCTCGGCCTGTGCCGCAATCCCCATAACCGTCAGTGCGCTGGCCCCCAGAAGGGCGCGCTTCAGATAGCTCATAGTCTTCCTCCCTTGGCATTTGCCATTCCCATGGGCAAATGCTCATAGATCGGCGTGTTTTTGTCAACTGAAATTCTTGACCACACGTCAATCAGCGAGGCGGGATTATGATTTCAAAAGAAATTCTGCGGTCGTCGTATCGGTGATCAGACCATTCACCAGCCCGCCGCGCAGCGCGGCGCGGATCGCCTGATGCTTAGCCGGCCCCATTGCGGCGGCGATGACCAGCGTTGATTCCCGTGACGGGATCGAGGGCGAGGCGACGCGCTGCATCAGCTCGCTGTCGATCAGCCGGCCCTCAGCATCATAAGCCCAGCCCACGATCTCGCCCACCGCACCGGCGCTGCGCAGGGTCTCGATTTCCGCGCTGGTCAGGAAGCCGTCCAGCACCAGCGGGGCATCGGGACCGATGGTGCCGATGCCGACAAAGGCCACGGACGCGGCCTGGGTCATCTCGATCACCCGGGCGATGCCTGCCTGCCCATTCAGCGCCTCGCGCTCGGCGGCGCTGCTGGCGATGACCGGCACCACCAGCGGATAGCTGCGGGCCGTCACGCGCTCGGACAGCGAGAAAAGCACGTTGTAATAGGCGGTCGAGCCGTCGGTGGCGATATTGCCGGTCAGCGAGACGATCCGGTGCTGGGCGCAATCGACCCGCGACATCTGCTCGACCCCGGAGCGCAAGGTGCGGCCGGTGCCGAAGGCGGCGATCAGCGGATCAGACCGGCGCAGCCAGGTCTCGATGCAATCGGCCACGGCAATCGCCATGCCGGCACCCCGCGCATCCGCCGGCACCACCTCGCAGAATTGCAGCCCCGCCTGCCGCCGCAGCCGCGCGGCCAGATCGAGGCAATCGGCAAAGGGATGGTCGATGCGCACCTTGACCAGCCCGGCCGCCTGCGCCTGCGCCACCATGCGCTGCACGCTCTGGCGCGAAATGCCCATCTGCGCGGCGATCTCGTCCTGGGTCTGGCCGGCGACAAAGGACAGCCAGGCGGCGCGGGCCATCTGTTCCTGCTTGCGGTCCTCGACACTCATTTCTGTGGCACCTCGTGACGTCTGATGCGGGATTAACAGAGATTGGTCTGCGCGCCTATGCGCTTTGTCCGGGTGGCGCGAGAGGGAAGGCGGTCGCCCAAAGAAAAACCCCGCGCCATCCGGTCAGGACGGCGCGGGGTCGGGATCAGGTTACGGATCAGGCGCGCAGGTCGAAGCGGTCGGCGTCCATCACCTTGGTCCATGCGGCGACGAAATCGTGCACGAACTTGGCTTTCGCGTCGTCCTGGGCATAGACCTCGGCATAGGCGCGCAGGATCGAGTTCGAGCCGAAGACCAGATCGACCCGGGTGGCCGTCCATTTCACCGCGCCGGTCTTGCGGTCGCGGATCTCGTAGAGATCCTTGCCCACCAGAACCCACTGGTAATTCATGTCGGTCAGGTTGACGAAGAAGTCAGTGGTCAGCGCGCCCTCGCGGTCGGTGAAGACGCCAGCCTTCGAGCCGCCGTAATTGGCACCGATCACCCGCATCCCGCCGACCAGAACGGTCATCTCGGGGGCGGTCAGGCCCATCAGCTGGGTGCGGTCCAAGAGCATTTCCTCGGTGCTGACCACGTAGTCCTTCTTGACCCAGTTGCGATAGCCATCGGCCAGCGGCTCCATCACCTCGAAGGAGGCGGCATCAGTCTGCGCGTCACTGGCGTCACCCCGACCCGGCGCGAAGGGCACCGAAACCTCGACACCGGCCGCTTTCGCCGCCTGCTCGATGCCGACATTGCCGGCCAGCACGATCACATCGGCGACCGAGGCGCCGGACGAGGCCGCGATCGGCTCCAGCACCGCCAGCACACGGGCCAGGCGCTCGGGCTCGTTGCCGACCCAGTCCTTCTGCGGCGCCAGGCGGATGCGCGCGCCATTGGCGCCGCCCCGCATGTCAGAGCCGCGATAGGTGCGGGCGCTGTCCCAGGCCGTCGTCACCATGTCCGACAGCGACAGGCCCGAGGCCGCGATCTTGGCCTTGACCGCCGCGACATCATAGTTGGTCGGGCCGGCGGGAACCGGGTCCTGCCAGATCAGCTCTTCCGAGGGCACATCCGGGCCGAAATAGCGCTCGATCGGGCCCATGTCGCGGTGGGTCAGCTTGAACCAGGCGCGGGCGAAGGCCTCGTTGAAGGCCTCGGGATCACGGTAGAACCGTTCGGAGATCGCGCGATAGGTCGGATCGACCTTCAGCGCCATGTCGGCATCGGTCATGATCGGATTATAGCGGATCGAGGGATCCTCGACATCCACCGGCTTGTCTTCCTCGGCGATCGACACCGGCTCCCACTGGTTCGCGCCGGCGGGGCTTTTGCGCAATTCCCAGTCATGCTCCATCAGCATCTTGAAGAAGCCGTTGTCCCATTTCGTCGGATGGGTGGTCCAGGCGCCCTCGATGCCGCTGACGACCTGGTCGCGGCCGATGCCACGGCCGGTCTTGTTCATCCAGCCAAGGCCCTGATCCTCGACATCCGAGGCCTCGGGGTTCGGGCTCAGATTCTCGGCCCGGCCATTGCCGTGGCATTTGCCGATGGTGTGGCCGCCGGCGGTCAGCGCCACGGTTTCCTCGTCATCCATCGCCATGCGGGCAAAGGTCTCGCGCATCTGCGCGGCGGTCTTCAGCGGGTCGGGCTTGCCGTTCACGCCTTCCGGGTTGACGTAGATCAGGCCCATCTGCACCGCGGCCAGCGGGTTTTCCATGGTCTCGGGCGCATCGACATTGTCGTACCGCGTGTCCGAGGGGGCCAGCCATTCCTTCTCGGCGCCCCAATAGGTGTCCTTCTCGGGATGCCAGATATCCTCGCGCCCGAAGCCGAAGCCAAAGGTCTTCAGCCCGGCGGTTTCATAGGCCATGGTCCCGGCCAGCTGGATCAGGTCGGCCCAGCTGATCTTGTTGCCGTATTTCTTCTTGATCGGCCACAGAAGGCGGCGGCCCTTGTCGGTATTGGCGTTGTCCGGCCAGCTGTTCAGCGGCGCAAAACGCTGGTTGCCGGTGCCACCGCCGCCACGGCCATCGGCCAGACGATACGACCCCGCCGTGTGCCATGCCACGCGGGCGAACATGCCGACATAGCTGCCCCAGTCGGCGGGCCACCAGTCCTGGCTGTCGGTCATCAGCGCGCGCAGATCGGCCTTCAGCGCCTCGACGTCCAGCGTCTTCAGCTCTTCCCGATAGTCGAAATCGGGGCCAAGCGGATTGGTCTTGCTGTCATGCTGGCTGAGAATGTCCAGGTTCAGCGCATTCGGCCACCAATCGACATTCGACTGACCGGCCGAGGTCACGCTGCCATGCATGACCGGGCATTTGCCGGCAGTTTTCACTTCATTTCCGTCCATCTGACCTCTCCGTTTCCAACATGTGAATGCGTATCAGGGCAACAATCCGGTGCAGACCCGAGGGCGCAGACGCCTTCGGGCCGCACCGGACCACAACCTGTTGCCCAACACTCTGCCCCAGAAGTTTGATTATTTGAATTTGTATCTTCTTATCCTCGTGATAAATTTACCTTATGAAACGCCTGACCCTGAAACATCTGCGCTATTTCGAGGCGCTGGCCCGCTGGAACCATTTCGGACGCGCCGCCGAAAGCCTTGCCCTGTCGCAGCCCGCGCTGTCGGTGCAGATGAAGGAGCTAGAAGAGATCCTGGGCGCGCCGCTGCTGGAACGCGGCGCGCGGCAGGTGACGCTGACCAGTCTGGGCGAGGATTTCGCCCTGCGCGCGCGCAAGATCCTGCAATCGGTCGAGGAACTGGGCGAGCTGGCCCGCGCCACCGATGGCCCTCTGACCGGAACCCTGCGGCTGGGGGTGATCCCGACCATCGCGCCCTATCTGCTGCCCGCGACCATCAAGCTGCTGACCCTGCGCCATCCGGCGCTGGACGTGCGCCCGCGCGAGGCGGTGACGCAGAAACTGATCGATGACCTGCTGGAAGGGCGGCTGGACACGGCGATCGTTGCTCTGCCGATCTCGGAAAACGCGCTGCACGAGGAGCCGCTGTTCCACGAGGATTTCCTGCTGGTGCGGCCGCTGGAGGATGCGCAAAAGCCTGTGCCCCGGCCCGAGAACCTGCGCGAGATGCGGCTTTTGCTGCTGGAGGAGGGGCATTGCTTTCGCGATCAGGCGTTGTCCTATTGCAGCCCCTCGCCCTCGCAACCGCGCGATCTGATGGAGGGCAGTTCGCTCTCGACGCTGGTGCAGATGGTCGGCGCGGGGATCGGCGTCACGCTGATCCCGGAAATGGCGATGGCGCTGGAAACCCGCACCGCGCCGGTCTGCGTGGCCGACCTGCCCGAACCGCGCCCCTTCAGGCGGATCGGTATGGTCTGGCGCAAGACCTCGCCGCTGTTCGGGCAGATGCAGCAGATCGCCCATCTGGTGCGCGATGCGGCGCAGGGGCAGGAAGCGGCGCGACCGACCGCCCCTGCCGTCGGCTGATCCGTCCAATCCGCACACAGCAGCTTGCAAATCCCGCCTGCGCGGGGTCAGGTCGGGCCGTATTCGCCGTGACGAGGATTGCTTTCATGAAATTTCTGCCTGCCCGTCTTGCCGCCCCCGTCGCCCTGAGCCTTGCCCTTGCCGCACCGGCGACTGCGCAGATCACCCCCCCGCGCGCCAGCGCCTTTTCGGCCGAGGGGGTAATCGGCGGTATCACCCGGCTGATCGTCTCCTATGGCCGGATGTTCGCCGATCTGCGCTATGGCGCGCTGGCGGTGGATGGTCCGCGCGGCACGCTGGTCATGCGCGACCTCGAGATCGCGGGGCAGGGCAAATATCAGACCTGCCGTGTCTCGCTGGATCGGCTGCAGGTGTCGGGGCTGAGCCTCTGGGCTGAGGAAGAGGCCGCGACCCGGCTTGACCTCTCGGGCGTCGCCATCGCCACCCAATGTTTCGGCATGAACGGCGCGATGATCGCGGCGGTCATCGATGATGACATGATCCGGCTGGATGCAGTTTCCCTCGACGCGCGCCAAAGCGCCGGCAGTGGTTCGCTGGCCATGGATATCGAGGCCATCGCGCCGGGCCTCGCGCGGATCGAGGGCAGCGCCGATTTCGCCTATGTCTCGATGTTCATCCCCGAATTCTTCGAGCGGATCGCCGGGGGCAATTCCGACCCCGCAGATTCCAGCGACGACACCGCGCCCGAGATGGCCGATGGCCCGCCCGAGATGGGGGTCAGGGGCAGGCTGCGCGCGGCGCATCTGTCGCTGGAGGATCTCGGTGGTTGGGAGAAGCTGCGCCCGATCCTGCCGCCTCAGGCCACCAGCCCCGAAGGATTGCAGGCCTTGGTGACGGCCGAACCCGGCACGCCGCAGCAGGCGTTCCAGCAGGCGCTGGCGGACGCACTGAAAGCCTTCGTGGCCGAACCCGGTCGTCTGACTGCCGAGATCAGGCCCGCCGCGCCGGTTGCCTTCGAGACGAGCGACTGGACCGGTCCCGACGAGGCGCTGACCGTCTTCGCCCCGGTGTTGACCAATGCCCTGCCGACGCCGCCGCTGGCGCTGGTCGCCAATCCTGACGATGCCAGCGACCCCCGCGCGCTGGGTCTGGCGCTGGCCGAGGGCAAGGGCCTGCCCCGGAACCCGCGCCGTGCCATCGAGCTGCTGACACCCCTGCAGAAAGAGGGCGAGATCGCACTGGCGCTGGCCGGGCTGAAGGCGGGCAGCGATCCGCGCGCCGCCTATGCCCATGCCATGACCGCCGCCGGGCAGGGCGTGGCGGGTTCCATGGCCGAACTGGACCGGATCGAGGCGCGGCTGAAGACCGATCAACTGATCGCCGCCCAGCCCGGCGTGTCCACGGCCCTGCCCGATGCGGCCTTCGCCTCGGTGGTCTCGCTGCGCGATGCGGCGCTGGCGCAGGAGCAGGGCGATGGCACGCCCCGCAGCTATGCCCTGGCGCTGCGCCTGGCCGGTTCCGCCGCCGCCGCTGGCGACGGCCCGTCACAGGCCTTGCTGGCGCGGCTCGAGGGGCGCTTTGCCGGCGACCCGGCCTGGGAGGAATTGCGCGCCGCCGCCGCCGATCAGGCGCTGGCCGACTGGCGCGGCATGGGGCTGGCCGCGCGCTTTTCCGGCGAGTAGGCAGCGCCGCCCCAACGCGGCAGTTGTCGTCCTGCACCTGCCTTTGCTATGGATCTTGTCAAAACAGGCACGGCCGGGAACAGGCCGGAAAGGACAGTGAATGACCTCCCCCTTCTCGACCTGGCAGATCACCCTGTCGCTTCTGGCCGCGCTCTTGATCCTCAGCGGCTGCGGCATGGGACGCCGGCATTCCGAGCTTGAATGCATGGAGCGGGCGATGTTCTTCGAATCCAACCGCTCGAGCCGCGATGGCATGATCGCGGTTGGCAGCGTGGTGATGAACCGCGTCGCCTCGCCGCAATTCCCGAATACCGTCTGCGGCGTTGTCGGGCAGAAGAACCAGTTCGCCCCCGGCGTCATGACCCGCAAGATGAACTCGAAGGCGATGCCCGACGTGCGCGCCGCCGCCCGCGCCGTGCTGCGCGGCGAGCGTCACCCGCTGATCGGCAATGCCCAGTTCTTCCACGCCGCGACGCACCGGTTTTCCTATGACAACATGCACTATGTCGTCACCGCCGGCGGCAATGCCTTCTACGAGAAGCGCAAGAGCCACCTGGTGACAAACCCGGTGCCGCTGCGCCCGCTGGAAGGGATTACCGGGCGGTAGGGCCTCGGATCGGCAAAACCCGGCCCGTTCAGCCGCCGTCAACCAGCCCGATCATCGGGCCGAGCGATCGGCCAAAATCGGCGCGGTTCAGGCCGGGCGCGTAGAGCCGGCTGATCGAACCGTCGAAATAGAGCGCGTCGCGCACGCCCAGCCCATCGCGGAAGAGCCGGCCGAATTCGTGGAACGTGACCGGCTTGTCCGAGATCGCAAACCACGCGGTCTGACCATCGGGCGAGACGCCGACGCCGTTGCGGATGTAACGGCTGTCGCTGTCGATCAGGAAACGCGGATGCAGCTCGCCATCGATTACCAGCATCGGGCCGGATTGCGTTGCCAGCCGGCAGTCGGGCTTCTCGGCGGCAAAGGCACGGCTTTCGATCACCTGAAAGGGCCGGGCGCCGCCGGTGCAGAAGACGCCGTTGGGCAACATGCCGAAATTGCCGCCACCGCCCGCGGTGACGATGCCATGCTGTTCCTCGCCGTCGATCACCAGCAGACCCACCGGGCGGTAATCGGGATGGAACATGCCGGCATTCATCGCCCAACGCAGCGATTGCCCCTGCGCCAGCGTCCGGCGCACGGCATAAAAGCTGTTCAGCGGCTCGCCGGCCTCGTCATCCTGCCAGAGTTGCAGACGGGGTTCCTCGCCGGCCTCGACCTGACAGACGGTATAGCTCTGGCCGTCATGGTCCATGCGGCCGCAGCCCTCGGCCGAGGCCGGGATCGCCAGGGCAAGGAAGAACCCGGCGGCCAGACCCAGCCGCCGCCAGCGGTCAGTTGCCATCGTCGGTTTCGTCGTCGTCATGCGCCTCGACATCGCGGCGCACGCGCTCTTCGGCGAACATGCGGCGGGTGTCGTCCATGCGGTCGAACGTCTCGTCCAGCTGGAAGCGCAGTTGCGGCGCGTATTTCAGCGTCATCCCCTTGGCGACCAGATGGCGCAGTTCCGGCGCATTGCGGCGCAGCGCCTTCAGCGCCTCCTCGACGTCATGCCCGCCAAGCGGCATGACATAGGCGGTCGCGACCTTGAGATCGGGCGAGGCGCGGACCTCGCTGACGGTGATCACATGCCGGTTCAGGTCGGGGTCATGCACATCGGCGCGGATCAGCACGTCCGACAGAGTGCGGCGGATCAATTCGCCCACGCGCAACTGTCGCTGCGAGGGGCCGGATCCTTGGTTATGGTGTTTCTGTGCCATGCGCCCGATGTAGGGGGTCGCGGGCCTTGCCGCAACGGGATATGCACAGGGCAAAAGGGGATGACGCATGGACAAACCGGGAATCGTGGTCGCGGGCGCCTCGGGGCGCATGGGGCAGATGCTGATTCGGCTGATTGGCGAGGGCGATCAGGCGCGGCTGGCGGGGGCGGTGGACCGGCCCGGCAGCCCCTGGATCGGGCGCGATGTCGGCGAGGCGATGGGCGGCGCGGCGCTTGGCGTCACCGTCACCGATGACCCGATCGAGGCGATTGCCGGGGCGCAGGCGCTGATCGATTTCACCACGCCGGCGGCCACCGTGGCGCTGGCCGAACTGACGGCGCAGGCGCGGGCGGTGCATGTGATCGGCACCACCGGGCTTGGCGAGGATGACCTGAAAAAGATCGCCGCCGCTGCCCGTCACGCCCCGATCATCCGCGCCGGGAACATGAGCCTTGGCGTCAACCTGCTGATCGGCCTGACCCGCAAGGTCGCGGCTGCGCTTGGCGAGGATTGGGACGTCGAGGTGGTCGAGGCGCATCACCGCCACAAGGTCGACGCCCCCTCGGGCACCGCGCTGATGCTGGGCGAGGCCGCCGCCGAAGGCCGCGGCAAGCCGCTGGCCGAGCTGCGCACCCCCGCCCGCGAGGGTATCACCGGCGAACGCGCGCCGGGCAGCATCGGCTTTGCCGCCATTCGCGGTGGCGATGTGGTGGGCGAGCATGACGTGATCTTTGCCGGTCAGGGCGAGCGGGTGGTGCTGCGCCATCTGGCCACCGACCGGGCGATCTTCGCGCGCGGCGCCATCCGCGCGGCGCTCTGGGGTCAGGACAAGGGGCCGGGGGAATATGACATGGCGGATGTGCTGGGGCTGGACTAACAGCCTTGGCCCGTGCAACCAGCACGGGCCTACAAGCCTCAGGGCTGAATCGAACAGCACCCCTGCAACAGCCTCGGCTGATCCCCCGTCAAGACCACACTGGCGCGCAGCCCGTAAAGCTTGTCGGACATGCCGTCGGAACAGATCTGCGGCACCACGCTGGCCGTCAGCCCCTCGGCCAGCACCGCCCGCGTCGGGTCGCGGAAGATGTCGCCGCCCAGCACCGCTTGCAAGGGCCGCGGCGTGGCCGCCATGTCCGGCCCGTCCAGCACCGCCTGACCCTGTTCGACACTGAGACCCCAGAACGGTTCGGTCCCGTGGCAGCGGAAGCTGGCGGGCAGCTTCTCGGCCTCCCAGACATCGGTGCGATAGCTGAGATAGCGCATGTTCACCCAGCCCGACCGTTCGGCGCTATTGACCCGCGCCCAGCCATTGCGCTCTTCGACCACCTCGATGCGGGTCTGATCGGGGGCCAGCGTGCCGATGATCGCCGCCTTTGCGGAGGGGGTGTCGCGGGTGTTCAGCACGTCATCGCCGGCCACGCCGGTCACGTCGAAGAGCGTCGGCAGGATATATTCCTGTGTCGCATGGGCGGGCAGGCCGGCAAGGGCGAGAGCTAGGGAGAGGAGGGCGGGTTTCAGCATGGGGGCACTCGTCAGCAGGTTTTCGGGCAGGATAGCGGTTTTCGCGGGACTGCCCATTGACGTTCCCGCGAGACAATCTCGCCAGTCGTTTTCGGGGGCCCATTTCCTCGCCCCGCGCGAGCCGCTAGAACCCGGAGCATGGAGACGCTTGCCACCCTGACCGCCGACGCGGCGATGACCTCGGCCCTTGCCCGGATGCTGGCGGCACAGCTGCGCCCCGGCCAGATGATCCTGCTCGACGGCCCGGTCGGCGCGGGCAAGACCCATTTCGCCCGCGCCTTCATTCAGGCCCGCCAGGGCGAGATGGCCGAGGATGTGCCCAGCCCGACCTTCACGCTGGTCCAGACCTATGCCGATCCGATGGGAACCGAGATCTGGCATGCCGACCTCTACCGCCTTGGCGACATGTCGGAACTGGACGAGCTGGGGCTGGACGAGGCCATGGCCGAGGCGATCACGCTGATCGAATGGCCCGACCGCATGGGCCGCGCGCCCGAGGATGCGTTGTGGCTGCGGCTGGCCAATGAGGGTCCGGATCTGCGCAGCATTTCCCTGCATGGCCGGGCCGAGGACTGGCCCGATCTCGCCCGCGCGGTGGAACGGGCGCAGTTTGTAAATCAGGCGGGCTGGGGTGACGCGCGGGTCACGCCATTGGCCGGCGATGCCTCGGCCCGGCGCTATTTTCGGCTGGTTCGGGGTGAGGACAGTGCCGTGCTGATGGATGATGCCCCGCCGGGCAGCATCACGGCCTATCTGGCGATGACCGGCTGGCTCAGGGATCGCGGCTTTCTGGCGCCTGAGGTTGTGGCCGAGGATGCCGGTGCCGGGCTGCTGCTGATGCAGGATCTGGGCGATGATCTGGTCGCCCGGGTGCTGGAGCGTGAACCCGGAATGGCCGAGCCGATCTATGCCCGCATCACCGATCTGCTGGTCGATCTGCACCAGCACCGGCCGCCTGCAGTGATGGCGCTCGACGGCCCGGAACTGGCCCGGCAGGTCGGGATGTTCGCGGACTGGTATCCGGAGGCGGTGGGCAGTGACCCGACCCCCGCGCAGGCCATCGCCGGGATCGTCGAGAACCTGCACACAGAGCTTTGCGCCGACCTGCCGCCGGTGCTTTCCCTGCGCGATTTCCACGCCGAGAACCTGATCTGGCGCGGCGAGGCGCCGCTTGGCCTCCTCGATTTCCAAGACGCGGTGGCCTGCCATCCGGCCTATGATCTGGTCTCGGCGCTGCAGGACGCGCGGCAAGACGTGGACCCGGCGATCGAGGCCAAGATGATCCGGCGCTATCTGGACGCGACGGGACTGGATGCCGACCGCTTTGCAGCCGCCTATGCGCTGCTCGGCGCGCAGCGGAACCTGCGGATCATGGGCATCTTTGCCCGGCTGGCGCTGCGCGACGGCAAGACCCGTTATCTGGACTTCATGCCGCGGGTCTGGGCCTATATCCTGCGCGATCTGGCCCATCCCGCCCTTGCGCCCCTGGCCGCAATCGTGAAGTCTTTCCCCGCACCCACGCCCGATATCGCCGACAGGATCGCCGCCCGATGCCAGACGACCGCCCGCTGACGCCCCTGATGCTGTTCGCGGCGGGTCTGGGCACACGGATGCGCCCGCTGACCGACAGCCGCCCGAAACCGCTGATCGAGGTCGGCGGCCAGACGCTCTTGGACCGGGCGCTGGATCTCGCGCGTGCTGGAGGGGCGGGGCCAGTGGTGGTGAACACCCATTACCTCGGCCAGATGATCGCCGATCATCTCGCCGGGCAGGATGTGGCGATCAGCGACGAGGCGGATCTGATCCTCGAAACCGGCGGCGGGCTGAAAAAGGCGCTGCCGATGCTGGGGCAGGGGCCGGTTCTGACGCTGAACCCCGATGTCATCTGGACGGGGCCGAACCCGGTGGCCGCCCTGCGCGCGGCCTGGGATCCCGCGCGGATGGACGCGCTGCTGATGCTGGTGCCCTTGGCGCAGACCCGTGGCCGGGTGGGCGCGGGCGATTTCGGCATCGATGGGGCTGGCCGGATCAGCCGCAAGGGCGATCTGGTCTATGGCGGGGTACAGATGCTGAACCCCGACCGGCTGGCCGAGCTGCCCGACACGGTGTTTTCGCTGAACCTGCTCTGGGACCGGCTGATCCCCGAGGGCCGCGCTTTCGGGCTGATCCATCCCGGCAGCTGGTGCGATCTGGGCCGGCCCGAGACCATTCCCCTGGCCGAGGCAATGCTGAATGGCGGGTGAGTTTCCGCCCGGCCTCTACGCCCTGCCGCCGGGCGTCGATTTCGCCCGCGAATTCGTCGCGGGCTTCCTGCAGCGGATGGCGGGCCAGCCGCCCGAGGCCATGGCCCGCGCCACCATCTATGCCAATTCCGGCCGCACCCTGACCGCGCTGACCGAGGCCTTCGACGCGCGCGGCCCGTTGCTGTTGCCGCGCCTGCGCATCGTCACCGATCTGGGCGCGGGTCCGGCGAACAGCCATGGGCCGCTGGCGGCACCGCTGGCGCGGCGGCTGCAGCTGGGGCGGCTGGTGGCGCATCTCTTGGACCAGCTGCCCGATCTGGGGGCAGGTCATTCCATCCCCGATCTGGCGCAATCGCTGTCGGAACTGATGACCGAGATGCAGACCGAGGGCTGCAGCCCCGATGCGCTGAGCCTGATCGATGCGGGCGAACACGCGAAGCACTGGCAGAATGCGCTGGATTTCCTGCAGATCGCGGCGAATTTCTATCTGGCCGAGCCGCCGCAGGACCGGCCCGCCCGCCAGCGCCTCGCCGCCGAGGGCTTCGTGCGGCACTGGGCCGAGGGGCTGGACCTGCCGGACGGGCCGGTGATCGTCGCGGGCTCGACCGGCTCGCACGGGGCGACGCGGCTCTTCATGCAGGCGGTGGCGGCGCTGCCCAACGGGGCGGTGGTGCTGCCGGGCTTCGATTTCGACCAGCCGCAGGCGATCTGGGACGGGCTTGATGCCCATGCCGAGGATCACCCGCAAGCGCGCTTCGCGCCGCTGATCCGGGCGGCGGGCTATCCGCAACGCTGGACCGACAGCCGCGCCCCATCGCCCGCGCGAAATGCGCTTCTGTCGCTCGCCCTGCGCCCGGCGCCGGTCACCGACCAGTGGATCGCCGATGGCCCGGCGCTTGGCGATCTGACCCCGGCAACCGCTGATCTGACACTGATCGAGGCCGAGACGCCGGGGCAGGAGGCCGAGGCCATTGCCCTGATCCTGCGCAAGGCGGTCGAGGACGATCAGCCGATGACGCTGATCTCGGCCGATGGCGGGCTGGTGCGCCGTGTGGCGGCGGCGCTGGACCGCTGGCAGATCGTGCCCGACAACAGCGCCGGCCAGCCGCTGAGCCTGACGGCTTCCGGCCTGTTCCTGCGGCAGGTGGCGCAGCTGTTCGGCCAGCCCTTGACCATCGACGCGCTGCTGGCGCTGCTGAAACATCCGGTCACGGGGACCGGATCGGAAACCCTTGGCCGCAATGACCAGCTGCGCCTGACCCGCGATCTGGAACTGAAGCTGCGCCGCGAGGGGCCGGTCTTCCCGGGTGGCGAGGCGCTGCGCAACTGGGGCGCCAAGGGCGACGAGATGCGCAAGCACTGGGCTGACTGGCTGGCGGGGATGCTGGACCGGATCGAGCCGCTGGCCCGTGATCGCGCGCCGCGACCCTTGGCCGACCGGGTCCGCGACCATCTGGATCTGGCCCGGGCGCTGGCCGCCGGTCCGGGGGGCGATGCGGAAACCTCGGTGCTCTGGGCCAAGGATTCCGGCGGCAAGGCCCGCGCGCTGATGCTGCATCTGCAGGACCATGCCGCCGCCGGCCCGCCGATGCGGCCGGGCGATTTCGCCGATCTGCTGTTCACCGAGATGCATGCGCAGGCGGTCCGGGTCGATCTGATCTATCACCCGATGGTGCGCTTTCGCGGCCCGCGCGAGGCGCGGACCCATGCCCATGGCGCGGTGATCCTGGCCGGGCTGAACGAGGGCGGCTGGCCGCAATCGCTGTCGCCCGACCCGTGGCTGTCGCGGCAGATGCGGCTGGATGCCGGCCTGACCCTGCCAGAGCGCCGCATCGGCCTTGCCGCCCATGACTTCCAGCAGGGCATGGGGGCTGAAAGCGTCATCCTGACCCGCGCCCGGCGGGATGACACGGCGGAAACCATCCCTTCGCGCTGGCTGAACCGGCTGACGAACCTGCTGGACGGATTGCCGGATCAGGGCGGCAAGGACGCGCTGCGGGCCATGCGGCAACGCGGCCAGCACTGGCTGGACCTGACCACCGCACTGGCCCGGCCCGAGACCCGCGAGGCCCCGGCCCCGCGCCCCGCGCCGATCCCGCCGGCCCCGGCGCTGAGCGAACTGTCGGCCACCGATGTCTCGCGCCTGATCCGCGATCCCTATGCCATCTATGCCAAGCGGGTGCTGGGCCTCGCATCGCTCGATCCGCTGCGCCCCGAACCGGATGCCCTGCTGCGCGGCACCGTCTTGCACAGCATCGTCCAGAAGCTTCTGGAAAGCCGCCCGACCGCCGACACGGCGCCCGAGGAACTGCGCGCGCGGCTGCTGGAGATCGCCGCCACGGTGCTGGAGGCTGAGGTGCCCTGGCCCTCGGCCCGGGCCTTCTGGCTGGCGCGGATCACCGGCATTGCCGATCAGCTGGTCACTGATGAACTGGCGCGGCTGGCGCAGGGCGAGCCGAAGGTCATCGAACGCAAGCGCGAGATGGCGGTGGCCGATACCGGGTTGAAGCTGACCGCCAAGCCCGACCGGATCGACCTGCTGCTGGACGGGCGGGCGATGGTCTATGACTACAAGTCCGGCGCACCCCCATCCCAGAAGGATATCCTCGCCAGCGATAAACAACTGCTGCTGGAAGCCGTCATGGCCACCGATGGCAGCTTTGACCAGATCGGCCCGGTCGAGGTGGCGGGGATCAGCTATATCCAGCTGGGCGGCGACGGTAAGACGCATGCCCGCAGCCTGCCCGATGACCTGAAAGGCGAATTCTGGGATCATTTCGTCGCCCTGATCCGCGCTTACCTGTCGGGCGAGGTCGGATTTGCGGCGCAGCGCGCCGGCGATCCGGGCCGCTTTGGCGGCGATTACGACCATCTGGCGCGGCTGGGGGAATGGGATCTGTCGGACGCCGCCCGCCCGGAGAAGGTGGGCGAGGATGGATGAGGCGACCCGCAACCAGGTCGGCTCTGCCGATCCCGCCGCCTCGACCTGGCTGACAGCCAATGCCGGCTCGGGCAAGACGCGGGTGCTGACCGACCGGGTGGCGCGGCTGCTGCTGCGCGGCACAAGGCCCGAGCGCATCCTGTGCCTGACCTATACCAAGGCCGCCGCGACCGAGATGCAGAACCGGCTGCTGCGCCGTCTGGGGGAATGGGCGATGCTGCCCGAGCCCGACTTGCGCCGCGCGCTGGCCGATCTGGGCGAGGCAGGCAGCGCCGATCTGACCGAGGCGCGGCGGCTGTTCGCGCTGGCCATCGAGACGCCGGGCGGGCTGAAGGTGCAGACCATCCACAGCTTCTGCGCCGCGCTGCTGCGCCGCTTCCCGCTGGAGGCCGGGGTGCCGCTTGGCTTTGCGGAACTGGATGACCGCAGCGCAAGGGTTCTGAGGGCCGAGATCGTCGAGGAAATGGCCGAGGAGATGCACCCGGCCATCGCCGACCTGACCGCTTTGCATGGCGGGCATGATCTCGACGGTTTTGTCAGGGCGCTACCGCCGGGCGCGGCGGAGGCCCCGCCGGATCAGGCGGCGCTCTGGGTGGCGCTGGGGCTGGCGGCAGGGGCAGATGAAGAGAGCCTCATGGCCGCAGTCTTCAGCGGCGACGAGCGGGACCTCATCGGCGCGCTGATCCCGCTGATGCGGGGCAGCAACAAGACCGATGCCGGCATTGCCGAGCGGCTGGCCGGCCATGACTGGGACCAGCCGGACATGGCGGCGCTGGCGACGCTTTGCGATGTGATGCTGTACAAGTCGGGCGAGAATGCCGGGACGGCGAAGCTGGGCAAGTTCCCCGCCGTGGGCCTGCAGCGCGGGGCGGCGGCCGGGCTGATGCCCGATCTCGAGGAGCTGATGGAGCGGGTGCAGGATGCGCGGGGGCAGATGATCGCCCTTGCCTCGGCCCGGCGCACGCTGGCGCTGCACCGCTTTGCCCATGAGTTCGCCCGTCGCTATGACGCCCGCAAGCTGGCCCATGGCTGGCTGGATTTCGAGGATCTGATCAGCCGTGCGGCGGGGCTGCTGTCGGAATCCAGCATGGCGCAATGGGTGCTATGGCGGCTGGATGGCGGGATCGACCATATCCTTGTGGACGAGGCGCAGGATACCAGCCCCGAGCAATGGCGGGTGATCGCGCGGCTGACCGATGAATTCACCAGCGGCGCCGGGGCGGTGCCGCGCGAACGGACGCTGTTCGTGGTGGGCGATCCGAAACAGTCGATCTATTCCTTCCAGGGCGCCGATGTGGCGGTGTTTGAGGACCGCCGCGACCGCTTTGCCGACGCCTTCGCCGCCGTCGAGGCGCCGATGCAGCGGCGGGAGCTTTTGCATTCCTTCCGCTCGTCGCCGGCGATCCTGCGGCTGGTCGATGCGGTCTTCGAGGGCGAGGCGGCCCAGGGTCTGGGCGAGGGCGCGCGCCACATCGCCTTTCACGAGGGTCTGCCCGGTCGGGTCGATCTTTGGCCGCCGGTCGTGGAACCCGAGGCCGAGGACCCGCCCGACTGGTGGCAGCCGGGTGACGCTCCAGTGCCGCCCTCGGCCGAGACATTGCTGGCCAAGGCCATCGCCGCCCAGATCAGGGCCATTCATGGCACGCCCTTCCACGATATTCGCCAGCGCCGCATCCGGCCGCTGGATTACGGCGATGTGCTGATCCTCGTGCAGGGCCGCAAGGGCAAGGGCCTGTTCGACGAGATCATCCGGGCCTGCAAGGCCGCAAGCCTGCCCATCGCCGGGGCCGATCGGCTGAAACTGGCCGCCGAACTGGCGGTGCGCGACATCCGCGCCGTGCTGTCGGTGCTGGATACACCCGAGGACGACCTGTCGCTGGCCGCCGCCCTACGCTCGCCGCTGTTCGGCCTCAGCGAGGATGCACTTTACCGGCTGGCGGCGGGTCGAAAGCGGGAATTCCTGTGGGAACGGCTGCGCGAATCGGATCACGCCGAGGCTCATGCTCTTCTGACCGATCTCATGGATAAAGTCGGCTATTTGCGCCCCTATGACCTGATCTCGCGCCTGTTGATCCGTCATGGCGGGCGGGCGCGGCTGCTGGCGAGGCTGGGGCAGGAGGCCGAGGACGGCATTGCCGAGCTGCTGTCGCAGGCGCTGGCCTATGAAACCGTAGAGACGCCGACGCTGACCGGCTTTCTGGTCTGGCTCACGGGCGATGATGTCGAGGTGCGCCGGCAGGCCGGCAGCGGCGAGGGCGGCCTGATCCGGGTCATGACGGTGCATGGTGCCAAGGGTCTGGAAAGCCCGCTGGTGATCCTGCCCGATACCGCCAAGCGCCGCCCGCCGGGCGATCGCTATACCATCGCCCTGCCCGATGGCCCGACCGTCTGGCGCGGCAGCAAGGGGAGCCGCAGCGCGCCGGTCGAGGATGCCGTAGCCGCCCAGACCGCGCGGGCCGAGGAGGAACGGCGGCGGCTGCTCTATGTCGGGCTGACCCGGGCGGAAAGCTGGCTGATCGTCGCTGCGGCGGGTGACACCGGCGCGGGGTTGGACAGCTGGCACGCCATGGTCTCGGACGGGGCCGAACGCGCCGGGCTGGAGCAGAGCGCGATCGAGATCGAGGGGGTCGGCACGGCGCGGCGGCTGAGTTTCGGCGACTGGCCGGTCGAGGCCGAGGCGGACAAAACCACCGAGGTAACGGCCATCGCCCTACCCGACTGGAGCAGGACAAGACCGCCCAACCCGACGCGCCTGCCGCAACCCGTCGCCGCGACGGCGCTTGGCGGGGCCAAGGCCATTGGCAGCGGGGGCGGCGCAGGCGGCAGCGGCGAGGAAGCCGACCGCGACGCCGCGATGCTGCGCGGCACAAGGCTGCATTTGCTGCTGGAGCATCTGCCGGGTTCGATCACGGAAGACTGGCCCGCCATCGCCCGCGCCGCACTGGCCGGGGCCGAGGGTGGTTTGCCCGATGCCGACGAAATGGCCGGGTTGCTGGCCGAGGCCGAGGCGGTCATCGGCGCGCCCGATCTGGCGGCGGTCATGACCCCGGGGCCGGGAGAGACCGTGCTGACCGAGGTCGGTCTGACCGCGCCCTTGCCGGGCATCGGCACGCTTCACGGCAGCATCGACCGGCTGATCGTCGGGCCGGACCGGGTGCTGGCGGTTGATTACAAATCGAATGTCGAAGTGCCCGCCGATCCAGCCCTGACCCCGCTCGGGATCCTGCGGCAGATGGCGGCCTATCGTGCGGCGCTGCGGCTGATCTATCCCGGCCACCGGGTCAAGGCGGCGGTGCTGTGGACGGCCACGCGCAGCCTGATGCCCCTGCCGGATGCGGTGCTGGATCAGGCCAGCACGGCCCTTGACCCGGTGCCGCCGCGACCCTAGCTGTCAAGACAGACCCCTTTCGCCGGTCCTGCCGGCACCCAAAGCTCAAGGAGCAAGAACATGGCAACCAGCCCCGTCACCGACGCCCAGTTCGACGCCGAGGTCCGCAAGGCCGATACTCCGGTCCTGGTGGATTTCTGGGCCGAATGGTGCGGCCCCTGCAAGCAGATCGGCCCGTCGCTGGAAGAGCTGTCGGAAGAATATGCCGGCAAGATCAAGATCGTGAAGGTGAACGTGGACGAAAACCCCGACACCGCCGCCGGTCTGGGCGTGCGCGGGATTCCGGCGCTGTTCATGTTCAAGGATGGCGAAGTCATCTCGAACCGCATGGGCGCCGCGCCCAAGGCCGCGCTGAAGAACTGGATCGAAGAGTCGATCTGACCCTTTGACCGGTCGTCATCGAAACGCCGTCGGAAGAAACTCCGGCGGCGTTTTGCTGTTTACTCCGACAGCGCCAGCGGCGGCGTCCTGCCGCTCTCCTCAAGGTTCCACACCGCCTGCCATCGCCCGGACTTGCGGTCCAGCGTCAGGTAATTCCGCTGCGAGATATAGCGCTGCTTCTGGCCCGGCAGGAACAGGTTGCGGATCGGGTGCTCCTTCAGCGGTGCCTCGCCCAGGTAGGCCAGCATCCCCAGCGCCCGGCCATAGGCCTTGGGCGGCGCCCGATGCGAGATGCCCGAGGCGACCAGCTGGTGGATCAGGCTTTCGCGGGGCAGCATCTCGGCGCGGGTGGCCACGTGGATCTCGCCCGAAACCACCGTCAGCGGCCCGGCCTCGCGCAGGCGCAGGACCGCGCGCAGCATCCGCCGCCACTCGGCCCGGTGGGCGCGGCTTTGCCACTGGTCGCGCAGGTCATCCTCGTAATGCTGCATTTTCGGGATCACCTGCAGCAGCCGCTCGATCAGCGACAGGCGCGGCCCCAGCAGCGGCACGCTGGAGACCATGATGGTCTGGCCCTCGCGCGGCTCCAGCGCGTCGAAGGCCTCCCATCCCGCCGGCCCCATGATCCGCCGCCGCGTGCGTTCGGATCTGAGGTCAGGACCTATCAGCGTCAGGTCGGGCAGGTGCCGCACCCAGCCGAGGCTGGTGCCATGCGGATCCATGAAGAGGTCAGGGATATCGGCCTCGGTCGCGGCATGCTGGAACAACAGATACATCTCGCGCGCCACATCGAAGAGCGTCTGCCCGACGGCCGAATTCGCCAGGTCATCGGCCAGTGAGCCCCAACCGTCACAGATGTCGTGATCGTCCCAGACCGACAGGCTTGGCACCTGTGCGGCAATCCGGGCGTAGGCCTCGGCCCCCAGAACCATCAGGTAACGCTCGGCAAAGCGCTGGCGCAGATGGGCGCGAAGGTCCTCGAGTTGCGCCGGGGTCGGGTTGTCGGGGGCATAGTCCGGCCAATCCTCGGTCAGCACATGGTCCTGAGTCACCTCATCGGCATAGATCTGGTCGCCCCCCTGTAGCATCAGCGCGAAGGGGTTTTCCGCATGCTCGGCTGCCAACCGGTCCCACATGGCGTTGCGCTCGGGCGCGTCGCGGTCGAGATCGCCGTTTTCCTCGCCATTGCACGAGACGAAGGCGATGCGCATGTCGCCGGTCAGATCGGTGACGACCGGGTAATCCTGCCCCTCGAAGTGATAGCCGCGATCCTCGGGCGACAGCGCGAAATCGAAGCGCCAGAGGGTCAGCCCGGCGACCTGCCCCAACTCCCTCGGGCCGATCTCGGCACCCCCCGCCAGCAGCGGTCCGGGCGCGCCAGCCGCGTCGGGGCGGCCGACCAGCGCGGCCAGATGCACGCGATCCGCGTCGTGCCGGCGGAAAAAGAGGATCGGGCCGATGGCCGTGGCTTGGGTCTCGGTCGGCAAGGGGATCATCCTGTCATCTGTTCAGGGCAGCAGGTAAGGGGGATAACGCCGAATGCGAAGGGCAGTTCAAGCCGCTGTGAAGAAATCCGCCTAGGCCGGCATATGAACCGGCCAGCCGCCCCGGCGCAGGGCCGCGGCGATCTGCTGGTCGGCATCGGGGGCAGACATATTGATGGCATTCACTCGCAGGAACCAGAAGAGATAGCGCGCCACATCCGGGCGATGATCCGCCGCAGCCGCCAGCGCGGAACCGGTGCCCAGATCAGCGACGTTCAGGCCGATATGGTGGAAATCGACCTGCCCGAAGAGGACCGCAGGCTTGCTGAGGATATAGCCGTCAAAGGCCACGGCGCTGTTCTGGGTGGCGACAAAGGCGCAGTCGCGCAAGAGCGACGCGGTGTTGCCGCCGATGGTCAGGTTCGGGTGGCGACGGGCGAGAGCATCCAGTGCGGCGCGATCCTCGGGCATGTAGGTTTCCTTCGGATGCAGAGTGGCGATTGCGGGCCGGCCCGTCTCGGCCACGCGCGCCACCATGTCGAGCGGTGACATGGTCTGGAACGATCGCGCCTCGGCGATGCGCCCCTGCAGCGGGATCAGAACATGATCGCCGCGCCGGGGCGGGGGCCCCGGCAGGACACGGGCGGCAAGGCGGGTGTGAAAGGCACGGGCGGCGTCGGGATCGATGGTCTCGGGATCGAAGCGGGCCTCGGCCACCGGCCAGCGCCAGCGCTCGGCCACCTGCTCGATGCGCCAGAAGGGATAGTGATAGCTGCGGCGGAAGGTCAGCGCGCGGTCATGGGTCGGCTTTTCCATATGGAACAGCGCATAGCCGGGCTGATCCGGCGCCGCCTCGCGCGCAGCCTCGCCCGTGGGCAGGATCTGCACCCTCCAGCCCTGCCCTTCCAGCAACCGGGTCAGGCGCTGCAGGAAATTCACCTTGCCGCGACGCGCATTGCCCAGCATCGGCTGGTGCAGGTAGAGGCGCAGGTCAAACGGTTCGGGCATGGCTTCGCATGGCTTTGAATGGCCGGGTCGGCCCCCTCAATGCCATGCTTTCCGCGTGCCGACCAGCCGCGCGGCTTGCGAAGCCGGGTCCGCGCTCATATTTCAGCCCCAAGAGATACGGAGGCCCCTGATGGCGGAAGACAAATTTCCCGGCTGGCATGGCACCACGATCCTTGCGGTCAAGCGTGGCGGCAAGGTGGTCGTGGCAGGCGACGGGCAGGTCAGCGTCGGCCAGACGGTGATGAAGGGCACGGCGCGCAAGGTGCGCCGGCTGACGCCGGGCGGGCGCGACGTGGTGGTGGGCTTCGCCGGCTCGACCGCCGATGCCTTTACCCTGCTGGAGCGGCTGGAGAAGAAGCTGGAATCTGCTCCCGGCCAGTTGCAGCGCGCCTGTGTCGATCTGGCCAAGGACTGGCGCACCGACAAGTACCTGCGCAACCTGGAAGCCATGCTGATCGTCACCGACGGGGCGCAGATCTATGTCGTCACCGGCGCGGGCGATGTGCTGGAACCGGAACATGACGTGGCCGCCATCGGCTCGGGCGGGAATTTCGCCCTTGCCGCGGCCCGCGGGCTGATGGAGGGCGACCTGGACGCCGAGGCCGTGGCCCGCAAGGCCATGGCGATCGCGGCGGACATCTGCGTCTACACCAATGGCAAGCTGACGGTGGAAGTGCTGGAAGGCTGAGGGGGCGCTGCGCCCTCAGCCCGTTCCGGGCCTCACCCCGGGGAGATGCCGGCATGCCTGATGCAGCTAGCCGGCCTTCTTTGCATCCATATAGGCACGCAGCACCGCGTTCATCCGGGTCTGATAGCCCTTGCCCTGCGACTTGAAGAAGTCGAGCACATCGGGGTCGATGCGCAAGGAAACCGCCTTCTTCGGCTCGGGGATGACGAGACGGGCGGTGGACCAGTCCACCTCGAAATCATCCTCATCCTCGCCTTCGAAATCGCCTTCACGGGCGAGACGGTCCCAGTCAGTCTTGTCCTTCATCTGGCGGATCTGATCCGCCGAATAGGGCCCGGAAATATTCTCTTTCATTTCGCCTCGCCCTCCGTGCGGTGATGATCCTGATCGCGCTGTCGCGCCGGGTGAATACGACCGAAATGACCTGATCTTCGGCCAGACCTATCGCCATATATCGCGGTTCGCTTTCGCTGTGTGCGTCGATCTCGACATGTTGACCGAGAAGAACCTGGGCTGCGCGAACGAAATCGATCCCGTGCTTCTCGAGTGTTATGAGGCGCTTTCTCTCATCCCATTCAAACGGCTGTTCATCACTCGACATGCTACCTCCGCGTCTTCTGTTGCAGAGAATGACGCACGTCATATGCGACTTTCCGGTTTAATGTATATACAGTACGTTTATACACAGCACAACCCTTCACATCACAGCGCAGACCACCTATCTGCCCAGAAACCTCAGAAGGCAGAACAGATGACCGACCTGACCCCCCGCGAAATCGTCTCGGAGCTGGACCGCTTCATCATCGGGCAGAAGGATGCCAAGCGCGCCGTTGCGGTGGCGCTGCGCAATCGCTGGCGCCGGAAGCAGCTGGGCGATGACCTGCGCGACGAGGTGTATCCGAAGAACATCCTGATGATCGGGCCGACCGGAGTCGGCAAGACCGAGATCAGCCGGCGGCTGGCCAAGCTGGCCAATGCGCCCTTCATCAAGGTCGAGGCGACCAAGTTCACCGAGGTGGGCTATGTCGGCCGTGACGTGGAGCAGATCATCCGCGACCTGACCGATGCCGCGCTGATCGAGACGCGCGAGCGGATGCGCGAGGATGTGAAGGCCCGCGCCCACAGCTCTGCCGAAGAGCGGGTGATCGAGGCGCTGGCCGGCAAGGATGCCCGCGACGGCACAAGGCAGATGTTCCGCGACAAGCTGAAGCGGGGCGAGCTGGACAACACCATCATCGAGCTTGAGGTGCAGGACAACTCGAACCCGCTCGGCATGATGGACATTCCCGGCCAGCCCGGTGGCATGGGCGGGATGATGGACCTGTCGGGGCTGATGAAGGCCTTTGGCGGGCGGCGGGTGCGGCGCAAGGTGACGGTGGCCGAAAGCTATGAGCTGCTGATTGCCGAAGAAGCCGACAAGCTTCTGGACGATGACACGGTCAAGGCGGCGGCGCTGGAGGCGGTGCAGGAGAACGGCATCGTCTTCATCGACGAGATCGACAAGGTGGCTGCGCGCAGCGAGGCGCGGGGCGGCGAGGTCAGCCGCGAGGGCGTGCAGCGCGACCTGCTGCCGCTGATCGAGGGCACCACGGTCAGCACCAAATACGGCCCGGTGAAAACCGACCATATCCTCTTCATCGCCTCGGGCGCGTTCCATGTGGCGAAACCCTCGGACCTTTTGCCGGAGCTTCAGGGCCGGCTGCCGATCCGGGTCGAGCTGCGCGCCCTGACCGAGGCCGATTTCATTCGCATCCTGACCGAGACCGACAATGCTCTGACCCGGCAATATACTGCACTGATGGCGACCGAGCAGGTCACTGTCGGCTTTACCGATGACGGCATCGCCGCGCTGGCCCGGATCGCGGCGGAAGTGAATGGCGCAATCGAGAATATCGGCGCGCGCCGGCTTTACACCGTGATCGAACGGGTGTTCGAGGACCTGTCCTTCACCGCACCCGACCGGGGCGGCGATACGGTCACGGTGGACGGCGCCTTTGTCGAAGAGCACCTGGGTGATCTGTCGCGCTCGACCGACCTGTCGCGCTATGTCCTCTAAGGGAACCGGCGGAGGGTCGCGGGTGTTGACCCTTCGCGCAGCATAAGGGTCGCTTCCATGGATTATGTCTTCGGCATCATCATCTTCTGTCTCGATGTCTGGGCCATCGCCTCGATCATCAACACCAACGAATCGACCGTGAAGAAGATCGTCTGGATCGCGATCGTGGCCATCCTGCCGGTGCTGGGGCTGATCATCTGGTGGTTCGCCGGACCGAAGGCGAATTACAACCGCTAGATTACCGGGGCTTCCCCGAATCCCGCGCAACTGGCAAACTGATTTTCATCAGAAAATCGGGGGGCTTAGGCCATGCGCTGGATTGCTGTGTTGGGGGTTCTGGTGCTGGCGGCCTGCGGGCCGCGTGGTGAGGTGGTGGTTGATCGCAACGCCGGTTCTGTCGGGACGGTCGAGCGGATTTTCGTGGCGGGCAACCGCAATCCTGACAACCAGCCCGCGCGCGGGCTGAGCTTTCACCGCATCGACGTCTCGGTACCGCCGGATCGCGCGATGGGGACCGTGCGCTATCCGAAAACCGATGGCACAGCGGACCCGCGCCGCGAGTTCTTGGTCACTGCCGACGACCGGCTGGACGGGCCGCAGGGCTTTCGCGCCGCGATCGAACGGGAACTGGCCGGGCGGCCGGCGCAGGAAAGCGACATCATCCTGTTCATCCACGGCTTCAACACCAGCTATGGCGAGGGGGTCTATCGCTATGCCCAGATCGCCCATGACCTGAAATTCCCCGGCATCCGCACGCATTTTTCCTGGGTCTCGCATACCAAGGCGCTGGCCTATGCGGCGGATCGGGACAGCCTGCTGTATTCGCGCGACGATCTGGTCACGACCATCCAGACGCTGGCGGCCACGCGCGGGCGCGGCAAGCTGATCCTTGTGGCACATTCCATGGGGGCAGAGCTGTTAATGGAAAGCCTGCGGCAGTTGGCGCTGACCGGGCGGCGCGATGTGCTGAACGAGCTCGATGGCGTGGTGCTGCAGGCGCCGGACATCAACGTGAACGTGTTCCGGGCGCAGGCCAAGGCCATCGGTGATCTGCCGCAGCCCTTCTTCATCTTCACCTCGCAGAGCGACCGGGCGCTGCGGCTGTCGGCTCTTATCTCGAACCAGAGCCTGCGGCTGGGGACGCTGCAGGACCCCCGGGCGGTGGCCGATCTGGACGTGGTGCTGGTCGATGTCAGCCGGTTCAACACCGGCATCGGCCATTTCAACGCCGCCACCTCGCCCACGCTGATCCGCATCCTGTCCAGCGCGCAAGAGCTGGAGCGGATGTTCTCGGGCAATTACGGCAGCGCGCAGAATCCCTTCGGCGCGGCGGCGATCCGGGTGCAGCAGGCGGCGCAGATCGTGGTCTCGCCGTAAGGCCTATCGCCGGAGATAGACGTAATAGGCGCCCTCGCCGCCATGGCTGCGATGGGCGCCCTGCACCTGCTGGACCACGCCGGCCAGCGGCGCCTGATGCAGCCAGATCGGCACATGATGGCGCAGCGCGCCGGGGCGGGTGGGCAGCGGGCCGTGATCGCCCCGGCCCTTGCCGGTGATGACCAGCACCAGCCGCTTGCCTGTGGCATGGGTCCTGAGGATGAAACCCATCAGCTCGGGATGGGCCTCGGCCAGCGTCATGCCATGCAGGTCCAGCCGCGCCTCGGGGCGCAGCTTGCCCTGACGCATCTTGCGGTGGGTCTTGGGGTCCATGCGCAGGGGATGCTGCTCCAGCCGCTCGGCCGGGGTGAGGCCGATCGCCTCGGCCGACACCGTGGCGCGCCGCGAGGTCTGGCCGAGACGGAAGGGCTGGAGCTCGAAACGCTCGACGCCCCGCGGGACAGGGTCCGAGGCGGGGCGCGGCGGGGCCGGTGGGGCCGGTGTCTTCAGCGTGGGATGCAGCGGCTTCGCCGTGCGGGCTACGCGCGACCAGATCTCCTGATCCTCGCTCGTCAGCCCGCGCTTTCGTGTCATCAGCCGGTCGCGACCAGTTGCCAGTTCGGGTCGTCCTGACCCATCCGGCGGGCAAAAGTCCAGACGTCGCGCTGCTTGCGCGCGGCTTTCGGATCGCCGTCAACCACCGCGCCCGTGGCGTCACGGGTCACGGCAATCATCTCGCCCACGAAGCGGACCGAAACCTCGCCCTCGCTGGTCGCGGGATCGAAATTCGCGCCGGCCAGCGCGGTTTCGCGCGTGCCCAGGAACTGCGCCTCGACCACCTGGCCCTGCGCCTTGCGCTGGTCGATCACCGACTGGAAGGCCTCGGCGACATTCTCGCCAAGGAAAGGCCGAACATCGGACAGGTCGCCCCGTTCGAAGGCCATCAGGATCATCTCATAGGCACCCTTGGCGCCCGAGAGGAACTCGCCCACGCCGAAGCCCGGCTCGGCCCGTTTCATCTGCGCCAATGCCAGCGCCGCGGGACTGCCGGCCTCGGCATGATCGGCGATATCGTTGTCGACCTGATCGGCGCTACCCTCGATCACCTCGAAGCGGCGCGAGCCGGCGGGCGGGGTTTCGACCTTGGGCGGCTCGTAGCCATCGCGCGTGCCCAGGACGTTCCGCAGCCGCAGGATCAGGAAGATGGCGATCCCGGCCAGAACAAGCAGCTGGATCAGCGAGTTGGACATGCGTTCGACCTCAATTCTCGGACAGGGCGGTTGGTATGGGCGTCTTGTGCTATTATGTAGGTGCTGGGGGTCGCCAAGTCCAGTTTCCGAGACCCCTCAAGGGAGTTTCGTCATGTGGCTTTTCTGGCTGTTCATCGCCATTCCGATCATCGAGATCGCGCTGTTCATTCAGGTCGGCGGTCTGATCGGGCTTTGGCCCACGCTGGCGCTGGTGCTGCTGTCGGCGGTGGTCGGCACCGCGCTGATGCGCAGCCAGGGGACCAAGGCCTGGATCGAGATCCAGCGCAGTTTCAACGAATTGCGCGATCCGACGGCGCCGATCGCCCATGGCGCGATGATCCTTCTGGCCGGGGCGCTGCTGGTGACGCCCGGATTTTTCACCGATACGCTTGGCATCCTGCTGCTGATCCCGGGATTCCGCAACTGGGCAATGGGCCAGATCGGCAAGCGCGTGCAGGTCACGCGCGTCGGCATGGGTCCGCAGCGCCCGCACGAGCCGCATCGCCCACCCTATGACGATGGCGTGATCGATGCCGATTATGTCGTCGAGCCTGACGATTTGCCGCAGGCGCCCCCGCGTTCCGGCCCCCGTCCGCCCTCGGGCTGGACGCAGCATTGAGGCCCGGGAAAGCTGCTGCTAGAACCTCGGCCAGACCGGGTCGGTGATCCGTATCGATTTCAGCTGATGAGGAGCCAGAACCATGGCCGATGAAACCAACAACGCCGCCACCGCAGAACCCCAGGCCGCCGCTGCCCCGCAGCCGGTGAAGATGCAGATCCTTGCGCAGTTCATCCGTGACCTGTCCTTCGAGAACGTCGTCGCCCAGAAAGGCGCCCCTTCGGGCGAGGTCCAGCCCGAGATCAGCGTGCAGGTCAGCCTCGACGCCCGCAAGCGCGGCAGCGAGAACCAGTACGAAGTGCTGTCGAAGTTCAAGGTGACTTCGGTCAATGGCAGCGACAAGCAGCCGCTGTTCCTGGCCGAGCTGGATTACGGCGGGGTCTTCAACATCGAGGGCGTGCCGGAAGACCAGCTGCACCCCTTCCTGATGATCGAATGCCCGCGGATGCTGTTCCCCTTCGTGCGCCGCATCATCTCGGACGTGACCCGCGACGGCGGCTTCCCGCCCTTCAACATGGAGCCGGTCGATTTCGTCGCGCTCTACCGGCAGGAACTGACGCGCCGCGCCCAGGCACAGGCCGCGCAGGCGCAGTCCGAAGGCCAGAAACTCTCCTGATCGCAGGGCAGGCCACCGATGGCCCGCGTCTCGCCACCCTCCCAGCCCCGGGCCTGGCAGCGCATGCTGTCGGGCCGCAGGCTTGACCTTCTGGACCCGACCCCCTTCGATATCGAGATCGAGGACATCGCCCACGGGCTGGCTTTCGTCGCGCGCTGGAACGGCCAGACGCGCGGCGATTGGGCCTATTCGGTGGCCGAACATTCGCTGCTGGTCGAGCAGATCTTTACCCGAATTCAATCTCCGGTTCATCCGCGCTGGCAGCTTGCAGCCTTGCTGCATGATGCGCCGGAATATGTAATTGGGGATATGATATCGCCGGTGAAATCGGCTTTGGGTTGCGAATATGGCCAATTGGACGAACGCCTCGCGGCGGCCATCCATCGCCGTTTCGGATTGCCGGCGGTTCTGCCCGCCTCGATCAAAAAGCAGATCAAGCAGGCGGATCGCATTTCCGCCTGGCTTGAGGCCGTTCAAATCGCGGGCTTTTCCGAAACCGAGGCCAACAGGCTTTTCAGGCCGCTGCCCGACAAGAGCTTTGCGGACCTGCGCATCACACCACGTCCGCCCGCAGATGTGCGGGCAGGAATGTTGGCGCGACATGCAGAATTGATCGCGGCGCTGGACAACATGCCAGCCTGATCCAGTCCAGAACCCTCGGACAGATTGCAGGGATCAGCCGGGCCACGCCCTCAGATTCGCGGCCCGCAACCGATTTCAGATCAGCAAATCGTCCAGAGTCTTGCCCTTGTTGAGACTCTCTTGAACCCAACGCGGTTTGCGGCCGCGGCCCGTCCAGGTCATCGTCGGATCGCCGGGGTTCGAGTATTTCGGCGGCACCGTACCGGCGCGCTTCATCTTTCCGCCCGTCAGATCGGTCAGACTGAAACCATGTTCACGCGCAACATTCTCGACGGCCGCCATCGCCTCGCGGCGCTTGCGGTCTTCGAACGAGCTGATCGCACGCTCGAGCCGCCCCTGAAGATCGCGCATCTCCTTAAGGGTCATCTTATCGAAGTTAATAGTCATTTTGTCGTCCATGTTTAACATATTCCGTCCCACCACTAATTAAATTAGCATAGGAAAGAATAGTTGCATATCGTATTTAGCGCGGCTCTCTTTTGGCAAGAATCCGCTGAAGCGTTCTACGATGCATGTGAAGACGACGTGCCGTTTCACTAATATTCCGGTCGCATTGCTCGTAAACCCGTTGAATATGTTCCCATCTCACGCGATCGGCGGACATCGGGTTCTCTGGCGGCGGTGGCAGAACTTCGCCAGCACTCAGCAGGGCGGCGGTAACTTCCGTTGCGTCAGCCGGCTTGGAAAGATAATCCGTCGCGCCCATTTTCACCGCCGCGACTGCCGTGGCGATGGCGCCATAGCCGGTCAGCACGATGATACGGGCATCCTCGCGCGACTCGCGCAGGGCCTCGACCACGTCCAGCCCGCTGCCATCCTCAAGCCGCAGGTCGATCACCGCATAGGCGGGCGGCGCGTTGCGGATGGCCTCCATTGCCTCGGAGACGCTGCGGGTGCTGATCGGGCGGAAACCGCGCTTTTCCATGGCCCGCGCAAGGCGGTTGACGAAATTCTCGTCGTCATCGACCAGCAGCAGCGACGGGTCGGCGCCGATCTGTTCCTGTAGATCCTGATTCACGGCAATACTCCTTACAGCAGGCGTCCGACTTGGGTCACTGAAGACGCGGTCAGGACGCGGCCTCGACGAAACAGGCGGTGCGCTCGGCAACCTCATCGGGCGACGCGTCACGACCAAAGAATTCGACCGTGCCGTGGCCGGGCAGAACAAGATAGGTATTGGTCATGTGGTCGACCAGATAATACTCCTTATCCTCCTCGTTATGCAGCTTGAAATAGTTCCGCCAGCCTTTCGAAACGGCCTGGATCTCGTCGTCGCTGCCCGTCAGGCCCACCATCGCGGTCGAGAATTGCTCGGTAAAGGTCTTCACCGCCTCGGGCGTGTCCCGGGCCGGATCGACGGTAATGAACACCGGCTGAACCTCCATCCCGTTTTCGGCGAGCAATGCCGAGGCCTCGGCATTGCGGGCGCTGTCCAGCGGGCAGACATCGGGACAGAAGGTATAGCCGAAATAGAGAAGCGAGGGCCGGTCAAAGACCTGCTTGTCGGTTACACGCTCTCCGGCGCCATTGGTCAGGGTAAACTCCGTGCCAAAGGCCTCCATTCCCCCCGAAACCACCGATTTCTGGCATTGCGCAAAATCCCCTGCGCCGGCATCGCGCGACATCCACAAGCCGCCAACGGCCAGTAATGCAACCGCCGCTGCGGTGCCGGCCAATATCAGTTTCCGGTCCTTGTTCATGCCTGCTTCCGTCTTCGCCTGATTTAAAACGCGCGCATTGATCGCTTATCCGACCGCCGTTATCAAGGCGATGCATTTCAGTTCGAGAGGTTGCCCTGTCGTTCACCCCCGATCAGGACCGATCAATGCTCTTGCCTGACGCGCCCCAGGCAGAGCCGATTCGCATGCGCACGCTGGTCATCCTGCGCTGGGTCGCCATCGTCGGGCAGCTGGCGACGGTGGCGGTCGCCTGGTCGATCGGGCTGCGCTTTGCCATCTGGCCGGTGCTGTTCCTGATCGGCATCTCGGCACTGATGAACACCTGGCTGCTGGCCGGATCCTCGGGACGGGTCGACCCCGGTCGCGCGGCGGGGCAGCTCGGCTTTGACCTGCTGCAGATCTCGCTGCTGATCTGGTGGACCGGCGGGCCCTCGAACCCCTTCGCCCTGCTCGTCCTCGCTCCCGTCACCATCGCCGCATCGTCGCTGTCCCGGCGCCAGACGGAACTGATCGGCCTTGCCACCATCCTGCTGATCAGCATGGCCTTCTGGCTCGCCCTGCCGCTGACCCATGAAAATGGCGAGGAAGTGACGGTCCCGCCGCTTCTGGCGCTCGGCCACTGGCTGGCGATCATCATCGGGGTCTTCTTCTTCGCCATCTACACCCATCGCGTGGTCGCCGAACTGTCGGTCACCTCGCAGGCGCTGTTCTCGACCCAGCTGGCACTGGCGCGCGAGCAGCGCCTGCAGCATCTGGGCGGTGTCGTCGCCGCCACCGCGCACGAACTCGGCACGCCCCTGGCCACGATCAAGCTGATCGCCGGGGAACTGGGCGACGAGCTTGCCGATCGCCCGGATCTCGCAAGCGATCTGGAAGAGCTGCGCCGGTCCGCCGATCGCTGCGGCGCGATCCTGAAGGCCATGGGGCAGGCGGGTAAAGATGACCTGCTGCTGCGCAGCGCGCCGCTGCGGGTGGTGCTGGACGAGGCCGTCGGCATTCACGGGCAGCGCGGCCCCAAGGTGTTCGTCACCGCCATTGGCCCCGACATTCGCCGCGATCCGGGCGTCATTCACGGCTTGCGCAATCTGATCCAGAATGCCGTGGATTTCGCGGCCCACGAGGTTCATGTGGACGCCGTCGAACTGGGCGACCAGCTGTCCATCGCCGTCAGCGATGACGGACCGGGGTTTCCCCCGGCCCTGCTTGCAAGGCTGGGCGATCCCTATCCCACCCCCAAACGCGGCACGAGCAGCAGTCGGCCGGGCTATGACGGCATGGGTCTGGGCCTGTTCATCGCCAAGACCCTGCTGGAGCGGTCCGGCGCGGTGCTGGACTTCGCCAACGAGGCGCCGGGCGCCTCGATCACCGTCACCTGGCCGCTTGACCGCATCGCCGCCGACAGCCGCCGCGCCCTGGGCGACAATCCGCGCCAGGCTGGAATCGAAATGGGGACTTTAACCAAATCTTAAGTCTGCATAGGCTAATCGGGGCGAAATTAGCTGCGGGAATGCAACCGGAATGACCCATGGCCTGATGACCCTGCTGATTGCTGTCGTCGCGGGAACGGTCTCGGTGATCGCCGCGCTCGTGTTCATCCGCTGGCTGGACGGCCGGGGGCATCACGCACCGCGCCGGTCTCGCGGGGCGCTGATCGGCGAGGCCGAGCCGATCATCTTCCTGTTTCGCGGCAGAAACCTGGTCGATGCAACCTTGCCGGCCAAGAACCTGGCCGGCGCGATCAGCGAAGAGGCGGTTGACCTGCTGCGGTTGACCGCCTGGCTGGAAGGCCGCTTTCCCGACCTCTCAACACGCATGGCCGGTCTGGCCGCCACCGGCCGGGTCGAGCTGACCGGCGGCGCCGGAACCGGGATCGCGGCACTGCGGCTGGTGATCGAGGATCTGGGCCAGAACACCACCCGGCTGACGATCAGCGATCCCGGTGCCGAAAATGCCGCCATCATGGTGGATTCACTGACCCTGCAGGCGATGGAGGAAGAGCTGGAGCTGCTGCGCGGCTCGATGAACCACACGCCGATGATGGCCTGGCGGCAGGATACAGACGGGACCGTCACCTGGGCCAATGCTGCTTACCTCAAGCGGGCCGAAGAGGTGGCGCAGGATGGGCTGAGCTGGCCCCTGCCCCGGCTTTTGGACCTGCCGAGCCTAACCGACAGCGCCGCGCGCCTGTCGCGCCGGGCGCAGCTCGAGGCGCGGGGGTCGGTGCTGTGGTTCGATTGCCATGCCCATCGCTCGGGCGAGCAGACCATGTTCTTCGCCCTGCCCGCCGATGCCGCCGTGCGGGCCGAACGCGGCTTGCGGGAGTTCGTCCAGACCCTGACCAAGACCTTTGCCGACCTGCCCACCGGCCTTGCGATCTTCGACCGCGAGCGCAACCTGCAACTGTTCAACCCGGCCCTGATCGACCTGACCGGCCTGTCGGCGGGCTTCCTGACCGGGCGGCCGACACTGTTCGACTTCCTCGACAAGCTGCGCGACGCCCGCATGGTGCCGGAGCCCAAGGATTACCGCAGCTGGCGTCAGCAGATGAGCAATCTGGAAACCGCCGCCGCCACGGGTCGTCATGTCGAGACCTGGTCCCTGCCCGGGGGGCAGACCTATCGAGTGACCGGCAGACCCCATCCCGATGGCGCCGTGGCCTTCCTGTTCGAGAACATCACCTCGGAAATCTCTCTGACCCGCAAGTTCAGGGCGGACCTGAACCTCGGCGCGCTGGTGCTGGACGGGATCGAGGATGCGCTGGTCGTCTTTGGCGCCAACGGCCAGTTCCTTCTGTGCAACAAGGCCTACGAGCAGCTTTGGGGCGGGCGCAGCGCCACCATGATCGAGGCGGTCGAGCACTGGCGCGGCGATGTGGCGGCCGGTGCCGGGTTCGAGGCGCTGAGCGAGCGGCTGAGCCTTCGGGAGGGTGCCGGTCGCGACGACGGAGCGATGGCCGCGCCGGATGGCAGTCTGCTGGGCTGGTCGGTCCGCGCGCTCGCCGGCGGGCGCCAGCTGGTGCGCTTCCGCCTGCCGACAGGCGAGGTCGCCGGACCCAGCCGCGACGGTGCGACCCCTCGCAACCGCAAGGCAATCGGCGCCGATTGACCGGCCCTAGTAATCGCGCTCGAAATAGACGCCGATCGTGCTGTCCCCGTCGCTGCCCATGGAACCGCGCGCGCGCAGCGTCTCGGAGATATCGAGGTTCAGGTTCAGTTCGGTCTTGCCGTCATCGCCGACCGACACATCGGTATAGAGATTGTCCGACAGGTATTTCCCAGCCCGCACCTCGACATTGCCCTCGTCATCGGTCTGCAGGTCCAGATCATCAAGGCCGACCTGATTGCGCAGGTTGCCGATGATGCCCTCGCCACCGCGTCCGGCCAGAACTGCGACCGCATTGGCCAGCTGCGCCGCCTGCAGCGGGCTGATCTTGTCCAGACCGCGACCGAACAGAAGTTGCGACAGAACCTCCTCTTCGGGCATTTCGGGCGAGGATTCGAAGGTGATCTCGGGGTCGCGCGCCTCGCCATCGATGATGATGCGGGTGGTGATGCCATCTTGCGAGGTCTCGGCCACCAGCCGGATCACCGGGATCAGGCTGCCCTGCATCTCGACCAGGCCCTCGGTCAGCACGAAGCGCTTGCCCAAAAGGTCGACCCGGCCACGGATCAGCTCCAGCGTGCCGATGGGGATGACATTGCGCGACGTGCCGGTCAGCCGGATCTGCCCGCCCATCTCGGCATCGACGCCGCGACCGCGGATGAAGACCCGATTGGGCGCCGACAGCAGGATATCCAGACGCGGCGGATTGGCGGGCGGGGTCGCCGCCGGTCCCTGCATCCCCGCATCCTGCGAGGCAAGGCTGGGGAAGGCCTCGATCCCGGCCTTGGCGCGGGTTGCCGCGACCGGGCGGCTGTCGCCCACATGTTCGATTTCGGGGATCGCCTTGGCCCCGCCCAACCCGGTCGAGGGGATGCGCAGCTCGGCCTCGGAAATATCGATCCGTCCCGAGATCAGCGGCCCGTCGGCCTGCACCCCGGCAAAGCTGAGATTGCCCGACACACGCGTCTCGTAGAGATTCGGATCGCGCAGCACGATATTGTCGAGCACGATCCCGATATCCACCGTGCCATTGCGCAGATCGACTGGACCGCTGACCCTCAGGCTGCCCCCGGCCTCGACATTACCGCTGCCCTCGACATTGATCCGACCGTTCTGGAGATCGGCCCGGACATTCAGCGCCTCGAGCGTCAGTCCCAGTTTCGGCTCGGAGACGCGGCCACCATTCAACGAGACATTGCCCGAGATCGCATCCAACCCCGGTGGGCCACGCATGGCGATGTCGAAGCTGATCGGGCCTTCAATGCTGCGGGTGCGGATCAGCGGATTGGCCAGGGCCGCGTCGCTGACGCCCGAGACGCGCAGATCGGTGATCGAAAAATCGGCTGCTGCCGTGCCCGAGACCTGCGCCCGCGTGCCGCCCGGCGCGGTTGCCGCCAGATCGACGGCGTAGTTGCCCCCCGCCTGCGGCTGCCGCACGGTGCCCGAAACCCGCGCCGGACCGGCGAAACCGGGTTGCAGCAGCGCCAGGTTGTTCAGCGTCACATCCAGATTGACGCCCGATTGCAGCGCCCCGTCGGCATTGACCGACAGTTGCGGATTGCGCGCCACCAGCCGCTGGATGGCGAGATTGCCGCCCGCCGATTGCGTCGCCGCCAGGTCCAGCGTGGTCCGGCCCGCCAGCAGCGGATCGATGCGCGCCTGCCCGATGGCAAGCCCGTTGATGGTGCCATTGGCGGTAATCTGGCGGTTTCCGCCCTGATCCACCACCCGTCCATCGATGTTCACCGCCCCGGAAATGCCGCGCCCGAGGAAGCGCAGGTCGCCCGCAGCCAGACTGGCGGTCAGGTCCGTGGCCCCTGCCCCGACCTTGCCGCTGGCCGTCACGTCCAGCCGGGCATTGTCGATCCGGGCGTCCTCGATGCTGAACACGCCCTTGTCAAGCGCACCCCTGAGGCTGATGGCGGTCGGTCCCGACAGCGCCGCGTCCAGATCCTGCTGACCCATGGCCAGATCCTGCCCGGTGCCCGTCACCTCGACCCGGATCACCCCGTCGCTGCCCGCGACCGCGCGTCCATCGGCCACCAGACTGCCCTGCAATCCCGCACCAAGGGCGGCCAACTGCTTGAAGTTCACATGGCCGCTGACATTGGTTTCCGCGCCGCCCACCACGCCCTGCGCGGTGATCTCGGCCTGTTCGTTCAGGATATGCGCCTCGTCGATGGTGAAGACGCCCGCCTGTTCGCTGCCCTGCACCGACAGCCGGGTCTCACCGGTCAGCGCGCCGTCGACGCTGGCCTGACCCAGCGACAGGTCGGTGCCGGTGCCGGTGACGTTCAGCCGCCGCACCCCGTCGCCCTGTTCCTGCAAGCGCCCCTGCGCCTGCAGCGCGCCGCTCCACCCCTGACCCAGCGCCGCCAGCGAGGCGATCGACAGGTCAGCACTCAGGTCGGTCTGGCCCGGGCCATAGCTGCCCTCGGCCGTGGCGTTCAGCTGGTCGTTCTGCACCTGCAGATCGCGGATGGTGAAGACCTCGCCCCGCTGTTCGACCTTGGCGGTCAGCGTGGTGTCACCGCTCAGCGCGCCATCGACATTGGCCTGACCCAGTTGCAGGTCGGTGCCGCGGCCGGTCAGGTCAAGGAAACGCACGCCGCCGTCTTCGCGCACCGTCGCATCGGCGGTCAGGCTGCCGGCCCAGCCACGGCCCAGAACCGAAAGGTCCGGCACATCCAGATCGGCCTTGGCATCCATCTGGCCGGGCACCAGATTGCCCTGCCCCTCGGCCTTGATCTGCGGGTTCGAGAACTGGAATTGCTCGATCACATAGCCGCCATCCTGCTCGCCGGCGATCACCGTCAGGTTGGTCTGGCCGCCGAGCGCGCCGTCCAGTTCCTCGATGCCGGTCTTCAGGTCCATGGCTTCGCCGCTGATGGTCAGCCGGCGCGAACCCGAGGCGCCGCTGAGGAAGGCATCGGCCATCAGCGAGCCGCCCAGTTCGGCATCGGCATCGCTGAGCGAGGGCATCGAGATCTTGGCCTTCAGATCGCTGGAGCCGCTGTTCAGATAGCCCTCGGCCTCGGCGGTCAGACGCTGCGCATTCACCGTCAGCTCGTTCAGCTGGATGCCGGTCTGGTCGCGCCGGGCGATCAGGGTGATCTTCGACTCGCCCTGCAACAGCTGGTCAAGCTGGTCTTGATCGACCGAGATATCGGTGCCGGTGATCTGGGCGTTCACGTCGAAGCCCTTGCTCAGCACGACATAATTGCCGGCAATGACCGCCTCGGCCTTGCCGTTGACAGGGCGTCCCGCAAGCTGCGACAGGCGCGACAGGTCGTCATAGCTGGCCGTGACATTGCCCGAAGCCGCGATGCCGGTGCTGAGTCCCTCGACCAGAACCGAGCCTGCAAGGCCATAGTCCGTGCCGCGCGCGGTCAGGTTGGTCAGTTCCAGCACATCGCCCGGCACGAAGCTGAACTCGGTCAAGCCGGTGATCTGGTCGCCGATGGCCCGCGCCAGACCGGCATCGTCGAAGCGCATCTCGCGGCCGCCGAATTCGATCTTGCCGTCGATCTCGGACAGGCGGTCATTGTCGCGCAGAACCGTGCCCGCACCGTTCAGCTCCAGCGCGCCGATATGCACGCCCTGCTGATCAACCTCGCCGACCCGACCGACCAGCGACCAGCCATCGCCCTGAGCCGCGTCATATTGCAGTTCCAGCCGGCCATCATTGACCTTCAGGTCGCCGCCAAAGGGCAGGGTGACGGGCAATTCCGTCGCCCCGGCATCGGCGCCGAGGGTCATCAGCAGAACCGCCTGCTCGGGCGCGCCGTTCTCATTGGTAGTCAGCGAGCCCGAGACGTTCAGCGCATTGGTATCGATCATCAGCACCGGCAATTGCAGCCGGCCATCCTCGCCGCGCCAGCCATCGGCCAGAAGCTGGGTATTGGTGCCGAAGAAGCCGCGATTGTCGGGCGGCAGCAGGCTGGCCACATCGCCACCCAGTTCCAGCCGGAAGGCGGTCCCCGGCGCGCCATCCTCGGCCGCCTGCGCGGTGGCGCTGGCCTTGCCGGTCACGCGCGGCTGGCCGTCGGTGGCCAGTGTGATATTGGCCAGAAAGTCCGACAGCGGCCCCTCGCCCGAGATCTCGGCCTTGACCGAGGGCTTGTCATAGAGATCGACGAGGTTGACCAGCAACCCGTCGGCATCCTCATCGAGCTGCAGGTCCAGCTTCAGCACCCGGGTCTCGTTGGCAAAGCCCGCATCCAGTAGAAACTGCCCGCGCGGCCCGTCCAGCCGGTCGATGGACAGCTTTGCCGTGCCCTCGCCACCGGCAAGTTGCATCGTGCCACTGACCTTCAGCGAGGCCGGCAGGCCGATCACCGGCTCGCCCAGTTCAACCCGCTCGGCCAGGATCTGCTCGATATTGATCGACACGGGCAGCTGCGGCAGGGAAAACTCGACGGCTTCGGCGGTGCGCTGCTGCTCGCCCGGCGAGGGCAGGCGCGGCAGCAGGATCTCGGCAGCCGACAGTTCGGCAATCTCGATCCGCCCGCGCAGCAGCGCCGCGCGGTTCCAGTGGATCGCGCCGTTTTTCAGCGTCAGCCAGATGCCCTCGGCATCGGCAATGGTGATCTGGTCATAGGTCGCACGCGAGGACAGCGCCCCGCGAAAGCCGTCGATGATGACCTCGCGACCGGCGCCCGACAGGTTCTCTTCCAGAAGGTTGGTGATGAAGCCCTTGTCGTCCTCGACCTTCTCGGAAATTTCGGCCGCGCTGTCCTGCGCCCAGGCCTGGGACAGCGGCAGCAGGATCAGGGCCAGAAGAAGAAGGATTTTCCGCATCAGAACGCCTGCCCCAAGCCGAGATAAACCTGCACGCCATTGCCCGTATCGCCCGACACCGGCCCGGCGAGATCAAAGCGCAGCGGCCCGATCGGCGTGGCATAGCGCACCCCCACCCCGGCCCCGGCATGATTGCCGCTTTCGCCGCCGAAGGTGCTGTCGGCCCAAACCTGGCCAAAATCGGCGAAGGCGACCAGACCGATCTTTTCGCGGACCTGATAGCGGATCTCGGCGCTGAGATTGGCAAGGCTCATGCCGCCGGTCTCGATCGGACCATCGGGACCAGGAATGACCTCGACCCCCAGCGATTCATAGGGCTGGCCACGCACCGAGCCGCCCCCGCCGGAATAGAACAGGTAGTCGCGCGGCGTATCCTCGATCTCCGAACCAACAATGGTCCCAAGCCGCGCCCGGCCGGCCAGCGTGAAGCGATCATCCGTACCGAACGAATAATAGGCCCGGCCCTCGCCCTCGATCAGCGCGCCGTTGCCGGTATCCCCAAGACCGTAGAAAGGCTTGAGATCGCCGGACAGCCAATAGCCGCGCTTGGCGTCGGTGGGTTCGTCACGACGATCCCATTCCACGTCCATCGGAAAGGCGATGACCTCGAAATGGCTGGTGCCATTGTCGTCAGTGACCCGGGACTTGCTGTATTCGATCGCGGCATCGGCGGTCAGTCGATCACTGAAGATGTGCGTAAGGCCGAAACTGATCGTCTGGGTGTCGGAATCGTATTCCTCTTCCCGCATGCGTTCCGTGGTCAGCTCGACATAGGCGGTGGTATCGGCGGTGATGGTCGCCGGCCGGTCGATTCTCAGCTTGAACTCGGAATCCAGCCCGCTGGTATCCGAGCTGATATCCGATACCTCGCCATCGATCCGCAGCCGCTCGCCACCGCCGAGCAGGTTGCGATGCATCCAATAGGCCGAGACCATGGCCCCATCGAGGGTCGATATTTCGAAACCCGCCCCGATCCGACGGGGTTTCTGCTCTACCACGGTCAGGTTCACGTCCATCGTATTGCCGGGGCCAAGCGTCTCGGCCTCTTCCAGCGTGATGGCCGAGAAGACCCCGGTGCGGCGCAGGCGTTTGCGCACGTCCTCGATCTCTTCGGGATCGAAGCGCGTGCCCTCGGGAAAACCGGCGATCTTGTAGAGCCGGCGCAGGTTCATCCGCTGGTTGCCGGTGATGTTCAGCTTGCCGAAGGTCACGGTCGGTCCGGGGGCCAGCGCGATCTGGCTGTCCACGGTATTCTGGTTGTGATCGGCAACGATGTTCTGACCACCGACATCGGCCTTGGCATGGCCGGCATTGCGCCAGCCATCCACGCCCGCGACCGCTGCCGACTTGATGACCCCGGTGCCGCCGGTCTCGCCCACCGCATAGCCCTCGGGGATCTCGGTCTTCGGTGCCAGCGGGTCGATCGCGGCGCGCGAGAAGGTGAAGCGCGGGCCGGTATCCAGTGAAACCACCACGTTCGTCACCACTTCGGGCGCATCCAGCGGCGCGATCTCGGCCGCCTCGACCCCGTCCAGCGTGATGTTGATGACGGTCGAGTAATAGCCCTCATCATACATCAGCCCAAGAATCCGGGCATAGTCGGCGCGGGCGGCGGCCAGCACATCCTGCCCCGTCGTGCGGCCCTCGGACAGCGCCGCCGAGATCAGCGAGGTGTTCTTGACCTTGGTCGACAGCCCATCATTCTCACCGGAAACCTGGACATCCAGCTTGACCGGACCTTCGGCTTCGCTGCCGCCACCGAAGAGGCCGGAGAAGGGCGATGAGGATTGCGCCATGACCAGCGCAGGCACCGCCAGTGCGGTTGCCGCAATCACTGCTGCCCGTAAAAGCCCCATGCGCCTTGCCCTGCCCGTTTTATGTCCTTTTCAGGCATTTTTGGCAGGTTGGCCGCTCGATTTCCAGTAAAGTTAACGGAATTGACCTTTATCGCGCGTCAGTCGAGCGCAGCGAGGCAACCATGCAACGCTGCCATGTCGTCCTTGATCAGCATCAGCGGCACATTTTCGGGAATCTGGCGCATCTGCTCTTGCATCAGGAAGGCAGGAATCAGCAGTTCCAGCCGGTTCGACAGGCTGCGGCCGACGCTGCCGGCGAGGAACATCCCGTCCATCGGCATGAAGCGCAGGGCCAGATCGCGGCACATCAGGCCAAAGAGCTCGGCAAACAGGCGATAGGTCGCATCGGCATGCGGGTCGCCCGCAGCCGCGGCCTCGGCGATATGTTCGCTGCGGATCGGCTCGGCGTCGCAGCGCAGCGCGTGCAGGCGCGACAGGCCGCGACCGGCAAAGGTCTCCTCGACCGAGAAAAACTCGCGCGCCTTGACCGCGCCCAGTTCCTCCTGCAGCCGCTGCATGATCAGCGCGGGCAGGTGGGTGTGACCCTCTTCGGCCTCAAGGCAGGTCATTCGGCCACCGCCCAGCACCTTGACCGCACAGACATTGAAGCCGGTGCCGGCACCGACGACGAGCGCCTGGCCATTGCGATGCCGGCCCTCGGGCGCCTCGCGCAGAATGCCGATGCCATCGCCCGACAGGGCAGGGGTGGCATAGCCAAGCGCCGTAAGGTCGTTGATCAGCCGCACCTGATCGGCATCGGTCAGCCGCGCCAGCCGCTCTTCCGAGAAATCCCAGTCACGGTTGGTCAACTGCGCGATCCCGCCCGAAACCGGGCCAGCGACGGCGATGCAGACCGAGGTGATGCGCGGATCATCCTGCTGCTGAAGGAACTGCTGCACCACGTCATCGAAACTGCGGAAGTCGTCGCCACGGAATCTTGTCACCGTTTCAGCGTCGATCATGCCGTTCCGGGCCAGCGCGAGCCGCGCGTTCGTGCCTCCGACGTCAGCCAGCAAAATCGCCATGGATCGATCCCCCTCCGATGAATGTTAGCGCGCACATACAGGAACACAGTCAGTCTGGCGAGTGTCAGTCAACAAGATTCCGCGACGGGAGCAAGGCCGTATTCGCCCGGTGACATCGGCCGCCGCGCGAGGATCGGCGTCCCGACTCGCCCGAAACTGGCGCAATTGCGCTTTTTGTCGCGCCGCTTCTGTCGCGGCGATTGATATTTGCTGGTTCACGGCTAAGCTCGGCCTCATCAAAAACAACCCGGGGAGGGACGAAAGAATGAGCAAGCGTGATGATCTGATTGCGAAATATGCCGCCGATCTCAGTGACAAGGTCGGCGTCAAGCCCGACATGGACCTGCTGACCAAGGTGACGATCGGCTGCGGCCCCTCGATCTACAACGCCGATTCCGAGACCGTCTCGGGCAGCGACAAGGCCGAGCTCGAGCGGGTGAAGAACAGCTTCCTCGTCAAGAAGCTGGGTCTGGCCGACGGCCCGCAGCTGATGGCCGCGATCGACGAGGTCATCGAGAAATACGGCAAGTCGAACCGGAACAAGTATCGTCCGGTGGTCTATTACCTGCTGACCGTCCATTTCGGCAAACAGTCGGTTTATGGCTGACAGATCAACCCCTTGATCGCCATCACGAGCTCGGGACTGGCCGCCAGACAATCCGCGGCCAGATCCCTCGCAAGGGCCACCGGGTCCTCGTCGATGCGGTCGACCAGGCCCCAGTCCAGCGCCAGCGCGGCATCGATGCGCTGACCCGCCATCAGGATCATCTTGGCCCGCGACGGACCGATCAGGGTGGTCATGCGCCGGGCATCGCTGGGTTGCGGCAGAAAGCCGCGTTTCATGACCGGATAGAAGAAACTCGCCCCTGGCACCGCCACGCGCAGGTCGCAGGCCAGCGCCATGCCGAAGGCGCCCCCGGCCAGCGTGCCGTTCAGCGCCGCGATGGTGAGGCAGGGCATGGTGGCGATGCGCGCCGACAGCCGTTCCCATTCGGGCGAGGTGGTCAGCCCGGCCTGCGCCTCGTCCAGATCGGCCCCGGCGGAGAACACCTTGCCCTCGCCGGTCAGAATGACGGCGCGGCAATCGGAATGGGCGATGTCGTCAAAACCCTCGGTCAGCTGCCGCAGCATCGCGCCGGTCAGCGAATTGGCCTTTTCGGGCCGCCGGATGCGCAGCATCGCCAAGCCATCCTGCTGCGTTAGGCTGATCATCGCTTGCCACCTTTCCCATTCGAAACTGCTGTGCGAGTATCCGCGCGAGTTTTCTTTTGGAAGGTATCGGTATGAACCGTCTGCTTGCAACCACGTCCATCGCGCTTCTGGCCGCAACCACCCCGGGCTGGGCCGAGATCACCCCGGCCCAAGTCTGGGATCACCTGGTCCAGCAATACCAGTCGATGGGCTACACGGTCACCGAGGGCAGCCGCGAAGAGGCCGGCGATACGCTGACCATCACCGACGCCAAGGTGGCGGTCGATGGCGAGATGTCCGACATGACCATGACCTTTCCCAAGCTGGTGATGAACCAGACCGGCGACGGGAATGTCCGCTGGACCATGGATGGCGCCGCCACAGGTGAAGTGACCATGCCTGCGCCCGAAGGCGGAGAGGATCAGACCACCACATTCACCGTCGACATGCCGGGGAACGAGACCGTCACATCAGGCTCTGTCGAGGATCTGACCCACGACTTCAAGGCCCAGCAGATGCTGGTCACGCTGAACATGCCGCTGGCCGAAACCGGCGAAACGATGCCCGTGTCGATGACCTTCGACGGCGTGGCGGGCAAGCAACGCTCGGTCCGCAGCGACGCGGGCGAGGAAACGACCTTTGACTCGACCGCCGACAAGGTGGCGGTCAATGCCAAGGCCGACATGCCCAAAACCGCCGATGGCGGCCCGGGCGCGCTGGCGCTGGACGGAACCGCCGAAGATCTGACCATGACAGGGCGCATGATGATGGCGCCGGGCGACTTCAACATGGAAACCCAGTTGGAAGAGGCGCTGCAGGCCGGCACCGCCTTCGACTTCACGCTGACCTATGCCGGCAGCAACGGCACCTTCAGCTTCAGCGGTCCGGGCGAGGACGGCACACCGCAATCCGCCGATGGCAGCTATTCCAGTGGTCCGGGCTCGGCGAGTTTCGGCCTGTCCCAGGCCGGGCTGAAATATGCCACCGCCGCCGAAACCATCGACACCACGATGAATATCGGCACGCTGCCCTTCCCGATCAGCTATCAGCTGGCTAAGGGCGGTTTCGATCTCGAGATGCCGGTGATGGGCTCGGACCAGCCGGCGCCGTTCAAGCTGCTGACCTCGATCACCGGGCTCGCCATCAATGACGAGATCTGGGCGATGTTCGACCCCGAGGCCAAGCTGGCGCGTGATCCGGCCGACCTTAACATCGATCTCAGCGGCGAAGTGCTGATGCCCGAGTCGATCCTGACCCCGCCTGCCGGGCTGGATGCCGCAATGGACAAGGCCGCTGATGGCGCAGCGGGCGAGGATGCTGCGGCCACCGATACGGCTGACGCCGAGGCGGCGGCGGATGCGGCAACTGCGGCTGCGGAAGCCGCGGCGGCCGCCGCTGCTGCTGCGGGGGGAGAGACCCCGGACGCTGCGGACAGTGCCGATGCCGGGACCGATGCCGCCACTGGCACCGACGCCCCGCACATGGCCGATATGCCGCAGCCGCCGGTTCCGGTGCGGGTGACGCTGAACGACGTGTCGATCAACGCCGTCGGTGCGCAGGCCAAGTTCTCGGGCGAGCTGACCGCGCCGGAAGGTGGTGACATGACCACCGCGCCGGTGGGCGAGATCTCGGGCGAGCTGACGGGCGTAAACGCGCTGCTCGACACGCTCGGCGCCATGGGGCTGGTGCCGCAGGACCAGATGATGGGCGCCAAGATGATGCTGACGATGTTCGCCAAGCCGGTCGAGGGCCAGCCCGACAAGCTGCAGACCAAGCTGGAATTCCGCGAGGGCGGCAGCATCTTTGCCAATGGCCAGCAGGTGAAGTAAGACTGCAGGCAGGTGACCAGAAGGGCCGGGCATCACCCCGGCCCTTTCCTTTGCTGACGTGAGCCGAATGACCCAGACAGCCGATCTTGAAGCCCTGACCCATGCGATGATCGAGGCCGCGACCCGCGCCGGCGCCGACCAATCCGATGCCATCGCGGTTCACGCGCAGGCGACCTCGATCGATGTGCGCAAGTCGGACCTGGAACTGGCCGAACGCGCCGAGGCGGTCGAGATCGGGCTGCGGGTGCTGATCGGCGGGCGGCAGGCCTGCGTCTCGGCCTCGGACCATTCCGCCGCCACCATCCTCGAGATGGCCGAGCGTGCCGTGGCCATGGCCCGCGAGGCGCCGGTCGATGACTATCTCGGTCTGGCCGATCCCGACCAGCTGGCGCGCGATTCCGATATCGCCGCGCTGGAAATGGCCGATCCGGGCGAAGACCCGTCGCCGGATCAGTTGCAGGCGCTGGCCTTCCGCGCCGAGGCCGCTGCCTCCGAGGTGCCTGGCATCAGCCAGATCGAATCCGCCAATGCCTCCTTCTCGCGCCGCCGGCTGTGGCTGGCGGGCAGCAACGGCTTTTCCGGCGGGTATGGCCGCACCGGCCACGCCGTCTCGACCGTCGCCATCACCGGCGAGGGGTTGGGGATGGAACGTGACTATGCCGGTGAATCCCGCATCTGGGCCGCCGATCTGCCCGAACCCGAGGTCATCGGCCGACTGGCCGCCGAACGCACCTTGGCCCGCGCCGGCTCGCGGAAACCGCCGACCGGGGCCTTTCCGATCCTCTATGACCGCCGCGTCTCGCCCTCGCTGATCGGGCATCTTCTGGGCGCGGTGAACGGCTCGGCCATTGCACGCGGGGCCAGTTGGCTGCGCAAGGCCCTGCAGGAACAGGTTCTGCCGCAGGGGTTTTCGCTGATCGAGGACCCGCTGCGCCCGCGCTATGCCTCGTCGCGCCCCTTTGACGCCGAAGGGCTGCCGAGCCGCCGCCGTGCCATCGTCGAGGATGGCGCGCTGACCGGCTGGACGTTGGATCTGGCCACCGGGCGCAAGCTGGGCATGGACAGCACCGCCTCGGCCACGCGCGGCCTGACTTCGCCGCCCTCGCCGGGCAACAGCAATGTGGCGCTGACCCAGGGTGCGGCCAGCGTTGACGACCTTCTGGCCGAGATGGGCCGAGGGCTGGTGGTGACTTCGATGCTGGGGGCGTCGATCAACGGCACGACCGGGGATTATTCGCGCGGCGCTGCCGGGTTCTGGGTCGAGGGCGGCAAGATTGCCTACCCGGTGAATGAGTGCACCATCGCCGGCAATCTGCGCGACATGCTGATGACCATTACCGCCGCCGATGATGCCGAGGACTGGCGTTCGGTGCAGGTTCCCAGCCTTCTGGTCCGGGGAATGACCGTTGCCGGGGCCTGAGGACGATCTGCGCCTGCTGGCCGAGGCCGCGCGCGAGGCCGGGGAAATTGCCATGCGCTTCTGGCGGCGCGATCCGCAGAAATGGGACAAGGCCGACAATGCCGGCCCTGTGACCGAGGCCGATCTGGCGGTGAACGTGCATCTGGAGACGGTTTTGCGCCGCGCCCGGCCCGATTACGGCTGGCTCAGCGAGGAAAGCGAGGCCGATCCCTCGCGGCTGGATGCCGAGCATTGCTTCATCATCGATCCGATCGACGGCACCCGCGCCTTCATCGACGGTCAGGAAGGGTTCTCGCATTCGCTGGCCATCGCCACGCGCGACCGGATCACGGCGGCGGCGGTCTATCTGCCGGCGAAGGACCTGCTTTACACCGCCCATGCCGACGGCCCGGCGCTTCTGAACGGCAAGCTGATCGCGGTCAGCCCTCGCAGCGAGATGCGTGGCGCCACAGTGCTGACCTATCGCGCGGCGACTGAACCGCAGCACTGGGCGGGCGGGAAGGTGCCGGATTTCCGGCGTGAATTCCGCCCCTCGCTGGCCTGGCGCCTGTGCCTGGTGGCCGAGGGCCGTTTCGACGCGGCCCTGTCGCTGCGCTCGGCCTGGGAATGGGATATTGCCGCTGGAACGCTGATTGCCGAACGCGCCGGGGCGCTGGCCACCGATCGGCAGGGCAAGCCGCTCGGCTTCAACAGCGCGCGCGCCGCCACCGACGGAATGATCGTCGCCGGGCCCGTGTTGCACCGGCAACTGGCTGATTCGTTAACGCGCCCCTAGATCACGGCGATCCGATCCGCCCCTATCGATTCGAGTCGCCACCCCGGATTTTCTTGAACTTTTGCCTGAAAATTCTCCTTCCGGGCGAAATTTCTGATCCTTTTCACGTAAAAGCGCCGAAACTGCCGTTAAGGATTCACGCTGAATTCACGGCACAGGTCGATAACTGATCTCATCAGCTGCGGCACCGAACGCCACACACAATCGGGCCGGGCTTATCGGGGAGACAGATTATGACGACTCGGAACGAACAACTGGATCACCTAATCGCCGCGTTGCAGCATTTGCGCGCCCTTCCGGTGGGCGCGGAGAATGAGCCGGAACTGCGGATTGCGCCCTTGCTGGCGTCGGCGATTTACGGGCGGTCTGACGCGGGCCTTCCTCATCCCGCAGTCGACCGCCCGGCCCCCACCGAAGTCGAGCGGCTGCGCCGCGAGAACGCGCTGCTGACCCATCACGCCGAGATCCTGGCAGGGGCCGTGGGTGCCTGTGGCAATTGCTGGGGCACCATCCCGGACTGCGAAGAATGCGGTGGCATCGGCAGGCCCGGCGCCCTGCAGCCCGACCGCGAGGCCTTTGACCGCTATGTCCTGCCGGTCCTGACCCGCGTGATGGGCAATACCAATCCGCTTCAGGGCTTCGGCTCTGGCGCCAAAGTTTATCCGTTGAGCCTCTAGTTTAACGAGTTCCTCCCCCCCGTCGTGGGCTCACGGATAACTGAACGGGCGGCCATCAGGCTGCCCGTTCAACTTGTTCAGGGTTCGGCTGATGCCGCCGAGCCGATGTCAGAGGATCGGGTCCAGCGCGAAGGGATCGGCCGGCGTCCGGGTGATGAAGGTGGTGCCCGCCCCGTCCAGCGCCGCGATCTGCTGGGCCAGGATCGACAGCGCGGTTGATTGCGCCACCGCGATGCTCTGCGGCTCGGCATTGGCCAGCGGCACCGAAATGTCGAAGCTGCGGGCGTGGTTGGTGCCGCCGCCGCTTTCATCGGCGAGGAAATAGCGCCCGCTGAGACGGTAAAGCCCGTCGGATTGCGCCAAGGCCTTCTCGACCCGCACCTCCAGCCGACGTTCGGCCGGTTCACCCAGGGGCCACGGCTCGGCGATGACCGCCGCCCCCGAGACATCCGAGATCGCCCGCGCGAGGGTCAGCGTCACCGCCCGCTCGGGATTGTCGGCCCAGAGATTGTCGGGGGTCGAGCGCACCGCGCCATCCGGGCTTTGCCAGGACACTTCCTGACCCGAGGCATAGGCCGGCAGGGAAACATCGCGCAGCTCGACCGTCGGGCCCAGCTGGTTCGCCACCCGGACCGGGGGCGAGGGTGGGTCGATCAGGTAGCGGCCGGTCTTTTCCGGGTTCGAACAGGCGGCTAGCAGCCCGAGCGACAGGACGGCGGGCAGAGAGAGAAGGGGGTTCATCATGTCATCGTCCCAGAATGAAGGCGCGGGGGTTTCGTTCGATCATCTGCGCAAGCGAGCCAAAGGCCGCTGTCGCCTTGCGCAATTCGCGCAACATGCTGACCGCCTCGGCATTGAAGGCCGAGCGTTCGCCATAGGCCGCCATGACCGATTCCGCCCGGGTGGCGGTCTGCTGAAGCCGGGTGATCAGCGCGGGCAGGCCTTCAGCCGCACGCGCGACCTCGTCGGCGGCCGAACTGGCCGAGTCGAGTGCATTGTTCAGGCTGCCCGCGGCATTGCCGTCGCGCAGATCGTTCAGCAGGCCTGAAGCGGCCTCCAGCGTGTTCGACAGGTTGCGCGGCAATTGCTCGGCATCCTCGGTGCCCAGCATGGCGCGCAGGTCCGACAGGATGCCCTGCGCCTCGGCGCTGATATCGGCAAAGGCAAACTCGTCCACGGCCTTGGCGGCCGCGTCGATATCCTCGACCATCTGCGGCACCTCCTCGGCGGCCAGCGCCACCGCATCGGCGGCCTTGGCGGCGTTGTCCAGCGCCGTGCGCAACGAGGTGACGACCTCGTCATCGTTCAGCTGGGCGGCGACCTCGCGCAGTTCGGTCAGCGTCGCCTGCGCCTCGTCGATGGTGGTGCGCAGCGAGCCGGGGATGGCGCGGGTTTCCTGCGAGCTGGCAATGGCGGTGATCGAGTTCATCATGTCGCTGGCCGATCGCAGCACATCTTCGATCGGCAGATCGCCGATCCGGGTCAGGAAGCCCTGCGCGGTGGCGCTGAAATCGGTCAGATCACCCTCGACCGAGGGGATGACCGGGTAGGGCTCGGCTGCAAGGTCCATGGTGGCGGGCGGGCTGTCTGGCAGCTCGACCATCTCGATCATCAGCGAGGTGCCCAGAAGACCGGCGCTGGCAACACGGGCGCGCAACCCCTTTTCGACCTCGCCGGCGATGAAGCTCTCGACGCTCTCGGTCGTGGCATCCGGCTCGAGCCCCAGACGGGTCGGGGACAGCGCAATGGTGACTTGCTGGCGCACCACCGGCGGTTTCCCCTCCTCGGGCGTATCAACGCTGACCGACAGGTCGGTCACGCGGCCGACATTCAGACCCTTGTATTTCACATCCGCGTCCTGCTCGAGCCCGTTGACCGCATCGTCCAGCATCACGGTAAAACGCAGTTCGCCCACATCTTCGCCGGTAAACAGGCTGTTGCGGGCGGCATCCTCGTCTGGTTGCAGGCGGAAGACATGACCGGCCTCAACCGGGCTGCCGCCGCTGGTCAGGGTGGCGAACTCGACGCCGCCCTGGATCAGCGTCGAGAGCGAGTTGACGTTCAGTGCGACGCCCTGCGCGCCGAGCGAGACCGAGAAGCCCGACACGTCCCAGAACACCGTGGCGCTCGTGAGGCGCTCGTCATGTGGTGCCTGAATGAACATGTCGGCAATGACGCTTTCATCCTCGTCGGACAGGCGCAGGTTTTCCAGCCGGCCAACCTCGAGCCCACGGAACAGAACCGGCGCGCCCTCGCTGACGCCCTCGGCATTCCCCAGCGACAAGATCGTCCAAGTGCCTTTTGCATCCTCGCGCGTCAGCGGCGCACGATCCAGCCCGGCAAAGCGGTCCTGCGGCTCGTCTTTCACGGCATCCCAGTAGCCCTCGATGAATGCGCCGGTCAGCACCGTGTCGAGCCGGGTCACGCCCTGCGCCGTCACCTCGGGCCGGACGATCCAGAATTGCGCATCGCTGTCGACATAGGGGGCGACATCCTGATCGACCCGGATTTCCAGCACGACCTTTTGCAGATCTTCGGTGAAGGCAACGGCCTCGACCTTGCCCACGGTAATCTCGCGGAATTTCAGCACGGTTTCGCCCGGCGTGATGCCTGTGGCATCCGCGAACTCGACCTTGATGACACGGCCGCGGTTTGCATAGGAATTCCACGCGATCGCCAGCGTCACCAGAAGCGCGAGGATCGGCACCAGCCAGACCAGGCTGACGCCGGCCTGCACAGCGCGGCGGGCGGTCTTGCGTACCGGGCGCGCTGGTTGGCCGGAAGGTGGGGGGGTCTCAGTCATGGTTGTCCGTTCTGTTCTTGCTGCTGCGCAAGGGCAGGCCGCGCCAGATCAGGCGCGGGTCAAAGCTTTGCGCGGAAAGCATGGTAAAGGCGACCGACAGGGCAAAGCAGACCGCCGCCGATCCTGGATGGATCGAGGCGACGAAGCCAAGCTGCACCAGCGCCGAGGTGATCGCGACGACGAAGACGTCGATCATCGACCAGCGGCCGATGAACTCGACCCCTTCGAAGAGATGCAGCCGCGTATGCGCCTGATCGGCTGTGGCCGGTCTGCCGGCGACGATGGCCAGCCGGGCAATGATGATAAATTTGGTGATCGGCACCACGACCGAGGCCACGAAAACCACCGCCGCGATGTCATAACTGCCCAGATGGATCAGCTCGATCACCCCTTCGATGATCGTGTGCTGGCCATTGCCGCCAATTCCGCCCAGGGTCTCGGTCTGCATCATTGGATAGAGATTGGCCGGGATATAGAGGATCAGGCCCGCGAACAGCCAAGCCCAGACCGCCTGCAGCCCGCGCCGGTCAGGCGGATGCAGATGCGCGCCGCATCGGTCGCAGCGGCTGTGACCCTCGGGCCAGACCCGGCCGCAGCTGCGGCAGCCGACCAGCCCGGCGCGATGCGCGGTCAGGACATGGCCGCCGTCGAGGAGATCGCTGTTTTCGCTCATGGATTGGTCGCCTGAACCATTTCACGTCCATCGGTCGGGACGCCGGCATCCTCGAGCGCGTCCCAGACCGTGGCCGGGCTGAGAAACCGGTGCGAGCAGAGGTTGACCACCAGAAGCGCACAGAAGGACCAGAAGGCCGGTCCCAGATGGATATTGGCCATGCCGCCGATCTTGACCAGCGCGACCACGGTGCCGATGACGAAAATCTCGGCCATGGACCAGGGGCGCAACTCCTCGGACCAGCGGAAGGCTGAGGCGGCGTGGCGATGGGGCGCGAGCCCCCGGGTCAGCGGCGTCAGTGTATAGACCAGCAGCAGGGCGCGAATGACCGGCAGCCCCACGACCGCACCGAGAACGGCCAGCACCAGCGGCAGCATGACGCCATCGGCAAAGGTCATGGCGACACCGAAGAGCGAGGTGGCATTGCCAAAGCCCGCGCGCGAGATCTCGAGGAAGGGAAAGAACACTGCCGCCATCAACAGCACGATCGAGGCAAAGGACAGCGCGATGATCTGTACGAAAGCACCGCTGCGTGGCTTGGCCAGCACGGTGTCGCAGCGGATGCAGCGCGCGGTTTCGCCGTCGAGCAGCTCTTCTTCGATATGCAAGGCATCGCAGCGAGGGCAGGCAATCAGCCCCTCGCCAGTGCGCAGATCATAGTGGCCTTCACTCGTCATGGCGCCAAAATAGACCGCGCTGCGGTCCACACAAGAAAAGATGACATGTGACGCCACGCCGCGCTGCGGCATGTGGCAAGCCTGCCGATCCTAATGCTGCGACCCCTCGCGCGCCGCCGAAGTCAGCACGACGCTGCGGATGTCGGTCACGTCCATCGGGTTGGCCCGCTGGACCTTGAAGGGCAGGCGCAGGGTGAAGACGTGATCCTGCTGGGCAAACTCGGCCTCGCCCTCCAGCTGGGTGGCAAAGGCACCGATCAGCTGCCCGCCCAGACCGGTGCTGTCGGGGAGGGCGCTGCCATCCAGCCGTGCGCCGGTCGAGTTGGCGATCTCCAGCACCGCCTTGTGCTTGGACGGATGGGTCAAGGACACCCGGACCCAAGGGTGATCTTCGCCCGGCGGTGTGCCGGCATATTTCAACGCATTGGTGAAGGCCTCGGTCGCGAGCAGCGTCAGCGGCACCGCCTGATCAGGCAGCAGCGTCAGGGGCTGCAGATCGGTCTGAACCCGCAGGCCACTGCCAGCCTCGACGCCGGCATTCACCATCTGGTTGATGATGTCGCCCATCAGCCTGTCGGCCTCGACCGCGTCCAGATGCTCGGCCTGGTAGAGATTGCGATAGATCGTCGCCAGCGCCGCCACCCGGTCCTGTACCGAGCGCAGCACCCGCTTGGCGTCGTTATCCTCGATCATCCGGCCCTGCATGTTGATGATCGAGGCGATGAGCTGCAGGTTGTTCTTCACCCGGTGATGCACTTCCTTCAACAGCACCGTCTTCTCGGCCACGGCCTCCTCCATCGCTTCCTCGTCTCGGATCAGGATGCGGGCCATGTTGTGGAAGGTCTGGCTGACATCGGTGATCTCGGCCGGCGCATCGGTCAGCACTGGGGGCGGGGTGTCGCGGTTGCCGATGGCAAAGCGGCGCATCTGCCCGCGCAACACCCGGATATGGCGCAGGACCAGCCGGTAGACGGCGAAATAGGCCACCGCCAGCGACACCAGCCACAATAGGATGGGGAAGATGATGGCGGTGAATTGCGACATGTTCAGCCGGTCAAATCCCGCCAGCTGCGGGGTCCAGCTGCCAAGGGCATAGACCAGGCCGGGCACCACCGGCACCACGGCAAAGACCCGTCTTTCGCCGGTATTGCTCCATTCCACGAAGGTCGAATCGTTCAACTCGATCAGGCTGGACAGGGTAACGCCGCGCGGCAGCAGGTCATCGACCGCCGTTTCCGGCCGGCCATCTGCGGTCAGCGGCTCGCCCTTGTGGTTGAAGGTGATGATCCCCGCGCCCTCGGTGCCGAAGCCGACTGCATGGGTGGATTGCAGCAGCGCCGAGGACAGCGAGACCACCACATAGCCCAGAAGATCGCGGTCCTCATAGAGCGGCTGCATCACCACCACCACCGGCCGCCCGCTGAGCGAGCCCTTGGAGAGCGCCGTGATCATGGTCTGCGGCTGGCTGACGAATTTCTGGTAGGCGCGGGAATCGCGCATGTCGACCGGCTCGCTGCCCGCGCCGTCAGAGGTGCAGCGCGAGATGCCGTTCATCGGCACGAAGGCCGCGCCCTGGTAGACCGCGCTGTGAAGAAGAAACGAGCGCATGATCTCGGCACAGGCATCCGCATCGTCCAGCACCTCGAGCACGGCGGGCCCCAGCGCGTCGGCAGTGCCAAGCGCACCTTGCAACAGCGCCCGTTCACCAGCCGCCGCCGAGGCGGTGCGGCCCAGAAGCGCGATCTCGGCGCTGCGTTCAGCCTCGCGCGAGACATGCAGGGTCTGGACCAGCGAGATCAGCCCGATGGGCAGGATGGCGACCGACAGAAGCGCGGCCAGACGGAAACCAAGACCCTTGGTAAACTCCAGCCGGTCGCGCCAACGCCACAGCATGTTACCGCCCTAGCGGGATACGGGGCGATTGGTTGCCATCACGGCAAGGGTGGCCTGATCGGTCATTTCCAACTCTTCCCCGTCCGCCAGTTGCAACAACTCGGCCAGCTTGCGGCGACCGCGATTGGCACGCGACTTGACGGTGCCCACCGCGACGCCGGTCATGTCGGCTGCTTCCTCATACGAGAAACCCGAGGCGCCAACAAGGATCAGCGCCTCGCGCTGCTCGTCCGGCAGTTGCTCGAATGCGGCGCGGAAATCGCGCAGCGCCAGCCTGCCATCATGGTCAGGCCGGGCGGCAAGGCGGGCGGCGTGCAGACCGTCGCTGTCGCTGACCTCGCGCTTGGTCTTGCGGCGGGCGGAATAGAAGGTGTTGCGCAGGATGGTGAACAGCCAGGCGCGCAGGTTGGTACCGACCTGGAACTTGTCCATGTTGGTCCAGGCCTTGACGATGGTGTCCTGCACCAAGTCGTCCGCCGCCGCGCCCTCGCGGGTCAGCGACAGCGCAAAGGCGCGAAGTGCGGGCAGGTGATCGACCAGCTCGTCGCGCGGGTCGCCATGTTTCGCGTCAGCTTTTCCAGCCGCCGACGCCCGGCCACTCCCGGAACTCATCTACTTGTCCTGATCGCGCAGCTGCTGCAGCAAGGCAACGAACCGGTCGGGAATGTCATTGGCGGTTTCCTGCTCGTATACGCGACGCAGATTCTCGTCGATCTGCTTCTCGATCTCGGCCCGTCGGCGGGTTTCCCGTTTTTCGGTCATGCTTTTGTTAAATCCAACAAGCTTGTGCGCATCATGCCCAACATGTAGGGGTTTGACAGAGTTCCCGGGTTCCGGGCCTTTTTTTGAGGTAGTACACCTATGCCATCCGTCGATCTTGCGCAATCCATCGGTCGCGAACTGCCGTTCCTGCGGCGCTATGCCCGGGCGCTGACAGGCACGCAATCTGCTGGCGACAACTATGCCGCGGCGACGCTGGAGGCGATCCTGTCCGACCGCTCGCTGATCGAGGGTGCGAGCGACATCCGGATCGGGCTGTTCAAGACCTTCCACGCCATCTGGCAAAGCTCGGGCCAGCCCGTCGAGCAGGGTGAGGTCACGGCCCGCGAGGCCCGCGCGCAAGCGCATCTGCAGTCGCTGACGCCGAATTCGCGCGAGGCGCTGCTGCTGCGCACCATCGAGGAACTGCGTTACGACCAGATCGCCGAGGTGATGCAGATCTCGCAGGACGAGGCCGAGGAACTGATCCAGATCGCCCTGAACGAGATGGGCAGCGCGCTGCGCGGCCGGGTCATGGTGATCGAGGACGAAACCATCATCGCCATGGACCTGAAGGGCATCGTCCAGGCCATGGGGCATGAGGTGACGGGCGTGGCCCGCACCCACAGCGCCGCCGTCGATCTCGGCCGGAACAAGCGTCCCGACCTGATCCTGGCCGATATCCAGCTGGCCGATGGCTCCTCGGGCATCGATGCAGTGAACGAATTGCTGGGCGAATTGGGCGATCTGCCGGTGATCTTCATCACCGCCTTCCCCGAGCGCCTCCTGACCGGCGACCGGCCCGAACCGGCCTTCCTGATCTCGAAGCCCTATTCCGAGGAACAGGTGCGTTCGGCGGTGTCGCAGGCGATGTTCTTCTCGTCGACCGAGGGGCTGGACGCCTGACGGCTTCGCCATCGGCGAACCTTCATAACGACAATCGGCGCGTCAGGACTGACGCGCCTGCCGCGCAGCGGCGACGCGGCGGCGGCGGGCGATCTCGACATTGATCAGCGCGCCCAGAAGCACCGAGAAGCCGGCCAGGTAGAACCACATCAACAGCGCGATCACCGCGCCGATCGAGCCGTAGATGCGGTTATAGCTGTTGAAGCTGCTGAGATAGGCGGAAAAGCCGATCGAAGCGGCGGCCCAGACCAGGGCCGCCACCAGCGCCCCCCAGGTGAAGATCGGCGTGCGCGGCGATTTCACGTTGGGGCCGTAGCGGTAGAGAATACCGATCCCCATGATCACGATGACGAACATCGCCACCCAGGGCAGGGCCGAGACCAGCCAGGACCGAAGCGGGCCGAAGGTCATGAAATTGATGATGATCGGCAGGATGACGATCATGGCCAGCCCCATCAGCACGATCCCGACGATGGCCAGGGTCAGCACATAGGCCAGAAGGAAGCCGAAGATGGTCGAATGCGAGCGGACGCCGTAGGCGGCGTTCAGCCCGCGCACCAGCGCATCGACCCCTGCGCGGGCGGCGATGGTGGCGACGAGGAAGGACAGGATCGAGGCCCAGCCAATGCTGGTGCGCCCGCCCGAGAGCAGCGAGTTGATCTGGCTATCAAGGATGTCCTGCGCGCTGTCGGGGATGAACTCATGCGCGACACGCAGGTATTCGTTGATCACCGCCGGATCGAACCACAGGCTCCACAGCGCGATGATGGCCGCAAGGCCGGGAAAGACCGCGAACATGGCATAGAAGGCAACGCCGGCCGCGATCAGACCCATGTGGATCTTGTCCATGCGGATCATCACAGCAGAGAGGAAGGCCCATGCGTCGCCGAAAAAGCTCAGCATGGGCGCTCCGGGGCGCGTGAGACCCTCATCCGAAGCGCAGCCACAGGGCATCGGCGCCCAGCTTGGTGACGAACTCCGCGTGTGCGGCGGCCTCGTCCTCGGTCAGGCGCGAGGGCAACGGCTGCGGGCGGGGGCGCTGCGCACCGGTCTGCTGCGTGGCATCGGTTCTGTCCTGCGACACGGTCGGCCCGCCAAGGATCAGGTCGGGCTGCCGGCCGCCGATCAGTTCCAGGTAGACCTCGGCCAGCAGTTCGCTGTCCAGCAGCGCCCCGTGCAGCGTGCGGTTCGAGTTGTCGATGCCGAAGCGGCGGCAGAGGGCATCGAGCGATGCCGGAGAGCCGGGGAATTTCTCACGCGCAAGGCCAACCGTATCGAGCGCCCGCGACCAGGGCAGGGGGGCGTGACCGGCACGCTTCAGCTCGGCATTGAGGAATTTCATGTCGAACTTGGCGTTATGGATGACCAGCTTGGCATCCTCGCCGATGAAGCCGATGAATTTCTGCGCGATCTCGGCGAATTTCGGTTTGCCGCGCAGAAAGTCGTCGCCAAGCCCGTGAACGTCGAAGGCTTCTTTCGGCATCGAGCGTTCGGGGTCGATATACTCGTGAAAGGTCCGCCCGGTCGGCAGGTGGTTCACCAGCTCGATGGCGCCAATCTCGACGATGCGGTCGCCTTGTTCGGCCTCGAAGCCGGTGGTTTCCGTATCCAGAACGATCTCACGCATTGCTCAGTATGTCCTTGCAGATCCGGTCCACGGCGGCCCTTGCGCCCTCGAGCGTCTCGGTCGGGATCACCCAGTCCGCCCGCGCCCTCTTTTCCGCATCCGGCATCTGCCGGTCAAGGATCATGGCAAAACTCTGCTCGGTCATGCCGGGGCGGGCCAGCACCCGCTGGCGCTGCAACTCGGCGCCCGCCGAGACCACGGCGATGCCATCCACGCCCTTTTCGCCCCCGGTCTCGAAAAGCAGCGGAATGTCGAGAACGACGATCGGGGCGTTACGGTGCTGGCGGATGAAATCGGCGCGGTCGGCGGCGACCAGCGGATGAACGATGCGCTCGAGCCGGGCGAAGCCGGTTTCATCCTGCGCAAGAAGTGCCTTGAGCCGGGCGCGGTCGACAGCACCATCCCTAACCGCGCCGGGAAAAGCCTGCTCCAGCGGCGCGCCACCCGCCGCATAGAGCCGGTGCACCGCCGCATCGGCATCCCAGACCGGGTGGCCCAGATCGCGGAACATCTGCGCCGTGGTGGACTTGCCCATGCCGATGCTGCCGGTGAGGCCGAGACGGAAGCTCATCCGAGGACGGCAGCGCGGGTGGCGGCATCGACTTCGGGGCGCTGGCCGAACCAGCGTTCAAAGCCCGGTGCGGCCTGGTGCAGCAGCATCCCGAGCCCGTCGACAACGCGGCATCCGCGCTGCTGCGCCTCGGTCAAAAACGGCGTCATCAGCGGCGTATAGACCAGATCGGTCGCCACCGCATCGGGCGACAGCGCATCCAGCGGCACCCGGAAAGGCTGCTTGCCGGTCATGCCAAGCGAGGTGGAATTGACCACCGTAGCCGCGCCGTCCAGCATATTGCCGACCTGCGCCCAGTCATAGACGACGACGCGAGCCCCGAATTCCGCCTTGATCTGCTCGGCCCGGATGCGCGTGCGGTTCGAGATACGCAATTCCTGCACGCCGCTGTCGAGAAGCGAGGCCACCACCGCGCGGGCCGCGCCACCCGCGCCGATGACGGCGGCGGGGCCTGCATCGGCCTGCCAGTCGGGCAGGTTCTGGCGCAGGTTGGCAATGAAACCGTAACCGTCGGTATTGTCGGCATGGATCTTGCCGTCGGGGCGGAAGATCAGCGTATTCGCCGCGCCGATCAGCGCCGCGCGATCCGTAACCACGTCGGCCAGCGTCAGCACGGCCTCTTTATGCGGGATCGTGACGTTCAGCCCGACGAAGCCGGCATAGGGCAGGATGCGCAGCACCTCGGCCAGATGCTCGGGCATGACCGGCATCGGGACGTAGTGACCGGCAATGCCATAGCGATCCAGCCAGTGGCGGTGGAGGCGCGGTGATTTGGAATGGGCGATGGGCATCCCGATCACGCCCGAAAGCGGGACATTGGCGATCGGCGCCGCGGAAGATGTCTCGGTCATGCTTGCGCGATGGGTCCTGGCAGCTGGGTCTGGCGGTGAAGGTAAGCGGCATTCACCCGTGGCGAAAGCGAAAACTCGCATTTCCGTGAAGCCTTTACCGTGACGGGCGAACCTGTGGATAAGTCTGTGGACGGAGAATGGTCTGGGCTTGGGATTTTTCTCCTGTCGCGGCGGGCTGTGGAAAAAGGGGCGGGACCAAAGGTGAACGCGCGGACCTAATCCACAGGAAGATGAAATCTCTCGGTGCGCTGGGGATGATGTGGACAAGCCGAGTCATTCAGAGATTCTCCACAAGGCTTTCCCGTCGCAAGAATTTGGATTCAGGGGTGATTTCGCGTTATCAACAGCCGCGTCCGAGATCTGCCTCAGAACGCCGTCTTGTGGATGAAATGGTCTGGAGTCCTCCTGTCCAGACTATCCACTGGCCCTACAACATCATCATTCCTTTTCTTTCTTTCTTTATGTTAGAGGGCCGATGTCGAAAGGTGGCGCGATGACCGAGCTGTTGAGTACTTTCTATCCCTGGATCAAATCCCTGCATGTCATGGCGGTGATTTCCTGGATGGCGGGTCTGTTCTACCTGCCACGCCTCTTTGTTTATCATGCCGAACGCGGCATGACCGAAGGTGAGCCGGGCAGCAGTTTCGTGATGATGGAGCAGAAACTGCTGCGGCTGATCATGAACCCGGCGATGATCGTGACCTGGGTCGCGGGCCTGTGCCTCGTCTTCACCCCCGGAATTGTCGACTGGGGCTATGCCTGGCCCTGGGTGAAGGCGGCGGCGGTGCTGGCGATGACCTGGTTCCATCACTGGCTGGGACGGCAGCGCAAGCTGCTGAGAAATGGTCAGTCCCTTGGCGGACGCCGCTATCGGCTGATGAACGAGGTGCCGACGCTGCTGATGGCGCTGATCGTCGTCTCGGTGATCGTCAAGTTCTGAGCGGTTGACTTTTCGACCCGGCTCACCTATCTGCGCTGCCAAGCCCGGCCGTCCGGTACGGGGATTTCCATACATTGATGCATGACCGATCCTGATGGGCGGGACGTGCCATATTGGTCCGAATGATGAACGAAGAACGCTTGAACCTGTCCGACCTGAAGGCCAAGAGCCCGGCTGACCTGCTGGCCATGGCCGAGGAATGGGAGATCGAGAACGCCTCGACCATGCGCAAGGGCGAGATGATGTTCTCGCTGTTGAAAGAACATGCCGAGGATGGCTGGGACATCGGCGGTGACGGGGTGCTGGAGGTCGTGCAGGACGGCTTTGGCTTCCTGCGCTCGACCGGCGCCAACTATCTGCCCGGTCCCGACGATATCTATGTCAGCCCCGACATGATCCGCCAGCACAGCCTGCGCACCGGCGACACGGTTGAGGGTGTCATCCGCGCGCCCGGCGAGAATGAACGCTATTTCGCCCTGACCAAGGTCGAGCGGATCAATTTCGAGGATCCCGAGAAGGCCCGCCACAAGGTTGCCTTCGATAACCTGACGCCGCTTTATCCGAATGAGCGGCTGAAGATGGAGATCGAGGACCCGACGATCAAGGATCGCTCGGCCCGGATCATCGACCTGGTTGCACCGATCGGCAAGGGCCAGCGCTCGCTGATCGTGGCGCCGCCGCGCACGGGTAAGACCGTTCTGCTGCAGAATATCGCGCATTCGATCGAGAAGAATCATCCCGAATGCTACCTGATCGTGCTGCTGATCGATGAACGCCCGGAAGAAGTGACCGACATGCAGCGCAGCGTGAAGGGCGAGGTGATTTCCTCGACCTTCGACGAGCCGGCCACCCGGCACGTTGCCGTCAGCGAGATGGTGATCGAGAAGGCCAAACGCCTGGTCGAACACAAGCGCGATGTGGTCATCCTGCTCGACTCGATCACCCGCCTTGGCCGGGCCTTCAACACCACTGTCCCGTCCTCGGGCAAGGTGCTGACCGGCGGTGTGGATGCGAACGCCCTGCAGCGCCCCAAGCGCTTCTTCGGGGCCGCGCGGAACATAGAGGAGGGCGGATCGCTGACCATCATCGCCACCGCGCTGATCGATACCGGTTCACGCATGGACGAGGTGATTTTCGAGGAGTTCAAGGGCACCGGCAACAGCGAGATCGTGCTGGACCGCAAGGTCGCCGACAAGCGCGTCTTCCCGGCCATGGATATCCTGAAATCGGGTACGCGGAAGGAAGAATTGCTGGTTGATTCCAAAGACTTGCAGAAGACTTACCTGCTGCGCCGCATCCTGAACCCGATGGGCACGACCGATGCGATCGAGTTCCTGATCTCGAAGCTGAAGCAGACCAAGACCAACAGCGAGTTCTTCGATTCGATGAACGCCTGACGGGGAAGGTCTTACGGGGAACCGACCGGACTGCCATGGACACGATCTTTGCAGAAGCAACGCCGCCCGGCCGGGGTGGCGTTTCCGTTTTGAGGATCAGCGGCCCCGGGGCGCGGGGGGCGGCCGAGCGGCTGGCCGGGCCGTTACCGGTGGCGCGGCGAGCCGAGTTCCGCAATCTGCGCGACGGGGACGAGGTTCTGGACCAGGCACTGGTCCTGTGGTTCGAATCTGGGCGCAGTTTTACCGGCGAGGAAGTTGCCGAACTGCAATTGCACGGCGCGCCGGTGGTGACGCGGCGGGTGATGGCGGCTTTGCGCGATGGCGGGCTGCGCGAGGCAGAGGCCGGCGAATTCACCCGGCGCGCCTTCCTGAATGGCCGACTGGACCTGGCCGAGGTCGAGGGCCTGTCGGATCTTCTGGCCGCCGAGACGGAGTCGCAGCGGCGGCAGGCGATGCGGGCAGCCGGTGGCGAGATTGCGCGGATCGTCGAAGGCTGGCGCGAGATGCTGATCCGCTCCGGGGCGCTGGTCGAGGCCAGCATCGACTTTGCCGATGAGGAGGTGCCGGAGGAAGTTCCGGCGGAAGCCTTTGACCTGCTCGAGCGCTTGCACGGCGAGATCGAGCGCGAGCTGAACGGCTATCCGGCCAGCGAGCGGCTGCGGGAGGGTTTCGAGATTGCCGTGGTCGGGCCGCCGAACTCGGGTAAATCCAGCCTGATCAATCGGCTGGCGCGGCGCGAGGTGGCCATCGTCTCGGCGATTCCGGGAACGACTCGGGACATCATCGAGCTGCGCATGGACCTGCGCGGGTTTGCCGTGACCTTCCTGGATACGGCGGGTTTGCGCGAAACCGAGGACCAGATCGAGGCGGTTGGCGTGGATCGGGCGCGGATGCGGGCCGAGGCGGCGGATCTGCGGATCTTCCTGTCGGAGAGCGGCGAGCACGATCTGACGCTGTTTCGTGACGGCGATCTGACGCTCTGGTCGAAGGCGGACCTTTCGGAAGGGCAGGGCGATCTGTCTGCGGTGACGGGCGAGGGCGTTGAGGCCTTGCTGCAATCGATCTTTGAGGCCCTGTCGGGGCGCGTCGCAGATGCGGGGATCGTCAGCCATCGGCGTCAGGCCGATGCGTTGCGTGATGCCTTGCGGGCGCTGGACGGGTCGCGGGCGCAGCCGGAACTGCTTGCCGAATCCATCCGTCAGACGGCATTATCGCTGGAACGACTGGTCGGGCGCCTCGGCGCCGAAGATTATCTGGACGTGATCTTCTCGTCCTTCTGTATCGGAAAATAGGGATGTTTCACGTGAAACATTATGATGTCATCGTCATTGGCGGCGGTCATGCCGGCACCGAAGCTGCTGCGGCCGCCGCGCGCATGGGGGCCAGCACCGCGCTGGTGACCATGCAGGAAAGCGATGTCGGCACGCTGTCCTGCAATCCGGCCATTGGCGGGCTCGGCAAGGGCCACCTGGTCCGCGAGATCGACGCACTCGACGGTTGCATGGGCCGGATCGCCGACCGTGCGGGCATCCAGTTTCGGCTGCTGAACCGTCGCAAGGGCCCGGCTGTCCGTGGGCCTCGGGCACAAATGGACCGAGCCGCCTATCGCCGCGAGGCACGGGCCCACCTTGATGGAATTTCCGGGCTGGAGCTGCTGTTCGGCGAAGTCATGTCGTTCGTCCGCGACGGACAGACGATCCGGGGCGTGGCGCTGGCCGACGGCACCGAGCTCCGCGCGGCTTCCGTCGTTCTGACCACCGGCACCTTTCTCAATGGGCTGATCCATATCGGTGATGAGACCCACAAGGCCGGCCGTTGGGGTGACGAGGCCTCCTATGGCCTTGCTGCGTCACTGGCCGAGCTGGATCTTCCGCGCGGGCGGCTGAAGACCGGCACGCCCCCGCGCCTCGATGGTCGGACCATTGACTGGTCGGTGCTGGAGAGCCAGCCCGGCGATGACGAGCCGGAACTGTTCTCGGATCTCAGCCACGAACCGGCACTGACCCAGATCTCCTGCGGCATCACGCACACCAACGAGCGGACGCACCAGATCATCCAGGACAACCTGGGCCGTTCCGCCATGTATGGCGGGCGCATTCATGGTGTCGGGCCGCGCTACTGCCCCTCGATCGAGGACAAGGTGACGCGCTTTGCCGACAAGACCTCGCACCAGGTCTTTCTCGAGCCGGAGGGGCTGGCCGATCCGACCGTCTATCCGAACGGCATCTCGACTTCGCTGCCGCGCGACGTGCAGGAGGCCTATGTTCGCACGATCAAAGGCCTTGAAAACGTTGTTATTCTCCAGCCTGGCTACGCGGTGGAATACGACTATATCGACCCGCGCGCGCTGGAGCCGACCCTGCAGGTGTCGACCATCAAGGGTCTCTATCTCGCCGGTCAGATCAATGGCACGACCGGGTACGAAGAGGCGGGGGCACAGGGCCTGGTCGCCGGGCTGAACGCGGCAGCGGCGGCATTGGGGCGCGAGCCGATTATCTTCAGCCGGACCGACAGCTATATCGGCGTGATGATCGACGACCTGACGACGCGCGGCGTCACCGAACCCTATCGCATGTTCACCTCGCGGGCCGAATTCCGGCTGACGCTGCGGGCCGACAATGCCGATCAGCGACTGACACCACTCGGGGTCAAGCTGGGCTGCGTCGGTGCGGAACGGCAGGCGCAGTTCGCCGAGAAGATGGAGAAGTACGCTGCCGCCCGCATCATAGCCGAGAACGCACGCTTTTCGCCGAGTGAACTCGTAAAGCGCGGCATTTCGGTGCGCCAGGACGGGCAAGCGCGGTCGGTCTTTGACCTGATGTCCTATGTCGATCTCGACGACGCGGCGATGCTGGGCCTCGCACCTGAACTGTCTGCATATCCGCCTTCGATCATCGAGCAGCTGCGCAATGATGCCATTTATCACCAGTACACCGACCGCCAGGCGCGCGATGCCGCCATGCTGAAGGCCGAGGAGCAGATCCTGCTGCCGGCTGACCTCGATTATGCCAATCTCTCGGGCCTGTCCTCCGAGCTTCAGCGAAAGTTGACGGCTCAGCGTCCGCGCAGTCTGGCCGAAGCCTCGCGGCTCGAGGGGATGACCCCGGCAGCGCTGACGCTGATCCTGGCGACAACCCACAACCTCGCCCGGAAGCGCGCGGGATGAGCGATGTTTCACGTGAAACATCGGAACGGCTGCACGACTATGCCCGGCTGATCGAAAAATGGAATCCGCGCATCAACCTCGTCGCCAGGTCGACGCTGCAGGACATTTCCGATCGCCATATCCGCGATAGCGCGCAGCTCGCGGTGTTGGTCGGCCCTGCGATAGGAAAATGGGTCGACCTCGGCAGTGGGGGAGGGCTCCCGGGACTGGTCGCGGCGATCCACTATGCCGATCAGCCGGTTGACTTCCATCTGGTCGAAAGCGATCAGCGCAAGGCCACCTTCCTCAGAACCTGCATCCGCGAACTGGGACTGGGCCGCGTCACCATCCACGCGGCGCGCATAGAATCGCTCATTCCTGCCGCTGCCGATATTGTCAGCGCCCGTGCGCTTGCCCCGCTGCCGCTCCTCATGTCATATGTGGATCGACACCTGAAACAGGGCGGGACGGCTTGGCTGATGAAGGGCGAGAACTGGCAGGACGAACTGCGCGACGCCCAAGCCCAATGGCGATTCCGCCACGTGGCGCATCCGAGCCAAACCCATAAAAACGCGGCGATTCTCGAGATAGGCGATATTTCCCATGTCTGAACCGATCATCATTGCAATTGCCAACCAGAAGGGCGGGGTGGGTAAGACGACCTCGGCCATCAATCTCGGTGCGGCGCTGGCCGATGCCGGGCAGCGCACGATCCTCATCGATCTAGATCCGCAGGGAAACGCCTCGACCGGCCTCGGCATCGACCCGGACCGGCGCGAAATCACGTCCTATGACCTTCTGGGGGGGCAGGCGACGCTGGCTGCAGCCGCGCTGAACACCGATGTCGAGAACCTGCGCATTGTCCCCTCGACGCCCGACCTCTCCTCGGCCGATATCGATTTCTCGCGCAGCGCCGACCGCACCCGGCTGCTGCGCCGCAGCCTGCGCGCCGAGGCCGGCGCCGACCTGGTGCTGATCGATTGTCCGCCGGCGCTTGGCCTGCTGACCGTCAATGCCATGGTCGCCGCTGATGCGGTGCTGGTGCCGTTGCAGGCCGAGTTCTATGCACTCGAAGGTCTCTCGCAACTCCTGATGACCGTCCGCCAGATCCGCCAGACCGCCAACCCCGATCTGCGGGTGAATGGCGTGCTGCTGACCATGGCCGACAGCCGCAACAATCTCTCTCAGCAGGTCGAGGCCGATGCACGCGCCACTCTGGGCGATCTTGTCTATCGCACCACCATTCCGCGCAATGTCCGCGTGTCCGAGGCGCCGTCTTTCGGCAAGCCGGTGGTGCATTACGATCCAAGCTCCAAGGGCGGCATCGCCTATCGGGAATTTGCCCGGGAATTTGCCGGGCGGCTGAAGCAGATCGAGACCAAGGAGGCTGTAAATGGCTGATTCCAAACTGGGAAAGCGTGGCCTCGGTCGCGGCTTGTCGGCGCTGATGGCCGATGTGGACCTGGTTCCGGCAACGGAAGCGGCCAATCGTCCCACGGCCAGCACTGACCGTAACATGATCCCGATCGAGCAGATTTCGCCCAATCCCGATCAGCCGCGCCGCAGCTTCGAGCCCGAGGCGCTGCAGGAACTGGCGCAATCGCTGAAGGCCCGCGGCGTGCTGCAGCCGCTGATCGTCCGTCCGCATCCGCGCGACGAGGGTCTTTACCAGATCGTCGCCGGCGAACGCCGCTGGCGCGCGGCGCAGCAGGCGCAGCTGCATGAATTGCCCGTCATCATCCGCGATCTCAGCGATACCGAGGTGCTCGAGATTGCGCTGATCGAGAATATCCAGCGTGCTGACCTGAATGCCATCGAAGAGGCGGCTTCGTTCCGGCAGCTGATGGACCGTTTCGGTCACACGCAGGAGCAACTGGCGGAGGCGCTGAACAAAAGCCGCAGCCACATCGCCAACCTGCTGCGCCTTTTGAACCTGCCGGAACAGGTGCAGATCTGGCTGAAAGAGGGCAAGCTGAGTGCCGGCCACGCCCGCGCGCTGGTGCCGGCACCCAATGCGGCGCAACTCGCGCGCCGGGTCATCGAGCGAGGGTTGTCGGTCCGCGAAACTGAGAAGCTGGTGCGCGACCTGATCAATCCGCCAGCCGCCAAGCCGGCCAATCGCCGGGCAGGCGAGAAGGATGCCGATACCCGCGTGCTCGAATCCGATCTTTCCGCGCATCTGAAGATGCGGGTGGCGATCAACCATGCCGCCAATGCCGATGGCGGGCAGCTTGTTGTGACCTACAAGGATCTGGATCAACTCGACCGGCTCTGCCAGGTCCTCGGCGGCAGCGCCTGACGCTGCCAGCTCGACAGGTCAGACCGTGGGTCGCGTGACGACGTAGGCCGCAATGCTGGTGCAGATGACGGCCTGCGCCAGCACCAGGCGCGGATCGATGCCCAGCCACCAGGACAGGCCCACGCCGAAGCTCATGGCGCTTACCGCCCAGAGCTTTGCCAGCCGCGAGACCGCGCCGCGCTCCTGCCAGGCACGCACGGCGGGACCGTATTTCGGATGATTGCGGATCTTCTCCCGCAGCCGCGGCGACGAGCGCGAGAAGGCCCAGGCCGCGACCAGCAGGAAAGGCACGGTCGGCACCACGGGTAGGGCAAGGCCGATGACGCCCAGGCCCACACCGATCCAGCCGATGCCAAGCCACAGCATCCGCATCTCAGTTCACCGCCAGTTCGCGCAGGATGGCGTTCAGCACCGGTCGCCCGGCCCGCGTGGCCATCACCTGGTCCTCCCGAACCGCGACCATGCCCCAGTCCTGCAGTCGCTCCAGCGCCGCCGCGTCCAGCGGGCGCCCGGCCAGTTGTTCATAGCGTGCCGCCGACAGCCCCTCGGCCAGCCTCATCGACATCAGCAAGTATTCCGTCGCCTGGTCCTCAGACCCCAGATCGCCGCGTTCACTCTCGCCCGAGCCACGCTCCTCGACCGCCGCCAGCCAGGCCCCCGGCTGCCGATGTGCCTCGGTCGCCACCCGACCGCCGGGCAGCGTCAGCCGTCCATGCGCGCCGGGGCCGACGGCGGCCCAATCGCCCTGGCGCCAGTAGATCAGGTTGTGCCGGCTTTCCGAGCCCGGCCGGGCGTGGTTCGAAATCTCATAGCAGGGCAGGCCGGCAGCATCGCAAATATCCTGCGTTTCCAGATACATATCGGCAGAGACATCATCATCCGGCAGGCCTTTCAGCCCGCCAGCCGCGTGCCTTGCGCCAAATGCGGTGCCCGGCTCGATCGTCAGTTGGTACAGCGACAGGTGATCCACTGCCATGCTCAGCGCCTCGTTCAGTTCGGCGCGCCAGTCCCCAATTCCCTGATCCTGCCGCGCATAGATCAGATCAAAGCTCACACGGCCAAAACAGTTCCGCGCTATGTCGAATGCGGCCCGGGCCTCGGCCGCCGAATGCATCCGTCCCAGCCGTCGCAAGTCGGCGTCGCGCAGCGATTGCACGCCCATGGACAGGCGGTTCACCCCGGCATCGGCAAAGCCGCGAAAGCGTCCCTGCTCGACGCTGGTCGGATTGGCTTCCAGCGTGATCTCGATGTCATTGGCAAATCCCCAGGCTGCGCGGGCGGCGCGGATGACCGCATCCACCGTCTCGGGCAGCATCAGCGAGGGCGTGCCGCCGCCAAGGAAGATGCTATCCAGCTGCCGCGCTGGTCCCTGAACCTCTTGCCCCAGCCGTGCGATCTCGGCCGACAGCGCGTCGGCCCAACGGCGCTGGTCGATCTGGCCGGCGACATGGCTGTTGAAGTCGCAATAGGGGCACTTGGCGGCGCAGAAGGGCCAGTGGACATAAAGCCCGAACCCGCCCTGACGCCAATCCTCGCCCGCCGTTGCGGCCTCAACCAGGCGCTTTTCAGGCAAAACTGCCCTCCATCATCTTCGCCACGGCCCGCGCCCGGTGGCTCAGCGAGTTCTTCTGCTCCGCCGGCATCTCGCCCAGGGTGATCTGATGCCCCTCCGGCATGAAGATCGGGTCATAGCCATGGCCCTCGGCCCCGCGCGGCGGCCAGACGACCTGACCGGGCAGGACGCCCTCGAACACCTCGTCATGGCCGTCGGGCCACATCAGCACCAGCGTGCAGCGGAATTGCGCCGTGCGGGGCAGGGGGGCGTTCACCGCCTCGAGCTCGCGCCAGGCGCGTTCCATCGCCATGCCGAAATCGCGGCCTTGGCCGGTCTCGGCCCAATCGGCGGTGTAGACGCCGGGCGCACCATTCAGCGCGTCGATGCTGATGCCGCTGTCATCGGCGAGGACGGGCAGGCCGGCGGCCTCGATCGCTGCGCGTGCCTTGATCCGGGCATTGCCGATGAAATTGTCCTCGGTCTCGACCGGCTCGCCCAGTCCCGCCTCGGCCGCCCCGATGACGGTGATCCCCAAGGGCGCCAGCAGCGCCCGCATCTCGGCCAGCTTGCCGGCATTATGCGTGGCGACCAGCAGCGTCTCGCCCTCGAAACGCCTCATGCCACAGCCGCTTTCTGTGCAGCGACCAGCCCGGCCACGCCGGCCTCGGCCAGATCCAGCAAGCCGCCCATCTCGTCGCGCGAGAAGGTCGCGCCCTCGGCCGACATCTGCACCTCGATCAGCCGGCCAGCGCCGGTCATGACGAAATTGCCGTCGGTCCCGGCCTCGCTGTCCTCGGCATAGTCGAGATCGGCCACCAGCTGCCCGGCATAAATGCCGCAGGAGATCGCGGCCACGTGGTCGATGATCGGGTCGCTGGTCAGCACCCCGGCCTTCAGCATCTTGTTGACGGCGATGCGCAGCGCCACCCAGCCGCCGGTGATCGAGGCGCAGCGGGTGCCACCGTCGGCCTGGATCACGTCGCAATCGACGGTGATCTGCCGCTCGTTCAGCGCCCGCAGGTCAACGCCCGCGCGCAGACTGCGCCCGATCAGCCGCTGGATCTCGACCGTGCGGCCACCCTGCTTGCCGACGGCGGCCTCGCGGCGGTTGCGGGTATTGGTGGCGCGCGGCAGCATACCGTATTCCGCCGTCACCCAGCCCTTGCCGCTTCCCTTCAGCCAGCGCGGCGGGCTTTCCTCGATGCTGGCGGCGCACAGCACATGCGTCCCGCCCATCTTGATCAGGCACGAGCCCTCGGCATGGCCCATGATGCCGGTCTCGATTGTAATCGGGCGCAATTCGCTTAAATTCCTGCCAGAGGGGCGCATGGGCGGTCATCCTTTCCAGTGTTTCCTGCCCCATACAGGCCCGCCCCGTCATGACGCAACCCGCGAGAGGACCGGTTGAGCCAGCAGACACAGCTTTCCGAACTGAATGACCGCTCGCGCGAGGTGTTTCGCCGCGTCGTGGAATCCTATCTGCAGACCGGCGAGCCGGTGGGCTCGCGCACGCTCACGCGCGATATGACCGAACGCGTCAGTGCGGCGACCATCCGCAACGTCATGCAGGATCTGGAGTATCTCGGGCTTCTCGACAGCCCCCACGTCTCGGCCGGGCGCTTGCCCACGCAGCTGGGGCTCCGGCTGTTCGTCGATGGCATGATGGAGGTCGATGCCGTCGATCCCGTCGACCGCGCCCGGATCGAGCAGACCATCGGCAATGACAATCCCGATACCGGAACGCTTCTCGACCGCGTCAGCACCGCGCTCAGCAGCATCACCCATGGCGCCTCGCTGGTGCTGATGCCCAAGCACGAGGCGCCGGTGCGCCACATCGATTTCGTCACCCTCGGCCCCGACCGCGCGCTGGTGGTGCTGGTCTTTGCCGATGGCCATGTCGAGAACCGGGTCTTCACCCCGCCGCTTGGCCAGACGCCCTCATCCATGCGCGAGGCGGCGAATTTCCTCAATGCCATTGCCGAGGGCCGCACGCTCTCCGAACTGCGCGGCCATATCGCCGCCGAGATCACCGCCCGACGGCAGCAACTCGACGGGCTGGCGGCGCAACTGGTCGAATCCGGCCTCGCGCTGTGGGACACGGCGGACAGCGACCCCCGGCTGATCGTGCGCGGGCGGTCCAATCTGCTGGACAGCCAGGAAGCCGATATCGACCGGGTGCGAGAGCTTTTTGACGATCTCGAGCGCAAGCGCGATATCGCCCAGTTTCTGGAACTGGCCGAGCAGGGCGAGGGGGTGCGCATTTTTATCGGCTCCGAGAACAAACTTTTCTCTCTTTCGGGTTCCTCTCTGGTCGTTTCGCCCTATATGAATGCCGACCGAAAGATTGTGGGTGCCGTTGGTGTCATCGGGCCGACGCGGCTGAACTATGGCCGCATCGTTCCGATTGTCGATTACACGGCTCAGTTGGTCGGCCGGGTGCTCTCTGGCCGAAAAGGATGATGCGATGACCGATCAGAACGAATTTGCCAGTGAAGACCCGATTGAAGACCCGCTGGCCGACCCGGTGGACGAGATCGAGCGTCTGACGGCCGAACGCGACGAGTTGCGCGACAAGTTCATGCGGGCCCTGGCCGATGCCGAGAACGCCCGCAAGCGCGCCGACAAAGAGCGCCGCGATGCCGAGCAATATGGCGGCACCCGCCTTGCCCGCGACCTTCTGCCGGTCCATGACGCGCTGACACGCGCGCTGGACACCGCCGGCGACGAACAGCGCGCCGCCGCGCCCGGCCTGATCGAAGGGGTCGAACTGACCCTGCGCGAGCTGGCGAACGTGTTCAAGAAACACGGCATCACCATCCTCGCGCCCGAAATCGGCGAGCGGTTCGACCCGCAGAACCACGAGGCCATGTTCGAGGCCCCGGTGCCCGGCACCCGCGCCGGCGACATCATCCAGGTCATGGATAACGGCTTCAAGCTGCATGACCGCCTGCTGCGCCCGGCCAAGGTCGGCGTCAGCTCGACGCCGGCCAGCTGAGCCCGCAATCAGCCGAACGCCGTTCCAGCTGACCGTCCGGTCGGCGAACGGCGTTCCGCCTGACGCGGATGCTTGGCAAACGCTGATCCTTTCTGTTTAACTTCCCGGAATCTCCCCTTGCGAGTGGCAGACAGTCGTCACATCTGTCTGCTGAAAATTAAGGAGTTTCCGATGCTGAAACCGCTGTTTGCCGCGCTGGCCCTGACCGCTGCCAGCCTTGCCCCCGCCAGTGCCGAGACCATCCGGGTCGGCATGTCGGGCGGCTATTTCCCCTTCACCTTCACCGAACAGGACAAGCTGCAGGGCTTCGAAGTCGACTTCATGAATGCCATTGGCGAAGTCACCGGCGACGAGATCGAATTCGTCACCATGTCCTTCTCGGGCCAGGTCGGCGCGCTGGAATCGAACCGCATCGACACCATCGCCAACCAGCTGACCATCACCCCCGAACGCGAGGCGAAATTCGTCTTCACCCAGCCCTATGTCTATGACGGTGCGCAGGTTGTCGTGCGCGAGGGCAACGAGGTCGGGATCAACAGCACCGACGATTTGTCGGGGAAATCGGTCGCGGTGAACCTCGGCTCGAACTTCGAGGAACTGCTGCGCGGTCTGCCCAATGCCGCCGATATCGACATCCGCACCTACGAGTCGAACATCGAGCAGGACGTTGCCCTTGGCCGCGTCGATGCCTTCGTGATGGACCGCGTGTCCACCGCACAGGTCATCGCCAAAAGCCCGGCGCCGCTGGAACAGGCGGGCCAGCCCTTCAGTGAGATCCGCAACGCGCTGCCCTTCCGCAATGACGAGGCCGGGATTGCCATGCGCGACAAGGTCGATGCCGCCATCACCACGCTGAAGGAAAACGGCAAGCTGGCCGAGATCTCGCAGAAATGGCTGGATGCCGATGTGACCCGGCCGGCCGGTGAGGCCGCCCCCGCCAACTGATGCGCGGACTCGACCTCGATTACATGGCCGGCCTTGTGCCGGTCATTCTGGGCTATGTCCCCAAGACCATGGCGATGGCTTCCGTCGCCATGGTTCTTGCCTTGCTGCTGGCGGCACTCTTGGCCATCGTGCGGGTACTGAAGCTGCCGGTGATCGACCAGTTCGTCGCCGTCTTCATCAGCTTCTTCCGCGGCACGCCGCTGCTCGTCCAGCTGTTCCTGTTCTATTACGGCCTGCCGCAGCTGATGCCGACGCTGTCCAAGATCGACGGCGTGACCGCCGCGATCATCGGCCTGACGCTACATTTCTCGGCCTATATGGCGGAATCGATCCGCGCCGCGATCCTTGGCGTCGACCGCAGCCAGTGGGAGGCCGCCGAGTCGATCGGCATGACCCGTGCCCAGATGCTGCGCCGGATCATCCTGCCGCAGGCCGCCCGCATCGCCGCGCCGACGCTGATGAACTACTACATCGATGTCATCAAAAGCACCTCGCTGGCCTTCACCCTCGGCGTGACCGAGATGATGGGCGCCGCGCAGAAAGAGGCCGCCGGCAGCTTTCTCTATCTCGAGGCCTTCCTAGTAGTCGCGGTCATCTATTGGCTGCTGGTCGAGGCGCTGTCGTTTGTGCAACGCGCGCTGGAACGCAACATGCAGAAGGCCTTTGCCCGATGACCACCGATTGCCACATCAGCATCGCCGGGCTGACCAAGCGCTTCGGCACCAATACCGTGCTGAACGACATCAACCTGAACCTGACGCCGGGCGAGCGCGTGGCGATCATCGGTCCCTCCGGCACCGGCAAGTCGACGCTGCTGCGTTGCCTGAACTTTCTTGACCGCCCGGATGCCGCCCGGATCACCATCGGCGATCTGTCGGTCGATGCGGCCAGCGCGACCCGGGCCGAGATCCTCGCCCTGCGCCGCCGCACCGGCTTCGTCTTTCAGAACTACGCCCTCTTCGCCAACAAGACCGCCCGCCAGAACATCACCGAGGGTCTGGTCACGGTGCGCGGTTGGTCCCGCTCCAAGGCCGATGCCCGCGCAGACGAGGTGCTCGCCAGCATCGGCCTGACCGACAAGGCCGACAGCTATCCGGCGGCGCTCTCGGGCGGCCAGCAGCAGCGAATCGGCATTGGCCGCGCGATGGCGCTGGACGGTGATCTTCTTCTCTTCGACGAGCCGACCAGTGCGCTCGACCCGGAATGGGTGGGCGAGGTGCTGGATCTGATCCGGCAGATCGCCGATGGCCGCCAGACCATGCTGATCGTCACTCACGAGATGCAATTCGCCCGCGAGATCGCCGACCGGGTGGTTTTCATGGAGGGCGGCCGCATCGTCGAACAGGGCCCTCCGGCGCAGATCTTCGATGCGCCCGAGGATGAGCGCACACGGGCGTTCCTGCGCCGCGTGACCGCCGGAAACGGCAACGCCGAGGGGTAAGCCCCGGTCACGCTACAACCTTTCTCTGACTTGTGTGAGACCCCGTTCCGGCATCAGGCTGACTTCCCATGAAGCCTAGGGAGGAAACGGGCCATGGCTAGCACTGATGGGGTCACCATTCACCCAGCCGTCGATCACGGCGTCAAGAATGGCAATCCGAATTTCGGTGGCGGGGAACTGACCTGCCACTGCGCCAGCAATCCGGTCAAGGTCCGGGTCGGGGCACAGACGGCGCATAACCATGTCTGCGGCTGCACCAAGTGCTGGAAGCCCGATGGGGCGGTGTTCAGCCAGGTGGCCGTGGTTGGCCGTGACGCGATCGAGGTGGTGCAGGGCGCCGAGAAGCTGGAGATCGTCAACAAGGATGCACCGATCCAGCGCCATCGCTGCAAGGATTGCGGCGTTCACATGTATGGCCGGATCGAGAACAAGGACCATCCCTTCTATGGCCTCGATTTCGTCCATACCGAACTGTCATCCGAGGATGGCTGGTCGGCGCCGGAATTCGCCGCTTTCGTCAGCTCTGTCATCGAATCGGGTGTCGATCCCTCGCGGATGGACGGCATCCGGGCGCGTCTGCGCGAACTGGGGCTGGAACCCTATGACGCGCTGTCGCCGCCCTTGATGGACGCCATCGCCACCCATATCGCCAAACGCTCGGGGGCCTTACCGGCCTGACCGATCTGGGCAGAACTAACCCCTGGGGGCCGCGGAAACCGGCCCCCTCGGCCATGAACACACCCGAAGGAGTTGCTAGACATGAGAACCCGCGCCGCCGTCGCCATTGAAGCCGGCAAACCTCTTGAGGTGATGGAGATCAATCTCGAAGGGCCGAAGGCCGGCGAGGTCATGGTCGAGATCAAGGCAACCGGTATCTGCCATACGGATGAATTCACCCTCTCGGGCGCCGATCCCGAGGGCCTGTTCCCCTCGATCCTTGGTCACGAGGGTGCGGGGATCGTGGTCGAGGTCGGCCCGGGCGTCACCTCGGTCAAGCCGGGCGATCATGTCATCCCGCTTTACACCCCCGAATGCCGGCAATGCGCGTCCTGCCTGTCGGGCAAGACGAACCTCTGCACGGCGATCCGCGCGACGCAGGGGCAGGGGCTGATGCCCGACGGCACCACCCGCTTCAGCTTTCTCGATGGCCGGCCGATCTATCACTACATGGGCTGCTCGACCTTCTCGAACTATACCGTGCTGCCCGAGATCGCGCTGGCCAAGGTCCGCGAGGACGCGCCCTTCGACAAGATCTGCTATATCGGCTGCGGCGTGACCACCGGCATCGGCGCGGTCATCAACACCGCCAAGGTCGAGATCGGCGCCAAGGCCGTGGTCTTCGGCCTCGGCGGCATCGGGTTGAACGTGCTGCAGGGCCTCAGGCTGGCGGGTGCCGACATGATCATCGGCGTCGACCTGAATGACGGGCGCATTCCGATGGCGGAACGCTTTGGCATGACCCATTTCATCAACCCGACCAAGGTTGACAACGTGGTGCAGGAGATCGTGAACCTGACCAAGACGCCCTTCGACCAGATCGGCGGGGCGGATTACAGCTTTGACTGCACCGGCAACGTCAAGGTCATGCGCGACGCGCTGGAATGCACCCATCGCGGCTGGGGTCAGTCGATCATCATCGGCGTGGCACCGGCAGGGGCCGAGATCAGCACCCGCCCGTTCCAGCTGGTCACCGGCCGGGTCTGGAAGGGCACGGCCTTCGGGGGCGCGCGCGGGCGGACCGATGTGCCGAAGATCGTCGACTGGTACATGGACGGCAAGATCGAGATCGACCCGATGATCACCCACCTGCTGACGCTGGACGAGATCAACAAGGGCTTCGATCTGATGCATGCGGGTGAATCGATCCGCTCGGTCGTCCTTTACTGATCCTTCATCGCTGCTTAGGTAGATATACGGCGGGGCCACTGGTCCCGCCGTCGCCTTGAGATGTGAAGGAGAGCAGGATGACGCGGCACATTTGGCTGGACGACGAAGACGAAGACGAGGGTGACGACCGCCGCGACGAGAAAAGCGAGGGTCTGGGCCTGCCCGAAGGCGACAATATGGGCAAGCTCTACTTCAAGTCCCGCACGGTGATCGTGGCGGGCGAGATCAATGACAAGCTGGCGCAGCGCACCGTGGCGCATCTTCTGGCCCTTGCGGAAGAAAGCGACAAGCCGATCAACATGCTGATTTCCTCGCCCGGCGGGCATGTGGAATCGGGCGACATGATCCATGACGTGATCAAGTTCATCCGTCCCGTGGTGCGCACCATCGGTTCGGGCTGGGTGGCTTCGGCCGGGGCGCTGATCTTTGTCGGCGCGCAGCGGCAGAACCGCTTCTGCCTGCCCAACACCCGCTTCCTGCTGCACCAGCCCTCGGGCGGCATCGGCGGCACCACCTCGGACATGATGATTCAGGCCGAGCAGATCCGGCTGATGCGCGAGCGTCTGAACCAGATCATGGCCGACGCCACCGGCCAGACGGTCGAGCGGATCGAGAAGGACACCAACCGGGACTTCTGGCTGAACACGCAGGAGGCCGTGGATTACGGCCTGGTCGGCAAGATCATCCGCAGCGTGACCGAACTGGATTGACGCAGTCGGGCGGGGCGTCGCCGATGCCCCGCCCCGCCGCAATCCGGCCAATGCCCTCCCTTTGGCGCAGAAGGCCGGTTTTTCCCTTGCAGGCGCTGCGCCTCGCGCGTCATCTCGGCCGGACCATGGCCCGCACCTGCCGGCCAGGATGGCAAACTGACCAGGGGGAACGCCATGACCATCAGCTATGAAACCGTGTCCGAGAACCGCAGCTTCGGCGGGGTGCAGGGCGTCTATTCCCACCAGTCCCAGGCCACGGGCACCAAGATGACCTTCGGCCTCTACCTGCCCGAAGAGGCCGAGCACGAGCGCGTGCCGGTGCTGTGGTACCTATCTGGCCTGACCTGCACGCATGAGAACGCCATGACCAAGGCCGGGGCGCAGGAATGGTGTGCCCGGACCGGAATGGCGATCATTTTCCCCGACACCTCGCCGCGCGGCGACGGGGTGGCGAATGACGATGCCTATGACCTGGGGCAGGGCGCGGGCTTCTATGTCGATGCGACGCAAGAGCCGTGGAAGCCGCATTTCAAGATGTGGCATTACATCACCCATGAACTGCCCGAACTGGTCTTCGGCAATTTCGCCCTGGACCGCGAGGCGCAGGGGATCACCGGCCACTCCATGGGTGGGCACGGGGCGCTGACCATCGCCATGACCTTCCCCGAACGCTACAAGTCGGTCTCGGCCTTCGCGCCGATCGCCCACCCCTCGGAATCCGACTGGGGCAGGAAGCAGCTGGGCGCCTATCTAGGCCCCGACAAGGCAGCCTGGGCGGCGCATGACTCGACGCTGCTGATGCGGACGCGCGGCTATCCCGGCGAGGTGCTGATCGATCAGGGCAGCAAGGACCAGTTCCTGGACCTGCTGAAGCCCGAGGCGCTGGCCCTTGCCATGGCCGAGCGGCGTCAGCCCGGCCAGTTCCGGATGCAGGAAGGCTATGACCACAGCTACTTTTTCGTCCAGACCTTCATGGGCGATCACGTGCTGTGGCACGCGGAGCGGCTGGCCCGATAGGGCTTGCCGGATATTCCCGATATGCCTGCCAAACTGACCCATACTTTATGGGGAATTGCCGGTGTGGTGGATTGACGCATGAGCGCCCCCGTCCAAGACTGACCCATGGACAGCCGCTGCCTCGGAGGAGGGTTGCGGACGACTGATCCGATGGTGGAGGAAAATCTATGAAATATCTGCTGACGGGCGCCGCCGCGGCCATACTTCTTTATGGCACGGCACTCTTCGCGAACGAGAGCGTCCTTACCGAGACCGGCAAGCCCGAACAATGGGCGATCCAGACCGGAGATTATGCAAATACCCGCTATTCCGAGCTTGACCAGATCAACAAGGACAACGTGAAGGATCTTCGCGTCGCCTGGACCTTCTCGACCGGCGTGTTGCGCGGTCACGAAGGTGGCCCGCTGGTCATCGGCGATGTCATGTATGTTCATTCGCCCTTCCCCAACAACGTCTTTGCGCTGGATCTGGCGAATGACGGCAAGATCCTGTGGACCTACAAGCCGCAGCAGGACCCCGAAGTCATTGCGGTCATGTGCTGCGACACCGTCAACCGCGGTCTGGCCTATGCCGATGGCATGATCCTGCTGCATCAGGCTGACACCACACTGGTCGCGCTGGATGCCAAGTCGGGCGAGGTGAAGTGGTCGGTCAAGACCGGAGATCCGGCTATCGGCGAGACCAACACCGCGACCGTGCTGCCGGTGAAGGACAAGGTCATCGTCGGCGTCTCGGGCGGCGAATACGGCGTGCGTGGCCGGGTGACGGCCTATAACCTTGCCGACGGCTCGGAAGCGTGGAAAGCCTATTCCACCGGCCCGGATGCCGAGATGTTGGTCGACCCGGAAAACACCATGGTTCTGGGCAAGCCGATCGGCGCCGACAGCTCGATCAACAGCTGGGAAGGCGACCAGTGGAAGATCGGCGGCGGCACCACCTGGGGCTGGTTCTCCTATGACCCCGAGCTGAACCTGATGTATTACGGCACCGGCAACCCCTCGACCTGGAACCCGGCGCAGCGTCCGGGCGACAACAAGTGGTCGATGACCATCATGGCCCGTGATGTCGATACCGGCATGGCCAAGTGGTTCTACCAGATGACGCCCCATGACGAATGGGACTTCGACGGCGTGAACGAGATGATCCTGACCGACCAGGACTTCAACGGCACCCCGCGCAAGCTGTTGACCCATTTCGACCGGAACGGCCTCGGCTATACGCTGGACCGCGAGAGCGGCGAGCTGCTGGTGGCCAACAAGTATGACCCGGCGGTCAACTGGACCAGCGGCGTCGATATGGACCCGGCGTCGGAAAACTATGGCCGTCCGGCCGTGGTGGCCGAATACTCGACCGAGCAGAATGGCGAGGATACCAACTCGACCGGCATCTGCCCGGCGGCCCTCGGCTCCAAGGACCAGCAGCCGGCGGCCTTCTCGCCCAAGACCAACCTGTTCTACGTGCCGACCAACCACGTCTGCATGGACTATGAACCCTTCCGCGTCGCCTATACGGCCGGTCAGCCCTATGTGGGCGCCACGCTGGCCATGTATCCGGCTCCGGAGAGCCATGGCGGCATGGGCAACTTCATCGCCTGGGACAACGTTGCGGGCGAGATCAAGTGGTCGCTGCCGGAGCAGTTCTCGGTCTGGTCGGGGGCGCTGGCTACCGCCGGTGACGTGGTCTTCTACGGCACGCTGGAAGGTTATCTGAAGGCGGTCGATGCCAATACGGGTGAAGAGCTTTACAAGTTCAAGACCCCCTCGGGCATCATCGGCAACGTCATGACCTACACCTCGGGTGGCAAGCAGTATATCGGCATCCTCTCGGGCGTCGGTGGCTGGGCCGGGATCGGTCTGGCGGCTGGTCTGACCAACCCGAATGACGGTCTGGGCGCCGTGGGCGGTTATGCCGCGCTCAGCGACTATACCGAACTGGGTGGTCAGCTGACCGTGTTCGAACTGCCGGGCGACGCGCCTGCCGCCGACGCGGCATCGGCCGAACCTGCGGCAGAACCTGCTGCGGAGGCGGCGGCTGCCGAGGCTCCGGCCGAAGCCGAAGCTCCGGCAGAGGGTGAGGCACCGGCCAGCAACTAAGACTTTGGTCCGTCAGACCAAGATTGATCTCTACAAGAGCCACCCCGAGGTTATGCTTGGGGTGGCTTTTCGCTGAAAGGATGTGAACGGTTTGAGGAGGAAACCCCACATGCAGATTACAGGTCCGCTCGCGCTCATGGCGCTTGGGCTGGTCATGGCCGGCCCGGGGCTGGCACAGACCAGCGGCACGACAGAGACCCCGCCCGCCGAGGCAGCCCCCGAGGCAGAGGCTGCCGCCGCAGACGCGGTGCCGCCGCCCACGGAAACCGAACCGGGCGCGGACGTGACCGCCGAAGGCAATCACATCCTGCCCAATGGCATGGACATCACCGCCGACTACATGGAGAACGGTCGCTGGTATAACGCCGAGGGCATCCCGACCTTCAAGATCGACGACGACGTGGTCGATTACGCGGTCTTCTCGGGCTATCGCCGCTATCACGCTGAATGCCATGTCTGCCACGGGCCCGACGGCGAAGGCTCGACCTATGCGCCGGCGCTGAAGGATTCGGTGCTGAAGATGGACTATTACCAGTTCCAGGAGATCGTCGCTTCGGGCAAGAAAGAAGTGAACGCGGCTGCGAACCAGGTGATGCCAGCCTTTGCCACCAACAAGAACGTATGGTGCTATGTCGACGACATCTACGTCTATCTGCTGGTTCGCGGCACCGACTCGGTCGCCCGTGGCCGTCCGGCCAAGAAGGCCGACAAATCCCCGGAATTCACGGCGCAGGAAGATGCCTGCATGAACGGCTGATGCGCGGCGCTGCCATCGCCCTGAGCCTCATCTGTGCCGTCGCCAGCCCGGCGGCGGCGCAGGTGGCCGACCTGCGCTCGACCACGTCCTTGCGGGTTTGCGCCGACCCGGCGATGAAGCCGATGTCGGCCGAGGATGGATCGGGATTCGAGAACAAGCTGGCCGAGCTTTTCGGGCAGCTGCTGAACTTGCCGGTGACGTATACTTGGTTTCCCTCGGGCACAGGCTTCATCCGCAAGACGCTGCAGGCGGGGGAATGCGATGTGGTCATGGGCTATGCCCAGGGCGACGAGCTGGTGCAGAACACCAACCATTACTACACCTCGATCTATGGCATCGTGACCCGCAAGGATGGCGACCTGGCCTCGGTCGACCATCTGGCCGACCCGGCGCTGAAGGATCACGAGCTTGGCGTCATCGCCGGCACGCCCCCGGCGACCATCATGGCGCGGGCAGGGTTGGCGAAGGACCTGCGCGGCGGCGATCTGACCGTCGACCGTCGTGTCGAGGACCCGGTGGGCGACATGATCCGGGGGGTCAAGGACGGCACGCTGGACGCCGCCGTGCTGTGGGGCCCGCTGGCCGGGCCGCAAGTCAAGGCCGATCCCGAGTTGCAGTTCACGCCCCTTCTGAAGGAAACCGCGAGCCCGAAGATGTTCTACCGCATCACCATGGGCGTGCGCCTGCCGGAACAGGAATGGAAGCGCGAGCTGAACAGCCTGATCCGCCGCAATCAGGACCAGATCAACGCCATCCTGGCCGAGGCCGGCGTGCCGCTGGTCGATGACTATGGCAAGGAATTGCTCAATTGATCCTGCGCGCCGCCATCCTGGGTCTGGTGGCGGCGCTGGCCCAGCCTGCCCTCGCGCAAACCTCGGGGTTCGAGATCTACCGGGGCGAGCCCTATAACGCCAAGGTGCCCGACCGGTTGAAGGGCGCCGAGACCATCGATGCCGATACCGCCATCGCGCTGCACGATCAGGGCGTGGGTTTCATCGACGTCTATCCCCGTGTGCGCAAGCCCGAGGGCCTGCCCGAGGGCACCATCTGGCGCGAGCCGCGCCATGACACCATCCCGGGCGCGATCTGGCTGTGGGATACCGGCTATGAACGCCAGTCCGAGGCCGAGAGGGCGCGGCTGGAAACAGGGCTGGACCGGGCAACGGGCGGCAACAAGACCGCGCCGGTCGTTGTTTTCTGCCGCGCCGATTGCTGGATGAGCTGGAACGCCGCCAAGCGCGCCGTGTCATGGGGCTATACCGGTGTGCGCTGGTTCCCCGAAGGCACCGACGGCTGGCAGGCGGCGCTGGGGGCCGATCTGGTCAGGGCTGAACCTGCCGACCCGTGAATGTGCCAAAGGCGCGCGGACCGGCGGGCAGCTCGATCTCGGCGGTGACGTCCAGCGTCGCGGCATCGATGATCTGCAAGGTATCGCTGTCCCAGTTCGCCACCACCACGCCGCTGCCATCGGGCAGGGGGGCGATGCCCTCGGGATAGTCGCCGGTGGCAACCGTGTCGATGACGGCCAGCGTCTCGGGATCGAAGACCGTCACGGTCGAGCCATACTGATCGGTCACAAAACCGCGCCCTCCGGCAAAGGCCACGGCATAGGGATGGCTGCCGGTCGGCAGGCTGCCCAGCAGCTTGCCTGCCTGTGGGTCGATCACCGACAGGCTGTCGCCCTGCACATCGGCGGTCCAGATACGACCGTCATGCCAGGTGATGCCAAAGGGATGCGGTCCGGCTGTCTTGACCTGATGCAGCCGCTTGCCGCTGGCGGCCTCAAAGATACTGACCGCATCCGCGTCCCGATCCGCTGTCGCCACCAGCGCGCCATCGGGGCTGGTGGCGATGCCGGCGGGCGCGGCCCCGGTCTCGGCCTGCCACAGCGTCTCGAGATCGACCCCAAGGCGCATCAGCCGCCCGCCATACCAGTCGGCGACATAGACCGCGCCCTGCGGCCCGGTGGCAATGCCAAAGGCACCCTCGCCCAGATCCAGCGTGCCGGTGATGGCACCGGATTCGTCCAGCACGGTCAGCCGTCCGGTATCGGCGGAAATGACGAAGGCCCGGGCGGTGGCGGGGTCATAGGCGACCGGAGCGGGGGCGCCCTCGACGGTCGTGGTCGCGATCACCTCGCGGCGGGTCAGGTCGATGACGCTGACCGCATTGCCGTTCTGCGAGGTGACGAAGGCCAGATCCCCGGCCAGCGCGGCCGGGGCAACAAGCGCAAGGGCGGCCAGCGCCGCCCTGATCATTCGACCTTGCCGAACTTCTCGGCCAGCGCATCCAGCCCGGCCTGATAGACGCCGGTCACGGCTGCGGTGGCATCGTCATCGGTCTGGCCGGCAGGTGGGTCGTTGTTCGGGAAGCCGCGATAGTAGCCGCCCTTCCAGACCACCTCGGCCTTCCCATCCTTGTCATTGACCTGCAGCGTCGAGGAGTAGTTGGTCACCGGCAGAACCTCGACCGCGACCTCGGTGATCATGTATTTGTAGCTGCGCTTTTCAGGATTCACCGCCATCAGCTGCTCGGTGATGGTTGGATCGCCGCTGTCGGCCTTCAGGTGCAGCACCCGGGTCGACTCATCCGGCAAATCCGCCGGCGCGCCCTCGGGGACCATCTCGGTCGAGGCGACGGCCGGGTGCCAGCTCATGTCGCCAAAATTGCCGATGGCTGCCCAGACCTCGTCGGGCGTGGCATCGAGCACCACCGACAGTTCGGTCTTCAGCCGAGACGGGCCATGCGCGCCCGCCACCGTTGCCGCCGCGAAGACGATTCCCGCGGCCAGCGCCGCAATTCTTGCCATCATCGTGATTGTTCCTCCCACCACATCGGGCGAATGTCCTGCGCCGAAGGATGCGCGCGCCGTCGCGGCACGTCCATCCGACAAAGGGATGAGCCAAACATTCCCGAGCCGTCCGGGAACGATTGCAGGCTTGTCACAAGCCCCCTCTGGCAGACACGATGGTTCGGGGAGGGGCCTGATGTTTCAGAGAATCATCATACTTTTGGCGGGGTTGGCCGGGTTCGCGCTGCCTGCTGTGGCCCAGCAGGCAGCAGAACCGGTTCTGATCCGCTCGGCGGTGCTGCGGGTGGACAATCCCGGCCTGCCGCCGATTTCCCGGCTGGAATTGCCGACCGAAGACCTGGGCTTCGCCGGCGCGCGGCTGGCGATCGAAGACAATGATACCACCGGCCGCTTCATGGGGCAGGATTTCGAGGCGGTCGAAGTGGTGGCCACGCCCGAGACGGCGGCGGCGGAACTGGACAAGCTGATCGGCGAGGGCATCCAGTTCGTCGTGGTGCTGGCTGATGACCCGGTGACGCTGGCCTTGGCCGATCAGGCGGGCGACCGGGCGTTGATCCTGAATGCGCTGGCGCGGGGCGACAATCTGCGCGGCGCCGATTGCCGATTCAACACCGTACATGTCGCGCCCAGCCATGCGATGATCGCCGATGGTCTGGCGCAGTTCCTGGTATGGAAGCAGTGGCAGAACTGGTTCCTGATCAAGGGCAGCCACCCGCAGGACGAGGATCTGGCGCAAGCCTTCCAGCGCGCCGCCATCAAGTTTGGCGCCAGGATTGTCGAGGAGCGGGTCTTCGAGGATACCGGCGGCGCGAGGCGCACCGATTCCGGCCATGTCCAGGTGCAGAAGCAGATGCCGGTCTTTACCCAGCGCGCGCCCGAACATGACGTGGTGATCGCCGCCGACGAGGCCGACATCTTCGCCGCCTACCTGCCCTACCAGACCTGGGACCCGCGCCCGGTGGCGGGCTCCTCCGGACTGGTGCCGCGCAGCTGGCATCCGGCGATGGAAGCCTGGGGCGCGACCCAGTTCCAGAACCGCTTCGAGAAACTGGCCGGCCGACAGATGCGCGAGGCAGACTACCAGGCTTGGCTGGCGCTGCGGATCATCGGCGAGGCGGCGACGCGCCAGCAATCCGCCGATCCGGCGGTGCTGAAGGATTTCATCCTGTCGCCCGATTTCGACGTGGCCGGGTTCAAGGGCCAGAAACTGACCGTCCGCGACTGGGACCACCAGCTGCGCCAGCCGATCCTGCTGACCACGGGCCTGTTGATGGCCAGCGTCAGCCCGCAGGAGCAGTTCCTGCACCAGACCAGCGCGCTGGACACGCTGGGGATCGACCGCCCCGAAACCGAATGCTCGTTCTGAGGTTTGCCATGAAACACGCCCTTGTCCTTACCCTCTGCCTTGCCGCCAGCCCGGCGCTGGCCAACCGAGTCTTCGTGACCAATGAAAAGGGCAATGACGTGACCGTCATCGACAGCGAGACGATGGAGGTGATCGGCAGCTATCCCGCCGGCAACCGCCCGCGCGGCATCACCATCAGCCCTGATGGCAAGGAACTGTATGTCTGCGCCAGCGACGACGATCTGGTGCGGGTGTTCAATCCCGAGACGATGGAAGAGACCCATACCCTGCCATCGGGTCCCGACCCCGAGCTGTTCGTTCTGCACCCCTCGGGCAACCCGCTCTACATCGCAAACGAGGATGACAATCTGGTCACCGTGGTCGATACCCAGACCCACAAGGTGCTGGCCGAGATCCCGGTGGGGGTTGAACCCGAGGGCATGGGCGTCAGCCCGGATGGCAAGTATGTCATCAACACCTCGGAAACCACCAACATGGCGCATTTCATCGATACCGAAAGCTTCGAGATCGTCGCCAATGTGCTGGTCGACAGCCGCCCGCGCTTTGCCCAGTACAACGACGCCGGCACCAAGCTTTACGTCACCAGCGAGATTGGCGGCACGGTCAGCGTGATCGATCCGGCGACCCAGCAGATCACCACCAAGATCGGGTTCGACATTCCCGGCGTCCTGCCCGAGGCGATCCAGCCCGTGGGCGCGCGGGTGACGGCGGATGGCAAGACCGTTTTCGTGGCGCTTGGCCCGGCAAACCGGGTGGCGGTGATCGATGGCGAGACCGACGAGGTGATCGATTACCTGCTGGTCGGCCAGCGCGTCTGGCAACTCGGCTTCTCGCCCGACCAGAAATACCTGTTCACCACCAACGGCAATTCCAACGACGTTTCGGTCATAGACGTGGCCGCGCGCGAGGTGATCAAATCCATTCCGGTTGGCCAGCAGCCTTGGGGCGTGGTCGTCGCACCGAACTAGATCCGTATTCATTCTGAAGGAGAACCCCGTGACCCGATTGCTGAGCCTGCTGTTCCTCTCCACCGCCCTGGCCCTGCCCGTGGCCGCGCAGGAAGCCGCCCCTGAAGCGACCACTGAGGCCGCGGCCCAGTCTGCCGAAGGGGCGGAGGCCGAAGCCGAGGAAGAGGAGGCGGCTGACGAGGGCGAGGGCGTGCTGCAAGCATCCGGAAAATATGATTTCGGCTTCTCGGGCATCATGGCCAGCGACAACCGCGCGCTTCTGGCGCCGCTGACGCTGAGCGCCGGGCAGCCGGTCGCCAGCGGAGAATACACCATCAAGTCGGGCGGCTATTACACCATCCACATCAATGCCGACGGCACGCAGGAACTGGCGCTGTCGGGCGGCGATTTCTTCCGCGCGGTCTGGATCAACGAGGTCGTCATCAACGATATCGAGATCCGCCCGATGGGCGTCCACAGCATCGAGTTCGACGATGCCGGCAGCGCCAGGATCAGCTTCATCGCCATCGTGCCGGGCCGCTATACCCTGTCGATCCCCGGTTCCACTGGCGAGACGCAACAGGCGGTGTTCAATATCCAGTAGCGCGCTATAGTCGCGCCATGACCCCGGCCCTTCAGATCAGCGATGTCAGCCACAGCTTCGGCCCGGTCGAGGCTCTGCGCAACGTATCGCTGAGCGTGCCGAGGGGCGGGTTCACTGCGCTTCTGGGGGTGAACGGGGCGGGCAAGACCACGCTCTTCTCGCTGATCACCCGGCTTTACAACAATACCTCGGGAAGCATCGCTGTCGCCGGCTATGACCTGCGCCGCCAGCCGGCGCAGGCACTGGCGCGGCTGGGGGTGGTGTTCCAAAGCCGTGCGCTCGATGCCGATCTGACCGTGGCGCAGAACCTCATGTATCACGCCAGTCTGCACGGCATTCCGCGCGCCGAGGCGCGTGGCCGCATCGGTGATGTGCTGGCGCAGGTCGATCTGGCCGAGCGCGCCGGGGACCGGGTCAACGCGCTGTCGGGGGGTCAGCAGCGCCGGGCCGAAATCGCCCGCGCCCTGATCCACCGCCCCGACCTGCTGCTTCTGGACGAGGCGACCGTGGGCCTCGATGTGAAATCCCGCGCTGAGGTGCTGGCCCTGACCCGCCGCCTGATCGCCGAGCGGGGCGTCTCGGCGCTCTGGGCCACGCATATCCTCGACGAGATCCAGCCCGATGACGGGCTGGTCATCCTGCACAAGGGCCAGGTGCTGGAGAACGGCCGGGCCGGGGACGTCTCGGGCGAGCGCGGGTTGACGCAATCCTTCCTCGACCTGACGGGCGTGGCGGCATGAGCGATATCGCCTTCCCGCCCCGGGCCTGGGCCACGGCCTTCCTTGGCATCGCCCGGCGCGAGACGCTGCGCTTCGTGAACCAGCGCGGCCGTTTCCTTGCGGCGCTGGTCAGGCCACTGGTCTGGCTCTTCATCTTCGCCGCCGGCTTCCGCGCGGTGCTGGGTATGTCGATCACCCCGCCCTACCAGACCTATGTGCTTTACGAGGTCTACGTGACCCCCGGTCTCTGCGCCATGATCCAGCTGTTCAACGGCATGCAATCTTCGCTCTCGATGGTCTATGACCGCGAAACCGGGGCGATGCGGACGCTGCTGGTCAGCCCGTTTCCACGCTGGTTCTTGCTGGGATCGAAGCTGGTCGCCGGTGTGATCGTCTCGATCATCCAGGTCTATACCTTCCTCGCCATCGCCTGGTTCTGGGATATCCGCCCGCCGATCTGGGGTTATGTTGCGGTGCTGCCGGCGCTGGTCCTGTCGGGGATGATGCTGGGGGCGATGGGGCTGTTTCTCAGCTCGGCCATCCGCCAGCTCGAGAACTTCGCCGGGGTGATGAACTTCGTCATCTTCCCGATGTTCTTCGCCTCCTCGGCGCTTTATCCGCTGTGGCGGATGCGCGAAAGCTCGGTCCTGTTGCACGACATCTGCGCCTTCAACCCCTTCACCCATGCGGTCGAGCTGATCCGCTTTGCGCTCTATCTGCAGGTGAACTGGCTGTCTCTGACCGTGGTCCTAGGCTGTTTGGCGGGGTTCTTTGGCGCGGCGGTCTTCATGTATGATCCGGCCAAGGGCGCCTGGGGGCGCAGGAAGGGGGCCGCATGACGCGCGTGATTGCCATGATCCTGATGCTGGGGGCAGCGCCTGCGGCCTTTGCCGCCTCGGGCACCGACCCGACCTGGCCCTGCATCCAGCGCAAGCAGCCGCATCTGTCGATCGGGCAGATGTGGACCGGGCCGCAGCCCGACGAGGCGACGACCACCCTGTCGCGTGACCCCGAGATCGCCGCACTGGCCGCCCGGCTGGAACAGCGCCGCCTGCCCATCGAGGAGGCCGAGCCGCTGATCGCGGAATTTGCCGCTGACGCCGACAATGCCCGTCTGACCGCGCTGATGCAGGCGATTCTGGACAAGATCGAACCCGAACGCAGCGCGATGATCGAAGGTATTGCCCGCTACGGCCAGAAACAGGTCGATCTGGCGAAGATGATCGAGGATCGCCGGGCGAAGATGGCCGAGCTCGAGGCCGCCACCGAGCCCGATTTCGACGCCATCGATGCCGAGGAAGCGGCGCTCGACTGGGATCAGCGTATCTTCACCGACCGCCAGCAATCTCTGACCTATGTCTGCGAAAGCCCGGTCATCCTTGAGCAGCGCGCCTTCGCGCTGGCCCGCGCCATCGCGGGCCATCTGGACTGACGCGCAGCTTCATCCGGCAGAAATATCCCGGGGGCGGCGGGGGCAGCGCCCCCGCTGAAGGTGCGGCTTACAGCCCCGCGCCCTCGTCCACGCCCAGCATGATGTTCAGGTTCTGCACCGCCGCGCCCGAGGCACCCTTGCCGAGATTGTCCAGCACCGCGATGACATTGGCGCAGCCATTGGCATCATCGCCATGGACCGAGATCTCGAGCATGTTGGTGTCGTTGAGCTTGGTCGGCACGATGCGGGTTCCCGCCTCTTCCGCCGTCACCACGCGCACGAACTGCGCGCCGCCATAGTGATCGGCCAGCGCCTGATGCAGCGAGTTGAGGCTGCGCCCGCCGCCCAGTTGCAGCGGCAGCTGAATCGCCATGCCCTGCGCGAAATTGCCGACTGCAGGTGAAAACACCGGCCGCGTCGTCAACCCGGTGCGGGCGATGATCTCGGGCAGGTGCTTGTGATGCTGGTCAAGCGCATAGATGAAATGCGCCGGGGCCTCGCCACTACCGAAATCGGCAATCATCGCCTTGCCGCCGCCGGTATAGCCGCTGACGCCGATGATCGACAAAGCCTCGTCCTTCGCCACCAGCCCGGCCGCGACCAGCGGCGCGATGACGGCGATGGCGCCGGTGGAATAGCAGCCCGGATTGCTGACATTCTTCGCCCCGGCAATGGCCTCGCGGGCGCCGGCTGCGACCTCGGCAAAGCCATAGACCCAGCCATCGGCCACGCGATGCGCCGTGGATGCGTCAATGAACCGCACCTCCAGCCCCTCGGCCAGCGCCACTGCCTCGCGGGCGGCATCGTCGGGCAGGCACAGGATGGCCACATCGGCAGAGGCGAAAGCCTCGCGCCGGGCCTCTGGGTCCTTGCGGCGGGCGGGATCGACCTGGACCAGCCAGATATCATCGCGATTCGCCAGGCGATCGCGGATCTGAAGACCCGTCGTGCCTGCTTCGCCGTCGATGAACACCTGATAGGCCATGTCCCATCCTCCTTATGAACGCCCGATCTATAGGCCGATGATCGAGGCCGCACAATGGACATGAAAATACGCCCCGCAGATCGATTTCCGACCGCAGCCGCGCGATTCGCACCTGTCCAAAAGGACCACTGTCGAGAGAAGTTTAGCGAACCTTAGTATCGGAGTCGATTCATCAGTCGAATCGGGCTCTTAATCATTCCCCCTGATTCGGCCGATCCTGACGATGCAGTGGCAGTTTTAACTTGTGGAGGTTAACGCATGAACAGAATCGACGGTACCAGCACCAGCGGAGTCGAGATCATGTTCGGGACAGAGCTCTCGGACTGGATCTACAGCTATGACGGTTTCGATATCGTCCATGGCGGTCAGGGCAAGGACATCTACACGCCTGGCAATGACGGGCAGCTGAAGATGTTCAATGATTTCGAGGATGGCAGCGATCTTATCGATCTCAGCGGCTGGGGAGTCACCAAATTCGACCAGCTCGTCGTGACCGAGGTCGAACCGGGCAAGATCAAGATCTCCACTGCCGATGGCGGACATTCGGTCTATGTCAGCCCGTTTGATGCATCGGATTCGATGGTGATCGACGCCACCGATTTCGTCTATGCTGGAACGAAAATCTACGAATATTCAACCGGCTTCGACAGCGTATCCGTCACGGCCAATGAATATGCGCTGCATTTCGGCAATGGCGGCACCAACTGGCTGAACCTCGAAGGGCTTGTCCGCGGGGCTCAAACCCGGGAGGGCGGCGTTGTGGCCATCATGGATGATGACGCCCTCGGCAACGGCACCTTCACGGTAAGGGGCGTAACCCAGCATTTCGTTGATTTCCAGAATATCCGCGGGACGAATGCCCAGGACACGCTGGTCGGCGATCAGCAGGACAATAATCTGGCCGGCCTTGGCAATGCTGATGAAATTCACGGCGGCGGCGGTGATGATCGTCTGTTCGGAAATATCGGGTCCGACACGCTCTATGGGGATGACGGCGCGGATGTTCTGAACGGTGGCGACGGCTATGACCAGATGTGGGGTGGTGCCGGAGCGGACAAATTTGTCTTCGTCAGCTTCGATACGCGCAGCGATCTTGTCCGCGATTACGAGGACGGGGTCGACCAGCTCGACATCAGCCAATGGGGCGCCGACAGCATCGACGATTTGACCCTCACCGATCTGGGCAATGGCCGCGTCCTGGTGGCGCTCGCCGATTCCTCCCTCAGCTTCGAGCTGCGCGATACCGACCGCGCGCTGCATTCTGCGGATCTGGACGGCTCGGATTTCATCTTCACCTGATCCCGACTTTCACCGCTTACAAGAACGCCCGCCGGCTGCAAACCGGCGGGCATTTTGCTGTCTGAACGGGGCTCAGTGACGATAAAGCAGCGACCGACCGTCGTGGAACAGGTGCAGTTTCTCGGGTGCGGCGGTCAGGCGCACGGTCTTGCCGCCCATGTCGCGATGGATACCCGGCAGCTTGGCGACGACCGGCGCCTTGCCGTCGGGCTGATTGGTGCCGAAGTAGTGCAGCGTCACCTCGCCCAAGGCCTCGCTGAGATCGACCTGGCCCTCGAACAGCACATCGCCCTCGGTTTCGACCATGTCCTCGGGGCGCACGCCGACGTTGACGCGCATCCCTTCGTCGCCGGGCTGGGTCGGGATGGCCGCGTGGGCGATGCCGCCGCCATCCAGCTGGACGGTGGTGGTCGCGCCGGTCTGGACGACCTTGCCGGGCAGCAGGTTCATCGCCGGGCTGCCGATGAACTGGGCGACGAATTCGGTCATCGGCCGCTCGTAAAGTTCCAGCGGGGCGCCGACCTGGGCGATGCCCCCGCCGGCCAGCACCACGATGCGGTCGGCAAGGGTCATGGCCTCGGTCTGGTCATGGGTCACGTAGATCATCGTCCGGTCAGGCATCGATGCCTTCAGTTGGGCGATCTCGATCCGCGTGGCCACCCGCAGCGCGGCGTCAAGGTTCGACAGCGGTTCGTCGAAGAGATAGACCTTGGGGTCGCGCACGATCGAGCGGCCGATGGCGACGCGCTGGCGCTGGCCGCCCGACAGGGCCTTGGGCAGACGGTCGAGGTAGGGGGTCAGCTGCAGCATCTTGCCGGCGCGGTCGGTGGCTTCCTGGATCTCGGCCTTGGACTTTCCGGCGATCTTCAACGCGAAGGCCATGTTGTCGCGCACGGTCATATGCGGGTAAAGCGCATAGGACTGGAACACCATGGCGATGCCGCGCTGGCTGGGCGGGATGTCATTCATCACCCCGCCATCGATCTTCAGCGTGCCGCCGGTGATCTGTTCCAGCCCGGCGATCATCCTGAGCAGCGTAGACTTGCCGCAGCCGGACGGGCCGACGAAGACAATGAACTCGCCGGACTTGATGTCCAGATTGATGTTCCGAAGGACATGCACATCGCCATAGGATTTGGCGACATCCTTCAAATTCAGATCAGCCATGGGCCTCCCCCTCCATTATCCCTCGTTAATCTCGACCTGCCAGGGCGCAAGCCCCGCCGCAGGTTTGTTCGACAGGTTCGCGCGGATCTGCAGCTTGTCCTCGCCCGCCGCGCGGCGGAAGGACAGGACCGAACCCTCGGCTTTCATCGCGGTCTGATCGCCGATGCGCAGCGCCGGATGCTTTTGCCGCAGCCCGATCGACCAGCGATAGTGGTTCAGCAGCGAATCCGGATCATCCTCCTGCTCGCTGACCGCCAGCGCGCGATGCGCCTCGGGCACCGGCAGCCAGGGCTTCACCGTCGAGAAGCCGGCATAGTCGTTGGCCTTCGCCTCCCAGGCCATCGGCGTGCGGCAGCCGTCGCGGCCCTTGAACTCGGGCCAGAACTCGATGCCATAGGGGTCCTGCAGGTCCTCAAAGGCGATATCGGCCTCGGGCAGACCCAGTTCCTCGCCCTGATAGAGACAGACCGAGCCCTGCAGCGCCATCAGCACCGTGGCATAGGCTTTGGCGGCGGCGGGGTTCAGGTTCCAGCGCGACATGTGGCGAACCACATCATGATTGGAGAAAGCCCAGCAGGGCCAGCCATCGGGGGCGCGGCGGGCCTTTTCGTCGAAGACCTCGACGACGCGGCCGGCGGTCAGATCCTCGCCCGACAGGAAGTCGAAGACATAGGACATCTGCACGCCGTGCTTGCCGCGGGTGTATTCCTCCAAGAGCTCCCAGGCCCGTTCGCTGTCGCCGATCTCGCCCACGGCGGCGGCGCCGTATTCATCCATCACCGCCCGCAGCTTCTTCAGGAAGACCAAGTTTTCCGGCTGCGACTTGTCGAACTTGTGGCTCTGGTGGTTATAGGGGTTCACCGCCGGGGCGGTATCGGCGCGCCGCTGTTCCGGCGGCAGGCCCGGATTGTCGCGCAGCTGCGCGTCATGGGTATAGAAGTTGATCGTATCCAGCCGGAAGCCGTCCACGCCCCGTTCCAGCCAGAAGCGGGCCACATCGACCAGCGCCTCCTGCACATCCGGGTTGTGGAAGTTCAGGTCGGGCTGTTCCTTCAGGAAGTTGTGCAGGTAATACTGCTCGCGCTTGGGGTTCCACTGCCAGGCGCTGCCGCCAAAGATCGACAGCCAGTTGGTCGGCCCGGTGCCATCGGGCTTCGGATCGGCCCAGACATACCAGTCGGCCTTGGCATTATCGCGCGAGGATTTGCTTTCCTGGAACCACGGATGCTGGTCCGAGGTGTGCGACAGCACCAGATCGATCAGCACCTTCAGCCCCAGCTCATGGGCGCGGGCGATCACCCGGTCGAAATCGGCCATGGTCCCGAATTGCGGGTCGATGCCGCGATAATCGCTGACATCATAGCCGAAATCCTTCATCGGACTGGTGAAGAAGGGCGAGATCCAGATCGCATCCACACCCAGCGACGCGACATGGTCCAGCCGCTGCGCGATCCCTGAAAGATCGCCCCGGCCGTCGCCCGTCGTGTCCTGGAAGCTGCGCGGATAGATCTGATAGATCACCGCGCCCTTCCACCAGTCATTCGTCGTCTTCGTCAACTTGATTGTCCTTACTTGACCGATCCGGCCAGCAATCCGCGGACCAGGTAACGTTGCATGGCGAAGAAGACGATCAGCGGCACCGAGATGCTGATGAAGGCCGACGTCGCCAGGATTTCCCATTCGCCGCCGCGCGACCCCATCATCTCGCGCAGGGCCGCGGTCATCACCCGCTGTTCATCGGTATTGCCAAGGAACACGGTGGCGACCAGCAGGTCGTTCCAGGTCCAGAGAAACTGGAAGATCGAGAACGAGGCGAGCGCCGGGAAAGACAGGGGCAGGATGATCTTGCGGAAGATCTGGAATTCCGTCGCGCCGTCCACGCGGGCGGATTCGATCACTTCGCGCGGCAAGCCTGCCATGTAACTGCGAAGGAGATAGATCGCCAAGGGCAGGCCGAAGCCGGTATGCGCCAGCCAGATGCCCAGATAGCCCTTGCCGATGCCGATCTCGTTGTGAAAGCGCAGAAGCGGGATCAGCGCCACCTGCAGCGGCACGACCAGAAGCCCGACCACGACCGCCATGATCAGCGCGCGACCGGGGAAACGCATCCAGGCCAGCGCATAGGCGGCAAAGGCCGCGATCAGGATCGGGATGATCGTCGCCGGGATGGTCACGGTCGCCGTGTTGATGAAGGCGCGGCCGATCCCGTCCGCCGTCAGCACCCGCGTATAGTTGGCGGTGGTGAATTTCGCCGGGGCGGTGGTGGTGGTAAAGATCCGCTCGCCACGGCTCATCTCGAAGGGGGTGGGCGAGGTCAGGCGATAGCTGCCATCCTCGTTCACCGTCAATTCCCAGCCATCCTCGATGGTCTGGCTGGTGCCGGGCGCGAATTCATCGGGCCGGCGGGCCGACGTGCCCCAGCCGATCAGGTCCTGGCCTTCCGTGACCAGCGAACCTTCCAGCACATAGAGGCCGCCATCCTGCGTCGCATCATCATCGGTGCCGGTGCGGACGAAGCCCGTCTGCTCCTGCGCCGAGAAGGACTTCCACCAACCCGAGGTCGAGATCTGGTCGCGGTCGCGGAACGACGACACGAACAGGCCGAAGGTCGGGATGGTCCAGAGGATCACCAGCAGAAGCGCGGCGATGTTGACCGACCAGGTCAGCGAGGATTTCTGTCCTGCCATGCCTTCCATCAGCGGGCCTCCTTGCGCAGGTTGACGATGTTCCAGATCATGATCGGGGTGACGAGCAGCATCAGCACGATGACGATGGCCGAGCCGCGCCCGGCATCGTTGGCCCGGAAGGCCCAGTCATACATGTAGTTGGCCAGAACCTGCGTGCCGTACTGGCCGTTGGTCATGACGAAGACGATGTCGAAGACCTTTAGCACGGTAATGGTGATGGTGGTCCAGACCACGGCGATGGTGCCCATGATCTGCGGCACCTTGATCTTGAAAAAGACCTGCATCGGCGAAGCGCCGTCGAGAATGGCGGCTTCGATAGTTTCTTCGGGAATGCCGCGCAAAGCGGCCGAGAGAATCACCATGGCAAAGCCGGTCTGGATCCACACGAGCACGATCATCAGGAAGAAGTTGTTCCACGGGATCAGGTTCAGCCAGACCTGCGGATCGCCGCCAAGCGAGGTGACGATGGCGTTCAGCAGGCCGATCTGCGATTCACCCGCCTCGCGGTATTCGTAGATGAATTTCCAGATGACGCCCGCGCCGACGAAGCTGATCGCCATCGGCATGAAGATCAGCGACTTGCCGATGCTGCCCCATTTGATCCGGTCGGTCAGCTGCGCGGCGAGCAGCCCGAACAGGGTCGAGAGAGCGGGAACGACCAGCAACCAGAACAGGTTGTTGCGCATCGATTCCCAGAATTTCGCGTCGCCCAGCAGCCAGACATAGTTGTCGGCCCCGACGAACTGGGTGCCGCTCGCATTGTGCAGCGAGGCCCAGAAGCTGCCGATCACCGGATAGACCAGATACAGCGACAGGAACAGGATCGCGGGGCCAAGGAACAGCCAGGGGCGGATGACATTCGCGCGCCGGATATTGTCCCCGGCATTGGGGCCGCGCGGCGGGTAGATCGCGTCCAGTATCCAGTTCGAGCCCCAGAACCACGCGACGCAGCCGAATACGCCGATCACGATGGTGCTGACGGCGAGCCACAACAGATCCATCACTCGTCCCTCCGATTATCCGGGTTCAGTGACGGCCCGCCGCGGCGGGCCGCCCTTTTCTTTGTGCGTGGTGTCGGAGCGCTAGTTCAGCGTGGACCAGGCATTCTGCACGGCCGCCGTCACATCCTCGGCCGAAGCACCGCCGACATAGTCGACCATCGCCGTCCAGAACGCGCCCGCGCCGATCGCTGCCGGCATCAGGTCCGAGCCGTCAAAGCGGAAGGTGGTCGCGTTCAGCAGGATGTCGCCCAGCTTGCGCTGCGTGTCATTGCCATAGGCTTCGGCATTGACCGACTTGAAGGGGGTCAGGAAGCCGCTCTGGCTCATCCAGATCTCATGCGCAGCGGGCGTCTGCAGGTAGTCGATGAAGGCCTGCGCCGCCGGATTGTCGGTCAGGATCCCGAACAGGGTGCCTCCGCCCAGAACCGGCTGGCCAACGCTGCCATCGGCCGGGGCCGGGAAATAGAAGAAGTCCGCATCCACGCCCACCTCGGTTCCCTCGGGGAAGAACGAGGGGATGAAGCTGGCCTGGTGGTGCATGTAGCAGGCCGGCGGCGTCTCGAAGAGGCCCTTGGGACTGTCGCGGAAGTCGGTCGAGCTGACGCCCGCCGTGCCGCCGGCGGCGTACCCGTCGGTCTTGGCGAACCAGCCGAATTCGTCGATGGCCGCGATCACCTTGGGATCGTTGAACGGCATCGCATTGGTGGTCCAGGCGTCGTAATCCTCGGGCGTGGCCGTCCGCAGCATCAGGTCCTCGACCCAGTCGGTCGCCGGCCAGCCGGTCGCGCCGCCCGCAGCCAGGCCGATGCACCAGGGGGTTTCCCCATCGGCGGCGATCTGTTCGGTCAGCGCCTTCAGATCCTCATAGGTTTCGGGGATCTCGTAGCCCGCATCCTCGAAGTTTTCCGGCACATACCAGACCAGCGATTTCACGTCGGCCTTGTAGGGGAAGACATACAGATGCTCGGCCCCGTCGGGTCCGGGATAGGTGCTGAAGCGGATCCAGCTGTCGCCGGCGGCGTAGTTTTCCTGCAGCCAGGGGGTGATATCCTCGCGCAGGGGCTTCAGGCGGCCCTTCTTGGCCAGGTCGGCGGCCAGACCGGGTTGCGGGAAGACCGCGATATCGGGGGGCGAGCCGGCCTCGCTGTCGATGACGATCTGCTGCTCGAAGGTGGCCGAACCGGAATAGTTCACCTTCACCCCGGTCGCTTCCTCGAAATAGGGCAGAAGCGAGGTGAACAGCTCCTGGTCCGGACCGAGCCAGGGTGCCATGATGCTGAGGGTCTGGCCCTCGAGCCCGGTATGGGCGGCCTTGAAATCCTCGAGGCTCTGCCAGTTGATCCGGTCATCGCTGCCCGGTTCGATTACCATTTGGGCGTGTGCTGCGGTGATGGTCAGCGCCAAGGCGGCGGCTGACGTCATGAGAACTTTCTTCATTATTCCTCCCAGTTTCTTCGGCTGCACCCGAGCTTGACGCTCAGGCCGGAAGCGGTCTGTTAGCGCCAACATCCGAGAAAGTTAAGACTTTGTCAATCATTTGTTACTCCCACTCCAGCTCCTTGTAGGCGGCGGTGGCATCGCGGGCGATCGTCTCGGGGAAGTCCGTCCATCCATCTGCAAGGCCCTGAAGCTGGTTGACTATTTCGGGAACGGCGACGGACATGGGCTGCCCGGATGCGATCGATTTGCGGACCGAATCACGCAATTGGACCAGCAGATCGGTTTGTTTGGCAACAGCTTCCTGCCAGTTTTGCGCAATTTCACCATGACCGGGCACGATCACCCCGGCAGGGGCGGGGGGCTCGGCCAGCCAGTTCAACCATCCGTTGATCGAGCCATCGACCACCGGGGTCAGGCCACGAAAGACCAGATCGCCGGTGAACAGCGTTCCCGTGGTCTCGTCGCGCACCATCAGATCATTGTCGGTATGGGCCGTCGGCACCGCGCGCAGTTCCAGGACCCGATCGCCCAGATCGATCCGGTCGCTCTCCTCCACCAGCGCCACGGGCAGGGTGATGCCGGTCCCGATCATCTCCCGCGCGCCAAGGATGCGATCGAAATTCTCCAGGTAGGTCGCGGACCGGGCCTCAAGCGCCGGCGGCAGCTTGGCGCTGGCCATGACCGTCGCCCCGGCCTCGGCGAAGACCGAGGCACCCAGAACGTGATCGGGATGCATATGGGTCAGGACCAGGTGGCTGATCGGCTTCATCGTCAGCCGCCGGATCGCGGCATAAAGCGCCTGACCCTCGGCCCGGCTGGCGCCCGCATCGATGACCGCCACGCTGTCACTGCCGATGACCACCGACAGGTTGGCGATCCGGCCGCGATTCTCGGCCTCGATCTGGGCGATGATCCCGCGACGGACCCAGATGCCCGGGGCAACCTCTTCCAGATCGACGGTTTCGACCTCGGTGGTCTCGCGGCAGGTCGCCTTGGTGGCCGTCAGGCCGGGCTGCGCCGCGATCCACTCACCACTGATTCGCTGCGCCGCCGCAATACAGTCCTGCTGCGTCGCCGCATCGCCATTGGGTAGCAGCAGGTCCAGGCATTGCCCGGAATTTGCGGCGATGCAGGCGGTCAAAATGAGATGGAACATGTGCCAATCTTTCCCGGTTCGTCACGATTCTTGCCGGCCTCCGGCGGCGTTGCGACTTAGGTCGCGTTGACCTGTAGCGCGCTTATCCTAGCATGTGTCGGGCATAGACGAGGAGGAACCCGATGGCCTGGACTAAACCCGTTCTGAAAGAAGTCGCCTGCGGCATGGAGATCAACATGTACGCCCCGGCCGAAGACGAGCCGGTCCTGTTCTGACAGGAACGGGCCGGACATGAGAGAACGGTCCCGTCCGGCCTGACCGGGCGGGATCGTTTCATTTCGGGTCAAGATGCGGATCATCATCCTGGGCGCCGCGGCGGGCGGTGGACTGCCGCAATGGAATTGCGGCTGCGCCAATTGCAAAGCGGCGCGGGACGGGCGGATTCCGACGATGAGTCAAAGCAGCATCGCGGTGTCCGCCAACGGGCAGGACTGGGCGATCATCAACGCCTCGCCTGACATCCGCACGCAACTTGCCGCCACCCCGGCGCTGCATCCGACCGGGCTGCGCCAGATGCCGCTCTGCTCGGTTCTGGTGACAAATGGCGATATCGACCATGTGGCCGGGCTGCTGACGCTGCGCGAAAGCCAGCCTTTCGACCTCTTTGGCACCGAGACCATTCTCGCCGCACTGGACGCCAATCCGATGCTGAGCGCGGTGAATCCCGATTTCGTGCCGCGCCGGTCCATCGCGCTTGACCAGCCCTTCACGCTCGCCCCCGGCCTGACCGCCACCCTTTTCGCCGTGCCGGGCAAGGTGCCGCTTTATCTCGAGGAAGAGCAGGTCGAGACCGGGCTCATCGGCGAGAATACCGTGGGCGTCGAACTGACGGGGGGCGATCGGCGCGCGCTCTATATCCCCGGCTGCGCCGATCTGCCGGGCTGGCTCAAGACCCGCATTGCCGCCGCTGATCTGCTGATGTTCGATGGCACGCTGTGGCAGGATGGCGAGATGATCGCCGCCGGGCTGGGCCAGAAGACCGGCCGCCGCATGGGCCACATGTCGGCCTCGGACAGCATCCGCGCGCTGGCGCAGGTGCCTACCGGCCAGCGCGTCTTCGTCCATCTCAACAATTCCAACCCGCTGACCGATCCGGCCAGCCCGCAATCGGCCGAGGCCCGCGAGCATGGCTGGCATATCGGCCACGACGGCATGGAGATCACCCTATGAAAGACCTTCCCCATGCGGCCCAGAGCCGCGCGGATTTCGAGGCAAGGCTGCGCGCCATCGGCGCCGAACGCTATCACGACCGCCACCCGTTCCACGCAAGGCTGCATGGCGGTGCCTGCACGCCCGACGAGGTCCGGGCCTGGGTCATCAATCGCTGGATGTACCAGTCGCGCATCCCGATGAAGGACGCGGCCTTCCTGTCGCGGGTCGAGGACCCCGACCTGCGCCGTATCTGGCGCAAGCGGATCGAGGATCACGATGGCGGCGTGACCGAGGGCGGCGGCATCCGCCGCTGGCTGGCGCTTGCGCAGGCGGTGGGGCTTGATCCGGATTACGTCGCTTCGGGCGTGGGCATCATGCCGGCCACCCGCTTCGCGGTCGAGGCCTATGTCCGCTTCGTCCGTGACATGCCGTTGCTCGATGCCGTCGCCGCCAGCCTGACCGAGCTTTTCGCGCCCAGGATCCACGCGCAGCGGATCGAGGGCCTCTTGGCGCATTACGATTTCGCCGATGACAGCAGCCTCGCCTATTTCAGAAAGCGGCTGACCGAGGCGCCCGAGGATGTGGCCTTCGGCCTCGACTATGTTCTGACCCATGCCGACACGCTGGAGAAACAGGATGCCGCCGCCGCCGCGCTGACCTTCAAGACCGATGTGCTCTGGGCGCAGTTGGATGCGCTCTGGCATGGCTATGTCCAGGGTCATATCCCGCCCGGCGCATGGCAGCCCGGCGAGGGCATGGCATGACCCCGCTGATCGCGCCCGATCAGGTGCCCTATCTGCCGCGCGGGGTGCGGCTGGCCGATGACCGGGTGCGGGGTCTGCGCATCCTGCAGGCGCCGGAACGAGCGATGCAGCTGGACCAGATCGGCGATGCGATCCTGTCGGAACTCGACGGCGCGCGCAGCATGGGCCAGATCACCCGCGACCTCGCCAGCCGCTACAACGCGCCCGAGGATCAGATCGCCGGCGATATCCATGACTTCCTGACCGGGCTGATCGAGCGTCGCATGGTTTTCGTGAGGGATGCGCCATGAAGGACCTGCCCGCCCAGCCCCGCGACCTTGACGGCAATCCCGTCACCCCCCGCGCGCCGATGGCCATGCTGGCCGAGGTGACGCATCGCTGCCCCTTGGCCTGCCCCTATTGCTCGAACCCGGTCGAACTGACCCGTGCCGGCAATGAGCTTTCGCCTGCGGACTGGGCACGGGTCTTCCGCGAGGCCGCCGAACTGGGCGTGTTGCAGGTCCATATTTCTGGCGGCGAGCCCGGCGCGCGGCGCGATCTGGCCGAGATCGTCGCGGGCGCGCGCGAGGCCGGGCTTTATGTGAACCTGATCACCTCGGGCATCGGCATCACCCGCGCGCGGCTCGAGGAACTGGACCGTGCGGGGGTCGAGCATGTGCAGCTGTCTCTGCAGGGCATCCGTCCCGACATGGCCGACCGCATCAGCGGTCATCCGGGGTCATGGGACAAGAAGATGGCCTTCGCCGACTGGGTCACGGAGATCGGCTTTCCGCTGACCGTCAATGCCGTAGTGCATCGCCAGAACATGGAGCGCCTGTCCGAGATGATCGATCTGTCCGAGCGTCTGGGGGCAAGGCGGATCGAGGTGGCGACGGTGCAGTTCCATGGCTGGGCCGACCTGAACCGCGCCGCGCTGATGCCAACGCGCGAACAGGCCGCATTCGCGCGGCAGGTGGTGAATGACGCGCGCCTGCGCCTCAGGGGCCGCATGGTCATCGACTATGTCCCCGCCGATCACCACGCGATCTATCCCAAGGCCTGCATGGGCGGCTGGGGCTCGACCGGGCTCAATGTCACGCCCGACGGCACGGTACTGCCCTGCCATGCGGCGCAGTCGATCAAGGGCATGGCCTTCGAGACCGTGCGCGAGCGCAGCCTTGCCGAAATCTGGAGCCTCTCGGACAGCTTCAACGCCTTCCGCGGCACCGCCTGGATGCCCGAGCCATGCCAGACATGTGAGCGGAAAACCGTGGATTTTGGCGGCTGTCGGTGTCAGGCTATGGCCTTGGCGGGCGATGCGCGGGCGACCGATCCGGTCTGCTCGAAATCGCCACTGCACGAACAGGTCGTCGCCCGGGCCGAGGCCGATGCCGCCAGCCCGACCGAGGCGCTGATCTATCGCCGCATGACGAAAGGAGGTTGACGATGCGACCCTTTCTGACCCTGGCCTTCCTCGCGCTGGCCGCCCCGGCACTGGCCGAGGACAATCCGCTGCTGCCCTCGGCGACATGGGACGATCTGCGCGAAAGCGTCGTCGGCCTGACGGCCGAGCCGCCCGTCGATCCGGCGGTGTTCGACCTGACCGCGCCGATCCGCGCCAATGACGCGGCGCTGGTGCCGATCCACATCACCCAGCCCGCAGGCGGCGCGGCGATCACCGATCTGACCGTGGTGATCGACGAGAACCCGGCCCCGGTCGCCGCCGAATACAGTTTTGGCCCGGCGCTGATGCCGCTCGATTTCGAGGTGCGGATGCGGGTGAATGCCTATTCCGACGTGCGCGGCATTGCCACCACCGAGGGCGGCGACACGGTCATGGCCGGGCGCTTCGTGAAAGCCTCGGGCGGCTGTTCGGCCCCGGCGGGCAAGGACATGGCGGCAGTGGCCGAGACCATGGGCCAAATGCGCTGGAAATCGGTTGCCGAAGGTGGCCGCACCATCGGCACGCTGATGATCCGCCATCCGAACTTCTCGGGCCTGCAGCGCGACCAAGTGACGCTGCTGAACATCCCCGCGCATTTCATCGACAAGCTTGAGGTGCGGCAGGGCGAGGAGCTGCTGTTCACCATGTCAGCGGGCATTTCGGTCAGCGAGGACCCGGTTTTCCGCTTTGGCTATGAACCGAACGGCCAGCCGATCTCGGTCCATGTCGAGGATACCGAAGGGCAGGTCTGGGATCAGGTCTTCGACGCCGCCGGCTGAACCCGTCCATTGCGCACCCGCGCGGCCTCGCGCATCCTGCCTGCCGACTACAGCGCGAGGCGGCGATGATCCGGGCCCATCTGGCAACCTTTCCCATCCGGTCCGGCATCCTGATGCAGACGGTTCAAACGATCCTGCCGCAGGTCGACCGGCTGTGCCTTTGCCTGAACCAGTACGACGCAATCCCCGACGAACTGAAGGATGACGCGAGGATCGAGGCGCTGATCCCCGAGCGTGACCTGAAGGATGCGGGCAAGTTCGCCTTTCCGCCCGCGCCCGACGATTTCGTTTTCACCATCGATGACGACATCCTCTATCCGCCCGACTATGTCGCCCGGACGCTGGCCGGGTTCGACCTGCTGGATCCCGACGACAATGTGCTGGGCTTTCAGGGCAATGCCTGGGTCCACAAGAAACAGACCGATGAATGGCTGTGGCGGAATTTCCTGTTCCACAAGCCGGCGCAACACATCACCAAGGTCGATATTCTGGGCACCGGCACCGCCTGCATGCTGGGCCGCAACCTGCCCGCGCTGGACGAGGTGATCTCGGCCGCCGGCTTTGTCGATCTGCGCCATGCCCGGCTGCACGCCCGCGCGGCGCGCAGCATGTGGATCCTGCCGCGCGAGAAGGACGAGATCGCCAGTAACATGCAGCACGCCTATTGGCGGACCTCCCTCTTCAACAGCGTCCATCGCGCCCGCCCGCCCGAGATGCAGCGCGAACACCGGCTGATGATGCAGGAACGCACGGCCCATTCCGGGCTGAAGCTGGAGCAGGTGCTCAGGCGCCGGGCGAAGGCAGCGCCTGCTGCAGCCGGGCAGGCTGGCCCGACAGCGTGACCGGGTTGGCGCCAAGCCGCGCCGGTTCGCCCGCGTCATGGGTGACAAGGATCAGCCCCGCCCCGCTGCGATCCAAGAGCGCGGCGGTCAGATCGATCATCCGCGCCGCGGTCTCGGCATCGAGGCTGGCGAAGGGTTCGTCCATCAACAGGATGTCAGGCCGCGCGGCAAAGGCTCGGGCCAGCGCCAGTCGGCGCTGCTGACCCAGCGACATCTGCCGGGGAAACTGCCCCTCGCGCCCCGCCAGCCCGACCTCGCCCATCAACTGCCGCGCCAGCGCGGTATCGCAGCCGGTGGGGATGGTGATGTTCTCCAGTGCGCGCCGCCAAGGCAGCAGCGTCGGTTCCTGAAACACCACCGCCAGCCGGTCCTCGCCGCTGAGCCGCCCGCTGAACTCCCGGTCCAGCCCGGCGATGATGCGCAGCAACGTCGACTTGCCGATGCCCGAAGGTCCCAGCACCGCGACACGCTGGCCGCGTTCCACCTGCAACACCAGCGCGCCCAGCACCTTGCGGTCGGAGAAATGCTTCTCGGTCAGATCAAGCCTCATCGCGCCTCCAGCGGTTGGCGCGTGCTTCCCAGGGGCGCAGGATCATCAGGTCGATCAGCAGCATCACCGCGACGAAGGCCAGCGCCCAGGCCAGCACGCCCGCCACGTCGAAACTGGAAAACAGAAGGTGGATCTTGAACCCAACCCCGTTCGAGCGGCCGAGGAATTCCACCACCAGCACGATCTTCCAGATCAGCGAAATGCCCGCCCGCGCCGCCCCGGCGATATAGGGGGCCAGTTGCGGCAGGACGACATGGCGCAGCCGCTCCAGCCGGCCCATGCGAAAGGCCGATGCCATGTCGTCGAGATCAGGGCGCAGCGCGCGGCTGCCCTCGCGCAGCATGACGGTGACGACCGGGATCTTGTTCAGCGCCACGGCGGTGATCGCCGCGACCTCGTTCAGCCCGATCCAGATATAGGCCAAGACGATCGTCACCAGCGCCGGGATGTTCAGCGCGATCACCAGCGCCGGGTTCAGCCAGTGATCGGCGGTGCGGAACCGCCCCATCCACAGCCCCAGCGCGATGCCCACAGCCATGGCGATGACAAAGCTGGCCAGCACCCGGAACAGCGTCATCCCGGCGTGAAACCACAACTCGCCCGAGGCGGCCAGCGACCAGATGCGCGCGGCCACCACCCATGGCGCGGGCAGAACCTGCGGCCGCTCGGTCAGCTGCGAGGCCACCGCCCAGAGGACCAGCATCGCCAGAACCGAGAAAAGCCCCGGCAGCAGGCCGGGGCTTTGCCAGATATGTCGCTGCGCCTTACTCACCCGACCAGAACAACCCCTCGGGCAATTCGGTCAGACCGCCGGTCAGTTCCTCGCCGCCAAGTTCGGCCATCACCGCGAACATCGCCTGTGCATTTTCGGCATTCACCGGCCCCTCGGGCGGAATGCCCGCGCGCCAGCCGTCGCGCAAAGCCTCGAACTCGGCATCATTGGCGGCGTTCATCATCGGCCGGATCGCCTCCCATGCGGCATCGTCGCTGGCCAGCAGCGCCTTGGCCTGATGCGAGGCGGCGGCAAGACCCTTGGCCAGATCGGGATGCTCGGCAATCCACGCATCGCGCAGCACGAAGCCCAGAAGCGGGGTGGTCGGGTCCAGCCCCAGATCGGTCGCGGCTTGTTCGACGCTGATCACCTCGCGCATCCCCGCCGCCTTCATCTTGGCGAGGAAATGCCAGAAATTGATCGCGCCATCGACCTCGCCGGTCTCGGCCGCGTTCATGATGACCGGCGGCGCGCCAAAGACCTGTTCGGTCACCGCCGCCAGATCCTCGCCGTTCTCCTTGGCGTTCCAGGCGCGCAGGATCAGCCAGCTTTTGTCCACCGGGCCGCCGGCAATGCCGATCTTCTTGCCCTTCAGGTCGGCCAGCGTCTGCACCGGGCTGTCCGCCGGTACCACGAGGCTGCCCACCGCGGTCGAATAGGGCAGGAAGGTGAAATCCGCCCCCTGCGCCCGCTGCTGCGCCACCCAGAGGAAATCCGAGACGATGGCATCGACCTCGCCGCCCTGCATGGCGACCTGCGTCGCCGGGTTGCCGGCCAGCGGCAGAAGCTCCAGCGTAAAGCCGTTGGCGGCGTCGAATCCCCGGTCCTTGATGGTCTGGAGTTCCCAGTTCACCGTGCCGTTTTCGAGCGTGCCGATCTCGATCACCGGCAGGCTGGCCTGCTGTGCCTCTGCCACGCCCGCCCAGAGACAGGCGGCAAGCGCCAGTTTCGCCATGATGGTCATGATCGGTGGTCTCCCCTTCACCCGGTCCGGTCGGTTCGAAACTGGCATGACCGCCGCCCGCCGCCAATAGCACGTTGGTTGTATGGGACTTGCTTTGCAGGGACACGCCCCTACAATCGATGCAGAAACGGGGCCGGTGAAACAAGGTTTCGATCTTCAGGGGAGGAGTCCTAACATGCCGGCAGAGCCCGAGGCGGAAACGCCCGTATCGCCGTTCCGATTGTCCGCCGATCAGGTGAAGGAGATCCTGATCGTCGATGACCACCCGCTGATGTGCGATGCGCTCGCACTGACGCTGAAGATCAGTTTTGGTCTGAAACATGTCCGCACCGCCCGCAGCCTCGCCGCTGCGGTCGAACAGATCCGCTCGCAGGGCGCGCCCGATGCGGTGATCCTTGATCTGAACCTGCCCGATGCGCGCGGGGCCGAGGGCATCGTCACCCTTCGCCGGCTCTTGCCCGAGGTGCCGATCACCATGATCTCGGCCGATATCGACGCGGCGCAGGTCCAGGCCTCGCTGTCGGCGGGGGCGCAGGGTTATATCAGCAAGTCCTTGGGCCGCGAGTCGCTGGTCGACAGCCTGCGCCGCATGTGGAACGGCGAGCAGGTGACGCCCGAGGGCTACGAGCCGGAACTGGCCGAGGAAGAGGAAGAGGCGCGGGCCGATCTGGCGCGGCGCTTTGCCAGCCTGACGCCGCAGCAGATGCGCATTTTGCGGCTGATCTGCCAGGGCAAGGCGAACAAGGAAATCAGCTACGAGCTGTCCATCGCCGAGGCCACGGTCAAGACCCATATCACCGCCATCATGTCCAAGATCAACGCCCGTCGGCGCACGCAAGCCGTGCTGCTGGCCAATTCGGCGAAACTGTTCGAGGCCGGATGATGCCGGACGGCGCGGGTCCTCCCTACGGGCCGCGAACCGTCCAGATCGACTCGGCCGATCCGGGTGGCGCCGCGCGGCTTGTGGCCGATATGGCCGGCATCGACCCGGGACTGGTCATCATCTTCGGTTCGCCCCGCGATGCGCTGGCACCCCTGGCGCGCGCCCTGCGCGCGGCGCTGCCCGACAGCCGGGTGGCGGGCTGTTCCTCGGCGGGCGAGATCGGCTGTCACGGCTATTGCACCGGCCAAATCGTCGCCATCGGTTTTCCCCGCCAGAGCTTTCGCGCCGAGATCGAGGTGCTGCGCAATCTGGCGCATATCCCGGTTTCGGACTGGATGGCGCAGCTGCGCCGGCGGCACACGGCCTTTGCCGGTGATCGCGACAAGGCGCAGTTCGGGCTGTTGTTCTCGGACGGGCTGGCCGGCAAGGAAGAGGTGCTTATCGCCGCCATCGAGGCGGCGCTTCCGGCCATGCCGGTCTTGGGTGGATCGGCGGGGGATGGGCTGGAATTCACCCGCACCTGCCTGATTGCCGATGACGAGGTTGCCTCGGATATCGCCGTCTTCGTCATGGTCGAGACCCTACTGCCCGTCAGCGAGGTGTCCTTCGCGCATTTCAGCGCGACCCCGACCCGCGCGGTCGTGACCGCCGCCATCCCCGATCAGCGCATCATTCTGGAACTGAATGCCGAACCGGCGGCCGAGGAATATGCCCGCCTGACCGGCATCCCCGAAGCCGCCCTGACCCCCAGCGATTTCGCCCGCCATCCGCTGCTTCTGCGCATGGGTCGCCGCCACCATGTCCGCGCCATCCGCGCCCGCACCGAGGATGGCGGGCTGTCGCTGATGTCGGCCATCGATGTGGGCACGGTCCTGACCCTTGGCCGGGCCGAGGATCTGACCCATGGCTTTGCCAGCGCGCTCGAGGCGCTGCCGCGCCGCCCGCTGATGGTGCTGGGCTTTGACTGCATCCTGCGCCGGCTGGCGCTGGAACGAGCCGGGCTGATGGGCGCCATGTCCGATCTTTTTGCCCGGTTCAACATCATCGGCTTCAACACCTATGGCGAGCAGCACAGCGCCATGCATGTGAACCAGACCTTCGTCGGCCTCGCCATCCTGCCCCCGGCCTCGCCATGATGCTGCGCCAGGAGGACAGCCCCGAGCGCCGGGCCGAGAAACTGGGCCGCATCGCCGATGTGCTGATCGAGCGGGTGGACCGGCTGGAGGAATCGCGCGGCTCGGCCTGGTCGATGTTCCAGGCCGCCGTGGCGCTGGAGCAGGAGGTCACGACCCGCACCGCGCAGCTGGAACAGGCGCTGGCCGACCTGTCGCAGAGAAACCGCGAACTGGCCGTGGCCCGCGCCTCGGCGGAAGAGGCCAACCGCTCCAAGACCCGCTTCCTGCGCGCCGCCAGCCATGACCTGCTGCAACCGCTCTCGGCGGCGCGGTTGTTTCTGGATGCCCTCGCCGTCACCGACATGGATTCCGGCCAGCAGGAAATGGTCGCCCGCCTGACCGGCGCCTTTGAATCGGTCGAGCAGCTGATGCATGCGGTCCTGGACATCGCCCGGCTGGACAGCCAGCGGATCGAGTTCCACCGCAAGCCGGTGGCGATGGACCCGCTGTTCGTGCGGCTGGCCGATGAATATGGCCCGATGGCCGAGGCCAAGGGGCTGCGCCTGCGCTTTGCCCCCACGCGGGCGGTGATCGACAGCGACCCGGTCTTCCTGCGCCGCATTGCGCAGAACCTGATCTCGAACGCGATCAAGTATACCGCGCGGGGCGGGGTGCTGGTCGGCATGCGCCCGCGCGGCCCGCTAAGCTGGCTCGAGGTCTGGGATACCGGCCCCGGCATTCCCGCCATCGACCGCAACCGCATCTTCGGCGAGTTCCAGCGGCTCAATCAGGACAGCGGTGCCGCCGGCATGGGGCTGGGCCTCTCGATCGTGCGCCGCGCCTGTGCCAAGCTGGGCCATCCGCTGAAACTGGACAGCGAGCCGATGCGCGGGACGGTCTTCCGCGTCGGCCTGCCGGTGGCGGTTCACGCCGACCCGCATGGCCCCGCCGCGCGTCACGGCCAGACCGGGGCGCTGCGCGGGCGGCTGGCGATGATCGTCGAGAATGACAGCGGCATGCGGCGTGGTTACGAAGTGATCCTGCAAGGACAGGCGGGTATGGTCGTGCGCCTGGCGGGCAGCACCGCCGAGGCCTTGGCGACCATGGGCGAGGACCCGCCCGACGTGATCCTGGCCGATTACAATCTGGATGATGACGATACCGGCATCGCCGCCATCAACGCGCTGCGCTCCGCCGCCGGCCATCCGATCCCGGCGGTGATGGTCACCGCCCGTCGCGACCCCGACATCGCCCGCGCCTGCGCCGATATCGGTGTGCCTCTGCTGGAAAAGCCGGTGCGCCCGGCCGATTTGCAGCTGATGCTGGAACAGCTTCTGGCGTGACCACCTGCGACCTAGGACGGAGGCCTCGCCCGCAAGCCTTGCCCAAGGCGCAAGCCCGCGCCAATCTGCCACCCGGTTCGGGGAGGAATCGCATGAAGAAAACCATCTGTCTCGCGCTGGCCCTGCTGCTGGCCCCCATTGCACCTGTCTATGCGGGCGAAGCCGGAGACGCGGTCTTTGCCGAACGCGGCCCCTGGTCCTTGGGCGACAAGACCCTGGTCTGGTCCGAGACGGTCAAGGGACCCGAGGCCGAGGGGTTCCGCGCTGTCGAGGGCGGCACCCTGACCCTCTCCGAGACCATCGATCCCTCGGACGGCAAGCCGGTGCTGCAGATCAACCACGATTCGAACGATTTCGAGCGCAAGGTCGGCCCCTTCCCGATCTCGGGCGGCGATCCGGTGCTGACCTTCTTCCTGGAGCGCACCGCACGCGACATGGCGGCTCTGACCGGCGGCAGCCCCTTCTATATCCGCAACCGGATGAAGGATGCGCTTTTCGGCGCGGGCAGTCTCAGCCGCGACGGCGACACGGTCGAGGCGCGGTTCAAGCCGTTCGAAAGCGATCCGAATGCCGCTAGGATGAAGGGGTTCGAGACGCTGGAACTGGTCTTCACCATCGGCGGCCCCAAGGCCCCGATCCGCGAGATGCTGGCACGGACCGAGGGCGACAGCCCCGGCTATGTGAACCATCTGGTGATGCAATGAGGCGGGCGGCTGCGCTGCTGGCCGTCCTTGCCACGCCGCTGGCCGGACCGGCTGTCGCGCAGGAGCTGAACGATTTCCCCACCAATGCGCGCGCGGAATACGTCTTTGCCTGCATGGCGACCAACGGTCAGAACCGCAACATGCTGGACCGCTGTTCCTGCGCCATCGACCAGATCGCCAGCGTTATCACCTATGAAGATTACGTCAGCGCCGAGACGGTGTTGGCGATGCGGCAGGTCTCGGGCGAGCGTGCCAGCATGTTCCGTGGCATGCCCGAGATGACCGAAATGGTCGCCACCCTGCGCCGCGCCGAGGCGGAGGCTGAAATTCTCTGTTTCTAGTCCTCCGGGCGCTTCGCATAGGTCGCGGACGCCTTGACCCCCATTGTCGGGAATCGGGGCCTGTGCCACCCTCGGGCCGGTTTCAACCGAGGTTCCCATGCGCCGTTTCACGATTTCCCTGCTTGCCGCCGCCCTGATCTCTGCCGTCGCCGTGCCAGCCGCGCTGGCGCAGGATCACCCGCTGATCCCGCCCAAGCGCATGGCGGTCACGCAGGATGTCGATCTGCCGGGGAACGACCTGCGGCAGGTCTTTGATGTCAGCATGGATGCCTGCCTGCGTAACTGCCTCGCCGATCAGGACTGCGCCGCCGTCACCTATAACGCCCGCGCCTCGTCCTGCTTTCCCAAGGGATCGGTGGGTCAGGCCACGCCGTTCCAGGGCGCCTATTCCGCCCGCGTGCTGATGACGCCTGCCGCCGCGCAGGATCTGGCGCAGCGCCGGGCCGAGGCCGCACCCTTCATTGGCGAGCATCTGCTGCGCGCGGCGCTGGAACAGGCCGAGGGCATGTCGGATCACCTGACCGGCGGCCTCGACGGGGCGAGCCTCGCGCAATATGCCCGCGATGCGATGGGGAATGGCGATCCGGTGCAGGCGCAGCGGCTTCTGGGTGCGGCCATTGTGCTGGATGACCGGGCCGAGGATTGGGGCGGCTTTGCCGAGCTGATCCTGTCGCAGGACAACGGCAATCTGCAGCCGGCGCAGACGGCGGCGGTGAATGCCTATCTGCGGTCCGAGGGTGATGCCACCGCTGCGGAATCGCTCTTTCTCTTGTCGCGTATCTGGGAGGATGACGGGCGCGGGCGGGATGCGCTGTCGGCGCTGCGACTGGCCGATACGCTGGACGCGCGCGAGGATATCGCGCTTGCCTTGCAGGACGCCGAAAGCAAATACGGCTTCCGCATGATCGATCAGATCGTCGAGGCCGACCGCGCCATGCCGCGCATCTGCGCCCAGTTCTCGGAACAGCTGCGGCCTTCGGTCGATTACACCCCCTATGTGGCCCTGTCCGAAACGGGCCTTTCGGTTCAGGCCGAGGGCGACCGGCTTTGCGTCGCCGGCCTGACCCATGGCGCGCGCTATGATCTGACCTTCCGCAAGGGCCTGCCCGCCGAAACCGGCGAGGCGCTGTGGCGCGACGTGGCGATGACGCAATATGTCCGCGACCGCGCGCCGCTGGTGCGCTTCGAGGGCCGCAACTATGTCCTGCCGCGCATGGCCGATGCCGGGCTGCCGGTCGTGACGGTCAATACCGAACATCTTGACCTGCGGCTGATCCGGGTGTCTGACCGCAACCTGGTGCAGACCCTGCGCGACCGCTACATGGCGCGGCCGCTGGATTACTGGGCCGAGCAGCAGGTGACGGACAATCTGGGCGAGGTCGTCTGGCAGGGTCAGGCCGATGTGGGCAGTCAGCTGAACGCTGAAATGACAACCCGCCTGCCGATTCAGGAGGTCACAGGCCCGCTTGGCGCCGGCATCTATGCCCTTCAGGCGCAGGTGCCCGAGACCAGTCCGGACGAGGTGGCGACGGCGACGCAATGGTTCGTCATCTCGGATCTGGGCATCTCGGCGCTGGAGGGCGCGGACGGGATGCAGGTCGTGGTTCGCGGGCTGACCGATACCGGACCGCGCGCGGGCGCTCGGGTGGCCCTGCTCTCACGCGGCAACGAGATTCTGGCCGAGGTTCAGACCGACGATCAGGGGCTGGCGCGCTTTGTTGCCGCAGAGACGAAGGGCGAGGGCAATGCCGCCCCGGCCGCGATCACCGTGGCGGATGGCGATGACATGGCCTTCCTGCCGCTGACCGATCCCGAGTTCGACCTGTCGGATCGCGGGGTCGAGGGCCTGCCTCCTGCGCCGCCGGTCGATGTGTTTCTGACGACCGAGCGTGGTGCCTATCGCGTGGGCGAGACGGTTCATGCCACCATCCTGGCCCGCAATGGTGCTGATCAGCGGGCCATTTCCGGCCTGCCGCTGACCGCGGTGCTGACCCGTCCCGACGGGGTGGAACTGACCCGCCAGATTGCGCCCGAGGCCGGCGCGGGTGGGCATACTGCCGATTTCACCCTGCCGGTGACCGCGCCGCGCGGGACATGGCGGCTGGATGTCTTCGCCGATCCCGAGGCACCGGCGCTGGCCAGCACCAAGCTGCTGGTCGAGGATTTCCTGCCCGAGCGGCTGGATTTCACCCCCGAGCTGCCCGAAGGCCCGCTGGCGATGGATGCGCTGCCGCAGGTCTCGGTCGATGTGCGCTATCTTTTCGGCGCGCCCGGCGCGGGTCTGCCGGTCGAGGGCGAGGTGCGACTGTCCGCCGCCGACAGCCTGTCCGATCACGAGGGGTATCAATTTGGTCTACAGGATCAGCGCTTCGATCCGCGTGCCGAGATGCTGGTCGGGGGCGAGACCGACGATCAGGGCCATCTGACCCTGACCGCGACGCTGCCGGAAGACGCGGCGCAGGCGGCGCGGCCCTTGAAGGCCGATTTCATCCTGTCGGTGCGCGAAGGCTCGGGCCGCCCGGTCGAGCGGGTGGTGACCCGCACCGTGCTGCCCGATCAGCCGGTCGCCGGCATTCGTCCGATGTTCGAGGGCGGTGCCGTGGGCGAGGGCGAGGAAGCCCGTTTCTCTGTCATCGCCATCGGCCCGGATGGCCGGCAGGTGGCGACACCCGCTACCTGGGTCGTGAACCGGATCGAGACGGATTATCAGTGGTATTCGATGGATGGCCGTTGGGATTACGAGATGATCACCCGGCGGGTGAAGCTGTCCGAGGGGGCGGTGACGCTGGCCGCCGACCAGCCCGCCGAGGTTGCCGTGCCGGTCGACTGGGGCCGCTACGAGATCGTGGTGACGCCCGAGGGCGGTGGCGCGGCCTCCACGGCCTTCGATTCCGGCTGGTACACGGTTGCCGGCTCGCTCGAGACGCCGGACCGGCTGTCCGTGGCGCTGGACAAGCCGCGCTACAGCGCCGGCGAGACCGCGCTGGCGCTGGTCGATGCGCCGGCGGATGGCACGGCGATCGTCTCGGTGCTGACCAACCGCGTCGTGGACATGAAGCTGGTGCCGGTGACGGCGGGCGAGAACCGGATCGAGCTGCCGGTGACCGATGCCTGGGGCACGGGCGCCTATGTCACCGTCAGCGCCCTGCGCGCGGTCGGTGCCGAGGGCGGTCATACGCCGGTGCGGGCGCTGGGTCTGGCCCATGCCGGGATCGAACCGGGCGACCGGGCGCTGGCCACCACCATCGAGGCCCCGGCCGAGGCCGATCCGCGCGGTCTGCTGCCGGTCACGCTGCGCGTCGCGGGGGCGGCGCCGGGCGATACGGTTCATGCCACGCTGGCGGCGGTCGATCTGGGCATCCTGAACCTGACGGCGTTCAAGTCGCCCGACCCATCCGCGCACTATTTCGGCCAGCGCCGCCTTGGCGTGGCGATCCGTGACCTTTATGGGCGGCTGATCGACGGGCAGGCGGGCGCGCAGGGCGCGATCCGTTCGGGCGGGGATGCTATGAACGCGGTTTCCACCCAGTCGCCGCCGCCGACCGAGGATCTGCTGGCCTGGTTCTCGGGACCGCTGACCGTTGGCGAGGATGGCACGGTCAAGGCCGAGATCCCGCTGCCCGCCTTCAACGGCACGGTGCGGCTGATGGCCGTCACCTGGTCCGAGAAGGGCGTCGGGCAGGCCCAGCAGGACGTGCTGGTGCGCGATCCGGTGGTGCTGACCGCCTCGGCCCCGCGCTTCCTTGCGCCGGGCGATCAGGCGCGGGTGCTTCTGGAACTGACCCATGCCAGCGGCCCGGCGGGCGAGGTTGCTCTGGCGGCCAGCGGCGAGGGGCTGACCCTTGGCACGCTGCCGGCCTCGGTCACGCTGGCCGAGCTTGGCAGCGAACGGCTGAGCCTGCCGATCACCGCGCCCGAGGCCGAGGGGCCGGTGCAACTGGCGCTGTCGGTGACGACGCCCGATGGCAAGCTGTTGGAGAAGAGGCTGACCATTCCGGTTCTGGCCAATGGGGCGCGGGTCAGCCATGAAAGCCGCTTCACCCTCGCCACGGGCAGCGATCTGACCCTGCCGGCAGAGCTGTTGGAGAATATGGTTCCGGGCACGGCCAGCGCCACGCTGGCGCTGGGTCCGGCGGCGCGTTTCGATGCGGCGGCGATCCTGCGCGGGCTGGAGGAATACCCCTATGGCTGCACCGAGCAGATCACCTCGCAGGCGATGCCGCTGCTGGCCTTCTCACAGGCGGCCGAGGGGATGCCGGATGCGGATCGCGCCTCGGAGCGCATCGATCAGGCCATTGCCCGGGTGCTGACCCGGCAGGATTCCAGCGGCGCCTTTGGCCTCTGGTCGGCCGAGGGCGGGGACAACTGGCTGAACGCCTATGTCACCGATTTCCTCTCTCGCGCCCGCGCGGCGGGCCATGTGGTGCCCGATCAGGCCTTCCGCATGGCGCTGGACCGGCTGCGGAACACGGTGAACTATGCCGCCGATTTCGATGCCGACAGCAATGGCGGCGGCGAGGCGCTGGCCTATGCGCTGATGGTGCTGGCGCGCGAGGGTGCAGTGCCGGTGGGTGATCTGCGCTACTATGCCGACGAAAAGGGCGGCGATTTCGGCACGCCGCTGGCGATGGCGCAGCTGGGATCGGCGCTGGCGATGTATGGCGACCAGCGCCGCGCCGATGCGATGTTCTCGCTTGTGGCGCAGCGTCTGAACGACACGGACGACGAGGCTTATGTCCTGCGCGCCGATTACGGCACACGGCTGCGCGATCTGGCCGGCGTGCTGGCGCTGGCTGCCGGCGCGGGCAGCGAGGTGTTGTCGCTGGACGGGCTGGGTGCCAGCCTTGCCGAGAGCCTGCGTGGTCAGACGCTGTCGCCGCAGGAATCGGTCTGGTCGCTGATGGCGGCGGGTGCGCTGGCCAGCGGCGCGAATGGCGAGGGCTTCACGCTGAACGGCCAGCCGCTCGGTTCGGCGCTGATCCGCGATGTGACCGGCGATGGCGGGGCCGTCATCCATAACGGCTCGGGCCGCGAGGAGGTGCTGACCCTGACTCTGACCGGCCTGCCGTCTGTGCCGGAACCGGCGGGCGGCAAGGGCTATACCATCACTCGCGAGTACTACACGCACGAGGGCGAGCCGGTCGATCCGGGCATGGTGGCGCAGGGCGCGCGGCTGGTGGCGGTGCTGACTGTGACGCCGCATCAGGAGGGCGGTGGCCGGCTGATCATCGATGACCCGCTGCCCGCAGGCTTCGAGATCGAGAACCCGCATCTCATCCGGCAGGGCGACAATGCCGCGCTCGATTGGCTTGAGGCGCTCAGCGATGTCCAGACCTCGGAATTCCGCGATGACCGCTTCATCTCGGCGGTGGACTGGACCTCGGTCGACAGCTTCCGGCTGGCCTATAACGTCCGCGCCATCACGCCGGGGCAGTTCGCCCACCCGGCGGCCAGCGTCATGGACATGTATCGCCCCGACTGGCGGGCATGGACAGACACGGGCAGCACGACCGTGACCGAGTGATGCGCCGTTTCGGGCTTTTCGCGCTGGCCCTGCTGCTGTTTGCGGTGGGGCTGGCGCGGGATGCGCTGGATGACTGGGTGGCGCGGACGGAATTGCCGGTGCTGGCGGTGGTCACGGGGGCCGAGATCGTCGCCCGCGATGGCAGCCTGCTGCGCGCTTTTGCCGTGGCCGATGGCCGCTGGCGGTTGGAGCCGGGGCCGGTCGATCCGGGCTTCATCAAGATGCTGCTGGCCTATGAGGATCGCCGGTTCTACCGCCATTCGGGCGTCGATCTGTTGGCGCTGATACGCGCTGCGGGGCAATCGGCTCTGGCCGGGCAGGTGGTCTCGGGCGGCTCGACCCTGACCATGCAGGTGGCGCGGCTGCTGGAGGAAGGCCCGACCGGAGAGTGGCAGGGCAAGCTGCGGCAGATGCGCGTGGCACTGGCGCTGGAGCGGCGGCTGGAGAAGCCGCAGATCCTCGACCTCTACCTGCGGCTTGCGCCCTATGGCGGCAACCTGGAAGGCGTGCGCGCCGCCAGCCTGTCCTGGTTCGGGAAAGAGCCGCGCCGGCTGACCCCGGCTGAATCCGCGCTGCTGGTCGCCCTGCCTCAATCCCCCGCCGCCCGCCAACCTGACCGCAACCCGGAAAACGCCATGCGGGCGCGGGATCGCGTGCTGGCCCGCGCGGTCAGGGAGGGCGTGCTCGACGCCGATCAGGCGCGTGCGGCGGGTTCGACCGCCTTGCCCGGCCATCGCCGTCCCTTTCCGGCGCTTGCCCCGCACCTGACCGCGCGCCTTCACCGCGAAAATCCGACGGCCCTGCGCATCGCCACCACCATCGATGCGCCGCTGCAACGTGCCGCCGAGGCGCTGGCCCGCCGCGCCGTGGCCGGTCAGACCGAGCGCATCACCGTCGCCATGCTGCTGGCCGATCACCGCAGCGGCGAGATCCTGGCGCAGGTCGATGGTGCGGAATGGACCAACACCGCACGCGCCGGGTTCGTGGAAATGTCCGAGGCCCTGCGCTCGCCCGGGTCGACGCTGAAGCCCTTTGTCTACGGGCTGGCCTTTGACGATGGCATGGCCCATCCCGAAACCCTGATCGAGGACCGGCCGGTGGCCTTCGGGCGCTATGCGCCGCAGAATTTCGATCGCAGCTTTCACGGCACGGTGACGGTGCGGGCGGCGCTGCTGGCCTCGCTGAACATCCCGGTGGTGCGGCTGGCCGATGCCGTCGGCCCGGCTCGGCTGATCGACACGCTGGAGCGTGCCGGCGCGCATCTGGCAGTGCCGGGCGGTCAGCCGGGGCTGGCGGTGGCGCTTGGCGGGGCCGGGGTCAGCCTGCATGGCCTCGTCGCCGCCTATGCCGGGCTGGCAGCGCGGGGCGAGGCGGTGGCGCTGTCGCCGCTGCCCGAAAGAGGCGGGCCGACGGGTCGGCACTTTCTGGGCGAGGTCGCGGCCTGGCAGGTCGGCAATATCCTGTCGCAGATGAACCCGCCGCCCGGTGGCGCGCCGGGGCGCATCGCCTACAAGACCGGCACCAGCTATGGCCACCGGGACGCGCTTGCCGTCGGTTTCGACGGCGGCCATGTCGGTGGCGTCTGGATGGGCCGGGCCGATGGCACGCCGGTTCCGGGCGCTTTCGGTGGCGATCTGGCCGCGCCGCTGCTGTTCGAGCTCTTTGACCGGGCGCGGGCTGGCGGCACACCCCTGCCGCCTCCGCCGCCGGCGACCCTGACCGTGCCCACCGCGCAGCTGCCCCAGCCCCTGCGCCAGTTCCGCGCGCCGGGCGAGGCGCTGGCCGCGAAACCGGCGGATGCGCCGAAGATGGCCTTTCCGCCCGATGGCGCGCGGATCGAGGCGCCCGAGGGTCGGCTGCTGGTCAAGGTCATGGACGGCGCGCCGCCCTTTACCTGGCTGGCCGATGGCCGCCCGGTCGCCATCGCCCGTGGCGAAACCGCGCTGGAACTGGACCTGACCGAGACCGGGTCGGTGCGGATCTCGGTCATCGATGTGCGGGGCCGGGCGGATTCGGTGACGGTCGATCTGCAGCGGTGAGCGGGAATCATCTTGACGCGTTTTCTGGAACGTTCTAATTTATATCTGGAACGGTCCAGATTCGGGGGAACAGACATGCGTTGGGGTTTGATCGGCGCGAGCAACATCGCGTCCCAGCACATGATCGGGGCCATGCGGGCGACGGGCGGCGAGGTTCGTTCCGTCCTGTCCTCCAGTGCTGACCGCGCGCGGGACTATGCCGCCGCCAATGGCATCGCCACAGGCTGTGCCGATCTGGCCGCGATGCTGGCTGATGCAGATCTGGATGCGGTCTATATCTCGACCACCAATGAAAAGCACTTCCCGCAGGCCATGGCGGCCATCGCGGCGGGCAAGCATGTGCTGTGCGAAAAGCCGCTGGCCATGTCGGTCGCGGACGCCGTGACCATGGTCCGCGCGGCGAAGGATGCCGGGCTGGTCTTTGCCACCAACCACCACCTGCGCAACGCGGGCAGCCATCTGGCGATCCGCGATCTGGTGCAGTCGGGCCGCATCGGCACGGTTCGCAGCGTCCGGGTGTTCCACGCCGTCTATCTGCCGCCGCATCTGCAGGGCTGGCGGATCGACAATCCGGCGGCGGGCGGCGGGGTCATTCCCGATATCACCGTCCACGACGCCGATACCGTGCGCTTCCATCTGGACGAGGACCCGGTCGAGGTCGTCGCCATGACCGCGCAATCCGGCATGGGGCAGGGTGTCGAGGACAGCGTGATGTCGGTCTGGTCCACGCCCTCGGGCGCGCAGGTTCAGGCCCATGAAAGCTTTACCCACCAGTTCGCCGGCACCGGGATCGAGATCCACGGCAGCGAGGGCTCGATCTTCGCCCGCAACGTGATGACCCAGCAGCCGGTCGGAGAGATCACGCTGGTCACGGCCGCGGGTACCGAGCCGGTCAGCTTTGCGACCCATGACCTTTACGAGCGTGCAGTCGCGCTTTTTGCCGATGCCGTCGCGGGCCAGGGCCGTCCCTCGGCCGATGGCCGCGATGGCGTTGCCTCGCTGGCCGTCGCCGAAGCCGTGGCCGAGGCGGCCCGGACCGGCAAGCGCACCGCCGTCAATTACGGAGGGCTGTAATGTCCAAGATCGTCAGCGCTGCCGAGGCGGTATCGCGCATTGCCGACGGGGCCGTTGTCACCGTCTCCTCTTCCTCGGCGCTGGGGTGTCCCGATGCCGTGCTGAAGGCCTTGGGCGAGCGTTTCGACGCCGAGGGCCATCCGCGCGATCTGACCACGCTGCACCCCATTGCGGCGGGTGACATGTATGGCGTGAAGGGCGTCGATCACATCGCCAAGGACGGGCTGCTGAAGCGTATCCTCGGCGGCTCCTATCCCTCGGGCTCGTCGAACCTGCCGATGCCCGAGATCTGGAAGATGATCGTGGAAAACCGGGTGCTGGCCTATAACGTGCCCTCGGGGATCATGTTCGACATGCACCGCGACGTGGCCGCCCGCCGCCCCGGCGTGCTGACGCGGGTGGGGCTCGACACCTTCGTCGATCCGATCCGGCAGGGTTGCGCGATGAACGAGGTTGCCGCAGCCGAACCCATCGTCTTCCGGCAGGAATTCGGCGGCCAGACCTGGCTGCATTTCCCGAATATCATCCCGAATGTCGCCATCATCCGCGCCACCACGGCGGATGAGGATGGCAACCTGACCTATGAGCACGAGGGCGCCTATCTCGGCGGTCTCGATCAGGCCATTGCTACCCGCAACCATCGAGGGCTGGTCATTGCGCAGGTCAAGCGCGTCACCGCCTCGGGCAGTCTGCGCCCCCATGACGTCCATGTGCCGGGCCATCTGGTCGATCTGGTCGTGGTTGCGCCCGATCAGCGCCAGACCACGGAAACCGATTACGACCCCGCGATCTCGGGCGAGATCATGCGCCCTTGGTCCAGCTTTTCGCTGGCCGAGCATGGCGTCGAGAAGATCATCGCCCGCCGCGCCGCGCTGGAACTGCGCCGGGGCCAGACGGCAAATCTGGGCTTTGGTATCTCGGCCATGGTGCCGCGCATCCTGCTGGAAGCCGGCGAGCCGCAGGCCGTGACCTGGGCGATCGAGCAGGGTGCGGTGGGGGGCATGCCGCTGACCGGCTTTGCCTTCGGCTGCGCCTCGAACGCCTACGGATACGTCCCCTCGCCGAACCAGTTCAGCTATTTCCAGGGTGGCGGCTTCGACATGTCCTTCCTGTCCTTCCTCGAGGTGGACGTGCAGGGCAATGTGAACGTGTCGAAGCTGGGCAAGAAGCCCTATCTGACCGCCGGCTGCGGCGGATTCGTCGACATCACCGCCAATGCCCGCAAGATCGTCTTCTCGGGCTTCTTCGAGGCGGCGGCCGAGTTCGACCTGTCGCAAAACGGTCTGCGCATCTCGAAGCCCGGAAAATTCACCAAGATGGTGGAGGAGGTCGAGCATGTGACCTTCTCGGGCGCCCGCGCCGTAGAGACCGGGCAGGAGGCGCTGTATATCACCGAGCGCTGCGTGATCCGGCTGACCCCCGAGGGGCTGGTCGCCATCGAGATCATGCCGGGGATCGAAGCCGAGCGCGACATCATCGCCGCCTCGCAAGGTCGGGTAAAGGTGGCTGACAATGCCATCACCATGTCGAAATCTTTGCTGGTTGAGGGCCCGATGGAGCTTGCGCTGTGAGCGGTGCGGTTCATCTGGACACCCAAGGCGGCATTGCCACGCTGCGGCTGGACAACCCGACGAAGCTCAACGCCTTCACCCCCGAGATGCTGGCACAGCTGGCCGCGCATTGTCACCAGATCGACCGGGATACAGGCGTGCGGGCGGTGCTGCTGACCTCGGACGGTGAGCGCGCGTTCTGCGCCGGGGCCGATATCAAGGCCTGGGCCGGATATGCGCCCGCCGAATTCGCCCGCATCTGGGTTCGCGACGGGCATCGCATCTTCGACCGGTTGGCGCGGCTGTCAAAGCCGACCATTGCCGTCTTGCAGGCCCATGCCTTTGGCGGCGGGCTGGAACTGGCCTCGGCCTGCGATATCCGGGTGATCGCGCCCGCTGCCACGCTGGCGCTGCCGGAAAGCCAGGTCGGCATCGTTCCGGGCTGGTCCGGCACGCAGCGCATCGCCCGGCTGCTGCCGGAACCGATGCTGAAGGAAATGGCGCTCTTCGGGCGCCGGATCAGTGCCGAGCGCGCGCTGGCCTGCGGCTTCGTGGCCGAGATCGCGGAGGATCCGGCGGCCGCCGCGCGGGCCATCGCCGAGAAGCTGCTGACGACCTCGCCCCGCGCCACCGAGGTCGCGAAATACATGATCCATGCCGGTGTCGGCGAGGATCGCGATGCCATGATCGAGGCGCTGGGGTCGGGCATGATCGCCGCCAGCGCCGACAAGGCCGAAGGCGTTGACGCCTTTGCCAACAAACGCAAACCCGTGTTTCCGGGAACCTGAGCCATGACCGAATTTACCCTGATCCCCGCCAGCGGTGCTGCCGTGCCGGCCACGCCCTTCACCGGCCGCCACCTGATCGATGGTGTGTGGAAAGACAGCGCCGATGGTGCGACGTTCGACCGTGTCTCGCCCTCGCACGGGGTGCTGGCCAGCCGTTCGGCCAAGGGTGGCGAGGCTGAGGTGCTGGCCGCCATCGCCGCCGCCCGCCGGACCTTTGACCAAGGCGATTGGGCCTTCTCCTCGGGCAAGTCGCGGTCCGAGATCCTGAACCGGGTGGCCGATCTGATCGATCGTGACCGCGAGCGGATCGCCCGGATCGAGGTGCTGGAATCGGGCAAGCCCATCGCGCAGGCGCGGGGCGAGATCGAGGGCGCGGCGGATATCTGGCGCTATGCGGCCGCCTTGGCGCGGATGGCGCATGGCGACAGCCACAACAATCTGGGCCCCGACATGCTGGGGCTGGTGCTGAAGGAACCGATCGGGGTGGCCGCGATCATCACGCCATGGAATTTCCCCTTCCTGATCGTTAGCCAGAAACTGCCCTTCGCGCTGGCCGCCGGCTGCACGGCGGTGGTGAAACCCTCGGAAATGACGCCCTCGACCACGGTGATCCTGTTCGAACTGCTGGAAGAGGCCGGGCTGCCCGCGGGCGTGGCCAACCTTGTGCTGGGCTATGGCGATCCGGTAGGTGCGGTCATGACCGCGCATCCGGATGTGGACATGGTCAGCTTCACCGGTTCGACCGGGGTGGGCAAGCGCATCGTCGCGGCGGCCTCGGGCACGCTGAAGAAGGTGTCGCTGGAGCTGGGCGGCAAGAACCCGCAGGTGATCTTTCCCGATGCCGACCTGGATGCGGCGGCGGATGCGATCGCCTTCGGCATCTATTTCAACGCCGGCGAATGCTGCAATTCCGGCAGCCGGATCATCGTGCACGAGGACGTGGCCGAGGCGCTGACCGACCGCATCGCGGCGCTGTCGCGCAAGGTGCCCTTCGGCGATCCGCTGAGCGATGCGACGCAGGTCGGGGCGATCATCTCGGACGAGCATCTGGGCAAGATCGACGGCTATGTGCGCGAGGCAGAGGCGGCGGGCGCCAAGGTGGTGATCGGCGGCGGCGTGCTGGCGGTGCCTGGGCTGGACGGTCGTTTCTATGCTCCGACCGTGGTGGCGGGGGTGACGCCCGAGATGGCCATTGCGCGGGAAGAGGTGTTCGGGCCGGTCCTGTCGGTCCTGACCTTCAGGACCGAGGACGAGGCGATCGAACTGGCGAACAACGCGGCCTATGGTCTTTCGGCCGGGGTGTGGAGCCTTGATGTCCATACCTGCCTCAACTTCGCCCGCAAGGTGCGCGCCGGCACGGTCTGGACGAACACCTGGATGGACGGCTTTGCCGAGCTGCCTTTCGGGGGGGTGAAGGAAAGCGGGCTGGGCCGCGAACTCGGCCGTTTTGGCATCGAGGAGTACCTGGAGCTGAAGACCGTGCAGATGCGCGTCGCGCGCGGCCGCAACAACTGGGTCGCGGGATGATCCGCCTAGGCGTCCTGGCGGAAGTCGGTTCCGGGGGCAAGCAGCACCTGCAACCCCGTCGGATCCTCGCCCGCGAGCGAGCGCAAGAGGATGTCACCCATCGCCCGGCCGGTCTCACGCAGGTCCTCGGTCAGGGCGTCGATGCGCGGGCGCAGGAGATCAAAGACGCCGCTGGCACGTTTGGCCACCACGTCGATGTCGCGGCCGATCTGCAATCCATTATCGGCACAAGCGGCCATGGTGATGAGCGCCGCGACCTCACCCACACAGATGACGCCGTCGGGCCGGTCGGATCGTGCCAGACGCTGGCGCATCCAGTCGGCGGCCTGGTCCTGCGGCGTGTCGAGCGTGATCTCGTCCGGCAACTCGATGGTGATCCCGGCATCCCGCGCCGCCGCAACGGCACCCCAGCGCAGATGCTGGGAAAAGGTATAGCGGGCGGGTGGCAGGATCATCAGCGGCCGGGTCCGGCCATGGGCCAACAGCCGCTGGATGGCGATGCGGGCGAAAGCCTCGTTGTCGTAATCGACCGAGGGGTGGGGCACGGAAAACTCGGTCCGGCCATGGCAGACGAAGGGAAATCCCTGCTCGGTCAGGTAGCGGACGCGGGTATCGAAGGGCTCGGTCCGGTTGAAGATGATGCCGTCCCCCAGCCGGCCCTCGACAATCTGGCGCACGGCGGTCAGGCGGTCGCGTTCCAGGATGTCGGGAAACAGCGTGACCGAATAGCCGGTGCCGGCCAGCGCCTCGGAAAGGCCGCCCAGCAGTTCGTGGGTGAAGCTGAGGAATTCGTGGTCGAGGTTCAGCAGCACCTGGATCACCTTGGTGCGCCCGGTGCGCAGCCGCTGCGCCGCCCGGTCGGGGACATAGCCGAGCCGTTCGGCGGTTTCGGCCACCAGCGCGCGGGTCGTCGCGGCGATTCGCGGGTCGTTCGACAGCGCCCGCGACACGGTGGTCACGGCCAAGCCAGTCTCGCCCGCGATGGTGCGCAGGGTCACGCGGGCTCGGGTCGGCGAAGGGGCGGATGTATCGGGCAGGGCAGACCTCGGTTTCTAGCTTGGGACGAGGTTACGCTAGGTATGTGCAACGATACAACAATATTTCGTCGCTGCGCTGCAGCACGCGAAGTCCTTGCGTTTACTGCAAATTCGCTGCGCGGCCAGTCGAAATATTTTTGTTGACGAGTCGGGTGTTTATAACGTTTTAATTACCCACTCCCCGCCAGGCGGGGAAAGACAACCGGGAGGAGAAACATGAAAATTCTTGCGAAGGCCGGTGTTTCGGCCCTGGCACTAACCCTTGCCCTGTCCGCTGCGGCGAAGGCCGAGGATGTCGAGGTGCTGCACTGGTGGACCGCCGGTGGCGAGGCTGCGGCGCTGAACGTGCTGAAGGAAAACCTCGCCGGCCAGGGAATTGGCTGGAAGGACATGCCGGTGGCTGGCGGCGGTGGCGAGGCGGCGATGACCGCGCTGCGCGCCCGTGTGACCGCAGGCGACCCGCCGACAGCCGTGCAGATGCTGGGCTTCGACATTCTGGACTGGGCGCAGCAGGGCGAAGTGCTTGCCGACCTGAACGAGGTTGCCGCCGCCGAGAACTGGGACGCGGTGATCCCCGCCGCCATCCAGAAGTTCAGCAAGCCCGACGGCACTTGGATCGCCGCGCCGGTGAACGTGCACTCGACCAACTGGGTCTGGGCCAACAAGGCCATGCTGGACGAGATGGGCATTGCCGAGCCGACCACCTGGGACGAATTCATCGCCGCCCTGCAGAAGGTGAAGGATTCGGGCAAGGTCGCGCTGGCCCATGGCGGTCAGCCCTGGCAGGACGCCACCATCTTCGACAGCGCGGTGCTGGCGACCGGCGGACCCGAGCTTTACACCAAGGCCTTCATCGATCTGGACCCGGCGGCGCTGAACTCGCCCGAGATGGTTCAGGCCTTTGACAAGATGACCCAGCTGCGTGGCTTCGTGGATGACAACTTCTCGGGCCGCGACTGGAACCTGGCCTCGGCCATGGTCATCAACAACGAGGCCGCCTTCCAGATCATGGGTGACTGGGCCAAGGGCGAATTCCTGAACGCGGGCAAGGTGCCGGGCACCGACTTCCTGTGCTTCCGGGTGCCGGGCACGGCGGGCGTCGTGACCTTCAACAGCGACGAATTCGTCATGTTCAAGCAGGGCGATGACGCCGCCAAGCAGGCCCAGAACGCCATGGCCAGCGCCATCGAATCGCCCGAGTTCCAGATCGCCTTCAACAAGGTGAAGGGCTCGGTCCCGGCGCGGACCGATGTGCCGGACACTGATTTCGACGATTGCGGCAAGAAGGGCATGGCCCAGCTGAAGGAAGCGTCGGAAAAAGGCACGCTGCTGGGTTCGATGGCCCATGGCCATGCCAACCCGGCTGCCGTGAAGAACGCGATCTATGACGTGGTGACGGCGCATTTCAACGGCGAATACGACAGCACCCAGGCCGCCGAAGAGCTGGCCAATGCCGTCGAGGCTGCACAGTAAACCGTGACCGGGCGGGGCCGCAAAAGCGGCCCTGCCCACCCCCCTTTTGCCCCTGATCAGAGCCCGATCACCCGCCCCGGCGGCGTGATGGCTCGCACCTTGCAAGGGAGATATCATGGCCTCCGTCCACAGCACGGCCGAGCCCGATTTCCGCACCAAGCTTCAGGACTGGCTGCCCAAGCTGGTTCTGTCGCCCTCGGTGGCGGCGATGGTGGTCTTCGTCTATGGCTTCATCGTCTACACGATCTATCTGTCCTTCACCGACAGCAAGATGCTGCCCAGCTATGACTGGGTCGGGTTCAAGAACTATGCCACCCTGTTCGGCCTCTCGGCCTGGAGCACGGCGCTGGTGAACCTGGCGGTCTTTGCCAGCCTCTATATCGTCATCTGCATGGCCATCGGGCTGCTTCTGGCCATCTTCCTCGATCAGAAGATCCGCGGCGAAAGCGTGCTGCGTCCGATCTATCTCTATCCCATGGCACTCAGCTTCATCGTCACCGGCACGGCGTGGAAATGGTTCCTCGATCCCGGCATCGGGCTGGAACACACCATGCAACTCTGGGGCTGGGAAAGCTTCAAGTTCGGCTGGATCAAGGATCGCAACATGGCGATCTATACGCTGGTGATCGCGGCGGTCTGGCAATCCTCGGGCTTCGTCATGGCGATGTTCCTCGCCGGGCTGCGCGGCATCGACAACGAGATGCTGAAGGCCGCCCAGATCGACGGCGCCTCGAACTGGCAGCTCTATCGCCGGATCGTCATTCCGCTGCTGCGTCCGGCCTTCATGTCGGCCTTCGTCATCCTCGCGCACCTTGCCATCAAGTCTTATGACCTCGTCATCGCCCTGACCGGCGGCGGACCGGGCCGCGCGACCGAGCTGCCCGCGACCTTCATGTATTCGTATACCTTCACCCGCAACCAGATGGGCGTCGGTGCGGCCTCGGCCGTGATCATGCTGATGGGCGTGGCGGCGGTGATGGTCCCCTACATCTATTCCGAGCTGAAGGAGAAGAAGTGATGGCTGTCGCGACACAGGACACGGCCGTCCGCACCGGCCGCATCACCCGGACCTTCATCTATGTGGTCCTGATCTTCTTCGCCTGCTTCTACCTTCTGCCCTTCTTCATCATGATGGTGAACAGCGTGAAGCCGCTGCCCGAGATCACCGGCGGCAACATGATGGCCCTGCCCAAGGAGCCGACGATTGCCCCCTGGCTCTCGGCCTGGTCGACGGCGCAGATCGGGGTCGAGGCGACGGGTCTGAAACCCTATTTCCTCAACTCGATCCTGATGGTGGTGCCCGCCGTGGCGATCTCGACAGTGCTGGGGGCGCTGAACGGCTATATCCTGACCAAGTGGCGCTTTCGCGGCGACACCATCCTGTTCGGGCTGATGCTGTTTTCCTGCTTCATCCCGTTCCAGATCGTCCTGATCCCGATGGCCCGCATCCTCGGCATCCTTGGCCTTGCCAGCACCATTCCCGGGCTGATCCTCGTCCATGTGGTCTATGGCATCGGCTTTGCGACGCTGTATTTCCGCAACTATTACGCCGCCGTGCCGACCGAGCTGGTGCGCTCGGCCCAGATCGACGGCGCCGGGTTCTTCCAGATCTTCTGGCGGATCATGCTGCCACTGTCAGGGCCGATCACCATCGTCTGCATCATCTGGCAGTTCACCAATATCTGGAACGACTTCCTCTTCGGTGCCTCTTTCGCGGGCAGCAACCCGCCAATGACCGTGGCGCTGAACAACCTCGTGCAATCCTCGACCGGGGTGAAGGAATACAACGTCCATTTCGCCGGCGCGATCCTCGCCGCCCTGCCCACCCTGCTCGTCTACATCGTCGCCGGCCGCTACTTCGTGCGCGGGCTGATGGCTGGCTCTGTGAAAGGGTGAGGCATGCTTTTTCGAAGAAAAATCAAAGCGTCCGGTGGACGGTTTGAAATGTCGAACGCGCCGAGCCTGCGAGGCGCCGGCCATTCCGAAGGAATGATCCCATGAGCTTTCTCAATATCGACAACGTCACCAAGGCTTACGGGAATGTCGAGGTGCTGCACCGCGTCGACATCGCCGTCGAAGAGGGCGAGTTCCTGGTCCTCGTCGGCCCTTCGGGCTGCGGGAAGTCCACGCTCTTGAACATGATCGCCGGGCTCGAGAACATCTCGGGCGGGACGATCTCGATCAAGGACCGCGTGGTCAACGATGTGCATCCCTCCAAGCGCAACATCGCCATGGTGTTTCAGAGCTATGCGCTCTACCCGAACATGACCGTCGGGCAGAACATCACCTTCGGCATGGAGATGCACAAGATCCCCAAGCCTGAGCGCGACAGGAAGCTGGCCGAGGTGGCGAAGCTGCTGCAGATCGAACAGCTGCTGGCGCGCAAGCCCGGGCAATTGTCGGGCGGCCAGCGGCAGCGGGTGGCAATGGGCCGCGCGCTGGTGCGTGACCCGGACGTGTTCCTGTTCGACGAGCCGCTGTCGAACCTCGACGCCAAGCTGCGTGTCGATATGCGGACCGAGATCAAGAAGCTGCACCAGAACCTTGGCACCACCATTGTCTATGTCACCCATGACCAGATCGAGGCGCTGACCCTGTCGACCCGCATCGCGGTGATGAACAAGGGTTACGTGCAGCAGCTTGGCACGCCGAAGGAAATCTATGACAACCCGGCGAACATGTTCGTCGCCAGCTTCATGGGCAGCCCGTCGATGAACCTGCTGCCGTCCAAGCTGGTCGATCACAACGGCGCGCTGGCCGCCGAACTGAGCGATTCCAACGGTGCTGCGGTGCGCCTGCCGCTGTCGCAGCAGGGCGCGAGTCTTCGGGCACATCTGAACAAGAACGTCATCCTTGGCATCCGGCCCGAGGCGATCACCGATGCCGAAGGGGCCGACAAGCGGGCGCAGAACCTGCAACCCCTGCGCAACATGGTCTCGGTGACGGAGCCGGCGGGGTCGGACACCTTTGTCACCATGTCGCTCTCGGGCAAGGATTGCGTCGCCCGGATGCGCGCCGATGCCGATGCCAGGCCGCGTCAGGATTTCGACTTCACCGTCAACATGGACAAGGCGGTGCTGTTCGATCCGCAGACCGAGGAACGGATCGACCAATGAGCCAGCCCGATGTCATCATCATCGGTTCCGGCATGGGCGGGGCGACGGTTGCCGCCGCCCTTGCCCCGACCGGCCGCCGCATCCTGATCCTTGAGCGTGGCGAGCGTCTGCCCAACACGCCCGAGGCCCGCGATCCGGTGGCGATCTTCCGCGACGGACATTACCGCCCGACCGAGGAATGGCTGGACGGGGCGGGCAAGCCGTTCAATCCGGGCAATTACTACTATGTCGGCGGCAACACGAAATTCTACGGCGCGGTTCTGCTGCGCTATCGCGCCGAGGATTTCCGCCCGATGGTGCATCTGGGCGGCACCACCCCCGGCTGGCCGGTCGACTATGACGAATTCGAGCCGTGGTATTCGCGCGCCGAGCAGATGTTCAATGTGCGCGGCGAGCTGGGCGATGACCCCAGCGAGCCGCCGCATTCCGCGCCCTATCCCTTCCCCCCGGTGCCCGATGAGCCCGAGATTGCGGACCTTCGCGCCCGGCTGAGATCGGTGGGCCTGCACCCCTCCAGCCTGCCGCTTGGCGTCGATATCGACCGCTGGCTGGCGGCGGCAAAGACCCCCTGGGATGCGTTCCCAAACACCGGACACGAACTGGGTCGCGGAAAAATGGACGCGGAATCGATTTCCCTTGCCTTGGCATTGGAACGTTCTAATGTGCAGCTTATGACGGGAATCAGGGTTCAAAAGCTGATTGCGGACGGATCGGGCCGCATAACGGGCGTTCTTGCCGAGCGCGGCGGGCGCGCGGAAACCATCAGCGCGCCGGTCGTCGTTCTGGCGGCGGGCGCGGTGAATTCGGCGGCGATCCTGCTCGCTTCGGCCAATGACAACCATCCGACCGGACTGGCCAACAGTTCCGATCAGGTCGGGCGGAACTTCATGAACCACAATTGCTCGGCGGTGCTGGCGATCCATCCGTTCCGCAGGAACCGCACGATCTATCAGAAGACGTTGCAGGTGAACGACTTCTACCTGAAAGGCGGACCGGATGACCGGCCGCTTGGCAATATCCAGCTGCTTGGCCGGGTCTCGCGCCCGATCCTCGCCGCAAGCTCGGGCCTGCCCGGCTGGCTCGCCGGCCCCATCGCCGACCGCGCCATCGATCTTTACGCCATGTCCGAGGATCTGCCCGATCCCGACAGCCGGGTCAGCCTGAAGAACGGCCAGATCATGCTGGACTGGAAGCGTTCGAACTGGACGGCGCATGAGGCTCTGGTGGCCAAGCTCAAGCAAATGCTGCGCCGCGCGGGCTTTCCGCTGGTGCTGTCAAAGCCCTTCGACCGCCGCACCCCCTCGCATCAATGCGGCACGTTGCGGATGGGCAATGATCCGACGACCAGCGTGGTGGGTCCGCGCGGGCGCAGCCACGATCACCCGAACCTCTTCATCGCCGATGCCGGCGTGCTGCCGACCTCGGCTGCTGTCAATCCGGCCCTGACCGTTGCCGCCCATGCGCTGCGCGTGGGCGACGAGATCGCCCGGACGGAGCGGGGCGCATGAGCCGCATCGCGCTGATTACCGGCGGCCAGCAGGGTATCGGGCTGGGCATTGCCGAGGCGCTGGCGGGCGCGGGCTTCACCCCGGTTCTGGCCGCGCAACTGCCCGAGGATGATGCCACGGTTCAGGCGGCGCTGACCCGGCTTGGCCCCAAGGCCCGCTATGTCCGGCACGATCTGGCCGAGGTCGAGGCGGTGCCGGCGCTTCTCGACCGGATCGAGGCCGAACTGGGGCCGGTGACGACGCTCGTCTCCAACGCCGGCGTTCCCGCCCGCATCCGGGGCGACATGCTGGACCTGACGCCCGAGAATTTCGACTTTGCCACCGACATCAACCTGCGCGGCGCCTTCTTCCTGGCGCAGGCGGTGGCGCGGCGGATGCTGGCGCTGGACGGGTCGGACTATCGTTCGATCATCTTCGTCACCTCGGTCAGCGCGGCTATGGTGTCGATTGAGCGCGCGGAATACTGCATCTCGAAATCCGCCGCCGCGATGATGGCGCAGCTTTTTGCCGTGCGGCTGGCACCGGCTGGCATCGGCGTCTTCGACATCCGCCCCGGCATCATCGAGACGCCGATGACGGCGGGCGTGGCTGACAAGTACACCGCCCGGATCGAGGGCGGTCTGGTTCCCGCCGCACGCTGGGGCCAACCCTCGGACATTGCCGAGGCGGTGGTGCCGCTGGCCGAGGGCCGCATGGGTTTTGCCACCGGCGCCGTGATCCCCGTCGATGGCGGGCTTTCCATACCAAGGTTGTGACAAGATGGCAGAGGCCTATGACATCATCATCGTCGGCGGTGGCAGCGCGGGTTGCGTGCTGGCCGCGCGGCTGAGCGAGAACCCGAACCTGCGGGTGCTGCTGCTGGAAGCAGGCGGGCGCGACTGGCACCCGTTCTTCGCCATGCCGGCGGGATTTGCGAAGATGACCAAGGGCATCGGCAGTTGGGGCTGGAACACCGTCCCGCAACGGCACATGAACGACATGGTCATCCGTTTCACGCAGGCCAAGGTTTTGGGCGGTGGCTCTTCGATCAACGCCCAGATCTACACGCGCGGCAATGCGCTCGACTATGACGAATGGCGGCAACTGGGCTGCGACGGCTGGTCCTACGAGGATGTGCTGCCCTATTTCCGCAAATCCGAGAATAACGACACCTACAATGACCGCTATCACGGGCAGGGTGGTCCGCTTGGCGTGTCGAAGCCCGCCGCGCCTTTGCCGATCTGCGAGGCCTATTTCCGGGCAGCGGGCGAGTTGGGCATTCCCTTCAACGCCGACATGACCGGCGAGACGCAGGATGGCGTGGGATATTACCAACTGACCCAGCGCCATGCCCGGCGCTCCTCGACCTCCAAGGCGTTTCTGGACCCGGCGAGGGGTCGGCCAAACCTGACCGTTCGCTCGGGCGAACAGGTGACGCGCATCGTCACCGAACATGGCCGCGCCGTGGGGGTGGAACTCATCGGCAAATCCGGCCCCGAGACCCTGCGCGCCGAGGCCGAGGTGATCCTGTCTTCGGGCGCCATCGGCTCGCCGCGCCTGTTGATGCTGTCGGGCATCGGCCCGGCGGATCACCTGCAATCGGTGGGCGTGCCGGTGGTGCTGGACCAGCCCGGCGTCGGTTCGGATCTGCAGGACCATCTGGATCTGTTCGTGATCGCCGAATGCAGCGGGCCCTATACCTATGACCGCTATGCCAAGCCCTGGTGGTCGGCTGTGGCGGGGCTGCAATACCTTATGACCCGCAAGGGGCCGGTGGCCTCGAGCCTGTTTGAAACCGGCGGCTTCTGGTATGCGGAGGAGGGCGCGCGTTCACCGGATATCCAGTTCCATCTGGGTCTCGGCTCGGGGATCGAGGCCGGGGTTGCCGCCATGCCCAACGGCGGGGTCACGCTGAACTCGGCCTATCTGCGGCCCCGCTCGCGCGGGACGGTGCGGCTGGCCAGTGCCGATCCCCTTGCCGCGCCGCTGATCGATCCGAATTACTGGGCCGATCCGCATGACCGCGAGATGTCGATCAAGGGGCTGAAACTGGCGCAGGAAATCATGCGCCAGCCCGCCCTGAAGGGCATGGTCACGCGCGAGGTTCTGCCCGGACCCGAGGTGCGGACGGACGAGGATTACATCCGCTATGCCTGCCAGAATGCCAAGACCGATCACCATCCCGCCGGCACCTGCCGCATGGGCAGTGACGAGGCTGCCGTTGTCGATACCCGCCTGCGCTTCCGCGGGATCGATGGGCTGCGCGTCGTCGATGCCTCGGTGATGCCGCGGCTGGTCTCGTCGAATACCAATGCGCCGACCATCATGATCGCCGAGAAAGCCGCCGACATGATCCGCACCGACAACGGAGTGTAACAATGATCCGCCATATCGTCCTTGTCCGCTATCGCCCGGAAACCACCGAGGCGCAGATTGCCCAGATCCATGCCGATCTGGAGGGCATCCGCGCGCTGCTGCCCGGCATGGGTCCGTTCCGCGCCGGTCGCAGCGAAAGCCCGGAAATGCTGGAACGCGGTTACATGCACGGCTTCACGGTCGATTTCGAAAGCTGGGAGACGCTGGCCGCTTACCAGGAACATGCCGAGCATCGCCGCGTGGGCGATGCCATAGTCGCCGCAGCGGATGGCGGTGTGGACGGCATCCTTGTCTTTGACCTGCCCGTCGATGGGCCCGTGGAAGGAGCCTTTTGATGGCGCTGAACCTGCCCACCTATGATGGCCGTCTGGAAGCCTATGCCCTGCAGGGCGTTCCGCTGGTGCCGCGCGCGCCGCGCGTGCCGCTGACCCGCACCGCTTTTGCCGCCGCCCATGTGGTCAGCGATCCTTTGGCCGAGCGCGATCCCTGGCTGGGTCGCCCGGCGGTCGATTGGGAGAATACTCTGCGCTTTCGCCACTGGCTCTGGGATCAGGGGCTGGGGCTGGCCGAGGCGATGGACACGGCGCAGCGCGGCATGGGGGTCGACTGGCTGACCGCCAGGGAACTGATCGAGCGCACGATGGTCGAGGCCAAGGCGCATTCCCTGAAGCCGCGCGTGGCCTGTGGCGCCGGAACCGATCACAAGACGCTGTCCGAGTTGCCCGACGAGGCTGCGATCATCGCCGCCTATGAGACGCAGATGGAGGCGATCGAGGCTGCCGGCGGGCAGGTCATCCTGATGGCGACGCGGGCGCTGCCGGCCATCGGTGCCGGACCCGAGACCTATGCGCGGGTCTATGACCGGCTTCTGTCGCAGGCGAAGGACCCGGTGGTGCTGCACTGGCTGGGAGACATGTTCGACCCGGCGCTGAAAGGCTATTGGGGCGGCACGGATGTCGCGGCGGCCTCTGATGCGGTGCTGGCGATCATCAATGCCAACAAGGCCAAGGTCGACGGCATCAAGATCTCGCTTCTGGATCAGGCGCATGAAGAAGCCTTCCGCGCCCGCCTGCCCGAGGGGGTGCGGCTCTATACCGGGGATGATTTCAACTATGCCGCGCTGATCGAGGGCGACGGGACGCATTATTCCCATGCCCTGCTGGGGGCCTTTGCCGCCATCGCCCCCGCCGCCGCACAGGCGCTGGAGGCCTTGGCGCAGGGTGACACCGCAACCTACCACGCGCTTTTCGCCCCGACCGTGCCGCTGTCGCGCGAGATCTTCAAGGCGCCGACCCAGTTCTACAAGGCCGGGATCGCCTTCCTTGCCTGGCTGAACGGCGCGCAGTCGCATTTCATCATGCCCGCCGGCTTCCAGTCCTCGCGCGAGATCAGCCATTATGCCGAGGTCTACCGGCTGGCCGATCAGGCCCGCGTGCTGTCGCGGCCCGAACTGGCGGAAGAGCGGATGCGGCTGCTGCTCGCGCTGCACGGGATCGGCTGAATGCCCCGCCGCCCGACCATTCTGGACGTCGCCGCCCATGCCGGCCTGTCGAAATCGACGGTCTCGCTGGTGCTGAAGAACAGCCCGCAGATCAAGCCGGAAACGGCGGCGCTGGTCCGGCGGTCGATGGAGGCGGTGGGTTACGTCTATAACCGGGCGGCGGCGAACCTGCGATCCAGCTCCACCGGGCTGGTGGGGCTGGTCATCAACGACCTGCGTAACCCCTTCTTCACCGAATTCGCCGCCTCGTTTCAGATGGCGCTGTTCGCGCGGGGCTATGCCACCGTCATCTCGAACTCCGGCGAGGATCCGGCGATGCAGGCCGAGATCATCACCTCGATGATCGAGCATGGCGTCTCGGCGCTGGTCATCTCGCCCAGCTATGGCGATGTAACCGCAACCTTCGAGCAGATCGCCCGCGCGCAGGTGCCGACATTGCAGGTGCTGCGGCAGGTCAGCCCGCTGACCGAGGACTTTCCCTTCTCCTCCTTCGATTATGTCGATGGCGGCCGGCAGGCGGCGCGGCATCTGGTCGAGGCGGGGGCAAGGCGCATCGCCTTCGTCGGAGGCTTGCAGGGGCGTGCGATCACGGCGGAGCGGATGCAGGGCTATCTGGACGAGATGGCGCGGATCGGGGCCGAGCCGCTGGTCCTGCATGGCCGCCCCTCGCGGCAAGTCGGGGCCGATCTGGCCGAGCGGCTGATGCGCGATCACCCGGAGGTCGATGCGGCGATCTGCTTCAACGATCTTGTGGCGCTGGGGATGATGGCGCGGCTCGCGCGCGCGGGGGTCATGCCGGGCCGCGATCTCCGCATCATCGGATTTGACGATATCGAGGAAAGCGGGCAGGTCTGGCCGGGGCTCAGCTCGATCAGCTGCGACATCACCAGCTTTGGCCAGAAAACCGCCGCGACGCTGCTGGACTGGCTGGTCGAGGGTCGGAAACCCCCGGCGCTGCATCGCGAGCCGGTGCATCTGGTGCCGCGCGCCTCGAGCACGGGCGAGGGTCTTTAGTCCTCAATAGGCGGCACGATAGATGCCTTCGATCTCGCCAACCGACAGATCGACGGGGTTCCAGTCGAGCAGCCGCCGGATCGCATGGGCATCGCGCGCCATGTTGGGCAGATCATCTTCGGGCACGCGATGGGCACGCAGACGCATGTCGAGGCCAAGCGCTGCGCAGAAATCCCGCGCACCGGCCAGCACGTCCTGCGAGCCGCCGGGCGCAAAGCCCAGGGCGCGGCAGATCGCCTCGGTCTTTTCCGCCGCCGCCGGGGCGTTGGCCGCTAGAACATGCGGGAAGATCAGCGCGTTGGCGATGCCATGGGCCAGATGGTGCCGCGTCCCCAGCGGATAGGCGACGGCATGGCCGGCGGTGGTGTTGACCGGACCGAGGCAGACCCCGCCATAAAGCGCCGCCAGCGACAGGCCGGCCCGCGCCTCGGCATCCGCGCCATTCTCGACCGCGCGGCGCAGGTATTTGCCGACCAGTTCGATCCCTTGCAGGGCGTAGGCATCGATGATCGGATGGCTGCGTTTCGAGGTGAAGGCCTCGACGCAATGGGCCATGGCATCGACGCCGGTGGCCGCGGTGACGAAGGGCGGCACGGAATAGGTCAGGGCCGGGTCGATGATCGCCAGATCGGCCAGCATGTGCCGGCTTTCGGTGGCAACCTTGGCCTGCGTGGCGGGATCGGTAATCAGCGCGCGGGTGCCGACCTCGGAGCCGGTGCCGGCGGTAGTCGGGATCTGCACCAGCCCGACGCGGCGGGCGGGCGCGCGGTTCGGCCCGGAGATATCGGCCAGCGTCAGGTCGTGGCCGGCCATAACCGCCACCATCTTGGCCAGATCCATCGCCGAACCGCCGCCAAAGCCGATGACGCAATCGGCGCCTTCGGCCGCAGCCACGGCCGCCATCAGGTTGGTGATGTCGGGTTCGGGCACCACGGTGCCAAAGCAGGCCGGCGTGCCAAGCCCGAGCACCGCCAGTCGCGCCGCGTTCACCGGATCGGCGATCACCACCGGGCGGCTGTAACCCCGTTCCTCGACCCAACCGGCCAAAGTGTCTATCGTTCCCACGCCAAAGCGCAGGACCGGCGGGCGCAGCATCTCTATCGGGTCTGAAAGCAGGGGCATCATGTCACTCCGGGCGATGGGCGGCGGGCTGGATGGCGAGGAGAATGGGCAGGTTTCGAAAAATTGTCAACAAGTATGTTTGATGGCAGATTCGGGCCGCTCAGTCTCCGGTCTGGCCGTGTTTGGTTTCTCATAGCACGCATTTTACGTCAGAATCAGATATATGTGGCAGAAGATTTGCCGGGTTGATGCCGCAGAAGCTGGGCGCTGAGTCACGTGAACTGTCAGAAATCCGGCAACTGTTATTGACAACTTATCATCTTTACGCCAATTTCCCGCCAAGGCTCGCCATGCCGGGGAATCGCCCCGACAGAAACGGCCCGATTGCGAGGTGACTCATGACCCAATCCCCCCGTTCGGCCTATGTTGCGCTTGTCACCTGTTTCAACGAGGACGAGACGCTGAACCTCGAGGCCACGCGCGCGCAGGTGCGCCGTCAGGTCGCGGCCGGCAACAACATCATGTGCTGTGGCACCAATGGCGATTTCACCGCGCTGACCCAGGGCGAGAAGATCGACCTGCTGGAGGCGGTGATGGACGAGGTGGCGGGGCAGGTGAAGGTGATCGTCAATGCCGGCTGCCCGGCGACCTTCGAGACGCTGCAGCTCGCGCGCGCTTTCGACCGCATGGGGGTCGAGGGCATCGCCGTCATCACCCCCTATTTCATCGCCTGCACGCAGGACGGGTTGATCCGCCATTTCACCACCGTCGCCGATGCGGTGACGACGCCCGTCTATCTCTATGACATTCCGGCGCGCACCCAGAACCATATCGAGCCCGATACCGCCCGGGTGCTGGCCCGCCATCCGAACATTGCCGGGATCAAGGATTCCGGCGGCTCGACCGAGACGGTGATGGACTATCTGGATGTCGCCCGCGACCAAGGCAATTTCGAGGTCTATTGCGCCCCCGACCACCTGGTCCACTGGGGCTTGCAGCAGGGCTGCGCCGGGGTGATCTCGGGTCTGGGCAATGTCGCACCACAGGTGCTGGCCCAGATCATCGCCAGCTTCAATGCCGGCGACGATGCCGGGGGCGAGGCGGCACAGACGGTCTTTGCCGGGCTGCGCAAGGATCTTTACGCGCTTGGCTTCCCGCCGGCGCTGGTCAAGCGGGCGCTGTTCCAGATGGACCCCTCGGTCGGGCAGTCGCGTCAGCCGGCGCTGCTGCCCGATGCCGCGCAGGATGCCGCCATCCGCGAAATTCTGCGTAAATACGAGTTGACGGCATGACCCCCCGCCCCGATTCCTCCCACCGAAAGGACGCCCCATGACCGACCAACCCATCGTCATCACCATGGGCGACCCCTCGGGCGTCGGCGCCGAGGTGACCGTGAAAGCCATCGCCTCGCTGCCGCCCGAGGCGCGCGCCGGCTATGCCGTCATCGGCGACCGCGACACGCTGGACCGGGCCATCGCGGCCAGCAGCGTTCAGCTTGATCTGTCCGACGCGCCGAAGCCCGGCGCGTTGCAGGTGATCCATGTCCCGGTCGGCGGGCTGCCGGGCCGCTTCGGCGTCTTGTCCGACGCCTGCGGCGAGGCGTCGTTTCAATACATCAAGCGCGCGGTCGAGCTGACCAGCGGCGGCAAGGCGGCGGGCATCGTCACCGCGCCGATCAACAAGGAGGCACTGAATGCCGCCGGCCATCACTATGACGGCCATACCGGGATGCTGGCGGCGCTGACCGGCTGCAAGTCTTCGTGGATGCTGCTGGCCTCGGAACGGCTGAACGTCATCCACGTCTCGACCCATGTCTCGCTGAAGGACGCCATCACCCGCGCCACGCCCGAGCGTGTGGCCGAAACCATCCGCACCGGTCATCGTCACCTGCGCCGCATGGGGATCGAGAACCCGCGGATCGCCGTTGCCGGGATCAACCCGCATTGCGGGGAAAACGGACTTTTCGGGCGCGAGGATGATCTGCAGACTGCGCCGGGGGTCGAGATCGCCCGGGCCGAGGGGATCGACGTGCAGGGGCCGATCTCGGCCGATACGGTGTTTCACCGCGCCTATAACGGTGCCTTCGATCTGGTCGTCGCGCAATATCACGATCAGGGGCATATCCCGATCAAGCTGATCGCTTTCGACTCTGCGGTGAATGTCTCGCTTGGCCTGCCCATCGACCGCAGTTCGGTCGATCATGGCACCGCCTTCGACATTGCCGGAACGGGCCGGGCCAATCATGTCAACATGCTGTCGGCGCTGGATTATGCCGGGAAGCTGGCGCAGGGACGCCGCGCCAAGGTCTGATCGCTTTACAACCTGCGCCGTCCTTTCACAGCCGGGTCAGCCGCTCGCGCCAGCCCGGTGCCAGACGCACATGCTTGATGGCGCGGCGGTGGAAGGTATAGCTCAGATGCAGCGCCCCGTTCGTCGCCTCCAGCAGCCAGGGATAGGACAGTTCGTGGTTTTTCCCGTCCAGCGAGTTGTTCGACAGGCACGCCCCATCGCCATCTTCGATCAGGTAGCGTTCGGGAAAGCTCGCCCCGCCATCGGTCGAGAGGCACAGCGCCACAGGCGCACGCGGCACGCCCCAGATCGGTGCGCAGCCGCCCTGCGGATCGGCATCAGGGCGGCCATCCTCCTCGCCCAGCTCGTCATAGAGCGAAGCCCGGCGGTCGGGCGACATCTCGGCATTGATCGGGTTGCAGATCAACGCGATTTGGCCCGTGGCCAGCCGGGTCGCCGCCAGCGAGGAATTGTTGTTCGGCACGTCCGTCGCCACCGGCGCCGACCAGCTGCGCCCGCCATCGAGGCTGTCCGATCGGCAAACGAAATCGGCCTGACGCCGGCGATAGAAGGCCGAAAGCCGCGCGCCGGTATCGACCGGGCACATATGAACCGAGCCGACCGAGCCTGGAACCTCTTGATAGGACCAGCTTTTCCCCTGATCTGGCGAGATCGCAACGGCGGCGATATCGTGACTGCCGGTCCATTTCTGGCCCGGCCGCTGGACACAGCGGAACAGCGGCAGCAGCCATGACCCATCGACAAGCACCTGCAATTGCGCGCGGATGAAGCAGCCGCGCGGCAGGTCGAGATAATCGCCCGCTTCGGCCCTGAGCCGGTCGCCCTCGCGGGTCAGCCGCGCCATGCGCACCCGGCATTCATCCTGATTGCCCGAGGGCTGCGAGGTGTGGAACAGCCACAACTGCCCATCTGGTGCTGGGAAGATCACCGGGTTCTGCTCCGAGTGGTCGGGGTCGTCGCTGAGCGTCGAGACCGGACCCCATTGGTTTGCAGCAGGCAGCAGGATCGCGGCGCGGATGGAAATGTCGGACTTGCCCTCCAGCGAGCCGCCGAACCAGGTGCAGATCACCGCGCCGTCGGGCAGTTCGACCAGGAACGAGGCGTGGTTCTGGACGGCGGGCGAGGGCAGGAAGGCCTCGTCCCGGCCCGGTGCGGTGGCCGCAAGGCGGCCGGCCATCGAAGCGGCGATCTCGTCAACGGTCATGGAATCCCCCCAGTGTTTGCAGGGGGATTCAGCCTCGAACCGGGTCAGATGTCAAGTTATTTGTGATGTTGTAAATAACTTGTCAATTCCGCATCTGCAGATCGATCAACCCGCCGCCGAACAGCCGGTCGCGCGAATGCTCGATATGCCCGCGCATCAGCCGCGCCGCGTCTTCGCCCCGCTGATCCTCTATCGCCTCGCGGATGGCGGTGTGCTCGGCCAGCACATCCTCCAGCCCCTTGGCGCCATCGCTCATCAGCGACTGGCCATGCATCTTCATGCCGACGTTGATATGGTCGCGCAACGCCCGCATCGTGGCCTCGTAATACTGGTTGTTCGAGGCCTTGGCGATGGCGAGGTGAAAGGCGAAATCGGCATCCTCGCGGTGCTGCATCGATCCGGTCGCATCGCGCAGAAGCGCCAGCGCCCGGTCGATTTCCTCCAGCGCCGCCTGGTTCCGACGCCCTGCCGCAAGTCGCGCCGCATCGGATTCCAGCGTCAGGCGGAATTCATAGCAGCGCTGGATATCGGCCAGCGTCTCGACCCGCGCAAAGCCCACCGGCGCATTGACCGGCAGGCGGACATAGCTGCCCGCGCCCTGCCGCGAATAGATCAGGCCCTCGTCGCGCAGCCGCTCCATCGCCGCGCGCAGGATCGGGCGCGAGACGCCGAATTCGACCGAAAGCGCGTTCTCCGGCGGCAATTTCTGGTTCACCTCGTATTCGCCATTGGTGATCCGGGTGAACAGCAGGTGATAGACCTTGTCGGCCAGCGTGGTTCTGGGCTTGGCGTTTTCATAGGTCATCTTTGGCTCCGTAACGGCTTCGGACACGTGACTAACCTATCCGAGCATCATTTGACAAATTTTCCTGTCAACTGCCGCAAGGCGTCAGGCCCGCCGAAGCCGCCGGATTTGGTGATGACGGTCCGCTTGCCATCAATCGTGCGGGCCACGGGAATGCCGGGCAGGATTTCGCCAAGCAAATCAAGGGTGGTGGTGCCGAGTTGGCGCAGGATGGCATGGGCGGTCTCGCCGCCGCAGGCAAAGAGGCTGCGGGGCGGGTTGCGGCGCAGCTCGCGGGCGATGCCGGTTGCAAAGTTTTCTGCGGCTTCAGCGGGAGACACAGGTTCAACACCGGCTGTCATCTGGACCAGACTCAGGTCGGCCACCGGCAGCGTCGGAACGGCGCCATTCGGGGCCGTGATGGGGGCGGTTTCCAGTGCTGCGATCTGCGCCAGCGTCACCGGATCGCGCGAGCCGATGGCCATCAGCAGGGGGAGCGGCAGGTCGATCGGACCCGTGGCATGACCCGGCGGCAGGGCGCGGGCCAGAGCCTCGGCCAGACCGGCGGCGCCGGCATGGATCGCCTGATCCAGTGCGCCCGGTAGAACGGCGTCAATCTGGGCGTCGCTGGTGGTGTCGGGAATGCGGGCCGCGATCCCAAGTCTCGGGGCAATGGGGATCCGCGTCTCGACCCCCGCGCCGGTCACGCAGCCATCGACAACCAGTCGCCCCAGTCGCGGGATTGCGGGGACCGCCAGAACCGGCAGTGGAAAGACACCCCGCAAGGCCGCTAGTTCGGCGGCGATATGGCCCTTCATCCGGCTGTCGATCTTCTTGAACAGGATGCCGTCGAAGCCCGCAGCCGTTTCGGCAATGCGATGCACCGTCTGCGCGGCCTCGGCCACAGGCACCTCGCGCGTGCCGGTGGCGATGGCGATTACCTGCAAGTCAGGATCGGCCAGCGCAGCGGGCAGGCCGGCGGCGTCAAGAAGAACCCGCGTCGCGTGGCCGCGCATGGCGAAGGCGGAACCGCTGTCCAAGGCGCCGGTCAGGTCATCGGCGATGATGAGGACGCGATGGGTCACAGCGAGGCCCCGCCGCAGATGACGATCTCCTGCCCGGTGATGGCGCCTGCGAGGGGCGACAGCAGGAAACCGACCGCCGCCGCGACTTCTTCGGGCCGGATCATCCGGCCGATGAGGGGCAGCTTCGGGGCCTCGCTGGCGCGTTCGGGGTCGCGCAGCATCGGCGTGTCGGTGGCGCCGGGGGCGACGATGTTGACGGTGATGCCGCGCGGGGCCAGCTCGGCGGCGACAGATCGCACCAGACCCGAAAGCGCCGCCTTGGAGGCCGCATAAAGCGCCCGGCCCGGCGCGCCGCGCGCCACCCGGCTGCCGATCAGCACGATCCGGCCACCCTCGGGCAGGCGCGGAGCCAGCGCGCCGATCAGCCGGGCCGAAGTCTCGACGTGCAATTGCCACATGCGCGCGCCATCGGTGAAATCGAAGGCGTCATGCCGCCCGACCCGCAGAAGGCCCGCCGCATGGACCACGCCCGCGAGTGGCGGCAGGCCGTCGAGTGCGGCGGTGAGTGCCACAGGATCGGTCAGATCGATCGGCAGATGGGTGAAACCCGCACCAAGCCCCTCTGTTGCGCTGCGCGACAGGCCGATGACCGAAAACCCCTCCGCCAGCAGCGCCTGCGCGATGGCCAGCCCGATGCCGGAACTGGCCCCTGTCACCAGCACAGCGCCCCGGCTCATCCCTGCGCGGGGACAGGGGCATAGGCCCCGAGATCAACCGGCGTCAGCAGCGGCTGTCCGGCATAAAAGGCGGCCAGATTGTCCACCACCAGCTGCGCCATCGCGTCCCGCGTCTCGACCGTGCCCGAGGCGTGATGAGGAAACAGTGTCACATTGGGCAGGGCGGTCAGCGCCGGATCGGGGTCGGGTTCGCTGGCAAAGACATCCAGTGCCGCCTGACCGAGCGCGCCCGAGGACAGCGCCGCGATCAGTGCCGGCTCGTCCACAACCGAGCCGCGCGAGACATTGACCAGAAGACCCTGCGGCCCCAGCGCCGCCATCACCTTGGACGAGATCAGCCCGCGCGTGCCCTCGCCACCGGCGACGATGACAACCAGAACATCGCTGTCGCTGGCAAGCTGCAGCAGATCGGGCTGGAACGGCCACGGCACGTCCTTCGGCCTGCGGTTCCAGTAACTGACCTGCATCCGCATCGCCTCGGCCCGGCGGGCGATCTCTTGCCCGATCGTGCCCATGCCGACAATGCCGAGCCGCTTGCCCGAGATTGTGTGCTGCAGCGGGAACATGCCCTTTCTGGCCCAGTCACCCGAGCGGACATAGGCTTCGGCCGCGACCAGCGACCGCCGCGCCGCCAGCATCAGCATGATCGCCGTGTCGGCCACGTCATCGCTGAGCGCGGATGAGGTATTGGTCAGCTTCACCCCACGCTCGGCCATCGCAACAAGGTCAAAGCTTTCGAACCCGGCACTGGAACAGGCGACCAGTTCCAGCTTCGGCATGGCCTCGATCATCTTGCGCGTCACCGGCTCGTGTCCGTTGGTGGCGATGGTCCGGCAGTTCGGCCCGTGCAGGGCGATGAAGGCCGCCTTGTCATCCGCCAGATCGGCGCGGTGCAGCGTATAGGCTGCCTCCAGCTGCTCCATTGCCTTGGGACGCATGGGATAGAGCATCATCACATCGGGTTTCGACATCAGGCAACCTCCTTCGACAGTCGTTCGGCGCGGCGGCGGGCCTGAACCTCTGGATCGGGGTCCAGCGAGGCCGCCAGCAGGTTCCGCGTGTAGGTTTCGCGCGGGTTCTCGAAAATGTCGCGCACCGGGCCCTGTTCGACGATCTGGCCCTTCTGCATGACGATCACCCGGTCGGCAAAGTCGCGCACCACCGGCAGGTCATGGGCGATGAAGATATAGCTGAGGCCGAATTCGTCCTTCAGCTTGTCCAGAAGCTCGATCACCTGCGCCTGAACCTGCACGTCCAGCGCCGAGACCGCCTCGTCGCAGACGATCACGCGCGGTTCCAGCGCAAGGGCGCGGGCGATGGCGATGCGCTGGCGCTGGCCGCCGGAAAACTGGTGCGGATAGCGGTGGGCGTGTTCGGGCTTCAGCCCGACCTGACCCAAAAGCTCGGCCACCCGCTCGCGCCAGCGCGCCTTTGGCAGGATCTCGGGGTGGATCGCCCAGGCTTCCGAGATGATCTGATAGACCGTCATGCGCGGGTTGAGGCTTTGCGTCGGGTCCTGAAACACCATCTGGATATCGCGCCGCATCTCGAAGAGCTCGCGCGGCGTGAGGGCGAAGAGGTCGCGCCCGTGATACATCGCCCGCCCGCTGGTCGGTTCCTCGAGCCGCAGCAGCACCCGCGCCGTGGTCGATTTGCCGGAGCCGGATTCGCCGACGATGGCCAGCGTTTCGCCCTCGCACAGTTCGAAACTGCAGCCCTTCAGTGCCTCGAATTCGCCGTATTTCTTGCAGACATTCTGCAACAGCAGGATCGGCTCGGTCGTCGGCGGATCATCATGGATCGCGCCCTTGCCCGGCGCCGCACCGATCAGCCGCTTGGTATAGGGATGCTGGGGGTTGGCATAGACCTCCGCCGCGGTGCCCTGCTCGACGATCTCGCCCGCGTTCATCACCACCACCCGGTCGGCAATTTCGGCGACCACGCCAAGGTCATGGGTGATGATGAGAAGCGCCATCCCGGTCTCGTGCTGCAACTGCTCCAGAAGCGCGAGGATCTGTGCCTGAACGGTTACGTCGAGCGCCGTGGTCGGCTCGTCGGCGATCAGCACGTCGGGGCGGAGCGCCAGCGCCATGGCGATCATCAGGCGCTGTCGCTGCCCGCCCGAAAACTGGTGCGGGTATTTCCGCGCCGAGGCTTCGGGGTTGGGGATGCCGACCTTGTCCAGAAGCGAGATGGTTTCCACCCGGGCCTTGTCCTTCGGCGTGCCATGGGTGGTCAGCGCCTCTTCGATCTGCCAGCCGACGGTATAGACCGGGTTCAGGTGGCTCAGCGGGTCCTGAAAAATCATGGCGATGCGCTTGCCGTTGATCTCGCGGCGTTCATCGGCGCTCAGCTTCAGCAGGTCACGACCGCGATAGATGATTTCGCCCGAGGTGATCTCGCCCGGCGGGCAGTCGATCAGGTCCATCACCGCCGAGGCCGAGACCGACTTGCCCGAGCCGGATTCGCCAAGGATCGCCAGAACCTCGCCCGGGGCGACTTGCCAGCTGACATTGCGGACGGCCTCGACCGGGCCACGGGCGGTGTGGAAGGTGACCGACAGGTTGCGGACTTCCAGAAGGGGCTCAGCCATGTTTCCGTGCTCCGATTTCAAGGCGCCAGCGCTGTGTCGGGTCCAGCGCGACGCGCATCCAGTTCGACAGAAGGTTCAGGGACAGTGTGGTCAGGATGATTGCCAGACCCGGCCAGAAGGACAGCCACCAGGCGCTGGTCAGATAGGGCCGGCCCTGGCTGACCATCAGGCCCCAGGTGATCTCGGGCGGCTGGATGCCGATGCCGAGGAAGGAGAGTGAGCTTTCGGCCAGCATCACGAAGGAAAAATCCAGCGTGGCGATGGTCAGGATGGTGGGCAGGATCATCGGCAGGATGTGGCGAAAGATGATCCGTCGCGTGGGCGCGCCCATGACGGTTGCGGCCTGCACGAACATCCGCTCGCGCACTTCCAGCACCTCGGCGCGGGTGGTGCGCAGGTAGACCGGGATGCGGGTGATGGCGAGGACCAGGATGATGTTCCCGACCGAGGGGTCGAGCATGTAGAGGACGATCACTGCCAAGAGGAGCGAGGGGAAGGACATGATCACGTCCGCGAGGCGCGGGATCAGCTCGGCCATGCGGCCACGGGAATAGCCGGCGATCAGGCCGAGGGTCGAGCCGATCAGCATGGCCAGCATCACCGCGCCGGCGGCCACCGCCATGGTGTTGCCCGCCGCCACGATCAGCCGCGCCAGCAGCGGCCGGCCCAGCTGGTCGCCGCCGAGGATCATCATGAAGCCGCGCGACAGATCGAAGGGCGGGGCATTGCGGCCGCGCAGATTCTGCTTGGTGGCCACGCCGTCCAGCAGCCAGGGGCCAAGGATGGCGCAAAGCAGCACGATCAGCAGGAAGACGGCGGCGAAGAACGCGAGCTTGTCGGCCCAGAGCAGCGACAGCCAGGTGCGAAAGCCGCTGCGTTCCTTCTCGGGGGCCGCGGATTCGGTTGCTTGGGTCATGATCGCCTCCCTAATAGCGGATGCGGGGATCGAGCGCGGCATAGGCCAGGTCGATCAGGATGTTCATCAGGAAGATGGCGATGGCCGTGACCATGATCGCCGCGAGGATCACCGAGAAGTCGCGCTGCAGGATCGAATCGATCATCAGCTTGCCGACGCCGGGGAAGCCGAAGATGGTCTCGACGATCACCGCCCCGTTCAGCATACCCGCCGCCTGATCGCCGATGACGGTGATGACCGGCAGCATGCCATTCCTGAGCGCATGGACGAAGACCTGTTTCTTCGGCGTCACGCCCTTGGCCCGGGCGGTCTTCACATAGGCCGAGGAGAGCGCGTTGATCATTGAACCCCTGACCACCTGCAGGATCAGGCCGAAGGGCCGGATGAAGAGGACGGCGATTGGCAGGATCCAGTGCAGGGGCGTACCGGTTCCGGATGTGGGCAGCCAGCCGAGGCCAAGCGAGAAGATGACGATGGCGACGATGGCGACCCAGAAATCCGGGGCGGCGGCACCGATCAGCGAGAAGAAGGTGGCGATGCGGTCAAAGAAGCCGCCGACCTTGAAGGCTGCCAGAGAGCCGAGGATGATCGCCGCCAGCGAGACCAGGAACATGGTGATCAGCGCCAGTTGCAGGGTCCAGGCAAAGGCCTCGATCACCACTTCCAGCGCCGGGCGGGCGCGGCGGATCGAGTCGCCGAAATCCAGATGCAGCACGTCCCAGACATAGCGGCCGAACTGCACGATCAGCGGCTGGTCGAGCCCGTTGATGGCGCGGAAATTGTCGCGCGCCTCCTGGCTGGCATCGACGGGCAAATAAAGGTCCGTCGGATCGCCGGTCAGGCGCGACAGGAAGAAGACGGCAACGATCAGCAAGAGCAGCGAGATGGCGCTGGAAATTGCCCGTTTGAACAGAAATTTCTTCATCGTCAGATCTCTCTTTCAGGGCTGATGGGCCGGAGAGGAAAGGGCGGCGGCGCGGGATCGCCCCGCCGCCCGAGGGGGTTACTTGAACTTGATCTGCGACAGCTGCAGTTCCGAGTTCGTGGCGATGGTCGGCTTGAAGTCCAGCCGTTCCGAGACGCGGCTGAAGCCCACCATGTGGAACAGGAAGATATCGGCCCAGAGGTCATGCGCCTTCTGGAAGGCCGCGCGCCAGGCCTCGGCCCGGGCATCGCCCGTCGCCGCGGTGGCATCGGCGATCAGCTTGTCCAGTTCCTCGTCGCAGATGCCCGACTGCAACCCGTCGCAGGCATATTTGAAATACATCGAGAAGACCGGATCGCCGCGATTGTTGTCATGCATGGCCGAGACCATCGCCGGCTTGTCGCCCGCCGCGAAGGGTTTCGAGTAATGCTCGACCCATTCGGCCACCTCGACCATCTCGAGCTTCACGTTCAGCCCGACATCGGCGAACATCTGCTGCAGGGCTTCCAGCACCTCGGTCACGTTGGGATAGTTCCCCAGACGACCGATCAGGGTGATCTCGGTATCGACCGGCACACCGGCAGCCTTGGCTTCCTCGATCAGCGCGCGGGCGCGGTCGGGGTCATAGGGCGGCACGCCCAGATCGACATCGGCGCCAAGTGCTGTCGGGGGCGTCATGTGGGTGGCCAGCGTGGCATCGGCGGGCACCAGCGTGCCAAGGAACGCCTCGCGGTCAACCGCCAGGTTCATCGCTTCGCGGATGCGGATGTCATTCAGCGGGGCCTTGCTGCTGTCGAGACGCAGATAGGTGGTTTCCGAGTTCGGATAGGCGAAATCGGTGGCCGGGTTGGTGGCGTCGTTCTGGTTGATCAGCGGCACGATATCGGCCTCGCCCGCCGGCACCATGGCGGCGCGCACCGCGTCATCCGTGCGGAACAGATAAGTGGCCTTCGTCACCACCGGGGCCTCGCCCCAGTAATCGTCGCGGCGGTCCAGGATGATGTTCTGCCCGGCATTCCATTCGCTCAGCACATAGGGGCCGGTGCCGATCGGCTGACGGGTAAACTCCATCGGCGTTTCCGAGGGCACGATGGTCAGGGTCGAGAACAGCAGCGGCAGGATCGGCTGGGCCGGGTCCGAGGTGATGTCGATCGTCGCGTCATCGACAACCGCCGTGGTCAGGGTCATGCCGCCGAAGAACTTGGCGCCGATCTCGCAGGTCAGGTCGGGCGAGACCGTGCGCTCGATCGAATGCTTGACGTCGGCGGCGTCAAAGGCCGAACCGTCCGAGAAGCTGACCCCGGGGCGCAGGTGGAAGCGCCATGTGCCGTTGCCCATATCCTCCCAGCTTTCCGCCAGACGCGGCATCAGCGAGCCGTCCTCGGTGTTCAGCTCGGTCAGCGTCTCGGAGATGTTCTGCAGGATGACGCGGCCGATATTCGACTGCGAGGCCATGCAGGGTTCGACCGTTTCAAGTTCTTCGTTCAGCGCGATGATGACATCGGTATCGGCGGCAAAGGCGGGTGCCGACAAGGCAAGCAAGGTCGCCCCGCCGAGCAGGGTTGCGCGACAGTTCATGGTAGTCCTCCCATAGGAGCGGCTGTTGCAATCACTCCGGCGGTCGCCGCAAGACGCCGGACAAGCATCTGAACCCGAGGCCTTGACCGGCCCTCCTCCTGGGTCATCCGCGATTTTAGGGTCATCCGCATGTCAGTCGACTCGTTTCTGATGCAGAATGATACGTTCTCGCTATCACTGGTGCTGTCATCGGTATCAGCCCTGCACCACGGCCTGACGCCCGCGCGCCGAGGCGGCCATCAACAGGATGGCGGCAAAGATCAGCGCCGCGCCGGCCCAGGTCGAGATCGGCGACAGCTCGCTGAAGACGAACCAGGCCATGGCGGCGACGAAGGGCAGGCGCAGGAAATCGACCGGCGCGACCAGCGAGGCATCGGCCAGCTGGAACGCCCGGGTGACGCCCAGTTGCGAGATCGTGCCAATGACGCCTTGCAGCGCCAATAGCCCCCACTGGGTCGCGGTGGGTGTCGCCCAGAAATACCAGGCCGGCAGTGCGGCCAAGGGCACCGAGACGATCAGGTTCCAGGCCACCAGCGTATCGGCGCGCTCGGTCCGGCCCATGACCTTCAGCATCAGCTGGATCGCCGCCGTCAGCAATGCGCCAAGCAGCGCCAGCATCAGCGCCTCACCCTCACCCAGCCCGATCGAGGGCGCCAGAATTACCACGATCCCGGCAAAGCCCAGAACCAGCCCCATCAGCCGCAGCGGCCCCGGCTTCTCGGACAGGAACAGCCAGGCGCCAAGGGTGACGAAGATCGGGGCGGCAAAGCCGATGGCGGTGACTGTGGCCAGCGGCGCGGCCTGCAGCGCGGCAAAGACCGCGACCAGCGAGCCAAGCTTCAGCGCCGCGCGTAGCACATGGCTGAAGCGCGCCTGCGTCCGCAGGATGCCCGGCCGGGTCAGGATCAGCGGCAGCATCGCCAAAAGGCCAAAGCTGACGCGGGTGAAACCGATGACGAAGGGATGAACCTCGCCCGCCAGCAGTCGCACGATGGCGCTGTCCACGGCGCCGCCAAGCGCCACCAGCGCCATGATCGCGACCCCCGTGATGGCATTGCGGTCCTGCATGATCCCCCCGATTCACGCCTTGGAGATGTGACTTAACAGCTTTCGGTTATTTTGTCATCTTGTAAAAAGAAAACTTCTGTATTTGACGATTGACGCGCAAGTGTTCTTTCACAATGCCTAGCAAATACAGTCAAACTTAGATGATCTAATATCTTCATCATAAGATGACAAAATATTACATATTGCGGCTCAAGCCCGGCTCTCGCACCATGGCGCAAGGGGGCGGGATGAGCGGACCGACGATCGAGTTGAACCAGCTGCGCTATTTCGTGGCCGTAGCCGAAGAGCTGAACTTCCGCCGCGCCGCGCGGCGGCTGAACATGACGCAACCGCCCTTGTCGCGGCATATTGCGCTGCTGGAGCACGTGCTTGGCGCGCGGCTGTTTGATCGCACCAACCGCTCGGTCCGGCTGACCCCGGCGGGTCGCAGGCTCTTGGCCGATGCGACCGACATCCTGACCCGCACCGAAAGCGCGATCCTGTCGGCGCGGCAGGCGGCGCGCGGGCAAGCCGGGCATATCGAACTGGGTTTCGTGCCTTCGGCCTGTCTCGAGGTCATACCCCGCATCGCCCGCCGGGTGCGCGAGGCGCTGCCCGAGGTCGATCTGACCCTGCGCGAGGTGATGACCGCCGAGGCCGTCGATGCGCTGCAGGCGGGCAGTCTGGATTTCGCCGTCATCCGCCTGCCGCGCCACAATCCCGGCCTGCCGATCGAGAAGCTGTGGAGCGAACCCTTCGTCCTTGCCGCCCCGCGCGGTCATCCGCTGCTGGATCAGCACGAGATCCCGGTCAGCGCGCTGCATGGCATCGACTTCATCGGCTATTCGACCGAACGCGGCGGCTTTCTGGCCGAGGTGGTGCAGGGCTTTCTGAACGCGCAGGGCGTGACGCCGCGGATGATCTTTGCCGTGGCGCAGAGCCACACGATCATGTCGCTGGTCGACGGCGGCTTTGGCGTGGCGCTGGTGCCGCGTTCGAACAGCCAGATCGCCATGCCCAATACCGAGATCCGCGATATCGGCCTGCCGCCCGACGCGCTGCATTCCGATCTCTATCTGGCGCTGCGCCCCAAGGAGCCCGAGCCGCTGGTGCGCGACATTGCTGCGCTGATCCGGGCGGAACTGACGCCCGAGATCCTGCCGCGCGGCGAGGCCGGTTAGCGGTTCTGCGACTTGCGCCATGCCGCGAATTCCCCGGCGAATTCGGACTTGGTCTGCGGGTACAGCCCGATGATCGGTGTGCCGGCCTTGACCTTCTCGATGACGAAATCCTCGTAGACGGTCATCTCGGCAGCCTCGTCGGCGCACTCATCGGCGATCTCGGCGGGGATGACGATGACGCAATCGGCGTCGCCCACGATGATATCGCCCGGAAAGACCGGCGCATCGCCGCAGCCGATCGGCTCGTTGATGGCGATGGCCTCGTTATTCGTCAGGTTGGTCGGGCTGGAGGGCCGGGTGTGATAGGCCGGCATCTCCAGTTCGGCGATGGTGGCGGCATCGCGGAAGCCGCCATCGGTCACGACTCCCGCCGCGCCGCGCATCATCAACCGGGTGATGAGGATGTCACCGGCCGAGGCGGCATTGGCCTGCTTGCGGCTGTCCATCACCAGAACTGCGCCCGGCGGGCAGGTCTCGATGGCGACGCGCTGGGGATGATCGGCATTGCGGAACACCGTCATCGGGTTGCGATCCTCGCGCGCGGGCATGTAGCGCAGGGTGAAGGCTGGCCCCACCATGTTCTTGCCTTTCCAGCCAAGCGGATGGACGCCCTGGATCACCTGATTGCGCAGGCCGCGCTTGTAAAGGACGCTGGCCAGCGTGGCGACGGACACGCCCATCAGCTTGTCGCGGGTGGCTTGGTTCATGGTGGCGCTCCTTCTTTGAACTAGATGTCCTGCAGGTCGTCGGGCAGCACGCCCTCAGGTATGTTCTGGAAACTGACCGGCCGCAGGAAGCGGCGGATCGACAGGGTGCCGACCGAGGTGGCGCCGAAATTGGTCGAGGCGGGGTAGGGGCCACCATGGACCATGGCCTCGGAGACCTCGACGCCGGTCGGGAAGCCGTTGGCCAGAACGCGACCGGCCTTGCGCTCGAGGATCGGCAGCAGGCGGCGGGCTTTGGCAGCGTCCTCGGCATCCAGGTGGATGGTCGCGGTCAGCTGGCCCTCGAAGCCTTTGGCCAGCTTTTCCATGTCATCGGTGCCGCTGACCCGGATCACCAGACCGAGCGGGCCAAAGACCTCTTCGCCAAGCGCGTGATCCTGCAGATAGGTCGCGGCGTCTGTTTCATAGAGGTTCGGGTTCGCCTCGCGGCCCTTGCTTTCGGTGGAGAGCAGCGGGGTCACGCTGTTGCGACCCTCGAACCGCGCCTGACCGTCACGATAGGCTTTCGCGATGCCCTCGGTCAGCATGGTCTGCGGGCCGACCTGCGCCAGGGCGTCCTTGGCGGCGGATACAAAGGCATCGCCCGCCGCGCCGGTCTCGATCACCGCAATACCGGGATTGGTGCAGAACTGCCCCGCGCCCATGGTCAGCGAACCGGCCCAGCCCTTCCCGATCTCGGCCCCGCGCGCCTTGGCGGCATGGGGCAGGATGAACATCGGGTTCACGCTGCCCAATTCGCCGAAGAAGGGGATCGGCTCGGGGCGCTGCGCGCAGAGATCGAACAGCGCCCGGCCACCGCCAAGCGAGCCGGTGAAGCCCACGGCCTTGATCAGCGGGTGTTGCACCAGCGAGGTGCCGACATCGCGCTTGCCGCCCTGGATCAGCGAGAAGACGCCCTTGGGCATGCCGGTCTTTTCGATCGCGGCCAGAACTGCCTCGGCCACGATCTCGCCGGTGCCGGGATGGGCGGAATGACCCTTGACCACCACCGGGCAACCGGCGGCCAGCGCGGCGGCGGTGTCGCCACCGGCGGTCGAAAAGGCCAAGGGGAAGTTCGAGGCGCCGAAGACGGCGACCGGACCGATGGGCCGCTGGATCACCCGGATATCGGGGCGGGGCAGCGGCTGGCGGTCGGGCAGGGCCTTGTCATGGCGGCGATCCAGATAGGCGCCGTCACGGATGTGCGATGCGAAAAGCCGCAGCTGGCCCACGGTGCGGCCACGCTCGCCCTGAAGCCGCGCCTCGGGCAAGCCGGTTTCCTGGCTGCCGATCTCGGTGATCGCCTCGGCCCGGGCCTCGATCTCGTCGGCGATGGCGTCAAGGAAGGCCGCGCGTTCCTCGCGGGTGGTATAGGCATAGGTCCAGAAGGCCTCTTCCGCCGCCTCGGCCGCGCGGTTCACCAGATCGACCGTGCCGACCGAGAACTGATGCACCGGCCCATGCGCGGGTTCGGAGGCAAAGCTCTGATCCGATCCGACCCATTCGCCCGCGATCAGGTGTTTTCCGTGAGGGGTGAAGGTCATGGTCGTTCCTTTCAGATCAGGTTGTTCGCGCGCAGGAAGGCCAGAAGTTGCGCCTTTTGTCCATCGCTCAGTGGCCAGGCCGAGGGCGGTCTTGTCGGGCCGCAATCCTGACCGAGGGCCTGCAGCGCCGCCTTGACGCCGGTGACATTGGTGCCGTTCAGCTCTTCGGCGCGGATATCCTCGAAGGCGCGCATCTCGGCGATCAGGCGACGGGCCTCGGCGAAATCGCCCGCGTCCAGCGCGCTGTGGATGGCAACCGAGCGTTCCGGCCAGACATTGATGAGGCCGGAGGTAAAGCCCCGCGCGCCCACGGCATAAAGCGCCGGTGCCCAGACCTCGGCCAGACCGCAGACCCATGTGATCGCCGGGTCGCAGGCGGCGATGGCATCGGCCAGTTTCATCGGGTTGGGCGTGGCCCATTTCACGCCCTTGACGCCCGGGATCTCGCAGAGCGCCTGGATCCCCTTGGTGCCGATGGCGTCGTTCCTGAGATAGAGCATGATCGGCAGGCCCGAGGCGTCCGCGATCGCCCTGACGTAATCCACCGTGCCGCGCGGGGCGACGAAGGGATCGGGCGGCTGATGCACCATCAGCGCGCTGGCCCCGGCATCGGCAGAGGCGCGTGCCAGCCGCACCGCGTCACGAATGCCGCGGCCAACACCGGCCAGCAGCGGCACCCGCCCGTCGATCAGCGCCGCGACCTCGGCCACCATGGCGACGGCCTCGTCGGTGGTCAGGGCGTAGAACTCGCCGGTATTGCCGTTGACGACCGGCATATGCACGCCCGCCGCAATCGCCCGGTCGATGATCGGCGCCAGCTTGCCGGGCGCGATCTCGCCCGCCGCGTCATAGGGGGTGACCAGAATGCCGGAGATCCCGGCCAGCGCCTTGTCCAGATCGTGAGCCATGATGCCTCTCAGAAGATGTCGGGTTCGCCGGCGGCGCGGCCAAAGCCGCGTTCGAGGAAGTCGAAATCGCAACCCTTGTCGGCCTGCGTCACATGGCGCGAGAACATATAGCCCCAGCCACGCTCGAAGCGCGGTTCCGGCGCGGTCCATTCGGCCCGGCGGCGGGCGATCTCGGCCTCGTCGACCAGCATGTCGAGCCGCCGGTTGGGCAGGTCCAGCCGCACGATATCGCCGGTCTTCAGCAGCGCCAGCGGCCCGCCGACAAAGCTTTCGGGCGCGACATGCAGCACGCAGGCGCCGTAGGATGTGCCGGACATGCGGGCGTCCGAAATGCGCAGCATGTCGCGGTGGCCCTGCTTGATCAGCGCCTTGGGGATCGGCAGCATCCCCCATTCCGGCATCCCCGGCCCGCCCTGCGGCCCGGCATTGCGCAGGACCAGCACATGATCGGGGGTCACGTCCAGCGTCTCGTCGTCGATGGCCTTTTTCATCTCGGGATAGCTGTCAAAGACCAGCGCCGGGCCTTCATGGACCCAGTATTTCGGATCGCAGGCGGCGGGTTTGATGACCGCGCCATCGGGGCAGAGATTGCCACGCAGCAGCGCCAGCGAGCCCTCGGCATAGACCGGGTTCGACAAGGGCCGGATCACGTCGTCGTTGTAGACCACGGCGCCCTCGATCCCCTCGCCAAGCGTGCGCCCGGTGACGGTCAGGGCCGAGAGGTCTAGCCGTTCGGTCAGCTGCGTCATCAGCGCGCGCAATCCGCCGGCATAGTAGAAATCTTCCATCAGGTAATCTTTGCCCGAGGGGCGGACATTGCAGATCATCGGCGTGTCGCGGCCAAGCGCGTCCAGATCGTCGAGCGTCAGATCGACGCCGGCGCGGCGGGCCATGGCGATCAGATGGACCACGGCATTGGTCGAGCAGCCGGTGGCCATGGCGACGATGGCGGCATTGCGCACGGCGGCCTCGGTGACGATGCGGTCGGGGGTCAGCGCCTCCCAGACCATGTCGACGATGCGGCGACCGCAATCGCTGCCCATGCGTTGATGGCCGGAATCGGCGGCAGGGATCGAGGACGAACCCGGAAGGCTGAGGCCAAGCGCCTCGGTGATCGAGGTCATGGTCGAGGCCGTGCCCATGGTCATGCAGGTGCCGACCGAGCGGGCGATGCCGCCCTGAATGCCCAGCCATTCCTCGTCCGAGATATTGCCGGCGCGGCGCTCGTCCCAGTATTTCCACGCATCCGAGCCCGACCCCAGCGTCTTGCCGGCATAATTGCCACGCAGCATCGGCCCGGCGGGCAGGAAGATCATCGGCACGCCCGCCGTGATCGCGCCCATGACCAGCCCCGGCGTGGTCTTGTCGCAGCCGCCCATCAGCACCACGCCGTCCAGCGGGTGGCTGCGGATCATTTCCTCGGTCTCCATCGCCAGCATGTTGCGATAAAGCATCGAGGTCGGCTTGGTGAAGCTTTCATCCACCGACAGCGCCGGCATCTCGACCGGGAAACCGCCCGCTGCCAGCACGCCGCGCTTCACGTCCCTGACCCGTTCGGGGAAATGGCCGTGGCACGAATTCAGTTCGGACCAGGTGTTCAGGATGCCGATGATCGGCTTGCCGACGAATTCTTCCTCGGCATAGCCCAACTGCATCATCCGCGAGCGGTGGCCAAAGCTGCGCAGATCATCGGGGGCGAACCAGCGCGCGCTGCGCAATTGATCCGCGGTTATGCGTCCATCCAAGGCCATCCGTCCCCTCCCCCCGATTCTGGATGAACTGATGTATGCGCATACATGACGGAGGGTCAAGCCGGATTTGCGCGGTGTGCAGGTCGAAAATGTCGATAATTTGGCATCACTTGACAAGGTGCGGAGTAATCCTCTCAAATGATGAATGCGTAAACATTGGGCAGGGATGTGATGGGCGACAGCGACGCAGCGAGACGGCGGCCGGGCCTGCCAGCCTCCGCAGCCGTCACCATGACGACCGTGGGTCGCATGGCGGGCGTGTCGCAGGTCACAGTCTCGCGGGCGCTGTCGGACCCCTCGAAGGTCTCGCCCGAGACGCTGGCCCGCATCCACGAGGCGATCCGGGCGACCGGCTATGTGCCGAATGCGCTGGCGGGCGCGCTGGCCTCGCGCCGCAGCAACCTGATCGCGGCGCTGGTGCCGTCCTTCACGAATATCGTCTATTCCAGCCTGCTGCATGGCTTCTCGGAGATCATGCGGGAAAACGGCTATCAGATCATGCTGTCGGAAACCGGCCATGACCCCGAGCGCGAACAGGCGCTGGTCGAGGCGCTGCTGAGTCGCCGCCCCGATGGCGTCCTGCTGACCGGGGTGCATCACGCACCGGGGACGCGGCGGATGCTGATCGGATCGGGCATCCCGGTGGTCGAGATCTGGGATATCAGCGAAACGCCCATCGATTGCTGCGTCGGCTTTTCCCATGCGGCGACGGGGCAGGCGGCGGCGGAATTCGCGGTCAAGGCGGGCTACCGGCGCGCGGCGACCGTGACTGCCGGCGATGCCCGCGCGATCCGGCGGCGCGACAGTTTCGTGCAAACCTTTCATCGGATGACCGGGGCAGAGGTTCCGGCGGTGGATTTCCAGCCCGGCACCGCCACGCTGGAACAGGGCCGGGCGGCACTGGTCGATCTGTTGGACCGGCAGGGGTTCATGGCTGGCGTGGTCTTTTGCAGTTCCGACCAGTTCGCCCATGGCCTGCTGACCGAGGCGGCGGCGCGGGGCCTTCGCGTACCGGACCAGATCGCGGTGATCGGTTTTGGCGATCAGGATTTCGCCGCCCATACCCACCCGGCGCTGACGACCATCCGGGTCGACCGCGCTGTTCTGGGCGAGGCGGCGGCGGGGGCATTGCTCAGCCGTTTCGCCGAGCATACGCCGGGGCCGTCCGTCGTCGATGTGGGCTTTCAACTGATCCAGCGTGGCTCGGCCTGACGGTACCGAATTCCTGCCCATTTGGGCATTTCTAGGCAATTCTACCTAGGCAAAGCCACGCATTTCGCGTGGCTGCAACATTTCGTATTCTGACCTTGTGATGTGGCAAGTGATTGACAAGGCTGCCGAACCGCGATCCGGCGGCCACTGCGAACGCTCTCTCTGGGTTCGTAACGAGTGACTTTTTTCAAACGATAAGACCAATACCATAGCCTGCGGCCGCCTGAACCGGTTACCCACCAAGAAGGTTCTGGCGGTCGATTTTTCGTCCTGCCGTGTTCGCCGGAAGAAGGCTGCTCTGCCGGGCTTCAGACCTCGCGGGATGCGACGGGCGGATTGTTCAGCCGTCGTGCCAGGTCGATCAGTTCGGCCACCGATCCGATCTGCAGCTTTTCCAGAATCCTTGCCCGGTGATGGTCGACCGTGCGCGGGCTGATGTCCAGCGCCCGGGCGATGCCCTTGCTGGACAAGTCGCCCGGATTGGCCAGCATGTAATCGGCAATCTCGCGCTCGCGCGGGGTCAGCCGTTCCAGCTTCGAGCGCGCGTCGCGGCTCTGGTTCTCCACCTGCATCAGCCGTTCCGCGGATTCCAGAGCGCTGTTGATCCGCTCGATCAGCTCGGACTGGCGGAAGGGTTTTTCGAGGAAATCCAGCGCCCCGCCCTTGATGGCCTGCACCGATTCCGGCACGCCGCCATGACCGGTGATGAAGATGATCGGCAGGGCGCGGCCTTCCTGGTTCAGGTGCTTCTGCAACTCCAGCCCGGTCATGCCCGGCAGGCCCTGATCGAGGATCAGGCAGCCATGGGGATTGCCGTCATAGCTTTCGAGAAAGCCCGCCGCCGAGTCGAAACTTTCCACAGCATAGCCCCGAACCCTCAGCGCGCGCGACAGGGACGAGCGGATATCCGGGTCGTCATCGACGATGTAGACGGTGCCGGCGGGGGCGGTGGTGTTCTCTTCGGCCATGGGTAATTGCTCGTTCTTCATCAGGCGGCCCTTACCGGCAGGGTAAAGCAGAAGCGGGCACCGGCCGGATGCTCATGGTCAAGCCACAGCTTGCCACCGTTCGCCTCGATCAGCGAGCGGCAAATGGACAGGCCAAGCCCCATCCCGGTGGATTTCGTCGTCTCGAACTTGGTGAACAGGCTGATCGCCGGATCGACGCCCGGCCCGGTATCGGTGACGGAAACCTCGATCTGTCGGTCGATCTGCCGCGCTGCAACCGTTACCTGCCGCAGCGTCGGGTCGGATTTTTGCATGGCCTCGATGGCGTTGCGCATCAGGTTCACCAGAACCTGCGCGATCTGCACCCGGTTGGCCGCAACCGGCGGCAGCGAGGGAAGGACCGTGTGCAGCGCAACCCCGGCCTCGGTCGCCTCGGGCTGGACCAGGATACGGGTCTGTTCGACCAGCTCCGACAGGTCGAAGGGGTCGGTAGTGACTTCTTCCTTGCGGATAAAGCCGCGCAGCGCGCGGATGATCTCGCCGGCGCGCAGGGACTGTTTCTCGATCTCGGTCAGGATCTCGCGCAGTTCTGGCGGGCTGTCCTTGGCCTGATCCAGCACAAGAAGCGCGGTATCGGCGTTCTGGGCAATGGCGGCAAGTGGTTGGTTCACCTCATGGGCCAGCCCGGCGGCCAGTTCGCCCATGGTCTCGCCCCGCGCCAGATGCGACAGGTCGCGGTTCAGCCGGGCGATCTGACCTTCCTTCACCTTGGTCTCGGTGATGTCGTCAAAGGCGACGACGGCATGTAGCGGCTGGCCGTTATGGTCGCGGATCAGGATGGCGTTCACCGTCACGCTGATGGCATCGCCATCCTTGCGGATCAGCCTTGCCTCGCGATGGGTGGCGAAATCCTCGTCCTGCATCGGGGTCAGCGGCCGGAGCAACGCGGCATCCTCGGGCGGGGCAAGGTCGGCATAGTCCATGGCGGCCAGTTCCTCGGCGCTGTAGCCGGTCATGTCCGAGAAGGTCGAGTTCACCTTGAGGAACCGCCCGCTTTCGGGTGCGATCTGGGCCATGCCGCGCGACGAGCGGTCGAAGGTCAGGCCGTATTCGCGCTCGGTCTTCTTGCGCTCGACGATCTGGCGCACCAGCGAGGCATTGGCCTCGGCCAGCTCGCTATAGGTCTTGGGCATCGGCTCGGACGGGTCGATCTCACCCTGCGAGATCAGCGCCGAGCGGACGGCAAAGGCACGCACTGGCCGATGGATGAATTGCGCCAGCGCCAGTCCGATCAGCCCGGTGACGATGGCCACCAGCGCCGCGATCCAGACATTGGTGGCCCGGTTCTTCTTGATCTCGCCGGTAAAATCGTCCTCGGGCGCGTAGACCGCGATGGTCCAGGGCAGTTCCTCGCTGATCACCGGCATGACGCTTGCGACATAGCGGGCATCGCCATAAGTGATCTCGGAAAAGGTTGCGCGACGGGTCTTGCTGTCGGCCACGTTCAGCCCGCTGCTGCCAAAGGCGGTGCGGGCAATCGGGTCCTCGATCTCGTCGATCTGGGTAAAGCGCAGCGAGCCGTCGCTGTTCTCGGTCTGGATCAGTTCCTGGTTGGGGTGGGCAATCACGTCGCCGTTCTGGTTGATCATCAGCGCCTTGCCCGAGGTGCCGATGCGCAGCCGCGACAGGAAGTTCGAGATGCTGCTGATCTCGATATCCACGCCGACGACGCCGCGAATCGCGCCGCTGGAAGAGAAGACCGGCGAGGCCAGGGTGATGCCCGGCGCCTTGGCCGAGAAGAAGATATAGGGGTCGGTCCAGATCGTGCCCCGCGTTTCGGCGGCGCGCTGGTACCAGGGCCGGGTGCGCGGGTCGAACTGGTCGGCCGGGTCGAACTCGCTGTCAACGGCGCTGAAATCCTCGTTCCGCCAGATGAACTGCACCGAACGCTCTGGCTGGGTCAGGATGATCTTGGAGCGAAAACGGCCGGGCGTCTCGGTCCGCATGATCATGACAAAGGTGCCGTTCTCGTCGCCGTAATAGAGGCCCGAGAAATTGGGCGTCACCCGCAATTGCTGGAACAGGAATTGCTCGAGCAGCGCCGGATCGTCGCTGGCTACGACCCGGTGCTGTGCCAACCGCGCCGCCAGCTCGGCCGCGCTGCGCGCGGGATCGAGAAAACCCTTGGTATGCTCGGTCGCGTTATAGCCGACATCGGTCAGCAGCGAGCGCGCGTGATCAAGCAGCGTCCGCTCGGAGGTCAGGTAAGAGGACAGCACCACCGCCAGAACGGCGATGAACTGCAATCCGGCCAAGCCGAGTGCCAGCAGCGCCGCAAGTGAATTTCTCATTCGTCGATTGTCCTCGCTCCTCGGCGAAGTCTTGCGCAGATCGGGGGTGCTGGGCAAGTCACGTCGTAACACGTGGTCGGTCGCGGCTCTGGCGCTGGCCTCTCCGCGATGCTCTGGCGTCACGCGGTCCGGATCGCTAGTAATGACGCGGACGGCGCGATGCGTGCGACGGTCAGGGCGGATGATGGATAGATCAGGATGAGACCGGTACTGGCAGTCGATGATCCCGCAAAGGCGCTACGGCAGCTGGTTCAGGTGTTGGGGCTGGTGGCCGAGGATGCGACGACTGCGCGCTTTGGCGATCAGCGGATTTGCCTCTGCCCTGCCGATACCCCGCCGCCGGGCCTGATTCCGCTGCGGCTGGACCATGTCGCGCTGCGCATTGGCGATGCCGATGCCTGTCGCCAGCGGATCGAGGCCCGGGGTGGGCAGCTGTCCGCCAGCTTTACCCCGAGCGGCCCCTCCGAGATCGCCGCGTTCTGGGATAACGGCGTGCGTTATGTCTTCTTCGACGGCCCCGAGGGCTGGCCGGTCGAGTTCTGCGCCCGGATTGGTCTGCCCGATGTGTCCGAGGGTCATGATCACCTGGCGATCCGCACCCCCAATCTGGACGGGGTCGAGGCGGCGCTGGCGGCCATGGGCGCGGCGCGGGTCGCGCAGCACGTCCTGGGGTCGGGGGATGCGGCGGTCGAGGTTCGCTTCGTGAAGCTTGGCGAAACGATGTTCGAGCTTTTCGACGAACCGCCGATCCCGACCGCAGCAGGACCCGGCGGCTGGATCGGCTTTCTGCCGGATTAGGCGGTGACCGCAGGCTTCGGTTTGATCGGGGCGCTCAGGGCGACGCCCATCAAGGTCTCGTGATAGGCAATCGCCTCGTCCAGATCTTCGAAGACCTTCAGTTGGCCATGCTCCAGCACCGCCCCCATGGAGCAGGTCTCGCGGATGAAGGCCATCGAATGGCTGACAACCACCGAACTCGCGTTCTGCATCCGGTCCAGGAACACCGCCTTGGACTTCGCCCGAAAGGCGGCATCGCCGACGCTGCTGACTTCGTCCACCAGATAGGTGTCGAAATCGATCCCCATGCTGGTTCCCATGGCCAGACGCGAGCGCATCCCCGAGGAATAGGTGCCGAAGGGCTTGTGATAATTCACCCCGAGCTCGGCGAAATCATCGACATAATCGACCAGCTCGTTGCTGCCGACGCCATAGATGCGGGCCACGAAGCGCACGTTCTGGGCACCGGTCAGCTCGCTGTGAAAGCTGCCCGCAAAACCTACCGGCCAGGAGACGCTGCCATCGCTCATTACCTTGCCCGAGGTCGGCAGCATCGTGCCGGCGATCATTCGCAACAGGCTGGATTTTCCCGCCCCGTTTCGACCCAGCAAGGCCACCGACTCGCCGGTCGGGAAGACCGCCGAGATCTTGTCGGCGACCACCGTCTCCTTGCCGACCCGACGATAGATCTTGGTCAGATTTTCGAGAACGATCATGATCAGCGACGGTCGCGAACGCTGTAGTAGATCAGCAGCATGACCGACCAGCCCAGAAGCAGGGCTCCGAAGACGCAGGCCAGCAGATAAGGGCGATTGGGCACCAGCGACGCTTCGGCCAGTTTCGGCTCGATATGGGCGGCCAGATAACGCGACTGGCGTTGCGCCTCTGCCTGAGCAATGTCATGGGCCGCCCGCGCAGAGCGATAGGCGGTCTGGTCGAACAGCATGTCCGAGGACAGCTTTTCGTATTCCGCCATCAGTTCGGCATAGTTCTCGCCGCCGGGCCCCTCGCTGCTGGCGCTGAATTTCTCGCGCTCCTCGGAGATGCGGTTGCGGATGGCGTCGACTTTCTTCTCGGTCTGGATAACGCGCTGGTCGCGATCGGTCGCGTTCTCGCGCAGCGTGTCCAACTCGATCAGCGTTTCGGCAAGGGCCGCCTGCAGCGAATTCAGAATGCCCATCTGGCCCTCAAGATCGGCGGTCGGGTCGACGATCTGGGTGCGCATGCGAAATGCGGTCAGCGCCTGCCTCGCCGTCGTCAACTTTTCCTGGGCACGGGCTAGCTCATTGCGGGTAAAGCGCGTGGCATCGTCGCGCGCTACGTCGGACAGCCGGTTGATGGTGCGGCTGCTTTCCTCGAAGGTTGCATTGGCAATAGCCAGCGCATCTTCGGGCGTATAGGCCGAGACCCGAAGCGTGATCAGCCGCGTCGTGGTGTCGTAGAGAACGTCGACCTGCCGCTTCCAGTGCCGGGTCAGATTTTCGATCGTGCCGTTGGGGTCATAGGCAAAGATCGGGTCATTCGGCCATTCCTTCGAGAACTTGCCGCGAAGGTCAACCGCAGCGTCGATCCGCGCAACAATGTCCTCGCTCTGCAGGAAGTCATAGAGAATATCGGTATCCGATGCCGTGCTGCCACCAGCGAACTGCGTCAACCCGCCGAGGAAGTCGATCGAGGGGGCGGAATCCTCCTTGCGGATCGAGAAGCCGACGGTCGAGACATATTGATCGACGGCCCGCGTCCACAGATACCAGGCCGAAATCGCCGTCGGCACGATCACCATGAGGACGAAGGACAGGGTAAGGATAATGTGCCGGCGTTCGAAACGAGCCGCACCAACCGCTGGACGCAAATAGGTATGAGTGTTCATGGACTCGCGAGGGGATGAAGCCGGCGACGGCGCTGAGGTTGCGGCCTGCGGCTTGGTCGCTGCTGACTTGGGCTGCTGGCTTGTTATCATGTCGGACCGATTCAGTGGCGCGGCCTTCTCCGGGGCTTGCTGGCCCTTTTCTGCTCGGTCGAGCGAAGAGGATTGGCTCACGTCACGATGCTTTCAGTTGTTTCTCGTGCTGCAGGCTTGTAACTGTCCGCCAGCAGCAATACCAGAGCCAGAGTTCACATGACCGCCAGCGACAGTCAGGCCCCAAGCGTTCCGCGGCTTCATGCCGTTCGCAAACGGCCGCGCTTCCAGATGCTGCGTACCATCATGGCGCTGATGCTGCGCGAGATGTCGACGACCTATGGCAGATCTGTCGGGGGCTATTTCTGGGCCGTCATCGAGCCTGTCCTCGGCATTGCGCTGCTGTCAGTCATTTTCTCGCTGGCCCTGCGCGCCCCGCCGATGGGGACGAACTTTCCCTTGTTCTATGCGACCGGCTTTCTGCCCTTCGCGCTGGCCATGGGCACCATAGGCAAGGTGGCGGGTTCGGTGCGGTTTTCGCGGCCGTTCATGACCTATCCCTGCGTCACATTCATTGACGCGATCCTCGCGCGCCTGGTGCTTGCCGCAATCACCGGCGCGATCGTCATGGCCATCGTGCTCGGTGGGATTCTGGTGATCTTCGGGTTGCCCTTCTGGGCTGACCTCTCCAGCGTCGCGACGGCAATCGGCTTGTCCATTCTGCTGGCCGCAGGGGTCGGATCGCTGAACTGTTTCCTGATGACCTCGTTCCCGGTCTATGAGCAGATCTGGTCCATCGCTACCCGGCCGCTGTTCCTGATGTCCGCAGTGTTTTTCACCTTTGATTCCATGCCCGCAGTTGCCCGCGATATCCTGTGGTACAATCCCTTGGTCCATCTGGTCGGGCTGATGCGGCGCGGCTTCTATCCCAGCTATCAGGGCGAATATATCAGCGTCGGCTATGTGATCTTGGTCAGCATGATCACCCTGTTCTTCGGGCTTCTGCTGCTGTCGCGGCATTTCAAGCGCCTGATGGAATCCTGATCGTTCAGTCGAGGCTGTCCAGCACTTTGCCTGCCGCCACCGCCGTCTGAGACCAGTCGGGAAGGCGCCTCGCCGCCAACCGCGCGGCGCGGGCACAGGCCTGCCGCTGCCGGTCATCCGCGATCATCCGGCGCAGCAGATCCGCAAAGGCCTCGCTATCCTCGGGCGGCGCGAGGAGACCCGCTTCCGCCGGCACGGTCTGCGGCACCGCGCCGGTGGCGCAGCTGACAATCGGCAGGCCATAGGACAGCGCCTCGTCGAAGACGATGCCATAGCCCTCGTATCGGGTGGCCAGCGCGAAGACCGAGGCGCTGGCGTAGTGGCGATGCAGCTCATCCGTCGTGACGCGCCCGGCAAGGCGCAGGCGCGCGCCCAGCCCTGAACGTTCCGCCTGACGCGCCAGCGCCTCGGCATGGGCAGGATCCCAAGGGCTGCCGACGATGACCGCCTGCCAGTCCAGATCCGTTATCCGGAACAGGGCCTCCATCAGCACGTCATGCCCCTTCCTCGGATGCAGGATGCCGACCGACAGGATCAGCGGCGGCGATAGGGGGGCCGCAGGATGGCGGGGCGGATCGACGCCGGGCCGGGCAATGGTGATCCGCTCGGGGGCCACCTCATAGCGGGCGACCAGCAGATCACGGGTATGGGGGCTCGGCACCAGCACATGCCGCGCCAGCCGCAGGTTGTCGCGCTCGGTGGTGAAAAGATGCTGCCGCCGCGCGTCATCAAGCCCGCTTTCCATTGCCAGCGGATGATGGATCATGGCGACGACCGGTGCGCGGACGCCCGCCAGTCCTGCGCTGTCGATCGAGCCGAAGACCAGACCGTCAAGGATCAGCACCCGTTCCGGCGCGACCGCCTGCAGTTGCGCGATGGCCTGCGCCATCGCTGCCGCATCGGCATCGGGAAAGCCCTCGGGAAGTTGCACATGCTCGGCGTCCCGCCCCTGGTCGCGCAGCCCCATCAGCAGGCGGTGTTCATAGATATAACCGCCGGTCAGCGTCTCGATATCGCCGGGAATGGCGAAGGCGGCCTTGCGCGGCGCGGTCACTGGCGCACCTGTTCGGGGGCAAGGCGCGACAGCATCCGCCGCTCGATCCCGGCGATGGCGGCGAAACCAAGCGCGGACAGCACCGCCACGACCAGCACGCAGGACCAGAGCATGTCATAGTCCGACAGCGAGGCCGAGAGCGCCATCAGGCTGCCGATGCCGCGCCCGGTCGCCAGCCATTCGACCACCGTCACCGCCAGAACCGCCGCCGGCACCGCCATGCGCGCGGCGGCGAAGAAGGCGGGCAGCATGGCGGGGATCTGCAGATCGACCAGCCGGCGCAGGCGCGAGGCGGCGAAGCAGTCGAAGACATCGCGGATCTGGCCCGGGGTCTGCCTGAGCCCGTGCAGGCAGGCGACGAAGGTCGGGAAGAAGACCATCACGCCGACCAGCGTGATCGTGCCCAGGGCCCCGCGCCCCAGCAAGAGGACGATCAGCGGCGCGGTGGCGACAATGGGAACCGAACGCAGGGCGACGGCCAGCGGCAGCACCAGCGCCCCCGCCGCCGGCAGAAGCGTCACCGCCATCGCCAGAGCGGCACCGATGACCAGCCCGGCCACGTAGCCCGGCAGCAGGAAGATGGCGGTTTCGGAAAGCGCGGCCCCCAGCCTCGCTCGCGTCTCGGCCGCATCGGGTGCGATGAGCAGCGCATCCAACACATCCCCCGGTCTCTTGGCGAAGAAGGGGTTCAGCGACATCGCCTCCATCCCCGCCCACCAGATCAGCAGGGCCAACGCCGCGACCAGCGCCGTGCTGACCAGCGCATGTGGCGCGCGTTCGGTCGAGGGCATGGACAGGATCAGTGGCGGCGGCTCGCGCAGGACCGCCCGCGCCAGCGCGCCGATCCCGGCATAGGCGAGGATCGAGACCGTGGCGGCCACCGAGCAGACCGCCCAGAGACCCGGCACGTCCAGTGCCCTGAGAAAGCGGATGGTCAGGACACCGAGGCCACGCTCGGCCCCGGTGAACTCGCCCACCATCGCCCCCAGAAAGGCGGCGGGCGCGGCGATCTGCAGCCCGGCGAAGAGATAGGGCAGGGCGGCTCGTGCGCGGATATGGCGCAGCTCGGCCATCCGTCCCCTTCCATAGCTGCGCACGAGATCGAACCAGACGGCGGGCGCGGCGCGCAGGCCCACCAGCAGCGGGATCAGCGTGGTGTAAAATACCGCCAGCGCCGCCAGCGCGATCTGCGGTGCGTTGCCTGGCCCCATCAGCACCCGCAGGATCGGCCCGGTGGCGACCAGCGGCAGGCAGAAGACCAGAAGCGACAGCCCGGTAATGACGGGCTGGCTGCGCGGCCAGATCAGCGCCGCGCCGGCCAGCAGCATGGCCACCAGGTTGCCGAGAACGAACCCCGCCGCGCCATTCCACAGCGTCACCGCCAGCGCCCGCCCGGTCAGGCCGGGATTCTCGGTCAGCCAGCGGGCGACCTCGACCGGACCGGCCAGCAGATAGGCACCGCCCAGACGTTGCGCGGCAAGTTCCCAAGCCAGCAGCAGGATCACCGCCCCACCCAAGGCCCGCAGCGCCGGCGTCGCCGCCCGTCCCGGCAGGGTCATGGCAAGACTCATGCCGCCACGCCCCGCGCCAGCGCCGTCGAGACCTGTGACGCCAGAGCGTGAAAGCCCGCGCTGTCGGCCAGATCAGACAGGCGCGGATGCGGCAGGGGCACGGCAATATCGGCGACGATCCGGGCGGGCCGGAGTGACAGGACCAGAATCCGGTCGGCCAGGAACACCGCCTCGCTGACCGAATGGGTGACGAGAAGCGTCGTGGTGCCGCGTTCCTGCCAGAGGGGCGGCAGGTCCAGCGCCAGTTGCCGGCGGGTCAGTTCATCCACCGCGCCGAAGGGTTCATCAAGAAGCAGCAGCCGCGGTGCGCTGGCCAGTGCGCGCGCGATGGCGGCGCGCTGACGCATCCCGCCCGACAGCGCCGCCGGGCGCGTCGCCTCGAACCCCGCCAGCCCGACCAGCCGGATCAGCCTGTCGACCAGCGCCTGATCGGCGGGCAGACGGGCCAGCTTGCGCCCCAGCGCGATATTGCCGCGCAGGCTGCGCCAGGGCAGCAGCGAAGGGTCCTGAAACGCCACCGAAATGGCGGCCTGCCGGCGCATGTGGTCAGGCGTCTCGCCGCCGATCAGGATGCTGCCGGCGCTGGGGTCTTCCAGCCCCGCGATCAGCCGCAGCAGCGTGGACTTGCCGCAGCCCGAGGGGCCGACCAGCGCGGTTGTCTGGCCGGCGGCAAGGGCGACATCAAGCGGCGACAGCACCTCGACCCCGCCGGGAAAGACCTTGGCGAGACCGCGGCAGAGGATATCGGGCGGGGGCGGATCAGCCGGCATGGACCTCGTCGAGGATCGAGCGGTCCCAGAGATCGGGGGTGACGGTCCGCCCCAGCAGCGCCAGCGTCTCGATATTCGCGGCCACCGCCTCGTCCGTCCACGAGCCGAAGCCGTTCTGATCGGTCAGCTCCGAGAACATCAGCGGCACCTGCCGCGCAGCCTGCAGCTTCTGCGTCTCCAGATCCAGCCCGGCATCGGGGAAGAGCTTCACCGTCAGTTCGGCGGCCGCATCGGTGTCGGCGCGATAGGCGTCCCATCCGCGCACCTCGCCCGCCATCAGCGCCACCAGTTCGGCGCGGCGATTGGCAAGGCTGTCCTCGGTGGCGATATAGGTCTGGGAATGCAGCGCATAGCCGTGATCGGCCATCAGCATGGTCACATTCTCGATCCCCTGCATGGTCATCGCCACCGGCAGGTCGGTCTGCCAGCAGAGCAGGCAATCGACCTCGCCACCGACCAGTGGCTGGGCGGAGTATTGCGTCGGCACGATCTCGATGCTGTCGATCTCGACGCCGTTCAGCGTGCTAAGGGCCTGCAGGACCGGAGTATTCGCCAGAGCCATGCCGATCTTCTTGCCTGAGAGTTCGGCGGGGGCGTTCACCGGGTTGGCGGGCAGCGAGGCGATGACGAAGGGGTTCTTCTGCATCGCCACGCCGATGATCTTGAAGGGCGCGCCCTCGGCCACGGCGGCGGCGGTGTAATCGGCAGCCGAGATGCCGACAAGCGCCGTGCCCGAGACGACCGGCGGCTCGACCGGGGCATTGGGGCCGCCCTGCAGCAGCGTCACCTCCAGCCCGGCCTCGCGCCACCAGCCGTTTTCGCGGGCGAGATAGCTGCCGGCGAATTGCACCGAATGCAGCCATGAAAGCTGCAGACTGACCGGCGTGGCGGCCTGTGCCAGCACCCTGCGGGGCAGCAGCGTCGGGGCGGCGAGGCCGGCGGCGGCGGTGGCGAGCATCTGCCGGCGGGTCCAAAACCGGTGGGTCATGATGGGTTCCCTTCCTCTTTGCCGCAGCTTACGAGACCAGAGCCGCACGGCAAGCCTGACCTTTGTTTGTTCAGTCGCGCAGGGCTGTCGTGCTCGTCCCCCGCGTGAAGCCTTGAAGGATCAGGTCGCGCATCCCCTCCATCGGCAGGGCGGCGCTGTCCGGCGGCGGGATCAGACCGGGCGCAAAGCCCCTGTCGCGGCTCCGCTCGACAAGGTCGCGCGGGCCGATCAGATGGATTGGCACCTCGCGCCGCTCGTCCAGCGCGATCCGGGCGGCGGCCTGATGGTCGCCCAAAACGATCAGCAAGGGCGGGTTGGCGGCATGCAGCCGGGCATAGCCCGCCACCGCCTGCAGCACATAGGTGATCGAGGCGCGATACTGCGCCCGCACGTCATCGTAATCATCCCACAGCTCTTTCGGGGTCGGCCCGGCATCCGCCATGGCGTCGAAGATCCGGCCATCGCCCAACTGGTCCCAATCCACCATCTGCGGCAGCGGCACCCATGGTGCGTGCGAGGAAATCAGCGCCACCTGCGCAAACAGGGGCCGGTCATTGTCGCCATCCCTGAGCAGCCGGTCGGTGGCGGCGAGGGTGAACTGGTCGGGCATCGTGACCCAGTTGAAGGGCTTGCCGCGATAGCCCAGATCACCTGCGCCCAGCACCCGGTCAAACCCCATGCGGGCCGATTCCGGCCAGGGCCGGGTGATCGCGGGCATCACCGCCGCCGTGCGGAACCCGGCTTTCCGGGCCAGATGGAATAGGCCCTGCCGCCCGCTGGCCAGCGCCGCCTGGTAGCGGCTCTGATCGTCGATCCAGAGACCCGAGGTGAATGTCGCGTGGCTGAGCCAGCTTTGCCCGCCCTGCGTCGGCGCGGTCAAAAAGCCCGAGCGCATCGCCAGCCCGGCCTCGGCCAGCGCTTCCTCGGCTTCGCGCAGGGCGGGCAGATGGGCCTTGGCATAGAAGGGCGTGTCGAAACTCGTGCGGCCATAGCTTTCGATGAAGATCACCAGCACGTCGCGGTCGATCCCGGTCAGCAGCCCGGTCTGCGCCGCCATCGGGTCCTCCCCTGCGAGTCGGCGGAACTCGCGCAGGTCACTCACGCTACGCAGCGCCAGTGCGGTCTTGTCCATCGCATAGCTGGTGGTCGCGGCTTTCAGCGGCAGGAAGCCGGGGATCAGCAGCGCCACCAGCCCGACCGCCGCCAGAAGCGCGGGCCGACGTGGAACCGAAACGCGCTGCCAGACCCCCGCCGCCCACCAGAGGATCGCGGCCATCCCGGCGGCCAGAGCGAGGCACAGAACCGCCGCGCCGATGGCAGCCCAGATCCCGAGGCTGCCAGCGATCATCCGGGCTGAAGCGTCGATCAGCGCCAGATCGGCGATCGGGTTGAAGCCCCGGCCGAGGATTTCGGCCATGGACAGATCGGCCAGCTTCAGCGCCGCGATCAGCAACAGAAGCATGGTGAGAAGGGCCCGCAGGACCCGGTTCGGTCCCGTGGCGATCAGCAGCAGCAGGATCAGCGGCGGTTCGGGGGTTACGAGTCTCGCGGGCGTGATGCCGCCCGGTGCCGCCGGCAGGATCATCACCAGCCACAGCGCCAGCGCCGCCACCCCTGCCTGCCAGATCGCCGGTCGCCTCATCCGGCCCGCCCGCGCAGCCAGAGGATGTCGACCGCGAAGGACCAGACGACCAGCGCCGCCGCCAACCGCGCCACGAGGATCGCGGCATCGGGGGTGAGGATCGGCAGCAGAAGCAGGATCAGCGCCACCATCTGCACAACACAAATCGTTTTGCGCCGGAATTTCTGCGGTAAGGGCGCAGACAGCCACGGCCAGAGCAGCATGGCTCCGACGAAGGCATAGCGGGCCAAGCCGAGGATCAGGCCCTCGGCCCCGACGGCGCTGCCGGCTACCACATGCAGCGACAGGATCAGCGCAAGGATCGAATCGGCCTCCATGTCGAAGCGGGCGCCGAAATCCGAAACCAGCCCCTGCCGCCGCGCCAGCGAGCCATCGAGCCCGTCCAGCACCAGCGCGACCCCGGCGATCCCGGCCACGATCCAACCGGCGGGCTGACCGGCCAGCAGCGGCGGAACCAGCGCCAGTGCCAGTGCGACCCGGATCAGCGTCACCGCATTGCACGCGCCGATGCGCCCATGCGGATAGCCCCGCCGCATTTGCCGTGCGACGATCAGCCAGATCAGCGCAAAGCCGAGCGCGGCGAGGCCCCACAATAGGGCGCCCGATATATCGAGAAGGAGCTGACAGGCGAGCACAGCCGCCAGACCGGCCAGCCCGGCTGCCAGCAACCCCCAGCGCAGCGGATCGGCAGGCGCGTTTCCCCGATGGACGGCGCTGCGCCCCGGTCGACCCTCCTGCAGATGCTGCGGGTTGCCCATGACGCCAAGCCTAGGCCAAGCCGGAATTGGGTCAAGCGGTGCCGCGCTTCTGGCAAAAGATTGATCGGCGGCGCGAAAGTTCTATCCTGCCGCGAACGGAGGGTGGTTCTGATGGAACATCAGCAGGGCTATGCGCGTCCCGCCCGGATCTATCACTGGCTCATCGCGGTTCTCGTGCTGCTGATGATCCCGGCCGGGCTGATCATGATCCAGCAGGGCCTGCCCCGGCCTCTGCAGGACACGCTGTTCATCTTTCACAAGAATACCGGGCTGATCGTGTTCCTGCTGATGCTGGCGCGGCTGGTCTGGCGTCTGCGCCACCCGCCGCCGCCCCTGCCTGCTGACATCGCGCCCTGGCAGCGTCGTGCGGCGGAACTGACCCATCTGGCGCTCTATGTCCTGCTGTTCGCCCTGCCGATCAGCGGCTATCTGCGGGTGCGGCTGGAGCGTTTCCCGATCGAATCGCTGGACGCGCTGGGGGTGCCGCCCCTGGTGCCGAAGAACGAGGCGCTGGCCGGGGTCTTCCAGTCGGTGCATCAGGCCTGCGCGGTCCTGCTGATCGCGCTTCTGGCGCTGCATGTCGCGGCGGCATTGCAACACGCGCTGATCCGCCGCGACGGGGTCTGGGCGCGGATCTGGCCGCTTTGACTGGGCTTTGCTTGCCCGGCCCGGCATGGAATAGTCGGCCCGAACCAGGGGAGACGGGCGATGTTCGAGGGGCTGGGCACGACCACCAATGTCATTCAGGCACCCATGGCTGGGGTCTCAACGCCCGCGCTGACCGGGGCTGTCGCCAATGCCGGAGGGCTGGGCTTCGTCGCGCTGGCGACCTTCACTGCCGAACGAGCCCGGCAGGAGTTGGAGCAGACCCGCGCGCTGACCGAAAAACCTTTCGGCGTGAACCTCTTCTGCCACGAACCGGCTACGCATGACCCGGCGAAGGAGGCGCGCTGGCTCCAGACGCTGGCACCCGATTTCGCCCGCTTCGACGCAACCCCGCCCGAGGAATTGCACGAGATCTACACCAGCTTCCGGGTGAACGACGAGATGCTGGCTTTGCTGGTGGCCGAGAAACCGCCGGTCATCAGCTTCCATTTCGGCCTGCCGCGTCCCGACCAGATGCAGGCGCTACGCCAGACCGGCGCCATCCTTCTGGCCACCGCCACCTGCCTTGCGGACGGGCGCACCGTCGCGGCGGCGGGGGTGGATGGCATCATCGCGCAGGGCTGGCAGGCGGGCGGGCATCGCGGGCTCATGGACCCGGTGGACATGGCGGCAGACACGCGGCTGGAGACGCTGCCACTCTTGGCCGAGTTGCGGCAACTTGGCCTGCCGCTGATCGCGGCGGGGGCGATCATGGAGGCGGCGGACCGGCGGGCGGCGATGGAAGCCGGGGCAGTGGCGGTGCAATGCGGCACGGCCTTCCTGCTGTCACCCGAGGCGGCGACCACACCGGATCACCGGGCGCGGTTGACCACCACGCCGACCGAGATGACCCGCGCGATCTCGGGCCGACCGGCGCGCGGGCTGGTCAACCGCTTCATGGCGATGGACCAGCAGGATGCGCCGGGCTACCCGATGGCCTATGATGCGGCCAAGGCACTGAACGCGGCGGCGTCCGCCAGGGGCAATCACGATTACGCGGCGCAATGGGGCGGGACCGGCGCGGCCAGGGCCGTCGCGCGGCCCGCTGCCGAGACGCTGGCGGCGATCAGCGGCTGAATTCCTCGGCCGCATAGCCCTGCAGATAAAGCAGCGCAGTCAGGTCGCCGTGATTGATGGTGATCCCCGCCTGCGCTGCGACCACGGGCTTGGCGTGCAGCGCGACGCCCGAGCCGGCCAGTTGCAACATGCCCAGATCATTGGCCCCGTCGCCCACCGCGATCACGTCGGCGGGCGTCAGTCCGCGCGCGGCGACGATCTCGTTCAGCGCCTCGACCTTGGCCTCGCGCCCCAGCACCGGCAGGGTGACATGCCCGGTCAGCACGCCCTCTTCCGACAAGAGCGTATTGGCGCGGTTCTCGTCAAAGCCCAGCTGGCGCGCGATCGGGCCGGTGAAGCTGGTGAACCCGCCCGAGACCAGCGCCGCATAGGCGCCGTGCTTGCGCATCGTCGCCACCAGTTCCGGCCCGCCCGAGGCGAGGGTGATGCGCGTGTCCAGCACCTTCTGGATGGTGTCCTCGGGCAATCCGGCCAAGAGGCCCACCCGTTCGATCAGCGCCTCGTGGAAATTCAGCTCGCCATTCATCGCCCGGGCGGTGATCGCCGCCACACGCTCGCCCACCCCGGCCTCGGCGGCCAGTTCGTCGATGCATTCCTGATCGATCATGGTCGAATCCATGTCGGCCAGCAGCACCCGCTTGCGCCGCCCGGCGGTCGGCTGGATCGCCAGATCGATGGCGATGCTCTGCAGGTCGGACCAGACCTGCCGCCAGTCCGCCGGCGCCTCGGGCATCTGGAACTCGGCGGCAATGCCGGGGCTGAGCCAGCGCATCTCAGAGCCGCCCCAGTCCCGGCAAAGGCTGTCGATCAGCGCCGGCTCGAGATTGGCATTTTTCGGCGCGGCGATCAGCGAGAGGGTCAGCATGGACGAACCTTTCTTGCGGCAGAGGGCGCCACGGATGACGGGAAAGCGGCGAGGCCGGCTTTATGCGAAACTTTCTTCATGCGCCAGTGCGGCGCGGCGCTGTATGTGCCCCCTTGGGACACCCCTCCCAACGAGAGGCGAACGTCATGCCTGATTTTTCCTTTCTTTTCTGCTAGTTGAAATCTTCTGAATTTTGGACTGTGCGGGTTTTGTGCGGAAGAGCGCGTCCGTCACGGTCTTGTCCTTTATCGCGTGAGCATAGGTGCGCAGGACCGTCGTTGCGTCCTTCCAGCCGCCCATGTCTGCGACGGTTTTCACATCAAAGCCCGCTTGTAGCATCGTGGTGGCGAAGCCATGCCGGCAGCAATGTGGGGTCAATCGGTCGATGCCGGCGCGCTTGCAGACATTGTTCCACGCGCCCCGCAGGCTTCCGCGCCCGGTATAGTCAAAGACCAATTCATCCGGGTTTCGGTTGGTCGGCAGGTTTGCCAGCGCGGCAAGGACTTCGGGCGGCAAATGGGCCGTGCGGTCCCAAGGCTTCGGATTGAACAGGTAAAGCTTCGCGGTTCGGCCATCCAGATCTATGTCGTTCCAGCGCATCCGGCAGCTTTCGCCAACCCGTGCGCCCGTGCCGAACATGAACAGACACAGAGCGCCCAGATGCGGCAAGCCGTCCTCAATGGCCTGTTCGTTGAAAGCCAGAACCCACTCGACTGTTGCAGGAGTCTTTTCCGCCGGGTTTTCTTCGTATCGCTTCACAGAAATCCGGCGACACAGGCCAAGCCCGGCCGCATGATTGATAGCTGCCTGTGTCGGCTTGATCACCTGCCGATTCCAGGTCGGCTCGCTGGCATTGGGATAGATCAGCCTTGCCGCCTTGCGGATCGTCTCGGGAAAGATGTCCTCAACCAGCGTATCGCCCCAATGGTCAACGAGCTTGAGAAGGAACCGTTCGGACTTGTCGGCATCCAAATATTCGTTGAACACCTGCGCCATCGTCAGCCCCGCGCCCGGTCCATCGAAACGACGTTGCCACGCTCGGGCTTCGATTTCGGCTTTGAAGCGTTCGGCGATTTTTTTGTCAGACGTTTGCGCACTTCGACGGATTTCACGGCCAGCAACGGTGCCTCGGACGTGCCAGATGTTGCCGCGTTTGTGGAGCGAGAGGGGCATGGTCGCATAGCCTCCAGAAGCTGTTGAACATCGTGTTCCAGCAGAATCATAGTCTTGCCCAATTCCCGGCAAGCGCCGATTTCCCGCGCCTTAGCCCGCAGCGCCCGTTCCGACGCGCCCCATTGGGCGGCCAGTTCGGCGGGGGTCGTATGCGCGGGAAGGATCGTCATGGATCAGTCGCCCACAACCCGGCGCTTGTCGGCCTCTGTGATGTAGTGCACCGCACGGACACGGTGCCAATCGAGATCAATCATTTCAAAACCGATCACGTCGATAGCCTGAGTTGCGTTGATCTTGATCAAGTCCTGCTTCACGTCCCAATCAGGCAGGAAATAGTCCAGCACCTTGAAGTCGGTCGAGATGATGTAAACGCGCGATGCATCGGGGTTGGCCTGCATAAATTCGCGAACCTTGCACGCTTTCTCGCCCGCAGCCGCTGCGCTCATTCCGGCATCCATGGATCGCTGATACAGCCGCAGCGCCACAATGTCGTCCACATCGAAGGTGCGCGCCTTGCCCGGCGTGGTCTTGGGTGCGCAGGGGTAGAAGTTGGCATGAACCGCCTCATTGAAGCGATCCGCGTTGATATTCGCGATCTCGCAGGCCAGTTTGGTGGTCGCCAGCAGGTCGCTTTTTGTGGGGTAGGAAGTCATCGCCATTCCTCTTGTTGATTTCCAGAGGATAGCACAGCTCTGGTAATTTGCAAGTGGTTCCGCCCGCAACCTGTATGATCGCGGGCGATCTGCATCATGCGTTACCGATCAGCGCGCGGGCCTCCGCCCAAAGGTCCGGCCTCTGCATATGGTCCGGCAGCCCGACCTCGCCAAAGGTAGTGTAGGCGATGACCTTGGCGATAACGTCGGCAGGGCCTTGCCCGCCGCGCGTGATGCGAGGGGCTTGGCATAGTCGTGACCGGCCAGCAGGTGAATGTCCTCGCCCGCCTCGATCCGGTCAGCAAAGGCACCGGCGGCGATAACCTCGCGCCGCCCCGGTGCCAGTTCCGTCTCTGCGCCATAGGGGAACGTCGCTCGCAGGCGGGTTTCCCCGCCCTCGCTGCGCAGTTCCAGCGCGCCGGTTGACGCCCCCCACAGCATCAGACGATGCCCGTCAGGATGCGGGTTTGCAGCCCGCGCGGCACGGTAAAGTCAGCCGTGACAAGCCCGGTCAGGACAAGCGCCCCGCTGCCCGCCTTGGTGTAGGGATCACGGATCAGGTCCACCCCGCCATAGAGGCCGAGATAGCCGGGCGCGATGCCCTGCACATTGGCGGTCATGATCGCGGTCGCGTCGGGGATCACGTTGCTGATCGCGAACGCTGCGATCTTCGGTCGAGACCCGTTCATTGCGGTTGAGGTTGCGGAAGGATGCCAGCGCCGAACCGCCCCGCGCAATCGCGCGCTTGGCCTGCGCAACCAGCCATTCCGAGGTTGAGCCGATGCCCTCGACCGCGCCGGGGTTCGCTTCCAGCAGCGAGGCCAGATCATCGGCAGGCAACCCGAAAGCGGGCCGATGTTCCTGCACATAGGTTCCGGGCGGGGGTTCATCCATCCAGCGGGAAAAGGTGTTGGCGTCATCCGGCGCACTGGTCGAGATGATCAGCGCCCGGCCATCGCGCTTGCCGAGGCCTTAGAGGATCGCGTTTTCGAGATTGTCACCCTTCTCCCGTTCCCAAGCCGCGCGTTCATCCATCAGGGCCAGCGTCGGCGCGCCGCCGAGGATCGATTTGCCATCAGCCGCAATGCAGCGCGCCAGCCCGCCGCCATTGCCCGAATATTCGACCTCCAACTTGCTGCCGCGCCGGATCAGAAATTGTTCCTGTTCATCCTCGGGCAGCCCCTCGATGAAGCCGACCAGAAACTGAAACGCGGTCTTGGCCTGATCGCGGTTTCGTGCGGCAAAGAGGATTTCGCGCTTGGGCTGATTGTCCCAGACGCCTTTCAACGCGCCCAGCGCCAACCCGGCAGAAAGCGCGGTCTTGGCATTGCCCCTGCCGATCGACAGACAGGCCACCATGACACCCTCGGCCAGCGCGCCGCGCACGAACCGCTTCTGAAACTCGTCCAGCTTGAGCGGTTCCCCGGCCTTTTTCCCCTCCGGAATTTTCAGGGTTTCGAGAAAGGCAATCGCCAGATCGGCCATTTCCGTGGTCGGGAAAGAGAGCGGAACACTCAGCCGCCGGTCCACCGGCACAATCGCTTTCCGGGCATTGGGACCAGATCCGGCCTGCCGCTCGCGCTTCACCTGCACCGCCGTCATAGCGCAACCCGCCGATGCCGCGCCGCGATGCGCGCCGCAGCGACTGACAACCCTTGCTTGCCCTCATGCGCCCCCCGCTGGTCAAAGACCTGTGCAGCTTGATCGTTGATCGCCAGTTGCAGGTCAGCCGGGATGCTGTCGGCATCCATGCCATAGCCTGCGGGATAGGTGATGCGCAGTTGCTCGCCCTGTCCGGTGCTGGTCAGACTGATGACCGGATAGCGCCCGCCCTCGATCCACCAGCCCGCCGGGTGCGGCGTCACGTTGCCCGCTGCATCCACCAGTTCAACGGTGATCGGATGATCGGCAAGCCCCTCGGTCCAGATCGGGCCGATGGGCAGGGGGATACGGCAGCACCATGCGCCCAGCGTGACGGTGATCGCCTGTGCCAGCAAGGCCAGCCCGCAATGCGCCTCGATCTCGCGCGCCGCAGTGTCGGCCATGCGGGCAATGGCGCTATCCTCGAAGTCGCTATCGACATGAGCATAAAGCTTCACGTCTGCCAGGACGTAAGGTGCTGCCAAGCTGATCGGGGTGCGGGTCGTGTTCATTGGCTTCCGGTAAAATGTGATAACATAACGATAGTCTAGTTGAGAATCATTCGCAACTGAGTTTTGGCGTTGAGCCGGCCCCCGCTACTGTCCCCCCGACATGCAGGGGACAGACCTTCGCGGCGCTGCGGCCATGACCTGTATCCACGCGATGCCCGGTATCGAGGGCCAGCCGCTGTCCCGCAGGCTTTGATCCTGCCCCGGCTCGGCCTCACGCGCTCATTCGGCGTATCTCGGCTTTGCCAGTCCCCGGTCGTCTTTCCGTGCCGCATTGGCGCGGTATCCCGCCGGTGGGTTCTGTGTCGCGTTTCTGGCAGGGCCTAGAAGGTGCCGGTTCCCTGCCGGGTTGGGGTAGACCCCAGGTCTGTATTCCCCGCTGATTTCGCTCGGCGGTCAGAAGCTAGGGCGGATGGTGGAATATGCCCGGCTCGGCGTCCGGTCTGCTTCGGTGAGTTGACGCCCCCGCACCGCGCCCGAGGCACGGGGACAGGGCGGCTCAGGTTTCGATCAGGTCCATATCCGGGCCATCATCGGCCCCGCCGCTCACGCGGCCGCGCGTCTGGTAAAGCTCGCTGACCATGCGGTGCATGAGCGCGTGCTGTTTCGGGCTGGGCGTCCAATTCCGTCGCCGCGATTGGCTCGCGATGGATCTGGCAAAGCCCTTGGCCCATTCGTTGGTTGCCGCCTTGCAGACGGTCGGGCAGCTCCACAGCAGTTCATCGACGGGTCGCAGTGCGCTGGTATTCATGCCGCCGCCCTCCGATCCAGATGCCCGAGGAACGCCGCCTGATCCGGCCCGCTCATCGCCTCATAGCTGGCGAGGCAGAAGGCTTTCAGCTCGGCACGGCTGGCCCATGCCGCCCATTCCCGCGCCTCGGTCATGATCGCGCTGAAGATCGGCAGCGGCTGACCGGGGCGCAAAGCCTCGATCATCAATTCTAGAAAGGGCAGCCGGTCGGTCGGGTCGCAATCGGCCACGGCGCGGGACAATGCCCTTGCCGCCGATTCCCGCCGCGTGTTATCGTCGATCCATTCGAACCACGAATGCAGATCAGCCCCGATTGCGCCCGCCAGCGCGTCGGGGTTTTCGTTTTCGGCGAGAACGTCCCCGGAACAGACTGTGCTGATTTTGTGCGGATAGTTCCCATCCGTTCCTGCATCGTTCTGCAGGAAGCTGCTCGAACCTGCATGGTAAGACTCTTTGTCTATTGCAGTATTTTCAGGGGAAGCGTATGCCCCGCAGCGGGACACCCCTCCCCAACGAGGGGCTTTTAGCTGGAAGGCTAGCCATGACCGATCTGACGATCCCGGTTGCGCGCCCGGTGAATCCGCGCTTCTCCTCTGGCCCTTGTGCCAAGATTCCCCATTACAATCTGGACCTCTTGTCGGACGCCCCGCTTGGTCGCTCGCATCGTGCCGCCGTCGGCAAGGCGAAGCTGGCCGAGGCGATCGAGCTGACCCGCGAGGTTCTGGGCGTGCCCGCCGATTACCGCATCGGCATCGTGCCGGGCTCGGATACCGGCGCGGTCGAGATGGCCATGTGGTCGCTGCTGGGCCAGCGCCCGGTCGAGATGCTGGCCTGGGAAAGCTTTGGCGAAGGCTGGGTCACCGATGCGGTGAAGCAGCTGAAGCTGGACGCCACGGTGCGCAAGTCCGATTACGGCCAGATCGTCGACCTGACCGAAGTCGATTTCGACAAGGACGTGGTCTTCACCTGGAACGGCACCACCTCGGGCGTGCGCGTGCCGAATGGCGATGCCATCCCGGCGGACCGCGACGGGCTGACCATCTGCGACGCCACCAGCGCCGCCTTTGCCATGGATCTGCCCTGGGACAAGCTGGATGTCGTGACCTTCAGCTGGCAGAAGGTGCTGGGCGGCGAGGGTGCGCATGGGATGCTGATCCTGTCGCCGCGCGCGGTCGAGCGGCTGGAAAGCTATACCCCGGCCTGGCCGCTGCCGAAAATCTTCCGCATGACCAAGGGCGGCAAGCTGATCGAGGGCATCTTCAAGGGCGAGACGATCAACACGCCCTCGATGCTGGCGGTCGAGGATTATCTGGTCTCGCTGAAATGGGCGCAATCCATCGGCGGGCTGAAGGGCCTGATCGCCCGTTGCGACGCCAATTCCGGCGCGGTGCGCGATTTCATCGCCGGCAAGGACTGGATCGCCGATCTGGCGGTCGATCCGGCCACCGCCTCGACCACCTCGGTCTGCGTGAAATTCACCGATCCGGCAATCAAGGACTGTGCCGCCTTCGCCAAGGCCGTCGCCAAGCGGCTGGAGAAGGACGGCGTGGCGCTGGATGCCGGTGCCTATCGCGATGCACCTCCGGGTCTGCGCATCTGGTGCGGGGCGACGGTCGAGGCGAGCGACGTTCAGGCGCTGATGCCCTGGATCGAATACGCCTATCGCGCCGAACTCGCCGCGCAATAAGCACCTAAGTCAGGGCCGGGGGCCAGCCCCCGGACCCCCGGGATATTTTCACCAAGATGAACGCGCCAGCGTGGCAGAGGCCCGGGCGCAGGAGAGAGGATAACAGAGATGCCGAAGGTTCTCGTATCGGACAAGCTGTCGGAAACCGCCGTCCAGATCTTCCGCGACCGTGGGGTCGAGGTCGATTACCTGCCCGATCTGGGCAAGGACAGGGACAAGCTGGCCGAGGTGATCGGTCAATATGACGGGCTGGCGATCCGCTCGGCCACCAAGGTGACCGAGAAGCTCTTGGAAAGTGCGCCCAACCTGAAGGTCGTGGGCCGGGCCGGGATCGGGGTCGACAATGTCGATATTCCGGCCGCCTCGAAAAAGGGCGTCATCGTGATGAACACGCCCTTCGGCAATTCGGTCACTACCGCCGAGCACGCCATCGCCATGATGTTCGCCGTGGCCCGGCAATTGCCCGAGGCTTCGGCCTCGACCCATGCCGGCAAGTGGGAGAAGAACCGCTTCATGGGGGTCGAGCTGTTCAACAAGACGCTCGGCGTCATCGGCGCGGGCAATATCGGCTCGATCGTCATCGACCGGGCGCTGGGGCTGCACATGAAGGTGCTGGCCTATGATCCCTTCCTGTCGGAAGAGCGCGCGGTCGAGCTGGGGGTGAAGAAGGTCGAGCTGGACGAGCTGCTGGCCAAGGCAGATTTCATTACCTTCCACGTGCCGCTGACCGACAAGACCCGCAACATCCTATCGCGCGAGGCCATTGCCAAGCTGAAGCCGGGCGTGCGGATCATCAACTGCGCCCGCGGCGGGCTGGTCGACGAGGCGGCGCTGGCCGAGGCGCTGACCGATGGTCGCGTGGCCGGCGCGGCCTTCGACGTCTTTGCCGAGGAGCCGGCGACGGCCTCGCCCCTCTTCAACTTGCCGAACGTCGTCGTGACCCCGCATCTGGGCGCCTCGACTACCGAGGCGCAGGAGAACGTGGCCCTGCAGGTCGCCGAGCAGATGGCCGATTACCTGCTGACCGGGGCAGTGCAGAATGCGCTGAACATGCCGTCGGTCACGGCCGAGGAGGCCGCCGTCATGGGGCCGTGGATCAAGCTGGCGGGGCATCTGGGTGCCTTTGTCGGGCAGATGACCGGCGAGCCGATCAAGGCGATCAACGTGCTGTATGATGGCGTCGTCTCGACCATGAACCTGAACGCGCTGAACGCGGCGGTGATCTCGGGTGTGATGAAGGCCACCAACCCGGATGTGAACATGGTCTCGGCCCCGGTCATGGCCAAGGAACGCGGCGTGCAGGTGGCGACCACGCGGCAGGACAAGAGCGGCGTCTTCGAGGGCTATATCAAGCTGACCGTGGTGACGGCGGACCGTGAGCGGTCCATCGCCGGGACCGTTTTCAGCGACGGCAAGCCGCGCTTCATCCAGATCCGCGGCATCAATATCGATGCCGAGGTGGGCGAGCACATGCTGTATACCCGCAACAAGGACATTCCGGGGGTGATCGGAGCGCTGGGGATGACCTTGGGCGAGCAGGGGGTGAACATCGCCAACTTCACCCTTGGCCGCTCGGCCGCGAATGGCGATGCCATTGCCATCCTCTATCTGGACGAGCCGATCCCGGCCAGCGCGCTGGCGGCGCTGGAGAAGACCGGGAAGTTCCTGCAGGCCCGCCCGCTGCATTTCGAGGTCTGACGCCCCGAAGCCTTGCCAAGCGATGCGATCCCGGCCAGACAGGCCGGGATCCTTTGCTTTTTCGGGGGGCGCGATGCCGATCTATGCCATTGGCGACATTCATGGCCAGCTGGAGCTGCTGCACCGCGCGCATTGGCTGATCGAGGCCGATGGCGGGCGTGATGCCCGGATCGTGCACCTGGGCGATCTGATCGACCGCGGCCCCGATTCGCGCGGCGTGGTTGATTATCTGATGACCGGGCAGGCCGAGGGGCGCGACTGGATCGTGCTCAAGGGCAACCATGACCGCTTCCTGCCGACCTTCCTGAATGATGCCGACTGGATCGATCCGGCCATGTCCTCGGGCGCGGTCTGGACCGAGCATCCGGGGCTGGGGGCGGCGGCGACGCTGGCCTCCTATGGCGTGGATGTGAACCAGCCGCGATCCGACCTGCAGGCGGCGGCGCGGGCGGCGGTGCCGATGGCCCATGCCGAATATCTGGCCGGCCTGCCGCTCTGGTATCTGCAGGACGGGCTGTTGTTCGTGCATGCCGGCATCCGGCCCGGCATCGATCTGCAGGCGCAGACCGAGCAGGATCTGGTCTGGATCCGCAAGGGCTTTCTGGACAGCCCGGCCCATCACGGCCCGCTGGTCGTGCATGGTCATACCGCGCTGGACCGCGCCACACATTTCGGCAACCGGATCGATCTCGACAGTGGCGCGGCCTATGGCGGGCCGCTGTCGGCGGTGCGCTTTGACGAGCAGGGGGCCTGGCTTCTGGGCGACGGTGCGCCCGAACTGCTGCGGCCGGCGCCGGGCGGCTGATGGGCCGGGTCTCGCCCTGGCATCTGGTCGCGCTGATCGTTCTGGCCACCGCGGGTTTCCTGCTGTTCCTCGGGCGGGTGCCGATCTGCGATTGCGGCTATGTGAAGCTGTGGCACGGCGTCACCATGAGCTCGGGCAATTCGCAGCATCTGACCGACTGGTACACGCCCTCGCATGTGCTGCACGGGCTGCTGTTTTATGCCGCGCTGCACTTTCTGCTTCCGCGCCTGTCGCTCGGCTGGCGGCTGGTCATTGCCACGCTGGTCGAGGCCGGATGGGAGATTGCCGAGAATACTAGCATGGTCATCGAGCGCTATCGCGCCGTGACCATCTCGCTCGACTATTACGGCGATGCTGTGGTGAACTCGGTTGGCGACATGGGGGCGATGATGCTGGGCTTCTGGCTGGCGAGGGTGCTGCCCCTCTGGCTTTCCGTGGCGTTATTTCTGGGAACCGAGGCGGTGACGATCTGGTTCATCCGCGACGGGCTTTTGCTGAACATGTTGATGCTGCTCTGGCCCATCGAGGCGCTGCGGCAGTGGCAGGCAGCGGGCTGAGGGTCTGGACCAAGGAGGATGCGATGAAGTGGATGATCGGTTTGGCGCTGCTGGCGGCGCTGCCGGCCGCGGCCGAGGAAGTGGGCGAGATCGGCGTCGACTGGGTCGGCAATGACATCATCATCGAGGCCATCGCCGATCCCGAGGTCCAGGGCGTGACCTGCCACCTGGCCTATTTCGACCGTTCGGTGATCGATCGGCTGAGCCAGGGCAACTGGTTCGAGGACCCGTCCAACTCGGCCATCGAATGCGCCCGGACCGGGCCGATCACGGTGGGCGACATCGCCCGTGGCAAGGCGGGCGAGGATGTGTTTTCCGAAGGCCGCTCGCTGATCTTCAAATCGCTGAGGGTCAAGCGCGTCTATGACGCGACGAATGGCGTCCTGGTCTATCTTGCCCATGCCAACGAGTTGACCGAGGGCTCGGCCAAGATGGCGATCTCGACCGTGGCGCTGACCCCCGAGGAAAAAGCGGCGGCAGGGCCGAACTGAACCGGTTTGCCGTTCGGCCTGCGGAGGCGGTTGCCTTGCGGCAGGCCGCGCTGCCGGTTTCCGGCGCAGCCGCCTGCTGCATTGCGGCAAAAGCCGATTGAACAGGCCCGTTCCGGTGGACAGGGCGGCGGCTTTGGATTAGGGAATCGCTCTCGGGAAGAACTTATGACACCACACCGCAGAGTCGCGAAATACAACCTTGGCCAGGTCGTCCGCCATCGCAGCCGCGATTTCAGGGGGGTGGTTTTCGACATCGATCCGGAATTCGCCAATACCGAAGAATGGTATGAATCGATTCCCGAGGATGTGCGCCCGGCCAAGGACCAGCCTTTCTATCATCTCTTTGCCGAGACCGAGGCGACCTATTACGTCGCCTATGTCTCCGAGCAGAACCTCGTGCCCGACCGTTCGGGTGAACCGGTCGATCATCCCGAGGTGGTCGAGATGTTCGGCGAGTTCAAGGATGGCCGCTATCCGCTTCAGTCACTGCTGAACTGACCGTCCTGATCTTCGGGCAGCGGAGGGGCCGTTTCGTCCGAGACCGGCACGCGGAAGGCCAGGAAGTTGCGACGTTCCTCGCGGTAGTAATACAGCTCCTGCGTCAGGTCGTGGATCAGGAACCAGCCGAAGCCGCCTTCGGGCAGGTCGATCTCGCTGATCGCGGGGGCATCGGGGGGCAGCAGGCAGCCGGCCGGCAGCGAGATGCCGTCATCGGTCACCGCGCAGGACAGCATGCCGGCAAGGCGGACGATGCAGAGATGGATCAGCGGCGCGGCGCGATGGCCGGTTTCCTCCCCGGAATCTTCGCCGATATCCGGTGCGCCTGGGCCATGTTCGGCCACGTTGTTCAGCACTTCGGCCAGCACAAGCTCCAGCCGGCCAAGCGCATCCTCGTCGATCTCGGCGGCAAAGCGGCGGCGGATGTCGGTCAGCGTGTCGCGGACGATCCGGGCTTCGGCGCGCAGGACGCGGTGAAACATGGTCTGGGCCGGCCGGCTCATTTCGCCGGTCTTCCCGGGATCGAGGTTTTTCGCGGTATTCATCACCCGGCCTCCCTTGCCTGATCCGGCGCGGTCGTGATGTTGAACACGCTGTCCATCCGGGTCAGCCGGAAGACCCGTTCGACATTCGGCGTCAGGCCGCGCAGGACCAGCGGGATGCCATCGGGCATGGCCTTGTGGATGGCGATCATCGCACCGAGGCCGGAACTGTCCATGAAATCGACCCGCTGCAGGTCCAGAAGCACGGTCTTTCGGCTTGTCGACACGATCTCGCGCATCCGGTCCTTGAAACTGGTCGCCACGGCGGCATCCAGTCGCGGCTCTGCGATCGTGACGAGGATCTGGTGCAGATCCGGCACAACGATCAGGTTCATCAGCGCATCCCTTGCAGATTCGGTTCCGGGATCCTGAATAGGGCCAAGACGTTACCATCCGGTAAGCGCGGCGCGGGTCGGCGTGGTCAGATCCGGACAATTCGAACCACCTTTCCTGCCGCCAGCGATCGCGGAGAGGCCCGGCAGCCTCCCTTCACGCCCGAAATCGGGGCAGGAGGCGGGCAATGCGCTGATCCGGCGGAACTTTCCGCAAAGTTTCGCGCTTGGCTTCTAGACTTTGGCGCTGCGCTTGCTGATCATCGCGGAACGCAACGGCTCGTGAACAGGGCCAGCCGCGGAAGGGGGGGACATGAATTTCTATAACGAGATGTACGAGGGCGAGAACGTCCGCGAACCCTATGCGCGCCTGCGCAACTGGGTCGAGACCATGCCCGACGATTTCCGCCAGATGAAGCAGGCCGAGGCCGAGGATCTCTTCCGCCGCATCGGCATCACCTTCGCCGTCTATGGCGAGGGCGGCGATCCCGACCGGCTGATCCCCTTCGACATGATGCCCCGGGTCTTCGAACAGGCCGAATGGCGCAGGCTGGAACGCGGCATCAAGCAGCGGGCACGGGCGCTGAACGCCTTTCTGCGCGATGTCTATGGCCGGGCCGAGATCGTGCGGGCGGGGCGCATTCCGGCACGGCTGGTCTATCAGAACGAGGCCTACGAGAAATCCGTGGTCGGTGTGGTGCCGCCGCGCGGGGTCTATTCCCACATCATCGGCATCGACCTTGTGCGCACTGGCAAAGACGATTTCTTCGTGCTCGAGGACAATTGCCGCACGCCGTCGGGCGTCAGCTACATGCTGGAAAACCGCGAGATCATGATGCGCATGTTCCCGCAGCTGTTCCGCAACAACCGGATCGAGCCGGTGGACCAATATCCCGAACTCTTGCGCCGGACGCTGGAATCGGTGGCACCTGCCAAGTGCCAGGACCGACCGACCTGCGTGATCCTGACGCCGGGCCATTTCAACAGCGCCTATTACGAGCACAGTTTCCTCGCCAACCTGATGGGGGTGGAGCTGGTCGAGGGGCAGGATCTCTTTGTCGATGGCGAATTCGTCTACATGCGGACCACGCAGGGGCCGAAGCGCGTCGACGTGATCTATCGCCGGCTCGACGACCCCTATCTCGATCCGCTGTGCTTCCGCCCCGATTCCATGCTGGGCGTGCCGGGGCTGATGGATGTCTATCGCTCGGGCGGGGTGACGATCTGTTCGGCCCCCGGCGCGGGCGTGGCCGATGACAAGGCCATCTATACCTTCGTCCCCGAGATGGTGCGCTTCTACCTGGGCGAGGAACCGCTGCTGAAGAACGTGCAGACCTGGACGCTGTGGAAGCCCGACGACTACAAGTATGTCATGGAGAACCTGCCGGACCTGGTGGTGAAGGAGGTTCACGGCTCGGGTGGATACGGGATGCTGGTCGGGCCGAAATCGACCAAGGCCGAGATCGAGGAATTCCGCAAGAAGATCGAGGCCGACCCGTCCAATTACATCGCACAGCCCACGCTGGCCCTGTCGACCTGCCCGACCTTCGTCGAGGAGGGGATCGCGCCCCGGCATGTGGACCTCAGGCCCTATTGCCTCTGCGGCGACCGGATCGAACTGGTGCCGGGCGGATTGACCCGCGTGGCGCTGCGCGAGGGATCGCTGGTGGTGAACTCGTCGCAGGGCGGCGGGGTCAAGGACACCTGGGTTCTGACGGAATAAGGGAGGGACAGGACATGCTCAGCCGCACCGCCTCGAACCTGTTCTGGATGGGCCGCCATCTGGAACGCGCCGAAACCGCCGCCCGCCTTCTGGATGTGGGCCAGCGCATCACGCTGATGCCCAATACCGACGAGGGTTATCAGAGTGAATGGGCCTCGCTGTTGCAGGCCTCGGGAACATCGGATGCCTTTGCCGCGAAATACGGCGCCGTGACGCAGGAGAAGATCGAGGAATTCCTGTTCTTCGACCGCGACAATCCCTCGTCGGTGGTCTCGTGCCTGCAGCAGGCCCGCGAGGGCGGGCGGATCGTGCGCACGGCGCTGACCGGGCAGGTCTGGGATGCGCTCAACGTCGCCTACCAGGATCTGCGCAAGATCGAGAAGACGCCGCGCGACAAGATCGATATGGCGGAACTGACCGATTTCACCACGCGCCATGCCTCGACCGTGCGGGGTGCGATCAACGCGACGCAGCTGCGTAATGACGGCTGGCATTTCATGAATCTCGGCTATTGCCTCGAGCGTGCGGATGCGACCGCGAGGCTGCTTGACGTGAAATACTTCGTGCTACTGCCGCGCATCGAGTTCGTTGGGTCAGGACTCGACACCTATCAATGGCAGGTGATCCTGCGCGCGCTGTCGGCGCACCGGGCCTTTCACTGGGCCTATGGTGGCGATGTGACGGCGGGTCGGGTGGCCGATTTCCTGATCCTGAACGGGGAAAGCCCGCGCTCGCTGATCACCTCGCTCTACGAGGCGGTCTGGCATCTCGAGGGGTTGGCGCGTCGCTATGGCGACAACGTGCCAACCACTGCGCGTGACAAGGCGCGCGAGGTGCTGGAGCGGCTGCAGAACCAGGAGATCGACACCATCTTCGACGACGGGCTGCACGAGTTTCTGACCTTGTTCATTACCGATATCGGCAAGGTCGCCTCGCTGGTGCACCAGGACTATCTGCAAGGGGGGGTCTAGGCCATGAGACTGCAAATTCTGCATGAAACCGTCTATGGCTATGATCAGCCGATCCGCAACCTGGTGCAGAGCCTGCGCCTGACGCCCACGGTCTTCGAGGGGCAGAAGACGCATGAATGGTCGATCGACGTGACCGGCGGCATGCGCGGGCCCGGCTTTCGCGACGGCGCCGGCGACTGGATAGAGGGCTGGACGGTGCGCGGCCCGGTCGAGGAGATCGCCGTGCGGGTCTCGGGTCGCATCGACACGCGCGACACGGCGGGGGTCCTGCGCGGCCATCGCGAGCAGATCCACCCGCTCGCCTATCTGCGTGACACCAAGCCCACCCGTGTCGATGACGGGCTGCGCGCGCTGGCGGGGTCTGTCACCTCGGCCGCCGATCACCTCGATCTCGCGCATCAGCTGTCTGCTGCCGTCGGCGCGGCGATCCGCTATACCAATGGCGTCACCGAGTCCCTGACCACCGCCGCCGAGGCGCTGGCCCTGGGCGAGGGGGTCTGTCAGGACCACGCCCATGCGCTGATCGCCGTGGCGCGGGAACGTGACCTGCCGGCGCGCTATGTCTCGGGCTATCTGCATTCGACCGAGGACGGGCAAAGCCATGACGCCGCCCATGCCTGGGCCGAGATCTTTGTCGAGGGTCTGGGCTGGGTCGGTTTCGACGCCGCCAACCATTGCTGCCCGGACGAGCGTTATGTGCGGCTGGCTTCGGGGCTGGACGCGCAGGATGCCGCGCCGATCCGGGGCGTCGCCATGGGCATGGCAACCGAGAAGCTGGCCGTGGCGGTGCGGGTCGAGGAGATCGAGCAGTAGCGCAGTCCCGGGCGCGGCCGCTGCGACGAGATGTCCGAAATCTCTGCTTGAGTTGCGGCCCGTCGCGGCGCGATCAATAGGGCCATGAAGCCCAAGATCCTGACCACCTTGCCCGGCTATACGCGCGCGGGGTTTCTGGCCGATCTCGCCGCCGGGATCACCGTGGCGATGGTCGCCATGCCGCTGAGCATCGCCATTGCCATCGCCTCAGGGGCCGAGCCGGCGACCGGGCTGGTCACGGCGATCGTGGCGGGCTTCCTGGTCTCGGCCCTTGGCGGCAGCCGGGTGCAGATCGGCGGCCCGACCGGGGCCTTCATCGTCGTGGTCTATGGCGTCATTGCCGAGCATGGTCAGGACGGGTTGGTCATCGCCACCTTCATGGCCGGGATCATCCTGTTGATCGCCGGGCGCCTGCGCGCCGGGCGGCTGATCGCGCTGGTGCCCGAGCCGGTGATCAATGGCTTCACTATCGGCATCGCCATCATCATCGCCACCAGCCAGATCAAGGACCTGTTGGGAATGGCCATCGCGCATGAGCCGGCGGATGTCATCGAGAAGATCCCGGCCCTGTGGCAGGCACGCGAGACGATCAGCCCGGCCAGCCTTGCCATCGGGCTGGCGACAATGGCTGGCGTCATCGCCCTGCGCCGCGCCTTTCCGCGCCTGCCGGGGCTGATCCTTGCGGTCGGCGCGGCCTCGGCGCTGGTGGCGCTGCTGAACCTGCCGGTGAACAGCATCGGTTCGCGCTTTGGCGCCTTGCCCTCGGGCCTGTCGATGCCGGCGCTGCCCGACCTCAGCTATCACCGGATGATCGAACTGCTGCCCTCTGCGCTGGTCATCGCCTTTCTGGCAGGGGTGGAGTCGCTCCTCTCGGCCATCGTCGCCGACCGGATGATCGGCGGGGCGCATCGGCCTAATGCCGAGCTGGTGGCGCAGGGCGCGGCCAATCTGGGTTCGGCGCTGTTCGGGGGTCTGCCGGCCACCGGGGCCATCGCGCGTACGGCCACCAATGTGTGCGCGGGCGGGCGGACGCCGGTGGCAGGCATGGTCCATGCGCTCACGATCCTCGTGGTGATGCTGGTCGCCGCGCCCTTGGCCGGTTATCTCGCCATGCCGGCGCTGGCCGGGCTTCTCATTCTGACCGCCTGGAACATGAGCGAGCCGCATCGCTGGGGCGAATACCTGCGCGCCCGGCCATCGGACCGCTTCCTCATGGCGCTGACGCTGGTGCTGACGGTCTTGACCGATCTGGCGCTGGCCATCGGTGTCGGGGTTGGCGTCGGCCTCGCCTTGCGTATGCTGAGGCGCGATGTTCCCCCTGCCGACTGGCAGCCGCCCGAAAGGTGATCCCGATGCTCATCCGACCGCTGGACCCGGCAGCCGACCTGCCGCTGGTCGCGGGTTTCTATGCCGAGGCCCCGGACTACTGGCTTCTGGCCGAGGGCGTCCTGCCCGGCCCCGAGAAAGCGCGCGACTTCTTCACCGACTGCCCGCCCGGCTCCGATCCGGCTGCCGCGCACAGGCTGGGGCTGTTTCTGGATGATCGCCTGTCGGGGCTGGTGGAACTCTCTTTCGGTTTCCCCGAGCCAGAGGACGCCTATCTGGGCCTGATGATCCTCGGCCCCTGGGCGCAAGGCGGCGGGCATGGCGCGCGGGCGCTGGCCCATGTCGAGGCGCTGGCCCGGCAGGCGGGCTGCCCGCGCCTTTATCTGGGCGTGCTGGGCCGCAATCCGCGTGGGTGGGCCTTCTGGCAGCGCGAAGGCTTTGCACCAACGGGCGTCAGCCGTGTGACCGATCAGGGCGACAGGGTTCACCGGATGATGAAGACGCTGTAATCCGCCGCGTCAGAGCGTGATCCGATACCGCGCAAACCCGTCCGCGCCATCTCCCGCCGCCTCGATGGTGAGGCCCTTGACCTGATCAAGATAATCCGCCGCCTTCGGCCCGGTGTCGAACAGCACCGTCGCGCCATTCAGCGGCGCGAAGCTCCAGTTGCCATCCGCCGCCGGGTCGATGGTCCCCTGATCGACGATATAGCGCACAATGATGTCGCGGTTGGTGTCCGGCCCCTCGAAGACGATGGTGCTGCCGTCATTGCCGGGGAAGGTGCCGCCCCCGCCCGCGCGGTAATTGTTCGTCGCCACGATGAACTCCGCCGCCGGGTTGATGGGATTGCCGCCGAAGCTCAGCCCGACGATGCGGTTGGCGTCGGGGTTCGTCAGCACCCCCTCGCTGTCGAATTTCGACGGCTGCGACAGGTCGATCTGATAGCTGACCCCGTCGATCACTTCGAAATTGTAGCTGGGGAAATCCGGGTTCAGCAGGATCTGATCGGCTTCGCCCGGCGTGATCTGGTTGAACATGCCGGCGCTGCGTTCCAGCCAGTCCTTGACCTCTGCCCCGGTGATCTTCACCGCGCGGATGGTGTTCGGATAGAGGTAGAGGTCCGCCACGTTCTTGATGGCAATGTCACCCGTCGGCACATCGGTATAGTATTCCGGACCACCCCGCCCGCCGGCCTTGAAGGGCGCCCCAGCCGAAAGGATCGGCAGGCCCGCATTCGCCGTGTCCTCCATCATCTGGGCGATATACCAGGTCTGGGCATTGGTGACGATCTGGACGCTCGGATCATCGGCCACCAGCGCGAAATAGCTGTAAAGCGGGGCCGTGGTCTTGCCGACGGCGCGGCGGATGTAATCCAGCGTCGCCTCGTGCTCGGCTTTCACGCTGTCCTCGACCGCGACGACGCTTTCGACCAGTGGAACGATGCTGCGATCCTCCTTGCGTTCGAAGATCGGCCGCGCCTCGACCGTGTGTCCGGCGATTTTCCACGCCTCGCCCTCGCGTTCCAGCAAGAGGTCGATCAGCCCCATATGGCTGCCCCAGAAACCGGCCATGACGGCAGGCTTGCCGTTCAGGGTGCCGGCCTGGATATCCGCACCCTCGATGCCCTCGTAGTCCGGGCCGGGGAAGACCAGATGCTGATGCCCGGTCAGCACCACGTCGATGCCCTCGACCCCGGCCAGCGCCAGCGCCGCATTCTCGGCATCGGGCTCAAGCGGCAGCGGATCGATGCCGGTATGGGCCAGCGCGATCACCAGATCGACGCCCTCGGCCCGGAGTTTCGGCACCCAGGCCTCGGCCGCCTCGACCATGCCGCGCGCGGTGACGTTGCCCTCCAGATGCTTGCGGTCCCATTGCATGATCTGCGGCGGCACGAAGCCGATGAGGCCGATGCGGATCGGATGGGTCGCGCCCGCGCCATCGGTCAGGTCGCGCTCCAGCACCGCATAGGGCGGGATCAGCGTGGCGTCCTGATCGGCGGTCTCGCCCGCGACCGTCGCCACATTGCAGCAGATGATCGGGAAATTGGCCCCCGACAGGGTGTTCTTCAGGAAGGTCAGGCCATAGTTGAATTCGTGGTTCCCCAGCGTGCCGCCCTCGACGCCGACCGTGTTCATCGCGGTGACGATCGGGTGCATCTCGCCCTGCGCCATGCCGCGCTCATAGGCGATGTAATCGCCAAGCGGGTTGCCCTGCAGGAAGTCGCCATTGTCCAGAAGGATCGAGTTGGTGGCCTCGGCCCGCACGCCGGCGACCAGTGCCGCCGTGCGGGCAAGGCCAAGCGTGTCGACCGGCTTGTCGGCGTAATAGTCATAGGGCCAGACATGCACATGCAGGTCCGTGGTTTCCATGATCCGCAGATGCGCCTGCCCCGCCTGCGCCCGGGCCGAGAAGGGGTGCAGCACGACAAGCCCGGCGGCGGCGACCGAGGTTGACAGGAAGCCGCGGCGGGTGATGGTTGGGGTCATGGGCATCGTCTGCTCCTGCGCATTGGGGATGAGGGAAGGCTAGCATCATGTGGTCCGAAGACAAGCTGAAGGCCCTCAGGGCGCAATTTGCCGAAGGCGCGGGCGGTGACATTGCCGACCCGGATTTCGCCCGCATCGCCAAGCTGATCTTCAAGGATGGCGACCGGCGACGCGCGCCCTATGCCGGGCTGCCGACCTTTCTGGATGCGCCGATTCAGGACGGCGATCCCTCGGGCCTGCAAGTGGCGATCTATGGCATGCCGATGGATCTGGCGGTGACGAACCGCAACGGCGCGCGCTTTGGGCCGCGTGCGCTGCGCGCCATCGAGCGGGTCGGCCCCTATAACGACGCGCTTGGCACCGCGCCGGTGCACGAGATGGCGGTGGCCGATATCGGTGACGTGCCCTTCCGCTCGCGCTTTGACCTGCACCAGAGCCTCGATGACATCACCGCTTTCGTCGACCGCATCCTTGCCGCCGGGGCCTTGCCGCTTGGCGTCGGGGGCGATCATTCGGTCAGCCATGCGGTCCTGCGCGCCGTCGGGCGCGACCGGCCGGTGGGCATGATCCATATCGACGCCCATTGCGACACCGGCGGCAGCTACGAGGGTGAGAAGTTCCACCATGGCGGTCCCTTCCGCAATGCGGTGCTGGATGGCGTGCTGGACCCCGAGCGCACCATCCAGATCGGCATCCGCGGCGCCTCGGGCTATGTGTGGGAGTTTTCCTATGCCTCGGGTATGACCGTGGTGCATGGCCGCGAGGTCTCCGAAGACCGCATCCCCGAGATCATCGCGCAGGCCCGCGCGGTCGCGGGCGACGGGCCGGTCTATGTCAGCTTCGACATCGACAGCCTCGATCCGGCCTATGCGCCCGGTACCGGCACGCCCGAGATCGGCGGGCTGTCGACCCGCGAGGCGCTGGCGATCCTGCGCGGTCTGAAGGGGCTGAACATCGTCGGCGGCGACGTGGTCGAGGTGGCACCCGCCTATGACGCCACCAACAACACCGCCCATGCCGGGGCGCAGATGCTGTTCGAGATCCTGTCGCTGATGCAGTTCAGCCCGGCGCTGAAGGGGTGAGCCCTAGACATTTGGTCACGGCGGAAACGCGCGTTCCTCGCAATGATTGCGGCCCGCGTCCCGTGAACATATGATGCCCGGCGACACTTGGACTGGACGATGGACGAATGACCTATTGCGTGGGGCTGAAACTGAATGCGGGGCTGGTGCTCTTGTCGGATACGCGCACCAATGCCGGGCTCGACAACATCGCCATCTATCGCAAGATGTTCTTCTTCGAAAACCCCGGCGAGCGCGTCATTGCCATCATGACCGCCGGTTCGCTGTCGGTGACGCAGACCACGCTGGCGCGGCTGCACGAGGCCATCGATGACGAGATGGCCGACGAGACCACCTCGATCCTGAAGGCGCCCACCATGCTGCAGGTGGCCTCGATGATCGGCGACTGCCTGGCCCGGACCCGGCGCGAGATTTCCGACCAGCTGCGCGATCTGAGCCAGCATCAGGCCTCGGCCAGTTTCATCGTGGCCGGCCAACGCGCCGGCGGCGACATGCGGATGTTCCTGATCTACCCGGAAGGCAATTTCATCGAGGCGACCGAGGACACGCCATTCCTGCAGATCGGCGAACATAAATACGGCAAGCCGATCCTCGACCGGGTGGTAACGCCGGCGACCAGCCTTGCCGATGCGCAAAAGGCGGTGCTTCTGTCGATGGATTCGACTCTGCGGTCGAACCTGTCCGTGGGAATGCCGCTGGATCTGGCGATCATCGAAAAGGATGCCTGCGCCGTCAGCGCGAAACGGCGCATCCTTGACGGCGATCCCGATTTCGCCCGGATGAGCGTCGAATGGTCGAACGCGCTGCGCGACAGTTTCGTCAAGGTCTCGATTTAAGAGGGCGCGGCCGGAACCGCGCCCGCCCGCAGGATCACTTGGCCGGGACGCCCGCCGCCCAATCATCCCAATGCGCCACCATGTCATCGACCACCGCCGCGCCGACGGCATGGATGTTCTGCAGAGTCTCGTCAAAGCCTCCTGCCGTCTCGCCCGGTGCCGGGTCCAGATGCGCCAGCGTGGTCTCGTTCGGGTTGCCCTGATCGAAATTCACCGCGCCGCGCAGGCTGAGGATGCGCTCAGTCCCGTGCAGCCGACCGATGACCTGCGCCAGCGCCGCCGCCTCCATTTCGGTGATGACGTAATCATCCGCCTCGTAGAGCTTGGCGATATACTGTGCCTCGTCCGACAGGCCCGGCCCGTGGAAGAAGGTATCGCCGGTCATATGCGTGCCGACCCCGACACTCGGCGCGGCCAGCGCGGCCGCATCGGGATAGCGCAGGCGATAGGCCTTGGCGTCCTCGGAATCGACCAGCGTGACGGTGCTGCTCAGCTCCATCGCGCGGGCGGTCAGCGCCGGGTCAAGCTGGAACAGCCGCACCGCCTCATAGCCCTTGCGCGGCATGAACAGCGGATCGCCCTCGGGCACCTCGCCCTCGGCCCACCGATGGCCAAGGTCGTAGTCGACCAGCCAGCTTCCCCAGAAGACCGAGCCGATGGTCCCGCGCGAGGGCGGCGTGCCGGCCACCCCGGTCAGCAGGTAATAGCTTTGCGAGAAATCGAAGGCCGGGTTCAGCAGGATCGCCATCATCGAGGCCGAGGAGGCGACCTTGCCCATGCCCAGCACCGCACCGCAGACGCCATCATCGTTGCAATAGACCGGCTGCGCCGCGCCGGTGACTTCGATCGGTGTGGCGTCGGACCAGTAATCGTCGAACCAGTACTGGAACTCGCCCGCGCGGTCGCCGGTCATCTCGCCGATCTCGAACATCGAGCCGACGAAAACCTTGACCTTCACCGGCTCGGCCTGGGCAAGGGCGGGCAGGGTCGCAAGGGCGGTCAGCAGGGCGGCGCGCAAGACGGGCATGGTTCTCTCCTTGATTTGCCCCAGATAGGGCGCGGTGCGGCGGATTGTCCAGTTGCCGCAGGTGCTTGCCTGTGCCGGCGCGCCGGGCCAAGGTCGCGCCATGACCGCGCTTGCCCGTTTCATCGCCGCCACCGGACTTGCCAATTTTGGCGATGGCATCGCCATCGTCGCCTGGGGCTGGATTGCCACGCAGCTGACCCGCGATCCGCTGCTGATCGCGCTGGTGCCGGTGGCGCTGAAGGCGCCGTGGTTTGTCTTCTCGCTGCCCGCCGGGATCATCGTCGACCGCTTTGACCGCCGTCGGCTGATCCTTGCGGCCGATACGCTGCGGGCTTTGGCCTATGCCGGGGCCGGGCTGGCGATCTGGGCGGCGCTGCCCTTTGACGAACCGCCGTTGCACGGCACCGACCGTCCGCTGATCTTCGCGCTGGTGGCAGGTGCCGCGATCACCGTGGGCATTGCCGAGGTGCTGCGGGACAATGCCGCCCAGACCATGCTGCCGACGCTGGTCCCCGAACAGGACCTCGAGCGCGCCAATGGCCGGTTGTGGTCGGTCGAGTTCGTGATGAACAATTTCGTCGGCACGGCGGCGGCGGGCCTGCTGCTGGGCCTGTCGCTGGCCCTGCCCTTTGGCGTCAATGCGGCGGCGCTGGCCCTGTCGGTGGCGCTGGTGGCGGGGCTGAAGGGCGATTTCCGCGCTGAAATCGAGGCCAAGACACCCGCGACACGCAACTGGCGGGCGGAACTGCGCGAGGGCGTGGCCTATCTTCTGGGCCAGCCGATCCTGCGCAATCTGGCGATCCTGACCGGTCTGTTCAATTTTTCCTTCGAGGCGATGATGGTCACGCTGGTCCTCTTGGTGCAGGAACGGCTGCAACTTGGCCCGCTGGCGATCTCGGCGATCATGGCGGCGGGCGGTGTGGGTGGTGTGCTTGCGGGGCTGGTCAATCACCGCGTCGTCAATTGGCTAGGCCGATCCCGCGTATTGCAGATCACTATGGCGGCCGCGATGGTATTTCCGCTGACCGTGCTGTTCGCGGCAAGCGGCGTGCCCGGCCTCATCCTGATCTGCCTCGGGTTCTTTGTCAGCGAGTTTGGCGGAGTATTGTGGAATACCGTCTCGGTCAGCTATCGCCAGCGCCATATCCCGCGCCGGCTGCTGGGCCGGGTCAATTCCGCCTATCGCCTTTTCGCCATCGGCATGGCGCCTTTGGGCATGTTTTCCGCGGGTTTGCTGACCCGGGGGGTCAGCGAATCGGTGGGCCGCCAGCCCGCACTGTTAGCGCCTTACATATTGGGATTGTTGATCTTTGCCCTGACGACGATGGTCTTCTGGCGCTTCCTTGGCCGCGCCTTTCCCGTTGAGCCAGACGATCAGCCGCGCTAGTCAGACCTGAGGCAAGGGGACCACTGACATGAGCGAGAAGAAATCCGTCCGGGCGCGCATCACGCCGGAAGAGGCGCTGGCCTATCACATGGAGCCGCGACCGGGGAAATACGACATCGTCGCCTCGACGCCCATGACCACGCAGCGCGACCTGAGCCTTGCCTATTCGCCCGGCGTCGCGGTGCCGGTGCAGGCCATCGCCGACCGGCCCGAGACCGCCTATGACTATACCGTCAAGGGCAACATGGTCGCCGTCATCTCGAACGGCACCGCCATTCTGGGCATGGGCAATCTGGGCGCGCTGGCCTCGAAACCGGTGATGGAGGGCAAGGCGGTGCTGTTCAAGCGCTTTGCCGATGTAAACGCCATCGATATCGAACTGGACAGCGAGGACCCCGAAGAGATCATCAATGCCGTCCGGCTGATGGGTCCGACCTTCGGCGGGATCAATCTGGAAGACATCAAGGCGCCCGAATGCTTCATTATCGAGCAGCGCCTGAAAGAGATCATGGATATCCCCGTCTTCCATGACGACCAGCACGGCACGGCGGTGATCTGCGCCGCCGGCCTCATCAATGCGCTGGAGATGTCCGGGAAGAAGATCGAAGATGTGCGGATCGTCCTGAACGGCGCCGGGGCTGCCGGCATTGCCTGTCTGGAACTGCTGAAATCCATGGGCGCGCGGCATGACAATTGCATCATGTGCGACACCAAGGGCGTGATCTACCAGGGCCGTAGCGAGGGCATGAACCAGTGGAAATCGGCCCATGCCGTCGCCACCGACCTGCGCACGCTGGAGGAGGCCATGCGCGGGGCGGATGTGTTCCTTGGGGTCTCTGCCAAGGGCGCGGTGACGCAGACGATGGTGGAAAGCATGGCCGACAACCCGGTGATCTTCGCCATGGCGAACCCCGATCCCGAGATCACCCCCGAGGATGCCCATGCGGTTCGCCCCGACGCCATCGTCGCCACCGGCCGCAGCGATTACCCCAATCAGGTGAACAACGTTCTGGGCTTTCCCTACCTGTTCCGGGGCGCGCTCGACATCCATGCCCGCGCCATCAATGACGAGATGAAGATCGCCTGCGCCCGCGCCTTGGCCGAACTCGCGCGCGAGGATGTGCCCGACGAGGTCGCCGTGGCCTATGGCCGCAAGCTGCGCTTTGGCCGCGATTACATCATCCCGACGCCCTTCGACCCCCGGCTGATCCATGTCGTCCCGCCCGCCGTGGCGCAGGCGGGGATGGAGACCGGCGTCGCCCGGCGGCCGATCATCGACATGGCGGGCTATGTCCAGTCGCTGAAGAACCGGATGGACCCGACCGCCTCGATCCTGCAGGGCATCCATGCCCGGGCAAGGCAGAAACAGGCGCGGATGATCTTTGCCGAGGGCGATGATCCGCGCGTGCTGCGCGCCGCCGTGGCCTGGCAGCGGGGCGGCATGGGTCAGGCGCTGGTCGTCGGGCGCGAATCCGACGTGAAGGAAAAGCTGGAAACGGCTGGCCTCGGCGATGCGGTGCGCGAGATCGCCGTGGTCAATGCCAGCAATACCAAGCATCTCGACGCCTATCACGCGCATCTCTATGCCCGGTTGCAGCGGCAGGGCGTGGACCGCGAGGATGCCCACAAGATGGCCAACCGCGACCGCCATGTCTTTGCCGCGCTGATGCTGGCCCATGGCCATGGCGATGGGCTGGTCACGGGCGCCACGCGCAAATCGGCGCATGTGCTGGCCCAGATCAACCATGTGTTCGATGCCCGTCCGCAGGATGGCGCGGTCGGCGTGACGGCGGTGCTGCACAAGGGTCGCATCGTGCTGATCGGCGATACGCTGGTCCATGAATGGCCCGAGGCCGAGGATCTGGCCGATATCGCCACCCGCGGCGCCCATGTCGCGCGCGGTCTGGGGCTGGAGCCGCGCGTGGCCTTCCTGTCCTTCTCGAATTTCGGCTATCCGCTGAGCGAGCGCGCCATCAAGATGGCCGAGGCGCCCAAGGTGCTGGATGCCCGCAAGGTCGATTTCGAATATGAGGGCGAGATGACCGTGGACGTGGCCCTGAACCCCGAGGCCGCCGCACGCTATCCCTTCAGCCGCCTGACCGCGCCGGCCAATGTGCTGGTCGTCCCGGCGCGGCATTCGGCCTCGATCTCGGTCAAGCTGATGCAGGAGATGGCCGGGGCCACGGTGATCGGCCCGATCCTGACCGGCGTGCCGCAGCCGATCCAGATCTGCTCGACCAGTTCGACGGTGAACGACATCCTGAACATGGCCGCCATCGCGGCGGGCGGACTGGGACAGGTGAAGTAGCCCGGGTCAGCGCGGCGGCAGCGGCAATCCCGTTGCCGGCGCTGCCCGCGGATCGATCCCGTGACGTTCGGCCATCCGCGCCAGCCAGCTGCCCGGCGGCGGCAGGCCCTGCCAATGGGTGGCCAGCACCCGCTTGGTATAGCCGAAGATGTGGACCGACAGGGTTTCGGGTTGCAGGATCGCCGCATCGCTCAGGCCCGGCCGCCACAGTTTCGGCAGCGTTGCCGGCTCGACCGGATAGAAAACCGGGGCGGGCAGGGCGTGGCGGTCCTCGCCGGTCAGGCGCAGGGCATGGGCCAGGGGGCGCGGGCCGACATCGCCCCAGGGCAGATCCGCGGGGCCGAGCTTGCCCATCTTGCGCCGGCGTTCCACCCAGGCCGGCTCGGCCCAGGGCGCAACGATTTCCTCGGGCGCCAGAAACTCCGCGATCCAGTGCAGCGCCGGTGATGCCTGCGGCAGTGACAACACGCCCGGCAGGACAGTTCCGCTGCCATTCGCGCCAAAGACATGATCCGAGGGCAGATCGAAGGGACGGACACAATAGGCATCCAGATCGGCCCAGATCACCCGTTGGCTTTGCAGCAGGCGAAAGCGGAAGAGGTCGGACCAGACCGCGAGATCCTTGCGCGAGGGGCTGTCACCGATGAAACCGGGTTGCGGCAGGATCTCGGCGGCATCGCGGATGGGCGTGCCCTCGGGAATGCCGCCGATCGGATGGGCCAGATACAGCGTGTAGTCGCAGCCCAGATCGAGGTAGGAGCGGATCACCATCTGCTCGACGAAGGACAGGTCCTCGCCCGCCCAGAAGCCTGCGACGGGGTGGGACCAGCGGCTCATTCGCCGAAATGCGCCATCCCGCGCGACCGGGCGAGGTCCACCTGCTTCTGCCGTTCGCGGAAGCGGGCGCGGTCCGCCTCGCTGTATTCCCCGGCGCAGCGATGGCAAGCCACGCCTTCCTCGTAATCCGGGCGGGTCAGGTCCTCGGGGGCCAGCGGGCGGCGGCAGGCATGGCACAGAACATGCGGACCCTGCCGCAAGCCGTGGCCAAGGCTGACGCGCTGGTCGAAGACGAAACATTCGCCCTGCCACAGGCTCTCGGCCTCGGGCACCTCTTCCAGATATTTCAGAATGCCGCCCTTGAGGTGGAACACCTCTTCGACGCCCTGTCCGCGCAGGAAATTGGTGGATTTCTCGCAGCGGATGCCGCCGGTGCAGAACATGGCGATGCGCTTGCCCTCGAAGCGATGGGCATTGGCTTCCCACCACGCGGGGAAGTCGCGAAAACTCTGGGTGCCGGGATCGACGGCGCCCTGAAAGGTGCCGATCTGCACCTCGTAATCATTCCGGGTGTCGATCACTGCCACATCGGGCGCGGCGATGAGGGCGTTCCAGTCGGCGGCCTCGACATAATGGCCGGTGCCGGTCCGCGGATCGACCTGCGGCTGGCCCATGGTGACGATCTCGGATTTCAGCCGCACCTTCATCCGCCCAAAGGGCATCTCGGATGCTGTGCTTTCCTTCCACTCCAGCGCGGCGCAGCCGGGCAGGGCGCGGATCTGCGTCAGCGCCGCATCGATCCCCTCGCGGGTGCCGGCGATGGTGCCGTTGATCCCCTCGCGCGCCAAGAGCAGCGTGCCCCTGATACCCGCCGCCATGCAGGCATCAAGCAGTGGCGCGCGCAGCGCGGAAGGGTCGTCAAATCGGGTGAAGTGATAGAGGGCGGCGACGGTGAACATGGGCGGGGTCATTAGCGTGCAAGACCCCGCCCGGCAAGCTTTGTCAGAACACCAGACCCATCGCCCAGCTGCCGATCAGGTAGCAGAACATGGTGATCAGGATGATCCCGGTCAGGTTCAGGACAAAGCCGCCCCGCGCCATCTGACTGATCTTCACCACGCCCGAGCCGAAGACGATGGCATTGGGCGGCGTGCCCACCGGCAGCATGAAGGCGCAGGTGGCGGCGAAGGCGGCCGGGATCAGCAGCGTCATCGGGTCCGCGCCGATGCCCACCGCGACCCCGCCGAGGATCGGGATGAAGGTCGCCGCCGTGGCGGTGTTCGATGTGATCTCGGTCAGGAACAGGATTATCGTCACCACGGCCGCCACCAGCGCGATGGTCGTCAGCGCCTCGAGCCCCTGCACCTGCTGGCCGAACCAGCTGTCGAGCCCGGTCGAGGCCACCGCCGAGGCGAGGCTGAGACCGCCGCCGAACAGCAGAAGCACGCCCCAGGGCAAGCCATTCTCGGCATCCTTCCAGTCCAGCACCATGCGGTTGCGGCCCTGACCCGGCAGGATGAACAGCGCGATCCCGGCGGCGATGGCGATGGCGGTGTCATCCAGCCCGCCAAGGAAGCCGAGGCCGGGGATATTCGCCAGCAGGCCCGGCACGATCCACAGGAAGGCCGCGCCGCAGAACACCACCAGCACCATCTTCTCGCCCTGGCTCAGCGGGCCAAGTTTGGCGATCTCGTCATCGATCATCGCCCGGCCGCCCTGCACTTCGGGCAGATTGAAGCGATAGAGGATCTGGGTCATCAGCACCCAGGCGACCAGGATGAAGGTCAGGGCCAGCGGCACGCCGACCATCATCCATTCCAGAAAGCCAATCTCGCGGCCCAGTTCGTCCGCGGCATAGCCCGCGACGATGGCATTGGGCGGGCTGCCCAAGAGCGTCCCCAGCCCGCCGATGCTGGCCGACCAGGCGATCGACAGCACCAGGCAGACGCCAAAGGTGCGGGTATTCGGGTCGTCGACGATATCCGAGATCTTGTTGCCGGCCTGCAGCTGGTCGGCCACCTCAGCCCCTTGGCTGGTATGGCCGCGCTCGATCACCAGCGCGAGGATCGAGAGCGCGATGGGCAGCATCATCAGCGTGGTGGCGGTGTTCGACACCCACATGGACAGGAAGCCCGTGGCCAGCATCATCCCCAGCACGATCTGGCGCGGCTTCACCCCCACCTTACGCAGCGTCAGAAGCGCGATGCGGCGGTGCAGGTTCCATTTCTCCATGGCGATGGCGATCAGGAAGCCGCCGACGAACAGGAAGACGATGGAGCTGGCATAGGGCGCGGTTGATTCCGAGACCGTGCGCTCGGTCAGCATCGGGATCAGCACGATGGGCAGAAGCGAGGTCGCGGCCAGCGGGATCGCCTCGGTCATCCACCAGATCGCCATCAGCGTGCCGATGGCGGCAACAAAGCGCGCGTCGGGCGACAGTCCGTCCGAGGTGCCCAGAAGCAGCCAGACCGCGAAGGCCGCGATCAGCCCACCGATGCGCGCCCGCCAGATGAAGGTCCCCGATGGCGTGTTTGGATCATTGTCGTGATCGTCGAACTCGCCCTGTTGATGAAACTGCTCGTTCAAACTCATTCCCCCCGTTCCTTCTGCTAAAAACTCCCCTTCTCATCTGGTTACGCTAACGCGGTGAGTTGAATCGGTCTATCGATTATCGTGCGAGGCTTGCGCAGGGCCGGCGCCGCCTCAGGGCGGGGCGGCATTGACGGGGCCAAATCCAGCCCATACCCATTGAGTTAGCAGAGGGAGGCCAGCCATGGCAGATGCGCTGATCGTGATCGACCTGCAGAACGATTTCTGCCCCAGCGGCGCGCTGGCGGTGGCGGGGGGCGATGAGATCGTGGCCCCGATCAACGCTATGATGGGCGATTTCGATGCCGTGGTGCTGACGCAGGACTGGCATCCGGCGGATCACATGAGTTTTGCCGACAACCACCCGGGCGCCGCGCCCTTCAGCCTGACCCAGATGCCCTATGGCCCGCAGGTGCTGTGGCCGCGTCATTGCGTGCAGGGCAGCGACGGGGCGGAGTTTCATGCTGATCTTGTGGTGGACCGGGCCGACCTGATCCTGCGCAAGGGGTTCCGGCCCGAGATCGACAGCTACTCGGCCTTTTTCGAGAATGACCATGAAACCCCGACCGGACTTGCCGGTTATCTGACCGAGCGGGGGCTGACGCGCTTGACCTTTGTCGGCCTCGCCCATGATTTCTGCGTCGCCTGGAGCGCCATCGACGCGGCGAAGCTGGGCTTCTCGGTGCGGGTGATCGAGGCGGCGACGCGCGCCATCGATCTGGAAGGCAGCCGTGACAAGGCGCGGTCGGACATGAAGGCGGCAGGTGTGGAACTGGTATGAATAACGGACCGATCGTCGACATTGCCGCGCGGGTCTATAACCACAAATGGAAGATCGACCCGATCGTCCGCTCGCTGATCGATGATGATTTCTACAAGCTCTTGATGTGCCAGTCGGTGTTCCGTAACCGGCCAGATACCAACGTCACCTTCAGCCTGATCAACCGCACCAAGTCCATCCGCCTTGCCGAGTTGATCGACGAGGGCGAGCTGCGCGAGCAGCTGGACCATGTGCGCGGCCTGTCGCTGGCGCGGGGCGAAAGCACCTGGCTGCGCGGCAATACCTTCTACGGCAAGCGTCAGATGTTCCGCCCCGATTTCATGGAGTTCCTGGAGGGTCTGCGGCTGCCCGCCTATCATCTCGAAAAGCGCGACGGCCAGTACGAGCTGACCTTCGAGGGGCGCTGGCCCGAGGTGATGCTGTGGGAAATCCCGGCGCTGGCGATTCTGATGGAGCTGCGCTCGCGCGCCGTGCTGAAGGATATGGGCCGGTTCGAGCTTCAGGTGCTCTATGCCCGCGCCATGGCCCGGCTGTGGGAGAAGATCCAGACGCTGCGGGAATTGCCCGACCTGAAGATCGCCGATTTCGGTACCCGCCGCCGCCACAGCTTCCTGTGGCAGGACTGGGCGGTACAGGCGATGATCGAGGGCCTGGGCGACAGCTTCATCGGCACCTCGAACTGCCTGATCGCCATGCGCCGCGACATCGAGGCGATTGGCACCAATGCCCATGAACTGCCGATGGTGCGCGCCGCGCTGGCCGATAGCGACGAGGAACTGCGCCGCGCCCCCTACGAGGTTCTGGCCGACTGGCACGAAGAGCACGAGGGCAACCTGCGCATCATCCTGCCCGATACCTATGGCACCAAGGGCTTTCTCGACCACGCGCCCGACTGGCTGGCCGGCTGGACCGGCATCCGCATCGACAGCGGCGACCCGGCCGAGGGGGCCGAGACCGCCATCGCCTGGTGGAAATCGCGGGGCGAGGACCCGCGCGAGAAGCTGGTGATCTTCTCGGACGGGCTGGATGTGGACAAGATCTTCGAGTTGCACCACCAGTTCCACGGCCGGGTAAAGGTCAGCTTTGGCTGGGGCACGCTTCTGACCAATGATTTCCGCGGGCTCGTCCCGGGCGACGGGCTCGCGCCGTTCAGCTTGGTCTGCAAGGCGGTCAAGGCCGAGGGGCGGCCGACCGTCAAGCTGTCAGACAATCCGGCCAAGGCCATGGGACCGGCGGACGAGATCGAGCGCTACAAGCGGGTCTTCGGTGTTGGTCGGCAACAAGAGCAGGAAGTGGTGGTCTAACCGCCGATCAGGCCCTGGCTCAGCCACTGGATCACCGCTGACAGCAGCGCGGCGGCGGGAACCGTGACCAGCCATGCGGCGATGATCGAGGTCAGGTGGCTGCGGCGGACCAGCACCCGGCGGCGCACCTCGGCAGCCGGCAGGGCCTCGCGGCTTTTCCGGCGGCGGCGGTCGTGCCATTCGCGGAAGAAGCCGACCCCGAAGACGCCGCCCACGGCGATATGGGTGGTGCTGACCGGCAATCCCGCCAGCGATGCGCCCAGAACGGTGATCGCGGTGCCCGACGAGATGCAAAAGGCGCGGACCGGGTTCAGCCGGGTGATGCCGCTGCCAACCATCTCGACCAGCTTGCCGCCGAAGAGAACGGTGCCAAGCGCGATCCCCGCCCCCGCCGCCAGCAGCGCCACCACGGGCAGATCGCCCGCCTCAGCCGACAGCCGCGCGCCGTTCAGGATGACGGTCAGCGGCCCGGCGACATTGGCCGCGTCATTGGCGCCATGGGCAAAACCCATCAGCGCCGCCGAACAGAGTAGCGGCAGGCTGAACAGCTGCTTCAGCGCCAGCTTTTCCCGGCCTGCGCGGGCAATGCCCTCGGACAGCCGTGCCACGGCCCAGTATTGCACGGCGACGGTGGTGGCCACGGTGGCGATCAGCACCGGCAGCAGCGGCAGGCGCAGCAGCAGCAGGCCGAGATAGAGGACGAACAGCGCGGCCAGCGCGGCGATCAGCCCCGGCAGCCAGAGCCGGGCGGCGGCGATGCGGTCCGGGGCGTCGTTCACCTTGGCCCGGATCAGCGCCAGCAGCCCGGCGGCGATGGCGGCGGCGACCAGCGGGGCGGCGACCCAGCCGATGGCGATCGAGGCCACGCCCGACCAGACCAGCGCGCCCGGCCCATAGGCCAAGAGCCCGGCCCCGCCAATGGCGCCGACGATGGAATGGGTGGTGCTGACCGGCAGCCCGCGCCAGCTGGCAAAGCTGATCCAGATCGCCGCGCCCAGAAGCGCCGACAGCATCACCTGGTCGGCCCCCTGCAGCGCGCCGCCGGTCTCGGCCGAGGCATGGATGATCCCGCCCGAAATGCGCTCGGACACCGCGCCGCCGGCCAGCAGGGCGCCCAACACCTCGGCCAGGCCCACGATGATCAGCCCGGTGGCCAGCGGCACCGCGCCCGCGCCGACCGCCGGGCCAAGGGCGTTGGCCACGTCGTTCGAGCCGATGGACAGCGCCAGGTAGGCCGCCACGGCCATCGCCGCCGCGATCATCGCCAGATCGGGCCGTCCGCCATAGGCGCCGAGGGTCAGCAGAACCACCGCCGCGATGAAGATCAGCGCAGCGCCGATGGCCAGCACCGGCCGCGCCGCCTGAAGCTGCGCGATCTCGGCATTCGAGATGCGGTCCAGATCCTTGTCGAGGATGCGGAAATCGGTGCCCGGGCGCGCCATGGCTCAGGCCCCCGGTCGCGCGGGGCGAGTCATGCGGCCCGGGCCAGACCCTGCAGGATCTGCTTCAGCCCGGCCTCGTTCACCAGTTCGGCAGCCTGCCCGGGGGCGAACCATTCGCGGTGTCGTTCCTCGTATTCGGGATAGTCGTCGGCCAGCTCCAGAACCTCGACCGGGTACAGCGCAACCTCGACCGGCACGGCAAAACCCTTGTCCTGCCGCTTGTCATAGCGGAACCGGCCCAGCTCGGTCATGCCGACCTTGCCGCGCACCCCGGCCTCTTCCCAGGCCTCCTGCAGCGCGGCATGGGCAAGGCTGCGCCCCTCCATCGGCCAGCCCTTGGGGATGACCCATCGCCCGGTGTCTCGGCTGGTGATCAGCAGCATCTCGCCCGTGTCGGGCTTGCGGCAGATCGCGCCGACCTGCAGCGCCGGGGGACGGCGGCCAAGGATCATCCGCAGCGCGCGGCGCAGCATGGTCATTCCTCGGCCTCCACCCTGCCGCGCATCGACTTCACCTCGCCGCGCACCGCCTTGGCCTTCAGCCGCCGCTTCTGGCTGCCAAGCGTGGGTCGCGTGGCGATGCGGCGCTTGGGCGTCTCGGTCGCGCGGCGGATCAGATCGGCCAGACGTTCGCGCGCCAGTTCGCGGTTGCGCGCCTGGCTGCGGGTTTCCTGCGACAGGATCACCAGCGCGCCGTCATTGGTCCAGCGCCGACCGGCCAGCCGCTCGAGCCGGCTCTTCACCGGATCGGGCAGGTTCGGAGAGCGCGCGGCCTCGAATCGCAGCTCGACCGCAGTTTCCACCTTGTTCACGTTCTGCCCGCCCGGTCCCTGCGACCGGGTGAATTGTTCTGTCAGCTCCCATTCCTCGATGGAGATGTTGTCGGTTACATGAAGCATGGCCACAAGATATGGCCGGTTCCTGTCCCATTCAAAGCGAGAAAGATTAAGCTGGCGTAAATTTGTGCAGAAAACTTTCCGCTATTCGCTTTCCGGCCAATGCGCGACGGGCAGCACCGCGCCGTTCCGTCGGCCTTCCGCCACGCGCGACAGGTCGATCTCGGCCACGACCCAGCCCGGCTGATCCATCGCGCCCTCGGCGATGATGCCGCTTTCCGGCCAGAACCCGTCCGGCGGGCCATAGATCGCCGCGCGACCACGGTTCTCGTCGATGGCAGGGTTCCAGTCGCAGAGACCGACGGTGGGCGCCTGCACCACCACGCATTGCCCCTCGAGCGCGCGGGCCATGGCGCCGATACGCACCCGGTTGAAGCCCGCGACGGTATCGGTGCAACTGGGCACCAGCAGCAGTTCCGCCCCGGCCTCGACCAGCCGCCGGCCCAGCAGCGGGAATTCGCTGTCATAGCAGATCAGGATGCCGATGCGCCCGATCGCGGTGTCAAAGACCTGCAGGCCGGGGCCGCCGGTCACATGCCAGTCCTCGCGCTCGAACCGGGTCATGACCTGCTTGTCCTGATGCCCGATCCGGCCATCGGGACCGTAGAGCACCGCGCGATTCACCGGGCGCGCAGCGGCGAAATGCGGACCCGAGGCGGCGAGGATGTGGCAGTTGAACCGCCGCGCCAGTCGCGTGTGCAGATCCGCCACCGCCTCGGCATGGCGCGCGACCTCGTGGAGCGAGCTTTCCAGCGCGCCCGCGACCTCGCGCCCGCCAAGACTGGCCAGTTCCATCGCCCCATATTCGGGAAAGACCAGCAAATCGGCACCATCGGCCGCCTCGACCCAACGCGTCAGCTTGGCCTCGTAATCGGCAAAGCTGTCGAACCAGTCGAAGGGATAGGCGGCGGCGGCGATCTTCATAGGGCGCGCATCCAGAATTGCAGCGGCTTCTCGGTCACTTCCGACTGGCCACGATCCTTCCACGAGAAATGCGCCACCACGCCGGGCAGCGGGGCATAGCCGCGTTTCTGCCAGAACTCGTTCAAGGGCCGGTAATCGGCGGGACGGTAGGGATGGTCCTCGGGCCGGATCACGCTGCAGAAGGCGCTGTAGCGCGCGCCTAGGCTGCGGGCATGGGCCTCGCGCGCGTCGAAGAAGGCATGGCCCAGCCCATGCCCGCGATATTCGGGCAGCAGCACCGATTCGGCGCAATAGAAAATCTGATCCAGCGACTCGGGCCGGTCGCGGAAGGCCAGGGCGAAATGCGCCGCATGATCCCGCATCGGCGCCCCGGTCGAGGCACCGACGATCCGTCCCTGATCCTCGGCCACCACCACCACCGCGCCGGGCGACTGGTAGGCCTTCAGATAGTCGCGTTCGTAACCAAGATCGCCGTCGTAGAGATAGGGCCAGTCACGAAAGACAGCGATGCGCAGCCGCGCCACATCCTCGAGCGCGTCGGTCAGCGCCGCTCCGGTCAGGACGCGGGCGGCGATGCTCATGCGCTGACCTGCCGGGTCCAGTCGGCGAGGTTGTAATAGGTGGTGACGCGGGCGATCTTGTCGTCGCGCAGGGTGAAGAACGACCCGGCGGGCAGGCGATAGGTCTGGCCGCGCGCTGGCGGCAGGCCCTCGTCGGTTTTCAGATAGGTGCCGTTCACGATGAACTCTGCCGCCGCCCGGTCGCCCGATTCATTGGCGAAGACCACCAGATCGGTCAGGTTCTCGCGATAGCTTTCGGTCATATGGGCGTTGAACTCCGCAAACAGCGCCTTGCCGCGGCGGATCTGGCCCTCGTTCACGTGATGCTCGACCTCGTCATGCAGCAGCGCCAGCATGTCATCGGTGCGGCCCTCGTTGAAGGCGGTGAAATAGCTTTGGATCAGGGTTTTCGCGTCCATCGGAACCTCAATTTGCCGTTGACCGGGTCTAGCCTGCAGGGGGGCGGAAGTCACCTCACCCCTTGGGACCAGAGCCTCGGTTAACCGGCTGTTCATGCGGCTGCGCTAGAAGGTCATCGGTCAGGCGCGGAAATCGGGGGGCTCGTTGCGCGGAGAGTCGGAGACAGGCGAGGATGGGGACGAGGATGAGGTCGCGGCACTGCAGGCCGCGCTGAGGGATTGTGTCCTCGCGCTGCGGCAGGAACAGCCGGCCATGCCCGACCTGCAGGGCCTGCCGCCCGCCTCCGCCTGGTTGATCCAGCGGCTCGTTGACGAGATTGCCGCCAGCCAGCGGCGTCTGCAGGGCTTCCGCGAGGCGGTCGATACCATCCGTGACGGCTTCGCGATCTTCGACCCGGACCTTGCGCTGAGCTTCAGCAACCGGTCGTTCCGCAGTTTCTTCGAGCCGGTGATTTCCTGCGATCCCGGTGTGAACCTTCTGCATCTGGTGAAAGAGGCCGCACGGCAGCACCTGATCGAGCTTGATGCCAGGACCATCGAGGTCTGGCGCGAGCAGATCGACCGGGATGACGGGCGCGCCTCGGTCGCAGCCATTGCCGATGGTCGCAAGTATCGCTGGTATGCCAAGCGCGACAGCCACGGCAACCTGATCTACCTGGCCAGCAATGTCACGGTCGAGATCGATCGCCAGCAGGCGCTGGCGGCGGCGCAGAAGGCGGCCGAACAGGCGGCCGAGGCCAAGACCAAGTTCCTGACCCATATGAGCCACGAGCTGCGCACGCCGATGAACGGCATCCTCGGGATGGCCGAACTGCTCTGCGACAGCGATCTGGCCGGCGAGTGCAAGGTCTTCGCCGAAACCATCCGCAGTTCGGCCGAGGCGCTGTTGCACCTGATCAACGATGTTCTGGAATTCACCCGTGGTGAGCATCACGGCGTTCAGATCACTCACAGCGTCTTCGATCTGGAATGGCTCGCGGCCGAGGTAGTGACCTTGCTGCATCCCAATGCGGCGGCCAAGGGGTTGCGGCTCTCGATGTCCTATGACCCGCTGACACCGGCCAGTTTTCACGGCGACGCCGGGCGCATCCGGCAGATCATGCTGAACCTGCTCGGCAATGGCATCAAGTATACGCCCGAGGGCGCGGTGCAGCTGCGCATACTGCAGCAGCGCAGTCAGGTCGTGCTGACCGTCGAGGATAGCGGGCCGGGCATCCCCGAGGACAAGGTCGACTCCATCTTCGAAAAGTTCAGCCAGTTGGGCGAGCCGGCCATCGCCGAGCGCAATGGCAGCGGGCTGGGTCTGGCCATCACCGCGCAGCTTGTGCAGGCGATGGATGGTCAGCTGTGGCAGACGAACCTGCCCGATGGCGGGTCTTGCTTCGGTGTCAGCCTGCCCTTGCCGCCCGCAACCAAGCTGCCGCGACGCGTTCCGGGCGACATTCCCGGGGGCAAGCTGCTGGTCATGATCCAGCCCGACCCGGGTACCCGCCGACGGCTGCACCGCACGCTTGGCGCGGCTGGGCTGAGGGCGCGGATCGTGGCCGATGCAGCGGCGGCGGTGGAATCGATCCGCCGCTATGGTCGGGCGCGCTGGATCCTGATCTATGACGACAATCCAGAGGAGCCTCCGGCTCTGGCGATGGAGCGGCTGGAGGTCCTTGGCCGGGCGGTCGAGTTCTGGCTGGTGGTCGGCGCGCTTCGTCCCTCGATCGACCCCGGCCGCTTCTCCAAGATCCTGCGTCTGCCCTTCACCCGGCAGGCGGTCGGCGTCGAGATCCGCGAGGCGCTGGCCAGCGAGTTGCAGGCCATGCCCGGACCGATGCGCCGGATGCGGGTGCTGATCGCCGATGACAATGCCACCAACCGGCTGATCATCGAAAAGATGCTGCGCGACTGCAACATCGACCTGGTCAGCGCGCAGGACGGTAAGGAAACCGTCGACCTGTGGAGCCGGCATCGACCCGACCTGATCCTGATGGACATCTCGATGCCGGTCATGGACGGGCGCGAGGCCAGCCGCACCATCCGCGAGATCGAGGCGCGCGAACATCTGCCCCGGACCAGCATCGTCGCGGTCACTGCCGACGCGGTGCGGCAGGACGGCAATGGCGTGGCCGAATTCGGCATCAACGAGGTCGTGGTCAAGCCGATCCGCCGCAGCGTCCTCTTGTCGCTGATCCGCCGTTTTCGCCCCGACCTGGTCCTGCCGCCGATCCCCGATCACCTGATCTGACCGGCAGCGACGGCGCTTGCATTCTCAGCCTGAAGCGTTAGCTCGGTCAGGCAGGAAAGCGGAACAGGAAGGGCGCGGAAATGGATCAGGCTCAGCCGCAGGGCTATCGCGAGATTACCTGTTTCAAGGCCTACGACCTGCGTGGCCGGCTGGGCGTCGATCTGGATGCCGATATCGCCTGGCGCGTCGGTCGCGCCTTTGCCCAAAGCCGCAAGGCCCGCCGGGTGGTGGTCGGGCGCGACAGCCGCGCCTCGTCGCCCGAACTGGCGGCGGCGCTGATCCGGGGTCTGACCGAGGGCGGGGCCGATGTGCTGGATCTGGGTCTTGCCGGCACCGAAGAGGTCTATTTCGCCACCGGCCAGTCCGGCGCCGATGGCGGGATCGAGGTCACGGCCTCGCACAACCCCATCGACTATAACGGCATGAAGCTGGTCGGGCCCGGTTCCGCGCCGCTGGACCCGGGAACCGAATTGCCGGCGCTGGCGGCGCTGGCGCGGTCGGGCGATTTCAGCGCCCCGGAGCGGCAAGGCGAGGTGCTGGACGGCCGCGCGCTGCGCGCAGACTATGCCCGCGCCGTGGTCGATTTCATCGATGTCGCGGCGCTGCGACCGATGACCATTCTCGTCAATGCCGGCAATGGCACCGCTGGCCCGACCTTCGATGCGATTGCCGCCGAACTGGCCGCGCGCGGCGCGCCGCTGACGTTTGTGCGCGTGAACCATCAGGTCGACCCGGGCTTTCCGAACGGCATCCCGAACCCGCTTCTGCCCGAGAACCAGCCGATGACGGCCGAGGCGGTGCGGGCGGCGGGCGCCGATCTGGGCGTGGCCTGGGATGGCGATTTCGACCGCTGCTTCTTCTTCGACGCCGAGGGCGGGTTCATCCCCGGCGAGTATATCGTCGGCCTCTTGGCGGCGGCCTTTCTGGAGAAGGCGCCGGGCGAGAAGATCGTCCATGACCCGCGCGTGGTCCTGAACACCCGCGCCGTCATCGCCGGGGCCGGCGGGCGTGCGGTGCAGTCCAAGACCGGCCATGCCTTCATCAAGCAGACCATGCGCGAAGAAGGCGCGATCTATGGCGGCGAGATGTCGGCGCATCACTATTTCCGCGACTTCTTCTTCTGCGACAGCGGCATGATCCCCTGGCTTCTGGTGGTCGAGCTGCTGTCGCGCAAGGGCGTTTCGCTGACGGATCTGCTGGCCGAGCGGATGCGGATGTTCCCGTCCTCGGGCGAGGTGAACTTCGTCCTCGACGATCCGGCGGCGGCGATCGACCGGGTGATCGCGGAATTTGGCCCCAAGGCCCTGAAGCGCGAGGATCAGGACGGGCTGTCGCTGGAATTTCACGACTGGCGCTTCAACCTGCGCCGCTCGAATACCGAGCCGCTGGTCCGGCTGAACGTCGAAGCCATGGGCAATCCGGCGCTGGTCCGGCACCGGCAGGCCGAGATCGCGGCGCTGCTTCAGGCCGGATCGTCGAAGCCGAAGGACACGTAATCGCGCAGATAGGCCGCCTTGGCGGCCTTCTGCAGTGACGGATCGGCAAGGAAATCGGGGAAGCTCTCGGCTGCAGGCAGACCAGCCTTTCTGGGGTTTAGTCCCACCGAAGCCGCAAGCCAGCCGATCTCCTCGGCCAGCCGATCTTCGCGCAGCAGCAGGTCTGGCGTGGCGAAGCGGGCAAAACCGGCCAGCACCTCGGTCTGGCTGGCCCAGCCCGGATGGGTGCTGAGCGTGGTCTGGCCGTTCAGGTTGCGCCTGAGGAAGTTCAGGAAATCCGCAAACAGCGCCGCCGACTGGTCGGCGCCCATGTCAGCCAACGCCGCTTCCTCGGGCAGCGGCACGCGATGCAGATCGCGCATCAACTGCCGCAGCTCGGCATTCTCGCCCTCGACCAACGCGCGGAAGGCGGTCCAGGCCCGGCGCAGCGGGTGGCGCAGCACGGTAAAGCTGCGATGGCCGGGATGGGCGCGCTTCCACTGGCGCAGGCTGTTCTGGGTGAAGTCGCCGGTCGTCGGGCCAAGCCCGGCCAGCCAGTCGCGCAGCATATTGGTTGGTCCGCCCCGCACCGGCATGAAGACCAGCCCCGCCCCGGCATCGGCGGCGACGAAGGAGGGGACGGCGGGGCCACGGCGCGGCTCGAAGGTCGGGATGCGCGACAGGCCGAACGGGTCCATCGCCGCCAGCGCCGCCTGCATCTCGTCGACATTTTCGACCTTCTCGGCCATCTCGCGCGGGTTCTGCGGCACCTGGTCGTTCGCCGGCATGACCTTGTCCAGATCGTCGCGGCCCAGCCAGTGCATCATCCCGGTCATCACCTCGGCATTGCGCAGGTCGTCATAGGTCAGCCAGAAGGCAGTCTGGCCCGTGACCTGCAAGCCGCGTTGGACCCGGGCGAGGAAGTCCTCGATCTCGCCCAGCATCCGGCGGAACTCGTCACCGGAAAAGTCGATCTTCGCGGGAATCGGCGTCTCGGTCTGGTTCAGCTTCCATTGGTTCGTTTCCCAGGCCAGCCGGGTCGAGACATAGCTGTCGAGCGGGTTGCGGGTCAGGATGATCTTGGCGCAGCTGCGCTCGGCCATGATCGCGTCGAAGACGCGCGGATCGTGGTCGTGGAAATAGCGGAAACCGGGCAGGTGGCCGGGCTTGTCCATCAGCAGCGCCAGAAGCTTCAGCGGATCGGCCTCGCGCTCGGCCATGGTCAGGCCGCGCAGCTTGTCGACATCGGGCCAGCCGAGCATATAGGGGTTGAAGGCTTCGCCAAAGCAGGTGACGCCCTTGACCGCGTTCATCGTCGCCTCGAGCAGGTTCGAGCCGGTGCGCATCTCGGCGAAGATGACAAAGCTGCGGAAATCCTGGCTCATGGTGTCGGTCCTTCCTCGGTCGAGGCATCGGTCGGCGGGAAAGACCCGGTCAATGCCGGACGCAGCCCGGCATTGCGCAGGCGCTGCAGGAAATCACCGAGGCCCGACAGGTCGGGGATCGGCGGCAGGGGGCGCTGCGACCGCGATATGACGGGGTCGACCTGCCCCAGTGCCTCGGCAAGAATGGCCTCGGGGCGGGCGACGAAATCGGCCAGATCCCAGGTCTGCACCTGCGCGCGCGTAGAGGGTGAAGTGAGGATGGCTGTCTGTTCGATCTCGGCGCGCTGCAGCAGCGCGGCGGTCCGCCGGACCTCGACCAGCGGCAGGGCGGCGCGGAACAGCGGGACGACCCAGGCGCCGGTGAGGACCGACAGCCGGGCATTGGCATCGCCGGCGATGAACCAGTTCGGACCGGGATCATCCCCCGGCCCGTGTTGGAAGACCTGCATCCGGCTGCCCGAGCGGATCAGCGAGGCAAGAAACGCCTCGGGGTGGTAATCCCGCAGCGTCGGGTTGCTGGACAGGGCACCGGGGCCGACATCTGGACGACCGGCGAATTCGGCGCGGTCGGGATGGAACAGATGCCCGTGCACATCGGCATCGAGTTGGCCGGCAAGCCAGTCCTCGAAACCGGGGATCACCGCGTCGAAGCCCTGGAACAGGGCATAGGGCGCCGCCGTCCGCTGGTTTTCGCTGCCCTTGTTGGGAAAGCGCCCCTGCGACCGCAGACCGGGACGCCCCCGCGCCCGCCGCTCGGCAGCCTGTGCGAACAGCTGATCGATGCCGCGCGGGTCGGGATGCCGGCCGGAGGTCCCCGCCGCCGAGGCCTTCGGGAAATGGTCCATCAGCCCCGTGGCTCCGGGCCAGACCTTGCGGGCGACGAAGGCACCGGATGCTTCCAGCAACTGCCTGTGGTCGTCGTAAAGCAGGTAGGGTTTGCCCTTCAGGTCAAAGCGCGCCAGCGTCAGCGAGCGGCTTTCGATCTCGGGCGAGTGCTTCCGTGCCAGCGTCTGGAAATAGCCCTCGTCGGGGATCCACGCGAGGCGGAAGAAGCGGTCATGAGCGGCCCGGTCCGGATCGGACAGGATCGCGTCCAGCGTGTGGCGGGTCAGGCACCACCATTGCGAGCCGAGATGCGGCACCAGCCCGGCGGGCAGCCGACGCTGAATTCCAAGCCAGCGCTGCAGATCCAGAAAGCGGTCGAACCGCCAGCGCTGATGCCGCCAGTCGAAGGGGAAATAGCGGGTAAAGCGTTCCTCGTTCAGCCCACCCATGGCCCACAAGGCATCCTCGACGGCGACGCTTTCGATATGGTCGCGCCCCGGATGGCAGCGCAGATAGTCGGTCAGTTCCGCCACTGGCCTCAGCGGCAGGCAGGAACCGGAAGCAAGGTAGACATGGCTGACCGCTGGCTGCTGGTCCAGCAGCTGCCGGCTGGCCTCCTGCGTCGCCTGCACCAGATCGAACCGGCCCCAGTTGCAGGCGCGGCGTGGCGAGAACTGGACTAGCGGCTGGTCCTTCAGGGCCTGCACCATCGCCTCATGATCGCAGGCGGCGACCCGCGCATCGACATGGACCACGACCGGCGCGCCGCCCTCGGCCCAGATCCGCGCCATCCGGGCCGCCAAGTCCAGTCGGTCATGACACAGAAGCACGACCCCCAGCTGCACCTCTGCCGCGCTCATGCCCAGTTCCCCGGCGAGATCAGCCCCATGTCGACCAGCTGCCGCCAATCGGTGAACTGGCGCGATTCCTCGCACCAGAGACTCGAGCTTTCGCCAAGCCGGGCGTGATAGGCGCGGTATTCCTTGCTGCCGGCATAGTGCTGGCGGCGGTCCAGCTCTTCGGCGGATTTCTGGGTCAGGCTCGACAGGAACTTGGCATGCAGCAGGCAGCCCGAGGCCATCTCGCCGCCATCCTGCGCATAGACCATGTTCAACCCGCGCGGCAGAAGCGTGTGGGTCGAGCTGACATAGGCCTGGCGCCAGTGCCATTTCACCAGCGGGATCTTGTTCAGCGCCGGGCTGTTTTTGGGGCTGTCGGCAAAGAAGCAGCGGGCGCGCGGGCCGCCCTGAATCCAGAGATTGCCGTAATAGCTGTTCTTGCGGATAGTGTAATTGGCCGGATCGAACCAGTTGGCCAGGTCCAGCGGGTCCTGACCCTCGGCGCAGATGGCGTGTTCGATCGGGCCCCGCGGATAGGTGTCCAGCAGCATCGCCGGAAAGCTGCGTGCGCCGCTGGCATCGAGCCAATCGGTCAGGGCGCGCAGCGGGCGGGTATCGTGATGGGGGTAGATCAGGAATTCATCGGGATCGACGGTCAGGCACCAATGGCCGCTGCCGTAGCGGCGCAGGAGATCGTTGATCCAGTCCATGCCGAAGCGCGAGGCCTTGTAGCTGTCGCTGGTCCGCCAGACCGAGACATCGGGCTGAAGGGCCAGATAGTCGGCGCTGCCATCCTGGCTGTCATTGTCGACCATCAGGAAATGACCGACGCCCATGCGGCGGTAATAGTCGAGAAAATACGGCAGGCGCGGGCGTTCGTTCCGCAGCGTGGTGAAGACAAGGATATCGGCTGGGGCGATCTGGCGGCTGCGATCCTCCAGTGCCCGCAGCCGCCGGCCACGGCGCAGCGCGCGCATCAGCGCATATTGCCGCTCGCCCCGGCGCTTGAGGCGGTCGTATGTGGTTCGGAAAGCACTGCTCACGGGCGAGGGGGCCATTTGCCGATGGTTCTTTTGCCGATCCATAGCATCATTCAACCGCCGGTTCAGTTACTTTCGCCGCCCTGCGACGATCCGGCCGTCCAGCCGCCATCCGCCATCAGTCCCAGATCGACCAGTTGCTGCCAGCCGGTCAGCCGGACCGAGGCCGGATGCCACAGATCGGGCGCAAGGCTCAGCGCGTCGTAATAGGCGTCATAACTCGCCGCCTCGCTGAAATGCTGGCCCCGTCGCTTTTCCTCAGCGGCGCGGGCGGCTGCGCCGGGCATGAATTTCGTGTGCAGCAGAACGCCCGACAGCCGCGGATCGCCCGGCCCGTCATAGAAGGTGTTCAGGTCGCGTGGCAGGATGGCATGGGTCGAGTTCGAATAGGCATAGTGCCGTTGCCAGCGGATCAGCGGCAGCTTGTTCAGCGTCGGCGCCTTCTCGGGTCGGTCGGCAAAGAACATCCGGTCGCGCGGCCCGCCCTGCACCCATCGGTTCCATTTCGGATGCTGGATCTGCGTGCGATAGGGGCCGGGGTCGAACCAGTCGAGCCCGGCCAACGGATTATCGGTCGCGGCCTGATCCACCGACCCCTTGGGATAGAGGTCCAGCATCAGCGCGCCCATCGCGGGCTGGCCGATCCGGTCGAGATGCGCGGTCAGCACGGACAGACCCCGGTCCTGCCAATGCGGATAGATCAGCAACTCGTCGGCATCGACGGTCAGGCACCAGTGCTCCTTGCCGTAACGCGCCAGCAGCCAGTTCGACCAGTCGAGGCCAAAGCGGCTGTCGCGATAGGAGGCCCGGGTGGTCCAGACCGAGACATCGGGCTGATCAGCCAGCATCTCGGCGCTGCCATCATCGCTGTCATGCACCACGATCAGGAAATGGCTGACGCCAAGGCTGCGGTAGTGGCGAAGAAAGCCGGGCAGGCGGATCGCCTCGTTGCGCAGGGTGGCGACACAGAGGATGTCACCCGGCGCGATCTCGGCAGTGCGGTCGGCCAGCCGGGTCAGTGCCCGCCGCGCGCGGAAGGCCCGCCACAGATAGTCCCGCCGTTTCCACCGCAACCGATAGGCCCACCACAGGTCCTTGTGGCGCGGTAGCGGTGTCGGGCTGCGGCTCACTTCTGGTAGTCGCCCACCTGATGCCAGCGCCAGGCATCCCCGATCATCTGGTCCAGCGTCGAGCGTTCGGGCCGCCAGCCGAGCGTGTCGATGGCGCGCTGGCTGCCCGAGACGAGGCTCACCGCATCGCCGGCACGACGCGGCCCTTCGCGCAGGGGAATCTCGCGGCCGGTGATCTCGGCCGAACGGGCCATGACCTCGCGCACGGTAAAGCCTGCGCCGCTGCCAAGGCAGAACACCGCGCTGCCCTTGCCGGCCTCGAGCCAGCGAAGGCCCAGCACATGGGCGTCAACGAGATCCATCACATGAACATAGTCGCGCAGGCAGGTGCCGTCGCGGGTCGGATAATCGGTGCCGTTGACGGTCAGCGCCTCGCGCTTGCCGGTGGCGGCATCCAGAACCAGCGGGATCAGATGGGTTTCGGGGCGGTGGAACTCGCCGATCTCGGCCTCGGGGTCGGCACCGGCGACGTTGAAATAGCGGAAGATCACCGTCTCCAGCCCGTCCGAGGCCCCGAAATCGTTCAGGATTTGCTCGATCGCCAGCTTGCTGCCGCCATAGGCGTTCAGCGGCCGCTGCACCGTCGTCTCGTCCAGCAGCACCCCGTCATGATCGCCATAGGTGGCGCAGGTCGACGAAAAGACAAGCCGCTTGCACCCGGCGGCCAGTGCGGCCTGAACCAGATTAAGCGCGCCGGTGACATTCTCGCGCCAGTAGCGGCCGGGATCGGTCATCGACTCGCCGACCTGGCTCAGCGCGGCGAAATGCATCACCGCCACCGGGCGATACTGGGCAAAGGCCTGTGCCAGCGCGTCGGGATCCATCAGGTCGCCCTGGACGAAGGGGCCGAACTTCACCGCGTCGCGCCAGCCGGTGCCGAGATTGTCGAAGGTGACCGGCACATAGCCTGCCGCCCGCAACTGCTTGCAGGCGTGCGAGCCGATATAGCCCGCGCCGCCCGTCACCAGGACATGATCGGTCATCGCTTACTCGGCCGCGCGCCGCATCGAGACGACATCGGTCAGGAATTCGGCCAGCTCGTCCTTCAGTTCGTCGCGGGCGAGGCCAAAGGCCACCGTCGCCTGCAGGAAACCGGCCTTCGAGCCGCAGTCGAAACGCTGACCACGGAAGCGCAGGCCGTAGACGCCCCGCCCTTCGGCGATCTCGTCGGCGATGGCATCGGTCAGCTGGATCTCGCCGCCCGAACCCTGCTTCAGCTTGTTCAGGTTCTGCATCACCGTCGGCGCAAGGATATAGCGGCCGATCACGGCGAGGTTCGAGGGTGCGGTGCCGGGTGCCGGCTTTTCAACCATGCCCTTGGCCTTGACGATGGCGCCCATGTCCTCGGCAATATCGAGCACGCCATAGGCTGACGCCTTCTCGGGCGCGACCTCCATGGTGGCGACCATGCTGCCGCCGGTCTCGCGATAGGCCTCGATCATCTGCTGCAGGCAGGGCGGTTCCCCCATGATGACGTCATCGGTCAGGATGACCGCGAAGGGTTCGTCCTCGGACAAGAGCCGCCGGGCGCACCAGACCGCGTGGCCAAGGCCAAGCGCCTTGTGCTGGCGGATATAGGCGATGGCGCCGGATTCCATGTTGGTGGCGCGCAAGGTTTCCAGAAGCTCGGTCTTGCCGGATTTCTTCAGGCTCGCTTCCAGCTCGTGCGCGTGGTCGAAGTAATCCTCCAGCGCGCCCTTGCCGCGCGAGGTGACGAAGATGAATTCCTTGATCCCGGCCGCCCGCGCCTCGTCGATCGCGTATTGGATCAGCGGCCGGTCGACCAGGGTCATGATCTCTTTCGGGATGCTCTTGGTTGCCGGAAGGAACCGGGTGCCCAGACCCGCCACCGGAAAGATCGCCTTGGTAACCTTGCGGCTCATCACATGTCTCCTGCCAATCGCTGCCAACAGCCGTCAGCCTGCCCGCGTCGCGCGGCGACCTTATCTTATATCGACCCAATGGCATCAATACACCAAGGGGTTACTGCTTAATGCAATGCGTTTGCGGCGTTATACTGTAGTCTCGATACGGTCTTGCCTAGTCGATGCCCATGCGGGCCATCATTGCCTCGAGCTTGGCAACGTCCTCGGGGTTGTTCAGTTCCCAGAATTCACGGCCCTGCGATTCGACCCTGACACACTGTACCCGCCGCCCCTGTTCCAGAAAGCGCAGCTGCTCCAGCCCTTCCAGCTTTTCCAGCTTGCCCTCGGGCCAGGTGGCATAGGCCGCCAGCGCATCGGGGCGATAGGCATAGACGCCGACATGGTGATGAACCGGGGTTTCCTCGTCATCGGCAAAGGGGCCGGCGGCGAAGGGAACGACTTCCTTGGTAAAATAGAGCGCGTGCATGTCGGGGCCAAAGACCGCCGTGGTGCCACCGACCCGTCCGGCGCGGCGATCGGCGATCAGGTCGGCGCGCATCCGGCCGTCGCAGTTCAGCACCGGGGTCGCCAGATCGGCCTCGGGCGCGGCGCGCAGGCCCCGCACCAGGTCCTCGATGAACCAGGCCGGGGTCAGCGGCGCGTCGCCCTGCAGGTTCACCACGATCTCGGGCGAGATGCCCAGGTTGGCGATCGCCTCGGCGCAGCGCTCGGTGCCGTTGCGACATGTGGTCGCGGTCATCACCACCTCGGCGCCGAAGCCCAGGGCATGATCGCGGATTCGCTCGTCATCAGTGGCGACCACCACCCGGTCGATGCCCGGCACCGCCATGGCCGCATCCCAGCTGCGTCGGATCAGTGTCCGGGCCTGACCGCCCGCGCCCTTCAGCGGCACCAGCGGCTTGCCCGGATAGCGGGTCGAGGCGTGGCGGGCGGGGATGATGATGACCACGGACATGTCTCAGTCCTTGACCAGCAGCACGCCCGGGGCGAAGGCGATGAAGAAGGGGTTTTCGAAGGCCGGCTTGCCATAGGTCAGCGGCGTATGGTCATCGAAACGCACCACCTCGCCACCGGCACCGCGCAGCACCGCATCGCCGGCTGCCGTGTCCCATTCCATCGTCCGGCCAAGCCGGGGGTAGAGATCGGCCTCGCCCGTCGCAACCAAGCAAAACTTCAGCGACGATCCCGCGCTGGTCATGTCGCGCACGCCGTACCGGGCGATATAGTCATCGGTCGCCGCATCGCGGTGCGATTTCGACGCCACCACCATCAGCCCGCGATTGTCGGGCATCGGGTTCACCCCGATCGGATGGGTCTCGCCCGGCGTCTCGCCGAAGGGCCCCATCTCCTCGACCGAGCGGCCGTCAGCCGTGGTATAGAAAAGCCGCCCCTTGGCCGGGGCATAGACCACGCCACGCAGCGGCACGCCGTTCTCGACATAGGCGATGTTGACGGTGAAATCGCCGCGACGCTGGACGAATTCCTTGGTGCCGTCCAGCGGGTCGACGATCAGGAAACTGGTCGCCGCCACCTCGTGCGTTGCGGCCTGTTCCTCGGTCACCAGCGCGATGTCGGGAAAGGCCGCGCGCAGCCCCGCCGAGATCAGCGCGTCTGCGGCCTCGTCCGCCTCGGTGACGGGCGAGGCGTCGGACTTGGAACGCACCTCGAAATCCTCGGCGTCATAGATGTCCATGATCTTCGCGCCTGCCGCCAGCGCAAGCCGGCGCATCTCGGCTGACAATCGGTCGAATTCCATAAAGTCCTGCCTTTTCTGCCAGGGCGACCACAGCCGCCGCTGATTGAATCTTCACCTTTCCCCACTTATGATCGCGCGACCGGGGATGAGCAAGCGCCCCCGGCGCATTGGCCTTAGCCCGGGTTTACTCGCCGTTGTTCGTTCAGCACCGCAACCGGAACATGCTCGAGGCGGCGTATAACACGCTGCTGCTGATCTATTTCCAGATCGTCTACAACCTGCGCAAGGAACACACCAATCCGCTGATCGGGCTGCTGCTGACCATCATCCAATCCTCGCTGATGGTGGTGGCGTTCTTCCTGCTCTACTACGTCATCGGCGTGCGGACCTCGCCCATCAGGGGCGATTTCATGGTCTTCATCATGACCGGCATCTTTGTCTTCGTCACCCATGTCCAAGGCACGTCGGCTGTGTCGAGTTCGGGTGCGCTGACCTCGGGGATGACCAAACACGGACCGATGAGTTCGGCGGTCATGATCGCCGGTGCCGCCGTTGCGGTGCTCTACAAGCAGATCCTCAGTTGTATCGTGATCCTGTGGGTCTATCATGCTGCGGTCACGCCCGTCGTCGTCAATGACTGGGTCGCCTGCCTCGCGCTGCTGGTGCTGGCGTGGCTGTCGGGTTGCGCGGTGGGTCTGGTTTTCCTGTCGATCCGGCCCTGGGCGCCCAAGGCGGCAGGGCTGCTGACCAGTATCTATTCGCGGCTGAACATGATCGCCTCGGGCAAGATGTTCGTCGCCAATACCCTGCCCAACTTCATGCTGCCCTATTTCGAGTGGAACCCGCTTTTCCACATCATCGACCAGATGCGCGGCTTCGCCTTCATCAACTATGTGCCGCACAAGACCAATCTGGAATACCCGATCTATTTCACCATCGCGGTGACGATGATCGGTCTGATGGCAGAATTCACCACGCGCAACAGCGTCTCGGCCAGCTGGAGTGCTGGCAAGTAGCCAGGCAATTCGCGCAGGCGAGTTGGCCTGATGTGGAGCGCGAACGCATGGTGGTTGAATTGCATGGAAGAAGGCCATCCAATTGACCTGTGTCAGGCTTTCACATCGTCTCTGACTATCTGACCCGTAGAAAAGGACAGGTTTTGAAAGTTCGAGATAATTTTCCTTTTACACCAGTGGCATGGCGTTGTTGACTGTGCGAACTCCGGAATCGCGGCGGCACTTCTGTCGATAGGCTGCCTGCCGTGCTTGTCCGGGACATAGCCCTGGCCCCTCTGGGCCGCCATGAAGGACCGTAAGGATGCCTGTTAAGCCTGTGTCGATCGCCTTGACGAGTCTGTTTCTTGCCGCCTGTTCGCTTGATCCGCGTGACTACGAGACGACGCCGGTTGTCGTCCAGACCGAGGCGGGTCCGGTGACCTGCCAGCTTTATACCCATGAGCAGGTGATCTGGGACCGTGCCATCAGCCGGCCCAACAGTATGGATGTCAAGACTGCGGACAATATCTGCCTTCAGGAAGGCCAGCGCGAAAAAGCCGGCGGCTGAGCCGCGTGGTCTTCAGCACCGCAAAATCCGACCGCGCGCGCCGAGGCTAGGGGACCTGGTCTGAGATCGTCGGTTGTGACGCATCTCAGACCGGAAAACCCTTGGCCCGCCGCAACTGGCCGGTGACGATGCCGCGCCAGTTCTTCTGGTCGCCGGTCAGATAGGTCTCGACCACCGGATGATCCGCGTCGAGCACACCCAGATGCACCAAGAGGGCGGTGATCGCCGCTTCGCTGGCCCGGGTGCCGCCGTCGAGGATTTTCAGCGCCACGCCCAGTTTCTTCTCGGGAATGATGGCGACAAAGACCGCCTCGGCCCCGGTCTTGACCGCAACGCGGCCCTGCATCGCCCGCATCAGCGCGGTGCAGGCGCGGCCCTCGCCGGCCACGAGTTCGGGAAAGGCGCACATCGCCTGAACCAGCGAGGCCATCGCCTCGCCCCTCGCCCCGCCGCCGGGGGCGGCAAAGGCCGCCATGGCGCGGGCAAGCCCGGTGATCGTGCCGGCATGGTTCGGGGCCGAGCATCCATCGATGCCGAAACCGGGGCTGGTCTCGCCCGTCACCTCTTCGAAGGCGGCCTTGCAGGCCAGCTGCACCGGATGATCAAGCTCGACATATTCCGAATTGCCGCCGAGATGCTGGTTCAGCGTCAGAAAACCCGCGTGCTTGCCCGAGCAGTTGTTGTGCAATTGGCAGGGGCTGGCGCCGGCGCAGGTCAGCCGCGCCGCCTCGATCCGGTCGCCCGGCATATGCGAGCCGCAGCGCAGGTCACGCTCGGACAGCCCGCGGGTTTTCAACCAGCTGTCCACCCGTTCGACATGGATGGCGGCGCCGTTATGGCTGGCGCAGGACAGGGCCAGCTGTTCGGGGCGCAGCCCGGCCGCCGCAGCCGCACCGCTTTCCAGAAGCGGCAGGGCCTGGATCATCTTGCAGGACGAGCGGGGAAAGATCACCGCCCCGGGATCGCCCCAGGCCTCGACCACGCCCGAGGGGTCGCAGATCACCGCATGGCCGCGATGCACGCTTTCCAGCATCCCGCCGCGCCACAACTCGATCAGATCAACAGCCGACATTCCAAATTTCCCCTGACAATTGCGCGATTTCCCGCCAATGGGCCTTTTTCGCGCCCTCGATCTTGGGCTATCCTGCCGGCAGTCGGTTGAAAACACCATCGCAATCGGAAACAACGCCGGCAAACAGGCGATTTGGCAGGAGGCCAGAGCATGAAACCATTTACGCTGCGCGGCATGTTGGCCATTGCAGTAGCTGCGGGCGGCCTGACCGCCGCGCAGGCGCAGGAATCCAACAACGTCGTGGCGACCGAGGGCGACTGGACCGTCTTCGCCGCCGACAGCCCCAAGGAATGCTGGGCGGTGTCGCCGCCGAAGTCGACGGTCAACACCCGCGACGGCCAGGCAGTCGAGGTGACGCGCAGCGACATCCGGCTGTATATTGCCTATCGCCCGGGGCAGGACGGCGAGGTCTCGTTCACCGGCGGTTATCCCTTCGCGCCCGACTCGACCGTCGAGGTGGATATCGGCGGGCAGAAGTTCAACCTGTTCACCGAGGGCGAAAGCGCCTGGACCGGCAGCCCGTCGGAAGACGGCAAGCTGATCGGCGCGCTGCGCGCGGGCTCCTCGGCGACGATCACCGGCCGCTCGTCGCGCGGCACCCAGACGCAGGACACGTTCAGCCTGTCGGGCATCACCGCCGCGACCAATACGGCGAAGGAACGCTGCAAGTAACCAGTGGTCCGGGGGCGCCGCCCCCGTCGCCTTTCGGTGACTCCGCCGGGTTATTTCTGCACGGATGAAAGGGTCGGTTGAATTGCCGGCCCTTTTCCCTTATCTGCAGCTCTTTCCTCATTGCCGGTAACCCCATGTCCGCCCCTATCACGCAGGATGTCCTGACCATTCCCCGCAAGCTGCCCGAGGGCGGTCGCACGAATATCGTGGGCCTGACCCGCGACCAGCTGCGCGAGGCGCTGATCGCCGCCGGCACGCCGGAAAAGCAGGCGAAGATGCGGGTGGGGCAGGTCTGGCAGTGGACCTATCACTGGGGCGTCCGCGATTTCGCGCTGATGACCAACCTGGCCAAGGATTACCGCGCGCTGTTGGCCGAAAAGTTCGAGATCGCGCTGCCCGAGGTGGTGACTCGGCAGGTCAGCGCCGACGGCACCCGCAAGTATTTGCTGCGCATCGCCGGCGGCCATGAGGTTGAGGCGGTCTATATCCCGGAAGAGAATCGCGGCACGCTGTGCGTGTCGTCGCAGGTCGGCTGCACGCTGACCTGCTCCTTCTGCCATACCGGCACGCAGAAGCTGGTGCGCAACCTGACCCCGGGCGAGATCGTCGGCCAGCTGATGGTGGCGCGCGACGACCTGGAAGAATGGCCGGTTCAGGGCGGGCCCAAGGACGAGACCCGGCTGATCAGCAATGTCGTGCTGATGGGTATGGGCGAGCCCTTGTATAATTTCGAGGGCGTGCGCGACGCGATGAAGGTGGTGATGGATAACGAGGGGCTGAGCCTCTCGCGCCGCCGGATCACGCTGTCGACCAGCGGCGTCGTGCCCGAGATCGCCCGCACCGCCGAGGAAATCGGCTGCCTGCTGGCCGTCAGCTTCCACGCCACCACCGACGAGGTGCGCGACAAGCTGGTGCCGATCAATAAGCGCTGGAACATCGCCACGCTGCTGGATGCGCTGCGGGACTATCCGCGCCTGTCGAACAGCGAGCGGATTACCATTGAATATGTGATGCTGGACGGGGTGAATGACAGCGACGCCGACGCAAGGCGGCTGGTCAAGCTGATCCAGGGCATTCCCGCCAAGATCAACCTGATCCCCTTCAACGAATGGCCCGGCGCGCCCTACAAGCGCTCGAGCTGGGAACGGATCGAGGCCTTTGCCGACATCGTCCACAAGGCCGGCTATGCCAGCCCGATCCGCACGCCACGCGGCGAGGATATCATGGCCGCCTGCGGCCAGCTGAAATCCGCGACCGAGCGCGGGCGGAAGTCGAAGGCGCAGATCGCGGCGGAAGCGGCGGGTTAAGGCGGGTCGCCTTTTGAGTTCGTCACCCGCGCGCCGCGTTGAACAGTGAATGCATCGCGACCGGGCGAAAACTGCGCTTCATTTGCGCCATACCGGGACGCTTGCTGTCGCAAAAGTCGTTGAACAATGGCGTCGAGCCCGCATCGCCAGCGATGAACCGTTGGCGTTGCAGATAGGCCAGACCCGGCTGCGCGTGGTCCGAGACGGTGATGAACATGCTGGACATCTGCGCGTTGATCGGGCCGCCAAAGGTGAAGGCCGCGACAGCGCCATCTACGCGAATGACCTCTCCTCGAAGGACCTCCGGGCTGATATCGGCGCACGCGAGGCAGAGTCGGGTATAGGCGCGATAGGGGCCGATGCTGATGCCACGCCGCTTCAGACCGAGCTGCCACGCTTCCAGTAGCGCCTCGCATTCAGGGCGGTCGGTCTGGCGATAGGGGCGGGCGGTCAGGTCTGTGGATCGATAGCGCCCGATCTTCCGCCGCAGGCTGGCATAGGGGCTGCCGCTCATCCGGGTGACGTCTTCGGCGTCATAGATGTACTCGTCGGTGTTGAAACGCAGGCTGAAGCCCTCGCGTGCGACCTGCCAGGCCGCGGCGTCGGGGACGCGCAGGATGCGTTGGCGGCGATCGGCATTCACCGCCTCCATCCTCGCCCCGGCGTGATCCAGCGCCGCGGCGTCGAAGGGGAAGGGAGGCACCAGCAGGGACAGGCGAACCCCGTCCGGTTTCCGCGACAGCCGGTAGACCAGGATCGCGCGGCCCGCGGTCTCGAAGACAAGCCGGTCGCCCCCGGTCAACTGGCTGAAGAGCAGCAGATAGGGGAAGAAATAGGACCAGCCTGAAATGCCCGATGCGGCGACGGCATCGCGAAACATCTGGCAATCCGAGGGCTGGATTGTCGAGAGTCCCTCAAGGGCGTCATCCGCGAAGGATGCCTGTGCATGATCCATAACGATGTCCTTGCGAAGGTTCAGGAGGAAACAGCCCGGTAGATGGGTGCCTTGTCGAACGGACGAAAGGCGTCCTTCAGAGCATTCAGGCCCGACCGGCCGGCACCACTACCGTGATTGAAATAGGCGAGCTCAGGCCATTCCAAAAGCTGATCATGGCGGATCAGATAGGCAAGCCCGCGAATATCGGTATCCGATATACCCACAAAAAGATTCCCACATTCGCGGGTAATCGGACCGGCGAAGGTGAAGCCGCGAATTTCGCCGGCGATCTCGCAGACCCGGCCCCGGATCGCCTGACGCGGCCAATGGGCGGCATGGCGCAGGCAATTCCTCGTCAATCGATCGCCTTCGAGTGGTAGGCCGGCCTGCTTCAGCCGGTCACGCCAGCGCCCGAGGACGGCAAGGCAACCGGCTTCGTCCTCGGGACGATAGTCACGGCATTGGAGACCGGGCTGGGATGATGTCTTGCCGATCTCGCGCCGAATGCGGCTGAATTCAGGACCTTCAAGCGCCCGGACCTTGTCGCCGTCCATGAGCGATTCCTCTTCACGCGCCCGCAGAATAAAGCCCGCACGCGCCACCTCGGGCATTTCGGATCGTTCTACATATCTGATGCGCACACGCTTGCGGCGATTCGCGTCCCGGACCTGTTGCATTGCATGCTGCAGCGTTTCAGGGGTGCAAGGCATTGGAGTTGTGTAAAGCTCCAGCTCGGTGCCGTTCGTGCGCTGGCTTTGCCGATACAGGATGACGGAACCCGCGTGATATTCTTCGGTGATTTCAACGTCCGACCGCAACTGAGACAGCGCCATATACGCCGGATAGAGATACCAACAATTGCGCTGGTGCTTCTGGTATATTTGACTGAACCGTTCATGGTCTTCAATGTTCATTGTAAATGCAGACCTGTTTCTCGACAATATACTTGGAACAAGCATACTGATCGTGACGCTGAATTCCAGAGACAGGAAGGATATTAATTAACCATGAACATTCTAGTTTGATTTACCGGCGGGCGCTATCGATGTCGCGCCGCATAGGCGGACTAGTGTTCTGAGTCTGACGCCTCTTACCTGTTGCCCCTGATTTCATCGAGGGCGTTGAGGGCGCGGCGTTCGCGGGCGAGGATGTCATCGGCGTTTTTGCTCCAGACGAAGGGCTTGGGCTTGGCGTTGTGCTGGAGCAGGTAGTCGTAGATTGCACCCTCCAGATCATCGACGCTGGAGTAGCTCCCTCGTCGGATGC
>NZ_CANKWH010000004.1 GCF_947487305.1 uncultured Paracoccus sp. | reverse complement strand
ATGGCGTGGCGCACGTGCTGGGCGGCAGGCAGGGCCGATGCCCTACGCCGCAAACCCCGCCATCGCCGCGGCGACCTTGCTGACACCGGCTGCTTGGCTCAAATGGCGTGGCGCACGTGCTGGGCGGCAGGCAGGGCCGATGCCCTACGCCGCAAACCCCGCCATCGCCGCGGCGACCTCGCGCCGGACCTTGCCGACCGCTTCGTCCTTCACCGGGCCGTAACCGCGGATCTCCATGACCATCGCGGCGATGCGGCTGGCCTCGGCGTGGTTCTCCGCCGTCAGGCCCGCCGCCAGCCGGGTCAGCAGGTCGCGGTATTCGCCGATCAGCGCCCGCTCCATCCGCCGTTCGGCGCTGTAGCCGAAGATGTCCCAACCGGTGCCGCGCAGGTGCTTGCGCTTGGCCAGGTGGCGGAAGCCCGATTGGATCCACGGGCCGAACGCGCGTTTGAACGGGCGGCCACGGGCGTCGCGGCCGGAGGGCAGGAAGGGCGGCGCGAGGTGGTGTTTCACAGTGAACTCGCCCTCGAAACGGTCTTTCAGGCCCTCGAGAAAGCCGGTTTCACTGTGAAGGCGCGCGACCTCGTATTCGTCCTTGTAGGACATCAGCTTGAAGAGGCCCTTGGCGGCGGCCTCGGTCAGCGCGCCCTCGGTGCCCATGACGCGGGTCTCGGCGGTGCGGATGCCGGCGAGCCCCGCGCGATAGGTCTCGGCCCATTGGGCATCCTGATACTCGGTCAGGAAGGCGGCGCGGCGGTCGATCATCTCATTCAGCGTCAAGGCCGGGCTGACCGGCAGCGCGGCGACGCGTTCCACCGCCTCGGGGGCGTGGATGGTGATCCGGCCCCAGGTGAAGGCGGCCTTGTTCAGGTCGGGCTTCACCCCGTTGAGCTCGATGGCGCGCATCAGCGCGGCCTCGCCAAGCGGCACCAGACCCGCCTGCCAGGCCGCGCCCAGCATCATCACATTGGCAAAGACCGTATCGCCCACCAGCGCCTCGGCGAGCGCATTGGCATCGAGTGTGCGCAGACGCGCGGCATCGACGGTCTGTGCGATCGCCTGGAGCCGCTGCCCGGGTTTCAGATCGGCATCGCGGTTCTGCACCAGATCGCCGGTCGGCATGATCGCGGTATTGACCACCGCGCGGGTCATGCCGGGGCGATAGGTCAGCGAGGCCTTGGGCGTCGAGCTGACCACCAGATCGCAGCCGATCAGCGCATCGGCGGAACTCGGTTCGATCTTGGCCTGATGCACCCCCTCGGGCGTGGCCGACATGCGGATATAGCTGAGCACCGGGCCGAATTTCTGCGCAAAGCCCATGAAATCCAGCACGCTCGCGCCCTTGCCTTCAAGGTTCGCGGCCATGGCGATCAACTGGCCCACAGTGACGACCCCGGTGCCGCCGACGCCGGTGACGAGGATGTCCCACGAGGCGCCTAGGTCGGGCAGAACCGGCGCGGGCAGATCGGCCTTCAGCCGCTCATAAGCCGCGCTGTCCTTGGCGGCGCCCTTCTTCAACGTGCCACCCTCGACGGTGACGAAGCTGGGGCAGAAGCCGTTCAGGCAGGTGAAATCCTTGTTGCAGCTGTTCAGGTTGATCTTCCGCTTGCGGCCGAATTCGGTCTCCAGCGGCTCGACGCTGAGGCAGTTCGATTCCACGCTGCAATCGCCGCAGCCCTCGCAGACCAGCGGGTTGATGACGGCGAATTTCTTCGGGTCTTCCATCTTGCCGCGTTTCCGCAGCCGGCGCTTTTCGGTGGCGCAGGTCTGCTGATAGATGAGCACCGTGCAGCCCGGGATCTCGCGCAACTCGCGCTGAACCCGGTCCAGATCGCGGCGATGCTCGATGGTGATGCCGTCGGGGAAATCGCCCTTGCGGAACTGCTCGGGCTGGTCCGAGACGATGACAACCTTCTTCGCCCCTTCCGCCGTCACCGAGCGTGCAATGGCCTCGACCGTGATCGGCCCGTCCACGTGCTGCCCGCCGGTCATGGCGACAGCATCGTTGAACAGGATCTTGTAGGTGATGTTGGTCCCCGCCGCGATGGCCTGCCGGATCGCCAGCGAACCGGAATGGTAATAGGTGCCCTCGCCGAGGTTCTGGAAGATGTGCTTGTTGCCGTTGAACTTGGACCGCGCCACCCAGTTGACGCCCTCGCCGCCCATCTGGATCAGCGAACTGGTCTTGCGGTTCATCCAGCTGGCCATGAAATGACAGCCGATCCCGGCCATGGCCTCGCTGCCCTCGGGCACCTTGGTCGATGTGTTATGCGGACAGCCCGAGCAGAAATAGGGCGTGCGGGTCGCGCCTTCGACCTCGATCAGCTTGGGCGGGGCGACGATATGTTCGGCCTTCTCGGTCAGGCCGAGACCCGGAAAATTGTGGTCCAGCCGCGCGGCGATGATCCGCGCCAGCATCACCGCCCCCAGTTCGCGGGTCCAGGGGATCAGCCGCTTGCCGCTTTCGTCATGCTTGCCGACCATGCGCTCGGGCTTGTGGCCAGGGAAGTCGTAGAACTGTTCCTTCAGCTGGCTTTCGATGATGCCGCGCTTTTCCTCGATGACCAGCAGCTCCTGCTTCTCGCTGGCAAAGCGCAGCGCCCCCTGCCCCTCCAGCGGCCAGACCATGCCGACCTTGTAGAGGTCGATGCCGATCTCGTTGGCGCGCGCGCGGTCGATGCCCAGCAGCCGCAACGCCTCGAGCGTGTCCAGATGCGACTTGCCGGTGGTGACGATGCCGTAACGCGCATGGTCATGGCCCCATTCCACCCGGTCGATCGGATTGGCGCGGGCAAAGGCCAGCGCCGCGTGCTTCTTGGCCTCCATCCGTTCTTCGATCTGCGGCCCCGGCAGGTCGGGCCAGCGGTAATGCAGCCCGGTGGCGGGCGGGGTGTAGTCCGTGGGCGTGACGAAATCACGATCCGCCGGCAGGTCGAAGGACATGCCCGATTCCACCGTTTCCGAGATCGCCTTGAAGCCGACCCACATGCCCGAGAAACGCGACAGCGCGTAACCCCACTCGGCGAAGGTTAGAAACTCGGCAACATTGGCCGGGTTGATGGTCGGCATGAAGAAATTCATGAAGGCCACATCGGACTGATGCGGCATCGAGGACGAGACGCAGCCGTGATCGTCACCCGCCACCACCAGCACCCCGCCGTTGGGCGAGGCGCCATAGGCATTGCCATGCTTCAGCGCATCGGCCGCCCGGTCCACCCCCGGACCCTTGCCATACCAGAGGCCGAAGACGGCGGTGCAGGTCTTGTCGGGATCGGTCTCGACCTGCTGGGTGCCGATCATCTGGGTGGCGCCGAATTCCTCGTTCACCGCCGGAAGGAACTCGACCCCGGCCTCGGCCACGATCTTGCGGTTCTTGCCAATCTCGAGATCGATCCCGCCCACCGGCGAGCCGCGATAGCCCGAGACATACCCGCGCGTGTCCAACCCCCGCGCCCGGTCCCGCCGCGCCTGGTCCAGCGCCATGCGGACGATGGCCTGCGTTCCGGTCAGGAACACTCGGCCCTCGGTCTTGGTATAGCGGTCGGACAGCTCGTAATCGCGCAGGATCGGGGTCTGGTCGGTCATCGGTGGCCTGCCTGATGCTGAAGGTGGGTCTGCGACCAGTTTATGCGCAATTCCCTGAAAAATCCGCATCAGTATTGGTCATCTGCGGTGGCATTTTGAGATGGATGCATCATATGATGCCGTATCATGAATGAAGCCGATCAAATCAGTGATCTCGACCGACGGATACTGGCGATTCTTCAGCGCGATGCCTCGGGCAGCGTGGCCGATCTGGCCAAGGCCACGAACAGTTCCTCGGCGACCTGCTGGCGCCGATTGCGGGCGCTGGAGGATGCGAGCGTGATCGGCCCGCCGGTGCGGCTGGTTAACCCCGAGGCGGTCGGGCGCGGCATGGATGTGTTCTGCCAGATCCGGCTGAAAGCGCAGTCAGCGGCGGCGCGGGACAGTTTCCAGCGGGCGATGGATATGATCCCGGCGGTGGTGGCGATCTACTCGATCTCGGGGGACTGGGATTACCTGCTGCACCTTCTGGTGCGCGACATGGCGGACCTGGAAGGCACGCTGATGCAGCAGATGCTGGACCACGAAAACGTCGCGGCGTCGTCCACAATCTTCGCGCTGAGGCGGTTGAAGCGGACGACCGAGGTGCCGCTTTAACCCGCGCGCTGGACCAGCAGCTTGTCGATCCGCCGCCCGTCCAGATCGACCACCTCGATCTTCCAGCCATCGACGGTCACATGCTGGCCCACGCGCGGCAGAACACCCGCCCGCTCCAGCACCAGCCCGGCCACGGTGTCGTAATCGCTGGAGCGTTCGAGTGACAGCCCCAGCCGCGCAGCGAATTCATCGACCGGCATCCAGCCCGCGACCAGGTAGGAGCCATCGTCTCGCGTGACCATCTTGGGCTCGTCATCATCGGCCTCGTCGAAACCGCCGGCGATGGCGCCAAGGATGTCCATGGCAGTGATGATGCCCTCGAACTGGCCGTATTCGTCATAGACCAGCAGCATGTGACCCGGCGCGGCCTTCAGCCGTTCGATTACCGCCATGGCGGGTAGTGCCTCGGGGATGACCGGGGCGGGTTTCGCCAAGGCGCGCAGATCGAACTCGGCCCCGGCGGGCAGGTTCAGCACCTCGCGGCTGTGCAACACCCCGATGATGTCGTCGGGCTTGCCGTCCCGCAGCGGCAGGCGCGAGCGGCCGGACTCGCGAAACCGTTTCAGGATCTGGGCCCGGCTTTCGCCGACATCCGCGATCTCCAGCTCGTGCGTGGCGGTCATCAGCCCGCGCGCGTTGCGGTCGGCAATGCGCATGACGCCCTGGATCATCTCGTTCTCGGCCTTGTCGATGACCCCCGCGCCCTCGGCCTCGGCGATGATCATCCGAATCTCCTCGTCGCTGACCGCGCTGCCGCCCTTGCCGGTCTGGCCCAGAAGCGCCAGCAACAGCTTGCCCGACTTGTCCAAGAGCCAGACGAGCGGCATCGAGACCTTGGAGAGCAGTTTCATCGCCGGGGCCATGCGCGAGGCCACGGCCTCGGGATCGGCCAGCGCAATCTGTTTCGGCACCAGCTCGCCCACGATCAGCGACAGGTAGGTGATGACTACCACGACCAGCGCCACGCCCAGAGGCTCGGCAATGCCGGCCCCGACGCCCGCATCGCGCAGCATGGTGCCAACGCGCAGACCCAGCGTGGCACCGGAAAACGCCCCCGACAGCACGCCGACCAGCGTAATGCCGATCTGCACGGTCGAGAGGAACCGGCCCGGTTCGGCGGCAAGTTCTGCCGCCACCGCCGCGCCATGGTCGCCGCGATCGATGCGCACCCTCAGCCGCGCGGGCCGCGAGGAGACGATGGCCAGCTCCGACATGGCCAGAAGCCCGTTGAGGAGGATCAGGGCAAGAACGATGGTGATTTCAAACAGCATGGGTCCGGAAACTCAGGAAAAGGCAGAGAAAAGCAGGAAGATCGCGCCCTTGACCATGGCATAGGCCACCGCACCCGACAGCGCCAGCGAGGCGAGGCCAACGACAAGGCCGATGCCGGTCCAGAGCCCGTCGCGTTCAAGGACGCCAAGCGCGATCACGCAGATGGCGAAGGCCGGCAACATGTTCGCCAGCGGGATCGGCAGGGTGATGATCACCGCCAGCACCAGCGCGAAGCCCCCCAGCAACCGCTCGGCCACCGGACGCACCATCCAGCTCCAGCGCGGGCGCAGCAGCTTCTCGGCCCGCTTGAGCAGCGGCAGGGCGCGGTCGATCATGCTGCGGAAGGCGATCATGGAAATGCCGCGCTCGGCCACGATCCGGGGCAGCCAGGGAAAACGGCCCAGCATCATCTGCGCGGTCAGGTAGAGCAGCGGCAGGCCCAGAACGGCGGAAAGCCCCGGCGGGGCGGGGAGGACGTTGGGGAAGGCAAAGAGAAAGATCAGCGCCGCCCGGGCGCGAGCTTCCATGATGTGCATCAGGTCCGAAATGGTGATCTCGGTGCGGCTCTCGTCGCTGGCGATGGCCAGCAGCACTTCCGACAGTCGCTTGCGGCGCGGGCGCCCGGCCCGCCTGCTTCGTGGGATCTCGTCGTCGGTGCTGCCCTCGGTCGTGGCCGGGGTCGGAAGCGGGGTGCTGTCCGGGTGAGGCTGCATTCCGCTGGTCTGGTCGTCCATCCGCTGGCCTGTCATGATATCAAGCCAGCACTAAGCGAGATCGCGCGCCGCCGCGAGTGGGCATTTTGGTTGAATGCCTCGAAAATGCCGCTTGTAGCGAAGCTGTGACCCATTCCGCCGGCAGGGTTCAGTTGGCCGCAACTTCGGTCCCGCGCGCTGCGCGATACCAGCGGATGATGGCGTCACGCTCGGCCTCTTCCATGAAGCTGACATTGGCGGGCGGCATGGCATCGGTGACACCGGCCTGCAGGTAGATCTCGCGTGCGGCCCGGGCGATGTCGCCCGGGGTCTCGAGGAACACGCCCTTCGGCGCGTGGTAGATGCCCTCGTAGAAGGGCTCGCGGGCATGGCACATCGAGCAGCGGCCCATGACATAGTTGGTCACGTCGTCGAACCCCTCGGCCGCGGCAAAGCGCTGTTCGGTCGGGGTCAGGGCGCGGGCCTCGGCCTCTTCCAGCGGCACCTGCCGCAGACCCAGCGACGACAGGAACATGATGGCGATGAAGAGGATCGCCGTGACCGCCCAGGTCCACCACAGATCGCCTTTGCGGGCGTGCATGGTGTTGAAGTAATGCCGGATGGTGACGCCCATCAGGAAGACCAGCGCCGCGATCAGCCAGTTGTATTCGCTGGCAAAGGCGAGCGGATAATGGTTCGACAGCATCAGGAAGATGACCGGCAGGGTCAGGTAGTTGTTGTGGGTCGAGCGCAGCTTGGCGATCTTGCCGTATTTCGGATCGGGCGCGCGCCCGGCCTTAAGATCGGCGACCACGATGCGCTGGTTCGGCATGATCACCAGGAAGACGTTGGCAGTCATGATCGTGGCGGTGAAGGCCCCCAGGTGCAGCAGCGCGGCGCGGCCGGTGAAGATCTGGTCGTAACCCCAGCCCATGATGACCAGCGCCACGAAGAGAAGCAGCATCAGCACCGTTGGCGTCTCGCCCAGCTTCGATTTGCACAGCGTGTCATAGATCAGCCAGCCGATCGCCAGCGAGCCGCCCGAGATCAGGATCGCCTGCCATTGCGCCAACTCCATCTTGGCAGGATCGATCAGGAACAGCTCGGCCCCGGCCCAATAGGTGACCATCAGCAGTGCCGCACCGCTGAGCCAGGTGGCGTAGCTTTCCCATTTGAACCAGGTCAGATGCTCGGGCATCCGCTCGGGCGCGACGAGGTACTTGTTGATGTGATAGAAGCCGCCGCCATGAACCTGCCATTCCTCGCCATGCGCCCCCTTGGGCAGGCCCGGCACCTTCAACAGACCCAGATCGAGCGCGACGAAGTAGAACGAGGACCCGATCCAGGCGATGGCGGTGATGACATGGGTCCAGCGGATCGCGAAGCCGATCCATTCCCAGATGATCGTGATGTCAGGAATCATGGCTCAGCTTCCCCGATAGGTCGAATAGCCGAAGGGCGAGATCAGCAGCGGGACGTGGTAATGGTCCTGTTGAGACATGCCGAAGCGGATCGGGATCACATCCAGAAAGCGCGGGCTTTCCGGCGCGATGCCGGTCGCGTCCATCCAGGCGCCGGCGTGGAATTCCAGCTCATAGCCGCCGGTGGCGAACTCGGCCTCGGGCAGGATCTGACGATCAGTGCGGCCATCGGCATTGGTGATCAGCCGCGCCAACTCGCTGCGGGTCGCGCCGTCAAGCCGGTAGAGCACGATCTCCATGCCCTCGGCCGGAGTGCCCCGCGCCGTGTCCAGAACATGCGTTGTCAGATATCCGGGCATCCATCCCTCCGCTGGATTATTGCGCGTTCCTTGATAACCGAAAACGAGGGAGGGGCGAGACGGCTGGTTCGCAAGGCAGTGTATAGGAATGGTTGAGAATGGGGGGTGGACGCCGGATCGCGCTTTGGCTGGAGTGCGTCGCTGATTGCAGAGTTTGCGCGGCAGGAAATGAAGACGCTTGATGCGGCACCAAACAGACGTTCACTACATTGCCGCATCGGTAGGTCCGAGTGTCGGAGTCCTTAGGCACAATAGCCGAAAGCAGATGTCATCAAGAGGCTGAGTTCCACAATCAACTCAAAATTCAGCCAATGACCACTGCCCAAAATATCTGCGAAGATTGGACAACCGGTCAGCTCTGTGAGTTAAGAAACTTCATAAGGCCAGATGGGACTGATCTTTCTGAAATCATCTTCAGTGCATCAGACCTGCCTTTATTGGACCCCCTCTCAAATTCTGGATCATTACTAGTGATTGCGATCCCGATATTCATGAGGCCTGTGCGTGCCGCATCTGCATTTCCGTAGTAACTCATCAAACCACAGTGAAAAAAGGAACGACAAAATTCCTTGACCCCCCATAGCAATATCTTATGGGCATCCAAACAGCCGAATACGTATCCGAGTTCCCAAAGGTTAGCCGGGCTTCGGCGGTGGGAAGTCATCTCAACTTGGATCTTGGCGATCGAAACGCCCAGGCAAGCAACGTCGACCATTCGATCAAGAGCCGCCTGTATCTTCGGATCATCCGTACGAGTCCCGTTAAGGTCATTCAGATAGACTGCATCAAGATAATGATTGGCCTGAAAAGAGCTCAACCAATCAAAACCTCCCGACTTAGGCTTTCTCTTAAAGAACCCAAACATCAAAGTACCCCGTCCGACGTTGCCCAAGTGGCACGACGTTTGTCGTCAAAATCGCCTGACCATGACATGAGATCAAGCTTTTTCGCGCCGACGGGTGCTTGGCTTCGTGAAAACGCGGGGTTTCAGGCGACTGAGGTCAGGCCACGGGGCCGCCTCGGCCTTTGGAGCGTTTCGCGATTCTATCCTGTCGCCTTGGTTCTAGGGCCGAATAGGTTCTGCGCCCGCAAGCTGATTTACCTCGCTCCAAGGTGCATGAATGTCGCTGATGGCTCGATCCGACCCTTCGCCGCGCCGTCCGCAAAGGTCAGCTTTTGCCGGCGCGCCTCTGAATCCGCTCCAGCCCGACGATCCGAAACAGACCTCACCCCGCCGCCTTCTCCTCCAGCATCAGCCATTCCTCCTCCGCCTCGGCCAGTTTGGCCTGACGTTCGGCCAGACCCTCGCTGGCCTTCTGGAATTTCGCCGGCGCGGTGCTGAACAGGTCCGGTGCGGAGAGGAAATCCGAGAGCTTGGCGATCTCGGCTTCCAGCCGTTCGATGATGCCGGGCAGCGCCTCGAGGCGGTGTTTCTCGGTGAAGCTCAGGCCTTCGCGGGCGGGCTTGGCTTTTTCGGTGACGGGCTTGGCGACCTCGACAGCGGTCGCCACCACCTCGGGCGCGTCCTCGGGGCGCTGTGCGCGGTAGTCGGACCAGCCGCCGGGATAGATCACCGCGCGGCCGTCGCCCTCCATCGCCACGGTGGTATCGGCCACCCGGTCGATGAAATCCCGGTCGTGGCTGACCAGCAGCACGGTGCCGTCATAGTCGCCCAGGATGTCCTGCAACAGGTCCAGCGTCTCGACATCCAGATCGTTGGTCGGTTCGTCGAGCACCAGGAGATTCGAGGGCCGCGCCATGATCCGCGCCAGCAGCAGCCGCGCCTTTTCACCGCCCGAGAGGCTGCGGACGGGGGCGCGGGCCTGCGCCTCGTCGAAGAGGAAATCCTTCAGATAGGCCACGACATGCTTGGGCTGGCCGCGCACCATCACCTGATCGGCGCGGCCCGAGACCCGCATCTCGGGATCGCCGGTCAGCGAATCCCAGAGGCTCATCTCGGGGTCCAGCGCCGAGCGGGTCTGGTCGAAGATGGCGATGTCCAGATTGGTGCCATGCGTGACCGTGCCCTGATCCGGGGCGATCTCGCCGGTCAGCATCTTGATCAGCGTGGTCTTGCCGACGCCGTTCGGACCGACGAAGGCCACCCGGTCGCCGCGCTGCACCCGCAGGTCGAAGGGTTTCAGGATGTCCCGCTCGCCAAAGGTCTTGGCGATGCCCTTGGCCTCGATCACCCGCTTGCCCGATTGCTGGCCCGAATCCAGCGCCAGCGCCGCCGCGCCCTGACGGCGGATCTGCCCGGCCCGCGCCTCGCGCAACGCGGCTAGCGCCCGCACCCGGCCCTGATTGCGCTTGCGCCGCGCGCTGATCCCTTCCACAGCCCACCGCGCCTCGGCCTTGATCTTGCGGTCGAGCTTGTGGCGGGCGTCATCCTCGGCCGCCCAGATCGCCTCGCGCCAATCCTCGAAGCCGACGAAACCCCGCTCCTGCCGGCGCACCTCGCCGCGGTCGATCCACAGGGTCGCGCGGGTCAGGTTGCGCAGGAAGGCGCGGTCGTGGCTGATCAGGACAAAGGCGGATTTCGTCGCCGACAGCTGTTCTTCCAGCCAGCCGATGGCCTGAATGTCCAGGTGGTTGGTCGGCTCGTCCAGAAGCATCAGGTCGGGCGCTTCGGCCAGAAGCCGGGCCAGCGCGGCGCGGCGACGTTCCCCGCCCGAGGCGGTGGCGACCGGCCGGTCGGGATCGAATTTCAGCCCCTCGGCCGCCATCTCGACGCGGTAGCCCTGCCCCTCGTCCAGCCCGGCCCGGGCGAAATCGCCCAAGGTGGCAAAGGCCGACAGGTCCGGGTCCTGTTCCATGTAGCCGACCGATGTGCCGGCAGGGGTGACGACCTCGCCCCGGTCGGGCTCGACCAGCCCGGCCATGACCTTCATCAGCGTCGATTTGCCCGAGCCGTTGCGCCCGACCAAGGCCACCCGGTCGCCCGGCTGGATGGTCAGGGACAGGCTGTCGAATACGGGATCGCCGCCAAAGGTCAGCGAGATGTCGGTCAGTTGTAACAGGGGTGCGCGTGCCATGCGGCGGCAGGTAATGCGCCGCCGCCACCGGGTCAATCGGCCATATAGGTAATTCTTTCAGTCAACTATTGACGCTTGGGCAGACGGATGGCAGACAAGCCGAAATTCTGACCAAAGGAGTCAACCATGCGTACGCTGATCCTCGCCTCCCTGATGGGCGCCACCGCCCTGCCCGTTCTGGCCCAGGAGGTGAATGTCTATTCGCACCGCCAGCCCGAACTGCTGCAGCCGCTGATCGACGCGTTCACCGCCGAGACCGGGATCAAGGTGAACGTGGCCTTTGTCGACAAGGGCATGGTCGAGCGCCTGAAGGCCGAGGGCGACCGCAGCCCCGCCGATCTGGTGATGACCGTGGACGTGGCCCGCCTGGGTGAGGTCAAGGATGCCGGCGTGACGCAGGCTGTCACCGACGAGGCGCTGACCGTGGTGCCCGAGGGGTTGCGCGACGCCGACAACCAGTGGTTCGGCCTGACCACCCGTGCCCGCATCGTCTATGCCAGCAAGGAGCGCGTGGCCGATGGCGAGGTCACGACCTATGAGGATCTGGCCGATCCGAAGTGGAAGGGCCGCATCTGCACCCGCCCCTTCACCCATGATTACAACGTCGCCCTGACCGCAGCCTTCCTGAAGCATCACGGCGCCGAGGAAACCAAGGCCTGGCTGGAAGGCGTGAAGGCCAACCTCGCCAAGAAGCCCGAGGGCGGCGACCGCGATCAGGTCAAGTCGATCTGGGCCGGGGAATGCGACATCAGCCTGGGCAACACCTATTACATGGGCGCGATGCTGAAGGATGACGAGCAGAAGCAATGGGCGGAATCGGTCCGCATCGTCTTCCCGACCTTCGCCGAAGGCGGCACCCATGTGAACGTCTCGGGCGTGGCGATGACCAGCTCGGCCCCGAACAAGGAAGCGGCGCAGAAGCTGATGGACTTCCTCGTCAGCGACGAGGCGCAGAAGATCTATGCCGAGACCAACAACGAATTCCCGGTCTCGGACCATGTCGAGCGTTCGGAACTGGTGGCCAGCTGGGGTGATTTCACCGCCGACGCCACGCCGCTCAGCGAGATCTCGGCGCTGCGCCCCGAGGCGCTGAAGCTGATCGAGGAAGTGAACTTCGACGGCTGATCGTCCTCGCAAAGCACTTTGGGGCCGGGGCAATGTGTCGCCCCGGCCCTTTCCATTTCCCCTGCCCCTTTCGGCCCCGCGCGTTTTCGCTTATGTCGCGGGCTGACCACCCATCCGAAGGACCGCGACGTGACCGATTACATCATCAAGGACATCAGCCTGGCCGATTACGGCCGCAAGGAGCTGGACATCGCGGAAACGGAAATGCCCGGCCTGATGGCGCTGCGTGCCGAATATGGTGCCGCACAGCCGCTGAAGGGCGCGCGCATCGCCGGCAGCCTGCACATGACGGTGCAGACCGCCGTGCTGATCGAGACGCTGACCGCGCTTGGCGCCGATGTCCGTTGGGCCTCGTGCAATATCTATTCGACGCAGGATCACGCCGCCGCCGCCATTGCCGCCTCGGGCGTGCCGGTCTTTGCCATCAAGGGCGAGACGCTGGCCGAATACTGGGCCTATACCGACCAGATCTTCCAGTTTCCGGCCAAGGGCGACGCGCCCGGCACCGCCAACATGATCCTTGACGATGGCGGCGATGCGACGCTGTACATCCTCTTGGGCGCGCGGGTCGAGGCCGGCGAGACCGGGCTGATCGACACGCCGACCAGTGAAGAGGAAGAAGCGCTGTTCGCGCAGATCAAGAAGCGTCTGGCACAATCGCCCGGCTGGTTCACCGCGCAGCGCGACGCCATCCAGGGCGTCAGCGAGGAAACCACCACCGGCGTTCACCGTCTCTATGACCTGCACAAGAAGGGCCTGCTGCCCTTCCCGGCGATCAACGTCAATGACAGCGTCACCAAGTCGAAATTCGACAACAAGTATGGCTGCAAGGAATCGCTGGTCGACGGCATCCGCCGCGCCACCGACGTGATGATGGCCGGCAAGGTTGCCGTGGTCTGCGGCTATGGCGATGTGGGCAAGGGCTCGGCGGCATCGCTGCGCGGCGCCGGTGCCCGGGTGAAGGTGACCGAGGTCGATCCGATCTGTGCGCTGCAGGCGGCAATGGACGGGTATGAGGTGGTGACGCTCGAGGATGTCGCGGGCAGCGCCGACATCTTCATCACCACCACCGGCAACCGCGACGTGATCCGGCTGGAGCATATGCGCCAGATGAAGGACATGGCCATCGTCGGCAATATCGGCCATTTCGATAACGAGATCCAGGTTGCTGCCCTGCGGAACCACAAATGGACCAACATCAAGGACCAGGTGGACATGATCGCGATGCCCTCGGGCAACCGCATCATCCTGCTGTCGCAGGGTCGTCTGCTGAACCTCGGCAATGCCACCGGCCATCCGAGCTTCGTCATGTCCGCCAGCTTCACCAACCAGGTGCTGGCGCAGATCGAGCTTTACGCCAAAGGCGACGATTATGCGCCGGGGGTCTATATCCTGCCCAAGCATCTGGACGAGAAGGTTGCCCGGCTGCATCTGGACAAGATCGGCGTCAAGCTGACCACGCTGTCGCCCGAGCAGGCCGAGTATATCGGCGTGACGCCCCAGGGCCCGTTCAAATCCGATCACTACCGGTACTGAGACCATGACCGAATATTCGCTCTTCACCTCGGAATCCGTCTCCGAGGGCCATCCCGACAAGATCGCCGACCAGATTTCCGATGCCATCCTTGACGCCATTCTGGCCGAGGATGCCCGCGCCCGCGTGGCCTGCGAGACCATGGTGAAAACCGGCGTCGCCATCATCTCGGGCGAGATCAGCACCTCGGCCTGGGTCGATCTGGAATCGATCGTGCGCGGGGTCATCAACGATATCGGCTATACCTCGTCCGAGGTCGGTTTCGATGGCGCGACCTGCTCGGTCATCAACATCATCGGCAAGCAATCCCCCGAGATCAATCAAGGGGTTGACCGCGAAACCCTCGAGGATCAGGGGGCCGGCGATCAAGGGCTGATGTTCGGCTATGCCTCGGACGAAACCAATGTGCTGATGCCCGCGCCGATCACTTATGCGCACCGGCTGGTCGAGCGTCAGGCCAAGGTCCGCCGCAACGGCGTGCTGCCCTGGCTGCGCCCGGATGCGAAATCGCAGATCACGATGCGTTATGACGATGACGGCCGCCCCGAGGGCATCGATGCGGTCGTGCTCTCGACCCAGCACAGCCCCGATATCGCGCTGAAGGATCTGCGCGAGGCGGTGATCGAAGAGATCATCAAGCCGGTCCTGCCGGCGGAATGGCTGTCACCCGAAACCAAGTTCTTCATCAACCCGACCGGCAAGTTCGTCATCGGCGGGCCGGTGGGCGATTGCGGGCTGACCGGGCGCAAGATCATCGTCGACAGCTATGGCGGCATGGCCCGGCATGGCGGCGGCGCCTTCTCGGGCAAGGATCCGTCCAAGGTTGACCGCTCGGCGGCCTATGCCGGGCGTTGGGTGGCCAAGAACATCGTCGCCGCCGGTCTGGCGCGGCGCTGCGAGATCCAGGTCAGCTATGCCATCGGCGAGGCGCAGCCGACCTCGATCAGCCTGAACACGTTCGGCACGGAAACCAAGCCCGTAGACCAGATCATCAAGGCCGTGCGCGAGGTCTTCGACCTGCGCCCCTTCGCCATCATCCGCGATCTGGACCTGCTGCATCCGATCTACCGCCCGACCGCCAGCTATGGCCATTTCGGTCGCGATCCCTATGCGCTGCAGGGCGGCACCGCCTTCAGCTGGGAGCGGACGGACAAGGCCGAGGCGCTGGTTTCGGCGCTGTCGGACTGAGGCTTGCTGGTCTTTGCCCAAGCACGGCTGGTGCTGCTGTCGGTCCCCAAGACCGGCAGCACCGCGCTGGAAGCCGCGCTGGAGCGTGACGCCGATCTGGTGCTGCGCAACCCGCCGCATCTGAAGCACATGAACCTGCGGGGCTGGCAGAACCGGCTGGCCCCGCTGTTCGACGGCAAGGCCGCCGAGTTCCGCACCATAGCCGTCATCCGCGATCCGGTGGACCGGCTGCGCAGCTGGTATCGCTATCGCCATCGCGACGAACTGGCTGGCCGCCCGGCCAGCACCCGGGGTCTTACCTTCGAGGATTTCGTGGCCGAGGTGATGAAACCCGGCGAACGCGCGCCCTCTGCGCGGATCGGCACCCAGAGCGATTTCCTGACCGGCAAGGACGGCCGGGTCGGTGCCGACCTGATGTATCGCTATGAGGACATGGGCGATCTGACCGATTTCCTCGCCCGAACGCTGAAGCGCGAGATCACGCTGGAGCGGCTGAACAGCTCCCCGGCCGTTGACGCGCCGCTGTCAGCCGAAACCGAGGCGGCGCTGCGCCGGCATCTAGCCGACGATTGCGCGCTGCACGACGCGGCGCGGGGTCAGGCGGACAGGTAGGGCGCGAAGGCGGCCCGGATATCCTCGGATTCGGGCTTGGTCATCGATCCCCAGGTCTGGACCACCTGCCCCTCCGGCCCCAGCAGCACCTTGCCGAAATTCCACGCCGGGGCATAGCCATGCGTGTCCTTCAGCCAGGCATAGAAGGGATGCACGTCACCCCGCGCCACATGGATGATGTCGCTCATCGGCAGGGTGATGCCATAGTTGATCGTGCAGAATTCCTTGACCTTCTTGGCGTCGTCCAGTTCCTGCGCGAAGTCGTCCGAAGGCGTGGCCAGCACCACCAGCCCCTTGGGACCGAACTCCTCGTGCAGCGCCTGCATCCCCGCGAGCTGCGGGGTGAAGCCGCATAGCGAGGCGGTGTTCACCACCAGCACCGGCTTGCCGCGCCAGTCGGACATGGCGAGCGTGCCGCCATCGATCGAGGGAAAGCTGAACTCGGGCACGGAACCCCCTTGCGCGGCGGAGAGCTTTTGCCGCGACAGGAGCAGCGCGGAGATGGCGGCCAGACCGGCCTGTAAGGTGCGACGTCTAAACATGTGCGAAGAATAGCCCCGAATCGGGCTCAGGCATAGAGCTTGCGGGCCCGGTCCTCGAAGGCGCGGATGATCCGCGACATGGCCTCGCCGAAGACCACGCCGATCAGCTTCTGCAGGATGGCGTTCTTGAATTCGAAATCGACATGGAAATCGACCCGGCACCCGCCCTCGGGCAGGTCGGTGAAGGTCCAGCCGCTGCGCATGTACTTGAACGGGCCATCCAGGTACTCGGTATCGATCTTTAGCGGGCCATCGGTATCGGTCGGCCACAGCACCACCCGGCTGCCGAAGCGTTCGCGGAATACCTTGAAGCTGATGACCAGGTCGGCCTCGACCACCTCGGCGCCATCGTCGCGCAGCTGGCGTGAGCGGATGCGGGCGGCGCTGTTCCAGGGCAGGAATTCGGGATAGCGGTTGATGTCGGCAACAAGGTCATACATCTGCCGCGCGCTATAGGGCAGGACGCGGCTGTCATTGGTCTGGGGCAAGGCGATCTCGTGACTTTGCGTCTGGGGTAACTATAGGATGGGGCGGGCATAGCAAAAAGGCGGCGCCATGAACAACCTGATCTGGCTGGTCCGCGCTTCGCGTTGGGCCCGGAACCCTCCCAGCAAGCGGATGGTGATGCTGGTTTTCTGCATCATCGCCGTCGGTCTGGTGCTGCTCGGGATCGAGCGCTTGGGCCTCTGGCCGGACTGGGCGACGGTGAATGGTCCCCGCCGCCCGCATCTGCCGCGTCCCTGACGGACCGCTACAGCCCGGCCTCGGCGAAGGTGTTGCACTGCGCCAGATCGCCCGTGCGGAAGCCTCGCATCAGCCATTCCTGGCGCTCCTCGGCGCTGCCATGGGTAAAACTGTCGGGCATCGGCGTGCGGCCGGCGCTGGACTGGATGACGTCATCGCCCACCGCGCGCGCGGCGTTCTGCGCCTCTTCCAGGTCGCCCTCTTCGATCGAGCCGAATTGCTGGCTGGCATGGGCCGCCCAGATGCCGGCGAAGCAATCGGCCTGCAACTCGGTCAGCACCGACAGCGCATTCGAGTCGCGCTCGCTGGATTGCTGGCGCACCTGCGTCACCTTGCCGAGGATCCCCAGCTGGTTCTGCACATGGTGGCCGACCTCATGCGCGATCACATAGGCGGCGGCGAAATCCCCGCCCGCACCCATGCGCTGCGACATCACGTCAAAGAACTGCGTATCCAGATACAGCTTGCGATCGCCCGGGCAATAGAACGGCCCCATGGCTGCCGAGGCCCCGCCGCAGGCCGATTGCACCGCACCGCGGAACAGCACCAGCGTGGGTGCGGCATAATCCATGCCCGCCTGCTCGGGCAGAACCTGCCCCCAGACCTCTTCGGTATCGGCCAGCACGACCGAGGAGAACTCGCCATATTGCTGATCGGCCTCGGACAGCTCGCCCGTCTGAACCTGGCTGCTGCCCTGATCGAGGCCCTGCACCACCGGCGAAATGTCGATGCCGAAGAAATAGCCCACTGCCAGCACCACCAACATGCCGACGATGCCAATGCCGCCCGCGCCTCCGGCGCTCATCCGGCGCCGGTCTTCCACGTTGCGACTGCCGCGCCGCCCCCGCCATTCCATGCCTGCGGTCCTTCCCTGTCAGTGTTTGCACGCCGGTGCGGCGCGATCATGGCGCTGAAACGCCGGGCTGGCCCCGCCAGTTCCCTGACAGGTCCCGCCGAGTTTTCCCGAAAACGCCGGGCTTGCCAAGGCTTTGCGCAACCCCTCCGGCAGAGCCGCCGGTGCGATCAATCCGTCGCGAGCGCGGGCAAGGCGGCTTGACGCCGCCGCCGTCAAGGGTCAACTGCCGCATAACAAGGAACGGGGACGCGATGCTGCGCCGACTTTACGACTGGACGATGGGCCTTGCCGGCCACCGCCATGCCATGTGGGCGCTGTTCGGCGTCAGCTTCATCGAAAGCTCGGTTTTCCCGATCCCCCCCGACGTGCTGATGATCCCGATGGTCCTGGCGCGGCGCGAGAAGGCGTTCCAGATCGCCTTGGTCTGCACCATCGGCTCGGTGCTGGGCGCGCTGCTGGGCTACTGGATCGGGGCGACTCTGATGGACAGCGTCGGCCAATGGGTGCTGACCGCCTATGGCAAGGAACATGCTTTCGAACAGCTGTCGGCGCGGTTCAACGAATACGGGCTGTGGGCGGTGCTGTTCGCGGGCGTGACGCCCTTCCCGTTCAAGGTCATCACCATCTTCTCGGGGGCGACCGGCCTGTCGCTGCCGGTCTTCATCCTGACCTCGATCTTCGCGCGGGGCCTGCGCTTCTTCATCGTGGCGGGCCTCTTGTGGAAATACGGCGTGCCGATCCGCGACTTCATCGAGAACCGGCTTGGCCTCGTCTTCACCATCTTCACGGTCTGCCTGATCGGCGGCTTCCTTTCATTGAGGTACCTCTGATGTTTCCGCAGGACTCACGTCATATCGCCACGATCGCCGGCCTGGGTTCCGCCGCGCTTCTGGCCGCCGCGCTTGTGTTCCAGTCCATCGGCTATGCGCCCTGCGAGCTGTGCATCCTGCAGCGCTGGCCGCATGTGGTGGCGGCGGCGCTTGGCCTGTTGATCTGGTTTACCGGCTTTCGCCGCGCGCTGGCGATGCTGGGCATGGCGGCGGCGGGCGTGGCGATGGGGCTGGCACTCTACCATGTCGGCGTCGAATATGGCTGGTGGCCCGGTCCCAGCCATTGTTCGGGCGGGGTGTCGAACCTGACGACGCTCTCGACCAAGGACCTGATGACCCAGTTGCAGGCCGCCCCGGTGGTGCGCTGCGACGAGGTCGCCTGGCGCTTCCTCGGCCTGTCGATGGCGGGCTGGAACATGCTCTGCTCGGCCGGTCTGGCGCTGGTCTGGGCGATGTCGCTGCGCCGGGGCGCGGCGGCCTGAGCCTGCCCCCGCCGGCCTTCTGCGCCTGCACGAATAATCTGCCTCAAATCCCCCTGAAATCAGGGGGATTCCGGGCTTTTCCCGACCCGAGCGCCCGCTGCGCAATTGCATCCAGATGCTGTCGTCGTTATATCGTTAAGCAATAGATATTGAGGCAGACCAGTGGCAGACAACCGCGACGACGACCAGCCGGACACCGGTGAAAACGGCGAAGAAAACGGGGCGTCCGGGCGTGCCGTGATGGTCCATGACGGGCCGGTCATCGACATTTCCGAAGAGATGCGCACGTCCTACCTGGACTATGCCATGTCGGTCATCGTCAGCCGCGCGATCCCCGATCTGCGCGACGGGCTGAAGCCGGTGCATCGCCGCATCCTCTACGCGATGGATGAAAGCGGCAATACCTTCGACAAGCCCTATCGCAAATCCGCGCGTCCCGTCGGCGACGTGATGGGGAAATACCACCCCCACGGTGACGCCGCGATCTATGACGCCCTGGTGCGCATGGCGCAGGACTTTTCCATGTCCCTGCCGCTTCTGGACGGTCAGGGCAACTTCGGCTCGATGGACGGCGATCCGGCGGCGGCGATGCGCTATACCGAAGTGCGCATGGCCAAGGCGGCGAATTACCTCTTGATGGATATCGACAAGGAAACCGTCGATTTCCAGGACAACTATGACGGCAAGGACCGCGAGCCGACGGTGCTGCCGGCGCGCTTCCCCAACATGCTGGTCAATGGCGCCGGCGGCATCGCCGTCGGCATGGCGACCAACATCCCGCCGCATAACCTCGGCGAGGTGGTCGATGCCACGCTGGCGCTGATCGAGAACCCGGATCTGCCGACCGAGCGGCTGATGGAGATCGTCCCCGGCCCCGACTTCCCGACCGGCGCGATGATCCTGGGACGCTCGGGCGTGCGCAAGGCCTACCTGGAGGGTCGCGGCAGCATCATCGTGCGCGCCCGCACCCATATCGAGGAATTGCGCAAGGACCGCTTTGCCATCGTCATCGACGAGATCCCCTATCAGGTGAACAAGGCGACCTTGCAGGAGCGGATCGCGGAACTGGCGAAAGAGCGCAAGGTCGAGGGCATCGCCAATGTGCAGGACGAATCCGACCGCACCGGCATCCGCGTGGTCATCGAGCTGAAGCGTGACGCAACGCCCGACGTGGTGCTGAACCAGCTGTTCCGCTTCACCCAGATGCAGACCAGCTTCGGCGCCAACATGCTGGCGCTGAACGGCGGCCGTCCCGAGCAGCTGACCCTGCGCGACTTCCTGACCTATTTCATTTCGTTCCGCGAAGAGGTCGTGGCCCGCCGCACCGCCTATGAACTGCGCAAGGCGCGCGAGCGCAGCCATGTGCTTTGCGGTCTGGCCGTGGCGGTTTCGAATGTCGACGAGGTGGTGGCGACGATCCGGTCCTCGGCCGATGCCGCCCAGGCCCGCGAGCGGCTGATGGAGCGGCGCTGGCCTGCCCATGAGATCATCGAATACCTGCGGCTGATCGACGACCCGCTGCACCCGGTCAACGAGGACGGCACCTATAACCTGTCCGAGATCCAGGCCCGCGCCATCCTTGACCTGCGCCTGCAGCGGCTGACCCAGCTTGGCGTGCAGGAAGTAACCGACGAGCTGCAGCAACTGGCAGATGCCATTCGCGACTACCTGGCCATCCTCGCCTCGCGCGAGCGGATCATGGCGATCATCTCGGACGAGCTGCGCGAAGTGAAGGAACTCTTCGCCGTCCCGCGCCGCACCGAGATCTCCGACTGGTCCGGCGACATGGACGACGAGGACCTGATCGAGCGCGAGGACATGGTCGTCACCATCACCTCGGGCGGTTACATCAAGCGCACCCCGCTGGCCGATTTCCGGGCGCAGCGGCGCGGGGGCAAGGGCCTGTCGGGGATGGCGACCAAGGAAGACGACGTGGTCACAACGCTGTTCGTCGCCAATACCCATACGGAACTGCTGTTCTTCACCACCGATGGCATGGTCTACCGGCTGAAGACGTGGCGCCTGCCGCTTGGCGGGCGGACCGCCAAGGGCAAGGCCATCGTCAACATCCTGCCCATCGAACTGGGGGTCTCCATCGCCGCGCTGATGCCGGTCGATGCGCCCGAGGCGGAATGGGACAGCTACCAGGCGATCTTCGCCACCTCCGAGGGCGATGTGCGCCGCAACGCGCTGTCGGATTTCACCAATGTGAAATCCAACGGCAAGATCGCCATGAAGCTGCCCGAGGGGGTGGAGCTGATCGGCGTGCGCATGGCCACCGAGGATGACGACGTGATGCTGGTCACTTCGGGAGGGCGGGCGATCCGCTTCCCGACCACAGCCGTCCGCGTCTTCAAGGGCCGCGACTCGACCGGCGTGCGCGGCATCCGACTGGCCGAGGGCGACAGCCTCGTCAGCATGTCGATCGTGCGCCATTCCAAGGCCGACCCGGCCGAGCGCGCCGCCTATCTGAAGATGCGCCGTGCCGTGGCCGGTGCACTGGATGACGGGGCCGAGGCCGACGAGGACGAGGATGCCGTCGAAGAAGGCAGCATCACCCAGGAACGCTATGCCGAGATGTCGGCGGCCGAGGACCTGATCCTGACCATCACCGCCAAGGGCTCGGGCAAGATCAGCTCCAGCCACGATTACCCGGTGCGCGGACGCGGCGGTCAGGGCGTGATGGCGATGGACAAGGCCATGCGCGGCGGGGCGCTGATCGCCAGCTTCCCGGTCGAACTTGATCACCAGATCATGCTGGCCACCTCGACCGGTCAGTCGATCCGGGTGCCGGTAGACGGGATCAGCTTCCGTTCGCGCAGCGCCGGCGGGGTGCGGGTGTTCAACACCACCAATGGCGAGGAAGTCGTCTCGGTCGCCCGCATTGCCGAGCAGGAACAGGCCGAGGCTGACGAGGCTGCCGAAGGTGATGGCAACATCGCCCCGGACGCGGGAACCAAGAGCGGCGATCAGGAGTAAGCCGCATCGCGGGCCGGCTGGCACGGCCCGCACTTGACGGCTTGCGGAATTGGGTTTGGGATGGGGATGCGCCAGCCTTGGCGCATCCGGCCCCGAATGAGGAAACAGCAGGCGTGACCACCCCCACCGAATCCGTGCTCCGCGAGAGACTGCAAACCGGGTTTCTGGGGATCATCGCCTTTTCGGTGCTGCTGTTCCTTCTGGTGCAGTCGCGCTTCATCCTGATCTCGCTGGCCATTGCCATCATCATCTTCTCGCTGACCTCGGACGCGATCAACGCCATTGCGCGGCAGAAGGTCTCGAACTGGCTGGCGACAACGCTGGCGCTACTCGGGATCGCGCTGGGGCTTCTGTGGCTTTCGACCACCATCGTCTCGCAGGTGAACGAGGTGGCGCTGACCGCCATCAACTATGCCGAGCAGGCACAGGCGGCGCTGCTGGCGCTGACCACGCAGCTCGGGCCGAACGTGACCGAGGCGGCGCAGGCGGCGTTCAACAATTTCGACCTGACCGGCTGGCTGCGCTCGCTGGCGGGCAGCGCCTCGGGACTTCTGTCGGGCACGGTTCTGGTCATCCTTTTCGTCGGCTTCATGTTCGCCGAGCGCGCCTGGTTCCCGGTCAAGATCGAACGGCTGACCGGCGACCCGGTCAAGGCGCGGCAGGTTCGGGCGATCATTGCCTCGATCATGCACCGGGTGAACCGCTACCTCGTGGTCAAGGCCGCCGTCAGCCTGGTCACCGCGGCCATCGTCTGGGTGATCTTCACGGTCGCCGGTCTGCAACTGGCCGGGCCGGTCGCGATGCTGACCTTCGTCTTGAACTTCATCCCCTCGGTCGGCTCGATCATCGCCACGGTCATCGCCTTCCTGCTGGCCTTCGTGCTGTCGGGCGACATCACGCTGGCGCTGCTGGTCGGGCTGGCCTGCACGCTGACGCAATTCCTGATCGGCAATGTGCTGGACCCGATGCTTCTGGGCCAGACCTTGCGGCTGTCGAGCTTCGGCATCATCCTCAGCCTCGCCTTCTGGGGCGCGGTCTGGGGCGTACCGGGAATGTTCCTGGCCGTGCCGATAATGGTGGCGTTGATGATCGTTTGCGCACATATCCCCTGGCTGCGCCCCGTCGCGGTCATGCTGTCACGCGAGGGGCTTCCCGAGGATGGCATGACCGACGAGGAAATCTCGGGCAGTTCGGCCAGCGAGACGGCCAATGAGACGGTCGCCCCGCTGACGGGCCCCGAGGCCGGGCGCAAGGATCACGCGGCGGAATAGCGCCGCGCGTCGGTCAGCCGGGCGCCCGGATCAGCGCCCGCCATCTCCGTCACCGCCATCCCCATCGGCCCCGTCCATATCGGCATCGAAGGTCAGGCGCGGGTCGGCGTTGTTCGGTGTCGCAGGTGCCGAGGGTGTTTCGACCGGTGCGGCGATCTTCTTCTCGGCCTCGTCAACGGCCATTGCCGCCTCGGCCCCCGCATGGGCCAGCGCCTCGGGATTGCGCAGCCAGATGTCGCGCTGGACGAAGGGAATCTCGATCCCTTCCTCGCCAAAGCGGCGCACCACGGCGTGCAGCACGTCCGAGGTGACGCCGATCCCGCCCGAGGCATCCGCAAGGATCGCCCGGATCTCGAAATCCATGCTGTCGGCGCCAAGCGCGCGGAACAGCACGGCAGGCGGCGGGTCGATCATCACCGTCGGCTGGTCCTCGATGATCTCGCGCAGGATCTGCTCGACCTTGCGGGTGTCGCTGCCATAGGCGACGCCGACCGGGATGATGACGCGGCCATTGCGGTTCGAACGCGTCCAGTTTGTCACCGGCTGGCTGACCAGATCGCTGTTCGGCACGATCACCTCGGTCCGGTCGAAGGTCTCGACCGAGGTCGAGCGGACCGAGATGCGCTTGACGATGCCCTGCTGACCGCCCGCGTCGACCCAGTCACCGACGCTGATCGGCCGCTCGATCAGGAGGATGATGCCCGAGACGAAGTTCGAGACGATGTTCTGCAGGCCAAAGCCGATACCCACCGACAGCGCACCGGCGACGATGGCCAGCGAGCTGAGGTCGATCCCCGCCGAGGTGACGGCCAGCACCGCCGCGAGGAAGATCCCGACATAGCCGAGGCCCGAGACCAGCGCGTTCTGCCCGCCCGCGTCCAGCCGGGTCTTGGGCAGCACCGCTGTGCGCAGCGCCCGCTGCACGCCGCGGGTGATGACATAGCCGAGGGCGAATACGACGATGAATTTCAGCAGGCCAAACAGCGACAGGTTGATGCCGCCGAAGGTCACGCCCTGCTGGATCCGGTTCCAGTATTCGGCGAGATCGGTGCCGGTCGCCCCCCAGATGACGGCGAAGACCGGCACGCTGAGCAGCACCAGCCCGGCACCCACCATCAGCGGGGCCAGCCCCTCGCGTGCGCCTTCCTGCCCCTGCGACAGCATGTCGAAGATATCGGCGATCAGGTCCTGCATCAGGATCAGGAAGCTGATCAGCGACAGGGTAAAGAGCCACGGCCAGATCACCGCATTGGCGAGGTTGATCAGCCCATAGGCGGCAAGGCCGACGGTCAGCACCGCGACCAGGCGCGACCCCGCGCCGGCGATGGCCAGCACCCGGTCGCGCATCCGCACGGATTCGGGCGGGTTGTAGCTGGGCATCTTGCGCAGCACGTTCCCCAGCCGGAACAAGAGGACGGCGGCGATCACGATCATGACGAAATGCCAGACCGAGGTCGCGCCCGGCGCGAAGGTCATCGGCACCCGGTCGACCTGCGCATCGCCGCTTTCATAGATCCCCGATTGCGGCAGCAAAGCGCTGGACAGGATGTGATGCAGCGCGAAGACGAGGCCGAGGAGATTGGTGCAGTTACGGGCAATGGCGCGCTTGCGCTCGGGCATGTTCAGCGTGTCATAGGCGACCGCGTGGCGCGGATACATCTGCCGCGCGAGCCAGCGCGCGCCGAAGAAGATCACCCCTGCACCGGGCAGCGCCAGCAGGAATGGCCGCGACCAGTTGCCGAACCAGCCGGTCGCATCCAGACCCCGGATCGCCAGGAACACGCCCAGCATCGGCAGCGCGATCTGCCCCAACGAGACAAGGAAGGCCACGACCGCGCGCGAATGTTCCGACGCCCGCGCCGACAGCCGCGAGGGCAAGGCCTCGATCCAGCGCCGGCCATAGGTCAACAGCACCAACGCCAGCAGCACATAGCCGAAGGCCAGCGGCAGCTTGTCGCGCATCTGCGCCCAGCCCCCGGCCTTGGCGCTGAGATCAGCGGTCTCGCTGGTCACGCCGCTGGCCAGTTTCACCGCCTCGCTGACCCCTTCGGTCCAGCTGGAGGGCAGAAGCGGCGAGGGCGAAAGCTGCGCCAGCTCGGTCGCCTGGCGGTCGGCGATCTGGCTGTCGATTTCCTTGATGATGGAATCGGCGCGGCTGAAGGCCTCGACCGCCGAGAGGCGCGGGGCCTGCAGCGTCGAGAGCTGGTCGTTCAGCGTCTTGCGCCGGGCGGCAATCTCTTCATCCTCGCTGGCGCCCTCGGCCGGGGCCGGACCAAGCGCGGCGATCTGTTCCTTCACAGTCTCGATACGCGGGCCGTTGGCGTTCTGTCCCTGCTGGAACTGGTTGCGCCAGTCGATCATCTGCGCGCGGATCTGGGTCAGCTGATCCTGCGAGGCGCTGTCGCCGTCCAGCAGCCCTTCGGCCTGTGCCGCCTGCTGGTCCCATTGGTCATAATTGATCTCGGCCGGGTTCTGGGCCAGCACCGGCGAGGCAATAGCGATCAGGACCGTCAGGATGACGGAAAGAAGAAACTGGCGCATGGTGGATCAGCCCTCGAAGACTTCGGGCAGGTCGGGTTTCTCGGCCACCAGCCAATCCGGCACCGGCAGGCCCTTGGCGCGCAGGAAATCGGGGTTGAACAGCTTGGTCTGGTAGCGGTTGCCATAGTCGCAGAGGATCGTGACGATGGTATGGCCCGGCCCCATCTCTCGCGCCATGCGGACTGCGCCGGCAAGGTTGATGCCGGTCGAGCCGCCCATGACCAGCCCCTCTTCCTTGACCAGGTCGAAGATGATCGGCAGCGCCTCGCTGTCGGGGATGCGCCAGCTGAAATCGGGGGTGAAGCCTTCGAGATTGGCGGTGATGCGCCCCTGCCCGATGCCCTCGGTGATGGAATCGCCGGGGCTGGCGAACTCGCCCTCGGTGTAGAAGCTGTGCAGCGCCGCGCCCTCGGGATCGGCCAGGCCGATCTTCACGCCCTTGGGCTGCAGGTACATGGCGACCCCGGCCAGCGTCCCGCCAGAGCCCACGGCGCAGGTAAAGCCATCGACCTTGCCGCCGGTCTGGTCCCAGATCTCCGGGCCGGTGGTGTCGAAATGGGCCATGCGGTTGGCGACATTGTCGAACTGGTTGGCCCAGATCGCGCCATTCGGCTCGGTCCTGGCCAGCGCCTCGGCCAGACGGCCGGAATAGCGGACATAGTTGTTCGGGTTCTTGTAGGGCGCCGCCGGAACCTCGACCAGCGTCGCACCTGCCAGCCGCAGCATGTCCTTCTTTTCCTGGCTTTGGGTCTCGGGAATGACGATCACCGACTTGAAGCCCATCGAGGCCCCGACCAACGCCAGCCCGATGCCGGTATTGCCCGCCGTGCCCTCGACGATGGTGCCGCCCGGACGCAACTGGCCCGAGGCCACCGCATCCTTGATGATGTACAGCGCCGCCCGGTCCTTGACCGACTGGCCCGGATTCATGAACTCGCATTTGCCCAGAATTTCACAGCCGGTTTCCTCGCTGGCCCGGCGAAGCCGGATCAGTGGGGTGTTGCCGATGGCTTCGGCGAGGTCCTGGCAAATGCGCATGACGGTGTCCTTCCTGTCTTATGGGTGCGCGGCACGTCGCCCCATTCCTATACGCGCCCGACCGAGCGGGGCAAGCCCGCGCCCCGATCAAACACGCTCACGCCTCCGCAATCGCGCGCTTGAGATCCGGCAGCCGCGCCTGGAACCACAGGGCCAGCAGCGCCAGCGGCCCGTTGCTGATCTGTCCCTCCATCACCAGCCGCGCCAGCTCACCGGTCGAGACCAGATGGCTGCGGATATCCTCGGCCTCGCTGTCCAGCCCGTGAATGCCGCCCGCATCATCGGGCAGATCGGCCTCGGCCACGTAGCAATAGAGGTATTCGCCGATGGCGCCGGGGCTGGGATAGTGGTGCAGCGCCGGGAACATCCGCCCCAACGGCAGCTGCGCCTCTTCCAGCGCCTCGCGCCGGGCGGCGATCTCGGGCGTCTCGCCCACGTCGATCCGGCCCGCGATGGCCTCGAGCATCCAGGGCTGGCGGTCGCCGCGCATGGCCGGGCCGACGCGGAACTGATCTATCAGCAGCACCCGGTCGCGCTTCGCGTCCCATGGCAGCACGACGACCGCATCGCCCATGACAAAGCCCGCGCGCTTGACCACCGGCGACCAGCCACCCCCATGCAGCCGGTGGCTGAGATGCATCTCCTCGACGGCAAAGAAATCGGCATAGGGCTCGGCCCGGTTCTCGACCCGCCAGAGCGGACCGGGCTCGTCCGGGTCAAAGCCGGCAAGGTCGCCGCCGGTCAGCGGGTCCGCCGCCGCGCGCAAGGTGCTGTCGATCCAGGTGCCGATCATCGGCAGGCGCCGCGCGATCTCGGCCGGGCTGCGGTCCTCGGGCGCTGCCAGAACGGCGCGGGCGATTCCCGCGACCAGATCGGCCGGCCAGCGATCCGCCGACCAGGCCACCCCGCCCGGCCCCTGCGCCGCCGCCCCCATCATCCGCAGCCCTTGGTGCGGCACGGGTGCGAGGCCCATCACCGCGGCGTAGCGCGCGAGCCGCGGCGTCATCGTCACGGCCAGCGCCGCCACCTGCCCCGGCCCCTGCTGCCAGACCGGCCAGCCATGCCGGTCGATCCCGGCGCGCTGGCCGCCGACCAGCCGCCCCTCGAGCGTCATCTCGCGCCCGGCGAGTCCAAGGGCTTCCCGCAGCGAGGGATGGGCCAACGGCCCGACCAGAACCACCTCGGACATCAGAGCTGCCTGCCCGCGATATGCAACGCCGCCGCCGCGCCCATCTCGCGCGAGATCGCGGTATAGACCTGCTCGTAGGCGCCGTTGACCGAGGACCAGAGGCCCTTCCCCGCCTCGGAGGTGGCGAAATCGGCATAGCGCGCCAGGTCCTCGTCGCTCAGCGGCGAATAGGCCAGCATCAGGTAGGCCGGCAGCCATTCCTCGATCATCGCCCGGATGTCGGGTTCCTGGGCCCAGGTTTCCTCCAGCATCTCGGCATCGGTCATCGGCATCGTGAAGCCACCCTCGGCACCGAATCCCCTGGAAAAGGCCAAGGCCTCGTTCAGCGCAGCGGCGATGGTCGGTTCCAGCAGGTCGGCGCCCTCGATCAGCCGGTTGATCGTCGTGAGACGCGGTGCCTCGATGTCCAGCGCTTGCTGGAAGGCGGCGATGGCCCCGTCCTCGGTATCCTGGTCGATGATCGCCCGGCGCGCCTGCAACTCCAGTTCCACCACCTGCCGCCCCAGCGGCGCCTCGAGGAAATCCAGTGCCGTCCGGTTCAGCTCGACCGGTTCTTCAGCCAGCGCCTCGGTCAGCGCGGCGTGCAGCAGCCCGCTCAGCCGCCGGGGATCATGGATGGCCGAGACCCGCTTGCGCCAGCCGGCATCGCTGCCCTGCTCGAACAGCATCTCGGCCATCTCGTCGCCCTGGTTCAGCGCCTCGTCCTGCATGACCACCAGCATCTCGTCCAGCCGCAACGCCTGCCACAGCCGCGCCTCGACCGAGGCCCCGGGCGCCTCGATCCGGCTCTCGGCCAGAGCCGAACCAGCCGGCATCGCCAGCCCTACCCCGGCCAGAAATCCGAGGAGCATGAGCATCCTGTTCATGAAGAATCGGCCTTTCGCATTTCAGTTGGCTTTTTTCGCCGAACCCCCCTTGCGCTTCAACCCCCGCCCGTCTAATTCCCGCCTCACCACACCAAAGCGCGGAGAGGTGCCGGAGTGGTCGAACGGGGCGGTCTCGAAAACCGTTGAGCCTTCACGGGTTCCGTGGGTTCGAATCCCACCCTCTCCGCCAATTTTCCCAAGACAACAAGACAACTAGCATATTGGCGACAGCCACGGCCTGCGGCGATCGGCCTTGCTTGTCTTTCTTCCACGGCGCGAGCGATGTCCAACATGGCTGTCGCCGCTGACCGGTTGGACCCGTGCTGGGCCGGCAGGCCGCTGCTCCGACGCTTCCCCCTACCGCCGCCGCCGCCGCGGCCGGTCGTCGCCCGCGGTGTTATAGCTGACATCGGGCAGGCTCACCTGCCCGACCAGTCCGGGATAGGGATCGCTGGCGTGCGGGATGGCGTTGGCGGCGACGAAATGTTCCTGGAAGCGCGGGGCGATGGCGGTTTCGATCCGCGTCACCCGGCGGACCTCTTCCTCGATCTCGATCCGTGCGGCGCGGGAACAAAGCGCGATCCGCGCCCCCGTCCCCGCCGCATTGCCGGCGCTGGTCACGCGCTCGGGCGCGCAATCCGGGATCATGCCCAGAACCAGCGCATGCAGCGGCGAGATATGCGCGCCGAAGGCGCCGGCCAGCACCACCCGGTCCAGCGTCTCGATACCGAACTCGTCCATCAACAGCCGCGCCCCGGCATAAAGCGCCGATTTCGCCAGCTGGATCGCCCGGATATCGCCCTGTGTCACGGCGATCAGCGGCCCGCCCTCGGCGGTGCCGTCATGCAGAACATAGCTGTGGGTCCGCCCCTGCGGTACCGAACGCGCAGTGCCCACCTGCTCGGCCGAGCCGATCAGGCCCGAAGGATCGACCAGACCGGCCATGCGCATCTCGGCCACCGCCTCGATGATGCCCGAGCCGCAGATGCCGGTGATGCCGGTGGACTTGGCAGCCTCGGCAAAGCCCGGCTCGTCCGACCATGCCTCGACCCCGATGATGCGGAAGCGCGGCTCCTTGGTCACGGGATCGATCCGCACCCGCTCGATCGCGCCCGGCGCGGCGCGCTGGCCGGAACTGATCTGCGCCCCCTCGAAGGCCGGGCCGGTGGGCGAGGAACAGGCCAGCACCCGGGTCCTGTCGCCCAGGACGATCTCGGCATTGGTGCCGACATCGACGATCAGCACCGGGCTTTCGGATTTCTGCGGCTGTTCCGACAGCACGACGGCGGCGGCATCCGCCCCCACATGGCCGGCGATGATCGGCAGGACATAGGCCCGGGCCGAGGGCGCGATCTTCAGCCCCAGCTCGCCCGCTTTAAGCACCAGCGCATCCGAGGTCGCCGGGGCGAAGGGCGCCTGCCCCAGCTCGACCGGATCGATGCCCAGCATCAGGTGATGCATGACCGGGTTGCAGACCACCACGGCCTCGGCGATCCGCGCAGGCTCCACCCCCGCCTCCTCGGCCAGCGCGGTGGCCAGATGGCCCAGCCCGTCGCGCACGGCCGTGGTCATCTCTTCGGCCCCACCGGGGTTCATCATCGCGTAGCTGACCCGGCTCATCAGGTCCTCGCCAAAGCGGATCTGCGGGTTCATCAGCCCCGACGAGGCCAGCACCCGCCCGTCATCCAGCGCCACCAGATGCCCGGCGATGGTGGTCGAGCCGAGGTCGATCGCCAGCCCGTAGAGCGGCCCATCCAGCAGTCCGGGGATCAGGTCGATCAGCTGCGGCGGCTGGCGGCCATCGTCCCAGACCACCGCCGTTACCTTCCACTCGCCCTTGCGCAGCACTTTCTGGATCCGCGCAAGGACCTCAAGGTCGGCGTGCAGGCCCTTGATCTGCCACTGTTCCTCCAGCGCCATCGAGAGACGCTGGAAATCGCCCGTCGGGTCATCCAGATCGGGCTCGACCACCTCGACATAGAAGGGCCGCACCGCCGGGTCCATGACCATGACCCGCTCGCTTGCGGATTTGCGGATCACCTGCCGGTGCAGCTGGCTTTCGGGCGGCACGTCGATCACCACGTCCGACTGGATGCGCGCCTGACAGCCGAGCCGTCGCCCGGGCTTCAGCCCGCGAATGCGGTCATAACGCTCCTCGACAGCATTGATCCCGGTCAGCGCATCCTCGGCCACGGTCACGCCATGTTTCGGAAAGGCTCCCTTGCCCGGCGCGACCTGGCATTTGGAGCAGATGCCCCGCCCGCCACAGACCGAATCCAGATCGACCCCCAGCTTCCGCGCGGCCTCCAGCACCGGCGTGCCGGCCGGCACTCGCCCGCGCTTGCCCGAGGGGGTGAAGATGACAAGGGGATCGTCGGCCATATCGGGCACCTCGCTGTTCGCACCCGAGTTAATCAGACCGCCCGCGCACCGCAAGGCGGGAACCCGCCGCCTCGATGCCCGAATGCGACCTCACCTGACCAGCGCAAACAAGCGATTGGGTGAGTTGCAGCCACCAGAACGCAAAAGGGGGCGCGAACGCCCCCTCCAACCGGTCAGGAAACCTGAGAAATCAGGCGCCCTTGTAGATGTCCACCAGCTTGCCCAGCATGTCGAGCGCGTCCTCGCGCGAGCGCTGGAAGCTGTTGCGGCCGATGATCGAGCCGTTGCCGCCGCCGTCGCGGATGGCGCGGGCATCGTCATACACCGCGTCGGCGCCCTTGGCCGCTCCGCCCGAGAAGACCACGATGCGACGGCCGCCAAAGGCCGCCTGCATGCAATGGGCCACGCGCTTGGCCTGGGTCGAGACGTCGATCTCCTGCTTTTCGTAGACCTTCTTGGCCTCGCCCAGCATCAGGTGATCGGTCGAGAGCTTGATCTTGATGATATGCGCGCCCAAAAGCGCCGCGATCTGCGCGGCATAGGCGGCGACATCGATGGCGGTCTCGCCATCCTTGGTGATGGCCTCGCCGCGCGGATAGGACCAGATCACCGTGGCCACGCCCTTGGCGGCGGCCTCTTCGCGCATGGCCGAGATTTCCTCGAACATGTCCAGTGCCATGTCCGAACCCGGGTAGATGGTGAAGCCGATGGCCGAGCAGCCAAGGCGCAGCGCGTCGTCGACGCCGGCGGTGATCGCCTGGTTCTTGCCCGCCGTCTCGGACATCAGCGAATTGGCACTGTTGACCTTGAGGATGGTCGGGATCTGGCCGGCAAAGGTGTCGGCGCCGGCCTCGATCATGCCAAGCGGCGCGGCATAGGCGTTCAGCCCGGCATCGATGGCCAGCTTGTAGTGGTAATGCGGGTCATAGGCGTCGGGGTTCGGGGCAAAGGACCGCGCCGGGCCATGCTCGAAACCCTGGTCGACGGGCAGGATGATCATCTTGCCGGTGCCGGCCAGCCGCCCGGTCATCATGATCCGGTTCAACTGGGCCTTCACGCCCGGCGTCTCGCCTTCGTATTTCGACAGGATCTGCTTGACGGTACGCGTCGTCTTCATCTTGGAGTCCCCTTTTCACGTTGCGGGTTTCCTAGCAGACCGCCCGGCAAGGGCAACGCTGATCGCGCTAACGGCTGTCGCGATCGGCCGAGGACCGCGTGCCGAGGCCATCGCGACGCCCGAAACGGCCAATCCAAGTTTAATTATTCGAGACACGCCAAGCCTTTACGAAATGGTAATCTCTCTGTGCCAGGGAGTGTCGGGAGAAACAGATGCCACAGGGACCCAGTTTCGCAGCAAGGCCGCAGGTCACTGCCCGGGCGAAGCCGCCCGGTTGGCCGAAGCATGCAGCATGGCAGTCGCGCCCGATCCAGAGGGTTGCGCCCAGAGCCCCGGGAAATGGAGACGTCGTGACAAGGATCGAAGCAACCGCGCCGGGCCAGCGGGCCGAGAAGGTCGTGGCCGCAGAGGCAGCCGGCCAGGGCGCGGCGGTGACAGCCGCCGACAGCCCGGCCAGTGCCGGCCATATTCACCACCCGGCGGCGGCGGTAGGGCAATATGGTGCCTTCTTCGACTGGCTCTTCAACCAGCGTTGACAGGGTTTGCGGTGCGACGAAAAAACCGGCGGCAGGATGACCCTGCCGCCGGTTCCGCTTTCGTCAGTCGCGTGACGAGGATCAGGCGCGCTTGGCCTTCAGCGCCGCGACACCGGGCAGTTCCTTGCCCTCCATCCATTCAAGGAAAGCGCCGCCCGCCGTTGAAATGAAGGTGAAGTCATCGGCCACTCCGGCGCGATTCAGGGCCGCGACCGTATCACCGCCACCCGCGACCGATACCAGCGTGCCAGCCTTGGTCGCCTCGGCCGCCGCCCGCGCCGCGGCATTGGTGGCGCGGTCGAAGGGGGCGATCTCGAAGGCGCCAAGCGGGCCGTTCCAGATCAGCGTGCGGCAGCGGGTGAAGAGATCGCGCACCGCCGCCACCGTCTCGGGCCCGGCGTCGAGGATCATCGCATCGGCCGGGCATTGATCGACCGGCAGAACCTCGTTCTCGGCACCTTCCTTGAACTCGCGCGCCACCACGATATCCACCGGCAGATGGATGGTGCAGCCGGTGCTTTCGGCCTTCTCGAGGATCTCGCGGGCGGTATCGGCCATGTCGCGCTCGGCCAGCGACTTGCCGACCTCGATGCCCTTGGCGACCAGGAAGGTGTTGGCCATGCCGCCCCCGATCACCAGATGATCGACCTTCTCGATCAGGTTCGACAGCAGTTCAAGCTTGGTCGAGACCTTGGCCCCGCCGACCACGGCCACCACCGGACGCTCGGGCTTGCCAAGGGCCGCATCCAGCGCCTTCAGTTCTTCCTCCATCAGCCGCCCGGCACCGGCCTGCATCAGCCGCGCCAGACCCTCGGTCGAGGCATGGGCGCGGTGCGCGGCCGAGAAGGCGTCATTGATATAGACCTGCCCCAGCGCGCCAAGCGAGGCGGCGAAGGTGGCGTCGTTCTTTTCCTCGCCCTCGTAGAAGCGGGTGTTTTCCAGCAGCGCCACATCGCCCGGCTGCAGCGCCGCCACGGCGCGCTTGGCGGTGCCGCCGATGGCCTCCTCGACAAAGACCACGCCTTGCCCCAGCGCGGCTTCCAGCGCCGGCACCACTTGCGCAAGGCTCATGCTGTCGACGCGCTTGCCCTTGGGACGGTCGAAATGCGCCAGCAGCACCGGGATGCCGCCCTTCTGCTGAATGTCCTTGATCGTCGGCACGATGCGGTCGATGCGCGTCGTGTCGCTGACCTTGCCGTTCTCGACCGGCACGTTCAGGTCCACGCGGGTCAGCACGACCTTGCCGTCCAGATCCAGGTCATCGATGGTGTTGAAGTCAGCCATGGTCGATCCTCTTGAACACGAATGCGATGGTTAGTCGCCGGGCTTGTCCCGCAAGTTGACAATCTCGTCAACCGGAACCCCGCATTGAACGCGCGACTGTGGTTCCGCGTTGCTCTTTCACCCGGCGACGCCTATCTGCGTTGCCATGTCCAACCTGAAGGAGGGCCCCATGGCCGAGATCAAGGATCCCGAGAACACCATCATCATCACGCTGAAGGATGGTCCCGTGACCATCGAGCTGCTGCCCGACGTGGCGCCCAAGCACGCCGAGCGGATGAAGGAGCTGGCCCGCGCCGGTCACTATGACAACGTGGCCTTCCACCGGGTGATCGACGGCTTCATGGCCCAGACCGGCGACGTGCAGCACGCCAACATGGAAAAGAACTACAATCCGGGCCGTTCGGGCACGGGTGGTTCGGACCTGCCGGATCTGCCGGCCGAGTTTTCCAAGCTGCCCCATTCGCGTGGCACGCTGGGGGCGGCGCGTTCGTCGAACCCGAACAGCGCCAACAGCCAGTTCTTCATCAACTTCAAGGACAATGACTTCCTGAACGGGCAATACACCGTTTACGGCCGGGTCATCGACGGCATGGAACATGTCGACAAGATCGCCCGGGGCGAGCCGCCTGCAAATCCCGACCGGATGATCTCGGTCAAGGTTGCCGCCGATGCGTAAGCTGGCCCTGATCCCCGCTTTGTTGCTGGCGACCCCGGTTCTGGCCGAGGGTCTGCCCGGTGTCACCGACGGTCCCGGCCCGAACATGGTGATCGAGGTTGCCGGCGCCGACGGCACCGCCAAGGGCACCATCACGCTGGACCTCTATGCCGACAAGGCCCCCAAGCATGTCGAGCGCCTGGTGGCGCTGACCAAGGAGGGCAAATATGACGGCGTGGTCTTCCACCGCGTCATCGACGGCTTCATGGCCCAGACCGGCGACGTCCAGCACGGCAAGCAGGGTGGCGACACCAAGATGGCCGGCATGGGCGGCTCGGACCTGCCCGACCTCGCGGCCGAGTTCAATGATGTCTCGTTCCAGGCCGGCACCGTCGGCATGGCCCGCAGCCAGGACCCGAACAGCGCCAACAGCCAGTTCTTCATCGACCTGGCCCCGGCAACCTTCCTTGACGGGCAATATACCGTCGTCGGCCAGCTGGTCGACGGTTGGGACGTGCTGAACGCCATCACCAAGGGCGACGGCAATGCCAACGGCGCGGTCGCCACGCCCGATTATATGGCCAAGGTGACGATCGTGGAGGGCGGTGCCTGACCAGCCCTGCCAGAGCGACCATGGAAGGCCCGCCGGTTCATCCGGCGGGCCTTTTCCGTCGGGCGATCCGGGCGCGACGCGCGATCTGCCCGGATTTGCGGCAGAATTCACTCGATCCTCGGTTGACGGCATCAAGCCCTGACACCTAGCTGGGGCAATCGTAAAGATTCAGGGAGCCCAGGGATGAGCCTGACCGATCGCCTCACCTCGGAATTGCAGCAGATCCGCAGCGATGGCCTTTTCAAGACCGAGCGTGTCATCACCTCGATGCAGGCCGGGCGCATCGAGGTGCAGCCGGACCGCGAGGTGCTGAACTTCTGCGCCAACAACTACCTTGGCCTCGCCGACCATCCCGACCTGATCGCCGCCGGCCATGCCGCGCTCGACCGCTATGGCTATGGCATGGCCTCGGTCCGCTTCATCTGCGGCACGCAGGAGGAGCACAAGGCACTCGAGGCGCGCATCGCCGGGTTTCTGGGCACCGAGGATGCGATCCTCTTTTCCTCCTGCTTCGACGCGAATACCGGCCTGTTCGAAACCATCCTCGGCCCCGAGGACGCGATCATCTCGGACGCGCTGAACCATGCCTCGATCATCGACGGGGTGCGGCTCTGCAAGGCGCAGCGCCATCGCTATGCGAATAACGACATGGCCGAGCTGGAAGCCTGCCTGATTGCCGCGAAGGACGCGCGCAACCGGCTGATCGTGACGGACGGCGTCTTCTCGATGGACGGGGTGATCGCTGATCTGCCGGCGATCTGCGCACTGGCCGAGCGCTATGATGCGACGATGGTGGTCGATGACAGCCACGCGGTCGGCCTGACCGGCCCCGGCGGGCGCGGCACCCCTGCCCTGCACGGCGTCGCCGAGCGGGTACAAATCCTCACCGGCACGCTTGGCAAGGCGCTTGGCGGCGCCTCGGGCGGCTATGTCGCCGGTCCCGCGCCGGTGATCGAGATGCTGCGCCAGCGCTCGCGGCCCTATCTCTTCTCGAACACGCTGGCGCCGGTGATCGCCGGTGCCTCGCTGACCGCGCTGGACCTGATCGATGCGGGCGACGACTTGCGCGCGCGGCTGACTGCCAATGCCGAACGCTTCCGGGCAGAGATGGGCGCGGCGGGCTTCACGCTGGCCGGTGCCGGGCATCCGATCATCCCGGTGATGCTGGGCGATGCCCATCTGGCCGGCGAGTTTGCCGCCCGCATGATGGAACGCGGCGTCTATGTCACCGCCTTCTCCTTCCCCGTCGTCCCGCGCGGACAGGCCCGCATCCGCACCCAGATGTCGGCGGGCCACAGCGAGGCCGACCTGTCGGCGGCCATTGCCGCATTCATCGAAACCGGCCGCGAGCTGAAGGTGATCCAATGAGCAACATGATGCGCGCGCTGGTCAAGTCGCGCCCCGAGCCCGGCCTGTGGATGGAAGAGGTGCCGGTTCCCGAGCCCGGCCCGAACGAGGTGCTGATCCGCGTCGGCAAAAGCGCGATCTGCGGCACCGATGTGCATATCTGGAACTGGGATGCCTGGGCGGCGAAGACCGTGCCGGTGCCGCTGGTCACCGGTCACGAGTTCTCGGGCGTCATCGCCGATACCGGCAGCGCCGTCACCCGCTTCAGGCCGGGGCAGCGCGTCTCGGGCGAGGGTCACATCACCTGCGGCGCCTGCCGCAACTGCCGCGCCGGGCGTGGGCATCTGTGCCGCAACACCCTGGGCGTCGGTGTTCAGCGCGCCGGTTCCTTTGCCGAATACCTGTGCCTTCCGGAAAGCAACGTCGTGCCGATCCCCGAGGACGTGCCCGACGAGATCGCGGCGATCTTCGATCCGTTCGGCAATGCCGTTCATACCGCGCTGAGCTTTGATTGCGTGGGCGAGGATGTTCTGGTGACGGGTGCCGGGCCGATCGGCATCATGGGCGCGCTGGTGGCGCAGCGCGCCGGGGCCCGCAAGGTGGTGATCACCGACATCAACCCCACCCGGTTGGATCTCGCGCGCAAGCTGGGCGTGCCTTATGCCATCGACACCAGAGCCGAGGACCTGCGCGAAGTGATGGCGCGGATCGGCATGACCGAGGGCTTCGATATCGGTCTGGAAATGTCGGGTGCGGCACCCGCCTTCCGCCAGATGATCGACCTGATGAACAATGGCGGCAAGATCGCCATCCTGGGCATTGCGCCCACCGGCTTCGAGATCGACTGGAACAAGGTCATCTTCAAGATGCTGCATCTCAAGGGCATCTATGGCCGCGAGATGTACGAGACCTGGTACAAGATGATCGCCTTCGTGCAGTCGGGCCTGGATCTGACGCCGCTGATCACCCACCGCCTGCCGATCGACGAGTTCGAGGCCGGCTTCGCCGCCATGCGCAAGGGCGAGGCCGGCAAGGTGGTGCTGGACTGGCTGTAACGCCGCTGCCGCCCTCGGGCGGCGGCCCCCGTTCGGTGCCGATTTCGCCGCCGCCGTGTTGTTCGCACTTGCAGCATTGCCATAACGCGCTATTCCTATGGGGTTATGATGACGGCGGCACCCATTGACGCGACCCTGATCACGCCTTCGGCGGGGATCGACCGGACACGTCATGGCTGGCGCGCCAAATGCCTGCAGCGGCTGGTGCGGATGGAACTGCCGGTGCCGCGCAGCCATGCGATTTCCGCCGACAGCGTGCAGAAGATCGCCGCCGGCCATCCGCCCGACATCGACATGCTGGCGAGCCTGCTCAGCAGCACCGAATGCCCCGGCCAGCCCGCCAGCGGGCTGGTCAGCGTGCGGCCCTCGGCGCTGAACCCCGAATGGGGCGGCCCGGGCACGGTGCTGAACGTCGGCATCAACGACAACTGCCACCAGGGGCTGATCGGGCGGATCGGGGCCGAGGCCGCCGATGCCATCTACCTGCGCTTCGTGCAGGCATATGCCATCCACATCGCCCGCCTCGACCCTGACATGTTCGCGCAAGAGGGCGAGGGCGCGCTGCGCGAGGCGCTGCGCACCTATGCCGACGAGATGGACGAGGAATTCCCGCAGAACCCCGCCGTGCAACTGGCCGAGGTGCTGCGCTCGATGGCGCGGGCCTGGGACGGTCCGACCGCGCGGCTGCTGCGCCAGGCCAAGGGCGCGCCGGCCGATGCGCCGCTGGGGCTGGTGGTGCAGGAAATGGCGCTGGGGATCGGCCCGGGCTTCTGCGGCACAGGCACCATTCAGTTCTGCGACCCGGTCACTGGCGCGCCGCGCATCACCGGCCGCTTCCGTGGCCAGATGCAGGGCAGCGTGCGCACCGCCGCCGCCGAGACGCTTTACCTGACCCGCGATCCGCGCGGGCTTTCGCTGGAAGAGGCCGCGCCCGAGGTCTTTGCCGACCTGGTCCGCTTTGGCGTCGCCGCGCGCGAGCGTCTGCGCGAAGAGATGATGATCGATTTCGTGGTGAATGACAGCCGCGTCTCGATCATCGACGCGGTGCGGTTGCAACGCAGCTCGCGCGCCTCGGTCAGGATCGCGGTGGCGCTGGCCAAGGACGGGATCATCCCGCCGGAAGAGGCGCTGATGCGGGTCGAGCCGCGGGCGCTGTCGGACCTCTTGCACCACCAGGTCGATCCGCGCGCGCCGCGCGACCTGATCGCGCGCGGCATCAATGCCAGCCCCGGCGCCGCCACCGGCAAGATCGTCTTCTCGGCCACCGCCGCCCAGGCCAGCGCCGCGCGGGGCGAGCCCTGTGTACTGGTCCGCCGCGAGACCGTGCCAGAGGATATCCGCGGCATGCACGCCTCGGTCGCGGTGCTGACCGAGCGCGGTGGCATGACCAGCCACGCCGCGGTGATCGCGCGCGGCCTCGGCCTGCCCTGCATCGTTGGCGCCTCGGGGATCAGCATAGACCCGCGCGCCCGCACCCTGCGCGCCGGCACCCGCAGCTTCCGCGAGGGCGAGGAAATCACCATCGACGGCACCACCGGCGAGGTGCTGGCCGGCGCCGCCGCCATGCTGGAACCGGCGCTGGATGACAGTTTCGCGCAGCTACTGGAATGGTCCGACGAGTTCCGCCAGATCGATGTCCGCGCCAATGCCGACACGCCCGAGGATGCCCGCACCGCGCGCATGTTCAACGCGCAGGGCATCGGCCTCTGCAGGACCGAGCACATGTTCTTCGACGCCGAGCGCCTGCCGGCCATGCGCGAGATGATCTTTGCCGACAAGCCCGAGGACCGGCGGCTGGCGCTGGCGCGCATCCTGCCGATGCAGCGCGACGATTTCGCCGCGCTCTTCGAGATCATGGCCGGGCTGCCGGTCACGATCCGCCTCTTCGATCCGCCCTTGCACGAATTCCTGCCCCATGACCGCGAGGGCATGCGCGAGCTGGCCGAGTCGCTGGACCTGCCGCTGTCGGATGTCATGCGCCGCGTCGATGCGCTGTCCGAGTTCAACCCGATGCTGGGGATGCGCGGGGTCCGCCTCGGCATCGTCATGCCCGAGATCTACGACATGCAGGCCCGCGCCATCTTCGAGGCAACCGCGCTGGCCGGTCGCAAGGGCGACCCCGTGGTGCCCGAGATCATGATCCCGCTGGTCTCGGCCATGCGCGAGGTCGAGCTGGTCAAGAACCGGGTCGATGCCGTGGCCGCCGAGGTCAGGAACAAGATGCACGCCGATTTCACCTATCGGCTGGGGGTGATGGTCGAGACCCCGCGCGCCGCCCTGCGCGCCGGCGACATCGCGGCCCATGCCGCCTTCCTGTCCTTCGGCACCAATGACCTGACGCAGATGACCTATGGCCTGTCGCGCGATGATGCCGGGCGCTTCATGGGCGCCTATGTTGGCCAGGGCGTCTATGCCGAGGACCCGTTCCACATCCTCGACCAGGAGGGTGTGGGCGAATTGCTGATGATCGGGGCCGAGCGTGCGCGTCAGAAGACGCCCGGCATCACGCTGTCGGTCTGTGGCGAACATGGCGGCAACCCGGAATCGATCGCATTCTGCCATCGCGCCGGCTTTTCCTATGTTTCCTGCTCTCCCTTTCGTGTACCGGTCGCGAGGTTGGCAGGCGCGCAGGAATCGATTCGGGCGAGCTACAACGATTCGGACCATAAACCCCCGAAACGGTTCCCCGATTAGGCCCGAAGCGGTCCTAATATCGGGTGCAAATTGCTGATTCTCGCCAGTTATCGCCGTGAGGCTCGGCGAGATATCGCCAATTCTGCGCTGCAGCATCGCGAAACCGGAACTCACCCATCTGTGCGCTAGATCGCCGGGCGCGCTTGCACCTATCCAGATCGTCGAAGTTCAGCCGGTCATCTGCTCTGACCGGTTCCCGGGCCGCACCAGGCCCATCAATGTAAACGACGATACAGGTCCGATCATGCACTCGCTGCTGCCAAAGCTGATGCGTCATTGTCTCTCTGTTGCGATTGTTTCCGCGGTTGTTGCGGGTTCGGCCAATGCCACTGGCCTGCCCTCTGTCTATTCTTCGGATGGTCAGGCGCTGCACGGAATCGCAGCGCCCATGGATATGCCGCGGCCCAAGCCGCTGCTTTATGTCGATGCCGAGCCGGTGCAGGTCGCCGGCGGGCCGGAACAGGTCTACAAGACCCGCGCCACCACCGCCTATTCCGGCCGCGATCTGGATTGCATGGCCGAGGCGCTGTATTTCGAGGCCCGCGGCGAGGGTCGCCAGGGTCAGGCCGCCGTGGCCGAGGTGATCCTGAACCGCGTCGCCAGCGGTCGTTTCCCGAACTCGGTCTGCGGCGTCATCAACCAGCCGAGCCAGTTCAGCTACACGATCGGCGGTCGCAAGACCATCCGCAGCAAGGCCGCCTATCTGCGCGTGCGGCAGGTGGCCGAGAATGCCCTTGCGGGCGGCACCGGCAACCTGACCGGCGGCGCCACCTATTTCCACACCCCCGCCGTGCGCCCGGCCTGGTCGCGCCGCTTCGAGCGCACCGTCCGCATCGGCCGTCACATCTTCTATCGCACCGGCCAGCGCATCGCCTCGAACTGAGGTTCGCGTCAGCGCATCCAACTGTAGAAAATCGGCAAGGCGGGGCTTCGGTCCCGCCTTGTCAGTTTTGCGATCCCGCCTGCGCCCGCGGCGGCAGGGTGGTCTCCGTGGGCTTCAACCGCGTCGCCTCCAGCTGGCCCTGACGTTCCAGCACCGCATAGCCGACCGTCGCCAGCTTGCTGTTGATCTCTTTCACCGCCGCGATCAGCTCGAGATGCTGGTTGCTGGAACTGAGGCTGGTCAGGTTGCCGGAACCCACGCGCTGAAGATGCCGGTTGCGGCTCTGCTGTTCCAGCCCCGTCACTCGCTGCTTGTGCAGCACCAGCTGCCGCGCCGCCTCCTCGTCCTCGGTCCAGAGCACGTTGCGCGCCAGTAGAAGGCCGGTATCCAGCGCCTCCATCAGCCCGTCGATCTCGGCCGCGCCCTCGGCGGTGAAACGGTATTCACCGCTTTCGACCTGCTGGCGCACCTCGAGGAACTTGCCCGAGATCATGTCGCCGCAGCGTTCCAGCCGGATCGAGAATTCCAGCGCGTTCTGCACTTCGGCTGCCTGCCGCTCGGGCAGTTCCGGCAGGCCGGCAAAGGCGTTGCGGGTTTCGGCCAGCGCCGTGTTCAGCTGCCGCTCGGCCTCGCGCACACCCTCGGCGTTGGGGGGATGGGAGATGGCGCGGGCGAACATGGTCGACAGGATCTCGAGCATTCGCCCCACCTGCGTCTTCAGCGCCACCACGATCAGAGTCGGGTCAGATGTATCGGCCGGCAGGGTGAAGCGGGCGTGGGCGCCCGTTGCATCCCGGCGCTCGGCCCGCCCGGCCATCCGACGGGCCAGAGGGGCCAGAAGCAGCAGGAACAGGTTGAAGCCCAGATGCCCGCCCAGCATGGCGTCATGGGCAGAAAGCTCGACCTGCCCCGCCAGTTGCTCGCCCGCCAACGCCAGACCGGCGGTCAGCACCACCCCCAACCCGCAGCGCAAGCTCGCCACGATGCGGGCCACGGCCAGCCCCGGCCCGGCCTCGTTTCTCAGCAGCCACAGCGGCAGCAGCGCGCTGCCCAGGTTGCAGCCCAGCACGAAGCCCAGCCCCGCCACCGGCCCGAGCGCTCCATGCGCCGCAAAGGCAAGGCCGGTCAGGATGGCGGCGAGGCTCGAATGCATCAACAGCGTCAGCACCAGCCCGCAGATCGCCGCCGTCACCGGATCGGCATTCAGCGCGCCGATCACGCCGCTGGCGTTCTGCAGCGCCTGCAGCGGCTCGACCGCCTCGCGGATTAACCGCAGCGACAGGAAGATCAGCCCCAGACCGAGGATCACCCGGCCGATATTGCGCCGCCCAGCCTCGGCCGAATTGAGATAAAGCCAGCCACCGACGACCAGAAGCAGCGGCCCGATGGCGCTGATCGGCAGGGTCAGCACCTGCACCGCCAAGGCCGAACCAAGATCGGCCCCTATCGCCAGCAGCACCGCCGAGACCATCGGAATGGTATTGCTGCCGACCAGCCCCGCCGCCATCAGCATGACCACGGTGGCGCCCTGCAGCACGAAGCCCAGCACCCCGCCCTTGGCCAGAAGCGAGACCGTGCCGGCACCGTCGCGCAGCCGGCTCTGCAAGCCGCCGCCCCATTGCCGCTCGATCCCCACCCGCATGAAGCGCACGGCAAAGAGCAGCAGCAAGGCACCGCTGAACAGGTGGATGGTGAAGGACAGGATCTGCATGGGCACTCGGACTTGGAACGGTCAAGGTAACAGGAAACCGTTTGTAATCGGTTGACGCTGGAATACCAGCGCCCCGGCGACCAACGGGCCCGATCCCCCTTGCGCGGGGCGGGAATTGCCGGATAACGGGGCGCATGGATCACCCCGACCGCCTTCATCTGCGCGATTATCTGGTCAGTGCCGATATCGGCGCCTTCCAGTCCGAGCGCGGCCAGACACAACGCCTGCGCTTCAACCTGACCGTGGAACTGGGCCAGCGGGTTTCGGGCGCCGGCGACCAGGTGGATCAGATCCTCTCCTATGACGTGCTGACCGATGCGGTTGCCGCCGGACTGGCCGATCAGCGTTACAACCTGCTCGAAACGCTGGCCGAGAAGATCGCCGCCGAGGTGCTGGCCCATCCACGTGCCGCCCGGATCGACGTGACCATCGAGAAGCTCGACCGGGTGCCCGGCGCGCTTGGCCTGTCGATCATCCGCCAGAAGGGCCGGGTCACCGCCGAGGCCGTGACGCGTCGTCCCGTGGTGATCCATCTCGGCACCGACCGGCCGCTGACCTCGCCCGCCGGGGCGGTGATCGTGCCCGCCGCGCCGGGCCTGCCGCTGCCGTCAACGGGCGATCAGCGCCGGATCGCGCTTCTGGCGCTGGATCAGGCGGCGTGGGCGCTGGCCGGGCGGCTGGGGCTGGATGTCTCAGACAGCCGCACCGAGATGGACTGGTCCATCGCCAATGGCTTGTCCACGGTCTGGGCGCCCTATCGCATGGTGGCCGACGAGATCGCCCTTTCCGCCGACACTGTAGAACTTGCACTCTGGCTGGCCGGGCGGCTGAATGCCGAGCGGCTGGAATTGGCCCTGCCCGAGGGCACATCCCTGCCCGACGCCCCTGCCGGCTCTGATCTCACCATCGCCCGCCTGCCATGACCGATCCGCTCTATTATCGCCCTATCCCCGCGCCCCTGACCGGGCGCTGGCCGCTGGCCGGTGGCTGGACCCGCTTCTCGCAGCTCGAGATCCTTCAGCGCGGCGCGTTGCCCCGCATTAGCGACACAGCCCCGGACGAGGTGATCGCTGCGCTGACCGCCCCCCGCGCGCCGATCCTCGGTCTCACCCTCGATCGCCCGCGCCTCATGGGCATCGTCAACGCCACGCCGGACAGCTTCTCGGATGGCGGCGCCTATGATCCGGGCGCGCAGGCCTTGGCGTTGATCGCAGATGGCGCCGATATTCTGGACATCGGCGGCGAATCCACCCGCCCCGGCGCGGCAGAGATGCCGCAGGATCGAGAGCTTGCGCGCATCCTGCCGGTGATCGACGCCGCGCGGGGCCGCGCGCCGATCTCGGTCGATACCCGCAAGGCCGGGGTGGCGCGGGCGGCGCTGGACACCGGCGCGGGCATGGTCAACGATGTCTCGGGCTTCGACTTTGACCCCGCTTTGCCCGGCCTCGTGGCCGAGGCCGGCGTTCCCGTCTGCCTGATGCACGCGCAGGGCCTGCCCGAGACCATGCAGGACGATCCGCGCTACGGCGATGTGCTCCTGGATGTCTATGACGCGCTCAAGGCGCGGATAGACCGGGCGGTTCAGGCGGGTATTCGCCGCGACCGGATCGTGATCGATCCGGGCATTGGATTTGGCAAGACCGAGGCGCATAATCTTGCCATCCTGCGGCGCATCTCGCTGTTTCATGCTTTGGGTTGCCCGATCCTTCTGGGCGTCTCGCGCAAACGCTTCATCGGCACCGTCGGCGGGGCCGAGGTCGCAGCGGATCGCGGGCCGGGCACCCTGGCGCTGACCATCGAGGCGCTGGCGCAGGGCATACAGATTCACCGCGTCCATGACGTGGCCATGATGAAACAGGGACTGCGGCTTTGGGCAGCCGTCAACGAGTACAGGGCAGAACAAGAATGAGCAGGAAGCTTTTCGGAACCGACGGCGTCAGGGGCCGCGCGAATACCTTTCCCATGACCGCCGAAATGGCGCTGCGTCTTGGCGCCGCCGCCGGCCGCTATTTCCGCCGCGACGGGCGCAACGGCCACCGCGTGGTGATCGGCAAGGACACCCGCCTGTCGGGCTACATGATCGAGAACGCACTGACCGCCGGACTCACCTCGACCGGTATGAACGTGCTGCTTCTGGGTCCGGTGCCGACCCCGGCGGTGGGGTTCCTGACCCGCTCGATGCGGGCGGATGTGGGGATCATGATCTCGGCCAGCCACAACCCGGCGGCGGACAACGGCATCAAGTTCTTCGGCCCCGACGGCTTCAAGCTGTCCGACGAGGCCGAGGCCGAGATCGAGCGTATCGTCGCCGGCAGCTTCGACCTGGCGCAGCCGCAGAATATCGGGCGCGCAAAGCGCATCGATGACGGGCGCGGGCGCTATGTCGAATATGCCAAGACCACATTCCCCACCGGCCAGCGGCTGGACGGGCTGAAGGTGGTCGTGGATTGCGCCAATGGCGCCGCCTATCGCGCCGCGCCGGATGTGCTGTGGGAACTGGGCGCCGAGGTGATCCCGGTGGGGGTCGAGCCCAATGGCCTCAACATCAACGAGGGCTGCGGCAGCACCCATCCCGAGGCCTGCGCCGAAGCGGTGCTGAAACATGGCGCCGATCTGGGCATCAGCCTTGACGGCGACGCCGACCGGGTGGCGATCATCGACGAAAAGGGCCGTTTGGCCGATGGCGACCAGATCATGGCGCTGCTGGCCAGCCGTTGGGCCGATGCGGGCCGGCTGAAAGGCGGCGCGCTGGTGGCGACCGTCATGTCCAATCTGGGGCTCGAACGCTATCTGCAGGGGCGCGGCTTGCGGCTTGAACGGACCAAGGTCGGGGACCGCTATGTGGTCGAGCGGATGCGCGGTCAGGGCTTCAACCTCGGCGGCGAGCAGTCGGGCCATATCGTCATGACCGATTACGCCACCACCGGCGACGGGCTGATCGCGGGGCTGCAATTCCTCGCCGCCATGGCCGATAGCGGCCAGCCCGCCAGCCAGCTGGTCAGCCAGTTCGACCCGGTGCCGCAGATGCTGAAGAATGTCCGCTATGCCGCCGGGGCCGATCCCTTGTCGACCGAACCGGTCAAGGCGGTGATCGCCGAGGCCGAGCGGCGGCTGAACGGTTCGGGCCGGGTGCTGATCCGCAAATCGGGCACCGAGCCGCTGATCCGGGTGATGGCCGAGGCCGAGGACGAGACCATGTTGCGCGAGGTCGTCGACGGCATCGTCGCCGCCGTCGAGAAGGCTGCCTAAAGCGGGCGGTTATAGCGGATGAAGGGCGATTTCACCGCCAGGCGATCATAGAGCATGCGGCCGGGATAGTTATTCTCGGCCGTCAGCCAGTAGACCGCAGGAACGCCCTTGGCATCCGCCGCCGCATAGACCGCCTCGATCAGCGCGCGCGCAACGCCCTTGCCGCGCGCCTGCGGCGCGGTGAACAGATCCTGCAGATAGCAGACCCCTTCCGGACGCCAGAGATTGGGGTGAAAGACGTAATGCGTCAGCCCCAGCAGCTGCCCGTCCTCCTCTGCCACCAGCCCGTGAAAATCGCGCGGATCGCCCGAGAGCAGCCGGTCGAAGGCGTGATCGAAAAAGGATTGCGGCAGGTCGGGGCGTTCGTAGAACCGCTGATAACCGTCGTAAAGCGCCTGCCACCCTGCCTTGTCGGCAGCCGTGACCGGCCGGACTGTCACCTGCATCGCCAACCTTACCGCCCCTGCCGCCGGGCCATGAAGGCCAGCTTCTCGAACAGCGCCACGTCCTGCTCGTTTTTGAGCAGCGCACCATGCAGGCGCGGCAGGATCTGGTCGGGCGCGCGCTGCAGATCCTCGGGGGCCAGATCCTCGGCCAGGATCAGTTTCAGCCAGTCCAGAAACTCGCTGGTCGAGGGCTTCTTCTTCAGCCCGGGCACCTCGCGCAGCTCGAAGAACTGGGTCAGCGCGGTATCCAGAAGGCGCGGTTTCAACCCGGGGTATTGAACGCTGACGATCTGCTTCAACGTCTCGGCATCGGGAAAGCGGATGTAATGAAAGAAGCAGCGGCGCAGGAAGGCGTCGGGCAGTTCCTTTTCATTGTTCGAAGTAATCACCACCACCGGCCGGTGTCTTGCGCGGATGGTCTCGCCGGTCTCGTAAACGTGAAATTCCATGCGGTCGAGTTCCTGCAGCAGGTCGTTCGGGAACTCGATATCCGCCTTGTCGATCTCGTCGATCAGCAGGACGACCTTGCCCGGCGCATCGAAGGCCTGCCACAGCTTGCCCTTGCGGATGTAATTGCCGACATCATGCACGCGTTCATCGCCCAGCTGGCTGTCGCGCAGCCGGCTGACCGCGTCGTATTCATACAGACCCTGCTGCGCCTTGGTCGTTGATTTCACGTTCCATTCGATGATCGGCAGGCCCAGCCCGGCGGCCATCTGCCGCGCCAGCTCGGTCTTGCCGGTCCCCGGCTCGCCCTTGACCAGCAGGGGTCGCTCCAGCGTCACGGCGGCATTGACGGCGATGGCCAGTTCGGGGGGTGCGACATAGTCCCGGGTGCCGGTGAATTGCATGTAAGGACTCCTGAACCTGCTCCAACTCGGCGGCAACCTAGGACGCTGTCCCGCCGCCCGCAAGATTGGCGCAGACGTTAACCCTAACTTATATCGACAAGGGGGATTCCTTCCTTTATGGGTCCGCTCGAGGACCCGGACCCCCCAACGTCCCGGCCGAGCCGGAGGAAATATGAAAGCTCAAACCTTCCTGCCTCAGGATTACCGTCCCGCCGAGGACGAACCTTTTATGAATGACCGTCAGTTAGAGTATTTTCGTCGCAAATTGCAGGCATGGAAGCAGGAACTGCTCGAGCAATCCGCCGAAACGCTCGAAGGACTTCAGGACAGTGGCCGCAGCGTGCCGGATATTGCCGACCGCGCCAGCGAGGAAACTGACCGGGCGCTGGAACTGCGCACCCGCGATCGCCAGCGCAAGCTGGTCTCCAAGATCGACTCGGCGCTGCGCCGGATCGAAACCGGGGATTACGGCTATTGCGAGGTGACTGGCGAGCCGATCAGCCTCAAGCGGCTGGACGCGCGCCCCATCGCCACGATGACGCTGGAAGCGCAGGAAAAGCACGAGCGGCGCGAGCGCGTTCACCGGGACGACTGATCCGGACTGCTGACGGGGCGGCGACCTGCGGGATCGACGCCCCGGCACAAGGACGGCGAAAGGACAAGGATCATGTCGGAAAGCACCGAGGGTCCGAGTCCAGCCGTCCTGTCTGCGCGACGCGGCAACAATCTGAAAGACCGCCCGGCCACCCTCATCGGCGCGGGCATTGGCGGATTGACCGCCGCGCTGGCGCTGGCCCGGCGCAGGGCCGAGGTGCATGTGCTTGAACGCGCGCCCGAGCTGACCGAGGTCGGTGCAGGCCTGCAGATCTCTCCGAATGCGGGCCGGGTGCTCGAGGCGCTGGGGCTCGGCCCGGCGCTGGATGCGGTGTCGGTCAACGGGCGCGGGGTCCGGATGTGGGATGCGGCAGGCCGACCCATCGCCCGGCTCGACCTTGCCGCGCGACGCCCCGCTGCCCGCTTCCGCATGATTCACCGCGCCAGGCTGGTCGAGGTGCTGGGTGCCGCAGCCGAGGCCGAAGGCGTGACCCTGCGGCTTGGCCACATGATCGACGCCCTGCCGCGCGAGCCGCTGGTCATCGGCGCGGATGGGATCAACAGCCGGGTGCGGCAGGTGCTGAACGGCACCGAGGCGCCCTTCTTCACCGGCCAGACCGCGTGGCGCGCGTTGATCCGCGACCCCGAACCGCCCGCCGATGGCACGGGCTGGGCCGACCTGTTCCTCGGGCCGAAACGGCATCTGGTCAGCTATCCGCTGGCTGGCGGACTTCGCAACATCGTCGCCGTGGTCGAGCGCCCGGACTGGCAGGCCGAGGGCTGGTCGCAGGCCGACGACCCGGCCCATCTGCGCGCTGCCTTCGCGGCTTTCGGCGGGCCGGTGCCCGACTGGCTGGCTCGGGTCAGCGAGACCGGCATCTGGGGCCTTTTCCGCCACGAGGTCGCGCGGCGCTGGCAGGATGGCAGCCGCGTCATCCTTGGCGATGCCGCCCATCCGACCCTGCCCTTCATGGCCCAGGGCGCGGCGCTTGCGATCGAGGATGCGGCGGTGCTGGCCGCCTGTCTCGATGCTGACCCAGACCAGACCGCCGCGCTGGCCCGATACCAGTCGCTCCGGGCCGAACGGGCGACGAAGGTCGTGGCGCTGGCCAGCGCAAATGCCCGCGCCTATCACCTGACCGGGCCAAAGCGGCTGGTCGCCCATGCCGGGCTGCGGGTGATCTCGCGCCTTTCGCCCGAGCGGCTGGCCGGGCGGTTCGACTGGATCTATGACCATGACCCTCTGGCCGTGACAGCAGCAGGGCCTGCGGCAGGTCGTCGCATCTGAAGGCTTGAGTTTTCCGCGAAATCTCCTCCTATCTGGGACGGCAATCCCCGACGAGGCTTCTCATGGTTCACCTCCCCGCCCTTCCCGCCCGCAATCCCGCGCAGCACCATCGCGCGGCCACCCAGCTGGAACTGTTCTTCGATCTGGTCTTCGTCATCGCCATCGCCTCGGTCACGGCGGCGCTGCATCACGGCATCAGCGGGGGCCATGGCATCGAGGTGCTGCCGCGCTTCCTCTTCCTCTTCATCTCGATCTGGTGGTCGTGGATGAACTTCACCTGGTTCGCCAGCGCCTTCGACAATGACGGCCCTCTCTATCGGCTCTTGACCATGACCATCATGATCGGGGCGCTGATCTTCGCCGGCGGGGCCGGACATATCTTCGAGACGCTGGACATGCAGTGGGGCGTGCTTGGCTGGTGCATCATGCGGGTCGCCATGGCGCTTCTGTGGCTCAGGGCCAGCAGCAATCCCGCCTATCGCGCCACCTGCCGCCGCTTTGCCGCCGGCATCCTGATCGCGCAGGTCGGCTGGATCCTCGTCTATCTGCTCTGCGCGCCCGGCTCGACTGCCTTCTTCATCGGGGCCGGTCTGGTCTTCCTGATCGAGTTCTCGGTGCCCGTTTTTGCCGAACGCGCCGGCGCCACGCCCTTTCACCGCCACCACATCATCGAACGCTACGGCCTGCTGACCATCATCTCGATGGGCGAGATCATGCTGGCGATCAGCGTCGGCTTCAGCATGATGTATGGCGAAGATGGCCTGATGTGGCCGGGCGTGGTCGCGCTTGGCGGGGCGGTGATGGTGCTGGCGATCTTCTGGCTCTATTTCACCGAAGAGGATCACTTGCCCCGCGCCGATACCAAGACCGCCTTCATCTGGGGCTATTCCCATGTCTTCATCTTCGGCTCGGTCGCGGTGCTGGGCGCCGGGGTCGCGGCCGAGCTGGATCTGGCCAGCGATCACAGCAAGGCGACACCGGCAGAGCTGGCGATGTGGCTGGGCCTGCCGCTCGCGGTGTTCATGCTGGCGCTCTGGGTGGCGCGCGACCGGCATTTTCACCACGGCATCCGCAGCCTTGCGCTGCCGGTCATGGCCGGGGTCTCGGTCGTCGGGGCCTTCCTTGACCTGCCGACCTGGGGCTTTGCGCTGATCGCGGTCGTGGCGGTGCTGTGGCGCTGCCCGATCCACGAACCCGCGCCCGAAGCCGGCACGGTGCTGGACCACGGCCAGCCGGCAAGCGACCAGAGGCACTGATCTGGTCCCGCCGCTTGCCCCCCGTTTTCCCGTTGCGGGGGGCGGGTCTCGGCCTCTAGGTTGTCCGCGACCACAGGAGGATCAGCCAGATGACCCAGGGCTTCGACACGACCGCCATCCATGCCGGCACCGCAGCCGACCCCGCCACCGGCGCGCGGCAGGTGCCGATCTATCAGACCACCGCCTATGCCTTCCGCGACGCCGATCACGCGGCAAAACTGTTTAACCTGCAAGAGGTCGGCTATATCTATTCGCGGCTGACCAACCCGACGGTCAGCGCGCTGCAGAACCGCATCGCGGCGCTGGAGGGCGGGGCCGGCGCGGTCTGCTGTTCCTCGGGTCACGCGGCGCAGATCATGGCGCTGTTCCCGCTGATGGGACCGGGGCTGAACATCATCGCCTCGACCCGGCTTTACGGGGGCACCGTCACCCAGTTCAGCCAGACCATCCGCCGCTTCGGCTGGTCGGCGAAATTCGTCGATCTCGACGATCTCGTGGCCGTCCGCGCCGCCATCGACGGTGACACCCGCGCGATCTTCTGTGAATCGATCAGCAACCCGGGCGGCTATGTCACCGACATCCCCGCCGTCGCGGGCATCGCGAACGAGGCCGGCATCCCGCTGATCGTCGACAACACCCTGGCCACCCCCTATCTCTGCAAGCCGCTCGAGATGGGCGCGACGCTGGTTGTCCACAGCCTGACCAAATACATGACCGGCAATGGGACCGTGACCGGCGGCGTGGTGGTGGACAGCGGCAATTTCGACTGGTCGGCCAGCGACAAGTTCCCCAGCCTCTCGGCCCCGGAACCCGCCTATCACGGGCTGAAATTCCACGAGACCTTCGGCAACCTCGCCTTCACCTTCCACGGCATCGCCATCGGGCTGCGCGATCTGGGCATGACCATGAACCCGCAGGGCGCGCATTACACGCTGATGGGGATCGAGACCCTTGGCCTGCGCATGCCGCGCCATGTCGAGAACGCCCAGAAGGTCGCCGAATGGCTGGAGAAAGACCCGCGGGTGAACCTTGTCACCTATGCGGGCCTCGCCTCCTCGCCCTGGAACGCGACGGCGAAGCGCGTCTATCCCATGGGCGCGGGTGCGATCTTCACCTTCGAGATCAAGGGCGGCTATGCGGCGGCGGTCAAGCTGGTCGATGCGCTGCAACTCTTCAGCCATGTGGCGAACCTGGGCGATGCCCGCTCGCTGGTGATCCATTCCGCCTCGACCACGCACCGGCAGTTGAACGAGGATCAGCAGCGCGCCGCCGGTGCAGGCCCCGAAGTGGTGCGGCTGTCGATCGGACTGGAGGATGTGGGCGATCTGATCGCCGATCTGGACCAGGCGCTGGCCAAGGCGACGGCCTGAGAGTGCTGCCCAGATGACGAGGCCCGGGGAGCGTTTCCCCGGGCCTTTTCGATTGCCGTGTTTCGAACGGCTGTGTGACAGCTTCGGCCTGACCTCAGTTCGAGGGCGCCGCCTCCGCGTCGGGTGCCTCGGCCTCCGGTGCTTCGCCCTCGGGCATCTCGCCCTCGGGCTCGGGTTCGGCCCCGGGTCCAGCCTCGGGCGCGGCATCATGCTCGCCCTGCCCGGGACCCATCGCGGCGCATTCTGCCATCGCCGCCTCGTCGCGCAGCGCGAACTGCATCTCGACCTGCGCCATCATGGTCAGCTCACCACCCTGCACCGGCACCGCCTTGGCGGCCCCGGCATCCATCGCCTGCCGCATCATCATCGGCTCGGGCCCGCCCTGCGTATAGACGACATCGCGCATGGTCAGAACCGGGCCAAGCGTCAGGCCGGCAGCCTCGGCGATCACCTCGGCGCGGTGCTGGGCATCGGCCACCGCGTCGCGGCGCGCCTCGTCCTGCATCTCGTCGGAATTGTCGCGGCCGAAGGTGATGCCGTTGATCTCGTTCGCGCCCGCCGTGACCAGCCCGTCCAGCGTGCCGCCCAGACCCTCGAGGTCGCGCACCCGCACCGTCACCATGTTCTGCGCCTGGTAGCCTGTGACGCGCGGCGGCTGGCCCTCGCGCGAATAGTCCATCATCGGCGTCAGGTTCAGACCCGAGGTCTGGATGTCGCGTTCTTCGACGCCCGATCCGGTCAGCGCCGCGATCACCGCCGTCTGCTGCTCGGAATTCGCGGCCATCGCCGCCGCTGCCGTCTCGGCCTGGGTGGTGACGCCCAGATTGATCGTCGCCATGTCGGGCTGGCCCAGTGCCTGGCCCTCGCCGGTGACAGAGATGCGGGCGCCGTGAGGACCCATGCCCTTGCCGTGGCAGGCTTGATGCCCGCCCATGCCGGGTTTGTCGCCGGGCGCCGCCATCGCGGGGGCGGCAGCCATCAGCGCCGCGCCTGCCAGCAGCCCGGCCAGAATCCCCCGCCCGCGCGCCTTGCGGGTCGGAACGGGCCTCGTGGTGGCGGCGGTGTCTCGTGATTTCATTTGGTAACTCCTGTTGGGGGATGCCTGCCCCGCTGAACGCCGATCTTAGGGATTTGTTCATCGATTTGCGTTCACAGCTTCGCCAGTTTCCCTTTCCCCACACAAGGAATTGAGGTAAATCATGAAGACAACACCAGATCGGGACAAACCCGCGCGCCGAGGCTTAGCAGACCGTCATGACCAAGCATTTTACCGCTGCATTCGCAATGAGCTTTACCCACGAGGAGGTCGTGCTGGAAAAGCGCGACCCCGAGGGCTGGCGACGGCTGGGGTCCGTGCGCTTCACCCGTGGCGATCTGAGTCAGCAACTGGGCAGCCTGCGCGAGCGGGACGGGACCGAGGCCGATCAGGCCGGCGGCCCCGATACGCTGCTGGTCATTCCCGATGACCAGATCCTCTACACCACGTTGACCGTCCCGCCCGGTCCGGAACCGGCGCTGGCAGTGGCCCGCGCGCTGGAGGGGCTGACCCCCTATGAAGTTGCCGATCTGGCCTTTGCCTTTGCGCCCGCAGGCGAGGACCAGGCCGACAGCCTGCGCATCGCCGCCGTCGCCCGCCGCACGCTGGAAGAGGCCGAGCAATTCGCGCTGAGCCAGGGGTTCCGCCCGACCGGCTTCATCGCCCGCCCGGGTGACGACCGCTTTCCCGGCCAGCCCGATTTCGGCCCCTCGGCCACAGTCCGCGACCTGACCCGCCGCAGCACTGTCACCGAACCCGATCTGCGCCGCGCCGGCGTCACCTCGGCCAGCATTGCCGGCATGGCAGAGACGCCGGCGAAGGTGGCCTCGGCCGATCCGGTCGTCTCGCGGGTGATCGCCCATGCCTATCCCGCCGAGCCGGCCGTGACCGCAGCTCCGAAGCCCAAGCGTCCGATCATGTCGGAGTTTTCGGTGGCGGCGGAACGCGGTGCAACGGCCAGCCCCGCGCCCCGGAACCTGCGGGTTGGTCCGGCGCTGCCCGCCGAGACCCCGGTTGAGACGCTCGAAGCCGAGGCCGCCGAGACTGACGCCCAGGTGATCCGTCACCTTGCCCCGCAGGTCGAACCGGCCACCCCCGGCAAGACCATGCCGCCCCGGGCGCAGGCCTTCCACAGCCGCGCCGCCGAGGCCCGCAGCCGGCGTGCGGTCGAGGAGACCGAGCCGGCCACGTCCGGCGCGATGGCTTCGCTGATCGGCGCGGCGCGTGCGATGAACAGCCGCGCGCCCAGCACGTTTACGGTGATGATGGGCCTGCTGATGCTGGCGCTGGTCGTGGTGCTGCTGTTCTTCGGCGGCAAGACCGAGACGCCCGCAGCCGATCAGATCGCCGCGTCCGCCCCGGCCACAGAAGTCGCGGAACCCGCCGCAGCGCCGGTCTCGGACGAGGCGCTGGTCGAGGATACGACCGAGCCGGTGGACGAGGCCGAGATGGCCGAGGAACCGGATGTGCCGACGGATGCGGAACTCGCGGCAACCGACCCCGTGACCGCTCCGGTCGCCGAGGCAGAGCCGGCCACCGCCGCCGTGCTGCCCGTCGAATCCCCGGCGCCGGTGAACGAGGCCGCTGCCGCTCCCGAGACGGAAGCTGCCACTGACGAGGCGCTGGCCGCGCGCGAAAGCGCCGTGCGGGCCGCATTGACCGAGGCGCAGGCTGAACCCGCAGCGGAACCCGAGGCCGAGGCCGAGGCCGTTGCCGAAGCCCCCGTGGCCCAGGTCCCGGCAGCTACGCACACGCCCACGCACACGTCCGGCCCGGCGCCGGTGGCTGCGGCCCCTGCCCCCAAGGCTGCGGCCCGGAAAGCTGCGGTGCCCAAAGCCGCTGCTCCGGCCCCGCGTGCGACCCAGCCCGCACCCTTGCGCACGTTGGCCCTGACCCGCTCGACCCGGCCCGCCGCGCCGCCGCGCCGTTCCGCCGCGCCGGAAGCGAACGACGCAACCCCGGTGGTCCCCGCCAATCCCCGACCCTTTGCCGAGCGCACGCAAGCCGCGCCGTCGCGGGTGACGGCGATCCGTCCGCCCTCGCGTCCGTCCTCGACCCGACGCACCAGGAGCGAACCCGTCGCGCAGCCGGCAGCCGCCCCGGCACCTGCGGCGCAGCGCCCGACCGACGCCTTGCAGCGCTCGACCCGACCGCGCTCGCGCCCCGATCGGCAATCGATGAACCTTCTGCCGCGCGACGCCGAGAAACCCCGGCAGGCGGCGCTGACCCCCGACGAAATCCGGTACTACGAGGATATCCTGAAGAACCTGCGCACCGCGCAGGCCGGCAATGACAGCCTGAGCAAGGCCGAGCGTGATGCGGTGATCCGGCTGGCAGATGCCCGGCCCGTGCGGCGCCCGGTCGATGTGCGCGCCGGCACGCAAAAGGCGGTGAACAATGCGGTGGCGGCGGCGATGGGGGAATCGCCGCCACCGGCGCAGAAGCCACAATCTGAACCGCAGCGCACCGCCGGCTCGCCCAAAGCGACCGGCGGTCTTTCGCGTTCGGCCCGTCCTTCGCATCGGCCCGGTTCGCTGTCGGCCCGCGCGGGTGGCAGCAGTGTCTCGGGCGCGGCGGTCGACAAGGCCATCGCCGCCGCCGTCGCCTCGGGTCCTCTCGCCCCCGGCGCCAGGGCGCTAACCGCCCTTTCCTCGTCGCCGCTGCCGCCGCGCCGTAGCGGCAATCGCGGGGTGGTGGCGCTGGTCGCGCCTGCCGCCGCCGCCGCAACGGCGGTCGCCGCCGCGCCGATCCCGACGCCGCAGCAACCAAGCGCCAATGAGGCCGCCGCGATCGAGGCGCAGCGCCGCGAGGATGCCCAGTTGCAGGCCCAGGCCGAGGCACGCGCCCGCGACCGCGCGGCAGCCGATGCCCGGGCCGAGGCGCAGGCCCGTGCCGCCGCCGAAGCCCGCGCCCGCGCGCAGGCCGAGGCCGAGGCCCGCGCCGCCGCGCAAAGGAACCAGGCCTATACCCCGCCCGAGGCCGAGAACGAGCCCGAGGTCGCCACCAATGTCCCGCGCGGCACCACTGCCGCAGGGGTCGCCGCCAATGCCACGGTCAAGGACGGCATCACCATCAACCGCACCCAGATCATCGGCACGATCGGCGCCGGCAAGGGCAGCCGGGCGCTGGTCAGGCTGTCGAATGGCCGGGTCATCACCCTGCGTCTTGGCGACCGCATCAATGGCGGCACGATCACCGCGATCGGCAATAGCCGCGTCACCTATGTCAAGGGCGGGCGCAGCAGCGATCTGGCGGTGCTCGACGGTCGTTAATGGAAAATTTCCTTCTACTTTCAACGATTTTTCTTGTTACAATGGTCATTGCCGTGCCGCTCTCGGCGCGGTTGGGGCTGGGGTCGGTGCTGGGCTACCTGATTGCCGGCATCCTGATCGGCCCGGTTCTGGGGCTGGCCGGCAGCGAGATGTCGGAACTGCAGCATATCGCCGAATTCGGCGTGGTGATGATGCTGTTCCTCATCGGGCTGGAGCTTGAACCGCGCAACCTGTGGAACATGCGGCGCAAGCTGATGGGTCTTGGCGGTGCGCAGATCCTTGGCACCATCGCGCTGATCTTTGCCGTCGCCATGCTGGCCGGGCAAAGCTGGCAGGTCTCGCTGGTCCTCGGCATGATCCTGTCGCTCAGCTCGACCGCGATCGTGCTGCAGACCCTGTCCGAGAAAAGCCTGATGCAGACCGGCGGCGGGCGTTCGGCCTTTGCTGTGCTGCTGACGCAGGATATCGCCGTCATCCCGATGCTGGCGCTGATGCCGCTGCTGGCCTTCCAGCGCAGCGCCAGCCACCCGGCCGAGAATGGCGGAGCCGGGGGCGAGGAATTCGTCGCGCAGGCGATCATGGCCAGCCTGCCGGGCTGGGCCGCGGCGCTGACGACACTGGCCGCCGTGGCCGGGGTGATCGTGATCGGGCAATATCTGATCCGGCCGGTCTTCCGCTATGTCCATTCTGCCCGCCTGCGCGAAATGGACACGGCCTTTGCCCTGCTGATCGTGGTGGGCATCGCCTCGATGATGATCCTCGTCGGCCTCTCGCCGGCGCTCGGCACCTTCCTCGCCGGGGTGATGCTGGCCGGTTCGGAATTCCGGCACGAGCTGGAAAGCCAGATCGAACCCTTCAAGGGTCTGCTGCTGGGCCTCTTCTTCATCACCGTCGGCGCGGGGATGAATTTCGACATGCTGGCCGCCACTCCGGTCCCAATCCTCTCGGCCACGGCGCTGCTGATCGCCGCCAAGGCCGGGGTGCTGTACCTGATCGCCCGGCAGGCCGGCATGGCCGACCGCGACCGCTCGCTGTTCACCCTGTCGCTGGCGCAGGCCGGGGAATTCGGCTTTGTCCTGATTTCCTATGCCGCCTCGCTGGCGATCCTGACGCGCAGCATGGCGCAGGGTTTCCTGCTGGTCATCGCGCTGTCGATGCTGGCGACGCCATTGCTGTTCATCCTTTACGATCAGGTGGCCAAGCGGCTTGGCGACGGCGCGGAGCATCACGACCCCGACGAGATCGACGAGCAGCAGCCGATCATCATCGCGGGCGTCGGGCGCTTCGGGCAGGTGGTGAACCGGCTGGTCACCATGTCCGGCTTCCAGACCACGGTGCTGGACCATGACCTGAAGCTGATCCAACTGATGCGCAGCTTTGGCTTCAAGGGCTATTTCGGCGATCCGACCCGGCCCGAGATCCTCGCCGCCGCCGGGCTGGAGAAGGCGCAGATCCTTGTGGCCGCGCTGGACGACCCGGCCTCGAACATCAAGCTCGTCCGCTATGCCCGCGAGAAGCGGCCCGATCTGGTCATCATCGCCCGCGCGCGCGACCGGGTGGTGGTCTACCAGCTCTACGCCGCCGGGGCCGATCACATCGTCCGCGAACTGTTCGACTCCAGCCTGAGGGTCGGGCGCTATGTGCTTGAAAACGCAGGCCTGTCGGAATATGAGGCGGCCGAGCTGGAGAAGATCTTCTACAAGCTCGACCGGGCCAACTTGCGCGAACTGGCCGAGGTCTGGAAGCCCGACCTGCCGCTGGACCAGAATGCCGATTACGTTCAGCGCTCGCAGGATCTGAACAAGGTGCTGGAAAACGCGCTGATGGAGCGGTTCGCCCATGGCCCCTCGGCGGCGCCGATCGATGCCGATGACGAGGGGGCCGACGAGGACCCCGAGCACGGGCTGAAGATGCCCTCACGCCCCGGCGGTCGCAAGGTGCGACCGGTGACCGAGGATGCGCGTCAGGACTGAGCCGTCGGGTGCTAGCTGCCGCCCGCACCGCCGATGGCCAGCGCGGCATTGACCGCCAGTGCGAGGATCACCGTGTTGTAGAAATAGGACAGAACCGAATGCAGTGCCACGATCCGGCGCAGGTCGCTGGTCTCGACCGTCACGTCCGATGTCTGGCCGCACATGCCAAGGGTCAGGCTGAAATAAAGGAACTCCCAGACACCGGGATCCGTGTCGCTATCCCCCTTGCGGCTGGCAAAGCCGAGGCCGCCAGCATCGCGCCCGTCGCCGCTGGTGGCGTAGTAGAGCCCGGCATAGTGGAAGGCCATGACCGTGTGCAGCGTGGCCCAGCCAAGCGGCACCGAGGCCACCGCCAGCACCGGCAGCCATGGGCCCTGCGCGCCATGGCCCAAGAGCGCGCCCAGCACCGCCAGCAGGCTGACCGCCACGCCGGCAAAGGCCAGCAGCAGGATCAGTCGCGCGCCCTCGTCGGTATCCTCGCCATGATGGCGGCGCAGGTCCTCGGGCGTCAGGTGCCGGATCACCCGCGAGGTCATCACCAGGTAGGTCAAGAAGAACAGGTCCGCCCCGACCAGCGCCCGGCTGCCCAGATCCAGCGGCACGATCAGCGCGGCGAGCAGACCAAGCGCGGCGGCAAGGATGATGCGCGTATGCCGCCGCCATGTCGCGCGCAGCACGTGCAGCCGGGGCTTCACCGCCCCGCTCATCCGTCCAGCCGCTCGACGGTCCAGCCGTCCTTTTCCAGAAGCCGCAGCACCCCCTGCTCGCCCGGCAGATGCAACGCGCCAAAGCCCGCGACGACGCCCTTGCCCTTCGCTGCCGCCTCGGCGGCCGCCTTGGTCAGCGGCGCGATCCAGCTGGCATTGCGGTCATCCATCAGCTTTCTTTTGGCAAGGCGCATCTGCGCATCGACCTCGGCCCGGCTGAGGCCCGACTTGTCATAGGCATCGAAGCGGCCGAATTCCCAGATGGTCCAGACATCGGCGCCGAAATAGGCATCGGTCATGGTGACGGCATAGTCATCGGCATAGCCCGCCGCCGGCAGGGTGGCGCGGATCATGTCCTCTTCCTCGTCCGGGGTCAGATCGGCGAAGAGGGTGAAGACGGTATCCCAAGGCTCGAGCGCGCGGACCGGCAGGTCCAGCGCCTCGGCCCGCGCCACCAGCAGGTGATCCAGCCCCTGCACCTCGCCATCCTTGGCGATACCCTTCAGCATGCAGGGCGAGATGCCCAGCATCATCGACACATACCAAGGGCGCAGCTTGGCGGTGATGACGGCGGGCGTGCCGCGCTCGGCCATCGCCTCGGACAGCACCTTCCATTCCTCGGGGGTCAGCCGCTCGGGCAGGGTCGGGCCGTCGGTCGTCACCGTCAGCGAGGGATCGCGGGTCAGCGCTTGCGACAGCTGGGCTTCTTCTTCGGGGCCAGCCTCGACCATCAGCAGCGCGGAATCGGCCAGATCGGGTTCCATCCGTTCCATCATCGCCGCGTGTCGCGGGTCCTGGAAGTGATAGGTGCCGACCATGGTGATGCGCTGTTGGCCCTTGGTCGCCCGCCACAGGAGACCGCGATGATAGGGCACGCCCGCCACCGCCTGGTTCAGCAGCGCACGGGTATCTGCAGGCATATCCGCGATCAGGTTCCGACCCACGCAATCCTGCGCCAGCGCCGGCAGGGGCGCGGCCAGAAGGGCAAGGGTCAGCAGGGCGGCAAGGCGGGGCATGGGCAACTCCGGTCGGTCATTTCGGCGGCGAGGATTGCATAGCGCGCCGTGACAGGCCAGTGCGGGCGGCGGAATGGGTAAAGTCCTGACAACCGAGAGCCGCGTCGGATATTTTCGGACCCGCCCGTTGACAGGTCGGAGCCACGGCCCTAGATCATCCGCCATTGGCACTCGCATCAGGTGAGTGCCAACAACCGGCACTGCAACCTGAAACACAGGAGTGTTCATTATGGCATTCAAACCGCTGCACGACCGCGTTCTGGTCAAGCGCGTCCAGTCGGACGAGAAAACCAAGGGCGGCCTGATCATCCCCGACAGCGCGAAAGAAAAACCCGCTGAAGGCGAAGTCGTCGCCGTCGGCGAAGGCGCCCGCAAGGATTCGGGCGAACTGATCGCACCCGCCGTCAAGGCCGGCGACCGCATCCTGTTCGGCAAATGGTCGGGCACCGAGGTCACGCTGGATGGCGAAGAGCTGCTGATCATGAAGGAAAGCGACATCATGGGCATCATCGGCTGATCTGCCGATCCGATCCCTGACAGACGCTTCATTTCACACGATATTCTAGGAGAGACACCATGGCTGGTAAGGACGTTAAGTTCAGCACCGACGCCCGCGACCGTATGCTGAAAGGCGTGAACATTCTCGCCGATGCGGTCAAGGTCACGCTTGGGCCCAAGGGCCGCAACGTGGTCATCGACAAATCCTTCGGCGCCCCGCGCATCACCAAGGACGGCGTCACCGTCGCCAAGGAAATCGAACTGTCGGACAAGTTCGAGAACATGGGCGCCCAGATGGTCCGCGAAGTCGCTTCGCGCACCAATGACGAGGCCGGCGACGGCACCACCACCGCCACCGTCCTGGCCCAGGCCATCGTCCGCGAAGGCATGAAGGCCGTCGCCGCCGGCATGAACCCGATGGATCTGAAGCGCGGGATCGACCTGGCCACCGCCAAGGTCGTCGATGCGATCAAATCCGCCGCCCGCCCGGTGAACGACAGCGACGAAGTCGCGCAGGTCGGCACCATCTCGGCCAATGGCGAGACCCAGATCGGCCGCTTCATCGCTGACGCGATGCAGAAGGTCGGCAACGAGGGTGTCATCACCGTCGAAGAGAACAAGGGCATGGACACCGACGTTGAAGTCGTCGAGGGCATGCAGTTCGACCGCGGCTACCTGTCGCCCTATTTCGTGACCAATCCCGAGAAGATGGTCGCGGATCTGGAAGACGCCTATATCCTGCTGCACGAGAAGAAACTCTCGTCGCTGCAGCCGATGGTTCCGCTGCTGGAAGCCGTCATCCAGTCGGGCAAGCCGCTCTTGATCATCGCTGAAGACGTCGAAGGCGAGGCCCTGGCCACGCTGGTCGTCAACAAGCTGCGCGGCGGTCTGAAGATCGCGGCCGTCAAGGCTCCGGGCTTCGGCGATCGCCGCAAGGCCATGCTGCAGGACATCGCCATCCTGACCGGCGGTCAGGTGATCAGCGAAGATCTGGGCATGAAGCTGGAAAATGTCGGCATCGACATGCTGGGCCGCGCCAAGAAGGTCTCGATCAACAAGGACAACACCACCATCGTCGACGGCGCCGGTGAGAAGGCCGAGATCGAAGCCCGCGTTGGCCAGATCCGTCAGCAGATCGAGGAAACCACCTCGGACTACGACAAGGAAAAGCTGCAGGAACGTGTGGCCAAGCTGGCCGGCGGCGTTGCCGTGATCCGCGTCGGCGGCATGACCGAGATCGAAGTGAAAGAGCGCAAGGACCGCGTCGATGACGCCCTGAACGCGACCCGTGCGGCCGTGCAGGAAGGCGTTGTCGTCGGTGGCGGCGTGGCCCTGGTTCAGGGCGGCAAGGCCCTTGGCGATCTGAAAGGCAGCAATGCCGATCAGGAAGCCGGCATCGCCATCGTGCGCCGCGCGCTGGAAGCGCCGATGCGCCAGATCGCCGAAAACGCCGGCGTTGACGGTGCCGTCGTGGCCGGCAAGGTCCGCGAGTCGACCGACAAGACCTTCGGCTTCAACGCCCAGACCGAAGAATATGGCGACATGTTCAAGTTCGGCGTCATCGACCCGGCCAAGGTGGTTCGCACCGCGCTGGAAGATGCAGCCTCGGTTGCTGGCCTCTTGATCACCACCGAAGCCATGGTCGCCGAGAAGCCGGAACCCAAGGGCGCCGCTGGCGGCATGCCCGACATGGGCGGCATGGGCGGCATGGGCGGGATGATGTAATCACCCCCTGCCCTCTGGCAGAACGGAAAGGCCGCCCCGAGGGGCGGCCTTTTTCGTGGGCGTTGGATTGGATCACGCGTTTCCCAGGTCTCGATCCCGCCTTGAGCCTATCCTCTGAGAATCAATTAGCCCCCGGTTAGCGGTTTTCACCCTTCGGGTTCCGACGGCGCGGCTTGCAGGAAGCTGCTTGCGAAGAACCTCGTGTTTCTCGCTGGAACTGGCTTTCCGCGAAGACACGCATTCGCAACGGAAATAAATATTATTATTTATCATTGACAAACTAAATGGTTCGCACCTTTAGACGAATCTTGACAACTCGCAAGAATTCAATCAAAAATCTAGCCACTCAACTTATTGGCGCCTTAATGGCACAGTAGGCTCAGGATAATTTCATAAAACGCTCCAAAATGTGATCTCTCTCGATCACACCATACAACTTGGGGTTACTTCACCATTTCAGCGCAGGCCGACCGGTTCGATAGACCGAGTGATATGGCATTTTATCCGCGCCAGCACGCAAGGACCGCAACAACCCACGACCTGGTGCCACCACGCGCTTGGCATCCGGTTTCTCATATCATTCATCAATCGGAGGAAATAGAAAATGGTACAGAAAGTCGGAAATTTCTGCTTGAAAAATGATGGCGGTTTCGTCGTGAAACTGCAGTTCGTCTTCTGGGACGAGAAAGGCAACAAGGTCCATACCGACGGGACGGCCGGCTATCCCGTGCTGCAGACCGAGTGCCGGTCACCCGACCAGTCGGGCGTGCCGGATGGGGCGCTGGTTTCGCTTTATGCCTTTGTCGTCTGGGGTAGCGACAATACCGCAAACCAGATCTTCTACTATGACTCCAGCAGCACGGTCACGGCCAATTACGCCATCAGCGGAACGACGTTGAACAACGACCTGGTCCTCGTCTCGGTGCAATAGCCTCCGGATGCGACAACCGGTCTGCCGGGCCGACATGGCATGTCGCCGTGCCGGCAGATCGATCGCCAACCCGCAACAAGGATCATTGCCATGGCCACGACCAGCGCGCCTGCGGGCTTTCCCGCGAATGTTCCGGTGTCCCTCCAGACCTACGAGAACTGGGCCCAGATGATCTCGGTCCCGAATGTCTGGACTTGCACCCCCGCGACCGAGGCCGATGTCGTCGCCGTCTGCAACTGGGCGGCGCAGGCAAAATTTACCGTTCGGGCACGCGGGGTCGCCCATGGCTGGTCACCGCTGACCGTGACCGAGGGCGAGGCGACCGACAATGTCATGCTGGTCGATCTGCGGACCAACCTGAACAAGGTCCTGTCGATCAGCCCCGGCTCGGCCGGCAGTCCCGCACAGGTCACTGTTCAGACCGGCTGCACCATGCTGGACCTGATGACCGCGCTCGAGACCACGCGGGTCGGCCCGAACCCCGACATCGGTTTCAGCTTTGCCCATATCCCGGCGCCGGGCAATCTAACCGTTGGCGGGGTGCTGGCGATCAACGGCCACGGGACGGGCGTGCGAACGCCGCCCCATGACGATTTGAACCTGCCCTATGGCTCGCTCAGCAACCAGATCCTTGGCTTCACCGCCATCGTAACCCAACCCGGAACCGGCACCTATGCCGCGCGTCGCTTCAGTCGCGGAGATGCCGATGCCAAGGCCTTTCTGACCCATTGCGGTCGGGCGCTGCTGACCGAGGTGACGCTGCAGGTCACTGACAACTACATGCTGAGATGCCAGAGCTTCATGAACATTCCGGCCACGACGCTGTTTGCCCAACCCGTCGGCGGCAAGGATCCGGCGCGCAGCGTCGGCGATTTCCTGCAGCAGTCCGGCCGCATCGAGGTGATCTGGTTCCCGGCCTTTGATCCCGCGCAGCCCAGCTTTCCCTGGCTCAAGGTGTGGACGGTTTCGCCGAAGAAGCCGACCTATGCCTCGATCGCGACGGGACCCTATAACTACCCGTTCTCGGACAATCTGCCCAGTTTCATCACCGCCCTGTTGCGGCAGATGGTGACTTCGGCACCCGAGATCACCCCCACCTTCTGCTCGACAGTGGCGCAATACACCGCCGGCCAGCTGACCTCTGTTGCGGACCTCTGGGGCAAGTCCAAGAACACGCTGCTCTATGTCAAGGACGAGACCTTGCGGGTAACGGCGAACGGCTATGCAGTGCTGATGAAGCGCGATCAGGTGCAGCAGGCGATCGCCGATGTCACGACGAAGTTCACCGACATGCTGCTGTCCTATCAGACGAACAGCCTCTGGCCGATCAATTCGCCGCTCGAGATACGGGTGACCGGGCTGGACGACACCGCGCATCTGGGCCTGCCGCCGGGGCAAGTGGCGCAAAGCCCGGTGATTTCGTCTCTCGGTGTCGACCCGATTGTCCAGCAGAATGGCTGGGACGTTGGCTGCTGGTTCGATGTCCTGACCATCATTCCCGACGGAGACCCGCAAAGGGCCTACCAGTTCTATACCGAGCTCGAGACCTGGTTCTATGCGCATTTCGGCACCGGGTTCCGCGCCAATGTCGAATGGTCGAAGGGCTGGGCCTATAGCGTGCCCGGCGGTGCCTGGACCGATGCGGCGGTGATCCAGTCCATTCGCGACACCTGCACCACAGGTCGCCCCGCCGATGCAACCTGGGCCTGGCAGGTCGCGACCCTGCAATCCTACGATGCCGCGAACCTGTTCACCAATCCCTTCCTCGATCAACTGTTCACGACCGGCAGTTCCTGATCCTGCCAGCCCCTGCCCTTGCCCAACGCTGCCCCAGCGGCTACCCAGGTCGGACACCCCGGCATGACCTGACGAGGCGCCCGAATGTCCGAGCCGACCACTCCCGACCTGCGCCCGCTGGAGGCCCGCGCGCTGACGCTGGCCATGTGGGGAAATCTGTTCATGGCGGTGGCGGGGCTTGCGGCCGGGTTCCTGTCGAATTCGAACGCCATCATGATGGATGGCCTCTTCTCGCTGATCGGCTTTTTCTCGGCCCTGCTGGGGCGGCGGATCAGCCGCCGGGTCGAGGCCGGGCCGGACCGGCTCAGGCCCTTCGGCTATGCAGCGGACGAGGCGATCTTCATCACCTTCCGTTCCCTGTCGCTTCTGGGGCTGGTGCTCTTCGCGGTCACGAATGCAGCCAAGAACATCTTCGACTATGCCACGGGAACGCCGCCCGAGCCGCTGATCTTCGGCCCGATGATCGGCTATTTCGTCATCATCGGCGGCACCTGCCTTGGCCTCTGGTTCAGCCATCGCAGTGCCTGGATCAAGACCGGGAGGCAGAGCGACATCCTGCGGCTCGAGGCGCGGGCCTCGGCCTTTGACGGCATCATCACCGCCTCGGCCGGGGTCGGTCTGGCGCTGATCTATGTCCTGCGCGACGGACCGCTGGCGGTGATCGCACCGGTCGGCGATTCGATCATCGTCCTCTTCCTCTGCCTCACCGTCATCGGGCAGTATTTCAGCGGCTTTCGCGCCGGACTGGGAGAGTTGGCGGGGGTCACCGCCCCGCCCGACCGGGTGGCGCTGGCGCGGCGCAGCCTGCGCCCGGCACTGGCAGAGGATGGCGGGCGGCTACATGATCTTTCGGTGATGAAGACCGGGCGCAGCTTCCTCATTACCGCCTATTACGACCCCCTGCGCCCGGTGACAGCGGCCGAGATCGATGCGCTGAACCTGCGGATGATCCGCGACATGCGCGAGGCGCTGCCGGGCAGCGATGTGCTGCTGCTGGTGACGGGCTATCCCCGCCGCTGGCCCGAGGAGATCAGCCCGTTCTGAGCTGCTGCGGCAGCAGCCCCGATCCCGGCATCCCTTTTGGCGCATAGCGGCTTTGCGCCCGCAGCCGTTTTACGACCCTTTGAGATCCCTTACGTTACCGCTATCGGAACACGGATCGAAAGGAGATCATCATGACCATCCGTAACCTCTATGTCGGCCTGCGCGGCTTCTTCGCCGATCTGGCCCATGCCGCAGCCGCTGACGCGCCGCGTCTGGAAAACACGATCCGCCAAAGCCGGGGCTGAGGCGGATCGCAATCTTGGGTGGTCGGAACAGACCGCTCAGGTGAAGATGAAATAGGTCGAGACGACCACAAGCACGATCGCCGCGCCGAAGGGCTTGGCATAGGCCCAGGGCGTCATGTCCACCGCACGGCTGTCACGCGGCTGGTATGCCGGCACCATCGGGCGCATCTTGCCGATCCAGAGCATGATGCAGACGTTCAGCACGAACAAGATCGCCATGACATGCAGGAAGTGGGGGTAGTTCTCGGCCCCGACCATCGGCTTCAGCACGAACTGGCTGATGATGTAGAGACCCACACCCGAAGCCAGCCCGATCTTGGCCGCGACCGGCGGCACGTTGCGCGTGAAGATGCCGACCAGGATGATGGTCAGGATCGGGATCGAGTAGCAGCCGTTCACCTCTTGAAGGTAGCCGAACAGACCCTGCGGCGCATTGGCGATGAAGGGCGCGATGGTCATCGAGGCAATGGCCAGGACCCAGCCGAAATTCTTGCCCGCGTTCACCACCTGCGCGTCGCTGGCCTCGGGCTTGAAATACTGGCGGTAGATATCCACCCCGAAAAGCGTGACCGAACTGTTCAGCGCCGAGTTGAAGGAACTGAGGATCGCCCCGAACAGCACCGCGGCAAAGAAGCCGCGCAACGGGAAGGGCAGCACCTCGCTGACAAGGCTCGGATAGGCCTGATCTGCCACGTCCAGCCCGCCCTCGAAATAGTGGTAGGCGATGATGCCCGGCAACACGACGATGATCGGGCCGAGGATCTTCATCACGCCTGCATAAAGCAGGCCCTTCTGACCCTCGACCAGATTCTTTGCGCCAAGCGCGCGCTGGATGATCGCCTGGTTGGTGCCCCAGTAGAACAGCTGCACCAGCATCATGCCGGTGAAGATGGTGGCGAAGGGCACCGAGGCCTCCGGCCCGCCGATGGCGTCGAATTTCTCCGGGTTCTCGGTCCAGAGAACGTTCAGACCCTCGAAGATGCTGCCGCCGCCAATAGCCATCAGACCGAAGACCGGAACCAGCAGGCCACCGAGGAACAGGCCGACGGCGTTGATCGTGTCCGAGACCGCAACCGCCTTCAACCCGCCGAAGATCGCGTAGATCGAGCCGATGATGCCGATGGCCCAGACCGTGATCCACAAGGCTGCCGTCTCGCTGACCCCGAAGAGGCCCGGCACGTCGAACATCGTCGACATGGCCAGCGCGCCCGAATAGAGCACGATCGGCAACAGCACGATCACATAGCCCGACAGGAACAGAAGCGAGGTGATGGTCTTGGTCTGCGCGTCATAGCGTTCCTCGAGGAAACCCGGAATGGTCGAGATTCCCGAGCGCAGGTATTTCGGCAGCAGCACCAGCGCCGTCACCACCATGGCGATGGCCGCCAGCGTTTCCCAGGCCATGACCAGGATACCCTCGGTATAGGCTTGGCCGGTCAGGCCGACGATCTGTTCCGTCGACAGGTTGGTCAGCAGCAGCGAGCCGGCGATGACCGGCGCGGTCAGCGAGCGGCCGCCGAGGAAATAACCCTCGGAATGATGCTCATCGGTTCCCTTGGTCCAGTAATAGGACAACACCGCCACGAGGGCGGTGAATCCGATGAACATGACAATGTTGAAAACTCCCATCCAATCCTCCCAGGTCAAGATTCTCTGATAGCGCTCACGGTTGAGTTACTATCATGTTGCATCGCCCGGGCATAGAAGAAAGTGTAACGTTGCAAATATAGAGTTGTATCGTTTTCATACTATTTGGTTCAGTCCCTCGGATCGCCCTGTCGCCGCAATCGTCCCCTGTCGCCGCAATCGTCCCCGGACGCAGCGCCTGCGCGGGATACGCGCTGCTGGCCCGCAGGCGACCAGCTCTTGACCGCCGCCCCTGCCGACCCGACACTCGCCGTCCGCGCGACGCGATCACCCGAGGAGAATCCCCATGAGCCAGCCCACAGCCCTGATCACCGGCGCCGCGCGCGGCATCGGGCTTGCCACCGCGCGGCTGTTCCTGGCCGAGGGCTGGCGGGTGGCGCTGGTCGATCGCGACGCGCCGGAACTGGCCGTGGCCGAGGCCGACCTGGCCAACCCCGCCGCCCGCGCCTTTACCTGCGATGTCTCGGACGAGGCGCAGGTCGCCCAGATGATGGATGAGGTTGCCGGTTGGGCGGGCCGGCTGGATGCGCTGGTCAACAATGCCGGGGTGGCCGATTTCGGCCCCATCGAGGACACCGGCTTCCAGCGCTGGCGCAGGGTCATGCAGACCAATCTGGACGGGGTATTCCTGGTCAGCCAGGCGGCCATTCCGCTGTTGAAGCGGCAGGGCGGCGCGATCTGCAACATCGCCTCGATCTCGGGCCTGCGCGGTTCAACCCTGCGGGTGGCCTATGGCACGTCCAAGGCGGCGGTCATGCAACTGACCCGGCAGCAGGCGGTGGAACTGGGGGAACACGGGATTCGCGCCAATTGCGTGGCCCCCGGCCCGGTCCGGACCAAGCTTGCCATGGCCGTCCACAGCCCCGAGATCATCACCGCCTATCACGACGCCATCCCGCTGAACCGTTATGGCAGCGAGGCCGAGATCGGCGAGGTGATCCTGTTCTTGTGCAGCCGCAAGGCCAGCTACTTGACCGGCCAGACCGTTGCTGTCGATGGGGGGTTCGAAGCCTCGGGGGTCGGCCTGCCGGCCTTGCGCGCAACCGCCGCAAGCAAGTGATCGTGCCGCGGCCGGTTAGAATGTCCAAAGGGGAAACTGCCCGGGCGGGTCGTCAGCCACCCGCCCGGACGGTAAGTTACTCGTAAACCCGCGCCACCAGCGACAACCCTTCGGGGCCGTGCCGATGACCTTTACTGGTCAGACTGGATGCAACGATCTCATAGCCGAAATCGATCTGATCGGCGGGGTAGCGCAGGAACATCGGCATGTGATCCGAACCATCCTGCTGCCCGCTTCGAATGCTGTCTTTGTCGACTCTCGCCATTTTGTTCACACTCCTACTGGTTACGCGGTGCCGACCAGTCCGGGCTTGGGCCGAAACGTCAGAAGCCTTGATCCCGGAAAACTCTTGAAAAACCTGGTGGGGGGACTTGGCACCGTTACTGGAGTGATATTGCGCCTGCCCGGGCGCTGGACCAAAAGCAATGCATTCCCTGCAGGCAAATCCTGACCAAAAAGACAAGTCCGCAGCCGGTTTCAGCCGGCGGTTGCCGCCGCACCCGGTCGCGCAAGCGAAGAATCGCCCGGAAATAGAGAGAAATGACGGGCGTAGTCGCGCCCTTGGGCGCGACTCACCTCATTCGGCCGGGGCGTGCTCGGGCAGCTCCGAGGCCGTGGGATCGGGCGCACCCGCCTGCCCGTGCTCGGCCAGGAACTCCTCGGCATCCAGGGCCGCCATGCAGCCCATGCCGGCGCTGGTCACGGCCTGACGATAGATATGGTCGGTCAGGTCGCCAGCAGCAAAGACGCCGGGGATCGAGGTGCGGGTCGAACCGGGCTCGACCTTCACATAGCCGCCATTGTGCAGCTCCAGCTGGTCCTTGACCAATTCGCTGGCCGGGGCATGGCCGATGGCGATGAAGATGCCGTCGCCGCCCACTTCGCGGGTCGAGCCGTCCTTGGTCGAGCGCAGGATCGCCCCGGTCACGCCAAGCGGGGTTTCGCTGCCCTTCACCTGCAACAGCTCGTGATCCCAGATCACATCGACCTTGGGGTTCTTGAACAGGCGTTCCTGCAGGATCTTCTCGGCCCGCAGGCTGTCGCGGCGATGGACCAGCGTCACCTTCGAGGCGAACTTGGTCAGGAACAGCGCCTCCTCGACCGCGGTATTGCCGCCGCCGATGACCAGAACCTCGCGGCCACGATAGAAGAAGCCGTCGCAGGTGGCACAGGCCGAGACGCCGAAGCCCTTGAACTTCTCTTCCGAGGGCAGACCCAGCCAGCGCGCCTGCGCGCCCGTCGCCAGGATCACCGCATCCGCCGTCACCACATTGCCACTGTCGCATTCCGCCCGGAAGGGCCGCTGCGACAGGTCGAGCTTCGTGACGATGTCGGTGACGATCTCGGCACCCATGGCGCGGGCGTGCTCTTCCATCTTCACCATCAGCTCGGGGCCCTGGATCTCGATCAGGCTGGGCCAGTTCTCGACCTCGGTGGTGATCGTCAGCTGACCGCCCGGCTGCATCCCCTGGATCAGGAGCGGCTTCAGCATCGCGCGCGCACCATAGACGGCCGCCGTATAGCCCGCCGGACCGGAGCCGACGATCAAAAGCTGGGTATGCGTGGTCTCGGACATGTCTCGCCTCATCTCGCTTTGGCCCTAGGTAATGTCCCGAGGCGCTGTTCGCAATGCACCGAAAATCGAGAAATAATATTGCGCAGGTCGGCCCTGCAGGATAGTTTCCGGCAAGCTTCAGACACAAGAGGGCAGCATGGCAGGGGCAAAGCTGGACGAAATCGACCGTCACATTCTGGCCGAGCTGCAGGCCGATGGCCGCATGACCAATGTCGAGCTGGCCCGCCGCGTCGGCATCTCGGCCCCGCCCTGCCTGCGCCGCGTCCGCGCGCTGGAGGAACTGGGCTATATCCGTGGCTATCACGCCGATATCGACCCGCGCGAGCTGGGATTCGAGGTGCAGGTCTTTGCCATGGTGCGGCTGGCCTCGCAATCCGAGCGTGACCTTTCGGCCTTCGAGACACTGTGCCGCGACTGGCCGCTGGTCCGCGAATGCCACATGTTGAACGGCGAGATCGACTTCATCCTGAAATGCGTCTCGCCGGATCTCTCGACCTTCCAGCGCTTCCTGACCGACAGCCTGACCGCCGCCCCGAACGTCGCCAGCGTCAAGACCTCGCTGGTCATCCGCTGCGCCAAGGACGAGCCCGGCGTGCCATTCGAAGTGGTCGAGGAACGGGTGCGCGAAGCGGGGTGAGACAAACCCCGATGACGGGACCGACAGGCCGCAGCGAGCGGCAGAAAATGGCCGCGGGCGAGTGGTATCGCTGCATCGATGACGAACTTGACGCGCTGCGCTGGCAGGCGCGTCGGGCGGTTCACAGCCATAACAGCCTGCCACCCGATCAGCGCGGTGCGATGGCGCCCGAGCTGCGCGCACTCTTTGCCGGCATCGGCGAGGGCGCGTTCCTCGAGGCGCCGTTCCATTGCACCTATGGCTTCAACATCAGCCTTGGCGATGCGGTCTATCTGAATGCCGGTGCGACGCTCTTGGATTGCGCGCCCATTCGCATCGGGTCGCGCTCGATGCTGGGGCCGAATGTCCAGATCTATTGCGCCGAGCATCACAAGGACCGGGCCTTGCGGGCGCAGGGGCTGGAAGTCGCGCTGCCGGTCCTGATCGGCGAGGATGTCTGGATCGGCGGCGGCGCGGTCGTCCTGGGCGGCGTGACCATCGGCGATGGCGCGATCATCGGCGCGGGCAGCGTGGTCACGCGCGATGTCGCAGCGGGCGAGATGGTGGCGGGCAACCCTGCGCGGGTCATGGGGCGGCCTTGATGCCAACGGGCAGGCGTAGGGTGGGGTTTCACCCAACCAACCGTCGACATGATGGGATGTTAGATGGTGGGGTGGAACCCCACCCTACAGCGCGATCGCCGAGATCAGCCGTCCGTAATCCACCTCGCCGGCATGGGTCGTGCGGCGATAGCTGAAGAAGCGATCGGGGTCGGAATAGGTGCAATGGCGCGACCATTCGGCCTCGACCCCCGCCGCGCGCAGGCGCATGAGGCCATATCCGGGCAGGTCGAACATCGGGCGACCGTTCGGGCCACCGGCGAAGAAGCGGGCGTTCTCCGGGTCCTCGTCGGTGAAGGTTTCCATGAAATCCGGGCCGACCTCATAGGCGCGCTGGCTGATCGTCGGGCCAATGACCGCGCGAATGTTTTCCGCACCCGCCGCGCGCATGGCCGCCACCGTCGCCTCGAGCACCCCGTTCAGCGCGCCCTTCCAGCCGGCATGGGCGGCGCCGATGACCCCGGCCCCGGGGTCGGCCAACAGCACCGGCTGGCAATCGGCGGTCAGCACCCCCAGCGCGATGCCGGGCCGCGCCGTCACCAGCGCATCGGCCCTGATCTGCTGGCAATCCGAGGGCGCCATCGCCTCGTCGATCACCACCACGTCGGGCGAATGGACCTGATGCACGGTGGCCAGATCGGCGGGCACAACGCCCATCGCATGGGCGACGCGGGCGCGATTGACCTCGACCGCCTCGGTCTGGTCCGACGAGCCGCGGCCGCAATTCAACCCGGCGAAAAGGCCCGAGCTTGCCCCGCCCTTGCGCGTGAAGAAGCCGTGCCGGACGGGCTCCAGCAGCGGGTGGGTCAAAATCTCAAGCATGGTCTGCATCGGGTTTCAGCGCGACAAAACCGGGAACGGGAGGGGCGTTCTGCGACCAGATGGCCAGCATCTTGAACAGGTGACCCATTTCGTCCGCGTGGGTCAAGCGGTGAAGCGCCGCCATCGCGCCCCTGTCGCCTGCGGCTTCCAGTCGCGCCGCCCGCGCCTCGATCCCCATGGCCCTGAGCCAGTCGCCTTGAGGAACCGGCTTCGACGCCACCGCACCCGCCCGGATCGCCGCCGCCGCCAGCGGGGCGAAATCGACATGCGCGGTCAGATCGGCCTCGCCGGGATAGGCCAACGGGTCGTCGAAGGCGTGATTTCGCAGCGCCTGAAACGTGTCGCCGCTGCCGTTCCAGCCGCCGTAATCGGCAATGATCGCCGCCCCGCCATGGATTGCGATGCGGCTGGCGATGGCCTCGATGATCGCAGGGGCCTGCGGGCAGATTTCGTAGATCTCGCCCAATTCGCCCGCACGCGGCAGATCGACCGGCGGGGCGAGACCGAGGGTCAGGTGCTCGCCCTCCAGCCCCACGACGCGTTCGGCCCAGCCCGTCTCGACCCGCTGGAACTGCCGGATCGCCAGAGCGTCGAAAAATTCGTTCGCCATCAGGAACAAGGGCTTCTGCGGCAAACCCTCGGCCGTATCGAGATGCCGCACTTGCCCCAACCGTTCGCGCTGGACACTGCGCAGATGCGGCGAGGCCTCGATCAGCGCAAGCTCAGCCGCCCCGCCCATGCCCGGCGCGACCCGGATCGCGCGCAACATGTCCGCCATCAGCGTGCCGCGCCCCGGCCCCGGTTCGGCCAGCGTGAAGGGCGAAGGCGACCCCTGATCCAGCCAAGCCTGCGCCAGCGCGAGGCCGCACAGCTCTCCGAACATCTGGCTGATCTCGGGCGCGGTGGTGAAATCGCCCGCCGCGCCAAAGGGATCGCGCGTGGCGTAATAGCCGTGCGCCGGATGCAAGAGGCAGGTTTCCATGTATTCGGCCAGCGTGATCGGGCCGCTGGCACGGATCTGCCGGGCGATGATCGCGGCCAGCGGCGTCATGCCGGGGCGGAAGCCCTGCGGGCGCGCAGGATGAAGAAGAGGCCGATGAGCACCATCGGCAGCGACAACAGCTGACCCATGCTGAGCCCCCAGACCGGCCCACCGATGACATGGCCAAGCGGGTTCTCGGGGGTGATGAACTGCGCATCGGCCACCCGGAACAGCTCGACGAACATCCGCGACAGGCCATAGCCCAGAAGGAACACCCCGAAGGCCAGCCCCGGACGCATCAGCCCGCCCGCGCGCACCAGCGCCCAGAGGATCAGGCCGAGGGCCAGCCCTTCCAGCCCGGCTTCGTAAAGCTGGCTCGGATGGCGGGCGAAGCTATCGCCGGGGAAGATCACACCCCAGGGGAGGTCGGTGGGCCGGCCCCAGAGCTCGGCATTGATGAAATTGGCGATGCGGCCGAAGAACAGCCCGACCGGCGCCACCACGGCCAAGGCATCGGCCAGCCGCAGTGGCGGAATAGCGTGGCGGCGGGCATACAAATAGGCCGCGACGATCACCCCGGCGAAACCGCCGTGAAAGCTCATGCCCCCAAGCCAGACCTTGGGAATGTCCAGCGGGTTGGCGAGGTAATAGGCCGGTTCATAGAAGAGGACGAAACCCAGACGCCCGCCGACGATCACGCCGAGGATGATCCAGGTCAGCAGGTCATCGACCAGTTCGGGCCGCATCGGCGCGGTGCCACCCCAGAGCGCGGGACGGCGCATCAGCATGACCACCAGCCGCCAGCCGATGACCAGCCCGGCCAGATAGGCCAGCGCATACCAGCGCAAGGACAGCGACAGCCCGCCAAGATTGAGGGTGAAGATCTCGGGGCTGATATCGGGAAAGGGGATCATGGGGCCTCGGACCTTCCGGCGGGTGACGTTTCGCTCGAAAGGCTTAGCGGCCAGACCCGCGCTGTCAACATTGAACCCCGCCCGCTTCTGGCCCATATGGATGACAATTCAGTCAGGAAGGACGCCCCGATGAGCACGAATAACCGCTTCTTCGACGACATGTCGAAGCTCATGACCAATGCGATGGGCGTGGCGCAGGGCGCGCGCAGCGAGGCCGAGAACGCGATGAAAAGCTGGGTCGACCGCTGGCTCGCCGACCGCGATTTCGTCACCCGCGAGGAATTCGAGGCGGTGCGCGACATGGCGATCAAGGCCCGCACCGAGAATGCCGAGATGAAGACCCGGATCGCCGAGCTCGAGAAAAAGCTGAACGCCTGATCTCAGGGCGTGATCTGGTCCTTCAGCGCGCCTGAACGGTCGTAGAGCAGCACCTCGCCCGCATCCGTGACCACGACGATGAAATCGCGGGCGAAGGTGACGGCCTCGGCGGTTGCGCCTTCGGGCAGGCTGATCGAGGCCGGCAGGTCGGGCAGCATCGGCTGGCTGAGGCGCATCCACAACAGCACCACGATGGCGATGATCCCCAGCCCCATGACCACGGCAAGCCCAGTGACCAGCATCTTCAACCAGCGCAGTTCCGGCACCGCCTCCGCCGCCGCCTTCCAGTCCTTGTCGTCCTGATCCATATTGCCCTGACCCCTGATGCCCTGACCCATGTCTGACCTTCTTGTGACCATCCCGGCCAATCCGCCCGACCGGCTTGATAAGGCCCTTGCCGCCGCAGTGCCAGAGGCCGCGGCGCTGTCGCGCTCGCGCCTTGCCCGGCTGATCGCCGATGGCGCGGTCAGCGGAGCTGCGGGCGTGGTGCGCGACGGCAAGGCGCGGGTGGCAGAGGGGCAGGAGTACCGCATCACCATCCCCGACCCCGAGCCGGTCGAGACCCTGCCGCAGGCGATCCCGCTGGTCATCCCCTACGAGGACGAAGACCTGATCGTCATCGACAAGCCCGCCGGCATGGTCGTCCACCCGGCCCCCGGCTCTCCCCGCGACACGCTGGTCAATGCGCTGCTGGCGCATTGCGGCGAGACGCTGTCGGGCATCGGCGGTGAAAAGCGGCCGGGCATCGTCCACCGGATCGACAAGGATACCTCGGGCCTTCTGGTCGTGGCGAAATCCGACCGCGCCCATCACGGCCTTGCCGCGCAATTCGAGGCGCATTCGGCGCAGCGCCGCTATCTGGCGCTGGCCCATGGGGTGATCGATGCCGCCGATCCGCGCCTGCGCGGCGTGCCGGGCGTGGGCTTCGAGGAGCCGGGCCTGTTGAAGATTACCACCCGCCTCGCCCGCCACCCGACCGACCGGCAGAAGCAGGCGGTCTATTTCGACAAGGGCCGCCACGCGGTCACGCGCGCGCGTCTGCTGGAAGCCTTCGGCACGCCGCCCGTCGCCATGCTGGTCGAATGCCGGCTGGAAACCGGGCGCACTCACCAGATCCGCGTGCATATGGCTCATGCCGGGCTGGGGCTGATCGGCGATCCGGTCTATGGCGGCGCGCGCAAGGCATCGACCAAGGCACTGGGGGAGGCGGCCGCGGCCGTCGCGGCCTTCCCGCGCCAGGCGCTGCACGCGGCGCATCTGGGCTTTGACCATCCCGTCACCGGCGAGGCGCTGGGGTTCGACAGCCCCCTGCCCCCGGACATGGCCGATCTGCTGGCCCGGCTGCGCGCCAAGTGACGCAGGGCGCAGTGACGCGGGGCCTCTTGACGGAAACGTTACCGCTACCTAGGTTACATCTCCCGCGTCCTGCGGCAAGGTTTTCCCCGCCACGACCGCGCCCCGGCGCGACGCAGCCCGCCCCGCCACGATCCCGTCTCGCGGAACCGTGAGGGCCGAGGCAGCGTTTCCGTCCTGATCTGAAAGTGTATCGACATGGCGAATTATACCGGTCTTCCCGCTCCCAGTCCTGAACAGGGTCTGAACCGCTATCTTCAGGAAATCCGCAAGTTCCCTCTGCTGGAACCGGAAGAAGAATACATGCTGGCCAAGGCCTGGGCCGATCACGAGGACAGCGAGGCCGCCCATAAGATGGTGACGAGCCACCTGCGTCTGGCCGCGAAGATCGCCATGGGCTATCGCGGCTATGGCCTGCCGCAGGCCGAGGTGATCTCGGAAGCCAATGTCGGGCTGATGCAGGCGGTCAAGCGCTTTGACCCCGAGAAGGGTTTCCGCCTTGCGACCTATGCGATGTGGTGGATCCGCGCCTCGATCCAGGAATATATCCTGCGCTCCTGGTCGCTGGTGAAGATGGGCACGACCAGCGCGCAGAAGAAGCTGTTCTTCAACCTGCGCAAGGCCAAGAACAAGATCGGCGCGCTGGAAGAGGGCGATCTGCGCCCCGAAAACGTCGCCCAGATCGCCCATGACCTGAACGTCACCGAGCAGGAAGTGATCGACATGAACCGCCGCATGTCGGGCGGCGATGCCTCGCTGAATGCGCAGGTGGGTTCCTCGGATGGCGACAGCACGGCGCAATGGCAGGACTGGCTGGAAGACGAGGATGCCAACCAGGCCGAGGCCTTTGCCGAGGCCGATGAGCTCGACACGCGGCGCAACATGCTGATCCAGGCGATGGATGTGCTGAACGACCGCGAGAAGGACATCCTGATGGAGCGTCGCCTGCGCGACGAGCCGATGACGCTGGAAGACCTGTCCGCACGTTACGATGTCTCGCGCGAGCGGATCCGCCAGATCGAGGTGCGCGCCTTCGAGAAGCTGCAGGACCGGATGCGGGTTCTGGCCCGCGACAAGGGCATGAGCGTTCCCGAACAGGCGGTGTGATCGCCCTCGCCCGAACCTTGGACTGCTGCCAGATGAACGGGCTGCGGCGCGGTTTCCCTGCCGCGCCGATTGACCGTTCCTGTGGGGTGGCTATGGTCAGGCAGAGGCGGCGGGATGAGCGCATTCCGCCCGAGGCAGGCAGGCATCCATGACGGCGCTGACCGAGTTCATACGGCTGGAATCCCCGGGCGCCTGGCGCGCCGGGCCGGATCAGCGTCTGCAGGAGGTCGTCGTCTCGGTCGGCGATGCGACGCTGATTCTGACCGATCCCCGCTCGGACAGGCCGCTTGCCCATTGGTCGCTGCCCGCCGTGACGCGGCTCAATCCCGGACAGTTGCCCGCGCTCTATTCGCCCACGGCGGATGCGCCCGACGAGCAGCTGGAGATTACCGAAGAGCTGATGATCGACGCGATCGAGCGGGTGCATCGCGCCATCGAATCGCGCCGCGCCCATCCGGGCCGGCTGCGCGGCGGGCTGATGCTGGCGGCGGCGCTGGCGATGGTGGTTGGGCTGGTCTTCTGGCTGCCGGGCGCTTTGGTGCGCTATGCCGGGCGCATCGCGCCGCCGGCGCAGGCGGCGCAGATCGGCGATGCGGTGCAGGCCGAGATCGCCCGCTCGACCGGGGCAGCCTGCCATCGGGTTGCGGGCGACGGGGTGCTGCAACATCTGGCCGCCCGTTTTCTGGAGCCGGGGGCGCGGATCGTGGTGCTGCCCGCGGATCTGCGGGGGGCACGGCGGCTGCCGGGTGATCTCTACCTCATCGGCACCGATCTTCTGGCCGAGACTTCCAGTCCCGAGACGGTTGCCGGTCATCTGCTGGCCGCCTCGCTGGCCAGCCCGCCCGGTTCGGTGCTGCAGGAGGCGCTGAACCATGCCGGACCGCGCGCAGCGATCCAGTTGCTTACCTCCGGAAAACTGCCCGCCGGGGCGCTGACCGGCTATGGCGAGGCGCGGCTGTCCCAACCTCTGCCCCGGCCCGAAGATGCGGTGCTGCTGGCTGCGATGGCCGAAAAGGGCGTGCCGGCCGAACCCTATGCCCGTTCGCTGGACCCAACCGGGGAAACGGTGCTGGGGCTGATCGAGGCCGATCCATTCCGCCTGCAATCCCCGCCCACTGCGCTATTGACCGACCGGCAATGGCTGGCACTGCAGCAGATCTGCGCCGGCTGATCCGCCTCTACCGCACCACCGCCTTGGGATAGCCGCCTTGGCGTAACTGGTTCAGCGCCGAAACCAGCGCCTGCCGTTCCCGGAACGGACCGACCAGAACCAGCCGCCCGCCGGCCTCCGCATCGGCCTTGCGCCCTCGCGCCACCGGGTAGCCGAGCCTGACCAGCCGCAGCATCGCCGCCTCGGCCTCGGCCGGAACCTGGAAACGCCCGATCAGCACATAGCGCGCCCCCGCCGGGATCAGCTCGGCTCCGCCCTCGTCCGCCACGGTTACGCCTGCTTTTGGTGCATGGTCCTTGGGCGCCCGCGCGCCGCCCCCGGGCTGCGCCTCAGTCTCGGTCGCAGGCTGCTTCGATCCCGGCTGATCCCCTGCAATCCTCGCGGGCGCAGCCGTGGTCCGTGTGTCCGCAACAGCTTCCGGTTCCGGCGACGTGACCTCAGTTGTCCCCGCATCTGCTGCTACCCAAGGCTGCAGGCTCGGCGCTCCGCCGCCGCAGAAGCCCATGACCTGCCCGGTCTTTGCCTCACCCGAGCCGGGTGCCGCATAGCCCAGAAGATCGCAAAGCGGCGATTGCCGCCCCGCCGGTTGCTCGGCCGCAGCCACACGCATCGCCGAAACACCTCGCAGTGCGCCATCGAGATCGGCCAGCGGGCCGGATTGCGGGCGCGGTGTCTCAACCTGGTCTCGTTTCAACAGGTCGGGCGGATCGGCCAGCACATCGGCATCCCGAAGCCCCTGCGCGAGCGTCATCGAAAGCCGCAGAGCCGCCTCGCCCGGCGCGTCCTGATTGTCTACCGCCAAACCCGGCAGCGAGGGCGGATAGCCACAGATCACCGTGCCGTCGCGGTCCAGACGCGGCGCCCAGACCGATCCCTGCCGCAGATAGACGCAGCCCGCGCTGTCGATATATTGCGCGCCGGTGAAATCCTCGGGCGGCTGTTCCAGTGGCCCCAGCGTTTCCGCCGCAGACGCCGCCGGCCAGACCAGCACCACCAAAATCCAGAACCGCATCACCACCACACCGAATCAACCCACATGGCCCCTTTCTAGGCCATGCGGGCTAACCATGGGTTAAGACGGGCCTATTTCGTGCCGAACATGCGGTCGCCGGCATCGCCGAGACCCGGCACGATATAGCCATGATCGTCCAGCTTCTCGTCCAGAGCGGCAGTGAAGATCGGCACGTCGGGATGGGCCTCGCGCATCCGCGCCACGCCTTCCGGTGCGGCCAGAAGGCAGAGGAAGCGGATGTTCTTTGCCCCCTCGTCCTTCAGCATCTGGATCGCCGCGACCGAGCTGTTGCCGGTGGCCAGCATTGGATCGACGGCGATGGTCATGCGGGCATCCAGCTGCGCCGGAACCTTCGAGTAATACTTGACCGGCTGCAGCGTCTCGGGGTCGCGATAAAGGCCGATAAAGCCCACCCGTGCCGCCGGGATCAGCTCCAGGATCCCGTCCATCAGCCCGTTGCCGGCACGCAGGATCGAGATCAGCGCCAGCTTTTTCCCCTCCAGCCGGGGCGCGTCCATCGGGCCAAGCGGTGTCTCGATCCGCTCGGTCGTCAGGTCCAGCTCGCGCGTGACCTCATAGGCCAAGAGCAGGCTGATCTCGCGCAGAAGCCGGCGGAAGCTGGCGGTCGAGGTGGTCTTGTCGCGCATGATCGACAGCTTGTGCTGGATCAGCGGGTGGGTGACGACGGTCAGATGCGGGGTGCCGGACGACTGGCTCATGCGAATTCCCTCCTCAGGCGGTCCTTGGTGGCCGCGTCGCAGAAGGCGGCATCGACGGCACATTGGTTGATCTGGTTGAACTCGGCCTCGCCCCAGCGGAAGGTATCGGCGAGCCGGTCATATTCATGGCTCATGGTGGTGTGGAAGAAGGGCGGATCGTCGGTCGAGACAGTCACCTTGACGCCCTTGTCACGCAAACGGGCGATCGGGTGCGACGGCCAGTCCGGGTAGACCCCCAGCGCCACGTTCGAGCCGGGGCAGACCTCGAGGGTCACGCCACGCTCGGCCAGTTCCTCGATCAGTGCCGGGTCGTCGATGGCCTGCACTCCATGGCCGATCCGGGTCACGCCCAGCTCCAGCGCGTTGCGGATGCTGGCCGGGCCGCCCCATTCACCGGCATGGCAGGTCAGGCCCAGCCCGGCCTCGCGCGCGGCGTCATAGCTCCAGGCGAAATCGGTGGCCTTCCCCATGGCCTCGGCCCCGCCCATGCCAAAGCCGGTGATCCAGCCGCCGGCGGTCTCGGCGGCACAGATCGCGGTCTTCTTGCCGCGATCGGCGCCGAAATGGCGGATCAGGGTGACGATGCCGCGGCTGTCGATGCCCTGTTTGCGCATTGCCTCGGCGGTCTCGCTCATCGCGTGCAGGTATTCCCGCCATGCGGTCAGGTCGCCACCGCCGCAGAACTCCGGCGAGACGAACAACTCGGTATAGATGACGCCCTGTTCGGCGCATTCTTCCAGCACCGATTGCAGCAACCGTGCATAGTCGCGCGGCGTCTTTAGCACGCTGGTCGCGGCCTCGTAGACGCTGAGGAACTCGTTGAAATCCTTGTAGGCATAGTGCCCCTGCTCGTCGAATACGCCGGTCAGGTTCACGCCCTTTTCCGCGGCGATCCCACGGATGAATGCCGGCTGCGCGGCGCCTTCCAGGTGCAGGTGCAGCTCGGTCTTTTTCACGTCCTTCATAGGAAGCTTGTGCCTTTTCTTGTTGTTATGGGAAGCTCCAGCACCTCGAGCAGCGAGGCGCCGATATCGCTGTAGGCCACCTGCCCCACCGGCTGCGCGCCCCGGCCCCAGCCCAGCACAGGCACCCGCTCGCGGGTGTGGTCGGTGCCGGTCCAACTCGGGTCGTTGCCATGGTCGGCGGTGAAGATGGCCAGATCGCCGGGGCGCAACGTGGCGAGGAAGCGCCCGGCCACGCCATCGAACCATTCCAGTTGCGCGGCATAGCCGGGAATGTCGCGGCGATGGCCGAAATTGCTGTCGAACTCGACGAAATTGGCAAAGGTCAGGCTGCCCGGCTCGGCCTCGCGGCCAAGGCGGATCAGATGCTCGGCCAGATCGGCGTCGGACTTGCCCTTGTGCAGATGGGTAATGCCGCGATGGCTGAAGATGTCGCCGATCTTGCCGATGACATGGGTCACGCGGCCCTCGGCCGTCGCAATGTCCAGAATGGTGTCCGAGGGCGGGGCGATGGCGAAATCGCGGCGGTTGGGGGTGCGCTTGAAATTCGCCCGTGCCGTGCCGAGGAAGGGCCGCGCGATGACCCGGCCCACGCGCATCTCGTGCAGCATCGGCGCGAGGTCGCGGCAAAGGTCCAGCAGACGCTCCAGCCCGAAGGCCTCTTCATGCGCGGCGATCTGCAGCACGCTGTCGGCCGAGGTATAGCAGATCGGCCAGCCGGTCCGCAGATGCTCCTCGCCCATCTCCTCGATGATGGCGGTGCCGGAGCCGTGGCAATTGCCGAGGATACCGTCGGTCCCGGCCAGTTCGCAGATCCGCGCCGTCACCTCGGGCGGGAAGCTGGGGAAGGTCTCGGGGAAATAATGCCAGTCCCAGGGCACCGGCACCCCGGCGATCTCCCAATGGCCCGACGGCGTGTCCTTGCCGTTCGAGACCTCGGTCGCCGCACCCCAGAGGCCTTGCGGCTCGGCCCCAAGCCCCGGTGCCTCGAGGCCCGAGGCAAGGCGGACGGCCGCGCCCAGACCCAGACGGTCGAGATGCGGCATGTTAAGCGGCTGCGCCTGCGCGATATGGCCGACCGTATTGGCGCCGGTGTCGGGGCGGCCATCGTTGAAGAAGCGGTCGGCATCGGGCGCGCCGCCGATCCCAACACTGTCCATGACGATCAGGAAGGCACGGGCGTCAGTCATCGGGGGTGATTTCCTTCAGGATCAGCGGGCGGGGGGCAGGCGCGGTGCCAAGATGGTAAGCGGCCTGCACGGCGGCAATGGCACGATCCGCCGCCGCCTCGTCGGCGGCATGGACCATGGCCAGCGGCTGGCCGGGTTCGACCTCTTGCCCGATCCGGACCAGTTCGGCAAGGCCCACGCGCGGGTCGATCCGGTCGGATGCCTGCACCCGCCCGCCGCCAAGCGCGACAACTGCGTGGCCCAAGGCCTCGGTTTCGATGGCGGCAACCGCGCCAGCCTGCGGCGCGGGGGCAGGATGGATGACCGGCGCAGGCGGCAAATGCCTGTCGGGATTGTCGAGCAGGTCCGAAGGCCCACCAAGCGCCGCGACCATGCGCGAGAACCGTTCGGCGGCGGCGCCGCTCGCCAGCACCTGCCGCGCCAGTGACGGGTCCAGCCCGACGATCTTCAGACAGGCCTCGGACAGCGCCAGCGACAGGTCTAGCAGCCGCCCGGCCTCGCCCCTCAGCGCCCGGATCGCGGCGCGCAGTTCCAGCGCATTGCCGGCAGCATCGGCCAGCGGCTGGTCCATGTCGGTGATCAGCGCCACGGTCGGGCAGCCCAGTTCGCCGCCGGTTTCGACCAGCGCGCGGGCCAGTGCCTCGGCCTGTTCGCCGGTCTTCGAGAAGGCGCCCGAGCCCAGCTTCACGTCCATCACCAGCCCCTGCAGCCCTGCCGCCAGCTTCTTCGACAGGATCGAGGCGGTGATGAGATCGAGGCTCTCCACCGTGCCGGATTCGTCGCGGATGGCATAGAGCCGGCGGTCCGCCGGGGCCATCTCGCCACTGGCCGAGACGATGGCACAGCCGACCTCGCCCACCACGCGGCGGAACTCGGCCTCCGAGACATCGCAGCGATAGCCCGGAATGGCCTCCAGCTTGTCCAGCGTGCCGCCGGTATGACCGAGCCCCCGGCCCGAGATCATCGGCACGAAGGCCCCCGAGGCTGCCAGCACCGGCGCGAGGATCAGGCTGACCGTATCGCCGATGCCGCCGGTCGAATGCTTGTCGACCACCGGACCGGGCAGGTCCCAGGCCATCACATGCCCCGAATCCCGCATCGCCTGCGTCAGCCGCGCCCTGCCACCCGGACCTGCCCCGCGCAGCAGCACCGCCATGGCGAAGGCCGCCGCCTGCGCATCGCTGACCGAGCCATCGGCCAGCCCGTTGGCGACCAGCGCCGCGCCGGCTGCATCCAGCCCCTTGCCGTCACGCAACGCGGCAATGACCGGGCGCGGATCGCTCATTCCGCGCGGCTCATATGCGAGAGGTCAAAGCGGCCGGGCAGCAGCTCGCCGATGGTCGTCTGATGGATCGCGCCATCGGTGGTGGCCAGCGTCACCGGCACATCGCTAGCGCCGAACTCGGCCAGCTTCTGCCGGCAACCGCCGCAGGGCGGCACCGGGGACGGGCTGTCGGCGATGACCGCGACCTCGGCCAGCCGGGTCTCGCCCGCCGCCACCATGGCGGCAATGGCGCCTGCCTCGGCACAGGTGCCCTCGGGATAGGCGACGTTCTCGACATTGCAGCCGCGATAGATGGTGCCCGAGGCGCCACGGATCGCCGCGCCGACCTTGAACTGGGAATAGGGCGCATAGGCCAGTTCGCGCACCTCGCGCGCCGCTTCGACAAGTGACATGCGCACTCTCCTGATTTTGCAAACACAGTTTCGCCGGGGCGCGAGGTCAATGCAAGCCGGGGCCGCTTGTTCCCGGGCTTTGAATCGCGCTAACCATGGGTCAATCTTCGATTGAAGTGCCCGGCAGCGAACAGACCCGGCACGACAAGTCACAGGTAAGGGGGGACGGGGGATGGAAGACCGCAGACAGGATAATGCCCGCCAATCGGCGCTCGACTATCACGAATTCCCGCGTCCCGGCAAACTCGAGGTCCGCGCCACGAAGCCGCTGGCCAATGGCCGCGACCTTTCCCGCGCCTATTCCCCCGGCGTGGCCGAAGCCTGTCTGGAGATCAAGGCCGACCCGGCCAATGCCGCGCGCTATACCGCGCGGGGCAACCTGGTCGCCGTGGTCAGCAATGGATCGGCAGTTCTGGGGCTTGGCAATATCGGCGCGCTGGCCTCGAAGCCGGTGATGGAGGGCAAGGCGGTCCTGTTCAAGAAATTCGCCAATATCGACTGCTTCGATATCGAGGTGAACGAACCCGACCCGGAAAAGCTGGCCGAGATCGTCTGCGCGCTGGAACCCACGTTCGGCGCCATCAACCTCGAGGATATCAAGGCGCCCGAATGCTTCATCGTCGAGCGGCTGTGCCGCGAGCGGATGAACATCCCGGTCTTTCACGATGACCAGCACGGCACCGCCATCGTCGTCGGCGCGGCAGCGACCAATGCGCTGCGGGTCGCGGGCAAGAAGTTCGAGGATATCAAGATCGTCTCCACCGGCGGCGGCGCGGCGGGCATCGCCTGCCTGAACATGCTGCTGAAGCTGGGCGTGAAGCGCCAGAATGTCTGGCTCTGCGACATCCACGGGCTGGTCTACGAGGGCCGGGCCGAGGACATGAACCCGCAGAAGGCCGAGTTTGCGCAGGCCAGCGATCTGAGGACTCTTGGCGAAGTGATCGACGGGGCCGACATGTTCCTGGGCCTCTCGGGTCCGGGCGTGCTGAAGCCCGAGATGGTCGCCCGCATGACCAAGGCACCGATCATCTTCGCCCTGGCGAACCCGACGCCCGAGATCCTGCCCGACGATGCCCGCGCCGTCGCCCCGGATGCGATCATCGCCACCGGGCGCAGCGATTTTCCCAACCAGGTGAACAACGTCCTCTGCTTCCCCTTCATCTTCCGGGGCGCGCTGGATGTGGGCGCGACCACCATCAATGACGAGATGGAGATCGCCTGCGTCGAGGGCATCGCCGCGCTGGCCCGCACCACCACGGCCGCCGAGGCTGCCGCCGCCTATCGCGGCGAGACGCTGACCTTCGGTCCCGAATACCTGATCCCGAAACCTTTCGATCCGCGCCTGATCGGCGTGGTCTCGACCGCCGTGGCCCGCGCCGCGATGGAGACGGGCGTGGCCACCCGGCCGCTGGCCGATATCGACGCCTACAAGCGCAAGCTCGACGGCTCGGTCTTCCGTTCGGCACTGATCATGCGCCCGGTCTTCGAGGCCTCGGAACTGGCCGCGCGCAATATCGTCTTTGCCGAGGGCGAGGACGAACGGGTGCTGCGCGCCGCCAATGCAATGATCGAGGAAACCAATGACGTGCCGATCCTGATCGGCCGTCCCGAGGTGATCGAGATGCGGGCCGAGCGCTGCGGTCTGCCGATCAGGCCCGAGAAGGATTTCCAGATCGTGAACCCGGAAAACGATCCGCGCTATCGCGACTACTGGGAAACCTATCACCAGCTGATGGAGCGGCGCGGGGTTTCGCCCGACATCGCGCGGGCGATCATGCGCACCAACACCACCGCCATCGCCGCCACCATGGTGCATCGCGGCGAGGCCGACAGCCTGATCTGCGGCACCTTCGGGCAATACAGCTGGCACCTGCAATATGTCAGCCAGATCCTCGCCCGTGGCGGGCTGCACCCGGTCGGCGCGCTGTCGATGATCATCCTCGAGGACGGGCCGCTGTTCATCGCCGATACGCAGGTGCATCACGACCCCTCACCCTTGGAGGTAATGGAAACCGCCATCGGCGCCGCCCGCCATGTCCGCCGCTTTGGCGTGACCCCGCGTGTCGCGCTGTGCAGCCATTCGCAATTCGGCAACCTGAACACCCCGGGCGGGCAGAAGATGCGCGAGGCGATGGCGCTTCTGGAGGGTCACGAGGTCGATTTCATGTTCGACGGCGAGATGCAGGTGGATTCGGCGCTGGATGCCGGCTTGCGCGAACGCATCTTCCCCAATTCGCGGCTGGAAGGTTCGGCCAATGTGCTGATCTTCGCCGGCAGCGATGCCGCCTCGGGCGTGCGCAACGTGCTGAAGCAGCGCGCCGGAGGGCTGGAGGTAGGGCCGATCCTGATGGGCATGGGCAACCGCGCCCATATCGTCACCCCCTCGATCACCCCGCGCGGGCTGTTGAACATGTCGGCCTTGGCCGGCACGCCGGTGTCGCATTACAGCTGAGGGTGAAACCGCCCTGCCCGCCCTGCGCCGCGATTACGAGGCGCAGGTCCGGGCGCTGACTGATCGGGCCGAGGCGCTGCGGACCGAGGGGAAGGACCCCGAGGCCATCGCCCGCCTGCTTCACGCCGAACGCCTCACTTTGTCGGCGCGGTTCAAGGCGCTGACGCCCGAAGCGATGCGGGCGCGGATCGAGGCCCGCACCCGCACCACCTATGGCAATCCCGACGGCCCCGGCATCGACGATCTGCGCGCTGCCGGGAAAAGCTGGGAGCAGATCATCCTTGGTGCCTGCCGGCCCGGCCGATTTCCGCCTTGGGAATAGCAGGCAACTACACCGACCGGGTGATCCCGCCATCCACCCGCAGGTTCTGCCCGGTGATATAGGCGCCGCCCTCCGAGGCGAGGAAGGCGATGGTGGCGGCGATTTCCGCTTCGCGGCCATAGCGGCCCATGGGGATACGGGCGCGGAATTCCTCTTTCTCGGGCAGCGAGTCGATGAAGCCCGGCAGGACATTGTTCATCCGCACGTTCTCGGCGGCATAGCGATCCGAGAAGAGCTTGCAGAAGGCCGCCAGCCCGGCGCGGAACACGCCCGAGGTCGGGAAGACCGGGTCCGGCTCGAAGGCGGCGAAGGTCGAGATGTTGATGATCGCGCCGCCGCCGCCCGCGATCAAATGCGGCGTGACCAGCCGCGAAGGGCGCACGGCATTGAGGAAATAGACCTCCATTCCGCGATGCCAGTCCTCGTCGGTCAGATCGAGGATCGGCGCGCGCGGCCCGTGGCCGGCGCTGTTCACCAAGACGTCAATCCGGCCCCATCGCTCCATCGCGCCATCGACCAGCCGTGCCAGATCGTCGTTCGACTGGTTCGAGCCGGTGACGCCGAAACCACCCAGTTCCGCCGCCAGCGCCTCGCCCTTGCCCGAGGAGGACAGGATGCCGACGGCAAACCCGTCCGCCGCCAGCCGGCGCGCTGCCGCCGCCCCCATGCCCGAACCGCCCGCCGTGACCAGCGCCACCTTCTTCTGTTCCGCCATGATCATCCCCTTCGCTGTCAAACCGGACAGGCACACTGTCGCAAGCATCCCGAAATGTCCATCCGCCCGCCGCGGCTCATTGTCGCCGCGACCAAGGTCGGTAAGCCGCGTTGTTGCGCGACCACCCACCCGGGCGCTACAAAGCAGCGGCGCGTCAGGGAGGATCGGGCATGGGCTATCGCGAGGTTTACGAGGGCTGGAAGGCCGACCCCGAGGCGTTCTGGATGGAACAGGCCCGCGCCATTGACTGGGACCGCGCGCCCACCCGCGCCTATTTCGACCAGGGACCGGCAGGGGAATGGTTCGCCGATGCGACGGTCAATACCTGCTGGAACGCGGTTGACCGCCATGTGAAGGCCGGGCGCGGCGATCAGGCGGCGATCATCCATGACAGCCCGATCACCGGCACGCAGCAGAGCGTCAGCTTTGCCGAGTTGCAGGACGCGACCGCGCGGCTGGCCGGTGCGCTCAAGGCGCGGGGCGTGGGTCTGGGCGACCGGGTCATCATCTACATGCCGATGATCCCCGAGGCGCTGGTCGCCATGCTCGCCTGTTCGCGCATCGGCGCGATCCATTCGGTCGTCTTCGGCGGCTTCGCCGCGCATGAGCTGGCCGTGCGCATCGACGACGCCCAGCCCAAGGCCATTCTGGCCGCGTCCTGCGGGCTCGAGCCGGGACGAGTGGTCGAGTACAAGCCGCTGATCGACAAGGCGATCGAGCAGGCCGCCCACAAGCCCGATTTCACCGTCATCTTCCAGCGCCCCGAACATGCGGCCATGCTGGCCCCCGGCCGCGATGTCGACTGGACCGCCTTTCAGGACGGCGCGACCCCGGCCGATTGCGTGCCGGTCGCGGGCAATCACCCGGCCTATATCCTCTATACCAGCGGCACGACCGGCCAGCCCAAGGGCGTGGTCCGCGCCACGGCCGGGCATCTGGTGGCGCTGAACTGGTCGATGAAGAACATCTATGGCATCGATGCGGGCGACGTGTTCTGGGCGGCCTCGGATGTGGGCTGGGTCGTCGGCCACAGCTATATCTGCTATGCCCCGCTGATCGCCGGGGCCACCACCATCGTCTTCGAGGGCAAGCCCGTCGGCACGCCCGATGCCGGCACCTTCTGGCGGGTGATTCAGGACCATGGCGTCAAAAGCTTCTTCACCGCCCCCACTGCCATCCGCGCGGTGAAGCGCGAGGATCCTAATGGCGCGCTGATCGACGATTACGATCTTTCCTCGCTACAAGCCCTGTTCCTTGCCGGAGAGCGCGCGGACCCGGACACGATCCAATGGGCCGAGGATCACCTGAAGGTGCCGGTGATCGATCACTGGTGGCAGACCGAAACGGGCTGGGCCATCGCCGCGAACCCCTTGGGGATCGAGCTTCTGCCGGTCCGCAAGGGCAGCCCGACCCATCCGATGCCTGGCTATGACGTGCAGATCCTCGACGAGGCCGGCCATCCCCTGCCCGCGAGCACGCTTGGCGCCATTGCGGTGAAGCTGCCCTTGCCGCCCGGCACCCTGCCGACGCTGTGGAATGCCGAAGGGCGCTTCCGCAAATCCTATCTCGACCATTTCCCCGGCTATTACGAAACCGGCGATGCGGGCTATGTCGATGAGGATGGCTATCTCTACATCATGGCGCGCACCGATGATGTGATCAACGTCGCCGGCCACCGCCTCTCGACCGGGGCGATGGAGGAGGTTCTGGCCGGTCATCCCGCCGTCGCCGAATGCGCGGTGATCGGCGTGGCCGACAGTCTGAAGGGACAGATGCCGCTTGGCTTCCTCTGCCTCAAGAAAGGCGTCGAGACGCCCGACGCGCAGGTGGTCAAGGAGGTCGTCGCCCGCGTCCGCGAACAGATCGGCCCGGTCGCCGCATTCAAGACCGCCGTGGTGGTCGACCGCCTGCCCAAGACCCGCTCGGGCAAGATCCTGCGCGCCACCATGGCCAAGATCGCCGATGGCGAAGAGTTCAAGCTGCCCGCCACCATCGACGATCCGGCGACGCTGGACGAGATCGCCGTGGCGCTGAAGGGCGTGGGCTATCCGGGCAAGGCCTAGGTTTCATCCGCGGCCCTGATGGCGACAGCGACATTCGGCGACGGGTCAGCAACAAGAATGCGCGATGCAGGCTTACCGCTTCTTCATCGCCTCAAGCAGCGCCGCGCCCAACCCGCCGGGGGCATCCGGTTTCGCGCCCTTCGGTGCCGGACCCTTGGGTTTTCCTGCGTGCCGCGATGGCTGCCCCCGGTCGGCGGGCTTCTCCTGCGACGCGCCGCCATCCTTGCGCATGGTCAACCCGATGCGCTTGCGGGCAATATCGACCTCGGTCACGCGCACCTGCACGACATCGCCCGCCTTGACCACCTCATGGGGGTCCTTGACGAAACGGTCGGCCAATTGGCTAACATGCACCAGCCCGTCCTGATGCACGCCGATATCGACGAAGGCGCCGAAGGCCGCGACATTGGTGACGGTGCCTTCCAGCCGCATCCCGGGCTTCAGGTCCTTGATCTCCTCGACGCCTTCCGAGAACTTCGCCGTCTTGAACTCGGGCCGGGGATCGCGTCCCGGCTTTTCCAGTTCGCGGAAGATGTCGCGCACGGTGGGCAGGCCGAAGGAACCTGTGACGAAATCCTCGGCCCTGAGCGCGTTCAGCGCCCCCGCCGTGCCGACGATCTGGCGCAGGTCGCGGCCACAGGCCGAGACGATCCGGCGCGCGACCTCATAGGCCTCGGGATGGACGGAGGAGGCGTCCAGCGGCTCGACCCCGTCGCGGATACGCAGGAAGCCGGCGCATTGCTCAAAGGCCTTCGGACCAAGGCCCGAGACCTTCAGCAGCGTCTTGCGCGAGGGGAACGAGCCATGTTCCTCGCGGTAAAGCACGATCGATTCCGCCAGCGACGGCCCCAGCCCCGCGACCTGCGCCAGAAGCGGCGCCGAAGCGGTGTTCAGGTCCACCCCCACCGCGTTCACCGCATCCTCGACCACCGCGTCGAGCGCCCGCGACAGGCTGCGCTGGTCCACATCATGCTGGTATTGCCCGACGCCGATCGATTGCGGGGTGATCTTCACCAGTTCCGCCAGGGGGTCCTGCAAGCGCCGGGCAATCGAGACTGCACCGCGCAGCGAGACGTCGAGACCCGGGAATTCCCTGGCCGCCAGTTCCGAGGCGGAATAGACAGAGGCCCCGGCCTCGGACACGACCACCCGCGTCGGCACCTTTACCCCCTGCGGCAGAAGCCGCAGCGTGTCGCCGACCAGTTTCTCGGTCTCGCGGCTGGCGGTGCCGTTGCCGATGGCGACCAGTTCGACACCATGCTTCGCGATCAGCTGGATCAGCGTGGCCTCGGCCCCGCGAACATCCATGCGCGGCTGGAAGGGATAGATCGTCGCGGTTTCCAGAAGCTTGCCGGTCTTGTCCACCACCGCACATTTCACGCCGGTCCGGATGCCCGGGTCCAGCCCCAGCGTCGCCTTGGCCCCGGCGGGTGCCGCCAGCAGCAGGTCCTTGAGGTTGCGCGAAAAGACGGTGATCGCCGCCTCATGCGCACGCTGGCGCAATTCGCCCAAAAGGTCGATGTAAAGCGTCAGCGAGAACTTGACCCGCCAGGCCCAGTCAGCCGCCGCGCGCAGCCAGCGATCGCCGGGCGTATCGCCGGCGGTGCCAAGCGAGGCCGCGATCATGGCGATGGCCTGCGGCACACCGGTCTCGGCATCTGGCGCGACCTCGATGGTGACGATCTCTTCCTTGGCGGCGCGCAGGATGGCCAGCGCCCGGTGCGCGGGGATCTCGGCCCATTTCTCGCGCTGGTCGAAGTAATCGGCGAACTTGGCCCCCGCGGCCTCCTTGCCCTCGATGACCTTCGAGACGACGAAGGCCTCGCGCCGCATGAAGTCACGCAGCCGGCCCAGCAGGTCGGCGCGTTCCGACAGCTCTTCGGTCAGGATATCGCGCGCGCCGGTCAGCGCCTCCTTTACCGTCAGAACGGCCTCGGTCAGGTAGGCTTCGGCATGGGTTTCCGGTGCCGTTGCCCGCTGGTCCATGATCGCGCGCAGCAGCGGCTCCAGACCGTTCTCGCGCGCGATCATCGCCTTGGTGCGGCGCTTGGGCTTGAAGGGCAGGTAGATGTCTTCCAGACCCGCCTTGGTCTCGGCCTGGGCGATGGCGCGCGCCAGATCATCGGTCAGCTTGCCCTGTTCGCGGATCGATTTCAGGATCGCCTCGCGCCGCGCCTCGAGCTCGCGCAGATAGGCCAGCCGCTCGGCCAGCGTCCTCAGTTGCGTGTCATCCAGCCCGCCGGTCACCTCCTTGCGATAACGCGCGACGAAGGGCACGGTCGCCCCTTCATCCAAGAGCGCCGCCGCCGCGCTGACCTGCGCCGGGCTGGCAGCAATCTCTTGCGCGATGACGCGGGCGATCTGGGCGGTTGTCTGGGTCACGGCGGGCTCTCCATCTGTCGGAAGTCCGTGATAATCCGCGCTGGAGACAGCGGCAACACGGAGTCGCAGCGGGGATGATCGGCGCTGGGGAATTGCAGGCCGGCAGAGATTTCCCCAAGGGGCCGGACCCGATCAACCTGCCCGAGAGAGCAGAAAAAAAGGGCCGCCGGAGGTCCAGGGCCCTTTGCAGTCTGTTATCTCGGCAAGGTCCGGATGTGCATTCCATCGCCGCATGACGGCTCAGGTCATCCCGGACATCCTTGCAGGACAGCAGGCGTCACCGTGACGCCCGCCTCAGCCGCATTTCGAATGGCCGCAGCTGGGGCAGGTCATGCAGCCCTCGACCATGCGCATCCCGTATTGGCCGCAGCTCGGGCAGGCCGGGCCGCGCGGGCGTTCGCCCACGGCCATCACCTCGGCCTGCGGATCGGTCTTCAGCCCCATGCCCTCGCCCTCGAGGAAGCCGGTCGAGATCATGTGCCGCTCGATCACGCCGCCAATGGCCGCGAGGATCGAGGGGACGTATTTCCCCTGCATCCAGGCACCGCCGCGCGGATCGAAGACGGCTTTCAGCTCCTCGACCACGAAGGACACATCGCCGCCACGCCGGAACACCGCCGAGATCATCCGCGTCAGCGCCACGGTCCAGGCGAAATGCTCCATGTTCTTCGAGTTGATGAAGACCTCGAAGGGGCGGCGATGACCGGCCTGCACGATGTCGTTCACGGTGATGTAGATCGCGTGCTCGCTGCCCGGCCATTTCAGCTTGTAGGTCGAGCCTTCCAGCGCCGCCGGGCGGTCCAGCGGCTCGGTCAGATAGACCACATCGGCGCCGCGATCGGCCTCGGGCGCGGCCTCGGATGTCTCGCTGACCGACAGGACCGAGCCGGTCACGTCATTCGGGCGATAGGTGGTGCAGCCCTTGCAGCCCAGGTCCCAAGCCGAGAGATAGACATCCTTGAATTCCTCGAAGGAAATATCCTCGGGGCAGTTGATGGTCTTCGAGATGGAACTGTCGACCCATTCCTGTGCCGCCGCCTGCATGGCGACGTGATCCTTGGGCGCCAGCGTCTGCGCATTGGCGAAGTAATCCGGCAGCGGCGCATCGCCTTTCAGGTCGCGCCACATCTGCACGGCGTAATCCACCACCTCTTCCTCGGTGCGCGAGCCGTCCTTCTGCAGCACCTTGCGGGTATAGGCATAGGCAAAGACCGGTTCGATCCCCGAGGACACATTGCCGGCATAGAGGCTGATCGTCCCGGTCGGCGCAATCGACGTCAGCAGCGCATTGCGGATACCATGCTCGGCAATGGCCGCGCGCACATCGTCATCCATCCGCTGCATGAAGCCGGATTTCAGATATTCGTCGGCGTCAAACAGCGGGAATGCGCCCTTTTCCTTCGCCAGATCGGCACTCGCCAGATAGGCCGAGCGCGCGATGGCCTTCATCCATGTGCGCGTCTGTTCCACCGCGTCCTTGGCGCCATAGCGCAGGCCCAGCATCAGAAGCGCATCGGCCAGCCCGGTGACGCCCAGCCCGATTCGGCGCTTGGCCTGCGCCTCGGCCAGTTGCTGCGGCAGCGGGAAGCGGCTGGCGTCAACCACGTTGTCCATCATCCGCACGGCGGTGCGGACCAGATCGTCCAGCGCCTTTTCGTCCAGATGCGCCTTGGCGGTGAAGGGCTCCGTCACCAGCCGCGCAAGGTTGATCGAGCCCAGCAGGCAGGCGCCATAGGGCGGCAAGGGCTGCTCGCCACAGGGATTGGTGGCGGCGATGGTCTCGGCGTAATGCAGGTTGTTCTGCTGGTTGATGCGGTCGATGAAGATCACGCCCGGCTCGGCGAAATCATAGGTCGCGCGCATGATCCGGTTCCACAGGTCGCGAGCATCGACGGTGCGATAGACCTTGCCCTCGAATTGCAGGTCCCAGCTCTTGCCGTCCTTCACCGCCTGCATGAAGGGATCGGTGATCAGCACCGACAGGTTGAACATGCGCAGCCGGGCGCTGTCCTGCTTGGCCTCGATGAAGGCCTCGATATCGGGATGGTCACAGCGCATCGTCGCCATCATCGCGCCCCGGCGCGAGCCCGCCGACATGATGGTGCGGCACATCGCGTCCCAGACATCCATGAACGACAGCGGACCCGAGGCATCCGCCGCCACCCCGTGCACCGCCGCTCCGCGCGGCCGGATGGTCGAGAAGTCATAGCCGATGCCGCCACCCTGCTGCATGGTCAGCGCCGCTTCCTTCAGCATGTCGAAGATGCCGCCCATGCTGTCGGGAATGGTGCCCATGACGAAACAGTTGAACAGCGTCACCGTGCGACCGGTGCCGGCACCCGCCAGAATCCGCCCCGCCGGCAGGAACTTGAAATCCTCGAGCGCGGCATAGAAGCGGTCTTCCCACTCGGCTGGCTTTTTCTCGACCGAGGCCAGATCACGCGCCACCCGCCGCCAGCTGTCCTCGACCGTGCCATCGACCGGCTGCCCCTCGGCATCCTTCATCCGGTATTTCATATCCCAGATTTGTTCGGCAATCGGGGCGACAAAGCGGCTCATCTGGGACAATCCTTGGTAGGTTATTGAGAAGAGAATACCATATATGGTGTTGGCGAAGCGGCCTCAAGGCACAATCATATCATTTTCAAGCGCAGAACGCACGGCCTGTTCGGCCTTGGCCGACAGCGATTTCCGCGTCTCGCCCGCCACCGCGATCGGCGCATGCAGCGTCACCGTCACGCTGCCCTGACGGCGCTCCGACAGCACATGCATCAGATGCGGGCCAAGGTCCATATCTCCCCACCAGCCATAGAAGCGCGCGTCCTCGCCGCGCGGGGCGTGGTAATCGGCGGTGATCGACTGGATCGCCAGATCAAGCGGCAGTTCCGGGTCCAAGAATCCCTGGAACAGCGTCGGCTTGAACGGCAGCACCCGGCGGCCATCCGACGAGGTGCCCTCGGGGAAGAACAGCAGGCGATGACCGGCGCGGACACGCTCGGCGAATTCATGGGCCTGCTGGCGCGCGAGCTTGGGGTCGCGGATGACGAAATGGGTATTGGTCACGCGGGTCAGGATGTTGATGCCCGGCCAGCCCGAGACCTCGGCCTTGCTGACGAAAAAGACCGGCATGGCGGCGTTCAGCACGAAGATGTCGAGCCAGCTGGAATGGTTGGCGACCACCGCGCCGGGACCGCGCAGGGGCTTGCCAACGCGGCGCCAGCCGATGCCCAAGAAGAACAGGCACAGCCGGCAGACCATCTGCACATGCGGGCCGGTCCAGGGGCGGCGGGGGCCGTGGAACAGCCGCTCGACGGCGCGCAAGGGCAGGATCAGCAGCACCCCGATCGCCAGCACGAGGATGACCGGCACCCCGCGCCGGACCACGCGCAGCCAGTCGCGCAGGCTCAGCGGGCGGCCAAGCGCATAGCCGCTGTTGTCGCGCCATGTCGCAGGACCCCGGCCCTGATCGCTCATTGCTGCTGCTGCCAGCGGGATTCGTAGAACTTGCGGTGCTTGTCGGACATGGCGGCGGTGTCCATCAGCAGGAACACATCCGTTGTGTTGAAGGCCCGGTCGAGATAGGCGCCCTGCCCGACCTGCCCGCCGAGCCGCAGATAGGCCTTGATCAGCGCCGGCATGTTCACCATCGCCTCGCGCCGGTCGATGCGCTCGGCGGGGATCAGGTCCATGTCCTGATAGCCCGCGGGCTTCGCGGTCGGCCGCAGCTCGGCCGGGGCCAGATGGTTCTGGTGCAACCATGAAAGCGAGGGCGCCAGCACGTCGATATCGGTGCCGTGGAAGCTGGCAACGCCGAACAGCACCTCGATGTCCAGGTCCAGCACGTAATCGGCCAGCGCGTTCCACAAGAGGAACATGCCCGAGCCGCCGCGATATTCGGGATCGACGCAGGAGCGGCCCAGTTCCAGCAGGCTGCGGCCGCAGTCGCGCAAAACACTCAGGTCATATTCGGCGTCGCAATAAAACCGCCCGAACTCGGCCGCGCGCGAGCCGGGCAGCAGGCGATAGACGCCGACCACATGATCCAGCTCTTCGGCGCTGCGGCGCGAATCGATCAGGCAGAGGTGATCGACCACCGGGTCGAACTCGTCGCGTTCCAGCCGGTTCTCGTGATCGACCAGCGGGCCATCGCCGCCCAGCTCTTCGACGAAGACACGATAGCGCAGGCGCTGCGCCGCCTTGAGGTCACGCTCGCTGGTGGCGATGCGGATCTGGAAATAGTTGGTATCGGGGGTCATGCCGAGGGGTCGGGCCTTTTCCTGCGCTCGGGACTGTTCTCTAGGCGGGCGGACCCAGCATTGCAAGCGTAGAGCGCCCTCATCGCTGCAGCCCTGCGGCAAAGCGACACTGCCCAAGGGTCGAGTTTTCCTTGCGAAAATCGCGCATTGATTGCAGAACCATGGACATGGAATCTCACCGTCAGGCCCCGTCGGGCCGCACCAGTTGCAGCGCGATCCGACGACCGTCGATGACCTGCTTGCCCGCATGGGCGAAATTCACCGTGATCCTGTCGCCGACGCGCGACTGCACCTGCCCGTCGCCCCAGTCGGGCGCGCCGGGGTGGCGGACGATCATGCCGGGTTCCAGAAGCTCGTTCATCACCACTCCCCTGCCTTTCAGCCAAACTAGGATGCCATGACCGACAGTTCAACGCGGATCGAGCCGCTGGATCTCGCGCTTCTTCTGGGATCGCGGCTGTGCCACGATCTCGTCTCGCCGCTTGGCGCCATCTCGAACGGGGTCGAGCTGATGCAGATGGGCGGCGCACCTTTGGCGGTGGCGCAGGGTCCCGAGATGCAGCTGGTGGCCGATGCGGTCGAGGCGGCGCGGGCGCGCATCCAGACCTTCCGCATGGCCTTCGGCCGCTCGGGCGAGGAACAGCGGATTTCCGGCCCGGAACTGGCGCGGCTGATCCGCGACATGGGCGCGCAGGGGCGGCTGAAGATCGAGCTGGACAGCGAGGGCGACCAGCCGCGCCGCGAGGTGCAGATGCTGCTGCTGGCGCTGATGTGCCTTGAAAGCGCGATGCCCTGGGGCGGGCGGGTGCTGGTGGTGCGCAGCGGCACCGGCTGGCGGCTGGTCGGCGAGGCCGATCGCACGAAGCCCGAGCCCGAGCTGTGGGCCTGGCTGGATGGCAGCGCCCCGGCCCTGCCGCAGCCGCCCTCGGCCAAGGTGCATTTCGCGCTGCTGGCCGAGGCCGTCCGCGCCTCGGGCCGCAGCCTGACCTGGGAGTTGGACGAGCGCGGGGCCGAGATCAGCTTCTAGGCTGACACCCGCGCGCCCCGGCTGGTTACTCCGCCGCCTCGGCATGGTGATGGCGCCGGGCCGGCTGGCGCATCGTCACCAGTTCCTCGGCCATGGTAGGGTGCACGGCGATGGTGGCGTCGAAATCGGCCTTGGTCGCGCCCATGGTGATCGGGATGGCGACCAGCTGGATCATCTCGCCCGCCTCGGGGCCGAAGATGTGGCAGCCCAGCACCCGGTCGGTCTCGCTGCAGACGATCAGCTTCATCATCACCTGCGCCGGCGAGCCGGCAAAGGCCGAGCGCATCGGCCGGAAGGTGGTGGCATAGATATCCACGCCGCCGCGCTTCTTCGCTTCGTCCTCGGTCATGCCGACGCCGCCCAGCTCGTGCGGGCGGGTATAGACGGCATGGGCGACGAGGCTGTGATCCATCTTGCGGGGGATGCCGCCGAAGACGGTATCGGCAAAGCTGTGGCCTTCGCGGATGGCGACGGGCGTCAGGTTCACCCGGTTCGTCACATCACCCACGGCAAAGATCGAGGGGACCGAGGTTTGCGACCAGTCATCGACCTCGACCGCACCATTCGGTTGCAGCCGCACGCCGGCCTCGGCCAGCCCCAGCCCGCCGGTATAGGGCGCGCGGCCGGTGGCAAAGATCACCGCGTCGAAGTCGTCATGGCTGTCATCGTCGAAGCTGACGCGGATGCGGCCATCACCCTCACGATCCAGCCGCGTCGGCGAAAGGCCAAGGCGCAGGTCGATGCCGTTGCTGCCGAGCTGCCGGGTCATCAGCTCGCGGGTCTCGCCGTCAAAACCGCGCAGCACCGCATTGCCGCGATAGTTAAGCGTGGTCTCGACCCCCAGACCCTGCAGGATGCAGGCAAACTCGCAGGCGATGAAACCGCCGCCGATGATCAGGGCGCGGCGCGGCAGGCTGTCCATCAGGAAAACGTCGTCCGAGATCATCCCCAGCTCCGCCCCCGGAATATCGGGACGCTGCGGACGGCCACCGGCGGCGATCAGGATATGCTTGGCGCTCTTGCGGCTGCCATCGGCCAGTTCGACCGTATGGGCATCGGCGACGCGGGCGCGCTGCAGGAAGATGTCGACCCCGGCCTGGTCCAGCCCGGCGGTATAGGCGCGCTCGAGCCGGTCCAGTTCAAGGTTCAGCTTGCCGTGGAAATCGGGCCAGCTGAACGCCCCTGCCGTAGCCTCTAGCCAGCCATAGCCATGCGCCTCTTCGGCCAGACCGCGGGCGGAGGAGGCAAAGACCATCAGCTTCTTCGGCACACAGCCGCGGATGACGCATGTGCCGCCCATGCGGCTTTCCTCGGCCAGGGCCACGCGGGCGCCATGCTGTCCGGCGGCAATGCGCGCGGCGCGCACCCCGCCCGAGCCGCCGCCGATGACGAAGAGATCATAGTCGAAACTCATGCCTCGTCCTCCTCGGCAAAGAAGGGATCGATCTCGTCGGATACGTCGTCGCGGGTCAGTTCGACCACGCTGCCATCGGGCTTGCCGATGATCGCCAGATCGCAGATGCCGAGGAACAGCCCATGTTCGACCACGCCCGGAATATCGGCAAAGCCACGCGCCAGCCGCGCCGGGTCGGGGATCGCCTCGAGCGACAGATCAAGGATCAGGTTGCCCTCATCGGTCAGGAAGGGCTGGCCGTCGCGCTTGCGCAAGAGGATCGGGCGCTGGCCCAGACCCTGTGCCTCCAGCATCTCGCGGATCAGCCGTTCGGTGATCTGCCAGCCGAAGGCGATCACCTCGACCGGCAGGTGAAAGGCGCCAAGCGTCTCGACCACCTTGCCGGGGTCGGCGATGACCACCATGCGGTCGCTGGCGCGGGCGACGATCTTCTCGCGCAGATGCGCCCCGCCGCCGCCCTTGATCAGGTTCAGGTCAGGGTCCACTTCGTCGGCCCCGTCGATGGTCAGGTCGAGCCAGCCGATCTGGTCCAGCGGTTCGATGGTCAGCCCGAGACTCGACGCCAGATCGGCGGTCGCCTGCGAGGTCGCGGCGCAGCGCAGGGTCAGGCCTTCGGCCTTGGCCCGCTCGGCCAGTTCGCGCACCATGATGACAGCGGTCGAGCCGGTGCCGAGGCCCAGTTTCATGCCATCCTCGACCAGCGCGATGGCAGCGCGCGAGGCGGCCAGCTTGGCGGCGTCAGAGGGGGAAAGATCGGTCGGTTCGGTCATGGCATCCTCGCTGGCAATCGGTCGGAAATCTTATAGGCCGATGGCCGCCGGGGCGCGAGTGCCGATTGCGTGGGGTGGGATGCGGCCTCAGCCGCCGGTGCCGCGATCGGGCAGGATCACGGTGAAGCGGCTGCCTTCGCCCTTCACGCTTTCGATCCGCAACTGTCCGCGATGGCGGTTGATGATGTGCTTGACGATGGCAAGGCCCAGCCCGGTGCCACCCTCGGCGCGCGAGCGATGGGCATCGACGCGGTAGAAGCGCTCGGTCAGGCGCGGCAGGTGCAGGGCCTCGATCCCGTCGCCGCGATCCTCGATCAGGACCGACCAGCCCGGCCCGCGCAGTCGTGGTTCATGGCCGACATGGGCGAGCGTGACCCCGACCCAGCCGCCGCTGCCGCCGTATTTCACCGCGTTCTCGATCAGGTTCTGGAACACCTGCACCAGCTGGTCGGCGTCGCCCGTCACCCGCACCTCGCCCGGCGGCAGGGTCAGATCGATCGTCACCCCGGCGGCCTCGGCCCGCTGCGCCAGCGTATCGACCACCCCGCGCAACAGGCCGGTCAGTTCGACCCTGCCCGAGGGGCGGCGGCGCTCGTCCGATTCCACCCGGCTCAGCGACAGAAGATCGGCGACAAGCCGGTTCATCCGCCCGGCCTCGGCCTCCATGATCCCCAGAAACCGCGCCCGTGCGCCGGCATCGTCGCGGGCGGGGCCGCGCAGCGTCTCGATGAAGCCGATCAGCGCGGTCAGTGGCGTGCGCAATTCATGGCTGACATTGGCGACGAAATCGCGGCGCATCTGGTCGGCCTGTTCGATGCCGGACCCGTCCGCCAAGGCGATCAACGCGCCCTCGCCCATCGCCGGCGGCAGCGGGCTGGTGGTGATGTCGCAGGGGATCTGCCGACCCTTCGCAGTGATACTGGCGCGCAGCGCGTGGCCGCCGGGTGGCGGCGCGGGCAGTTGCGGATCGACCGGCGGGGCGGCATGGCCCATGGGATCGATCACCCAGTCGAGCGACTGGATGACGCCCGGGTGGCGCAGCACGGTGACGAAGGGCCGGTCGGTCAGGTCGGGGCCGAACATGGCCTCTGCCGCCGCATTGGCGGCAATGACCCGCATCCGCCGATCCACCGCCAGCATGGCCAAGGGCACCGCCTCGAGAAACTGGGCGATCTGGCCAAGCTGGCGGGTGCTTTGCTGCATCAGCCGATCTGTTTCAGCCCGGCCCGGAAGCGCGCGGCATTGCGGCGATAGCGCGCGGCTGACTCGAGCAGGCCCTGCTGCGCCGTCTCGTCCAGCTGGCGCACGATCTTGCCCGGCACGCCCATGACCAGCGAGCCCGGCGGGATCTCCTTGCCCTCGCCGATCAGCGCGCCCGCCCCGATCAGCGAGCCGGCGCCGATCTTGGCGCCGTTGAGGATGGTGGCGCCCATGCCGACCAGCACGCCCTCGCCGATGGTGCAGCCATGCAGGATCGCCCGATGGCCGATGGTACAATTGGCGCCGATCGTCAGCGGATAGCCCGGATCGGTGTGAAAGACGCAGAGGTCCTGCACGTTGCTGCCGGTGCCCACGCGGATCACTTCGTTGTCGCCACGCAGCACCGCGCCCCACCAGACGCTGGCGCCGGCGTCCAGCACCACGCGGCCCATCAGTTGCGCGTCCGGCGCGACCCAGGCATCCCCGTCCAGCTCGGGTGCGATCCCGTCCAGTTCCCAGATCATTCGTCCCCCTCCATCAACTGCTTCACGAAATTGCCCAGACCGGCGCGGCGGTTGCGGCGCAGGCGTTCGGCCGACAGGATGGCGCGCAGATCGGCCTCGGTCCGGTCCAGGTCGTCATTGACCAGAACATAGTCATATTCGGCCCAATGGCTGATCTCGCCCCGGCTTTTCGCCATCCGGCCCGCGATCACCTCGTCGCTGTCCTGCCCGCGTGTGCGCAGCCGCCGTTCCAGTTCCGGCAGCGAGGGCGGCAGGACGAAAATCGAAACGACATGCCCGCCAAGGGCCGAGGCGCGGATCTGCTGCCCGCCCTGCCAGTCCACGTCGAACAGCGTGTCGCGCCCGGCCCGCATCGCCGCCTCGACCGGCGCGCGCGGGCTGCCATAGAGATTGCCGAAGACCTCGGCATGTTCCAGCATCTGGTCGGTGCTGACCAGCTCGCGGAACTCCTCGGCGCTGGTGAAATGGTAATGCTGCCCGTCCACCTCGCCCGGGCGCGGCGATCGGGTGGTGGCCGAGACCGAGAAGCTGAGGCTGTCGTCCCAGTCCATCAGCCGCCGCGCCAGCGTGGATTTGCCCGCGCCCGAAGGCGAGGACAGGATGATCAGCAGTCCGGTTCGTTCCATGCGATCCTCTGGCGCCTCAAGCTGGCCCCTGATGGCAAAGCCCCCGGTCCCGGTCAACCCCGCGGCTTGTCGCGACGGTCGGGCGCGTTGCCGAAGCGGATTGGTTAACCATCTGTTAACAAAGGACTCGGATGAGACCGATACAGCGGCTATTCTGGCTGTGGTACTGTTGTGTTTGTCGCCCGCTTTTTCAGGGAATCAGCCTTTGCCCGATGACAATCAGAAATCAGGGGATCTCCCACCGGGGGCCGGCGGCAGGGTGCTGCATCTGGCCGAGTTCGACGCGAACAACCCGGCGCGCATTCTCGCCGATCTGCGCGACTATTGGCAGAGCCTGCGCCGGGGACGCGCCATCCCGCTGCGCTCGGAAATCGAACCCAAGGGTATTCGCGGGGCGCTGGATTATGCCTTCATCCTCGAACGGGTGGCGCCGGGCGCGGCGCGTTTCCGATTGGCCGGTCGGCACCTGATCGACCTGATGGGGATGGAGGTGCGGGGGATGCCGCTCTGCGCCTTCCTCAATCCCGGATCGCGGGGGCGGCTGTCGGACGTGCTGGAAACCGTGTTCCACGCCCCGCAGCTGGCCGAGCTGACGCTGGTGGCCAAGGCGGAATACGCCCGCCCGGCGCTGGCCGCGCGGATGCTGCTGATGCCGCTGCGCTCGGATCTGGGCGATGTGACCCGCGCCCTTGGCTGCCTGATCAGCGAGGGCGAGCCGGGCAGCGTGCCGCGCCGCTTTGATCTCGTGCGCGAACGGATCCTGCCGATCTTCGAAGGGGCCGAGATCCTCGCCCCCTCGGCCTCGGCACCGGGCTTTGCCGAGCCGCCGACCGACTGGCGCCGGACCGGGCTGCCGACCCCGGCGGCGCCTGCCAGGCCAGCAACACCTGCTGCCCCGGCACCGACCGCCTCGGCACCTGCCACCGCCCTGCCCGAGTCGCCCGAGGATCGCCGCGCCCGTTTCCGGGTGGTGATCCGCAACGACTGACGCCGCTCAGCCCCGGTCGCGCCGATAGGCCCAGCCCGGCGCCTTGCCGCCGCGCCCTGCCGACCACAGCATGACCTCGCCCGTCCGCTGAAAGCCGACGCCTTCCAGCATCCGCGCCGAAGCCGGGTTGTCGGAAAAAACCTCGGCCTCGAGGTGCGGCGGGGCATAACGGGCGTCGATCTCGGCCAGAAAGGCCTGCAGGATCTCGCGGCCAAAGCCCTGACCCCAGCTGTCGGGCGAGAGGAAATAATAGATCGGCGGGGCGTCCTTGCCGTCCAGACGACCGATGCCGATGGACCCGATGACCCTGCCCGCATGACGGATCGCCAGACGATAGGGCGGCACCAGAGATTCGGCCGGGAAGATCGGCGCAAAATCGGCCATCTTCATCCCCGGCCGGAAGATGAACAGCATCTGCGCCACATCGGGCCGGGTGGCGATGTCATAGAGCGCCGGCAGGTCGGCGGGTTCGGCCCGGTTGATCACGAGCCGCCCGGTCTCGATCGAGACGCCGTGCCGGGCCGCGAAAGCGGCGCGGGTCAGGGTCACGCGGGTCGCCGGAACGTCCCGCCCCAGCCGGACCGAATAGACGGTCCCCGGATGCGGGTCGCCGAAACCAAGCTCATCCAGCACCGCGGCCGAGGCCGTGTTGCCCTGCAGATAGCTGGCCGTCACCTGCTGGTGTCCTGCCGCAAAACTGCGGGTCAATGCCAGCACGGCGGCGCGCCGCGCCACGCCCTGACGGCGAAAGGCGGGCAGCACCCAGTAGCCCAGATCACCGCCCGAGCGCACACCGCCGGCCAGCGCGCCATTCACCCGGATCGCATGGTCATCCGGCCCTGCCTCAGCAATGAAGCGCCGTGCATCGGCCAGCCCATAGGGAAAGGGCACGCTGCTCAGCCATTGCGTCGTGTCGAGATCGGCCAGCGCCCCGGCGATCAACGGCGCATCGGCCTCATGCAGCCTGTCCAGCACGATCCCGCCCGTCATGGCTCAGCCGATCGGAACGACGCGCACCATGCCGCCCTCGGCCGAAAGCGCGATCTGCCCCCCGGCCAGACGCAGCGCATCGGCGCCAAAGACCTCGGCCCGCCAGCCCGACAGCGCCGGCACGTCGCGCGCGCCGCTGGCAATCGCGTCGAGATCGGCGGCCGAGGCGATCAATTTCGAAGCAACGCCGGTCTCGTCTGACTTGGCCTTCAACAGCACCCGCAGCAGATCGGCCAGCGCCGGGTTGCCCGGACGGCCCGGCTCGGTCTTTTCCGGCTCGGGCAGATCGCGCGCCTCCTGCCCGGCCTTCACCGCCGCGAGGATACCTGCCGCGATCTCGCCCCGCCGCGCCTCGCGCAGCAGCAGACGCGACTTGCCCAGATCGCCCTCGTCCGCCGGCTTGGTCGAGGCCAGCTCGATCATCGCATCGTCCTTGTAGACCCGCGAGCGCGGCACGTCGCGTTCCTGCGCATAGGTCTCGCGGAAGCGGGCCAGTTCGCGCAGGATGGCAAGGAAGCGCGGCGAGTTCGAGCGCGTGCGCACCCGCTGCCAGGCATCCTCGGGCCGGGTGATATAGGTCTCGGGGTCTTCCAGCACGCCGATCTCCTCGGCCAGCCAGCTTTCGCGCCCGGATTTCCTCAGCTGTGCCGCCAGGTGTTCGTAGATTTGGCGCAGATGGGTCACATCGGCCAGCGCATAGGCCTTTTGCGCATCCGACAGGGGCCGGCGCGACCAGTCGGTGAAGCGCGAGGACTTGTCCAGATCGGCCTTGACGATCTTGCGCACCAGCGTCTCGTAGCCGACCTGCTCGCCAAAGCCGCAGACCATGGCCGCGACCTGCGTGTCGAACAGCGGTTCGGGGAAGATGCCGGCATCGTGGAAGAAGATCTCCAGATCCTGCCGCGCGGCGTGGAACACCTTGACCGTCGCCTTGTGGCGGAAGAGGTCATAAAGCGGCTCCAGCGACAGGCCCTTCACCATCGGATCGACCAGCACCGCCTGCCCGCCCGCGATCTTGGCGGTCGAGGCGGGTGGCAGGGCCATCTGGATCAGGCAGAGCTTGGAATAATAGGTCCGCTCGCGCAGGAATTCGGTATCGAGCGTGACATAGGCCTCGGCCTTGGCGGCCTCGCAGAATTTGGCCAGCTCTTCGGTCGTGGTTATGGTGGTGATCTTGTCGCTCATGCGGCCCATACAGTTGAAAAGGGGCGGTTCGTCCGCCTGGATCGCAAATCCTTAGGCGGTCGCCCGTGAAAAGAAAAGCGCGAGCATCGGCGCAGACTGCCGTTACAGCGGCGGAATATCGCCGCCTTCGCGCATCGCGTGAAATTCCGCGACGAAATCATCCAGACGCTGCGCCGCGATCGCCTCGCGCAGCCCTGCCATCAATTCCTGATAATAATGCAGGTTGTGCCAGGTCAACAACATGCCCGAGATCATCTCGCCCGAGCGGAAGACATGGTGCAGATAGGCGCGGCTGTAGCCGGTGCAGGCCGGGCAGCTGCAGGCCTCGTCCAGCGGGCGCGGGTCGTCGGCATGGCGGGCGTTCTTGATGTTCACCTGCCCGCGCCGGGTCCAGGCCTGCCCGGTGCGGCCCGAGCGCGAGGGCAGCACGCAATCCATCATGTCGATGCCGCGCTGGACGGCGCCGACGATGTCATCGGGCTTGCCCACCCCCATCAGGTAGCGCGGCCGATCCTCGGGCAAGAGGCCGGGGGCATAGTCGAGCACACCCAGCATCGCCTCCTGCCCCTCGCCCACGGCAAGACCGCCGATGGCATAACCCTCGAAGCCGATGGCTTTCAGCGCCTCGGCACTTTCCTCGCGCAATTCGCGAGTAACACCGCCCTGCATGATCCCGAAGAGCGCATGGCCCGGACGGTCGCCGAAGGCGTCGCGTGACCGCTGCGCCCACCGCATCGACAGGCGCATGGATTTCGCCACATCCTCTTCCGCCGCCGGCAGGGCCGGGCATTCGTCGAAGGCCATGACGATATCGCTGCCCAGCAGGCGCTGGATCTCCATGCTGGTCTCGGGCGAGAGGAAATGCTTCGAGCCGTCGACATGGCTGGAAAAGGTCACGCCCTCCTCGGTCAGCTTGCGCAGGCCGGCAAGGCTCATCACCTGGAACCCGCCGCTATCGGTCAGGATCGGGCGCTGCCAGTTCATGAACCGGTGAAGCCCGCCCAGCCTTGCGATCCGTTCGGCCCCCGGCCGCAGCATCAGGTGATAGGTGTTGCCCAGCAGGATGTCGGCCCCGGTCTGGCGCACGCTTTCGGGCAGCATCGCCTTGACCGTCGCGGCGGTGCCCACCGGCATGAAGGCCGGGGTGCGCACCTCGCCCCTCGGGGTGTGGATGGTGCCGGTGCGGGCGCGGCCATCGGTGGCGTTGAGGGCAAAGGAAAATCGGTCGGTCATGGCGGGGTCCGGGATCTGCAACCGTGCGTCCTTACCGGCTTTGCTCGGCTGGCGCAACGCGGGCGCAAAACACGGCTGTCTTTGAGGCGCCTCGCCCTCTGGACCCGAGGCCGATCGAGGCCTATATAAACTGTCGGAATTGCCGAGGACATGACATGAGCTCTGAGCCCCTGATGGAAGGCGCGCCGCTGATCCGGCCATCGACGACCGAGCATCCGCTCTACGAGCAGGTGGTCGAGGCGTGCAAGACCGTCTATGACCCGGAGATCCCGGTGAACATCTTCGATCTGGGCCTGATCTACACAATCGAGATCGATGCCGAAAACGCGGTGAACGTGGTCATGACCCTGACCGCCCCCGGCTGTCCCGTCGCCGGCGAGATGCCGGGCTGGGTCGCCGATGCCATCGAACCCCTGCCCGGGGTGAAGCAGGTCGATGTCGCCATGACCTTCGATCCGCAATGGGGCATGGACATGATGTCCGACGAGGCCCGGCTGGAACTGGGATTCATGTAAGCGGCGCTGCCGCCGGCACTTGAGCCGGTCGGGCCGCGACCTTATCTATGGCATAAAGGATCGAAAGGCCCAGCCATGTTCGGAATTCCGGGGAAAAGCCCCGTCACCATCACCCCCGCCGCCGAGCGGCAGATTGCCCGGCTGATGACGGGCAAGCGGGCCGTCGGTCTGCGCATCGGCCTGAAAAAGGGCGGCTGCGCCGGGATGGAATACACGATGGAGCTAGCCCAGGCTGCCGACAAGGCCGACGAGGTGGTCGAACAGGGCGAGGCGCGGGTGCTGATCGCGCCGATGGCGCAGATGTTCCTGTTCGGGACGGTGATCGATTACGAAACCGGCCTGTTGGAATCCGGCTTCAAGTTCCGCAACCCGAATGTCACCGACACCTGCGGCTGCGGTGAATCCATCCGCTTCGAGCCGCTGGAAGGCGCGCGCGCGCAAGGCGCCTGAGCCCCTTGTTGCGCCCCGCCTTGATCCTTGCGCGGGGGCAGCTTAATCCCGTCCTCGAGAAATCGCAGGAGGGATAATCATGGCACCGCGTAAGCTTGCCGCCGGAAACTGGAAGATGAACGGCGATCTGGCCGCGCTGGATCAGATCGACGCGCTGACGCGTGGTGTCGCCGCGCCGGGCTGCGATGTGCTGATCTGCCCGCCCGCCGTGCTTATCCATCCGATGGCCGCCCGTGTCTCGGGCCTTGCTGGCAACATTTCCGTCGGCGGACAGGATTGCCATGCCGCCGCCTCCGGCGCGCATACCGGCGACATCTCGGCGGCGCAGTTGAAGGATGCGGGTGCGAGCCATGTGATCCTCGGCCATTCCGAGCGCCGCACCGATCATGGCGAGACCGATGCCGAAGTTGCGGCCAAGGCGGCAGCAGCGCATCGGGCCGGGCTGGTGGCGATCATCTGCGTCGGCGAAAGCGAGGCACAGCGCGACGCCGGCGAGACTCTGGACGTGATCGCCGCGCAACTGGCGGGCTCGATCCCCGAGGGGGCCACTGCCGCCAATACGGTGATCGCCTATGAACCGATCTGGGCCATCGGCACCGGCCGCACCCCCACCAACGACCAGATCGCCGAGGTTCACCAGCTGATGCGCGACCGCCTTGCCGTGCGTTTCGCCGATGGCGACGAGATGAGCCTGCTCTACGGTGGCAGCGTCAAACCGGGCAATGCGGCCGAGATCTTTGCCATCGCTCATGTGAACGGCGCGCTGGTCGGCGGCGCCAGCCTGAAGGCCAGCGATTTCGGCCCGATCGTCACGGCGCTTGGCACGGCGTAAGCGACGGGTCCTATGGTGGACGCAAGGATGATTGAAAACCCTCGGGTTTACATGCCATCCTTCATTGTCGCCGGGGATTCGCCGCCGATCCCGCACGACCTCTGATCAGAGTGGTCCGTGACCGAGTTGCTTTCGTTACACGAGGACCGACCGCCCAGATGATCCGACGCCTGACCTCCCGGCTTTATCACGATGAGGGCCTGTCGTGGCGCGCCCTGCGCAGCGGCATGTGGATCCTGGCCGGCTTTGGTGGCGGGCAGGCCCTGCGCCTTGTGGTTAATCTGGCACTCGCGCGGCTGCTGTTCCCCAGCGCCTTCGGCACCATGGCGCTGATCATGGTGCTGATTCAGGGGCTGAACAACTTTTCCGATGTCGGCACCCGACCCTCGGTGTTGCGCAGTCCGCGCGGCGATGACCCGGATTTCCTCAACACCGCCTGGACCATCGAGATCATGCGTGGCGTGGCACTGTGGCTGGCCTGCTGTGCCATGGCCGTGCCCTTCGCCCGCTTTTATGACGCCCCCGAGCTTGCGCCCTATCTCTTTGTCGCGGGCTTCGGCACGGTCATCCATGGGCTGACGCCGATGCGGGTCCTGACGGCCGAGCGGCACATGTCCCTGCGTCAGGTCACCAAGGCCGATCTGCTGTCGCAGGTAATCACCTCGGTCATGCTGGTCATCCTTGCATGGATCACCGGCTCGGTCTGGGCCATGGTGGTGATGCTGGCCATTGGCGGCATCGTGCGCATCCTGATCATTCTGTGGATGATCCCGGGCCATCATGACCGCCTGCATTGGGATCGCGCGGCCGTCCATGAGCTGACCAGCTTTGGCAAATGGATCTTTCCAAGCACGATCATGGGCTTTCTGATCGGTCAGGGCGACAAGGCGATCCTTGGCCGCTATCTCTCGCTGACCCAGCTTGGCCTCTACAATATCGGCTTCTTCCTCGCCAGCTTCCCCCTGATGCTGGGGGGAGCGATCGTGTCCCGGATCATGATTCCGCTTTACCGGGAATCACCGCCCAGTGCCGGTCGCGACGAGTTCGACCGCGTCCGCCGCATCCGCTTTGCCCTGACGGGGGGGATCGTGTTCGCAACCCTGCTCGTCGCCTTTCTGGGCCCGTGGATCGTCGATCTGCTTTACGATGATCGATATCGGGAATCCGGGATCATGATCACGCTGATCGCGAGCGTGGTGGTACCGCAGATCATCCTGCTGGGGAATGATCTTCCGGCGCTGGCTGCCGGAGATTCCCGGGGCTTTTTCTATCTGACCGCCGCCCGCGCCGTGTTGTTTCTCAGTTGCTTCTGGTTCGGCTCGCATGTCGCCGGCCTCTATGGCGCGCTGATCGGGCAGGCGGTCGGCAATATCCTCTCCTACCCGGCGGTCGCCTTGCTGGCCCGGCGGCATAAGGCCTGGGATCCCCTGCATGACGGGGTCTTTGCCCTGATCGCGGCGATCGGGCTATCGCTGATCCTGTTGCCGAGGCTCGACCAGATCCGGGCCTTGACGCAGGTCGGCTGAACCCGGCGGGTTACACCTGTGCTGCCCGTTCGTCGGCCGTTTCAGCTGCTGGGGACACCGACCCGCACCGAGGGCGGCAGCATCCGAGCCAGCCATTCGGGCATCAGATCGATCAACCACAGGGTTGCGACCAAGGCGGCCAACAGCAGGAAGCCGATATAGACGAACCTGATCGTCAGCCAGGTCCGGTCGCGCGCCGTCGGTCGATAACCGAGCGCGATCAGCGGGCGCAGGCCGGTAACGGCCTCGAACTGTCGCGCATTGCGCAGCACCGGGTTCATCAGGTCCAGAAGCAGCGCCAGACCACCCGACACGGCAATGCTGAGAAACGTCCCCAGGATGGCGCTGCGCTTGCGGTTCGAGGCGACCGGAAACTCGGGAGGAATCGCCGGTTCGAGGATCACCATGTTCTCGGTCTGGTCATTGTCGGCCAAGAGCCGCAGCGCGTCGATCTCGGCCAGTCGCCGGGACATCTCGTTATATTGGTCGCTCAGGTTCTGCCGCGAACGCTGCATCTGCTCATAGACCTGTGCCACTTGCGGCATGCGGTTCTGCGCATTCGAGATCGCACCGCGCCGGGCCACAATCGCATCCAGATCCAGCTCCATATTCGCGACCTGTTCGTCGATCATGCTGAGCTGCCGACCCAGCCCCGCCGAGGTGGTGTCGCTGCTGCCTTCGGTGATCGCGCGGATGGTTTCTTCCAGGCGGCGAATTTCCGGATGACCCGAAGGCAGAGTCCGGCGCGCCTGCGCCAGAGCGACCTCGGTCGCGCGCAGCTGCTGGACGATGCTGCTGCTTTCATCGCTCATCTCGGTCCGCTCGAGCGCAAGGCGATCGCGGCGCAGCTGCATCAGCGCCTGCTCGGTCAGGGTTTCCCGCTGCGACAGGCTGACGAGTTCGGACTGGTGAAAGGCTCGTGCCTCAGGCAGCGAGTCCTCGTTCTCCGAGGCATAGGCTGCGATGGCCCGATCTCGAACGTCCAGATCGGTCTCGATCCGCTTCAGCTCGGTCGTCAGGAACTCCGAGGATTCGTTGATCCGCGCATCGCGGTCGCGGCGATAGCTTGTCACCACGTCATTGGCCAGATCATTGGCCACCGCGGCCGCAGTCTGTGCGGTGCCGGCGCGGGCCGAGATGACCAGCGCCGCAAGGTTCATCGAATTGTCGGGGCCAATGGCCGAAGAGGCGACGCTTTCGATCCGGGTCTGCGTCCGCATGACCTCGAGCTTGGCGCTCTCGGGCATCCTTTCGGCACCGTCGAACAGACCGTACTGACTGATCAGCCGCAGCAGATTTTCGCGCGACATCAGCCGCTGTTCGATCTGCTGCACGCGCAGCGACGCCGGTGGGGCCGAGCGAGTGACCGGGTCAAAGATCACCGGCGCATCGACCTGGATGACCGTCCGCGCCTCGTAGGCGGGAGGCGATGTGACCGCCAGGTAAAGCGACAGCAGCAGCCCGGCCAAGAGGATCGTCAGGATCAGCGGCAGGCGCCTCCAGATCAGCGATGCGAGATCGCCAATGGATTGAATCGGACCCATCGCGTTACCCCATATCCTCAGCCTTGTTCAACACGACGCCCAGAAGGGGCGGCATGTCGGCCAGCAGGCGCTGGCAATCGGTGACTTGCTGGCCGTTTCCGGCCCGGCCATCGGCGACCAGCAGCACGGCATCCATCACCGGCAAGCCAGCCAGCCCTTCATCCGTGCCAAGAACCGGGGACAGATCAAAAATCGCGAGATCGCATCCGGACTCGGCCACCAGCCGGTCGATGCGCTCACGTGTCACCTCGTCCTGCAGCAATTCGGCACCGCCCGGGATGGCGCGCCCAGAGGTGAAGCAACGCAGATTGGCATCGCCTTCGATCCGGGTCACGAACTCGTCCGGCTGCAGATCCTCGCCGCGCAGGTAGCTGATGAAGCGGAAATCGCCGGCAATGCCCATCTGCATCGCCACCGAGGGATGGCCGAGTGCCAGATCGACCAGCAAGACGTCTGAATTTGGCAGGCGCGCGGCGGCAAGCGCCAGATTGGCAGCGACATAGGTCGCCCCGGCACCATCGGTGATCGGGCAGACGCCAAGACGGCGCCAGCGCTGTCGGTTCATTTCCTGCAAAAGCCTCGTGCGCAGCACCGAGAAGCGAGATGCGACGTCCAGCTCCTCGCGCTCTGCCCGGCTCAGCGCCTTGCGGCTGCGGGGGACGGCGCTCGACGGTGCAGACTCGAGATGGTTGCCGGTGTGGTGGCGTTGTATCAAATCCGAAACTCTCCCAAACGCGCAAGCGAAAAACCATACAGCCCCACCGAAGCCCATGCTAACGTCTGGCACATGAAGTTCACAACTGCAAATGCCGATAAAGCCTTCGACATCCTGCGCGAGGCTGACAAACCCGCCATGGTTGCGGCAATCGTGATCGGCCGCAACGAGGGCGAGCGCCTGGTCGCCTGTCTGACGTCGCTGCAGGGTCAAGCGGCCCCGATCGTCTATGTTGATTCGGGGTCAACCGATGGCAGCATCACTGCAGCCAGCCGACTCGGCGCGCAGGTTCTGCAGCTGGATACCTCCATTCCCTTCACTGCCGCGCGGGCGCGCAATACCGGGCTGCAACACCTGCTGGATCAGGGTCACGGTGAAGGCTTGGTGCAGTTCGTCGATGGAGATTGCCAGATCGAGCCGGCCTGGATCGATACCGCCCGCGCCGCCCTGGCTGCCGATCCGCAACTGGGCGTCGTCGCCGGGCGGCGGCGCGAACGTTTTCCCGAGGCCTCGATCTACAACCGGCTCTGCGATACCGAATGGGATACGCCGGTCGGCCATGGCGGTCGGCGGTGACATGATGGCGCGGATCGAGGTGCTGGCGGCGATCGGCGGCTATCGCGACGACATGATTGCCGGCGAGGAACCCGAGATGTGCCTGCGCCTGCGCCAAAGCGGCATGACCATTCGCCGGCTCGACGTGCCGATGACCCTCCATGACGCCGATATGCACCGCTTCGGCCAATGGTGGCGCCGCGCCCGTCGTGCGGGACATGCCTTTGCCGAGGGCAGCTGGCTGCATCGCAGCGGCGTCGAACCCTTCTGGCGGCGCGAGACCCGGCGCGCGCTGATTTGGGCGCTGGTGATCCCCGCGCTGATCCTGATGGCGGCGCTGCTGATCGGGCCATGGGCGCTTCTGGCGCTGCTGGTTTATCCGTTGCAGGTGGCGCGTATGGCCCGGCGCGAGGGGAGCGATGGTGACGGCCGGCTGCGCGCCGTTTTCCTGATGCTGTCGAAGTTTCCCGAGGCCATGGGCATCTCGGAATTCCACCTGCGCCGCCTCTTGGGGCGCAAGGCCGGGTTGATCGAGTACAAATGAACGGATTGAGCGTCATCATACCGGCCAGCAACGAAGCCGGCTACATCACCCGCTGCCTAAAGGCGGTGCTGGCTCAGGATCATGACGGACCCGTCCAGATTGTCGTGGTGGCGAATGGCTGTCGTGACGATACCGCCGAGCAGGCGCGCGCCATGCAGGGCGCATTCACCGCTCGCGGCTGGCCGCTCGAGGTGATCGAGCGCGCCGAAGGCGGCAAGATCCCGTCGCTGAACCTCGGCGACGATCACGCGATCCATGCGGATCGCCTGTACCTGGACGCCGATATCGTGATGGATCCGAACATGCTGGGCGCCTTGGTGCAGGCTTTGGCCGACGCGGCGCCGCGCTATGCCGGCGGGCGGCTGGTTGTTGCCCAGGCAGACAGCGCGGTGTCGCGCGCCTATGGCCGTTTCTGGTCGCGCCTGCCCTTCATGACCGGTAACGTCACTGGGGCCGGCCTCTTCGCGGTGAACGCGGCAGGCCGGGCGCGCTGGGGCCGCTTTCCGCAACTGATCTCGGACGACACCTTTGTCCGTCTGCAATTCGCCGAGGCGGAACGCGTGCGGGTCGGCTCGGAGTACAGCTGGCCGCTGGCCGAGGGTTTTGCCCGGCTGGTGCGCGTTCGTCGCCGACAGGATCGCGGCGTGCAGGAGATTGCGGGGTTGCATCCCGAACTGCTGGCGAGGCAGGGCAACACCCGACCAAGCCGTCGGCAACTTGCCGCGCTGGCGCTGCGCGATCCGCTAGGATTTGCCGCCTATGCTGCAGTCGCACTCGCCGTGCGCGCGAAGCCGGGCGAGGCGGAATGGACCCGAGGCCGCTAAACGCTCCGGTTTGAAACTCACCCAATGGTTCAGGATTTTCGGGGAGAATCACTTTTTCGCTTCGCGGAGAATTGCGCAACCTATAGTTGTGTTAATCTAAACCAATATGTTTGCGGATGCAGCAACACATCTTCACGTTGATTGCAGAGAATGCAAGTCCCTTCCACATTAAGGCTGCCGAAACGTCAACCTGATGTTTTGGATAGGTTTGGAGGCGCCTCGCCTGCAGATCGTGAAGATTTTCATAAAATCTGTTCTAACTTTGGGGGCCGGGTGTATAGTTGAGAAGTGTTGTCCCCCCCTCGAGTGTTTTTACGAATGAAGTACGGTCTTGATACAATCTCGGCTTTGGACATGTCCGAAGCCACCCAAGTAGCCGCGACCGAATCCTTCACTGGGTTCTATTCTCGGTTCATGAAGCGACCCATCGACATCCTGATTGTCCTGCTGGCCTTGCCGCTTGTCTTGCCGATTGCGCTTGTCGTTCTGGTCATGATCGCCAAGGAGGGCGGATCGCCCTTCTACACGCAGATGCGTCTCGGCAAGAGCGGCCGCAGCTTCCGCATGTGGAAGTTCCGCAGCATGGTCCGGAACGCAGACCAACAGCTGGCCGACTATCTGGATGCCAATCCCGCAGCCCGCGAAGAATGGGATCGCAGCCAGAAACTGAAGCATGATCCCCGCATCACGTCCTTCGGGCGTTTCATCCGCAAGTCCTCGCTGGATGAACTGCCACAACTGTGGAACGTGCTCGTCGGTGACATGAGCATCGTTGGCCCGCGGCCAATGATGGTCGACCAGGCCGTCCACTATCCCGGCGCAGATTACTACCACATGCGCCCGGGCGTTACCGGCCTCTGGCAGATCACCGATCGCAATGACAGCAGCTTTGCGGAACGCGCCACCTTCGACGCGGAATATGCACGCACGCTGTCCCTGTCCGGTGATGCCAGCATCATCGCACGGACCTTTGGGGTCGTGCTGCGCTGCACGGGCTACTGAGACACTTCCCATCCGCTCGTTGACGCGGCGCGGGTGAGCCGAAGACCTGATCCGGCGGCCCGATGCTTATTGGGCCGCCACAAGCTTTTTGTCTACCACGGACTTGTCGGCAGCTTCGCCGCGCTCGACGCAGCGAAAGCGAAACCACGCTGCGACGAGCGTACAAGCCGCGCCGCCGAGCGAATATGCCAGCAAACCTGCGAACAGACCCGCACCGAACAGGTAGACGACGGCAAAAGCCGCGATGGCACCAAAGGCCACACCTATGCCCAAGAGTGGTATCAGTTCCAGTTCCTTCCCCAGTCATCGCAGCGTGCAGCAGCTTTGCCTTGCACACCACAAAAAAGAACGTCTCTGCGCCTAGCTATCCCTAAAATTGCTTAAGGAAGGGTTAACGCTCGGCAAAAAACTGCCAAAACTGAACACATGCACTCATCCTCAAGTGTAACGCACCTCGAACCAATTGGTTCACACTTTCTTGCCAGAAATTCACGATTCTTTGCTAGTTGCCCGACGCCACGTCGTGCGAGCGACAGAAACTTTGACGTGGGGTAAGAAAGGCCCCAGTGCTGTGCCGGTCGTTGCCCCCGGATTCGTGCCATCGCGTTCAACCGCAAGACAATGTGTCCGGCAGCGATTCGCGACGGGCTGGTCTCTGGCAGGCAAAAGCCGGCGTTGGCCATCCGTCAGGCGACTTCGGTCATTCTCAAGCCATGGATTTTTTCCTTAGGACCCGCGACACTGGCGGAGCGTGGAACCCCAACCCGCCCCCAACTCGAACGGAGTCCCCCATGTATGACCAACGCACCGACAACTATCAGGACATCCGCGACGCGGTCCGGGCGCTTTGCGCAGAGTTTCCCGACGACTACCACCGCCGCATCGACCATGAACGCGCCTATCCGGAAGAGTTCGTCGAGGCCCTGACCCGCGCCGGCTGGATGGCCGCGCTGATCCCGGAAGAATATGGCGGCTCGGGGCTGGGGCTGACCGAGGCCTCGGTCATCATGGAGGAGATCAACCGCTCGGGCGGCAATTCCGGCGCCTGTCACGGGCAGATGTATGTCATCAACACGCTGATCAAGCATGGCTCGGAGGAGCAGAAGCGCAAGTATCTGCCGCGCATCGCCACCGGCGATCTGCGCCTGCAGTCGATGGCGGTAACGGAACCCACGACCGGCTCGGACACGACCAAGATCAAGACCGTCGCCACCCGCAAGGGCGACAATTGGGTCATCAACGGCCAGAAGGTCTGGATCAGCCGGGTGCAGCATTCCGACCTGATGATCGTGCTGGCGCGCACCACCCCCGTTGATCAGGTGAAGAAGCCCTCGGACGGCATGTCGATCTTCATCGTCGATGCGAAAGAGGCGCAGGCCAAGGAGCAGCTGGTGGTGAAGCCGATCCCCAACATGGTGAACCACGAGACCAACGAGCTGTTCTTCGACAATCTCGAAGTGCCGGGGGAAAACCTGATCGGCACCGAAGGCCAGGGCTTCAAACACCTGCTCTCGGGCCTCAATGCCGAGCGCGTGCTGATTGCCGCCGAATGCATCGGCGATGGCTACTGGTTCACCGACCGGGTGGTGAAATACGCCAAGGAGCGCGTGGTCTTCGGCCGTCCCATCGGTGCCAATCAGGGCGTGCAATTCCCCATTGCCGAGGCCTTCATCGAGGTCGAGGCGGCGAACCTGATGCGTTGGCAGGCCTGCCGCCTTTACGACGCCGACCAGCCCTGCGGCGCGGAAGCCAACATGGCGAAATATCTGGCCGCGAAATCCAGCTGGGATGCGGCGAATGCCTGCATCCAGTTCCATGGCGGCTTCGGTTTCGCCAATGAATATGATGTCGAGCGCAAGTTCCGCGAGACGCGACTTTATCAGGTCGCGCCGATCTCGACCAACATGATCCTCGGTTACATCGGCCAGCATGTCCTTGGCCTGCCGAAGAGTTACTGATGGGCGCGCTTCCCCTGTCGGGCCTCACGGTCGTCGCCATCGAGCAGGCCGTGGCTGCCCCCTTCACCTCGTCACGTCTGGCCGATGCCGGCGCGCGGGTGATCAAGATCGAACGGCCCGAGGGTGATTTCGCCCGTGGCTATGACGATGTGGCCAAGGGTCAGTCGAGCTATTTCGTCTGGCTCAATCGCGGCAAGGACAGCGTCACGCTGGATCTGGCCAGCGAGGCGGGCAAGGCGGAACTGGCTCGGCTTCTGTCTGGCGCCGATGTTTTGATCCAGAACCTCAAACGCGGGGCGCTGGCGAAGCTCGGCTTCACCTTCGAGCGGCTGGAACATGACTATCCCCGCCTCATCACCTGCTCGATCACCGGCTATGGCGAGGATGGGCCGATGGCCGACCGCAAGGCCTATGACCTGTTGATCCAGGCGGAATCGGGGCTCTGCTCGATCACCGGCGGCCCGGAGGAACCGGCCCGCGTGGGCATCTCCATCGTCGATATCGCCACCGGCGCGACGGCCCATGCGGCGATCCTCGAGGCGCTGATTGCGCGGGGCATCACCGGCAAGGGGGCGAATATCTCGGTCTCGATGTTCGACGTGATGGCCGACTGGCTGACCGTGCCGCTTCTGAACCACGAGGGCGGCAAGTCGCCGCAACGCATCGGCATGGCGCACCCGTCGATCGCGCCCTATGGCACCTTCATCACCAAGGACGGCCATCCGATCCTGATCTCGGTGCAAAGCGACCGCGAATGGAGGAAGCTTGCGGAAGTGTTTCTGGGCAAGCCGGAACTGGGCACCGACCCCCTCTTCGCCACCAATGTCGCCCGCGTCACCAATCGCGCCGAGACCGATGCCGCCGTAGCCCACGGCTTCGCCCGGCTGACCGCTGACGAAGCGATCACCGCCCTGCTGGCCGCCGATGTCGCGCTGGCCTCGGTCAGCGACATGGCCCGGCTCTCAACCCATCCGCATCTGCGCCGGATCACAGTCGAGACCCCCAAGGGTCCGGTCAGCTATCCGGCACCGGCTGCGGTGTTTTCCGGCCAGTCGCGCGACTATGGCGCGGTCCCCACGCTGAAGCCGTTGCGTGCCCGCGCCTCGAAGCCGGCTCCAAAACCCGCCTCGGCAGACGACAGATCGTGAACGGCGCAGGCCGCCGATGCCGCTGCCCCGGTCAATGACAGACTGAATGAAACCTATGGCGGCGCGCATCCGTGAGGCGATCACCCCAACCGGTAATTCGGGCTCTCGCGGGTGATCTGCACGTCATGGACGTGGCTTTCCTTCAGCCCCGCGCCGGTGATGCGGACGAACTGGCAGCCGTTGCGCATCTCCTCGACCGTGGCATTGCCGGTATAGCCCATGGCGGCGCGCAGGCCCCCGACCAGCTGGTGGATCACCGTGGCGGCCGGCCCCTTATAGGGCACCTGCCCCTCGATCCCTTCCGGGACGAGCTTGTCGGAGGCCGCGTCCTTCTGGAAATAGCGGTCGGCCGAGCCGCGGGCCATGGCGCCGAGGCTGCCCATGCCGCGATAGGATTTGAAGCTGCGGCCCTGGTACAGGATCACCTCGCCGGGGCTTTCATCGGTGCCGGCAATGGCAGAACCGACCATGGCGCAGCTGGCACCCGCCGCGATGGCCTTGGCAAAATCGCCCGAGAACTTGATGCCGCCATCGGCGATGACCGGGGTTTCCCCTGCTGCACCGGCCGCATCCATGATCGCGGTCAGCTGCGGCACGCCGACGCCGGCGACGATCCGCGTGGTGCAGATCGAGCCCGGGCCAATGCCCACCTTCACCGCGTCTGCGCCGGCATCGATCAGCGCGCGGGTCGCCTCGGCGGTGGCCACGTTTCCTGCGACCACCTGCACCTGGTTCGAGAAATTCTTCACCCGCTCGACCGCCATGGCGACCGAATCCGAATGGCCGTGGGCGGTGTCGATGACCACCATGTCCACGCCGGCCTCGATCAGCGCCTGGCTGCGTTCGAACCCCTCGTTGCCGACGGTCGAGGCGGCGGCGACGCGCAGCCGGCCCAGCTCGTCCTTGCAGGCCAAGGGGTTCAGCACCGAAAGCTCGGTGTCCTTCAGCGTCAGCAGACCGGTCAGCTTGCCCTGCCCGTCGGTGATCAACAGCTTCTCGATCCGGCGCTGTTTCATCAGGTCGATGGCCTGCAGGCGATCCGCCGGTTCGGTCAAAAGCGCCAGGTTGTCGCTGGTCATCACCGCCTTGACCGGGGTCTGGTCACTGCTGGCAAAGCGCATGTCGCGGTTGGTCACGATGCCGACGACGCGGCCCGTCTCGTCCACCACCGGGAAGCCGGTGACGTTATAGCGGGCCTGCAGCGCGCGGGCATCGCCCACCGTCTGGTCGGCGCGCAGCGTGATCGGGTTATAGACGATGCCGCTTTCGAACCGCTTCACCCGGCGGACCTCGTCGGCCTGCTGCTCGGTGGTCAGGTTGCGGTGGATCACGCCGATGCCGCCGGCCTGGGCCATGGCGATGGCCATCCGGCTTTCGGTCACTGTGTCCATGGCGCTGGACAGAAGCGGGATGTTCATCCGGATCGACCGGGTGACGCGGGTGGTCACATCGGCCGTCGAGGGCATGACCCCGGAAGCGGCAGGAACCAGAAGGACATCATCGAAGGTCAAAGCCTCACGAATCTGCATGGGAGGGACTCCTTTGCATGGGATCGTTTGGCAGTTTCCCCTTTCACGCGGCGCAGGCTTTGTCCAGAGCGGTTCCATGCTATTCGCGCAGCGGCGCCATGCAGCGGTTGCATGGGTGACCTGCCACCCATCGCGCGCGACGGGTGCGCCAAGCTGCAGACGGGTCCCTGCAGAATCAGCACGAAACGCCTGCAAATGCCGGCAATCCGGTTAACAAATCCTTAACGCTGGGGAATGCGTTGCGCCAATGCCACGATGCCGCGAGGTCAAGCCGATAATACGCGGCGTCATTGGGCAAACCACGTTGATTCACGGCCGAGTCACGGTAGCGTTATGGCAGAGGGTCTGCGGACCATGTGGGAGGAATTCTTGAAGATGAAATTAGTGATGACCAGTGCCGCGGCTCTGCTGCTGGGCACGACCGCGGTTCTGGCCGGCGGCATCGAGCGTGCGCCCCATTCGCTGAGCGCGCTGTTCGAACCGGGCGAGAACTTTGTCGAACTGTCCTATGGTCACGTCTCGCCGGATGTTTCGGGTTCGGATCTCGCCCAGTATGGCGGTTCGTCCTTGGGCGATGTTGCCGACAACTACAATTTCGCGGGTCTGGCCTATAAGCACCAGTTCAACGACAACCTGTCGGCCGCGCTGATTATCGAGCAGCCCTTCGGTGCCGACATTCTCTATCCGACCCCGAGCGCTCCGGGCGAAGGCTCGGTTATGCTCGGTGGCACCGCCGTCGATGTGAGCTCGACCACCTACACGGCCGTTCTGCGTTATCGCATGGAGAATAATTTCGGCTTTCACGGCGGCCTTCGGGGCAGCCGCGCCGATGGCAACGTGACGCTGATGGGGATGGGCTATGGCCCGTTCAGCGGCTACAATGCCGATCTGGACACCAATACCGCCTGGGGCTGGACCGCCGGCGTCAGCTGGGAAAAGCCCGAGATCGCAGCCCGCGTCTCGCTGACCTACAACTCGCCGATCGAGCACGAGTTCGACACACGCGAGACCATCAGCGGTGCACCGATCGATCCGGCCGGCGCCTCGGTCACCAAGGTCAAGACCCCGCGCAGTTGGAACCTCGAATTCCAGACCGGCGTCGCGGCCGACACACTGGTCTTCGGCTCGATCCGTTGGGTGAACTGGTCCGAATTCCGGGTCGACCCGCGCGCCTTCACCGCCGCCAGCGGTAGTGGCCTGGTCGAGCTGGAAGACACCACGACGCTGACCCTTGGCGTCGGTCGCAAGTTCAACGAGAACTGGTCGGGCACCGCCGCCTTCACATATGAGAAGAGCGGCAATGATCTGGTCTCGCCGCTGGCGCCGACCAACGGCAAGAAGGGCGTCACCCTGGCTGCGATCTATACCCAAGACAATATGAAGATCACCACTGGCGTCAACTACACCAAGCTGGGCGATGCTACCCCGGAAGCCGCGGTCGCCGCGGCACAGATCCGGGATGCCGATGTCGTCGGCGTCGGTGTCCGGGTCGGCTTCACCTTCTGATCTGCGCTTCCGCGCGCACTGGATCGGCCCCGCCCTCACCGGCGGGGCCTTTTCCTTTGGGACAGGGGGCATTACCTATGCCCGGGCAAGAACCGCAACCGGCCGGGCAAGGGGTGCCGCATGATCTATGCCAGTGGACAGCAATGGCGCGACGCCACGCAGAAGCGGGTGGTGCTGTTCGGCATGTCCGGTCTGGGCAAGACCTTCCTTGCCTCGATGCTGCGCGACCGGGGGAACTGGTTTCACTACTCGGTCGATTACCGCATCGGCACCCGCTACATGGGCGAATACATCTCGGACAATTTCAAGCGCGAGGCGATGAAGGTTCCCTTCCTGCGCGAGCTGCTGCTGTCCGACAGCGTCTGCATCTCGTCCAACATCACGTTTGAAAACCTCGCGCCGCTTTCGACCTACCTGGGCAAGCCCGGCAGCCCCAGCCGTGGCGGGTTGCCCTTCGAGGAATATTGCCTGCGCCAGAACCAGCACCGCGAGGCCGAGATCGCCTCGCTGCTGGACACCCGCCGCTTCGTCAGCCGCGCCCGCGACATCTACGGGATCAATGATTTCGTCTGCGACAGCGGCGGCTCGATCTGTGAGGTGGTCGATCCCGACAATCCCGACGACCCTGTGCTGTCGGCGCTGGAAGACGGGTTGCTGCTGGTCTGGATCAAGGGCAGCGATGCCCACACGGCCGAGTTGGTGCGCCGTTTCGACCGCGCGCCGAAGCCGATGTATTACCAGCCCGAGTTCCTCGAGCGCGCCTGGGTCGCCTATCGCGCCGAGAAGGGTCTGCGCGAGGATCAGGTGAACCCCGACGATTTCATCCGCTGGACCTATGCCCGCGCGCTGGCGCACCGCCAGCCGCGCTATGAGGCCATGGCCCGGCGCGGCGTCACCATCACCGCCGAGGAGGTGATGGAGGTCCGCACGCCCGAGGATTTCACCGACCTGATCGCAACCGCCATCGACCGAAAGACGACCTGATGCCCATCACCCTGCAACCCGACCTTCCCGCCTTCCGCATCCTCTCGGATGAGGGCGTGATGGTCATGTCGCCGGGCCGGGCCGCGACGCAGGACATTCGCCCGATCCGCATCGCGCTCTTGAACCTGATGCCGAAGAAGATCCAGACCGAGAACCAGTTCGCCCGGCTGATCGGCGCAACGCCGCTGCAGATCGACTTTCAGCTGATCCGCATGTCGGACCATGAAAGCCGCAACACCGCCGCCGATCACATGGAAAGCTTCTACCGCCCCTTCTCGGAGGTCGCGGCCAGCGGCGAGAAATTCGACGGTCTGATCATCACCGGCGCCCCGATCGAGCATCTGCCGTTCGAGCAGGTGACCTATTGGGACGAGCTTCGCCGGGTTTTCGACTGGACGCAAACCAACGTGCATTCGACCATGGGCGTCTGCTGGGGCGGCATGGCCATGGCCTGGCACTTCCACGGGCTGGAAAAGCACCTGTTGGACCACAAGGCCTTCGGCTGCTTCCGCCATCACAACCTTGCCCCCGCCAGCCCCTATCTGCGCGGCTTTTCCGATGACGTGCTGGTGCCGGTCAGCCGCTGGACCGAGGTGCACCAGGACCAGATCGACGCCCGACCGGCCCTGACCACTCTGCTGGCCAGCGAAGAGGTCGGCCCCTGCCTGGTCGAGGATCCGGGCCATCGCGCGGTCTATATCTTCAATCACCTGGAATATGACAGCACCACGCTGAAGGACGAGTACGACCGTGACGCGGCCGCAGGCAAAGAGATCAACGTGCCGCTGAACTATTACCCCGAGGATGACCCGGCGCGCACACCCTCGAACCGCTGGCGCAGCCATGCGCATCTGCTTTACGGCAACTGGATCAACGAGATCTACCAGACCACCGAATACGACATGGCGAAGATCGGCAGCTGATCGCCCTGCCCCCGCTGACAGGTGCTTGCCCGCAAGGTCAGGCCGCCGCATACTCCGCCGGCAAAGCCAGTGGGGTGCAGGATGGCCAAAAAGCAGGACATTCCCTTCGTCGATGACATTCTGACGTTTCTCAAGAAGGGCGCGCCCTCCGATATCCGCAAGGCGATCGAGAAGGCCGGCAAGGACGACATCCTCGATCCCGGCTATCCTTACACCGAAGAGATGAAGGGCAAGGAGTACGACGCACAGATGGAGCAGTTGCAGCTGCAGCTCGTCCGGATGATGCATGATGTGATCGAGACCAAGAAGCGGCTGGTGGTGCTGTTCGAGGGGCGCGACGCTGCCGGCAAGGGCGGCACGATCGAGCGCGTGCGCGAGAACCTGAACCCGCGTTCGGCCTTCATCGTCGCCCTGCCCAAACCGACCGAGCGCGAGGCCGCGCAATGGTATTTCCAGCGCTATGTCGATCAGCTGCCCGCCGGCGGGGAAATCGCCCTCTTCGACCGCAGCTGGTACAACCGCGGCGTGGTCGAGAAGGTCTTCGGCTTCTCGACCGAACATCAACGCGAACAGTTCTTCCGGCAATTGCCCGAGTTCGAGAAGATGCTGGTCGATGACGGGCTGATCCTTGTGAAGCTGTGGCTGAACGTCGGCCGGGCCGAGCAATTGAAACGCTTCGTCGACCGGGCCGAGGACCCGCTGAAGCAATGGAAGCTCAGCTGGATCGATGTCGAGGGGCTGGCGAAATGGGACGCCTATACCGATGCCATCCGCGACACGCTGTCGCTGACCCATTCGCCGGTGGCGCCCTGGACGGTGATCCGCTCGGACGACAAGCGTCGGGCGCGGATTGCCGCGATCCAGACCATCCTGAACGCGGTCCACTATGCCGGCAAGGATGCGAAGGCCATCGGCCGGGTCGATCCCAAGATCGCCGGCGGACCCGAGATGCTGCTCCGGTGATCCGCGCCGCGCTGATCTGGCTGTGCCTTGCCCTGCCCGTTTCGGCGCAGGAACTGCCCGACTGGACGGCGACCACGATCAACGACTTCGCCGGGCTGCTGACGAACGCGGACAAGCAGACCATCGATCAGGCACTGATCGCGCTGCAAGGCGAGACCGGATCACAGGGCACCGTCGTCACCCTGACCGACCGGGCGCGCTATGGCGGGACCGACGGTCTGGAAGCCTTCACCACGCGGCTCTTCAACGATTGGGGCGTGGGCGAGGCCGGGCGAAATGACGGCTTCATGCTGCTTGTGATCCGCGATGACCGCGAGGCCCGGGTTGAACTGGGTGCGGGCTATCCCGGTGCCGCCGATCTCGCGGCGCAGGCCATCATCGAGAATACCCTGCTGCCGGCGATCCGCGCAGGCGAAATCTCGGGCGGTATCCGCGACGGCACGCTGGCGATCATTGCCGACATCGCCCGCCCCCATGCCGCCGGGATGGGCTTCGACGGCCCGGTGGACAAGCCCGACCTGATGGACTGGCTGTCCCGGGTGGTCTTCTTCGGCGTGTTCGGCCTCATCGGGTTCAACATTCTGCGCAAGACCTGGCAGCGCTTCCAGCTGGGCCGCCAACCCTGCCCGAATTGCGGCGGCGCGGGCTTGGTGCAGGAATCCGAGGTCATCCAGCCCACCGACGGCACCGGCCGCGCCAGCCAGGTGATCTGGACCCGCTGCCGGCGCTGCAACTGGACCAGCCCGCGCAGCGAGGGACGGCCGATCAGCCGCCGCAGCAGCAGCGGCGGGCGTGGTGGCGGCTTCGGCGGCGGGCGATCCTCGGGCGGAGGGGCGTCGGGGCGGTGGTAGGGATCGTTCAACCCTGACGCGACGTTGCGGAAACCTGTCCCGGCTTGCGTCATTTTCCGACCCGCTCTAGCGTTTCCCCATCAACAGGAGGTCTTGACCCATGCGTCTTTTCACAACGGTGGCTGCCATCGCACTGGCTGCCCCGGCATTTGCGGCCGATCCCGAACTGACCGTCTTTGACTGGGCGGGTTTCGAGGAACCGTCGATCTTTCAGGGCTATATCGACAAGAACGGCGACAGCCCGACCTTTGCCTTCTATGGTGACGATGACGAGGCGTTCCAGAAGCTCGCATCGGGCTTCAAGGCGGATACCGCCCATCCCTGCAGCCAGATGGTGTCGAAATACCGCGATGCCGGGCTGATCGAGCCCTGGGACGAATCGCGCATCCCGGCCCTGGCCGATCTGGACCCGAAATTCCTCGATTCGCCGATCTACAAGGACGATCAGGGGCTGTGGTATATCCCGACCGACTGGGGCGCGACTGCCATCGCCTACAGCACCGAAAAGGTGCCGGTCGAGGACGTGGCCTCGCTGGATGTGTTCCTCAACCCGAAATACCAGGGCCGCATCTCGCTGCCCGACAGCGCCGACGACACCTGGGCGCTGGCCTATCTGGCAACCGGCACCACCGACTGGACCGACGTGACCGACGAGCAGTTCGCGGCCGCCGCCGACTGGCTGCGTCAGGCCCATCAGAACGTCGCCGCCTACTGGGCCGATCCGGCCGAGATGGCGCAGCTGATGGCCTCGGGCGCGGTGGATGTGGCATGGTCGTGGAATGACGGCATCGTCTACCTGCGCGAGGACAATTACCAGGTCGGCTTCCAGCGCGCGCCCAAGGAAGGCTCCAGCACCTTCTTCTGCGGCTTCGTGAACCTGAAGGACGGGCCGGGCTCGGAAGACAAGCTCTATGACTTCATCAATGCCTGGCTGGCACCCGAGGCGGCCCGTGGCTTGCTGGACACGATCGGCTACGGCCACACCAACCTGAAGGGCATGGAGACCATCGCCGACGATCCGGCCGTGGCCGAGGGCCTGTCGGCGATCGACGCGCCGATCCTGGCGCAGACCCCGAACGACCCGGCGCAGCGCGAGAAGCAGCTGGCCGAGTTCGAGAAGATCAAGGCCGGGTTCTGACCCCTGCCGAGCGCGTGACGAGAAGCGGGGGCCGAGAGGCCCCCGTTTTGCCGTCTGTCAACAGAAAGTTCCGGCCCTACGACCTTTGGACGGGTCCCTGAATATTCGTTTCTGAAATCGTCAATATGATGCTAGTCTCGGCATATCGCTTGATGCTGCACGATTTCGGCGAAGAACCTACCGACATTTGACTTGATTTCCTTTGTTGTGTTTGTCCGGGTGTCTTGATGAGGAGGTGTCAGAGCAGAAGGTTGACGTGACCGGGCGCAGCGGGTCGAACACCGCTTCCGGTATCTTTCTGCGCGAACAGCTCGACACGAGGCCATCAATTCGGACAAGCCCGCTCTCGGGATCCGCCGCACTTTCATCAGGGGTCGCCCGAAGTTTGTGGCGGTGGTCAGATGCGGGTCCTGCAATCACAGCCTTATGGTCTATTGGGGGGGCCAAGAACGATCCATGAGGCCGGGATGTCCGTGTGACATCGATTGCAGGACCTGCTCTGACTGAATTCTCGCCGTACAAGTCCGATCCCGGGTCAGCGAGGCGCCAAGGATGCGCCCTGCCGACTGCCCTTGCCCCTTTTGAAGGCTGACCCTATATTAAACCTGTCCGGGGCGACCCGGACTATGGACATAAACGCGCTCGTAATAAGCGGATCGGACCCGGGGGCGGTACCCGGCGGCTCCACCAGATTCCCTCGTTGGGGGACCAAGGGGCCGAAATAGGATCGACGAACGTCTAAAGGGGTTATGCTTTGTCCCGGTGAGCCACCACCGTTATCGGTGCAAAATGTACAGTTGCCAACGACAACCGTGCTCCGGTCGCTCTGGCTGCGTAAGCAGTTCGAGTTACCGAAAACTAAGCCCTTGCGCCTAGCCGCGTAAGGCGGGGTTCGCAGGCACCTGGCAACAGAAGCCTGCACTTTCCCTTTCACCCGAAACGCTGGATCGCCCTGTCATGGGCGCGTGCGCCGGCCTGTCCCGCCGATCCGTCAACCGTTCCAAGCGCTTCGCCGATAAACCGCCGGGGTTGCGCGACGCCTCTTTTCATCGCCATCCAGATGCCTATGCTGGCCCCAACAGGGACAAGGGACGGCGCAATGACGCGAATGCAGATCGACTATGGCAACTTGATGCACCGCGCGATGCAGGGGCTGATCGCCGAAGTCCTGCGTGGCGTGCGTGACAATGGGCTGCCGGGCGATCATCATTTCTTCATCACCTTCGACACCCGCGACGAGGGGGTCGAGATGGCCGACTGGCTGCGCGACCGCTATCCCGACGAGATGACCATCGTCATCCAGCACTGGTTCGACAACCTGACCGTTGACGAGGATGGCTTTACCATCACCCTCAATTTCGGCAACTCGCCCGAGCCGCTGCGCATCCCCTTCGACGCGCTGCGCACCTTTGTCGATCCTTCGGTCGAATTCGGCCTGCGCTTCGAGACGCAGGAGGGCGATGACGACGAGGACGAGGATGAAGACTACGACGACGACGATGATGGCCCCGGTGACGACGCGCCCAAGGGCGGCGGCGAGGTGGTCAGCCTCGACAAGTGGCGGAAATAGCCGCCTGCGCCGGTTCGCCTGACGATATCTGCATCCGAGACGAGGACCACATGTCGCTGTTTCACGGCCTGTCGGCCTTTCCGATCACCCCCGCCGATGCCAGCGGTCGGATCGATGCAGCCGCGCTTGGCCGCGTGCTGGACCCGCTGATCGAGGCCGGGGTCGCGTCCATCGGCCTCCTGGGCAGCACCGGCAGCTATGCCTATCTGTCGCTGGCCGAACGCCAGCGCATCCTTGATCTGGCCCTGCGCCATGTCGCCGGTCGCGTGCCGGTGATCGTCGGCATTGGCGCCCTGCGGACCGATGCCTCGGTCGCGCTGGCGGAGCACGCGCGGGATGCCGGTGCGGATGGGCTGCTCTTGGCGCCGGTCAGCTATACCCCGCTGACCGAAGAGGAAGTGTTCCAGCATTTCGCCGCTGTCGCTGCGGTCTCGGATCTGCCGCTCTGCATCTACAACAACCCCTCGACCACGCATTTCACCTTCTCGCTGCCGCTGCTGGCGCGACTTGCCGAACTGCCCGGCATTCAGGCGGTGAAGATGCCCCTGCCCGCCGACGGCGATTACGCAGGCGAGATCGCCCGGCTGCGCGCCGCCCTGCCCGATGGTTTCGCCATCGGCTATAGCGGCGACTGGGGCGCCCTGCCCTCGCTTCTGGCAGGTGGCGATGCCTTCTTCAGCGTCGCAGGTGGCACCGTGCCGCAGTCCTTCCTGGGCCTCACCCGCGCCGCCATGGCCGGGGATGCCGCCACCGCCACCCGGATCGATGCGGATTTCGCCCCGCTCTGGGATCTCTTCCGCGAATACGGCAGCATCCGCGTGGTTCATGCCGCTGCACGCCTGCTGGGATGTGCCGACAGCGCACCGCAACGCCCGATCCTGCCCTTGCCCGAGGCCGAGATTCCCCGGCTGGCCGAGGCACTGGCGCGGCTGTCAGACGGCTGATCGGCCCGTCAACCTATCACAGCATACCATCGCATACCGATTGCCATTCCCGGCTGCGGGGTCTAGAAACCCGGCAAATCGTGATGGAGGCGCTGCCATGACCAAGACCCGTACCGAGACCGACAGCTTTGGACCGCTGGAGGTCGATGCCAGCAAATACTGGGGCGCGCAGACGCAGCGGTCGATCATGAACTTCCCGATTGGCTGGGAACGCCAGCCGGTCGCGATCATCCGTGCGCTTGGCGCGATCAAGCTGGCGGCGGCGCGGATCAACCACAAGACCGGCCACCTGCCCGATGACGTGGCCGGCGCCATGGAACAGGCCGCGACCGAGGTGTTCGAGGGCAAGTTCGACGACAACTTCCCGCTGGTGGTCTGGCAGACCGGCTCGGGCACGCAGTCGAACATGAATGCGAACGAGGTCATCTCGAACCGCGCCATCGAGATCCTTGGCGGCACGCTCGGCTCGAAGAAGCCGGTGCATCCGAACGACCATGTGAACATGGGGCAGTCGTCGAACGACACCTTCCCGACCGCCATGCATGTGGCCATCGGCATGATGGCGCGCGACGTGCTGATCCCCGGTCTCGAGAAGCTCGCCACCGCGCTCGAGGCCAAGCGCGACGAGTTCAAGGACATCATCAAGATCGGCCGCACCCACACGCAGGACGCGACGCCGCTGACCCTCGGTCAGGAGTTTTCCGGCTATGCCCATCAGGTCCGCATGGGGATCGAGCGGGTGAAGCTGGCGCTGCCGCAGATCTATGAACTGGCGCAGGGCGGCACCGCCGTCGGCACCGGGCTGAACACCAAGAAGGGCTGGGACACGGCCATCGCTGCCGAGATCGCCACGATCACCGGCCTGCCCTTCGTCACCGCCCCGAACAAGTTCGAGGCGCTGGCCGCCCATGACGCCATGGTGTTCTTCTCGGGCGCGCTGAAGACCATCGCCGCCTCGCTGTTCAAGATCGCCAATGACCTGCGTCTCCTGGGTTCCGGCCCGCGCTCGGGTCTGGGCGAGCTGATCCTGCCGGAAAACGAACCCGGTTCCTCGATCATGCCGGGCAAGGTGAACCCGACCCAGGCCGAGGCGCTGACCATGGTCTGCGCCCATGTCATGGGCAATGACGCCGCCGTCACCATCGCCGGTTCGCAGGGCCATTTCGAGCTGAACGTCTATAACCCGATGATGTCCTATAACGTGCTGCAGTCGATGCAGCTTCTGGGCGATGCGGCGGGGTCCTTCACCGACAACATGGTTGCCGGCACGCAGGCCAATATCGCGCGCATCGACAAGCTGATGAAGGAATCGCTGATGCTGGTGACGGCACTGGCACCGACCATCGGCTATGACAACGCCACCAAGGTCGCCAAGACCGCGCACAAGAACGGCACCACCTTGCGCGAAGAGGCGATCAACCTGGGCTTCGTCGATGGCGAGACCTTCGATCGCGTCGTGCGCCCGGAACTGATGGTCGGCCCCGAGGACTGATCGACGTTTCAGCAGAGACCAACAGGCGCGTCCCGCTTGTGGCGCGCCTTTTTCATTGTGCTTTTCCCGGCTCTGCAAAGACGGTAGCTTCGGACCATGAGCACCGTGATCAACCTGCGACAGGTCCGCAAGTCCCGTGCCCGCAGCGACAAGCGCGCGGCGGGCGATGCCAATGCCGCGAAATTCGGCGAGGCAAAGGCCCTGCGCGAGGCGCGTCAGGCCGAAGCGGCCCGAGCCGGGCATGTGCTGGACGCGCACCGGCAGGATGAGGCGCCCGAGCCGCCCCGGCACGATGATTGACCTGCCGCCGCTTTCCCCGCCGGTCAAACGCTCCGTCACCATCGACGGCCACCGCACCAGTGTCTCGCTGGAAGAGGCCTTCTGGCGCGCGCTTGGTCGCATAGCCAAGGCACGGGGCGAAACTCGCGCCGCGCTGATCGCCGCGATCGACCATGCCCGCCCGCCCGAGGTCGGTCTGGCGACGGCGCTTCGGCTGTTCGTGCTGGATCAGATGCAGCAGCCCGGCGACGCCCCGACCCGCGCAGGAGGCCCGGCATGACCAGCCGCCCCGTCCCGCGCCAGCGCCGCGATTATGCCGCCTTCGAGGCGATCCAGACCCGCTGGAACGATAATGACCAGTACGGGCATGTCTATAACGTCGCCTATCTGGAACTCTTCGACAGCGCGATGAACAACTGGATGTTGCCGCGCGGGATGCTGCGCCCCGATGGTGACGAGCCGCTGGCCGTGGTGGTCGAGAATGGCTGCGCCTATTTCCGCCAGATCGCCTATCCCGACCCGGTGACCATCGGGCTGCGGCTGGCGCAGATGGGAAACAGTTCGCTGGTGCTGGAACTGGGCCTGTTCCGCACCGACGAGGACGAAGAAAGCGCGCAGGCGCGTTTCGTGCTGGTCTGCGTCGATCCCGAAAGCCGCCGCCCGGTGCCCTTCCCCGAACACCAGCGTCAGGTTCTGGCCTCGCTGCGCCTCGATGCTGCAGAATAACCGCCCGCAACCTTGACCATTTCCCGCCGCGCTGCCTAACCTGCGCCCGAACAAGACGCAGGAGGTTCAGGGGTATGGAGGCGATGAGCGCAGCGGTGACGCTGGAACGCGAGGGCGAGGTCGCCCTGATCCGCATCGACAACCCGCCGGTGAACGCTGCGGGCCAGCCGGTGCGCGAGGGGCTGGTCAAGGCCGTTGCGGCGCTGAAGGCCGACCCGGGCATCCGCGCCGCCGCGCTTTACTGTGCCGGCCGCACCTTCGTCGCCGGCGCCGATATCCGCGAATTCGGCAAGCCCTTCGTGCCCCCCAGCCTGCCCGAGACCTGCGATGCGCTGGCCGAGAGCCGCGTGCCCATCGTCGCCGTCATCCAGGGCACGGCGCTTGGCGGCGGCTGCGAGATCGCCATGGCCTGCCAGGCGCGCATCGGCCTGCCCGGCGCGAAACTGGGCCTGCCCGAGGTCAACCTGGGCCTTCTGCCCGGCGCCGGCGGCACGCAGCGCGCACCGCGTTTGATGGGGATGGCGGCGGCGCTGCATCTGGCGCTGTCGGGCAAACCCATCCCGGCCGAGAAGGCGCTGAGCCTTGGGCTGCTGGACGAGATCACCGATCAGACCGATCCGCGCATGGTCGCCCTGCACGCCGCACGCCGCGTTGCCTCGGGCAAGCTGGCCACCCGCCGCACCGACCCGCTGACCGTCACCCCGCTGCCCGCCGTGCTGCAGGCGGCGCGCGAGACCGTCGCCAAGACCTCGCCGCAGCTTCACGCCCCGGGCCGGATCATCGAGGCCATCGCCGCAAGCACTCTGCCCATTGCCGAGGGTCAGGCCAAGGAACGCCGACTGTTCATGGAATCGCTCGAGGATCCACAACGCGCCGCGCTGGTCCATGCCTTCTTCGCCGAACGCGCGGTGGCGAAATTCCCCGAACAGGACGCCAAGCCCCGCCCGATCGAGCGGATCGGCGTCATCGGCGGCGGCACCATGGGCAGCGGTATCGCCACCGCCTGCCTGCTGGCCGGGTTGCAGGTGGTGCTGGCCGAACAGACCGAGGATGCGCTGGAACGCGGGCTGGCGACCATCGGGCGCAATCTCGACGGGGCGGTGAAGCGCGGCAAGCTGTCGGCGGATCGCGTGCGTGCCACCCGTGCCGCGCTGACCGGCGCCTCGGACCTGAACGCGCTGGCGGGTGCGGACCTGATCGTCGAGGCGGTGTTCGAGAAGATGGAGGTGAAGACCGCCATCTTCGCCCGGCTGGACGGGATCGCCAAACCCGGCGCGGTGCTGGCGACCAATACCTCCTACCTCGACCTGAACCAGATCGCCGCCGCCACGAGCCGGCCGCAGGATGTGATCGGGCTGCATTTCTTCTCGCCCGCCCATGTCATGCGGCTTCTCGAGATCGTGGTCGCCGACAAGACCGCGCCCGATGTGGTGGCGACCGGCTTTGCGCTGGCAAAACGCTTGGGCAAGATCGGCGTGCGCGCCGGGGTCTGCGACGGGTTCATCGGCAACCGCATCCTCTCGGCCTATCGCCGCGCGGCCGAGAACCTCGTGCTGGATGGTGCGACGCCAGAACAGGTCGACCGCGCGATCCGCGCGTTCGGCATGGCGATGGGGCCGTTCGAGATGGGCGACCTGGCCGGGCTCGACATTGCCTGGGCCAGCCGCCGCCGCCACGATGCGACCCGCCCGGCAGATGAACGCTATTCGACGCTGGCCGACAAGCTCTATGACAAGGGCTGGCTTGGGCGAAAGACCGGGCGCGGCTATTACGACCATGCGGGCGAGACGCCGGTGCCCAATCCCGAGCTGCCGGCGCTGATCGACGCGGCCCGGGCCGAGGCGAAGGTCACGCCGCGCGCGCTGACGGATCAGGAGGTCCAAGACCGCTATCTGACCGCGATGATCGCCGAGGGCGCACGGGTGCTGGAGGAGGGCATCGCCCGCCGCCCCGTCGATATCGATGCGGTCTTCCTGTTCGGCTATGGCTTCCCGCGCCATCTGGGCGGGCCGATGTTCCACGCAGACACCATCGGCGCGGCAGAACTGGTGCGGCGGATCGAGGATTATGCCAAGGAAGACCCGCAATTCTGGACCGTGCCGCCATTGCTCGCACGCATGGCGAAAGGCGGGACGAGCTTCGCGGCGCTGAACGAGGCGGGCTGAGCGCCCTAGCCGGCCTTTCGCCGCTCATAGGCGGCGATGGCGCGGGCGAGGTCGGGGGTGATGTCGCCGGGCGGGACATAGCCGATCGCCTCGGCCTTGGCCGAGGACATCAGCTTTGCCATCATTCCCTCGGGCTTCGTCTCGTCATGGGCGAACCGCCCCTGCCATCCGGCCAGACCCGCCACCATCCGGTAATAATCATCGACCGAATGGTCCCGCCCGGCCCCGATGTTCAAGAGCCCCGGCAGCGCCTCGAGGTCAGGCAGGCGCGTCAGGATGAAGCGGGACAGGTGGTCCACGTCCAGAAACTCGCGCCGCGCCCGGCCCGTGCCCCAGATCTCCACCTCGCCCGCGCCGGCATCGCGCGCGTCCACCACCTTGGTGATGATCGCCGCGATCAGATGCGAAGCGGCGCTGCCGAAGTGATCGCCGGTGCCGAAGAGGTTGCAGGGGATCAGCGTGCGATAGGCGCGGCCCGGCACCTGCCGGCTGATATAATCGCAAAGCCGCGCGCCGGTGATCTTCGACAGCGCATAGCCCTCGTTCGTCGGCTCCAGCGGCGCGGCCAGCACGTCCTCCTCGAGCAGCGGCTGGCGGTGGTCGCGCGGATACATGCAGGACGATCCCAGGAATACCAGCCGCCCGACACCCGCCTGGTGCGCGCCCATGATGACGGCCTCGTTCATCACCAGGTTCTCGGAGAGGAAGCCCACCGGATCGGCGATATTGGCCTGGATGCCGCCCACCCGCGCCGCCGCATGGATGACCGCATCGACCGGGTTCTCGGCAAACCAGCGGGCCACGGCGGCGCGATCGGTCAGCGGCAGATCGGCGCGCGAGGGCGCGATCAGGCTCAGGTCAGGGGCGATCTCGCGTGCCAGCCGCCGCAGCGACTGGCCCAGCATCCCCGACCCGCCGGTCAGCAGGACGCGCATCAATCGCCCGTCTGGCGGGCATAGACATCCTCGTAGCGGATGATGTCATCCTCGCCCAGATAAACGCCGGTCTGCACCTCGATCAGCACCATCGGCACCTTGCCGGGGTTCTCCATCCGGTGCACCGCGCCAAGCGGCACGTAGATCGACTGGTTTTCCGTCACCAGCGTCACCGTGTCATCGACCGTCACCTTGGCGGTGCCGCTGACCACGATCCAATGCTCGGACCGATGCACATGGCTTTGCAGCGACAGGGCCGCACCGGGCTTGACCACGATGCGCTTGACCTGAAAGCGGTCGGCCAGCGCCAGCGTCTCGAACCAGCCCCAGGGCCGGTGATCGCGGGGGAAGGCCACGGCCTGCTTGCGCCCCTGCCCCTTCAGCGCCGCCACCGCGTGCTTGACATCCTGCGCCCGGTCCATCGGCGCCACCAGCACCGCGTCCGAGGTGGCGACGACCATGGTATCCTTGAGGCCGATGCCCACCACCTGCATGTCGGCACTGTCGGACCTCAGCAGCACGTTGTCGCAATCGATGGCGGTGGAATGGGCATCCGTCACCGCGCCGCGCGGCGCCGGATTCTTGTCCTGCAATTCACGCCAGACCGCATCCCAGCCCCCGAGATCGGACCAATGGCCGGAATAGGCCACGACCGAGAGGTTGTCGGCCTTTTCCAGCACGGCATAGTCGATCGACTCGTCGCGCAGACCTTGCCACGGGCCACGCGCCAGCCGCAGGAAGCCCAGATCATTGATCGCCCCATCCACGGCGGCCTGAACCGGTTCCAGATAATCCGGGGCATGGGCGGCAAAGGCGTCGATCATGGTCTGCGCGGCGAACAGGAAGATGCCGGCGTTCCACAGATAGCCCCCTTCGGCCAGCATCGCCTCGGCCTGCGGGGCCTGCGGTTTCTCGACAAAACGGCGCAGCGGCAACGCGCCCTCGCCCTGCCCCTCCACCTGCAGATAGCCATAGCCGGTTTCGGGCCGCGTGGGGGTGATGCCGAAGGTGACGATGCGCCCCTGACGCGCCGCCTTCGCGCCCTCCTCGACCGCCGCCGCGAAGGCCGCGCTGTCGGGAATGACATGGTCCGAGGGCGCCACCAGCACCAGCGCCTGTGGATCGGTTTCGGCGACCCGCAGGGCGGCGGCAAGGATCGCCGGGGCGGTATTGCGGCCCTCAGGCTCGATCACGATGGCATCGTGCTTGATGCCGATCTGGTCCAGCTGCTCGGCGACGATGAAGCGGAAATCGGCATTGGTCATCACCACCGGTGCGCCGTAGCCCGGCCCCGACAGTCGCCTTGCGCTGGCCTGAAACAGCGATTCCGGCCCGATCAGCGGGGCGAACTGCTTGGGGAAAGCCTTGCGCGAGGCCGGCCACAATCTGGTGCCGCTGCCGCCTGCCAGCAGGACGGGGGTGATCTTGCTCATTCGACGATCCCATAGGCGCGGCGCGCCAGACGTTCGGTTTCCAGCAGCCGCCTGTCTTCGGCCACCATCTCGGCGACCAGCGTGGCAAAGGGCGTGGTCGCCGTCCAGCCCAGTTTTTCGCGCGCCTTGGCCGGGTTGCCGAGCAGCTGGTCCACCTCGGTCGGGCGGAAATAGACCGGGTCGATCTCGATCAGGCAGCGGTCGGTGCCGGCCTCAAAGCCCTTTTCATCAACCCCTTCGCCGCGCCAGTCCAGCGTCACGCCGGTCTCGGCAAAGGCCTGTTCGCAGAACTCGCGGACCGAATGCATCTCGCCCGTGGCCAGCACGAAATCCTCGGGCGTGTCGTGCTGCAGGATGCGCCACATGCCCTCGACATAATCCCGCGCATGGCCCCAGTCTCGCTGCGCATCGAGATTGCCGAGATAGAGCCGATCCTGCAGGCCAAGGCTGATCGCCGCCACCGCGCGGGTGATCTTGCGGGTCACGAAGGTCTCGCCCCGGATCGGGCTCTCGTGGTTGAACAGGATGCCATTGCAGGCATAGAGGCCGTAAGCCTCGCGGTAGTTCACCGTGATCCAGTAGGCGTAAAGCTTGGCAACGCCGTAGGGCGAGCGCGGATAGAAGGGCGTCGTCTCGCTTTGCGGCACCTCCTGCACCTTGCCGTAGAGTTCCGAGGTCGAAGCCTGGTAGAAGCGGCTCTTCTCGCCCAGACCCAAGAGCCGGATGCCCTCGAGGATGCGCAGCGCGCCAAGCGCATCCGAGTTCGCCGTATATTCCGGCATCTCGAAGCTGACCTTCACATGGCTCTGCGCCGCGAGGTTATAGATCTCGTCGGGCTGGACCTGCTGCAAGGTGCTGATGATCGCGGTCGAATCGGTCATGTCGCCGTGATGCAGGTGGAACTGGCTGCCCGAATGAGGGTCGATCTGCAGATGGTCGATCCGCCCGGTGTTGAAGCTCGAGGACCGGCGCTTGATGCCATGGACCTCGTAGCCCTTGGACAGCAGCAGTTCGGCCAGGTAGGCCCCGTCCTGTCCGGTGACGCCGGTGATCAGCGCGCGTTTGGTCATGGCTTTGGGTCCTTTCAGAAACGGTCGGCGACGCCCTGAACCACCTCGCGCAGGCGCGCGATCTGGGCCGGGATCGGATAGTGGTGATTGCCGACGAACAGTCCGTCCCGGTCCACCCGTTCGGCCGCGACGATGGCCGAGCCGATGCTGTGGTCCAGCTTGTCGATCACCGGGTTGTTCAGGAAATTGCCGGCGACGATGGGGCGGCATTCGATCTCGGCCGCCTGCAGCGCCGCGACCAGATCGCGGCGGCGCCCGGCCAGTTGGCCCTTCAACAGCATGGCGAAACCGAACCACGAGGATTCCCCCGTTTCCTGCTGGATGTCGAGAAAATCGAGATCGGCGAAGGCCGCCTGGAAGATCGCCGCATTGGCCCGGCGCGCGGCGACGAAGCCCGGCAGCTTCTCCAGCTGCGGCCGGCCAAGCGCGCCCTCCATCTCCAGCGGGCGCAGGTTGTAGCCCGGCAGGACAAAGCGGAACTGCGCCACGAAGGGATCGGGATCGACCGGCAAATGGGTGTCGGCGGGCAGGCCGCGGGTCCAGCCATGGGCGCGCATCGACAGCATGGTGTCGTAGAGCCTGCGGTCATCGGTGATGACCATGCCGCCTTCCATGGTGCAGATGTGATGCGAGAAGAAGCTACTGAAGGTGCCGAAATGGCCGAAGGCCCCGGCCATCTGGCCGTTGAGGCTCGCCCCCATGGATTCGCAATTATCCTCGATCAGCAGGATGCCGGCCTGATCGCAGATCGTCCGCAGCCGGTCCGCCTGAACCGGGTTCCCGAGCAGGTTCACCGCGAAGACCGCCCGTGTGCGGGGCGTGATCGCGGCGGCGACAAGATCGGGATCGATGTTCAGCGTCGCCGCATCGATATCGACGAAGCGCAGTTTCAGCCCGGTCTGTGTCACCGGGAAATAGGTGGTGGACCAGCTGACGGCGGGCACGATGATCTCGTCGCCGGGTTTCCAGCCGAGATCGGGATGCCAGAAGGCCGAGGCGATCGCCAAGAGGTTGGCGGTCGAGCCCGACGATGCCATCACCCCGTAACGCTTGCCGAAATGATCCGCGAAGGCCTGTTCATAGGCGCGAACCTCTTCGCCCATGGTGAAGCGGCCGCTGTGAATGACCCGGTCGAGCGCGGCATATTCCGCATCGTCCCAGGTCGTGCTGGCAAGGGGATAGAACACGCGATCACCTGATAAGGAATGTGACCCACCGGGCATAGCCCAATCGCGTCGAGAGGCCAAGCTTCGCCGCCTGCTCTATCGGGGATTGGTTAACAATGCCTTGCGATCCGCGCGCTTGTGCCGCGTTACCCCTTCATCGGCTGACCCGCGACATAGGTTTGCGCCACTGCCCGGTCATCGCCCATGATCTGCAGGATGAAAAGCTCCTGCGCCAGCGTCTCGGCCCGCTCCATCCGCAGTTCCATCGCCGGGGTGGCGCGGCTGTTGAGCACCACCAGATCGGCGGCGCTGCCCTTGGCCAGTGTCCCGATCTCGTCGTCCATCCCCAGCGCGATGGCATTCCCGCGCGTGGCCCAGTGGAACGCCGCCAGCGGGGTCAACTTCTGGCCCCGAAGCTGCAGGATCTTGTAGCCCTCGTTCAGGGTCTGCAGCATGGAATAGCTGGTGCCGCCGCCGACATCGGTGGCGATGCCGCTGGTGACGCCGGCGGCGCGCAGCCCCGCCTCGTCGAACAGGCCCGATCCAAGGAACAGGTTCGAGGTCGGGCAGAAGACCGCCCGGCTGCCGGTCTCGGCCATGCGGGCGATCTCGCGCGGTTCCAGGTGGATGCAATGGCCCAGAAGCAGGTTTTCGCTGAGCAGACCGTATTTCTCGTAGACATCCAGATAGTCGCGGGCGGTCGGGTAAAGCTGCTTGGTCAACGCGATCTCGTCCAGATTCTCGGACATGTGGGTCTGCACATGGCAATCGGGATGTTCCGCCGTCAGCGTCCCCGCCGCGTGCATCTGTTCCGGGCTCGAGGTGATGGCAAAGCGGGGGGTGATGGCATAGCGCCCCCGCCCGCGCCCGTGCCATTTCTCCAACAGGCGCTTGCTGTCGTCATAGCCCTGTTGCGGCGTATCCTGCACCGCCGGCAGGGCGTTGCGGTCCATCATCACCTTGCCGGCGATCATCGCCATGTTCCGCGCCTCGGAGGCCGCAAACAGCGCCTCGGCGCTTTCGGGATGAACCGAACAGAAGGCCACGGCGCTCGTGGTGCCATGCGCGGTCAGGAGGTCGAGGAAGCGCCCGGCCATCGCGGTGGCATGGGCCGGATCGGCAAAGCGCGACTCCTCGGGGAAGGTGTAGGTGTTCAGCCAGTCCAGAAGCTGAGCGCCCCAGCTGGCGATCACCTGCACCTGCGGGAAATGGATATGCGGGTCGATGAAACCGGGCAGGATGAGGTTCGGGCGGTGGTCGATCTCGGCCAGGCCCGGTTCGCGCAGGCTGGCATAGTCGCCCACCGCGCGGATCAGCCCGTCCTCGACCAGGATCGCGCCGTCTTCCAGATAGCGGTGGTTGTCGTCGGTCTCGACCGGGTCGGCGTGGAAATCGAGGACGCGGCCCCGGATCAGCTGTCGCATGAATGTGTTTCCGAAAATGAGGCAGTCAGTTCGACCAGAAGCTCGGTCGCGGCAAAGGCGGCGATGACGGCGGGGCGCTTGTCGCCGGTATCATTGGCGCCGATCGGACAGACCAAAGGCGTAGGGTCGATGCCGCGCGCGCGGGCGAAGCGGTGGAACTGGGCGCGCTTCGTCGCGCTGCCGATCATGCCGATATAGGGCAGATCGCGGCGGGCCAGCGCCTCGGCGGCCAGCAGGAAATCCAGCGCGTGGTCATGGGTCAGGATGATGACGGCGCTGCCGGGTTTTGCGCTGCGGATCTCGGCCTCGGGCAAGGGGGTCAGGCGGTGCGGGATGCCGGGGGCGGCCATGGCCAGCTCCTCGGCCCGGCTGTCGATCAGCACTGGCGACAGCGGCAGGGCCATCAGCGCCTGCGCCAGCGCCCGGCCGACATGGCCCGCGCCGAAGATCAGCACCTCGGGATGGCGTTCCGCGCGGGGTTCGCCCCGGTCGAGTTGCAGGATCACCCGCCCGCCGCAGCACTGGCCGATCTCGGGGCCAAGGGGGATGTCCATCCGCGCCTCGGCCTCGTCGTTCTTCAGCATCTGCCGGGCGCGGTCGATGGCCATGTATTCCAGCTGCCCGCCGCCAATGGTGCCGGTGACGCTGGCCGGACCCACGAACATCTCGGCCCCGGCCTCGCGCGGGGTTGAACCGCGTGCCGATATGACCCGGACCCGGATCATCCCTGCAGCCGCCGGATGCCCATCAACACCCGTTCGGGCGTGGCGGGGGCGTCGAGGCGGGCCGGTTCGCGGTAATCTGCAACCGAGGCCACGGCCATGTTGATCGCCTCGAAGACCGAGATGCCCAGCATGAAGGGCGGCTCGCCCACGGCCTTCGACCGTTTGATGCTGCGCTCGGTGTTTTCCGACCAGTCGGCCAGCTTGACATTGAAGACGCGCGGGCGGTCCGAGGCCAGCGGGATCTTGTAGGTCGAGGGGGCATGGGTCTTCAGCTCGCCCTTATCGCTCCACCAGAGTTCCTCGCAGGTCAGCCAGCCGGTGCCCTGCACGAAGGCGCCCTCGACCTGGCCCTTGTCGATGATCGGGTTCAGGCTGCGGCCCACGTCATGCAGCACATCGGCGCGGTCGATTACGTATTCGCCGGTCAGCGTATCGACCGAGACCTCGGCCACCGCCGCGCCATAGGCGAAGTAATAGAAGGGCCGGCCCCGCCCGGTCGAGCGGTCCCAGTGGATCTTGGGCGTCTTGTAGAAGCCTGCCGCCGACAGGTGGATGCGCGCCATATAGGCGGCCTTGATCACCTCGTCGAAGGGGATGGCGGTCTCGCCCGCCATGATATGGCCGGGAACGAAGCGCACCTGATCCTTCGGCGCCTGCCAGCGTTCGGCGACGAAATCGACCAGCCGGGTCTTGATCTGCTCGGCCGCGTCCAGCGCCGCCATGCCGTTCAGGTCGGTCCCCGAGGAGGCCGCCGTGGCCGAGGTGTTCGGCACCTTCTCGGTCGTGGTCTTGGTGATCTTGATCCGGCTCAGGTCGCATTGGAACGCCTCGGCCACGACCTGCGCGACCTTGGTGTTCAACCCCTGCCCCATCTCGGTGCCGCCATGGTTCAGCGCGATCGAGCCGTCGGAATAGATATGGATCAGCGAGCCGGCCTGATTGTACCAGGTGGCGGTGAAACTGATGCCGAATTTCACCGGGGTCAGGGCAATGCCCTTGCGGATCACCCCGCCCCCCTGGCTTGCGCGATCGTTCCAGTCGAGCACCGCCTGACGCCGCGCGTGGTAATCGCTGCTGGCCTCGAGCTCGGCGAACATCTGCGGCAGGATCTGGTCCGTCACCTCCTGATGATAGGGGGTAAGCTGGCCGTTCTGGTAGAGATTGGCCTTGCGGATCTCCAAGGGATCGCGGCCAAGGGCATAGGCGATTTCCTCGATCATCCGCTCGGCCACGATCACCCCCTGCGGGCCGCCGAAGCCGCGGAAAGCGGTGTTGCTGACGGTATTGGTGCGCATCGGATGGCTGCTGACGCGGACATCAGGGTAGTAATAGGCATTGTCGGCGTGAAACAGCGCGCGGTCCGTCACCGGACCGGACAGGTCGGCCGAGAAGCCGCAGCGCGCATACCAGTCGCCATCGACAGCGAGGATGCGGCCCTGATCGTCGAAGCCGACCTCGTAATCCACCACGAAATCGTGGCGCTTGCCGGTGGCGGACATGTCGTCGTCACGGTCGGGACGGATTTTTACGGCCCGGTTCCACTTCTTCGCGGCCACGGCGGCGACGCAGGCGAAGAGGTTCATCTGGGTTTCCTTGCCGCCGAAGCCGCCGCCCATGCGGCGCACGTTGACGACAACGGAATGGCTTTGAACCCCCAGCACATGCGCGACCATGTGCTGCACCTCGCTGGGGTGCTGGGTCGAGACGTTGATGGTGACATCCTCGTCCTCGCCCGGCACCGCCATGGCGATCTGGCCCTCGAGATAGAAGTGATCCTGCCCGCCGATACCGAAGCGGCCCTTGATGCGGCGCGGCGCGGCGGCAAGACCCTGCGCGGCATCGCCCCGGCGCAGGGTCAGGGGATCGGTGACGTAATCCATGCCGGCGGCCTTGGCGCCCATCGGGTCCAGCGCGTGGAGCAGCGGCTCGTAGCTGATCTTCGCCAGCGCGGCGGCGCGGCGGGCCTGATCGCGGGTCTCGGCGATGACGGCAAAGACCGGCTGGCCCCAGAACTTCACCTCGTGCTCGGCAAAGACCGGATCGTCGTGATGGCCGGCGGGCGAGACATCGTTGACGCCGGGCAGATCGGCGGCGGTCAGCACGTCGATGACGCCGGGGGCGGCGCGCACAGCATCCAGATCCATCGCGGTGATGCGGCCATGGGCGCATTTCGAGAGGCCCAGATAGGCGTGCAGCAAGCCATGCGGCTCGGCCAGGTCGTCGGTATATTCGGCCCGGCCAGTGACATGCTTGGCGGCGCTGTCATGGGCGGTATCCATGTGGGCCAGGCCCTTGATGGCGATCTCGTCCTTCATGGTCATTCCCCCACCGCATAGTTGAGCCGTACCGGCAGGTCCGGTTCGGATTGTTCCAGCCAGAAGCGGCGCAGCAAGTTGGCGGCCACGGCGCTGCGGTAATCGGCGCTGGCGCGCATGTCGCTCAAGGGCGTGAAATCGGACAGGACGGCGCGGGCGGCGGCCTCGAAGGCTGCCTTGCCGAAGACCTGCCCGACCAGCGCGGCCTCGGCCCCTGCGGCGCGTTTCGGCGTGCCGGCCATGCCGCCATAGGCGATGCGGGCCGTGGCGATCTTGTCGCCCTCGAGCGTCAGGCAAAGCCCCATCGCCACCGAGGAAATGTCGCTGTCGCGGCGCTTGCTGATCTTGTAGCCGGCGATCTTCGCGCCCCTGTTCAGCGGGATGATGACCGTCTCGACGAATTCGCCCGGCGCGCGGTCCTGCTTGCCGTAATCGATGAAGTAATCCTGCAGCGCCACCTCGCGCCGTTCCGCACCCTTGCGCAGCACGATCCACGCGCCGAGCGCGATCAGCAGCGGCGGCGTGTCCCCGATGGGCGAGCCGTTGGCGATGTTGCCGCCGATGGTGCCCATGTTGCGCACCTGCCAGCCAGCAATGCGCTGCCAGTAATCCAGGAGTTCCGGCAGATGCTCGGCAATCAGCGGTTCGGCTTCGGAATAGGTGACGCCAGCGCCGATTTTCAGTTCCGTTTCCGTGACTTCGACGCCCTTCATCAGGTGTCCAATAAAGATGGTCGGGCTGATGTTGCGCAGGAGTTTCGTCACCCAGAGGCCCACATCGGTCGCCCCGGCAACCAGCGTCGGCTTTTCGTGCTCCAAGAGCAGCGCGGCCAGATCGTCGGTATCGGCGGGGATGATCGCCCGGTCGGCACCCTTCATGACATCCACCCGCTCGCGCGGCATCGCCCTGAGTTTCGCCGCCACCCCCTCGCGTTCCACCGCCAGCGCATCCATCGCCTGACCGCCCGCCGCCTGCGCCGCCAGCGCCGCCTTGATGATCGGCTCATAGCCGGTGCAGCGGCAGAGATTGCCCTGCAGCGCGGTCTCGATGGCCATGGCATCGGCCGACGGATTGCTCATCCACAACCCATAGAGCGCCATGACGAAGCCGGGCGTGCAGAAGCCGCACTGGCTGCCGTGATGCTCGATCATCGCGGTCTGGATCGGGTGCAGCCCACCATCCGGGCCGCGCAGATGCTCGACCGTCACCACATGGCAGCCGTGGCACGATGCGAGGAAGCGGATGCAGGCATTCACCGGCTCGTAGCGCAGGCCCTGATCGGTCAGCCGCCCGACCAGCACGGTGCAGGCACCGCAATCGCCCTCGGCGCAGCCTTCCTTGGTGCCGGTCATCCGGCGGTCGATGCGCAGGAAATCCAGAAGCGTGTCCGATCCACCGATGGCGGACAGGGCGACCTCGCGGTCATTCAGAAGAAAGCGCAAATCGCCGGTCATGGCATCCTCTCGCAGCGTGAACAATTTCAGCCTAGGCCGGAAATAGCCGTTGCGAAATCGCCCGAGACGTTGAAGACTTTACACGATCCGTTGAAAACGAGCCATCACCATGTCCTATCTGGAAAGCCTGCGCGTCTTCGTGCGCGTCATTGAACTGGGCTCGATCACCTCGGGCGGGCGCGACCTGAGGCTGTCACCCGCCGTCGCCTCGAACCGGATCAAGGATCTGGAGAACCGTTTCGGCGTGCGATTGCTGAACCGGACCACCCGCAAGCTGACCCCGACCGAGATCGGCCGGGTCTTCTACGAGAACGCCCGGCGGGTGATCGAGACGCTGGACGAGGCCGAGGCGGTGATCGGCAGCTATTCCGGCACGCCGCAGGGGGTGATCCGGCTGACCGCGCCCCTGGGGCTGGGGCGGCGGTTGATCGCGCCGCTGATCCCGGTCTTCTGCCGCGACAATCCCGGCGTCGATGTGCAGCTGCGCCTGTCCGACCGGTCCGTGAACATTGTCGAGGATGGCATTGATCTGGCGTTCTTTCTGGGCGAGCCACAGGATTCGGCGCTGAAATGGCGAAAGGTGGCGGATTGCCCGCGCCTCCTGGTCGCCTCGCCAGATTATGTCGAGCGTTCGGGACTGCCGAAGGGGCCGGACGACCTGAAGAACCACAATTGCCTGCTGCTCCGCTATCCGCGCAGCCCGGAATATTTCTGGACGCTGCAGACCGACGAGGGGCCGCGCAAGATGATGGTCTCGGGCCGGTTCGACACCGATGACGGCGATGTGCTGACCACATGGGCGCTGGCCGGCGAGGGCATCGCCAACCGCCCCGGCTACGAGGTCACGGACCACATCGCCAAGGGCCGGCTGGTCGAGATCCTGCCCGACGCGCGCCCCCTGCCCGCGCAGTTCGGCTGCCTGACCCCGCATCGCCGGTTGCAGGACCCGAAGGTCCGCATGTTCGCCGACTATGCCGCGCGCGAGTTGAAGAAGGCGTTCTGAGGGCGCGGCAGCGTCATCACCGCTGCTAGACCCGTCTCAGCGCAATCACCGCGTTCAGCCCGCCGAAGGCGAAGGCGTTGGACAGCACCGCATCCACCCGCGCCTCGCGGGCCACGTTCGGCACCACGTCCAGCGCGCATTCCGGATCCGGTTCCTCGTAACCGATGGTCGGTGCGATCACCCCGTCGCGCAGCGCCATGATGCAGGCCAGCATCTCGACCGCACCGGTGCCGCCGATCAGGTGGCCATGCATCGACTTGGTGGACGAGATCATCAGCCGGTCGGCGTGATGGCCGAAGGCATGGGCGACGGCAGCGCATTCGGTCTTGTCATTGGCCGCAGTGCCGGTGCCATGGGCGTTGATATAGCCGATATCCTCGGGGTTCAGCCCGGCATCCTGCATCGCGCCCCGGATCGCCCGCTCGGCCCCCTGCGCCGAGGGCATGACGATATCCTGCGCATCCGAGGACATGGCGAAACCCACCACCTCGGCCAGGATCTCGGCCCCGCGCGCGCGGGCATTCTCGTAATCCTCGAAGACGAAGACCCCGGCCCCCTCGCCCTGCACCATGCCGTTCCTGTTGGCGCTGAACGGGCGGCAGGCATCCTTGGACATGACGCGCAGACCCTCCCAGGCCTTCACCCCGCCAAAGCACAGCATCGCCTCGGACCCGCCGGTCAGCATCACCCTGGCCGCGCCCGAGCGCACCATCTGGAAGGCCAGACCCATGGCATGGTTCGAACTGGCGCAGGCGGTGGCGACGGTAAAGGCCGGGCCGCGCAGCCCGTATTCCATGCTGACATGAGAGGCTGCGGCATTGTTCATCAGCTTCGGCACCACGAAGGGATGAACGCGGTTCTTCCCCTCTTCATAGACGGTGCGGTAATTCTCGTCCCAGGTGTTCATGCCGCCGGCGGCGGTGCCCAGCACCACGCCCGAATTCAGCCCCAGCTTGCCGGCGAAGTTCAACCCCGCCTGCGCCACCGCCTGCTTGGCGGCCAGCAGCGTGAACTGGGTGAACTTGTCGTAAAGCAGGATCTGCTGGCGGTTGAAGTAATCCTCGGGCTTCCAGTCATGCACCTGCGCGCCGATCTGGATCGACAGCCGGTCCACGTCGCGGAAATCCAGCTGGCTGATGCCCGAGCGTCCCTCGCGGAAGGCGGCCAGCGTCGAGGCCACGTCATGCCCCAGCGCATTGATCGTGCCCGCGCCGGTGATGACCACCCGTCGCAATCCCTCGCGGGTGGTCGGTTCGAATGTGCCCACCTTGCCGTCCTTGGCCTTCTTGGGACTCATGCGGCCTTTTCCGAGATCAGACGATCAACGGCGGCGATGATGGTGCCCATGTTGGTGATGTCGAAATCCGATTTCTCGGGCTCGTTCGCATTGAAGGGAACGGTGATGTCGAATTCTTCCTCGATGGCGAAGATGGTCTCGACCAGCCCGAGGCTGTCGATGCCCAGTTCACCCGGGGTGGATGCGTCTGTGACCTGATCGGGCTCCAGCATGGCCTGTTCGGCGATGATGGACCTGATGCGGCTGCGGGTGTCGTTCGTCATGGCGCTCTCCGATCGGCTGTCTCAGCCCTTGTCCAACAGTCTTGTAACGGTTTCCTGAAGCTGGCCCAGCTTTTCCGCGAGGCGTGGCAGGCGGCGCATGGCCTTCTGGATCTCCAGCTGGGTCTCCATCTTGACCGCCGGGTTGCCCAGGATCACGCGGCCCGCCGGCACGCGGCTGAAGATCTTGGTCGAACCGCCGGCGATCACATCGCTGCCGATCTGGATATTGTCCGAAACGCCGCATTGGCCCCCCAGAACCACCCGATCCCCCAGTTGCGAACTGCCGGCAATGCCGACTTGGCCACAGAGCAGGCAATCCTCGCCCACCACCACGTTATGCCCGACATGGACCAGATTATCCAGCTTGGTGCCCGAGCCGATACGCGTGGCGCGGATGGTGCCCCGGTCGATGGTCGAATTGGCGCCAACCTCGACATCATTGCCGATCTCGACGCCACCGAGCGAATGGATGCGGGTCCAGTGCTGCTGTTTCGCCTCGTCGATCTGGCCCAGGTTGCGGCGCATCTCCTCGATGCCCGATTCCTCGGGGGTGACGAAGGAAAAGCCGTCGCTGCCGATGATGGCGCCGGGCTGCACGATCAGCCGGGCACCGGCGATCACGCCATGGGCGATGCGGGCGCCGGGCAGGATCAGCGCCTCGGCCCCGATCACCGTGCCGCGCCCGATGCTGACATGTTCGGCGATGCGGGCCTTCGGCCCGATCCGCACATCGCGGCCGATGGTGACGAAGGGGCCGATTGCGGCACCCTCACCAATCACGGCCGTCTCGTGGATGATCGCGGTCGGGTGGATGCCCGGCGCAAGATCGGGACCGGGATCGAAGGCGCGGGTCAGCCCGGCCATGACCAGACGCGGCCGCGGCGCGAAGATCGCGGCGCTGAGGTCATAGGCCTCGGGGTCCATGCCCTCGGCCAGGATCGCCATGTCGCCCGCACGCAGGTTCGCGGCATATTTCGGGGCCATGGCCAGCGCGATGACACCGCTGCCCGTCGCACCCGGCTCGGCCGCGCCGCTGACCGGCAGGGTCAGGTCGCCCCAGGCCCGCGCCTGCAGCGCCTCTGCCAGCTTTCCAACCGTCAATGCCATGCGTAATCCCCTTTCGGGGCGGACTTAATCGCTTTGACCGGCCAGTTCCAGTCCGGCCTTCTCGAGCGCGTCCCAGACCCGTGCGTCACGGCCATAAATGTCGCGGTAGAAGCGGATCTCGCCAGAGGGTTCGGCCATGGCGGTGAAATAGACCAGGTGCACCGGCAAATTGGGCTTCAGCGCCAGCCATTGCTCGTTGCCGCTGTCCAGCGCGCGCTGGAACATGCGCTGCGGGTTGTCGGTCTGCTGCGACAGAAGCGCATAGGCCAGGTCGAAGGGATCACCGATGCGGATGCAGCCATGCGAATAGGCGCGGCTCGATTCGCCGAACAGGTGCTTGCTGGGCGTGTCGTGCAGATAGATGTTCCACGGGTTCGGGAAGATGAATTTCACCAGCCCCAGCGCATTGTCCTCGCTGGGTTTCTGCCGCATCCGGTAGGGAAAGCTCGAGGCCGTGTAGCGGCCGAAATCGATGCTGTCGCGCGAGACGACATTGCCGCGCCCGTCGACGATATCCAGATGTGACACAGCATAGCGGTTCTTCTGCAGCCGCGGCAGGTATTCCTTGACGGTGATCGAGCGCGGGACGTTCCAGCGCGGATTGACCACGACATATTCCATCTGGTCCGAGAATTCCGGCGTGCGCATGTCGCTGTCGGTCTTGCCCACCACCACGCGGGTCTGGAACACCTGCTGCCCGCCATCATAGATGCGGGCGGTGAATTCGGGGATGTTTACCCAGACATGCCGGGCGTTCAGGTCATGCCCGTTCATCCAGCGCATCCGCTCCATCGCCACCAGGATCGCGCGGGTCTGGCCGTCCGGGCCACCGTTAAGGCGGTTGATGGTCATGGGGCCGGCCACGCCATCGGCGGGCAGTCCTGCGGCCTCCTGGAACTGCAGCACCGCATCCGAGAGTGCCGCGTCATATTCGGAGGGGTCCAGTGGCTGTGCCGCGTTGAAGCCGATGCTGGCCAGCCGGGCGCGCAGATCGGGAATCGCCGGATCGCGCATCCCTATGCGCCAGAGACCCTGGGGCGCCAGCGGTGCGCCCGGCGGGGCCATCAGCCCGGCGCGCGACGCCAGCGCATCCTGCAGCGCCAGATAGCGCGGGTCCTTCGGGCCTTGCGACAGCATGAATCCCTTCGGATCAGGGCTTTTCACCAGCTCGTCCAGCAGCGCAGCCACGTTCGGCCGGTTGATCGTGCGGTGGATCTGGGCATCGGCGCGGGCCGGATCGATCGCCCCGCTGATCACGTCGCGCAGGTACTGCGCCGCAACCCGGGCAAACAACGCCTCGCCGGCGATGCTGTCAGGATCGACCCGGCGCAGCCCCGGCAGGTCATAGCGAGCGGCCGGCAGTCCATGGAGATGCGCCGATTCGACGGCCGCGATGACCGCATCGCGCCGCGCCTGCCCCTCGATTCCCCCGAAAACCGGGCGCAGCCCGTTCTCGCCATAGAAGGCCGCGACACCCGGCCAGGCGGCCACGGCGCGGGCCAGATCCATCTCGGGTGCGCTGAATTCCAGCCGCGGGGCGATGGCCGTGGCCGCGCCGACCGTCTGACCGATGCCCTGGGCCTGTGCCCCGGAAACAACAGCCATCGGGGCCGACAGCGTCAGACCGAAAGCGATCACGAAAGCGTTAAATCTTGACAACATGTTCTTCGCCTGCCGTTTCCTGTGTCTTCTCACCGACAACGCCGCCGGTCCAGCGCGGGGACCGGCCCGCGGCAATTTCGCCACCCACCCGTCACCCAGCTGCAACAAGCCTCTAAAATTTACCTCAAAACCAACCCAATCGGCAAGTTTTCGCGCATACTCGCAAAAAGCCGCCGCATCCGGAACTAAACAGTTCCTGAGTCAACGCGGCTTTGACATATTGTTAACAAGTTCGGGAATAACCTCGGATGTGCTGCACCATAAGCAGCGACAAAAACGAAGCGGGACAGGCGATCTGACATGACCATGAACCTTATCAACCGTCGCGGGATTCTGGGTGTTTTCGCGGCGACGACCGTTGCGGCTGCGCCGGTAATGGCGAACGCTTTCGGATTTCTGCGCGGGGCCGGCGACATGCGCCGGATCCGCATGTACTCGGGACGTACCGGCGAAAGCCTCGACACCGTCTACTGGGTCGATGGCAAGTACATCCGCGAGGCGCTGAACGAGATCAACATTTTCATGCGCGACTGGCGCACCGGCGAGGCCGTTGGCATCGACCCGCGCACCATCGACATTGCGGCGGCGAGCCACCGGATGCTGCAGACCAACGAACCCTACATGATGCTGTCGGGCTATCGCTCGCCCAAGACCAATGCGATGCTCCGCTCGCGCTCCAGCGGCGTGGCGCGGAACTCGCTGCACATGGTCGGCAAGGCCGCCGACCTGCGGCTGAAATCGCGCTCGGTCGGGCAGATGTACCAGGCAGCAGCGGCCTGCCGCGCCGGCGGCGTCGGCCGGTACTCGCGCTCGAACTTCGTCCACATGGATTGCGGCCCGATCCGCACCTGGGGCGGCTGAGACACATCTTTCCCGGCCCTGACAAGCCGTGATATCCTGTTCTGACTGGGCTGGCCCTTTCGCAGGGCCGGTCATTTCTGTTTTATCGCCCGACGGACCTTCGCCACGCCGTCCTCGCCTGACTACCCGGCCCAGTGAGCCGGTGTTCTGCCCGCCTACTGCACCGGCAACACGGTCAAATGGTCGCAGGTCCGCCTTGTCAAATGGATCAGGTAACGATATGATTGCAAAAGAATTTCCGAGCGCCCTGCGCACCCGCCCGCCCCTCTGACTGACGGCAAAACCGATCGAGTTCGTGCTGAGCCTGTAACATTCGCTTGTGCCTTTTCCGGCTTGAGGTCAGTTTCGCGCGATCAAGATCCCAATCAGGACCACCATCACATGACTGGACCCAGCAAGCGTCGTCGCGAGACGGCGATCCGGATCCAAGCCGCCGCGATCAAACTGGCGCTGCGAGATGGGATGATCAATCTGACCACCGAGGCAATTGCCCGCGAGGCCGGAGTCAGCCCCCGCACCTTCTTCAACTATTACCCCTACAAGGAAGCGGCCATCTATGGCCCGCCCAAGGACTATCCGCGCGATGCCTCGGACAGTTTCATGCAGGGCACCAAGCCGCTGATCGAGGACCTGTCGGCGCTGATGCAGGCGCATCTGTCGCGCTTCACCGCGCAGCGCGACATGGTCAGCGCCATCATCCGGCTGGCCGATACCGATGCCAAGCTTGCGGCGCTGCAACAATCCGCGCTGCTCGAACGGCATTCGCAGATGGAACAGATGCTGCGCCGCCGCCTGATCGAACAGGACCCGCGGCTGGCGCCCATCCTCGCCTCGGCGATCATCTCGGCCACGCGGCAGGCGGTGCTCGACTGGATCGAAGGCCATACGGACGATCTGGTCGGCAAGGCGATCGAGAACATCCGCCTGATCGCGGGCCTGGGCGAGGTTCTGGACCCCAGGCGCAGCAGCTAGCGCCTGTGCCGTAAAGCCGATGCGACTACTCGTCCTCATCCTTCTCAGCCTGATCTCGCTTCTGCCCGCAGGGGTCGCGCGGGCGCAGGCCCAAGGGGCCGATCCGGGCGAGCCGGAACTGCGCTTCTTCCGCATCGGCAGCGGCGAGACCTCGGGCACCTACTACGCGGTGGCCGGGGTGATCGCGGCGGCGATCTCGAACCCGCCGGGCGGGGTGCGCTGCGACGAGGGCGGGGCCTGCGGCGTTCCGGGGCTGCTGGCTTCGGCGCTGTCCTCGGAAGGATCGGTCCAGAACATCCAGGCGCTGCGTGACGGCAAGCTGGAATCGGCGATGGTCCAGGCCGACATCGCCCATGCGGCGCAATCGGGCGGCCCCGGCTGGCAGGGCAGGAACCGGGCGGACAAGCTGCGGGCCATCGCCGCGCTTTATCCCGAGGCGATCCACCTCATTGCCCGCGCCGATTCCGGGATCGGCAGCATCAGCGACCTTGCGGGCAAGCGCGTCTCGATCAGCCAGGCCGGCTCGGGCACGCGGATCGACGCGCAACTGGTGCTGCAGGCCGCCGGTATTCCCGATGCCCGGTTGCAGCTGAGCGAGCTTTCCACCGACGAGGCCGCACGGCAGCTGCGCGCGGGCGAGCTGGATGCCTTCTTCATGGTCGGCGGCTGGCCCGTCTCGGGCCTGACCGCGCTGGCCAGCCAGACCGATGTGGTGCTCTTGCCCATTGCCGGTCCGCTGGCCGACCGGCTGATCGCGCGTCATCCCTTCTTCCGCCGCGAGACCATCCCCGCCGGCACCTATGCCGGGCAGGCCGAGCCGGTCGAAACCCTGTCGGTCGCCGCGCTGTGGCTGACCACAGAGGACCAGCCAGAGGCGCTGATCCATGACATCACCCGCGTCCTGTGGAACGACTATACGCAGCGGATGTTGCGTCTCGGCCATCCCGTCGCCCATGCGATCAGCGCCGAGAGCGCATTGGCCGGGATCAGCATCCCGCTGCATCCGGGCGCCGAGGCCTATTACCAGGGCGCCGGGCTGCTGAAGCGTTAGATGTTGATCTGCTGGCCCAGCTCGATCACCCGGTTCGAGGGCAGGCGGTAGAATTCGGTCGGATCGGAGGAACTGCGGAAGAGGCTGGCATAGACCCGCGCGGCCCAGAGCGGCATCAGGTTCGCCTTGCCCACACGCAAATTGCGATGGTTCAAGAAATAACTGGTCTTCATGATGTCGAACTTGTGCCCGGGCAGCCGCACCTCGCCCAGGGCCTTGGCCACAGCTGGCTGTTCCATATAGCCAAATCGGACGGCCACCCGCCAGAAGCCCGGGCCAACCTCCTCGATCTGCACCCGCGACTCGGGATCGACCCGGGGCGTGGTCGCGGGGATGACCTTCAGCACGTAATTGCGTTCGTGCAGGACGCGGTTGTGCTTGAGATTGTGCATCAGCGCCGCCGGCGCGATCATCGGATCGGCGGTCAGGAACACCGCCGTTCCCGGCACCCGGGTCACGCTTTCCGATTTCTCCATCTGCTCGACCAGCGTGGTCAGCGCGATGGCCTCGTTCGACAGCTTGGCCTGCACCACCTGGCTGCCGCGGATCCAGACCACCATCATGGTCACGGTCAGCGCGGCAAAGACCAGCGGGATCCAGCCGCCATCGAAGAATTTCAGCACCTGCGCCGAGAGGAAGACCAACTCGACCGCGAGGATCGGCGTCATGATCAAGGCCACCATCGGCCAGCTCCATTTCCACGCGAAACGGAAGACCACGATGGCCAGAAGCGAGGTGATAACCATGTCGCCCGTCACCGCGAGGCCGTATGCGTTGGCCAGCCGCTCGGAGGAGCCAAAGCCGATGACCAGCGCCACCACCCCGATCATCAGGATGGTGTTGACGCGCGGCAGGTAGATCTGGCCGGAATGGGTGGCCGAGGTGTGGTTGATCGTCAGCCGTGGCAGCAGTCCCAGTTGCACTGCCTGCGCCGCGACCGAGAAGGCGCCCGAGATCACCGCCTGCGAGGCGATGACCGTGGCCACCGTCGCCAGCAGCACCAGCGGCAGGGTGAACCAGCTTGGCGCCATCAGGAAGAACGGGTTGGCGGCGGTCTCGGGCCGCGCCAGCACCATCGCCCCCTGCCCCAGGTAGGACAGGGTCAGCGCCGGCCAGACCAGCGCGGTCCAGGCGGTGCGGATGGCCTTGCGACCGAAATGGCCCATATCGGCGTAAAGCGCCTCGGCCCCGGTGACGGCAAGAAAGACCGAGCCCAGGACCGGCAGCGCGCCAAAGCCGTTTTTCAGCAGGAAATTCAGCGCGTTCAGCGGGTTCAGCGCCTGGATGATGCGCGCGTCATCCATGATGTGGCTGAGGCCGAGGATCGCCAGCGTCGCGAACCAGACCAGCATGATCGGCCCGAACAGCCGCGACACCGCCGCCGTGCCGCTGCGCTGCACCGCGAAGAGGGTGATGACGATGCCAAGCGTGATCGGCACCACCCAGCGGTCGAAGCCGGGAATAACCAGTTCCAGCCCCTCGACTGCCGACAGGACCGAGATCGCCGGGGTGATCATGGAATCGCCGAAGAACAGCGAGACGCCCACGATGCCGGTGCCGTAAAGCCACCATTTCGGCTTGCCGCCGATCGCGCCATGCGCCTTGGCGACCAGCGACAGCGTGCCGCCCTCGCCATTGTTGTCGGCGCGCAGGATCAGAAGGACGTATTTCACCGACACGATCAGCACGACCGTCCACACCAGCAGCGAGACGATGCCGATGACCGCCGTTTCGGCCATGCCCTCCTCGTGAGCATGGATAAGCGATTCACGAAGGGCGTAAAGCGGTGAGGTGCCGATGTCGCCATAGACGACACCGAGGCAGGACAGAACCAGCGCGGCGGTCAGCCTGTCCTGGCGATGCGGTTCGGCCGACATGGGCGCCCCGAAAAGTTAATCAGACGGGTGTCATGCGCCGTTTGCCGGGGAAATTCAAGGGATCGTGAAGTCGCATTAACCCTGTTCGTCGGGATGGACGGTCAGCAGGTTGCTGTAGAGCCGGTCAAGGAACACCCCGGCCTCGGCATAGGGGTCGTGGCCCGGCCCCAGCACGGCACGGACCTGCGCCTCGAAATCGGCGTAATGCTGGGTCAGCGCCCAGATCGAGAAGATCAGGTGATGCGGATCCACCCGGGCCAGCCGGCCCTGATCCATCCAGCCCTGGAACACCGCCGCCTGTTCATCCACCATCTCGCGCAAAAGCCCGCCCAGGATCTCGGTCAAGAGCGGCGCGCCCTGCAGCACCTCGTTGGCGAAGAGGCGGCTCTCTCGTGGATAGTCGCGCGACATCTGCAGCTTGGTGGCGACATAGCGATGCACTTCACTGAGCGGATCGCCCTCGGGATTGATCGAGCGCAACGGGTCCAGCCACATATCCAGCAACCCGGTCAAGAGGTTGCGGTAAATCTCTTCCTTGCTGGCGAAGTAATAGAGCACGTTCGGCTTCGACAGCCCGGCCTCTTCGGCGATCTGGTCGATGGTCGCGCCGCGAAAGCCCTGTGAGGAAAATACCGTCAGCGCGCCTTCAAGGATCGTCGCCCGGTTCTTCTGCTGAATCCGGGTCGGTCGGGCCTGCGACTCATCGCTCATGACGCGGAAACCCCCTATAAACGACAGCGAACCGGATCGGTCTGGATGGCGCTTGACTGCCCATGGCCCCGTGCTAGCCTGATCCTGACCTCTTGGTCAATATTTGCGAGGAACCGATGGCACTAGACCGCAAACCCGCCCCGAACGACCTGCGCGCGTTCTGGATGCCCTTCACCTCGAACCGGCAATTCAAGGCAGCGCCGCGCATGTTGGTTTCGGCCAAGGACATGCATTACACCGCCGCCGATGGCCGCGAGATCCTTGATGGCACGGCGGGCCTGTGGTGCTGCAATGCCGGCCATTGCCGCCCGAAGATCACCGAAGCCGTGCAGAATCAGGTGGCCGAACTTGATTATGCGCCCGCCTTCCAGATGGGTCATCCCCTTGCCTTCGAACTGGCCAACCGGCTGGTCGATATCGCACCGGACGGGATCGACCATGCATTCTACTGCAACTCCGGTTCCGAAGCGGTTGATACGGCGCTGAAAATCGCGCTGGCCTATCACCGCGCGCGGGGTGATGGCACGCGCACGCGACTGATCGGGCGCGAGCGCGGTTATCATGGTGTCGGCTTTGGCGGTATCTCGGTCGGCGGCATCGTCAACAACCGTCGCTTCTTCGGCAGCCTTCTGGCGGGTGTCGACCACCTGCCCCACACCCACCTGCCCGAGAACGTCTTTACCAAGGGCCAGCCCGAGCACGGCGCGAACTTGGCCGATGATCTGGAGCGGATCGTGGCGCTGCACGGGGCCGAGACCATCGCTGCGGTGATCGTCGAGCCGATGGCCGGCTCGACCGGCGTGCTGATGCCGCCCAAGGGCTATCTCGAGCGCCTGCGCGAGATCACCCGCAAGCACGGCATCCTCTTGATCTTCGACGAGGTGATCACCGGCTTTGGCCGCTTGGGCAGCCCCTTCGCCGCCCAGCATTTCGGCGTGACGCCGGACATGATCACCTGCGCCAAGGGCCTGACCAATGGCGTCATCCCGATGGGCGCGGTCCTGACCTCGGGCGCGATCCATGACGCCTTCATGACCGGGCCGGAACATGTGATCGAGCTCTTCCACGGCTATACCTATTCCGGCAACCCGGTCGCCTGCGCCGCCGGCATCGCCACGCTGGACACCTATGCCGACGAGGGGCTCTTGAGCCGCGCCGCCGATCTGGACCAGCACTGGCAGGAGGCGCTGCACGGGCTCAGGGACCTGCCCCATGTCATCGACATCCGCAACATGGGCCTGATCGGCGCGGTCGAGCTGAAGGGCATCGACGGCCAGCCCGGCAAGCGCGCCTTCGACGCCTTCCTCAAGGCCTACGAGGCCGGCATCCTGATCCGCGTCACCGGCGACACCATCGCCATGTCGCCGCCGCTGATCATCTCGAAGGCACAGATCGACGAGCTGATCGGCAAGCTGGCCGAGGTGCTGAAAGCCATCGACTGAACCCCATCCGCCGACCCGGCACCAAGACCCGGCGGCCCGACAGGAAGGAGCGCGCATGAGCGACGCCAGCGAGACGGCCCCGGCCGCGAATATGAAGGTCGACCCGGACCGGCTGTGGGACAGCCTGATGGAGATGGCCAAGATCGGCCCGGGCATCGCCGGCGGCAACAACCGCCAGACCCTGACCGATGCCGATGGCGAGGGCCGCCGCCTGTTCCAGCGCTGGTGCGAGAATGCCGGCATGACAATGGGCGTCGACCGCATGGGCAACATGTTCATGCGCCACGAGGGCGCGGACCCGTCGCTCGATCCGGTCTATATCGGCAGCCACCTGGATACCCAGCCCACCGGCGGCAAATATGACGGCGTGCTGGGCGTCCTGTCGGGGCTCGAGGTCATCCGCTCGATCCGCGATCTGGGCCTGACCACCCGCCGCCCCATCGTGGTGGTGAACTGGACCAATGAGGAAGGCGCGCGCTTTGCGCCCGCGATGCTGGCCTCGGGCGTCTATGCCGGGGTCCATGACGAGGATTACGCCAACTCCCGGCAGGATGCCGAGGGCAAGCGGTTTGGTGAGGAACTGGACCGCATCGGCTGGCGTGGCACCGAGGATGTCGGCGGGCGACCCATGCACGCGATGTTCGAATATCACATCGAGCAGGGGCCAATTCTGGAAGCCGAGGAGAAACAGATCGGAGTCGTCACCCATGGCCAGGGCCTCTGGTGGCTGCAGGTCACGCTGACCGGCAAGGATGCGCATACCGGCTCGACGCCGATGAACATGCGGGTGAACGCGGGCCTTGGCATGGCGCGGATCATCGAGGCGGTGCACCGCATCGCCATGGATCACCAGCCGAATGCCGTGGGTGCGGTCGGTCAGGCCAATGTCTGGCCGAATTCGCGCAACGTGATCCCCGGCAAGGCCGTCTTCACAATCGATTTCCGTTCCCCCGATCTCGAGAAACTGACCGCCATGCGCGCCCGGCTGGAGGCCGAGGCGCCGCAGATCGCCGCCGATCTGGGCCTCGGCATCGAGATCGAGCCGGTCGGCCATTTCGATCCCGTGACCTTCGACCCCGATCTGGTCAAGGTGGTGCGGGGCGCCGCCGAGCATCTGGGCTATTCGCATATGAATATCGTCTCGGGCGCCGGCCACGACGCCTGCTGGATCAACCGCGTCGCGCCCACGGTGATGATCATGTGCCCCTGCGTGGACGGGCTGAGCCACAACGAGGCCGAGGAAATTTCGCCGGAATGGGCAGCGGCGGGGGCGGATGTGCTGCTGCATTCGGTGCTCGAGGTGGCGGAGGTGGTGCGGTGAACCGGGGGCGCTGCCCCCGGACCCCCGGGATATTTGAGCCAAGATGAAAGGGATGGTCATGACTTCAGTCATTCGTAACAGACCCATCACCACCACCGCCCCAACCCTCAAACCCAAGGCGGCAACCCCCTGATGCCCGACCTGTCCCCGGTCTTTGACGAGCTTCGCGCGCTGATGCTGACCGCAGCACCGGGGGCGACGGCCACGCTCGACGGTCCGGGGCATATCGATCTCAAGGGACCGGCGACGGATCCGAAGACCGGCGAGCCGGCATGGTTCGGGATGGTCAAGATCGGCGCGCGGGCCGTGTCCTATCACCTGCCCCCGCTCTATCACCTGCCGTCACTGGCGGACGGGCTGTCGCCTGCGCTGAAAAAGCGCCAGCAGGGCAAGACCTGCTTCAATTTCACCAAGGTGGACCCGGTCCTGTTCGACGAACTGTCCGCCCTGACGCGCCGCTGCGCAAAGGAGGCCACATGACCATTGTCATCAAGAACGGAACCATCGTCACCGCCGATCTGACCTACAAGGCCGATGTGCTGGTCGAGGGCGGCAGGATCGCGGCCATCGGCGAAAACCTCTCGGGCGATGAGCAACTGGACGCGACCGGCTGCCTGATCATGCCGGGCGGGATCGATCCGCATACCCATCTGGAAATGCCCTTCATGGGCACCTATTCCGCCGATGATTTCGAAAGCGGCACCCGCGCGGCGCTGGCGGGCGGGACGACCATGGTGGTCGATTTCGCCCTGCCCTCGCCCGGTCAGGGGCTGCTTGATGCCTTGCAGATGTGGGACAACAAGGTTGGCCGCGCGCATTGCGATTTTTCCTATCACATGGCGATCACCTGGTGGGGGCAGCAGGTCTTTGACGAGATGGAGGCGGTGGTCAAGCGGGGCATCACCAGCTTCAAGCATTTCATGGCCTACAAGGGCGCGCTGATGGTGAACGATGACGAACTCTTCGCCAGCTTCCGCCGGGTGGGCGATCTGGGCGGCATCGCGCTGGTTCATGCCGAGAACGGCGATGTCGTGGCGGAACTATCGGCGCGGCTTCTTGCCGAGGGCAATACCGGCCCCGAGGCCCATGCATACAGCCGCCCGCCGCAGGTCGAGGGCGAGGCGACCAACCGCGCGATCATGGTGGCCGACATGGCGGGCGTGCCGCTCTATGTCGTCCATACCTCTTGCGAGGACAGCCACGAGGCGATCCGCCGGGCGCGGGCACAGGGCAAACGCGTCTGGGGCGAGCCGCTGATCCAGCACCTGACGCTGGATGAAAGCGAGTATTTCAACCCCGATTGGGACCATGCCGCGCGCCGCGTCATGTCGCCGCCCTTCCGCAACAAGCTGCATCAGGACAGTCTCTGGGCCGGGCTGCAATCGGGTTCGCTCTCGGTGGTGGCCACCGATCACTGCGCCTTCACGACCGACCAGAAGCGCACCGGGGTGGGCGATTTCACCAAGATTCCGAACGGGACCGGGGGCCTCGAGGACCGGATGCCGATGCTCTGGACGCATGGGGTGAATACCGGCCGGCTGACGCCGAACGAATTCGTCGCCGTCACCTCGACCAATATCGCCAAGATCCTGAACATGTATCCGAAGAAGGGCGCGGTTCTGGTGGGAAGCGACGCCGATCTGGTGGTCTGGGATCCCGAGGCGGAAAAGACCATCTCGGCGGGCAGTCAGCAAAGCGCGATCGATTACAACGTCTTCGAGGGCCAGACGGTCAAGGGCCTGCCGCGCTATACGCTGACGCGCGGGGTCGTGGCGGTGCGCGAGGGCAAGGTGGACAGCCACGAGGGTCACGGCGAATTCGTGGCGCGCGAGCCGCGCGGGACGGTGAACCGGGCCTTGAGCGCGTGGAAGGACCTGACGGCGCCGAGGCCGGTGCAGCGGTCGGGCATCCCGGCAACGGGGGTGTGAGGGATTGGCTCAGCCGTCACGGGATCGACCGCAGGCCTTTGATCTGGCTGGTGATCCTGCTGGCGCTCTTTCCCATCCTGCTGGCAGTGATGATATTCTCGCCGCTGGATGTGCAGAGCGGCGACCCCAGCCAGACCATCGGCTATTCCATGGTCGCGTTTCTCATCGGCGCCGGGCTGGCGCTGCTTTACATGGCGGTCATCGGCCTGCCGCTCGCCGCCCTCTGCTGGATCGGGGTTTTCGCCCTTCTACGCCGCATGGGGCTTGGACCGCGCGCCTCGGCCACCCTCTCGGGCGGGCTGGCCAGTGTCGCGATGATGCTGCCTGCCGCCCTCCGGATCGGCGGCGGCTCGACCTCGCGGACCATCGGCGTCATGGTGATGCTGGGGCTGATCCCCTGCATCATCAGCATCATCTACTTCCTCATCACCTATCGGAGCACGACTTGGGACGACCTCAACCGGGACCATCCGCCATCATGACAAGGGCCAGCACATGAGCAGCGGAGCCGATCCCGTCATCACCGCCCGGGGCGTCGACCTGACCTTTCCGACCGCCGATGGCCCGGTCCATGCGCTGAAGGGCGTGGACCTGACCATCAATCGCGGCGATTTCGTCAGCTTCATCGGCCCTTCGGGCTGCGGCAAGACCACCTTCCTGCGCACCATCGCCGCGCTGGAGACCCCGACCGGCGGCAGCCTGACGGTGAACGGGATGCCGGCGGACGAGGCGCGGAAGGCGCGCGCCTATGGCTATGTGTTTCAGGCACCGGGGCTTTATCCATGGCGGACGATTTCCGGCAATATCTCGCTGCCGCTTGAGATCATGGGCTTTTCCAAGGCGGACCGGGCCGAGCGGATCGCCCGGGTGCTGGACCTCGTCGATCTCGCGGGCTTTGGCGGCAAGTTTCCCTGGCAGCTGTCGGGTGGGATGCAGCAGCGCGCCAGCATTGCGCGCGCGCTGGCCTTTGACGCCGACATCCTGTTGATGGACGAACCCTTCGGCGCGCTGGACGAGATCGTCCGTGACCGGCTGAATGAGGCGCTGCTGGAGCTGTGGAGAAAGACCCAAAAGACCATCGGTTTCGTGACCCATTCCATCCCCGAGGCGGTCTATCTCTCGACCCGGATCGTGGTCATGTCGCCGCGCCCGGGCCGTATTACCAAGGTGATCGAAAGCACCCTGCCGGCCGAGCGCCCGCTGGAGATCCGCGACACGCCCGAATTCATCGCGCTGTCCCACGAGGTGCGTGAGGGGCTGCGCGAGGGGCATAGTTATGACTGATACGTGCCCACGGCTGGATTACGCGCCCCCGCCCGGAGCAAAGGCGAAGCCCGCCGGGCGAGCGCCTGCCCGTCCCGGCGGGCTGGCGCTGTGGTGCCGCTGGTCCTGCGTTCAGGGACGCGAGGGGCTTGGCACCATGAAGCGCGCAGGCGTGCCGTTGCAGCGCCACCCCACGGGCCGGCGCTCGCCCTCTGCCTCACCTGTGGCAGGTGCCGCATGACCCGCGCCCTGCCCGTCCTGACCGTTCTCGCCGCCATCATCCTGATCTGGTATCTCGCCGCCATCGGCATGAATGCGCAGTGGGCCGAGGATCAGGCGGCGCGGGCCGGAACCGAGCTGACCACCGGCCAGCTGATCGCCGACACGCTGTCGCAGGACCGCCCGGTTCTGCCCGCGCCGCATCAGGTGGCGGCGGGGCTGTGGGACGGGGTCTTCGGCCAGGCCATCACCTCGAAACGCTCGCTGGTCTATCACGCCATGGTCACGCTCAGCGCCACCATGGCGGGCTTTGCCATCGGCAGCCTCGCCGGCATACTGCTGGCGGTCGGCATCGTGCATGACCGGACCATGGACCAGTCGGTCATGCCCTGGGCCGTGGCCAGCCAGACGGTGCCGATCCTCGCCATCGCGCCGATGGTGATCGTGGTGCTGGCCAGCATCGGCGTCACCGGGCTTCTGCCCAAGGCGGTCATCTCGGCCTGGCTCAGCTTCTTTCCGGTGCTGGTCGGCATGGTCGCGGGGCTGAGGCAGCCCGATGCGATGCAGCTGGACCTTATGCGATCGTGGAATGCCTCGCGGTCGCAAAGCTTCTGGCGGCTGCGACTGCCCTCGTCGATGCCATATCTCTTCGCCAGCCTGAAGGTCGCGGTCGCCGCCGCGCTGGTCGGCACCATTGTCGGCGAATTGCCCGCCGGGGCGACCTCGGGTCTGGGCGCGCGGCTTCTGTCAGGCAGCTATTACGGGCAGACGGTGCAGATCTGGTCGGCGCTGTTCATGGCCGCCGCCCTTGCCGCCGGTCTCGTCGTGCTGATCGGGCTGATCGAGCGGATCACCCTGAAACGCATGGGGCTGGCCCGATGAGCGCGCTGCCGATCCTTGCCGTCTGGCTGGGGGCCTGGGGCCTCAACGCCGTCCTCGCGCGGCTGAACACCCGCCTCACCCGGATTCTGGTGCCGCTGATCTTCGGCGCAACGCTGCTTGTGCTCTGGGAAATGATCGTGCGCGCCTATGCCGTGCCCTCGGTCATCTTGCCGGCGCCCAGCCAGATCTGGGCCAGCTTTGCCGGCAATATCCCGCTGCTCTGGGGCGATTTCGTCCAGACCATCCTGAAGGGCGCGCTGTCGGGCTGGGTGATGGGGGCGCTGGCCGCCATCGTCACCGCCATCGCCATCGACCGCAGCCCCTTCCTGCAGCGGGGCCTTCTGCCCATCGGCAATTTCGTCGCCGCCCTGCCGATCATCGGCATCGCGCCCATTCTGGTCATGTGGTTCGGCTTCGACTGGCAGTCCAAGGCCGCTGTCGTCGTGGTCATGGTCTTCTTCCCGATCCTCGTGAACATGGTCGCGGGCCTTGCCGCCACCGATGCGCTGCAGCGCGATCTGATGGCGACATGGAGCGCGGGTTACTGGCAGTCGCTTTTCAAGATGCGCCTGCCCGCCGCCATGCCCTTCCTGTTCAACGGGCTGAAGATCACCACCACGCTGGCGCTGATCGGTGCCATCGTTGCCGAGTTTTTCGGCAGCCCGACCCGCGGCATGGGCTTTCGCATCTCGACCGCGGTGGGGCAATTGGACCTGCCGCTGGTCTGGGCCGAAATTCTTGTGGCCGCAATCGCGGGTTCGCTGTTCTATGGAATCGTGTCGCTGATCGAAAGCCGGGTGACCTTCTGGCACCCGTCGCAGCGCAGATAAGCCGGTCGACCGGCAACAACAGGAGAGGAAGCCATGAAGAAACTGATGCTCGGTGCCGCCACCTTCGCCCTGATGGCGACGGGCGCCTATGCCGCCGATGACCTGACCCTGCAGCTGAAATGGGTCACGCAGGCGCAATTCGCGGGTTATTACGTCGCCAAGGACAAGGGGTTCTACGAGGAAGAGGACCTGAACGTCACCATCAAGCCGGGCGGTCCCGACATCGCGCCGACGCAGGTGCTGGCCGGGGGCGGTGCCGATGTGACGGTGGAATGGATGCCGGCCGCGCTGGCCGCGCGCGAGAAGGGCCTGCCGCTGGTCAATATCGCCCAGCCTTTCAAAAGCTCGGGCATGATGCTCACCTGCCTGAAGGAAAGCGGCATCACCGATCCCAAGACCGATTTCAAGGGCAAGACCCTGGGCGTCTGGTTTTTCGGCAATGAATATCCGTTCCTGTCGTGGATGAACCACCTGGAACTGCCGACCGAGGGAGGGCCGGACGGGGTGACAGTGCTGAAACAGGGTTTCAACGTCGATCCGCTGTTGCAGAAGCAGGCCGCCTGCATCTCGACCATGACCTATAACGAATACGGCCAGGTGCTGGATGCGGGCATTGCCGAGGCCGACCTGGTCACGTTCAAATACGAGGATCAGGGCGTCGCCACGCTGGAGGACGGGCTTTATACGCTGCAGGAAAACCTCGACAATCCCGAGATGGTGGACAAGCTGACCCGCTTCGTGCGCGCCAGCATGAAGGGCTGGAAATATGCCGAGGAGAATCCCGAGGAAGCCGCCGAGATCGTGCTGGAAAACGACGAGACCGGCGCCCAGACCATCGAGCACCAGACCCGGATGATGACCGAGGTGGCCAAGCTGACCGCCGGCTCGAACGGCGCGCTGGACGAGGCGGATTACCAGCGGACCGTGGACACCCTGCTGTCGGGCGGTTCGGACCCGGTGATCTCCAAGGCGCCCGAGGGGGCCTGGACCCACGCCATCACTGACGCGGCGCTGCAATAGGCGTCAAGCGTGGGGGCCTGCGCGGCCCCCACACCCCCGGCGGGATATTTTCGTGAAGAAGAAGCCGGCCTCAGTCGACGAAGGCCAGCATCCGCCCGCAGGCCAACACGCCAAGCCAGATCACCAGCGAGGTCAGGCCGACTCGTCGCAGCGCCGCAGGCGGGCGCTCAAACCCCTTGCCGGCATGGAACCAGAGCGCGTGCCCTGCGCCAAGCGCGATCAGCATCAGTTTCAGCAGGAACAGCCGCATCCGCAGGTAATCCCCCGGCGCGGCGAGGAACAACAGCACCCCGGCGCCCATCGCCAGCGCCAACCCGGTGATGGCCACGGGAACCAGCACCCGGCCAAGCGGCTCGACCGGGATCATCGGCCAGAGCCCGATCAGCCGCAGATCGAGGCTGGCGATGGCGCCAATCAAAAGCGCGATGCCAAGCACATGCAGCCCGCTGACCGCCGCATAGATCCAGCGGCCATTGCGCATCCAATCAGCCAGACCGGTTCCGGCAAGGATCTCGGCCAGCGCCTCCACGGCCCTAGCTGCGTTCGGGGTAAAGATCGTGGCTTACGCCATCCTCGAACCACAGCCGCTCGGCTTTCAGCAGACGCTGCGCGGGATCGGCCGAGGGCTCGCCCTCGATCGCCACCTCGCGGCCGGGGGCAAAATCGGCATCCGTCAGCCCGGCCTGTTCATTGCGCCAGGGCTGGCCGATCTCGACCTGCCAGATCTCGCCCTCGGCATCCACCTCGAGAATGCCATGGGGATTGCCAAGCCGAGCCGAGCGGATCAGCCCGGTCAGGCGGATATCGGCGCCGCTGGTCCAGCGCCAGCCGTGATGGGCAGTGACGGCGCGGACGCCGAGAAGCGACAGCAGCAGGGCCGATGCAAGGGTTCGACGCGACAGCATGGCGGGCCTCCTTTCCCGTGGGAAAGCATAGGCCCGCGCACCCGTATGCGGCAAATCACCTTCGGCGGCGTCAGCCCAGCATTTGCAGCAATTGCACCGAGGGCTCGCCCGTCACCGCCATGCCGCGCGCCGCCTGGAAGGCCGAGATCGCCTCGCGCGTGGCCGGGCCGACGACGCCGTCGCTGCCCTTGGTGTCATAGCCCATGGCCGTCAGCCGCTGCTGCATCCGCTTGCGGTCATCGATGGTCAGGCCGTACTTGTCGGGCGGGAAGCTGCCCTGGATCGCCCCGCCACCGCGCAACCGGTCGGACAGGTGGCCGACGCCGATGACGTAGTTTTCCGAGTTGTTGTAGCGGCTGATGGCGGTGAAGTTGCGGAAGGTCATGAAGGCCGGGCCGCCGCGCCCCTGCGGGGTGATGATCGAGGCCGGGCCGTAATCGGGCACGGTGCCGCCGCTCATGCTGCGCACGCCCATCGCCGCCCAGGCCGAGGGGCTGCGGGTCGAGCCGCGACCCATCGGGCCCGAGAAGCCCGAGGGCAGCCGCACCTCGACGCCCCAGGGCACGCCCCGCTGCCAGCCCGAGCGTTGCAGATAGGCGGCGGTCGAAGCCAGCGAGTCGGTCGGGTCGTTCGACCAGATGTCGCGCCGGCCATCGCCGGTGAAATCGACGGCGTAAAGCAGGTAGGAGGTCGGGATGAACTGGGTATGCCCCATGGCGCCGGCCCAGCTGCCGGTCATGCCGGCGGGGGCGACATCGCCGTTCTGCAGGATCTTCAGCGCCGCAACCAGCTGCTGTTCGAAGAACGAGGCGCGGCGGCCATGCCAGGCCAGCGTCGAGCAGGCGGCGATGACCGGGATATTGCCGCGCCGCTCGCCATACATGCTTTCCAGACCCCAGACGGCGACCACCACTGCAGGTTCGACCCCGTAACGCGCCTCGACGGCGTTCAGCACAGAGCCATAGCGGGCGAGGTTCGCCCGGCCTTTGCTGACCCGTTCATCCGAGGCGGCAATGGCCAGGTAATCCTGCAACGTGCGGGTGAACTCGGTCTGGTTCTGGTCCTTCTCGATCACGTCGGGCAGATAGCCGCCACCCTGCGCGAAGGCATTATCGAAGGTGCCCGCCGAAATGCCCTGCGACAGCGCGCGGCCCCGGAAGCCGGCGACCCAGCGGTCATAATCGGCATTCGGCACCGGTCGCGGCGGCGGTGCCATGCCGCCCGAGGACCCCGTGCTGCCGCCGGGCATCCGCGGCCCGCAGGAGGCCAGCCCCGCGGCCAGAAGTCCGAAGGCCACCGCCCGTCTGCTTGCCTGGAAGCCCGTGCCCTTGCCGCTGATGTCGATGCTGCTCATACCTGTCTCCTCACGTTTTGCTCACGTTTTGCTTATGTCTAGCGGCGGAAACAGGTGGCGAAAAGCCGGGATGCGCGGGCATCGCAACCGGTCCCGGCAAAGGACTGAAATCCGGGCATAGTTTTTGCGGCGGATTGCCACGCCGCACCGGGCTGATCTTGCCTTTGCCCCGGCCTTTGGGCATCTGGTCGGCATGAGCGACGCACCCCACCGACACAGCCTGATCGAGGACGCCCAGGGCATCAGCTTTGGCGCGATGATGGCCGCCCTTGGCGTCACCATCCTGACCCATCTGGGCCTTGTGACCGGGCAGACCGCCGGGCTGGCGATCCTGATTTCCTATGCGACCGGCTGGTCCTTCGCGCCGGTCTTCTTTCTGATCAACATCCCGTTCTACTGGCTCGGATGGAAGCGGTTCGGGCCGGTTTTCACGCTGAAGACCTTTCTGGCCGTGGCGCTGACCTCGCTACTCAGCGCAGTGATGCCGGGATGGATCAGCTTCGAGACGATCAACCCGGTCTTCGGCGCTGTGCTGGTCGGCGCGATCACCGGCACCGGGCTCCTGGCGCTGTTTCGCCACGGGGCGTCACTGGGCGGGGTCGGGATCGTCGCGCTGTATCTGCAGGATGCGACCGGCTTCCGTGCCGGATGGGCGCAGCTGATCTTTGACGCCGTGCTCTTCACGCTGGCGCTGTGCCTCGTCGACTGGCAGGCCGTGGGCTACAGCTTTCTGGGCGCGCTGGTGCTGAACATGGTCATCGCCATCAACCACCGCCGCGACCGTTACATCGTCTGAACGCGAAACGGCGCCCCGAGGGGCGCCGTCCGTTCGGTCTGACCGGGGGCGATCAGCGCGCGGTTTCGCGCACCACATCGCCACGCGGGCTCAGTTCCACCGTCACGTTTTCACCGGCGGCATTCACCGCCTCGACCAGTGTGCGCGGGCCGTCGCGGGTGATGGCGCCGAGATCGGCATAGCCGGCCTCGGTCAGCACCGTGTTGACAGCGGCCTCGTCAAGCGGTGCGGGCGGCTGGCCACCCATGCCGGCGCGGTCAGGACCTCCATCGCGTCCGCCATCCGGCCCGCCGCGCATGTCATGGCCGCGCGGGCCATGGTCGCCACGCTTGCCGTGACGCTCGCCATGGCGCTCACCGCGCGGCCCGCGATCGTCATCGCCGCGACCAAAGCGGGTCAGCGTGCCATCCTCGGCGAAAAGCGCGCGCAATTCCTCGCCATTGGCATCCGCACCCTCGATCATCACGCCCTTCATCGGCGCATCGGCGGGCGGCAGGCCGATCTCGTTGATGCTGGCGAACTGGCCATAGATCTCGGCATTGCGCACAGCCTCGGGGATCAGCGCCTCGATCACGGCGGCGGGCAGCGCCGCGTCGTCATCGGCCTCGATCTTGCGCAATTCACCCTGCCGGTCCAGCTTCGCCTCGATCTGGGTGCCATCGGCCAGATTGCCCTCGACCTCGACCGAGCGGCGGTCACGATCGATGTCGATATTCTGCAGGTTCAGCGATTTCAGCAGGTCGGGCAGGTTGTCTTCGGTGATCTCGACCGGTGCAGCCGGTGCGGCCGGTGCAGGGCTGGTCGCCTCGGGCGCGGCGGGCGCGGTTTCGGTGGCCGGCGGGGTTGCGGTCTGGGCAAAGGCGGCACCGCCAAGCCCGGCGACAAGGGCCAGGATCGCGGCGGAATTGCGGAACATGCTGCTCATGATGTTTACCTTCTTCTGGTAGCGCCGGGGACACCTTGCCCCCGGTTGACGAATCACATCTACCCCAACGAGATCGAACCAAAGGCCAACCGCCCGTTTGGGTTTCGTTTGGCTTTCACCTGCCACAAGGGCCCCATGCGCGCGTTCCTTCTTGCCCTGTTCCTGGTCTCCGCCCCGTCAGCCCTTGCCCAGAGGCTGACCGAAACGGATTTCAGCCCCCTGCCGCTGCACGAGGCGATGCGGCTCGTGGGCGAACGCTATCACGGCCGGCTGATCGCCGCGCGGCTGGCGCAACCCAATGCGCATGAGCGCGGCCTGGGCGTGGAACTGGTCGAGGAGTTGCGCCTGCTGACCCCGGCGCGCAACCTGCTGAAGATCCGGCTGGACGCGCGCGACGGGCGCTTTCTCGAGGTGGCAGGAAGGGGACAGATCGAGGCATTGAAGAAATGAGAGCACTGATCGTCGAGGACGACCGGACCCTGGCCGAGCAATTGTCGCGCGCGTTGCAGGATGCCGGTTTCGTCACCGACATGGCCCATGACGGCGCCGAGGGTGAATATCTGGGCGCGACCGAGACCTATGATGTCGCGGTGCTGGATCTGGGCCTGCCCGGCCTGCCGGGGATCGAGGTGCTGACCCGCTGGCGCGACCAGGGGATCGGGATGCCGGTGCTGATCCTGACGGCGCGCGGCGACTGGACCGACAAGGTGGCGGGCTTTCGCGCCGGAGCCGATGACTACGCGGTCAAACCCTTCCGGCTGGACGAGGTGGTGCTGCGCGCCCAGACCCTGATCCGCCGCGCCGCCGGCCATGCCCGCCCGGTGATCCGCGCCGGCAAGCTGCTGCTGGATGGGCAGCTTGGCGTCATCACGCTGGACGGCTCGCCGCTGAAGCTGACGGCGTTTGAAACCCGCATCCTGACCTATCTCATCCACCATCAGGACCGCATCGTCAGCCGCACCGAACTGTCGGACCATCTTTACGAGGCCGAGGCCGACCGGGATTTCAAATCGATCGAGGTGGTCATCGGGCGGCTGCGCAAGAAGGTCGGCGAAGGCGTGATCGAGACCCGGCGAGGCGAGGGCTATGTGCTCAGGTCGGCGCTGTGATCCGCTCGATCCGGGCCCGGATGCTGGTTCTGGCGGCGGTCTGGATCGTCGCGGCGCTGCTGGCGGCCTTCCTGGGCATCGGCGCGGTGCTGGACCGCTTTGTCACCGAACGCTATGACGCCGAGATGCGCGCCATCGCCGACACGCTGATCGCCGGCGTCGAGGTCGAGGATGACGGGATCGAGCTGGACAACCCGCCGGCCGATCCGAATTTCTCGCTGCCGCTTTCCGGCTGGTACTGGCAGATCAGCGCCGAGGGCAAGGTGATCGCCAAGTCACCCTCGCTGTTCGAGGCGAGCCTGTCATCGCCAGCGGCCAATCGCCCCGGCCCGCCGCGCATCGGGCGCGGGCGCGGGCCGCAGGGCGAGCCGCTGAGGGTGCTGAACGACCGATTCACCGTGCCGGGCAGCGAGGCCGAGATCACGCTTATTGTCACCGCCCCCGCGCGCGAAGTCTGGGACAGCCTGAACGAGGTGCGCCGGCCGCTGGCGATCTCGCTGGCGCTCCTGGGCCTCGGGTTGGCCGTGGCCGTATCCGTGCAGGTCTTTGCGGGGCTCGGCAGCACGCGGCGCTTGGGCGATGATCTGCGCCGGGTCCGCGCCGGCGAACTGGACCGCCTGCCCCGCCCCGGCGTCAGCGAGCTTGACCCGCTGGTGTCCGAGATCAATGCCGCGCTGGATCAGAATGCCAGCCTTCTGGCCCGCTCGCGCCAGCATCTGGGCAACCTGGCACATTCGCTGAAAACCCCGCTGGCGGCGCTGCAAAACGATTTGCCTGCCGATCATCCCGGCCAGACGCTGATCACCCGCATGGACCGGCTGATCGGCTGGCACCTGCGCCGCGCACGCTCGGCCCAGCCCCGGATGCTGGGCCAGCACACCCCGGTCGGCCCGGTGATCGACGACATCCTGATGGTCCTGCGCCGCCCGATGGAGGACAAGGCCATGCAGGCGGAGGTGATCTGCCCGCCCGAGGCGGGCTTTGCCGGCGAGCGGCAGGACCTTGAAGAGATGATCGGCAACCTGGCCGAGAATGCGGTGAAATGGGGGCGCGGGCGGCTGCGGGTCGTGGTGGTGCCGGGCGTCACCATCCGCATCGAGGATGACGGTCCGGGCATGGCCGAAACCGACGCCCCCCGCGCCCTGATCCGCGGCGCAAGACTGGACGAAAGCGGCCCGCCGGGGACCGGGCTCGGGCTTGCCATCGTCGCCGATCTGGCGACGCTGAACGGGGGCGAGCTTCGGCTGGAACGCTCGGATCTGGGCGGGCTGGCGGCGGTGCTGGTGCTGCCGGGTTAGGCAGCACCAACGCGCAAGGATGTTTCACCGCGCGGCCCTGTATTTTACCATTTGATAAAAAATCTGACCTGTGGCAGCCTGAAAAGATCAAGCCAGCCATGGGATGCCTGAATGACCCAAGCCAAGCTGACCCCCGGCGTCGTGCCGGGCCGCCTCTCCCCGGCGGATTATGCCGATAATTTCGCCGATGTCGCCCCGGCGCTGATCCCGCACGAGGCGCGGGTCGCCGCCGATCGCTGCTATTTCTGCCATGACGCGCCCTGCGTGACGGCCTGCCCCACCTCGATCGACATTCCGCTGTTCATCCGCCAGATCGCCACCGGCACGCCCGATGCGGCGGCGCTGACGATCTTTCATCAGAACATCCTTGGCGGCATGTGCGCCCGCGTCTGCCCGACCGAAAACCTCTGCGAAGGCGCCTGCGTGCGGATGGAGGCCGAGGGGATGCCGGTCGAGATCGGCGCGCTGCAACGCTTTGCCACCGATGGCATGATCGACCAGTCCCACCCCTTCACCCGTGGCGCCCCCACCGGCAAGCGGGTCGCCGTGGTCGGTGCCGGTCCGGCGGGCCTCTCGGCGGCGCATCGGCTGGCGGCCAAGGGCCATGACGTGGTGATCTTCGAGGCCCGCGCCAAGGCCGGCGGACTGAACGAATATGGCATCGCCAGCTACAAGACCGTGGACGGTTTCGCGCAGGACGAGGTCGACTGGCTTCTGTCCATCGGCGGGATCGAGCTGCGCAACGAACAGCGGCTGGGGGACCAGATCACCCTGCCCGCGCTGCAGGCGGACTTCGACGCGGTCTTCCTCGGCATGGGGCTCGGCGGCGTGAACGCGCTGCGCACTGACGGCGAGAACCGCGAACATGTCCGCGACGCGGTGGATTTCATCCGCGAGCTGCGACAGGCCGAAGATCTGGCAACCCTGCCCGTGGGACGCGACGTGGTGGTGATCGGCGGCGGCATGACGGCGGTGGATGCGGCGGTACAATCGAAACTGCTGGGCGCCGAGAACGTCACCATCGTCTATCGTCGCGGGCAGGAACGCATGGGCGCCAGCGATCACGAACAGCATCACGCCACCTCCTCCGGCGTGCGCATCCTCTGCAACGCCATGCCCATCGCGGTGCATGGCAATGGCGCGGTGCGCGAGGTCGAGTTCGCCTATACCGAGGACATGCCGGACGGTTCGCTGAACACGACAGAGCATTTCCGCCTGAAGGCTGACCAGCTGTTCCGCGCCATTGGCCAGCGGCTGGACGGTGCGCCCGACGGCATCGCGCTCGACGGCGGCAAAATCGCCGTCACCGGGCCGGGACGCACCAGCCTCGCCGGGGTCTGGGCCGGCGGCGATTGCGCGGCAGGCGGCGATGATCTTACAGTGACTGCCGTGGCCGAGGGCCGCGACGCGGCAGAAGATATTCATGCGGTGCTGATGACTCGGACCGCAGCGGAGGCCTCGGGCCCGTAAGGCACGCCGGGAAGATCATGGAGGACAAGGGTTGAGAAGAGCTGACGCTCGGAGGGCGACAGGATCATGCCAAGGCTGCTGATGCTTCCCCCTGCGCCGGCAAGCCGGGTCGGGCCGCATGAGGTCAGGCTGGACGGCAAGTTCGTCGAGGGGATGCGGCATATCTGCGCGAACTGGCCCGGCGAGGTCGGCTGCGTCTTGCGCGGAAGCGACGCAGCCATTCCCTTTGGAGATAACTATGATCCGGCGCAGCTGCCCTTCGACCTGACGCTGCTGGCCGAGGGGCAAGCCGTGCCGCAGGAAATCCTTGACGCCAGTGATATCGTTGAAGCCTCGGGCGATCTGCATCTTGATCTGGATCTGGCCGACAGAACTGCAGGGCAACGGACCAGATGCGTCTTCGTGATCGAATACACGCTGGGGACCCGGTTGCAGATCCTCGGTCTGGACCGCGACAGATCGACAGTTCAAAAGGCGAAAAGCGCGCTCTGGCTGCTTGGTCAGGAACGCCGGCGGCGGCGGGCGCTGCGACGGGCGGATGGCGTTCAGGTGAACGGTTTTCCCGCCTATGACGCCTATCGCGCGCTGAACGGCAATACGGTGATGTATCTGGACAACCGGATGCAGGGCACCATGTTCGCGGACCAGGGCGAGCTTGCCCGCAAGGCGGCGGTGCTGACGGCGGGAGGGCCGCTGCGGCTGATCAACTCGGGGCGTCTTGAACCGCTGAAGGGCGCGCAGGATCTGGTTCCGGTTGCGCGGGCTCTGAACGATCGAGGGGTGAATTTCACCCTCGACATCTATGGCACCGGCAGCCTTCAGGATCAGATCCGGGCCGATATCCAGACTTATCAGCTGGCGGACAGGGTCCGGCTTCATGCCCCGGTCGATTTCGTGACCGAGCTGGTGCCGATCTCGCGCCGCGATGCCGACCTGTTTCTCAGCTGTCATCGGCAATCCGACCCCTCCTGCACCTATCTCGAGGCGATCGGCTGCGGGTTGCCGGTCGTGGGCTATGACAATGCAATGCTGTCGCGGCTGGCATCGGACTCCACTGCCGGCTGGACGGTTCCTCTGGCCGATACCGCAGCCTTGGCCGACCTGATCGCCGCGCGTGCGACCGATCCTGCCGGTATCGGCGCGGCCAGCCGGGCGGCGCTGGACTTCGCCCGGAAACATGATTTTGCAACCGAGTTTGCGCTGCGACGGGATCATCTGCTGCATCTGCTGGATGCGTCCGAAACCCCGGCAGACCTGACCAAGAAGCGAGTGTGACCCTGACGTCACCTCAGAAGGGAATGAGACCATGGCTGACCTGCGCTCGAACTTCGTCGGGATCAAATCCCCGAACCCCTTCTGGCTGGCCTCGGCCCCGCCGACGGACAAGGAATACAATGTCCGCCGCGCCTTTCAGGCCGGCTGGGGCGGTGTTGTCTGGAAGACGCTCGGGGCCGAGGGTCCGCCCGTCGTCAACGTCAACGGCCCGCGCTATGGCGTGGTCTATGGCGCCGACCGCCGGGTGCTGGGCATCAACAATATCGAGTTGATCACCGACCGCCCGCTGGAGGTGAACCTGCGCGAGATCAAGCAGGTCAAGCGCGACTATCCCGACCGGGCGCTGGTCATCTCGCTGATGGTGCCCTGCGACGAGGACAGCTGGCGCACCATCCTGAAACAGATCGAGGATACCGAGGCCGACGGGGTGGAACTGAATTTCGGCTGCCCCCACGGCATGAGCGAGCGCGGCATGGGTTCGGCGGTCGGTCAAGTGCCGGAATATATCGAGATGGTTACACGTTGGGTGAAGCAGTATTCGCGGATGCCCTGCATCGTGAAGCTGACGCCCAATATCACCGATGTCAGGAAACCTGCCGAGGCGGCCAAGCGCGGCGGGGCCGATGCGGTCAGCCTGATCAATACCATCAACTCGATCACCTCGGTCGATCTGGACCTGTTCGCCCCCGAGCCGACCATCGACGGCAAGGGCGCGCATGGCGGCTATTGTGGGCCGGCGGTGAAGCCCATCGCACTGAACATGGTGGCCGAGATCGCCCGCTCGGCCGAGACGCGCGGCCTGCCGATCAGCGGCATCGGCGGGGTGACGACCTGGCGCGACGCGGCCGAGTTCATGGCGCTGGGGGCCGGCAATGTGCAGGTCTGCACCGCCGCCATGACCTATGGTTTCAAGGTGGTGCAAGAGATGATCTCGGGTCTGCGCGATTATCTCGACAGCCACGAGATGGAACTGTCGGACCTGATCGGCCGCGCCGTGCCGAATGTCACCGACTGGAACCAGCTCAATCTGAACTATGTCACCAAGGCGGTGATCGATCAGGATGCCTGCATCAAGTGCGGCCGCTGCTATGCCGCCTGCGAGGATACGTCCCATCAGGCCATCGCCATGAAGCCCGGTCGGGTCTTCGAGGTGATCGAGGAGGAATGCGTGGCTTGCAACCTCTGCCTCGATGTCTGCCCGGTCGAGAATTGCATCACCATGCGCGAGCTGGCGCCGGGCGAGACCGACAAGCGCACCGGCCAGCCGCGCGGTGACTATGCCAACTGGACCACGCATCCGAACAACCCGATGGCGCGGGCCGCGGAATAGACGAGTTCTCCCCGGCAGGGCGCGGGCCGGTAACGGTTCGCGCCCTAGCTGCTGTTGGTGCCGGTGGGTGCGAAGCTGTCAGCAATGTTGCGATGCAAGAGGTCGCGCCCGCCCAGCATCCCCTCGGACAGCTGGATCGCCATGCGCCGGCGGTCACGGGCGCGCAGGTCCTCGATGATGTCATTCGCCTCGGATTCGTCGACGCCCAGTTCCAAGAGCGATTCCCGCGCCATGGCCAGCGCCGATTCCACCGTTTCGCGGATCTCGAACTCGACCCCCTCGGCGCGCAGGTGGATGCTGTGACGCCGGTCGATGGCGCGCACGAGCAATTTGGCCTGCGGGAATTCCGATTGCACCAGCTCGACGATGCGATTGGCGACATCGGCGTCATCGACGCAGACCAGGATCAGCTCGGCCTCCTCGGCACCGGAGGCGTGGAGGATGTCGAGCCGCGCGCCATCGCCGTAATAGACCTTGAAGCCAAGGCTTTCGGCGGCGCGGATCATCTCGGTATCGGTGTCGATGATCGACACGTCCAGCCCGCGCGCCAAGAGGCCCTGGCTGGCCATCTGGCCAAAGCGGCCAAAGCCGATCATCAGCGCCCGGCCATGCAGGTCCTCGGCCCCCTCGATGCCGTCGAAATCCTCGCGCTCGGCGGGCAACAGCCGGTTCATCACCACCAGAAGCACCGGGGTCAGCGCCATCGACAGGATGACCACGGCGGAAAACAGTGCCTCGGTCTCCTCGCTCAGGATACCGGCACCGCCAGCAGCGCCGTAGAGGACAAAGGCGAACTCGCCGCCCTGCGCGAACAGCACCATCCGCCGGATCGCGGCGCGGGAATTGCTGCCGGTCATGCGGGCGATGACATAGACACCGACCGCCTTCACGGCCATTGCCGCGATGACAAGGCTGATCGCAAGAAGCCACTGACTGGCGACGATGCCCAGATCCAACGACATGCCGACCGAGAGGAAGAAGAGACCCATCAGGATGCCCCGGAAGGGTTCGATATCGGCCTCGATCTGGTGGCGATAATCCGATCCCGACAGCATCACCCCGGCGAGGAAGGCGCCCATGGCGGTCGACAGCCCCGCCTGATCCATCAGCAGCGCCGCGCCCAGCACCACGAGCAGCGCCCCGGCGCTCATCGCCTCGCGCGAGCGGGCGCGGGCCAGAAGCGCGAACATCGGGTCCATCAGCCAGCGGCCCGCCGCCAGCAGGAAGGCGATGGCGGCCAGGCCGATGCCGATGCTGGCCCAGATATTGCCACCCTCCTCGCTCTGCACCGGGGCGAGGATCGCGATGATCGCCAGCAGGGGCACGATCAGCAGATCCTCGAACAGCAGGATCGCCACCGATTTCTGCCCCTCGGGCGTGGCGATTTCGCCCTGTTCCTGCATCACCGACATGATGACGGCGGTCGAGGACAGCACGAAGCCGGCCGAACCGACGAAGGACACGACCAGCGGATAGCCGAAGGCCAGGTGGCCGGTCAGGGTCAGCAGCGCGATACAGGCCAGCACCTGCAACAGCCCGACCCCGAAGATCTGCTGCCGCATCGCCCAGAGCCGCGCCGGTCGAAGCTCGAGCCCTATGATGAAGAGGAACAGGACGACCCCCAGTTCCGCCACGTGCAGCATCGCCTCGGGATCGCTGAAGAGCCTCAGGCCGAAGGGTCCGACCGCCACGCCGGCGGCGAAATAGCCGAGAACCGAACCAAGCCCGAGGCGCCGGAACAGTGGGATCGCCAGCACCGAGGCGCCCAGCAGCGCCACCGCAGGCGCCATGATCGGACCCAGACCTTCTGTCGCCATGGCGCGCTCTCCTTGCGGGATCGGCGGCGGACGGCGGCCGAAAGTGTCAATCTTCCCGCCAGCCTAGACGAGGCAAGGGGCGGTTTCCAGATGGCGTTAACCATGTTGCGACGGCTGTCGGCAGGGATGCCACAGAAGCGCGGCTAGCTCGAAGATGACCCGAAGATGTCGGCCGAGATCGCCCGGTACCAGTCGACGCTTTCCAGCCATGTCTGCCGCCGCCGCTCGGCGCTTTCGCCCGGCTGCGAGACAAAGCTGTCCAGCGCGGTGATCTTGCCCTCGGCAGGGGCATAGGTCGCGCCAACGCGCACCCCGTCATGCGCGGCGATCAGCGACCAGCAGGTGTTCAGATAGCGCGGTGCGGGGGCGGTGCCGCCGGTCAGTTCGGCGCGCAGCGCATGGGCCACGACCTTGGCCTGACTGTTCGCCGCGAAGGCCGATTTCGGCATGTCGCCCTGTGCCGCCGCATCGCCCAGCACGGTCACAGCCTCATCCAGCCGCGAACGCATATCCTCGGGCCGCACCGGCGCCCAGCCCGTCTCGTCGGTCAGCCCGGCCTGAGCCGCGATCATCCCCGCCTGCTGCGCCGGGATGACGTTGCAGACATCCACCGCCTCGACCTCGCCGTCGATGACGAGCTCCATGGTCTCGGGGCGCACCTCGACCGTGTCGGCACCGAAATCCGGGCCGATGCGGGTGATCATGCCGGGATAGTGGTTCTGCCAGCCCTCCTCGAACAGCGCCTGCTTGGCAAAGCTCTCCTTGGGATCGACGATCAGGATCTTTGCGGTCGGGTTCGATTGCGTCAGAAGATGCGCCACCATCGACGCGCGCTCGTAAGGCCCCGGCGGGCAGCGATAAGGATTGGGCGGGGCGATCAGGGCAAAAGTGCCGCCCTCACGCATGGCCTCGATCTGCGCTTTGAGCACCCGGATCTGGCTGCCGCCCTTGTAGGCATGGGGCATCGCCTGCTGGCTCGCCACATCCCAGCCCGGCACCGCACCCTCGACGAAATCGATCCCCGGCGCGATGACCAGCCGGTCATAGCTCACGCTGCCGCCGCCCCCCAGCGCGACCCGCCGCGCGTCGCGGTCGACGCCGGTCGCCCAGTCCTGCACCAGTTGCACCCCGGCCAGCCCGTCATAGCCATGCCCCAGCGCCGAGAACTCCCAGAAACCGCCAAGCGCGATATTGGAGAAAAAGCAGCTGTCATAGCGATGCGCCGGCTCGACCAGCACCACCTCGATCGCGCCACCGCTGTCCTTCGCCAGATAGCGCGCCACTGTCGCCCCGCCCGCACCGCCGCCGATGACCACCACGCGCGGCCGCCCCTGCGCCATGACCATCGGCGCGGGCAGCAGCGCCGCACCGGACAGGGCCAGCAACTGCCGGCGGCTCAGGGAGATGCTTTCCCTCATGGACCGAGGCCCTCAAAATAGGCTGCCAGCGCCGCGATCTCATCATCGCTGAGCCGCTTGGCCACCACCTGCATCAGCGCATCGGGCCGTTCACCCGCCCGATAGGCCAAGAGCGCCGCCGTCACATCGGCCTCGGGCAGTCCGGCCAGGGGCGGGATCGCCTCGCCCTCTGCCCCGTGGCAGGTGACGCATTGCTGCGCGAGGGTCGCGGCATCATCCGCAAGACCCATGCCAGCGGGGATCAGCAGGCAGACTGCCACACCCCAAATCCCTCGCCGCATCGACCCCTCCCCGGTTCGTCACCGGCCACGATAGCAGAGTTTCCCGAAACCCAAGCGGAAAAGCAAAACCCGCCCGGATGATCGCATCCGCGCGGGTTTCTTTCTCGTCCAAATATCCGGCGGCGCTTACAAGGCGTAGATCCGCCCGAATTTCTCCTCGAGATAGTCCAGCAGCGCCTCGGGCCCGACCTCGCCGCCGGTCGCTTCCTCGATCAGACGGCGCGGCGGCAAGAGGCCGCCATGGCGCTGCACGTTCTCGCGCAGCCATTCGACGCCGGGCGCCGCATCGCCACGGGCCAGCGCCTCGGGCAGTTCCGGCACGGCCGCGCGCATGGCGGCGTTCAGGCAGCCGGCATAGACATTGCCAAGCGCATAGGTCGGGAAATAGCCGAAAAGGCCCACCGACCAGTGAACATCCTGCAACACGCCATTGGCCGGGCGATCCACCGCCACGCCGAAATCCTTGAGGAAGCGCGCGTTCCAGGCCTCGGTCAGATCGGCCACGTCCAGCCGCCCGGCGATCAGGTCACGCTCGAGATCGAAGCGCAGCATGATGTGAAGGTTATACTGCACCTCGTCGGATTCGGTGCGGATATAGCCCGGCGTCACCCGGTTGACGGTGCGATAGAACTCGTCCGCATTGGCCACGTTCAGCCCGTCGAAGGCGTCATGCATGCGCGCGAACAGCCAGCCCGAGAAGGCGCGCGAGCGGCCCATCTGGTTCTCATAGATGCGGCTCTGGCTTTCATGCACGCCAAGCGAGACGCCCCGGCCGAGCGGCGTGAAGGCGTAATCCTCGTCGATGCCCAGCTCGTAGCTCGAATGACCGACCTCGTGGATGGTCGAATAGAAGCAGTTGAACGGATCGGTCTCGACCACGCGGGTGGTGATGCGACTGTCCTGCCAGCGGCCCGAGCTGAAGGGATGGACGGCAATGTCCATCCGCCCGCGCGACCAGTCATAGCCGAAGGCGCTGGCGCAGGCACGGGCAAGGCGCAGCTGCGTGTCATGGGGGAAATGGCCGGTCAGTGCGGCGGGCGGATTGTCGGCGCCCAGAATGTCCTCGCGCAGCGACACCAGTCGCGGGCGCATCTGGTCGAACAGCGCCGCCACCCCTGCCCCGGTCGCGCCGGGTTCGTAATCATCCAAGAGCGCGTCGTAAAGATCACCGCCATCGGCCAGCGCCGCCGCCTCTTCGCGCTTCAGCATCAGAACGTTGTCGAGCGTCGGCAGGAACTCCTCGGGCGCGTCATTGGCGCGCGCCTCGGCCCAGATGCCCTGCGCCAGCGAGGTGACGCGGGCGATCTCGGATGCCAGCCGGGCAGGCACGCGGTTCTTGCGGGTGAAGTCGCGGGCGATCAGCTCGACCGCGCGGGCCTCGGCCTCGGTCCGGGGTTCCGCGACCTCCAGCCATTCGCCGATGCGCGGGTCGGTGCGGCGTTCGTGCAGCACCGATTCCATCGCGCCCATTTCCTCGGCCCGCTGCTCGGTCGCGCCGCGCGGCATGACGGTTTCCTGGTCCCAGCCAAGGCGTTCGGCCACCGAAGACAGGGCCTCGGTCTGGCGCTGGAAGGCGAGAAGGTCGTCGAAGGCGCTCATCGGATGGTTCCCCGGACAGAGGTTTCGTAAGGATAGCGGGCGTTGAAGCGGGCGCGGATGATCAGCGCGAAGAGGGCGATGGCGCCGATCTGGTGCGCCAGCGCCAAGGGCAGCGGCGAGGCATTCAGCACGTTCATGATGCCCAATCCGACCTGAACCGCAACCATGACGATCATCACGGTGAAGGCCCCGCGCGTCACCGGATGGGGCGAGCGGCGGGCGCGCAGCCAGACGACCACGGCAAAGATCGCCAGCAGATAGCCGGTCATGCGGTGGATGAACTGCACCAGCGCCGGGTTCTCGAAGAAATTCCGCCAGCCAAGCGCCCCGTCCCAGATCGCCGCCGGAATCCACTCGCCGCCCATCGTGGGCCAGCCGGTATATTGCCGCCCCGCATCGATGCCCGCGACCAGTGCGCCGATCAGGATCTGCAGGAAGGTCAGATGCATCAGACCGGTGGACATGGAGAAGAGCTTGCCCTCGCCCGCGCGGCGCGCCCGCATCAGATCAGCCTCGGAGCGCGTCAGCAGCAGCGCATACCAGGCGATCAGCCCGAGGATGGCGAAGGCCAGACCCAGATGCGTGGCGAGCCGATAGGAGGCGACGCGCACCATCCCCTCCTGCAATCCCGAATGCACCATCCACCAGCCGATCGCGCCCTGCAGCCCGCCAAGCGCGCCGATGCCCAGAAGCCGCGGCGTCCAGCCGGTCGGGATGCGCTTCGTGGCGAGGAAGACCAGGAAGCCGAGCGCCCAGACCAGCCCGACGGCGCGGCCGAGGAAGCGGTGCGACCATTCCCACCAGTAGATCTGCTTGAACCCGGCCAGATCCATGTCGGGATTGACCTCGGTGAATTGCGGGATCTGCTGATAGGCCTCGAATTCCGCCTGCCACTTGGCCTCGTCCATCGGCGGCAGCGTGCCGGTGACTGGCGCCCATTCGGTGATCGACAGGCCCGAGCCGGTCAGCCGGGTCGCACCACCAAGCGCGATCATCGCGGCGACCATGACGAACAGCACCACCAGCCAGGCCCGGATGGCGCGGCGCGCACCCTTCGGCGCGGCGTCGATCACGCCCTTGGTGGCAACCGGCCTTGTGACGGCTGTGGGGTCAGAGACCTCTTCGAAGATGGGACGTTTGGCCATTCTCGTGGCTCCTTGGATAGTCGCGCGGACCCTAGGACGGGCCTAGCGGCGGGTCAATTGGCGCAGCATCCCGTGAAGGATCTGCACATCGCCCCGGGTCAGGTTCAGCCGCGACCACATGTTGCGCAGGTTCAAGCGCATGGCCGGGGCCTTGGTTTCGGGGAAGAAGAAGCCGGCGGTTTCCAGCCTTTCCTCGTAATGATCGCCCAGCTTCTCGATCTCGATGCGGTCGGCCGGCACTTCGCCCGCCGGACGGCGCCCTTGCGGCGCGGGCTCGGGCGGCAGATGCTCGCGTCCCCATTCGTAACCCATCACCAACACGGCCTGGGCAAGGTTCAGCGAGGGGAAATCGGGGTTCACCGGCACGGTCACGATGGCATTGGCGCGGGCCACGTCATCGTTCTCCAGCCCGGCGCGTTCCGGCCCGAAGATGATGGCGCTGCGGCCGTCATGCGCGCGCGCCTTCTCCATCGCCGTCGCGGGAGTAAAGACCGGCTTCGTCAGCTCGCGCCCGCGCGCGGTGGTGGCAAAGGCGTAATCCACCCCCTCCATCGCCTCGGCCAGCGTCGGATAGACCCGCGCCGTATCCAGCACCCGACCTGCCGCGCCCGAGGCCATGGCGATGGCCTTGGGATTGGGCCAGCCGTCGCGGGGCGCGACCAGCCGCATTTCGGTCAGGCCGAAATTCAGCATGGCGCGGGCGGCGGCGCCGATGTTTTCGCCCATCTGCGGGCGGACAAGGATGATGACGGGCTGACGGTTCGTTTCCATGGCCCGCGCAATAGCCACTCTGGCAGGAACGGGCAAGCTGCGCTATTGCCGGTAAAAACCACGGAGCCCGCCATGCCCGCCGACCAGACCAATGCACCGCAACTCTATCTCGTCACGCCCGCCGGTGCGCAGGCCTCGACGCTGGGGCCGCTTCTGTCGGCTGTGATGGACCGGGTGCCGCCCGCCTGCCTGCGCATCCGTGGTGCCGGGGACGAGGCCGAACTGGGCCGGCTCGCCGATCTGGCGCGCGAGATCGCCCATGCCCGCGACGTGGCGGTGGTGATCGACGACCATGTGCGGCTGGCGCTGCGCCACGGGCTGGATGGCGTGCACCTGACCGATGGCGCGCGCGGTGTGCGCGCGGCGCGGAAGGAACTGGGAGCAGACGCGATCATCGGCGCCTTCTGCGGCAATTCCCGGCACGAGGGGATGAACGCGGGCGAGGCCGGGGCGGATTACGTCGCCTTCGGCCCGGTGGGCGAGACCGCGCTTGGCCGGGGCGAGCCGGCGCCGCTCGAGCTGTTCCAGTGGTGGTCCGAGATGATCGAGGTGCCGGTCGTGGCCGAGGGCGCGATCACCGCCGCGCTGCTGGCCGATCTGTCGCCCGTCAGCGACTTCATCGCCCTTGGCGCCGAGATCTGGGCCGAGGAAGACCCGGCGGCGGCACTGGCGGCGCTGTGGGATCGCGTAGAGCGCGCCTGACCGACGAACCGTGCTGGCATTGCCCGAAACCCGGGACATGAGGTGGATGGCCGTTACTCGACATCCCTCATGAGACCGTATCCGGTGCGTGCCATGATGTAATTGGCACTCTGGTTGCCTGCGAGGTCGCGCACCTCGTCGATCAGGGCCCAGATGCCGCGGTCATTCCGCTCTTTCAGCGCCTTTAGGCGCAGGTCGGTCGCGATCTTGATGACATCCTCTGCCGCAGGATCGTCGAAACCACGGGTCTTGGCCTCGGCCATCCGCGCCGCCCGAAGACGGTCGATCTCGTCCTGCGGCACCTCGATCCGCTCGAACCTGACGATCTCGTCGAAATAGCGCGCTCTGAGATCGTCACCCAGAACCAGCGGGCCACCATCCGGCCCCGTCGCATGGGCGGGGATGTACTGGTCGAGGAACGCCGCCGCGAGCCGCGTGGCCAGATCGCCTTCGGGCAAGGCGGCCGGGTCAAGCACGGGTTCGGGGGGCAGAAGCTTCGCTTCGATGATCTCGAACGCGGGGTCCGGTGTCGCCGGGCAATGGGCGCGCGGCAGATACTCGCCCGGCGCAAGATGCGCAGCCCAGGGGAGAATATACAGCCCGACCGTGGCCGGTGTCGCCAGTTGATAGGACTGGAAGAACTCGGAATCGGGCCGGTCAGGGTCGGCGTAGAAGCAGTTGTACCAGCCCTCGTTGTTGTTCGAGACAGTGCGGAGGAAGGTCGTCTCGTGCGAGGCCAGCGGTCCCATGACGGCGACGGCATCGAGGTTCTCGCGCAGGCTTGCGGTCCTGGGGCTGTCGCAGCCGCCGAGCTCCGACAGCACCTCGCGGACATGGGCCTGCGGGTCCCTGGCGATCTCGCGCCGGATCATCTCGGCGGGGTAAAGCTTGTGCAGCGGATTGCCGGTCAGCGCCAGGAAGGCCTCTCCATAGCTCATCTTCGAAAAATCGCCTAGGTCAGCGTCGCCGTAGGTGAAATAGGCGAACAAGACATTGTCCATCAGCTCGCGCGTCAGGACGATGCTCTCGAAGCGGTCCGGATGTCCGCATTCGGCGGTCAGCGCGTCGAGAAACTCGTGCCGCATGGCGTAGACCAGCGGATGGCGCTGCGGCAGATCGATATGCGTCTGCACCCGCCCCTCGATGAGGTCATCGATGGCCTGCACTGGCAACCCGCCCGCCGTCAGCGCAGGACTTTCCTGCGCCCGTGACGCGCCCAAGTACCCGCCGGCGAGAAGCAGCAACAGGGCGACGCTTGCGCATCGGCGGATAGCGAAAGCCAGATCACTCAACCTTGCCGTGAAATCAGGGCGATGCATCAGCAGACCTTCCATGCAGGGGCAGCGGCAGGCGGGCGGGACCATGGCTGCAGAAGCCACCTTGTCCGACGCTTGCACTCTATCGCACCGGACGAAAATTCGCATCCGGCAAAACCGCCCCTGACCGCCGCGACGGCGCGGCAAAGCCGCGTCGAAACCCGCATAAGCGCCAGCTTATGACCGCCCGACTAAGCCGCCGGCCAATGGTGCCTGGTGCGGCACCCGGCTTCTTTCTCTCCAAGGCCCAGGCACAACGCCGCGCCGATACAGGAAAGGAACCCCAAGATGCGCAAACTGACCCTCGCCGCGATTCTGGCCGCCGCGCCCCTCTTTGCCCTTGCCGAGGGCGAGGCCATCGCCGTCGATACCGAACTGGGCATGACCGAGGAGGCCGTCACCACCGCGCTGACCGGCATGGGCTACGAGGTCCGCAAGATCGAAATGGAGGACGGCATGATCGAGGCCTATGCCGTGAAGGGCGACGAGATGCTGGAGGTCTATGTCTCGGCCGAAACCGGCAAAGTCACCAAGATGGGCGAGGACTGATCGCCATGGCCGGTTCCGTTTCACCGGCCGCAGCGGCAGGCGGGGGCGCAAGCCCCCGCGTCATCCCGGTCTGGGACCCGCTGGTGCGGCTGATCCACTGGTCGCTGGCGCTGGTGATCCTCCTCAACGGCTTTGTCACCGACCCCGAGGGCGAGCTGCACGAAACCCTCGGCTATGTCGCGCTGGCACTGGTCCTCACCCGGCTTTGCTGGGGGTTGATCGGCCCGCGCCCGGCCCGGCTGATTTCCTTCCCGCCCTCGCCCGCGCGCGCCTTGCGGCATCTCGGCGCCTTGCGCGCCGGCGACCGCTCGGTGCATCTTACCCATAACCCGCTGGGGGCGTTGATGGTCTGGAACATCTGGGCCACGGTCCTGCTGATCGTTGCCACGGGGATCATGATGGGAAGCCCACGCTTTTTCGGCGTTTCCTGGGTCGAGGACATGCACGAGATCCTTTTCAACTGGCTGCTTTTTTCGGTCATCCTGCACATCGCCGGGGTCATCTTCGATACATGGCGCACGGGCGTGCCGCTGGTCCGGGCGATGATCGATGGCAAGAAGCGCATCCCGGCGGACCGGCCCATCGAATGAGGCTGCGCCTGCCAACGACCTCGCGCGATGAACGGCGGGCGGCGACGCTGGCCGTTCTGATCGTGGTGCTGGCGCTGGCGGCGGTCTTCTTCATCATCGATGTCTTCGCCGATCTGGGCGAATACGGGCTGGGCTGGCATATCGCGCTGGAGCTGATGGCGACCGTGGCGCTGTTCATCAGCCTTGGGCTGATGATGCTGGAACTGCGCGAGATGCAGAACCGGATGGACAGCCTCGATCGCGGCATCCGCGCGGCACGGGGCGACATGGCCGGACTGATCGGCGGCTTCTTCGACCGCTGGCAGCTGACGGCGGCGGAACGCGAGGTGGCGCTGCTGATGCTGAAGGGATTCGACAATGACGCCATCGCCAAGCTGCGTGGTGTGGCGGTTGGCACCATCCGGGCGCAATCCGCCAGCATCTATGCCAAGGCCGGCGTCGATGGCCGGGCGCAGCTGTTCAGCATCTTCATGGAGGAGCTTCTGGCCGAGCCGCAGGCAACGGAAAAGGGCGGCCCAGAAGGACCGCCCCCATCGTCGTAAGCTCCTTGGTTCAGTGGTCGGCCAGCTTTCCGGCCGCCGCCAGCTCGTCCTCGTTGACCGAGGGCGCGCCGTTGTAGAACCAGTTCAGGAACACCGCGCTGATTGCTGCCAACAGGATCCCCGAATGGATCAGCGGGTGGATGCCATGGGGCAACCATTGCTGGAAGTTCGGCGCCACCAGCGGGATCATCGCCATGCCGATCGAGATCGCCACCACGAACAGGTTGTTGCGGTTGCTGGCGAAGTCGACGCGGCTGAGGATGCGCACCCCGGTTGCCGCCACCATGCCGAACATCACCAGACCGGCGCCGCCCAGAACCGTGGTCGGCAGGCTTTCGACCAGCGCACCCATCTTCGGGATCAGCCCCAGCACGATCATGATCAGGCCCCCGGCGACGCAGACATAGCGCGAGCGGATGCCGGTGACGCCGACCAGCCCGACATTCTGCGAGAAGGACGTATAGGGGAAGGTGTTGAAGATCCCGCCCAGCATCGTTCCCAGCCCATCGGCGCGCAGACCGGCGGCCAGCGTCTTCTGGTTGACGGGCTTCTTGCACATCTCGGAAAGCGCCAGGAACATCCCGGTCGACTCGATCATCACCACGATCATCACGAGCACCATGGTCAGCACCATGATCGGGTCAAAGGTGGGCATGCCGAAATGGAAGGGCTTGATGATGGCGAACCAGCTGGCCTCGCCGACCTTGTCGAAATGCATCATCCCCATCGAGGCGGCAGCGATCCCGCCGACCACGATGCCGATCAGCACCGAAATGTTCGACAGGAAGCCGGTGGCCAGCCGCGAGACCGCAAGGATCGTGCCCAGCACCAGCACCGCGATCAGCATGTTGCCGCCATTGGCGTAAAGCGGGTTCGGCACGCTGGCGGCAAGCTTCACCCCCTCGGGCACGCCGCCGGCGGCGATGGCGCCCTCCAGCCAGGCCTGCTGCGCCGGATCGACGACCATGGGCGCGGTCGGGCCGACCTGCAGGCCAAAGATCCAGTTGATGCCGATGGGCATGAGGCTGATGCCAATCGCAAGGATCACCGTGCCGGTCACAACCGGCGGGAAGAAGCGCAGCATCCGGCTGATCAGCGGTGCCAGAAGAATGGCAATCGCCCCCGCCGCGATGATGGCACCGAACAGTGCCCGCGCCCCCTCCTGCCCCGGGTTCTGGCCGGCAATGGCGACCATCGGGCCGACGGCGGCAAAGGTCACGCCCATCATGACCGGCAGCTTGATGCCGAAATACTGGGTCATCCCCATGCTCTGGATCAGCGTCGCCACGCCGCAGACGAAGAGGTCGGCCGAGATCAGGAAGGCCACCTCCTCGGGCGACAGTTGCAGCGCCCGGCCCACGATCAGCGGCACGGCGATGGCGCCGGCATACATCACCAGCACATGCTGGAAGCCCAAGGTAATCAATTTCCCCGTGGGCAGGCGTTCATCCACCGGATGAACCCCTCCCATGGGCTGGTATGTAGCGTCAGACATTGCGGACCTCCCATTCCACCGATGTCACTCGGATAATATCAGATATCGACCTTTTGGGCCTTTCCCTGTTGCCGTGCCAGCTCGACCACGGCGGCAGCGACCGCAAGGTCCTGCAGGCCGACGCCGGTGCCGTCGAAGATGGTGATTTCCGCATCGCCGCGCCCCTCGTGATCGCCGGTGATGACCCGGCCGATCGCGGTGACATCGCTGTCGGAAATCAGGTTCTGCGCGCTGGCATGCTGGAATTCCCCGATGCTCAGCGATTGGGCAAGCTCGTCGGTGAACAGCCGCGCCCGCGCGACCAGCGCCGGGTCCAGTTCCTGCTTGCCCTTGGTGTCGGTGCCCATGGCGGCGATATGGGTCGGACCCTTCACATGCGCGTCGAGAAGCAGCGGCGAGAAGGCCGAGGTGATCGAGATGATCACGTCCGCCTCAGCGCCCAGCCGGTCCAGCTCGACCGCCTCGAAGGGCAGGCCCAGCTCTGCCGCCGTCTCGCCAAGGCGCGCCAGCATCTCGGGATGCGGGTTCCAGCCCAAGACGCGGGTGAACCGGCCACTGGCCGCCGCCGAACGCAGCTGGAACTGCGCCTGGTGGCCAGCGCCGATCATGCCCAGCACTTCCGCGCCTGCGGGCGCCAGATGCTTGATCGAGATGGCGCTGGAGGCCGCCGTGCGCAGCGCGGTCAGCAGGTTGCCACCCACCGCCGCCGCGACCTTGCCGGTATCGGCATCGAAGAGAAACACGGTGGACTGATGGTTGATGAGCCCGTGTTTCTGGTTGTTCGGCCAGTAACCCCCGGCCTTCAGCCCGAGGTTCAGCGCCGCGCGGTCGAAGCCGCCCTTGAAGCCGTAAAGCGCGTCCTCATGGCCGATGGCCTCGCGCACCACGGGGAAGTTATAGGCCTCGCCCCGCGCCATCGAGGCGAAGACCGCCTCGACCGCATCGAAGGCCGCTTCGGGCGTCATCAGCCCGGCGATCTCGCTTTCAGGAACGACCCACATCAATAGGCCTTCCCGCGCGCCGAGACCGGCCACAGCGTTTCGACCTTGCCGTTCCGCACACCGACATACCAGTCATGGACGTTGCAGGTCGGATCGCAATGGCCCGGCACCAGCCGCAGCTTGTCGTTCACCTTGAGGACGCCATTGGCGTCCTCGATCACGCCATGCTCGTCGCTGCACTTGATGTATTTCACATCGTCGCGGCCATAGATGACCGGCAAGCCGCTATCGACCGACTGCGCCTTCAGACCGGCATCGCAGATCGCCTTGTCGGCTTTCGCGTGGCTCATGACCGAGGTCAGGATGAACAGCGCGTTTTCCCATTCGCCCCGGTCGATGCGCTGGCCGTTCTCGTCGAGGATGCGGCCGTAATCGGCATCCATGAAGGCATAGGAGCCGCACTGAAGCTCGTTATAGACGCCCGAGGCGCTTTCGAAATAGTAGCTGCCGGTGCCGCCGCCCGAAACCAGTTCCGGGGTGATGCCCACGGCCTTCAGCGCGTCAACGGCCTCGGCCACCTGCGCGATGGCCGCATCCAGCTTGGCCTTGCGGTCGGCATAGCTGTCCATGTGCTGCATCGCGCCCTGATAGGCCTGGATGCCGACGAATGTCAGGTTCGGGGCAGCCTCGACAGCCTGCGCGATCTCGACCACGGCCTCGGCGGTCTTCACCCCGCAGCGACCGGCGCCGCAATCGATTTCGACGAAAACGCCCAGTTCGGTGCCATGCTTCTGCGCCGCCGCCGACAGGTCGGCGACATTGGCCAGGTCATCGACGCAGACGATGATCTTAGAGCCGAATTTCGGCAGGCGTGCCAGACGGTCGATCTTCTGCGCATCGCGGACCTGGTTCGACACCAGGATGTCCTTGATCCCGCCACGGGCGAAGACCTCGGCCTCGGAGACCTTCTGGCAGCAGACGCCAACCGCCCCGCCCAGCTTTTCCTGAAGCTTCTGCACATCGACCGACTTGTGCATCTTGCCGTGGCTGCGGTGGCGCATCCCATGCGCCTTGGCATAGTCGCCCATCTTCTTGATGTTGCGTTCCAGCGCGTCCAGATCGAGGATCAGACAGGGCGTCTGGATGTCCTTCTCGTCCATGCCCGGCAGCGCAGGCACGTCATAGCCGACTTCCAGACCTTCAAAATTCACGGGTGCGTTCATCGGTTTCGTCCTCAGATCCAGGGCAGCTTGTCGAGATCGACATTGCCGCCGGTGATGATGATGCCGACGCGCTTGCCGGCGAAGAATTCGGGATTTTTCAGGATGCAGGCCAGCGGCACGGAACTGCTGGGTTCCGCCACTACGCGCAGATGCTTCCAGATCAGCTTCATCGCATCGACGATCTCGGTCTCGGAGGCGGTGAAGATCTCGGAGACGTTGTTCGACACGAAATGCCAGGTCAGGTCCTTCAGCGGCACCAACAACCCATCCGCGATGCTTTTCGGGGCGTCATCGGCGATGATGTGGCCGGCCTTGAAGCTGCGATAGGCGTCGTCAGCCGTTTCCGGCTCGGCGGCGATCACCTGCGTCTCGGGCGCCAGCGTCGACAGCGTCAGGCAGGTGCCCGAGATCATGCCGCCGCCGCCGATGGGTGCAATCACCATGTCGAGGCCGTCGGTCTGTTCGATCAACTCCTTGGCGCAGGTCCCCTGCCCGGCGATCACGCGCGGGTCGTTATAGGGATGGACGAAATCGCCCCCGGTTGCGGCCTGCACCTTGGCGAAGGCTTCCTCGCGCGCAGAGGTCGAGGGCTCGCATTCGGTGATGACGCCACCATAGCGGCGCACGGTGTCCTTCTTGGCCTGCGGCGCGGTGCGCGGCATGACCACGTTGCAAGGGATGCCACGCAGCATCGCCGCATAGCTGAGACAGGAGGCATGGTTGCCCGAGCTGTGGGTGGCGACGCCCTTTGCCGCCTGCGCCTCGTCGAGACCGAAGACCGCGTTCGAGGCACCGCGGACCTTGAAGGCCCCCGGCTCCTGGAAATTCTCGCATTTGAAGAACAGCTGCGCGCCGCTGAGACCGTTCAGGTAATCTGACACCCGGACCGGCGTGCGGCGGATATGCGGCTTGATCCGCTCATGCGCGGCCAGCATGTCGTCATAGCTGGGAATATACATCTTGGCGTCCTTCATCACGCGGCAGCCTTCTGGGCGCTGGCGAGGCTCTGGCGGTAATGCTCCTGCGCGGCGGCGACGCCGCTGCCCAGTTTCACCGGCAGACCCAGATCGGCCATGACCATTTCCGCCGTGGCGATGCCCGACAGCGCCATGACATCGGTCAGGCTGCCCAGGTGGCCGATGCGGAAGACCTTGCCGGCGACATCGCCAAGCCCGGTGCCGAAGGCGACGCCATAGGCGTTCAGCGCATGGCTGACGATCTTGTTGGCATCGAACCCTTCCGGCACGCGGATGGCGCTGACGCTGTCCGAGTATAGCTCGGGCCGCTTGGCACAAAGCTGCATCCCCCAGGCAAAGACGGCCTGGCGCACACCCTCGGCGATGCGGTTATGGCGGGCAAAGACATTCTCCAGCCCCTCGTCCAGCAGCATCTCGCAGGCGACGTTCAGCCCGTTCAAGAGGCCGACCGGCGGGGTATAGGGGAAGCCGTTGGCGGCATAGCCCTTGGCCATGTCGCGGATGTCAAAAAAGGTGCGCGGCAGTTTCGCCGTCTCGACCGCAGCCATGGCCTTCGGCGAGAAGCCGACGATCGCCAGACCCGGCGGCAGCATGAAGCCCTTCTGGCTGCCGGTGACGGCAATATCGACGCCCCATTCGTCCATGCGGAAATCATAGCAGGCGATCGAGCTGACCCCGTCGACCAGAAGCAGCGCCGGGTGGCCGGCCGCATCCAGCGCGCGGCGGACGGCGGCAATGTCGGAACGCACGCCGGTCGCGGTCTCGTTATGCGTCGCCAGAACCGCCTTGATCTCGTGGTTCTTGTCAGCTGTCAGGATCTCTTCGAACCTGTCGGCGGGAACGCCATCGCCCCACTCCTGGGTGACGACGTTCATGTCGAGGCCGTGGCGCTGGCACATGTCGATCCAGCGATGGCTGAACATGCCGTTGCGGGTGGCCAGAACCTTGTCGCCGGGCGACAGCGTGTTGCTGATCGCGGTTTCCCAGCCACCGGTTCCGGTCGAGGGGAAGACGAAGATCTGGCCCTTCTCGGTTTTCAGCACCTTCTTCACGCCTTCCAGCGCGGGATGCAGGATCTTGCCGAAGACCGGGCTGCGGTGGTCGATCGTCGGCATGTCCACGGCCTTGCGCAGCACCTCGGGGATGTTGGTCGGGCCGGGAATGAAGACGGGGTTCTGGGTGCTCATGACGATCCTCCTTCAGGTTGATCGCAGGATAACGCGGGGCTGCCCAGAGGCGCAATTTTTCTGAAAAATATTTCCGATTGGCGGAAATATGCCGATTCATCGCGCGATAACAACGGCTTCCGCTTTTCCGCTTGTGAATGTCGATTTTCGCCATAATTTTGAAGCTCTCTTTACGAGCGGAAGAACATGGCACAACCGACCCGCAAGCGCGGCCGCCCCAAGGGTGGCGCCGAATCCCCCGCCACCATTCAGGCGCTGGATCGCGCGCTGGACATCCTAGACCTGCTGGCCGCCAGCAACGGATTGACGCTGAGCGAGGTGGCCGAGCGCAGCGATCAGGCGCCCTCGACCGTCCACCGGATGCTGAACGCGCTGGCGCAGCGCGGCATGACCGAACAGGATACGGCGACGCAAAGCTGGCATATCGGCCCGGCGACCTTCCGGCTTGGCACCGCCTTCATGCGCCGCGCCGGCATTGTCGAGCGCGCCCGGCCGATCCTGCGGGCGCTGATGGAACATACCGGCGAGACCGCCAACCTGGGCATCCTGAACGGCGATTCCGTGCTGTTTCTCAGCCAGATCGAAACGCATGAGACGATCCGCGCCTTCTTCCCGCCCGGCACCCGCTCGCCCCTGCACGCCTCGGGGATTGGCAAGGCGCTCTTGGCCTTTGGCCGCGATGCGGCGCTGCGCGAGCTCTTGGACGGGCCGGGGCTGAAACGCTTCACCGACAAGACGCTGGTGACGCCCGAGGCGCTGGATGCCGATCTGGCCCGCATCCGCCATCGCGGCTTCTCGGTCGATGACGAGGAGCGCACGCGCGGGATGCGCTGCATCGCCGCCCCGGTCTTCGATCTGACCGGCGAGGCGATCGCCGGGCTCAGCGTCAGCGGCCCGACCCATCGGATCGGCGCCGAACACATCAAGACGCTTGGCGCGGCGGTGGTTTCGGCGGCGGGGGATCTGTCGCAGGCCTTGGGGGGCGAGCGGCTCTGACCCTCAGATTGCGGGTTGGCGCAGGCTCTGCCGCGCCAGTGCCGCGATCAGGTCGGTGCGGGTAACGATGCCAACGATGCGCCGCCCGTCCAGCACCGGCACCGCATCGATGCTGCCCTCGGCCATCATCGGCAGCAGCGCCGCCACCGGCATCTCCGGCGTGGCATGGGGGCCGTTCACCACCATGATGTCCTGCGCCTCGACCGGGGTGTCGCGCCTGACCAGCCGCGCCAGCGCGCTGCGGAAGCCCGATTGCAGGCCGAAGGCATCGCGACGGGCGCGGCGGATCAGGTGGATCTGGAAGATCACCCCCAGGAAGGTCATGTCCGCCCCGACCACCGGCAGCGAGGTGAAGCCGTGGCGACGGAACTCATCGGCGACCTGACCCAGACGCGCCTCGGGACCGACCGTCACCAGATCGCGCGACATGATATCTCCGGCGGTCAGCGGGCCGGTCTGGTGGCTGGCCGCCTGCATCTCGGCGGCGGCGATCAGCCGGGCCAGGTCCTCGACGCCGAGGTTCAGCGACTGGCGGTATTGGGTCAGGATATCGGTCAGTTCGGCCTCGCTGAGACCCAGGCGCTCGACCGGATTGTGGTCATGGGTGCCATGCGGGTTCACCTCGTCGAACTGGCGGAAGGGATAGCGCCGGCCGGTCAGGCTGGCATAGACCGCCGCCACCACCACCAGAAGCAGCGTCCCCGCCGCCACTGGCGACAGCGCGAACCAGAACCCCAGCCGCTCCATCGCCTCGGGGCTCAGCGCCGCCGTCATCGCCACCGCCCCGCCCGGCGGGTGCAGCGCGCGCAACAGGATCATCACCGTGATCGCCAGCCCCACCGCCAGCGCCACCCGCAGCGCCGGATCGGCCACCAGCGCGCAGACCGCCACCGCCACAAGGGCCGAGGCGGTATTGCCGACCACCGCCGACCAGGGCTGCGCCAAAGGGCTGCTCGGCACCGCGAAGACCAGCACCGAGGTCGCGCCGAAGGGGGCGATGAGATAAAGCCCAAGCTGGAAATCGGTGGCCGGTGACAGAAGGAACAGCCCGGCCACGGCCAGACCGACCAGCGCACCCAGACCGGCGCGCGCGGCCTCGACCGGGTTCACCGGCGGGATGGCAGGGCCAATGGCGCGCAGGGCCCATCTGACAGGCTGGATCATCGGGGGCTGATCTCGGATTGCACGGATTTCGTGCAGGCCGCTTACGACGCGGGCCGTCGCGCTGGCAAGGCTGACATTGCAAAAAGCGGCCGCCGGGGAGGTCCGGGCGGCCGCTCTGCTTCCCCCTTGGCTGGGCTCAGCCCTCGGGGAAGAAGGCGAACTTGATGACGAAGAGGCCCGCCACAATCCAGGTCGCCGCATGAACGTCACGCGCCCGCCCGGTCAGCAGTTTCAGCACCGCATAGCTGACGAAGCCGAAGGCCAGACCGTTGGCGATGGAATAGGTGAAGGGCATGGCAATCGCGGTCAGCACCGCCGGGGCGCTTTCGGTCACGTCCTTGAAGTCGATCTCGGTCAGCTCGCGCACCATCAGGCTGGCGACATAGAGGAGCGCCGGGGCGGTGGCATAGACCGGCACCGATCCGGCCAGCGGGGCGAAGAACATCGCCAGCAGGAACAGCCCGGCCACCACCAGCGCGGTCAGCCCGGTGCGCCCGCCCGCCGCCACGCCCGAGGCGCTTTCGGCATAGGCGGTGGTCGAGGAGGTGCCCAAGAGCGAACCGGCCAAGATCGCGGTCGAGTCGGCCATCAGCGCCCGGCTGAGGCCCTTGTTCTGATGCGCCGGCCCCTCGGTCAAGAGGCCCGCCCGCTTTGCCACGCCGATCAGCGTGCCGGTGGCGTCGAAGACCTCGACCAGCACCATGACCAGCACGACATGGAAGATGCCGAAGCTCAGCGCGCCCATCACGTCGAGCTGCAGGAAGGTCGGCGCGATCGAGGGCGGCGCCGACATCAGCCCCCCGAACTCGCTGACGCCCAGCAGGATCGAGGCCACGGTGATGACCAGGATGCCGATCAGGATGGCGCCCTTGACCTGCAACGCATCGAGCGCGGCGATGATGAAGAACCCGGCAATGGTCAGCAGCGTGCCGGTGGCTGTCAGGTCGCCAAGGGTCACGAAGGTGGCGGGGCTGGCCACGATCAGGCCCGAGGATTTCATCGCGATGATGGCAAGGAACAACCCGATACCGGCAGCGATGGCGCTGCGCATCGAGGTCGGGATGCCCGCGATCAGCCAGCGCCGGATGCCCGTGGCCGAGAGGAACAGAAAGATCAGGCCCGAGATGAACACCGCGCCAAGCGCCTGTTGCCAGGTAAAGCCCATGGCGCCGACGACGGTGAAGGCGAAGAAGGCGTTCAGCCCCATGCCCGGCGCCATGCCGATGGGCCAGTTGGCCCACAGCGCCATGACCAGCGAGCCGACGGCGGCGGCAAGGCAGGTGGCGACGAAGACGGCGTTCCGGTCCATCCCGGTCGAGGACAGGATGTCGGGGTTGACGAAGATGATATAGGCCATGGTCAGGAACGTGGTGAACCCGGCGATAAGCTCGGTCCTGACCGTGGTGCCATGTTCGGCAAGCTTGAAGAATCTGTCCACTTTTCTCTCCCTCGCAGCCTCGGAACGGGCCGCACTCCGGCAGGCAGGATAGGGGGATCGGGGTCCGGACGACAACGTGTGCCGCCCCGGAAGACTTTCAATGCCGCGTTGAAAGATGGCGGGTCACTGCCCTGCCCCGTTGCGGCGGTCGAGACCGACCCGGACTGCGGCAACGGCACTCGCCACCGCCGCCTCGATGGTCATCTCGCTGGTATCGAGCAGCAGCGCATCCTCGGCCGGCCGCATCGGTGCCGCCTCGCGCGAGGCGTCGCGGGCATCGCGTTCGCGCAGCTGGATCAGCATTTCGGCCGGATCGGCGCCCAGTTCCGCCGCCCGCCGGCCGGCGCGCACCAGGTCCGAGGCGGTGACGAACAGCTTCACCTCGGCTTCGGGGCAGATCACCGTGCCGATGTCGCGCCCGTCCAGCACCGCGCCGGGCTCGCGCCGGGCGAATTCCCGTTGAAAAACAACCAACGCCGCCCGCACCTCGGGGATCGCCGCGACACGGCTGGCGGCTTGGCCGGCCTCGGCGCTGCGCAGATCGCCGCGGGCCAGGTCCTCGGGCGTCAGGCCCCGCGCCGCCGCCACCGGATCGCCGCCCTTGGCCCCGGTGGCGCGGTAGAGAAGGCCGGTATCCAGGTGGTGAAACCCGAAGGTCAGCGACAGGGCGCGGGCGATGGTGCCCTTGCCCGAGGCGGCGGGTCCGTCGATGGCGATGGTAAAGGGCATGGCGGGGACGCTTCATCCGTTCGTCTGTTGGGGGGTGGAACCTTATTGGCACGAGGCCGGGGGAAAGGTCCAGCACCCCAAAAACCGCGTCTGCCGGGCCACGGATCGGCGCAAAGCCGCGCAGATTTGAACGCTCGGCCCTTGCGTTGAAACATGGTGGGTGCATAAGCGGCGCAAAATGCGATCACGCAGGGCGAAGCCGATGAACCGCCGAGATTTCTTGACCACCGCGACTGCCATTTCCGGCCTCGCGGCCATGACCCGTTCCGCATCGGCGCAGACGCCGGCTGCGACCGAAACCCCGCGCTTCGGATTCGAGGCCGTCGTCCGCGTCGCCGAGGAGGCCGCAGGCAAGGCCTACGAGGCGCCGGCCTCGACCCTGACCGGCAGTTTCGCCGATCTGAACTATGACCAGTACCGCGCCATCCGCTTCCGCCGGGACCGCGATCCCTGGGCCGGACATTCGGAATTCGCGCTGGACCTTCTGCCGCCGGGACTGATCTTCCACGAGCCGGTGGCCATCCACATGGTTGAAAATGGCGTGGCCCGCCCCCTGCCCTTCGACGCCCGCATGTTCGAGTTCGATTCGAACCTGTTCCCCGATGGCGTCGATTTCGACCAGATCGGCGATATGGGCTGGTCGGGATTCCGGCTGCGCACGCCGCTGAACCGTCCCGACGTGATGGACGAGGTGGCGGTGTTTCAGGGCGCCAGCTATTTCCGCGCCGTCGCGCGCGGCACCCAGTACGGGCTGTCCGCGCGTGGCCTCGCCATCGGCACCGGCAGCCAGCAGGGCGAGGAATTCCCGATCTTCCGCAGCTTCTGGATCGTCCGCCCGACCGAGGATGACCGCAGCGTCCGCGTCTATGCCCATCTGGACAGCAAGTCGGTCTCGGGCGCTTACGAATTCATCATCGAACCGGGGGCCGAGACCGTTTTCCGCACCCGCTCGGCGCTGTTCCCGCGCGTCGAGATCGCCCAGATCGGCATCGCGCCCCTGACCTCGATGTACTGGTTCGGCCCCGCCGACCGCGCCCAGATCGATGATTACCGCCCCGCCGTCCACGACAGCGACGGGTTGCAGATGCTGACCGGCGATGACCAGCGCATCTGGCGCGTCCTCTCGGCCCATAGCCGGCTGCAGATCTCGGCCTTCCAGGACCGCAATCCGCGCGGCTTCGGGCTGGTCCAGCGCTCGCGTGCCTTTGCCGAATACCAGGATGCCGAGGCCCGCTATGACCTGCGCCCCTCGGCCTGGATCGAACCGCGCGGCCGCTGGGGAGAGGGTTCGGTCAACCTGGTCGAGATCCCGGTCGAGAACGAGTTCAACGACAATATCGTCAGCTTCTGGCAGCCGGCGCAGCCCCTGCAGCCCGGCCAGCGCCACGATTTCGCCTATGACCTGGTCTTTGCCGACCTGCCGCCCGACAACGCGCCGCTGGCGCGGGTGCTGGCGACACGCTCGGGCATCGCCATCAACGATCCGAAGGCGCGGACCTATGTCGTCGATTTCTCGCTGGACCTGTTCACCACCGCTGACCCGGTGCCCGAGGTGACCGCCACGGCGGGCAGCGTGCGCAACCCCTATTGGCTGCGCCTGCCCGAAGAGAACCGGCTGCGGCTCGCCTTCAACTTCTTCTCCGATGGCGCCGAACTGGCCGACATCACCGCGCGGCTGAACGGCCCGGACGGTCCGCTCTCGGAAGCCTGGATCATGCGCTGGACGCGGGATTGACGCGGATGCGCCATACCGCCTCGCCCGTTTCGGCCCCGGTTCCACCGCTGGCGCCGCTCGACATGCCGGTGCAGGACCTGCGCCGCCTGCCCGAGGGCGGCCCCGGTCCGCGCCGCCTTGGCGGCTGGCAGGTGGGGGCCGCGCGGATCGTCGCCTTTGGTGGCGGCGCGCTGATCGGCATTGTCGGCGGGCTGCAGATGCGGCTGGTCTTTGGCGATCACGTCACCGTGCTGCAGGCCTGCCTGCTGACGCTGTTCACCGTCACCTTCACATGGATCGGCTTTTCTTTCGCCTCGATGCTGGCCGGTGCCTTCTCGCGTCCGCTGACCACCCCCACCGGGCCGAACACCGCGCGCATCGCCGTGGTCATGCCGGTCTATCACGAGGACCCGGCCGATACGGCGGGGCTTCTGGTGGCCTTGGCGCGCGATCTCTACCGCGTGGGGCTGGGCGAGCGGGCCGAGATCTTCGTCCTCTCCGACAGCCGCCGCCCGCAATCGCACCTGGCCGAGACGCTGGCGATCAGCAAGCTGCGCGACCTGTCACCGGTGCCGGTGTGGTATCGCCGCCGCGCCGACAATAGCGGGCGCAAGGCCGGCAACGTCGCCGATTTCGTCCGCAACTGGGGCGGCCGCTATGACCAGATGGTGGTGCTGGATGCCGACAGCCTGGTCGGTGCCGAGACCATTGCCACCATGTCGGCGCGGATGGCGGCCGATCCCGGTCTGGGGCTGATCCAGACCATGCCGATGCTGGTCGGCGGGCAGACCATCTTCGCCCGGCTGACCCAGTTCGCCGGCCGCATCTATGGCCCGGCCATCGCCCGGGGCGTCGCCGCATGGTCGGGCGATGACGGCAATTTCTGGGGCCATAACGCGATGATCCGCACCCGCGCCTTTGCCGAAAGCTGCGGCCTGCCGGAACTGCCGGGACGCCCGCCCTTTGGCGGCCATATCCTCAGCCATGACTTCGTCGAGGCGGCGCTGATGCGGCGCGCGGGCTGGAAGGTGCGGCTGGACCATGACCTGCGGCAAAGCTTCGAGGGTTCGCCGCCGACCCTGCAGGACAATGCCGTGCGCGAGCGGCGTTGGGCGCAGGGCAACCTGCAACACCTGAAGGTGATCGGCGCGCGCGGGCTGTCGATGATCAGCCGGGCGCATTTCCTGATCGGCATCATGGGCTTCCTGATGTCGCCGATCTGGCTCGGCATGATCCTCGTCGGTCTGGCGCTGTCGGCCAATGTGCTGCTGTCGCAGCCGCAGTATTTCCCGAACTCCTACCAGCTCTTCCCCGACTGGCCGGTCTTCGACCCGGTGCGGATGCTGTGGCTGTTCATCAGCGCCATGGGCTTCCTGCTGCTGCCGAAACTCATCGCCATCATCCGCGCCTGCCTGCGTCCGCTGGCCAAGGCATCGGGCGGCTCGCTGCGCCTGATCATGTCGGCGCTGTTCGAGATCCTGCTGTCCTCGCTGATCGCGCCGGTGCAGATGCTGATCCAGACCCGGCAGATCTTCGACATCTTCCGTGGCCGCGACAGTGGCTGGGAAGCACAGGTCCGCGCCGGGGCGATGCCGCCCTGGAATGTCGTGCTGAGCCTGCACTGGCTGCATGTGGCACTGGGGCTGGTGACGCTGGTGGTGCTTGCCTGGATGTCGCCGGGCCAGCTGATCTGGCTGTCGCCGATCCTCGCGGGCCTGATCCTGTCGCCCGCCATCAGCCGCTGGTCCGCCAGCCCGGTCTTTGGCCGCATCGCCCGGATGCGCGGGCTTCTGGGCACGCCCGAGGAATTGTCTACCCCGGTGATCCTGTCGGCCGCCAATTTCCAGGCGGCGCGGATCAAGGCGGACAGCACCGACGTGCTGGCCCGGCTTGGCAATGAACCGGCGCTGATGGCGCGACATCTGGCGCTGCTGCACGAGGCCCGGCCCGAACGGCCCGCCGCCGAGCGGCTGGACGAGATTTCCGCCGCCGCCAAGATCGCAGCGGCGGAAACCCGCGGACAGGCACTGGAATTCCTCACCGAGAGGGAACTGGATGCTCTGGTCAGTTCTTCGGTACTGTTGAAACAATGGGCGGCCCTGGCGGAATGAAACGGATCGACTGGCTCGACATGCTGCGCGGCTATGCGCTGGTCTGCATCATGCTGGATCACATGCCGGTATCGATGCTGCGCGACGTGACGCTGGCGAATTTCGCGCTGTTCGACGCGGCCGAGCTGTTCGTGCTGCTGTCGGGCTTCCTCGTCGGGCTGGTCTGGAAACAGGTTTCGGACCGCGACGGGGTGCGCGCGGCGCAATGGCGCTTCCTGCGCCGGTCCTTCCAGGTCTGGCGGGCCATGCTGCTGGGGGCGCTCAGCATGGCGCTGATCTCGGCCGTGCTGCTGGAGGTCGGCCTCAAGCACACGGCCATCTGGAACGAATATGCCCGGATGGTGGTCGAGGCCCCCGCCGCCTTCGCCGCTGCCGTGGGCAGCATGTGGATGCAGCCGAACCTGCTGGATGTGCTGGCGCTTTACGTCGTGCTGATCGCCACCGTGCCGCTGACACTGCCGCTGCTGCGCCGCTGGCCGGTTCAATTCGCCCTCGGATCGGCGCTGCTCTGGGTCGTCGCGGTGCCGCTGAACCAGATGCTGCCGAACCATCGGCCGGATGGCGGTTTCCTGTTCAACCCCTTCGGCTGGCAGGTGTTGTTCTTTGCCGGCACCGCCATCGGCCTGTTCCGCCACGAGATGATGACCCGGTTGCGCCCCTATGCCAATTGGCTGACCGCGATCAGCGCGGTGATCCTGGCTTACGGCCTGCTCTACGACCTGCTGGCGCATTTCGGCACCCCGGCGAAGCCGCTGCGCGGCATGATGGAGCTGGCACTTGGGCCGATCGACAAATGGTCGATGGACGGGGCGCGCTTCGTCTCGATCCTCGCCGCAAGCTGGCTGGCCGCGACGGTGCTGTCGGCACCGCTGGGGCGGCTGGCCGATACGGCGGGCGGGCGGGCGCTGGCGCTGATCGGGCGGGGCGGGCTCTGGTCCTTCATCGCCTGCGTCTGGCTGTCGGTCATCGGCGACGCGCTGCAACTGCAGATCCCCGAGCAATTCGCCCGCTTCCGCATTCTGGTCGATGCCGGGGTGATCCTCGCGCTCTGGGCGCTCGCGGCGCTGTGGATGCGGCGCGAGGCCTGGATCGTGCACCTGCCGCGCTGGAGCCGGGCAAGCTAGGCCCAAGCGAAATCAACCGAATGTCCGAACGGCGGCGCGCCAAGACAGCGCGCGTCGCAAATTGTCATGCGATCGTCGCGAATCTGATGACATTCAATCGGTCATAACATACATATCTTGCATGTAATTCCTTTTCAGGTTCAGGGCCCCACCCCCCTATGCGTCGCGAGATCGAGAAGTTACTCGCACCCGGTTCGGCTGACGAGCTGTGGGACAACTTCGTCACGCTCATGCGCGAGCTTGGCTTTGCCCATACCTTCTATTCCGCCCGCCGCTTCGCCGACATGGCGCGGCTGTGGCTGACGGACGAGCTGGAATGGCGCTCGACCTTCCCGGTGGCCTTCCTTGACGAGTTGAACGGCACCGTCCCGCGCCTGACCGAGTCGCCCTGGGGCCTGTGGTCGCGCGAGAACGAGGGATCGCTGCCCTGCAACTGGGTCGACAGCCCCGAGGCCGAGCCCTACCTGACCCCGGACAACCAGCGGCTTATCGCGCTGATGCGCCAGCACGGGGTGTTTGCCGGGCAGATGATCAGCCTTCTGGGCCTCTCGGCGCGGGTGACAGGCACCATCGTCCTGTCGACCGGCGACGGCACCGATCAGGCAGACGCGGATGCGCTGTGGCAGAAGGTCGGGCGCGATGTCATGGCGCTGAGCGGGGTGTTCCACCTGCGCGCCTGCGCCCTGCCCCAGACCAAGGGCCGGGCGCGGTTAACCCCGCGCCAGCGCGAGGTGGTGGAATGGGCGGCCTATGGCAAGACCGTGTCCGAGATTGCCGAGATTCTGGGCGTCGGGCCGACCACGATCGAGAAACACCTGCGTCTGGCCCGCGATGCGCTGGATGCCCATACCACGGCGCAGGCGATTCTGAAGGCGCATCAGCGTAACCAGATCTTCATTCGCCCTGTGGAAATGGGCGGTTCAGGGTAAGGTTTGCCACAGTTTCAATGTGTGCAACTCTGGTGCAGACTTTAGGGGTTCCGTGAGTGGTGGTGCGTTTCGACGTGCCAGGAACTCGCCCGTAGGCCGGATTACCCCGGGCCTGGGCGGTATCCGGTCTGACCGGAGGAAGGCTCGCCTGCATCGCAATTTCGGTGACGGCGGGCCGGACCGGACCCGGGCGCCCGCGAACAGCCACGCAGCCCGAGCACAACGAAAAACGCCGGCCCTTGCGGACCGGCGTCACTCTGTTCAGGCGATCGGAAGGATCAGTTTCCGCTGAGGGTCTTGGCGACCTCGGCAGCGAAATCCTCTTCCTTCTTCTCGATGCCGTCGCCGACCATCACGCGGGCATAGCCGGTGATCTCGACGCCGGCCTCTTTCGCGGCCTGCTCGACCGTCAGGTCGGGATTGATGACGAAGGCCTGGCCCAGCAGCGTGTTCTCGGCGACGAATTTCTTCATCCGGCCGGGAATGATGTTGTTCTGGATCACGGCTTCCGGCTTCGGCTTGGCCGAGGCGGCGTTCTCTTCCAGCGCCTTGGCGGTCTGCACCTGCAGTTCACGCTCCAGCGCGGCCGGGTCCATGGTGGCTTCCGACAGCGAGACGGGGTTGGTCGCGGCGATGTGCATGGCAAACTGCTTGCCGATGGCCTGCGCCTTGTCGGCCGGACCGGTCAGCGCGACCAGCACGCCGATCTTGCCCATGCCTTCGGCGGCGGCGTTGTGCACGTAGGAGACGACGGTATCGCCTTCCAGCACATGCATCCGGCGCAGGGTCATGTTCTCGCCGATGCGGGCGATGGCGTCGGTCAGGACTTCCGAAACCGGCTTGCCGTTCAGATGGGTGGCGCGCAGCACCTCGACATCATTGGCGGTTTCCAGCGCCACTTCGCTGATCTCGCGCACGATCTGCTGGAAATCAGCGTTCTTGGCGACGAAGTCGGTTTCCGAGTTGATCTCGATGGCGACACCGCGGCCATCGGTCACCTGCACGCCCACCAGACCTTCGGCGGCAACGCGGTCGGCTTTCTTGGCGGCTTTCGCCAGGCCCTTGGTGCGCAGCCAGTCGATGGCGGCTTCCATGTTGCCGTCGGTTTCGGTCAGCGCCTTCTTGGCGTCCATCATGCCTGCGCCGGTGGTCTCGCGCAGCTCTTTCACCATCGCAGCGGTGATAGCCATGTCATTATCTCCTTCGGATCAATGCGTCAGGCGGGGCATATCCCCGCCTGATGACATTCAGATGTCGTGTTGCTTGGCCCCGCGCCCGGGGGCGCAGGGGCACAACGGTCGGATCAGGCGTCGGCAGCCGACTGCGCTTCGGCAGCAACGGCGGCTTCTTCGTCGTCCAGATCCTCGACCGGCGCTTCGGTCAGCGCGCCCAGGTCGACGCCGGCGGCGCCCATCTGGACCGACATGCCGTCCAGGGCAGCGCGGCTGGCCAGGTCGGTATAGAGCGCGATGGCGCGTGCGGCGTCATCGTTGCCCGGGATGATGTAGTCCACGCCTTCGGGCGAGCAGTTGGTATCGACCACCGCGACGACCGGGATGCCCAGCTTCTTGGCTTCCAGGATGGCCAGGTCTTCCTTGTTCACGTCGATGACGAACAGCAGGTCCGGCAGACCGCCCATTTCGCGGATCCCACCAAGCGAGGCCTGCAGTTTGGCCTGCTCGCGCTCAAGACCCAGACGCTCTTTCTTGGTCATGCCCTCGGCGCCCGATTCCATCGTCTCGTCGATGGCCTTCAGACGGTTGATCGACTGCGACACGGTTTTCCAGTTGGTCAGCGTGCCACCCAGCCAGCGGTGGTTCATGTAGAACTGCGCCGATTTCTCGGCAGCTTCCGCGACCGATTTCTGCGCCTGCCGCTTGGTGCCGACGAACAGCACGCGGCCGCCCTTGGCAACGGTGTCGCGGATGACGCGCAGCGCCTGGTCCAGCATCGGGACGGTCTGGGTCAGGTCCAGAATGTGGATGCCGTTGCGGTCGCCATAGATATACTGGCCCATGCGGGGATTCCACCGCTGGGTTTGGTGACCGTAGTGAACGCCAGCTTCCAAGAGCTGACGCATGGTGAATTCGGGAAGCGCCATTCCATGTCCTTTCCGGTTTGCGCCTTGGCAGAGGATTCAGGGCAGTTGCCCCAACCGGTGGACCGCATGCGGATTTCTCCCGCACTGGCCCGCCTCTGCCTGTGAAGTGCGCTGCATGTAGGCCGGGACGGGCGCGGATGCAAGCACTTTAGATCGGGTTTGTTCAAGCTTCTGGGCAGGGCCGGCGGGCGACCGCCGGGTGGCCGCTGAACCGGCTGATCAACGCACCTTTATGGCGCCATCACATCGAACGGTTGTTCGGCGCGCGGCATCACCAAGGCGGCCGCCCGAGGGGGCGGTCGGCCGCCGGCCCGGCGGGCTGCGCCCGCGCATCGGGCCGGGCCTGCTGCACGACCTCACATGAAGCTGTCAGGCACCGCAGCCTTCTTGCGCGCCACGTAATCCGCCAGCGCCTCGGCCTTGGCCGGGTCCAGATCCGGGGCCTGGTACTCGCCCAGCATCTTCTTGACCTTCAGCGCGGCCAGCGTCGCGGTGTCGCGGGCGCCCTCTTCTTCCCAGGTCTCGTAGGGTTTGTAGTCCAGAACCCCGGTGCGCCAGAAGGCTTCCTTGAAATTGGCCTGGGTATGGGCCGAGCCCAGATAGTGACCGCCCGGGCCGACCTCGCGGATGGCCCCCATGGCCTGACCGTTCTCAGAAATATCCACCCCTGCCGCCAGCCGATGCAGAATGCCCAGCTGATCGGCGTCCATGACGAATTTCTCGTAGGAGCTGACCAGCCCGCCCTCGAGCCAGCCGCAGGCGTGCAGCATGAAGTTCACCCCCGACATCAGGCCGATGTTGAGGCTGTTCGCCGTCTCATAGGCCGCCTGCGCATCCGGCAGCTTCGAGCCGCAGAACGACCCGGCCGAGCGATAGGGCAGCCCCAGGCGCCGCGCCAGCTGGCCCGCGCCAAGGGTGATCTGCGCCGCCTCGGGCGTTCCGAAGGTGGGCGCGCCCGAGTTCATGTCGATCGAGGTGACGAAGGCGCCAAAGATCACCGGCGCGCCCTTGCGCACCAGCTGGCTATAGGCCACGCCCGCCAGCACCTCGGCCAGAACCTGCGTCAGCGTGCCCGCGACGCTGACCGGGGCCATGGCGCCGCCGACGATGAACGGGCTGATGATCGCGGCCTGATTGGCCTTGGCATAGACCTCCAGCGCGCCCATCATGATGCCGTCGAAGGTCAGGGGCGAGTTGATGTTGATGAGGCTCGTCATCACCGTGTTCTGATCGACGAAGTCATCGCCGAACAGAAGCTTCGACATCTCGACCGAATCCGCCGCCCGCGAGGCTTCGGTGACCGAACCCATGTAGGGCTTGTCCGACAGCGTCATATGCGCGTGCAGCATGTCCAGATGGCGTTTGTTCACCGGCACATCGGTCGGTTCGCAGACCGTGCCGCCGGAATGGTGCAGCCATTTCGACATCTGGCCCAGCTTCACGAAGTTGCGGAAGTCGGCGATGGTGGCATAGCGACGGCCACCGGCCTGATCGCGCACGAAGGGCGGGCCATAGACCGGGGCGAGGACCAGGTTCTTGCCGCCGATCTCGACATTGCGGTCGGGGTTGCGGGCGTGCTGGGTGAACTGCGACGGCGCGGTCCGGCAGAGCTGGCGCGCCAGACCCTTCGGGATGCGCACGCGTTCGCCATCGACATCGGCCCCGGCTTCTTTCCACAGCCGCAGCGCGCCCGGATTGTCGACGAAATTGACGCCGATCTCTTGCAGCACCGTTTCGGCATTGGCCTCGATGATCTCGATGGCCTCGTCGTTCAGGATCTCGAGATTGGGGATGTTGCGGGTGATGAAGCGCGAGAATTCGATATGGGTCGCGGTGCGCTCGGCCCGGCGCGTGGCGCCGCCCCCGCTTCTGCGGCCGCCGGCCCTTGCTGTGCGTTCGGTTGCGTCATCCATGCTCGGGTCTCCTGTCTGTCTTGGCCCTCTCCTATGTCGCCCGGCGAGGGGTCAGCCGCGCATTTGCGTCAGATGGATGGCGCAAAGCGACATTGCCGCGACGGACCGGCCCGGTAGCGCCCCTGTGACCCATCTGCCAGCATTCATGTTAGCGGTCACAGTTTTCGCACCCCAGCCCTTGCATCGATGCACCGATGGGCGCAATTTGCGGGCCGAACCCATCCGGAAAGGTGCTGCCATGACCCCGCAAGAGCAATCGCAGAAATCCCGCGCGCTGTGCGAACTTGCCCCGGTGATCCCGGTCATCGTCATCAAGAACGCCGCCAGCGCTGCCGATCTGGCGCAGGCGCTGGTGACGGGCGGCACGCCGGTTCTGGAGATCACGCTGCGGACCGAGGCCGCGCTGGACGCCATCCGCGCCATGAGCAAGGTCGAAGGCGGCCATGTCGGTGCCGGCACCGTGCTGACCCCCGATGATGCCAAACGCGCGCAGGATGCAGGCGCGACCTTCGCCGTCTCGCCCGGCCTGACCGACCGGCTGATCGATGCCTGCAGCGAGATCGGCCTGCCCTTGCTGCCCGGCTGCGCTACCGCGTCCGAGATCATGCGGGCGCTGGATGCGGGCTATGACATGCTGAAATTCTTCCCCGCCGAGTCGGTCGGCGGCGCCCCGGCGCTGAAATCGCTGTCGGGTCCCCTGCCCCGCGCCAAGTTCTGCCCCACCGGCGGCGTCTCGCCCCAGAACGCCCAGAGCTACCTGAGCCTGCCCAACGTGATCTGCGTCGGCGGCAGCTGGATCGTCACCGATGCCGATGTCAGCGCCGGCAACTGGGACGCCATCGAGGGTCGTTCGCGCGCTGCCGCGGCCCTGCGGCAAAGCTGAGGTCAGCGGTTTACGCCGGTTCTGAAACCGGGCATGGTCCGGCGCGATAAACTGTCGAAAAGGTTTCGCGCGCATGGACAGAGCCCGTCGCAATGTCGCGGTGCTGGTGGCGGCGCAGGCGGTGCTGGGCGCACAGCTGCCGGTGAATTTCATCATCGGCGGGCTGGCCGGGCAGATGCTGGCACCCAATCCCTGCATCGCCACCCTGCCGATCTCGATGATCATTCTGGGCTCGGCCCTGACCGCGCGGCCGCTGGCCGGGTTCATGCAGCGGCACGGGCGGCGCGCGGGCTTCATCCTTGCGGTGGTCGCGGGCGCCATCGGCGCGATGATCCAGGCGACGGGGCTGTGGCTCGGCTCGTTCTGGATCTTCATGTCGGGTGCGGTGCTGACCGGGGTCTACATGTCGGCCCAGGGCTTCTATCGCTTCGCCGCGACCGATACCGCCTCGCCGGACTTCGCCCCCCGCGCGATCAGCTGGGTCATGGCCGGCGGACTGGCGGGCGCGATCATCGGGCCGGCGCTGGTTCGCGCGACCAATGACATCACGGCGGTGCCGTTCCTGGCCAGCTATGCGGCGGTGGTCGGGTTGAACCTCCTGGGTCCGATCCTCTTCTCCTTCCTCGACATCCCCCGACCGCCAGCCCCCGCCGCCGATGCGCCGCAGGGCCGGCCCCTGGGCGAGATCCTGCGCACGCCCACGGTGGTCGTGGCGATGATCTGCGCCATGGTCGCCTATGCGCTGATGAACCTGGTGATGACCTCGACGCCGCTGGCCGTGGTCGGTTGCGGCTTCCAGCCCTCGAATGCCGCCGATATCGTCAGCGCCCATGTGCTGGCGATGTATGCGCCGAGCTTCTTCACCGGCACGCTGATCAACCGCTTCGGCGCGCCCCGGATCGTCGCCATCGGTCTGGCCATCCTCGCCGCTGCCGGGATCGTCGGCATCTCGGGCGTCCAGTTGACGCATTTCTTCGGCACGCTGATCCTGCTGGGGATCGGCTGGAACTTCGGCTATATCGGCGCCACCGCCATGCTGACCGCCGCCCATAGCCCGGCCGAGCGCGGCCGGGTGCAGGGGGTGAACGACTTCTTCGTCATGGGCGGGGTGTTCCTGGCCTCGCTGTCGTCGGGCGGGCTGATGAACTGCTCGGGCGGCTCGCCCGAGGCGGGCTGGGCGGCGGTGAACCTCGCCATGATCCCCTTCCTCGCACTGGCCGGTGGGGCGCTGATCTGGCTGGCGCGGCGCGGCCGGGCGCTGTGAGCGCCGGGGGCTGCGCGCCCCCGGACCCCGCGGGATATTTGGGCCAAGATGAAGGTCAGAACAGCGATTTCTGCTGTGGTGTCGCTGTGGATTTCGCGGCTTTCGGCGGCGTGTCGGGGCGCGCGGGGGTGCGGCCATCGGCGAATTCGATCTCGAAGCGCGGGATCTGCGCTGCGACCTCGGCCGAAGTGATCAGCCCGTTCGGGCCATGGACCACGGCAAAGCCGCGCTTCAGCGTCTCGGTATAGCCGAGCGTCAGCCGCGTCCGGTCCAGCCGCAGCAGCGCCTCTCGCCGCTGCTGGATGCCGCGCTTGGGCGCCGCGTCCAGACGGCGCTTCAGATCGGCCAGCCGCTCGTTCTGTGTGGCAATGGCCCGCCGGGTGGTCGCGGTGACGCGGGCCAGCGAGGCGTCGAGCCGGTGGCCGAAGCTTTCCACCCTGTCGCGCCGCCGCTCCAGCCGACGGCTGCTGGCGGCATCAAGGCGTGTGGCCAGACGCTCCAGCCCGTGGCGCTTGGCCGCCGTAAATCCGCGCAGGGTGGCGGCGGGCATGGGGCGCGATTGCAGTTGCTGGCGGCGCGTGCGCACGAGGCCGCGCAGGGCCGGTTCCAGCCGCGCGGACCAGAGATCGAAGCGTTGCCGCGCCGGTTCGGTCAGCGAGGCCGGACGACCCAGCACGCGCGCCAGGTCGCGCAGCCGCTGGCGCGGGCGGTCGATGCGCAGGGCGCTGGCGCGGACCATGCGGGCGCCGGCCTCGGCCAGGCGCGCGGCCAGATCGGCGCGCACCGGCACCGCCATTTCAGCCGCCGCCGTGGGCGTCGGCGCGCGGCGGTCGGCGGCGAAATCGATCAGCGTGGTGTCAGTCTCGTGCCCCACCGCCGAGATCAGCGGGATGGCGCTGTCAGCCGCCGCCCGCACCACGATCTCTTCGTTGAAACCCCAGAGATCCTCGAGACTGCCGCCGCCCCGCGCCACGATCAGCAGGTCCGGGCGCGGGATCGGCCCGGGCTCGGGCAGCGCGTTGAAACCCCGGATGGCGGCGGCGACCTGCGGCGCGCAGCCCTCGCCCTGCACCGCCACCGGCCAGATCAGCACCCGGGTCGGAAAGCGGTCGCGCAGCCGGTGCAGGATGTCGCGGATCACCGCGCCCGAGGGCGAGGTGACGACGCCGATGACGCGCGGCAGGAAGGGCAACGGGCGCTTGCGGGCCTCGTCAAAGAGGCCCTCGGCGGCCAGCGCCTTGCGGCGTTTCTCCAGCATCGCCATCAGCGCACCGGCCCCCGCCGGCTCGATCTGGTCGACGATCATCTGGTATTTCGACTGGCCGGGGAAGGTGGTCAGCCGGCCCGTGGCGATGACTTCCATCCCCTCCTCGGGGCGATGGCTCAGCTTTGCCGCCTGCCCCTTCCAGGTGATCGCGGCCAGCACCGCGCGGTCATCCTTCAGGTCGAAATAGAGATGCCCCGAGGACGGGCGCGACACCCGCCCGATCTCGCCCCGCACCCGGACGCGGCCGAACTGATCCTCAATCGAGCGTTTGACCGCGCCCGAGATTTCCGAGACGGTGAATTCATGGGCATTGCTGCCCGGTTCGTCTTCCAGCAAGTCCATGCGTCTTGTTCCCCTTCGCGGGCCAGACTAGAACGCCGCAACTCGATGCGAAAGGGCGGCAGATGAACATCCTGATCCTCGGCGGCGGCGGGCGCGAACATGCGCTGGCCTGGGCGATCCGGCAGAACCCGAAATGCGACCGGCTGATCGTCGCCCCCGGAAATGCCGGCATTGCCGCGATCGCGGAATGTGCCGGGATCAACCCGAACTCTCGCGCCGAGGTGCTTGAACTTGCACAGGAAAATGCGGTTGACCTAGTGGTCGTCGGGCCCGAGGCGCCCTTGGCCGCGGGGGTGTCGGATGCGCTGCGCGAGGCCGGGTTTCTGGTCTTCGGTCCCTCTCAGGCGGCGGCGCAGCTGGAATCGAGCAAGAGCTTCACCAAGGAGATCTGCGATGCCGCAGGCGCGCCGACGGCGGCCTGGGCGCAGTTCGCCGACGGCGCTTCGGCGCGGGATTACGTCACCGCCCAAGGTGCGCCGATCGTGGTGAAGGCCGACGGGTTGGCAGCCGGCAAGGGCGTCACCGTGGCCGAGACGGTCGAGCAGGCACATGAGGCCATCAATCTGATCTTCAACGGAGAATTTGGCGATACCTCAGTCGTTATCGAGGAGTTCATGGGGGGCGAGGAGGCCAGCTTCTTCGTCCTTTGCGACGGCGTGGATTGCCTGCCCATCGGCACGGCGCAGGATCACAAGCGCGTCGGCGAAGGCGATACCGGCCCGAATACCGGCGGCATGGGTGCCTATAGCCCCGCCCCGGTGATGACGGCTGCGGTCGAGGCGCAGGTGATGGATCAGATCATCCGCCCGACCATGGCCGAGATGGCGCGGCAGGGGATGCCGTTTCAGGGCGTGCTGTTTGCCGGGCTGATGATCGAGAACGGCAGGGCGCGGCTGGTCGAATACAACGTCCGCTTCGGCGACCCGGAATGTCAGGTGCTGATGATGCGGCTTGGCGCGCAGGCGCTGGACCTGATCCATGCCTGTGCCGAGACGCGGCTGAACGGGATCACCGTCAACTGGGCCGAGGATCACGCGCTGACCGTTGTCCTGGCCGCCGACGGCTATCCCGGTGACTATGTGAAAGGTAGCGAGATCAATCGGTTGGACAACATTCCCGAAAGCAGTTTCGAGATGATCTTTCACGCCGGAACGGTCGAGCGGGACGGCAAGATCCTTGCCAATGGCGGTCGGGTTCTGGCGGCGACCGGGCGGGGCGAGACGCTGGAACAGGCGCATGGCCGCGCCTATGCGCTGGCCGATGCGGTCGACTGGCCCGAGGGATTCTTTCGCCGGGATATCGGCTGGCGGGCGCTCGGGCGCGCCTGACCCGGGCAGTCAGGCCAGCGCCACCAGCCGCTGCAGGATCGCCGCCAGATCACGGTTCGCGGCGGGTTGCAGCATCCAGCCATAGAGATCGCGCGGCAGCCGCACGGCCCGGTCAAAGGGCGCGACCAGCGCGCCCGAGGCCAGATGCGGCGCGACAAGCGCCCGATGCGCCATCAGCACCCCGGCCCCGTTCAGCGCCTCGGCCACGGCCAGCGCATAGAGCGAGAAGACCGGGCCGCGCGGGGCGAAATCGGTTCCCGGCATCACCGAGGCCGACCAGATCGCCCAATCCTCGGCCCATGCGCTGTCGGTCAGGCAGGCGACCTGCCGCAGATCCTCGGGCGATTTCAGCGACCTAGCCAGTTCCGGCGTGCAGACCGGCAGGATCTCGTCCGCCGCCAGCCGCACCGATCCCGGCGGGGCGGCTTCGCAGTAGAAGAGGCACAGGTCGAAGGGGACGCGCTTGAGGTTCGGCGGCAGTTCCATCGCGGTGACGGAAATATCGGCCTCGGGCAGCGCCTGACGCAGCGCCGGCAGGCGCGGCGCCAGCCACAGCTGCGCCACCGCCGGCAGCGCGGCGATATGGGCACGACGCGGTGCGGCCTCGCGGCGCAACTCGCGCATCGCCAGCCCCAGCGCGTCGAAGGCGCCGACAAAGCCTGGCAGCGCCCGTTGCCCCAGCGCGGTCAGGCGCACGCCGCGCGCATGGCGTTCGAACAGGGGCGCGCCCAGTTCATCCTCCAGCGCCTTGATCTGGGCGGTGATGGCGCCGGGGGTGACGCGCAATTCCTCGGCGGCGGGGGCAAAGCCGCCGAGACGCGCGGCGGCCTCGAAGGCGCGGAGTGCATTCAGCGAGGGCAGGCGCGGGAACGGGGGCAGGACGGCCATGGGGTGCCTTAGATTTTCTGACCCTAGTATTCCTGAAATCTGATTTGTGGAAAAGCCCCTTTCCACCGATCCTTGGCCCATCAGCAAGGAGACACGCCCATGGCCGCCCATCAGACCCGCCCCTGGCTGCCCGCAGCCGCCGCCACCCGCATCGACAGCATCTCCCCGGTCCGGGGTCAGGATGCCGCCACCGTCACAGCCCGGATCGAGGCGTTGGCCGAGGAGAACCGCGCCATTCACGAGGACCGGGCATTCAACCTGAACCCGGCCACCAATGTGATGAACCCGCGCGCCGAGGCGCTGCTGGCCAGCGGTCTCGGGTCACGCCCGTCGCTCGGCTATCCGGGTGACAAATACGAGATGGGGTTGCAGGCGATCGAGGAGATCGAGGTGATCGCCGCCGATCTGGCCTGCGAGGTGTTCCGGGCGAAACATGCCGAGATCCGGGTGGCCTCGGGCGCGCTGGCCAACCTTTACGCCTTCATCGCCACCACCAAGCCGGGCGATGCGATCATCGCACCGCCGGCATCGGTCGGCGGCCATGTCACCCATCACAAGGGCGGCTGTGCCGGGATGTATGGCCTTGTCACCCATCCCGCGCCGGTCGATGCGGATGGCTATACCGTCGATCTGGACGCGCTGCGCAGGCTCGCCCATGAGGTGCGGCCGAAGCTGATCACCATCGGCATGAGCCTGAACCTCTTCCCCCATCCGGTGCGCGAGATCCGGGCGATCGCGGATGAGGTGGGGGCACTGGTCCTCTTCGACGCGGCGCATCAGTGCGGCATGATCGCCGGCGGGGTCTTTGCCGATCCCTTGGCCGAGGGGGCGCATCTGATGACCATGAGCACCTATAAAAGCCTTGGCGGGCCGGCCGGCGGGCTGATCGTCACCAATGACGATGCGCTGGCCGAGCGGCTGGAGGCCATCGCCTTCCCCGGCCTGACGGCGAATTTCGACGTGGCGAAATCGGCGGCGCTGGCGGTGGGGCTCTTGGACTGGCGCGATTTCGGCGCGGCTTACGCCCAAGCCATGGCGGCGACGGCGCTGGCGCTGGCCGAAGGTCTGGCGAAACGCGGCCTGCCGGTCTTCCGCACGCGGCAGGGCTTTACCGCCTCGCATCAATTCGCGTTGGAGGCGGCGGATTTCGGTGGCGGCCAGGCGGCGGCGCGGCATCTGGAGCGGGCGGGGTTCCTCAGCTGCGGCATCGGCCTGCCCATCGCGCCGGTGGCGGGCGATTTGAACGGGCTGCGCCTTGGCACGCCGGAACTGGTGCGCTGGGGGATGACGGTGGCCGACATGGACCGTCTCGCCGATCTGATCGCCCGCGCGCTGGCCAGCCGCACCCCCGAGGCGCTGGCCGGTGAGGTGGCGGCGTGGCGGCAGGGCTTCGACCGGCTGCACTTCATCCACGCCTGACCGCGCACCTGCCCGGAAACCGGGCAGGCTGCGATCTGGTGTCGCAGCGGCCTGCCGTTTCGCTGCGTCACGATTGATTGTTCCGGCGCGGCCCCCAGATTCGGGGGGCCGCGTCTTTTGCTGCGCGGCGCGACATGAGGATCTGCGGATGCTGCCGCTGCGACTGAGGGCAGAACATCGTGAGGGGCCGCCGACCGGCATGGGTCTGCTGGCGCGGCATCCGGCCCGATTCCGGCTGCGCGGACTGAACCGCCCCGATGCGCCGCTGCTGGCCGCGCATCTGCTGCGCCTCTCGCCCGAGGATCGCCGCGCCCGGTTTCACGGCGGGATGAGCGAATCCGCCATCAACGGCTATGTGAACCGGATCGACTGGCAGGGCGCCTATGTCTTCGGCACCTTCATCGGCGGCGAGCTGCGCGGCGTGGCCGAGCTGGTGCCGATGGGGGATGGCGACGCCGAGATCGCCGTCTCGGTCGAGCCGCGCTTTCGCCATGACGGGCTGGGGCGGCTCTTGGTCGTCGCGGCGATGCTCGCCGCGCGGCGGCTTGGGATGGCGCGGGTGATCCTCGACTATCTGCCGCGCAACACCGCCATGGCCGCGCTGATGAAAGAGTTGGGGGCGCGGACGCAGTTCAAGGGTCAGGTGATCGAGGCGGTCATCACCCTGCCCGCGCGGCAGGACGCAGGCGCGACCGAGGAGGCTTGACCCTTGCCAGATGGCTGCGCTTGACTGGGGATGACAGCGCCAAGCCGGGACCAGCCATGACCGACCAGCCGACGTCCACACCCGAGGCCAGCCACAATCTGAAGCAGGCCAACCAGTTCTTCATCTCGGCCATCCTGATCGCGCTGGCGGTCTGGCCGATGGCCTTCGACTTCGGCGCCTATGGCACGGTCTTCTATGACAGCCTGATGCAGATGGTGGTGGTGTCGCTGGTGGCGCTGGGGGCCGGCCTCTACGTCGGGCGGAACACCGTCGGGCGGCCCTACCTGTCTTGGCCCGAGCGGCTGGTGCTGCTGCTGCCGCTGCTCTGGGTGCTGGCCGAGGTTCTGGCCGATGCCATCCCCGTGCCGCTGACGCGCGGGCTGAGCATCCTGCTGTCGCTCGCGACCGCGCTGCTGGCCTTGCCGCTGATCATCCATATCATGATGCGCGTGACGATGCCCGAGGCGACGCAGGTGCGCAATCCGCGCCTGTCGCGCGGGCTGGTGCTGGTGGCGGTGCTGGTCGCCGCGAGCTCGTGGCTGGTCGGGCGGCACAATTACCTGGTCTTCACCTGCCGCGACTTCACCGTCTCGGGGGATTTCGAGCCGGAAAACTGCTGGAAATCGCCCGATCAGTTCCGCTGACGATCAGGCGCCGCCGGCGGTGTAGAGGCCTTCATAGATCGGGCCGAGCGTGTCGGTCTCGAAAAGGCTCGAAACGCTGGTGCCGTTCCAGATGTTCAGGATGGCTTGGGCAAACATCGGCGCGGTCGGGACGATGCGGATGTTGCGCGCGGCCTTCACCTCGTCCGAGGCCTGGATCGAGTCGGTGACGACCAGCGATTTCATCACCGAATTGCCGATCCGCTCGACCGCCGGACCCGAAAGGACGCCGTGAGTGATATAGGCATGAACCTCGGTCGCGCCATTGTCGGTCAGCACCTGCGCGGCCTTCACCAGCGTGCCGGCGGTGTCGCAGATGTCGTCGACGATGATGCAGGCCTTGCCCTTCACATCGCCGATCACCGTCATCTCGGCCACTTCGCCGGCCTTCTCGCGGCGCTTGTCCACGATCGACAGCGGCGCGCCGATGCGCTGCGCCAGTTCGCGGGCGCGGGCCACGCCGCCGACATCGGGCGAGACCACCATCAGGTTGTCCATCTTGCCCTTGAAGTGATGCTGGATATCCAGTGCAAAGACCGGCGCGGCGTAAAGGTTGTCCACCGGGATGTCGAAGAAGCCCTGAATCTGCGCGGCATGCAGATCGAGCGTCAGCACCCGGTCAACACCCGCCTCGGTCAGCATGTTCGCCACCAGCTTGGCGGTGATCGGCGTGCGGGCCTTGGCGCGGCGGTCCTGACGGGCATAGCCGAAATAAGGGATGACGGCGGTGATCCGGGCAGCCGAGCTGCGCTTCAGCGCGTCGGTCATGATCAAGAGTTCCATCAGGTTGTCATTGGCCGGGTTCGAGGTCGGCTGGATGATATACATGTCCTCGCCGCGGACATTCTCGAACACCTCGACGAAGATCTCCTGGTCGTTGAAGCGTTCCACGCGGGCATCGACAAGGCTGACATTCATGCCGCGATGCATCGACATCCGCCGGGCGATGGAGCTGGCCAGCGGCTTGTTGGCATTGCCGGAAATCAGCTTGGGTTCGGTCATGGCGGGCATCGGGTTTGGCCTTTTCTCGGGATTCGCGCGATTGCGAAGCCTCTAGCACCCGGATAGCCTGCCCGCAAACCAAACGGAGCAGATCATGGCACATATCGACTATTACCTCGGCACCATCAGCCCCTGGTGCTATCTCGCCGGGAACCGGCTGGAGGAAGTGGCCGGCAGGCATGGCGCCACGATCACCTACAAGCCCGTCGACCTGATGCAGCTGTTCGACCGCACCGGCGGCACAAAGCCCGCCGATCGCCACCCCTCGCGGATGGAGATGCGGGCGCAGGAACTGACCCGCTGGTCCGAGCATCTGGGCATGCCCTTCAACCTGAAGCCGGCGCATTGGCCGGTGAACATGGCGCCCTCGTCCTACGCGGTGATTGCGGCGCAGGAGGCTGGCGGCGATGTCGGCGGGCTGGTGCAGGGCTTCCTGCGCGCGGTCTGGGCCGAGCAGCGCGATATCAGCGATGACGGGGTGATCCGCGAGATCCTGACGGCTGCGGGCTTTGATCCGGCGCTGGCCGACAAGGGGTTGTTCATCGGCGCCGAGACCTATGGCCGCAACCTGGAACAGGCGGTCGAGGCCGGCGCCTTCGGTGCGCCCTTCTATGTCGTGCGCGAAAGCGGCCAGCGGTTCTGGGGTCAGGATCGTCTGGACTTCCTCGACCGGCATCTGGCCAGCCTGTGAGCCTACCGGAGATATACCAGCGCGACTGGCCGGGCGATCCCGACCGGCCAGCACTGGCGCTGCATTGCATGATGGGCAACGGCCGTTACTGGGGGCCGATCGCGCAGGATCTGGGTGGGCGAATCGACCTCAAGGGGTTCGATCTGCCGGGGCATGGGCGATCCGCGCCCTGGTCCCCTGCCCCGGGCGATCCCGATTACCACACGGCGGTCACGCGGATCGCCGCGGGGATGATCGACCGGCCGCTGGACCTGATCGGCCACAGCTTCGGTGCCACGGTCGCCCTGCGCATCGCCGTGGCCGCGCCCGAGGCCGTGCGCAGCCTGACGCTGATCGAGCCGGTGCTGTTCGCCGCCGCGCGGGATCACGCCGGGATCGATGCGGAGCTGGGTGAGGAGTTGAAGGCGCTTCTGGCCGAGGGCCGCGACCACGAGGCCGCGCGGGCCTTTCTGTCGATCTGGGGCGACCAGCCCTTTGACAGCCTGCCCCCGGTCTTTCAGAGCCAGATGGCCGACCAGGTGCGGCTGGTGGCCGAGACCAACGACACGCTGATGGAGGACAAGGCCAACATCCTGCGCGACGGCGGGCTGGAGGGGATCGATGCGCCGGTCCTGCTGATCTCGGGTGCGGAATCGCCGCCGGTGATCGGCGCCATCGCCGAGGCACTGGCCGAGCGTCTGCCCGATGTCGGCCGGGCCACCGTGCCGGGGGCGGGGCATATGCTGCCCATCACCCTTCCGGCACAGGTGGCCGGGCTGATCGCGGTCAATCTTGAGCGGAGCTAGATGCCGGGCCTAGATGCCGACGAAATCATCGCCGTGACGCACCGGGCCGATGGCCATCCAGTCGGCCCGGATGCGCGCCACGCGGGTATCCCCCCAGGTGCGGAAGACGATGCGGAAACCGTGTGCCGAAACCTCTTCGGCGGAAATATCGGCCCGCGCGTTCTGCGACGACCCCATGTCCCACATGTTGATGCTGACATGCACCACCGGCTCGGACAGAAAGGCCTCGTCGAAAGTCACCGTGTGACTGGCGACCCGCGGCCCCTGCCCTGCCCACATTTCGCCATTGTTTTCAAAGGCCGAGAAGACGAGAGCCGTTCCCTTGACCACGCCGACCGCAGTGCCGTCAATTTTAAGCATGACATATGATATCGGTTAACAATGTGTTAATTAAGGTAATTCCATTGGCGAAGGTTTGTCTACCGGGCAAAAGATGGGCTGTCCAAAAGTATAAATGAAAGCAATTGGGCGGCGGAATTGATAACCCGTTATTTCTGCTGATATTTTGACAGTCACGCACCATCTGGGGCACGACCGCCCAATAAAGAACCCCGGACCTTTCGGCCGGGGTTCTCGTTTTCCAGATTCCTTCGCTGATCAGCGCGGAAAATTCGCCTGGTTCGGATCGAGGCCGATATGGGTGCCCATCGCCTCCATATCCGCCAGAAGCTTCACTGCGGCGGCGACGACTTCCTCGCCGGCCGTGTGCTTTTCCTCGACCACTTTCCGCCGGCGATGCGCCTCGGCCATCATCTCGTTGAAGATGTCCTGGGTCATCTCTGCCCGCGCATGGCCGCGTTCGGCCAGCAACGAGACGGAGGTGTTGTTGATCTCGGCAAAGCCGCCGGTGACGGCGAACTCGGTCTCGGTGCCGCTGTCGTCAACCACCACCACCATGCCGGGGCGCAGGTTGACGATGACGGGCGCATGGCCGGGCATGACGGTCAGATCGCCATCCGTGCCCGGCAGGCGCACCTCGCGCACCGGAACGGAGACGAGGCTCCGTTCGGGCGAGACGAGGTCGAACTGCATGTTATCGGCCATATCGCCCCCTTACGCGGCTTCTGCGGCCAGACGCTCGGCTTTCGCCTTCACATCCTCGATGCCGCCAACCATGTAGAAGGCCGCTTCGGGCAGGTGGTCGTACTCGCCTTTCACGACCGCGGCGAAGGACTTGATGGTGTCCTCCAGCGGCACCTGAACGCCGTCCGAACCGGTGAAGACTTTCGCAACGTCGAAGGGCTGCGACAGGAAGCGCTGGATCTTCCGGGCGCGGGCCACGGTCAGCTTGTCCTCTTCCGACAGTTCGTCCATGCCCAGAATGGCGATGATGTCCTGCAGCGACTTGTACTTCTGCAGGATACCCTGAACGTCACGGGCAACCTGGTAATGCTCTTCGCCGACGATGGCCGGGTCGAGGATACGGCTGTTCGAGTCAAGCGGGTCCACGGCCGGGTAGATGCCCAGTTCCGAGATCGCGCGCGACAGCACGGTCGTGGCGTCGAGGTGGGCGAAGGTCGTGGCCGGTGCCGGGTCGGTCAAGTCGTCGGCCGGAACGTAGACGGCCTGGATCGAGGTGATCGAGCCGTTCTTGGTCGAGGTGATGCGTTCCTGCATCGCGCCCATGTCGGTGGCCAGCGTCGGCTGGTAGCCCACGGCGGACGGGATACGGCCCAGCAGTGCCGACACTTCCGAACCCGCCTGGGTAAAGCGGAAGATGTTGTCGACGAAGAACAGAACGTCGGTGCCGGTGGCATCGCGGAACTGTTCGGCCACGGTCAGACCGGTCAGCGCAACGCGCATCCGGGCTCCCGGCGGCTCGTTCATCTGGCCGTAAACCAGGGCCACCTGCGATTCTTCCAGGTTGTCCGGCTTGATGACGCCCGATTCCACCATCTCGTGGTAAAGGTCGTTGCCTTCGCGGGTGCGTTCGCCAACGCCCGCGAACACCGAGTAGCCCGAGTGCACCTTGGCGATGTTGTTGATCAGTTCCATGATCAGAACCGTCTTGCCCACGCCGGCGCCGCCGAAGAGGCCGATCTTGCCGCCCTTGGAGTAAGGGGCGAGCAGGTCAATGACCTTGATGCCGGTGACGAGGATCTCCGAGCTGGTCGCCTGCGAGGCGAAGTCGGGGGCCGGCTGGTGGATGGCGCGGGTTTCGGTCGAGTTGACCGGACCGCCCTCGTCCACCGGCTCGCCGACGACGTTCAGGATGCGGCCGAGCGTCGCGTTGCCGACCGGCACCGAGATCGGGCCGCCGGTATCAGTCACCGGAGCGCCACGGACCAAGCCTTCGCTGGCGTCCATGGCGATGGTGCGGACGGTGTTCTCGCCCAGGTGCTGGGCAACTTCCAGCACGAGGCGCTTGCCGTTGTTTTCGGTTTCCAGAGCGTTCAGAATCGCGGGAAGCGGGCCGTCGAACTGCACGTCGACGACGGCGCCGATCACCTGCGTGATTTTACCTTTGGCCTCTGCCATGTCTTTACCCCTACGTGTCAGAGCGCCTCGGCGCCCGAGATGATTTCGATGAGTTCCTTGGTGATCGCGGCCTGACGCGAACGGTTGTACTGGGTCGTCAGGCGGTCGATCATGTCGCCAGCATTGCGCGTGGCGTTGTCCATGGCCGACATCCGGGCGCCCTGTTCAGAGGCCGCATTCTCAAGGAGCGCCGCAAAGATCTGCGTCGCGACCGAACGCGGCAGCAGATCAGCCAGAATGGCATCCTCGCCGGGTTCGTAATCATATTGCGAGTCCGCACCGCCGGTCGCCTCACCGCCCTCGGCCGTCACCGCAGGAATGATCTGCTGTTCGGTCGGAATCTGGCTGATCACCGATTCGAAGCGGTTGTAGAAGATCGTGGCCACGTCGAAGCCACCATCCTCGAAGCGCGACAGCACCTCGTCGGCAATGCCGCGGGCATTGTCATAGCCGATGCGCTTCACCTCGGAGAGATCCACGTGATGGATCATCTGCTTGGCAAACTCGCGCTTCAGCTGCTCGCGGCCCTTCTTGCCGACGGTCATGATCTCGACCTGCTTGCCCTGGGCGCGCAGCAACTCAGCCCGCTGGCGGGCCAGCTTGACGATGGAGCTGTTGAACCCGCCCGCGAGGCCGCGTTCCGAGGTCATGACAACCAGCAGGTGCCGGTCGTCGCTGCCGGTGCCGGCCAGAAGGCGCGGCGCATTGTCCGAGCCCTGGGCGCTGGCGGTCAGGCCGGCCATGACGGCCGACATGCGCTCGGCATAGGGACGCGCGGCTTCCGCCGCCTCTTGCGCACGGCGCAATTTGGCGGCGGCGACCATTTGCATCGCCTTGGTGATCTTCCGCGTGTTCTTGACGCTTCCGATCCGGTTCTTGAGGTCCTTAAGGCTGGGCATATCTCAGCCTCCTTAAGCGCGGGTCTTGGCGTATTCGTTCAGCGCCGACTTGATCGCATCCTCGAGATCGCCCGAGACCTTGCGGTCATTGGTGGTGATGTCGTCCAGCAGCGACTGCTTCTGGTTGCGCAGGAACTGGATCAAACCCTGTTCCCAGGCCACCACGTCGCGCACCGGAACGTTGTCCACATAGCCCTTGGTGCCGGCATAGATGACGATCACGATCTCGGCGTTGGTCAGCGGCTGGTATTGCGGCTGCTTCATCAGCTCGGTCAGGCGCGCACCGCGGTTCAGCAGCTTCTGCGTCGCGGCGTCGAGGTCCGAACCGAACTGCGCGAAGGCAGCCATCTCGCGATACTGGGCCAGTTCCAGCTTGACCGGACCGGCGACCGATTTCATCGCCTTGGTCTGGGCAGCCGAACCCACGCGCGACACCGACAGACCGGTGTTCACGGCCGGGCGAATGCCCTGGAAGAACAGGTCGGTTTCCAGGAAGATCTGGCCATCGGTGATCGAGATCACGTTGGTCGGGATATAGGCCGACACGTCGCCCGCCTGGGTTTCGATGATCGGCAGCGCGGTCAGCGAACCGGCGCCGTTGTTCTCGTTCATCTTGGCCGAACGCTCGAGCAGGCGCGAGTGCAGGTAGAACACGTCGCCCGGATACGCTTCACGGCCGGGCGGACGGCGCAGCAGCAGCGACATCTGGCGATAGGCAACGGCCTGCTTGGACAGGTCGTCATAGATCATCAGCGCGTCCATGCCGTTGTCGCGGAAGTATTCGCCCATCGCGGTGGCCGAATAGGGCGCCAGGTACTGCATCGGCGCCGGGTCCGACGCGGTGGCGGCGACGACGATCGAGTATTCCATCGCGCCGGTTTCTTCCAGCTTCTGCACCAGCTGGGCCACGGTCGAGCGCTTCTGGCCGACGGCGACGTAGATGCAGTAGAGCGACTTCATGCCCTCGGCTTCGCGGCCGTTGTAGCTTTTCTGGTTCAGGATCGTGTCCAGGGCCACGGCGGTCTTGCCGGTCTGACGGTCGCCGATGATCAGCTCGCGCTGGCCGCGGCCGATCGGGATCATCGCGTCAACCGACTTGAGGCCGGTCGCCATCGGCTCGTGCACCGATTTGCGCGGCATGATGCCGGGGGCCTTCACGTCGGCGATGGCCATGATCGGGTCAACGATCGGGCCCTTGCCGTCGATCGGGTTGCCAAGCGCGTCGACGACGCGGCCCAGAAGGCCCTTGCCGGTCGGCACTTCCACGATGGCGCCGGTCCGCTTGACGGTGTCGCCTTCCTTGATGTCACGGTCGTCGCCGAAGATCACGACGCCGACGTTGTCGGTTTCGAGGTTCAGCACCATGCCGCGGATGCCGCCGGGGAATTCGACCATCTCGCCGGCCTGGACCTTGTCGAGGCCGTAGACGCGGGCGATACCGTCACCGACCGACAGCACCTGGCCGACTTCGGCCACCTGGGCATCCTGCCCGAAATTCTTGATCTGATCCTTGAGGATCGCCGAAATCTCGGCTGCCTGGATTCCCATTATCCAACCTCTTTCATAGCGTTCTGCAGGGAAGCGAGCTTCGAGCGGACCGAAGAGTCGATCATCTGCGAACCCAGCTTGACAATCATCCCGCCGATGAGACCCTCATCGACGCGGGTATTCAGCTTGACCGTCTTGCCCGATTTCTTGGCGAGCGTTTCGGTCAGCTTGTTTTTCTGCTCGTCGCTCAGCGCCACGGCGCTGGTGACATCGGCGGTGATCTCGCCGCGCGCATCGGCGATCAGGCCGCGCAGCTGGGCGATCAGCGCCGGCAGCACGAACAGCCGGCGGTTCGAGGCCATCAGCTGCAGCGTATTGGCCAGCGTCGCGCCAAGGCCCATCTTCTGCGCCAGCGCGCCGATGGCCTTTTTCTGGTCGTCGCGCGAATACAGCGGCGATCCGATCACGTCGCGCAGTTCGGCGCTGTCATCCAGCGCGCCCTGCAATTGATCCAGTTCCGTGGCGATGCGGTCGATACCGCCTTCGTCACGGGCGAGGTCAAACACAGCCTGTGCGTAGCGCCCGGCGATGCTTTGGGACATGGAAGCAGTGTTGGCCACGGTCATCCTTCACGGTTTGCGCATACCCCACTGGCGGGCCGGCGTATGCCGGTCTGTCGCGGGGCTTGCGGGTCGGGGGGCCGGCGGCGTCGGGACTGCCTGCCCTGAAAATCTGGGGCGTCTCTAGCAGGTGATTTGGCGACCTGCAACTGTGAAGGACACGGAATTGAGAGGCTTGCGCCGCCCTGCGGCATTGCGACCGGGTCAGGCGCGACCAAGGTCGTGGGGCCGTGCGTTCCCTGCCCTGCGTCAGCCTGTCGCAGTTGCAGGGGATTCAGCGCTTTGCTGTCGTCCGGGTGATTCCCTGGCGCGGCTCGGCGGGGCGCTGGTCGTCGTCCAAGAGCACCCGGTTGGCCGCGCCGTCGGGATCGTCATATTGATCGGCACGCAGCGTCCAGATGAACAGGACCAGCGCCAGCCCGCCGAGAAACAGCGAGACCGGGATCAGGATCAGAAGGATGTTCATGGCCTATCTCACACGTAGCGCATTCAGCGTGACCGTCAGCGAGCTGATCGACATGACCACAGCGGCCAGCAGGGGCGAGGCAAGGCCCAGCACCGCGACCGGAATCGCCACGACGTTGTAGATCCCCGACATCCACAGGTTTTCCAGCATCCGCCGGCGGGCCTTGTGGGCGGTGCAGAGCACCTCGGAGATCAGCCCGATCTCGCCGGTGATGACCACGTCGGCGGCGCTTCGGCTGACATCCAGCGCATGGCCCGGCGCGATCGAGGCATTGGCGGCGGTCAGCGCGGCGGCATCGTTCAGCCCGTCGCCGACCATCAGCACCCGGCAGCCCCCTGCCCGCAGCCCCTTGATCACCTCGATCTTTTGGCTGGCAGTCATCTCGGCCCAGATCCGCGCAATACCCAGCTCGGCCCCGATCTGCCGCGCCCGGCAGTCGCTATCGCCGCTGAGCAGGCCGATCGCCAGCCCGTGCTGCTGCAGGCCCGCGACCAGTTCGGCGCCGCCCGGCACGATCCGCTCGATCCGCTCCAGCTTGATCTTCTTCCGGCCGATCGACAGGATCGAGGCACAGCCATCCTCGGCCGCCATCAGCGAGACCGGGGTGCCGTCCCAGATCGCAGTGACGCCCTTGCCCGGCAACTCGCGCATGTGTTCCAGCGGGGCCGGCGTGACAGTGCGCAGGCTGGCGCGCAGCCCGCGCGACAGGGGATGATCCGAGACATTGGCAAGGCCGCGCAGCACCTGGCGGACGGTATCGCTGAGACCCTCGGGCAGCATCAGCTCCTGCCGGGTCAGGGTGCCGGTCTTGTCGAACACCACCATGTCGATCTGCGCCAGCCGCTCCAGCGCGGTATCGTTGCGCACGAGGCAGCCGTGGCGATAGAGCCGCCCGGTCGCCGCCGCCGAAACCGCCGGGATGGCGAGGCCGAGGCCGCAGGGGCAGGTGATGATCAGCGTGGCGATGGCGACGTTCAGCGATTGCCGCACATCGCCGGTCAGCACCAGCCAGCCGATGAAGGTGATCAGCGCGACCACGTGGATTACCGGGGTATAGATCGTGGCGGCGCGCTCGGCGAGGCTGGCAAAGCGGCCGCGCGCGGTCTCGGCGGTGGCGATCAGGCGCGCCATGCGGCGCAGCGTGGTGCTTTCGCCGACGGCGGTGGCGCGGATCACCACCGGCCCGGTCAGGACGACGTCACCCGCCACCAGGTCCTGCCCCGCCCGCCGCTCGACCGGATCGGATTCGCCGGTCATGGCGCTGCGGTCCAGTTGCACGCTGGCATCGACCAGCAGCGCATCGACCGGCACCCGCGCGCCGGCGGCCAGCCACAGCTGGTCGCCCACCCGTATCTCCTCGATCGGGCGCGAGACACGCTGGCCCTCCTCGATCCGGTGGACCCGGCGCGGCTCCAGCGCCGCCAGATCGGCCGCGGCGGACCGAACCGCCTGCCGCATGGTCTGGTCGAGATAGCGCCCGGCCAGCAGGAAGAAGGTCAGCGACAGCGCCGCCTCGAACCAGGCATGGCGTCCGCCATAGATGGTTTCCCACAAGGACATGCCGCTGGCCCCGATGATGGCCAGCGAGATCGGCAGGTCCATGTCCAGCCGCCCGGCCCTGAGCGCGTTCCAGGCATTGCGGAAAAACGGCTGCGCGGCATAGGCGGTGGCGGGCAGCGCGATCAGCGCGCTGACCCAGTACATGAAATTCCGCGTCACATCCGCCGCCCCGGACCAGACCGCGACCGACAGAAGCATCACGTTCATCATCGCAAAGCCCGAGATGCCCAGGTGCAGGGCGATGTCAGGCCCCTTCTCGACCGGGATCTGGCCGGCCGCGACCTCGTGTGCCTCGTATCCGGCTTCGGCCAGCGCCTCGACCCAGCGGCTGGGGTCGGCATCGGGTGCGGCAGTGACCCAGGCGCGCTTGCGGGTCAGGTTTACCCGGGCGGACTGCACGCCGGGCGCTGCGTTCAGCACCGTCTCGATCCCCGAGATGCAGGCGGCGCAATGGATGCGCGGCAGAACCAGTTCGTAACCGGCATCCTGCGGTTTCGTCGAGGGATCGGGTGCGGCTTCACCAAGGGTGCAGCCCGGGCAGGCGGCGACGCTCATTTCGGCACCCATAGATCATGGCTCTGCTTGAACAGCGTCCCATCCCCCGCCTCGGCGGTCAGCCAGAAGCGCCAGGCACCGGGCGCGAGCCCCGGCACCTCGGCGACGTAAACGCCGTTGCCCTGCTGCATCTCCAGCATCCGGTCGTCACCCGCAAAGGTCGAGCGGCCCAGTTTCGCCTCGATGATCCGCGCCTTCACCGGCCCGGATCGATCGCCGATGCCAAGCCGCAGCACCCCGTCCTTCACCGTGACGCTCACCTGCCAGCCAAGCGCATCCTGCGCCGCCCGGTCATGGTCGAAGCTCTGGCTGGCGACATAGGAGTTCTTGACCTCGAGCCCCGGAAAGGTGCGGATGGCCTGGGTGGCCAGCACCAGGTTGACGGTTATGATGATGGCGAAACACGACCCGAAGATCAGCGCCACATGATAGCCCTTGAGTTCTCGGCTCATTCTGAACCCTTTCCGTTGAAGACGCTGCCGACCTCGACGCTTTCGCCCGAAACCGGCTCGGTGATCCGGAAGCTGACCGGCGAGGCATCGGCGGATGCCGGGGCAGAGCCGGCCGGCGCGGTGACATAGACGCGGTGCAGCGCGGTCATGTCGGCGGGCACAATCACCTCATTCCCGCTGGCCCCCTCGAGCGTGAGGGCCAGCCCGCTGCCCTCCGGCAGCACAATGCGGAAGGGGCGTTCATCCCCATGCTTGTTCCGCAGGCGGATGTCATAGGCATTGCGGACGGCGCCGTCCGACAGGGTGACGAATTGCGGGTTGCGGATCGGCGAGACGGTCACGTCGATCTCGGGCCGGACGAACAGCGCCCAGAGAAGGCCAAGGCCGAAGACCGCCCAGATCGCGGTGTAGAGGAGGGTGCGGAAGCGGAAGACATGCTGGCGGATCGGGCGCGGCGGCTCGCCCGCGCGTTCGCGCGGCTCGTCCGACAGCGCCAGGTAGTCGATCAGTCCGCGCGGCTTGCCAATCTTCACCATCACCTCGTCGCAGGCATCGATGCACAGCGCGCAGGTGATGCAAGCCATCTGCTGGCCGTCGCGGATGTCGATGCCCATCGGACAGACATTGACGCAGGCATTGCAATCGATGCAGTCGCCCGGCGTTTCCCGTGCCGGCACCGGCGCGGCGGCGGCCTGCGCCAGACCCGGAACCGGGATCACCGGAGAGCGGCGGCCACCGGTCTCACCCCCGGCATAGGTCTCGGCAGCAACGGCACGGCGGCGCATGCCCTTGCCGCGCGGCTCGCCGCGCCAGTCGCGATAGGCGACCGTCAGCGTGTCGGGATCCATCATCGCCGCCTGGATGCGCGGCCAGGGGCACATGTAGATGCAGATCTGCTCGCGCATGAAGCCGCCGAAGATGAAGGTGGTGACGGTCAGAACGGCAACGGTGGAATAGGCGACAACCGGCGCTTGAAAGGTCAGGAAGTCGCGCAGAAGCGTCGGCGCATCGGCGAAATAGAAGATCCAGGCCCCGCCGGTCGCCACCGCGATCATGAGCCAGACGAGCCACTTGGTCAGCCTCAGCCGCGCCTTCCTTGCCGACCACGGCGCATTCCACAACCGGACGCGGGCGTTGCGATCGCCCTCGATCCAGCGCTCGACGAGGATGAAGAGATCGGTCCAGACCGTCTGCGGGCAGGCATAGCCACACCAGACCCGGCCAAGCGCCGAGGTGAAGATGAAGAGGCCGATCCCGGCCATGATCAGCAGGCCGGCAACGAAATAGAATTCATGCGGCCAGATCTGGATCCAGAAGAAATAGAAGCGCCGATGCGCCAGATCGACCAGCACCGCCTGGTCGGGCAGGCTTGGCCCGCGATCCCAACGGATCCAGGGGGTGATGTAATAGATCGCCAGCGTGATGCCGAGGATCCACCATTTCAGCCTGCGGAACGTCCCCGAGACCCGCTTGGGAAAGATCGGTTCACGCGCCGCGTAAAGGCTGCCGGAAGATGACTCGTTCATGGAATCGGACCTGTCTGTTCGCGCGCGCAGCTTGTCATCTGGCGACAGAGGCGGCATTGATCTGGATCAAGTCGGGCAAAAAGTGGTGCCCCGGTCCCGGACAAGTTGCGAACAGATCACCGGACCGGGGCACCGCCGGGACCAGCCCGGCCAAGGAGGCGGGATTACTCACCGCCCCCAAGCTGGTGGACATACAGCGTCACCGCCTTGATCTCGGCATCCGAGAGGCGCGGCCCCCAGGCGGGCATGACGCCGAAGCGGGCGTTGGTGATGGTTTCGGTCACCGCCTCGCGCGTGCCACTGTAGAGCCAGATGGCATCGGTCAGATCGGGCGCGCCCTGCTCGCGGTCGCCGGTGCCCGCCTCGCCGTGGCAGCTGGCACAGTTGTCGGCGAAGAGCGTCGCTCCCGCCTCGGCCTTGGCTGCGTCATGCTCCTGTCCCGAAAGGGCCAGCACATGTTCGGCAATCTCGGCGATCTCGGGCTTGCTCAGCATCTCGCCGAAGGCCGGCATCTGCGAGAAGCGGGCATCGGCGTCGATCTCGTTGCGGATGCCGTGGCGCACGGTGTACTCGATATCATCCAGCGTGCCGCCCCAGAGCCAGCTGTCATCCAGCAGGTTCGGATAGCCGACCCCGCCCGCCGCCCCTGCCCCGTGACATTGCGAGCAATTGGCGCGGAACACCGCCGCCCCGCCCGAGACGCCGAACTGATAGGCCGGATCATCGACCGGCAGCGTGGCCAGATCGGCGGCGGCCAGCGTGGCGCTGACCTCGGCATTGCGGGCATCGACGGCGGCGATCTCGGCCGCAACCTCGCCGCGGGTGGAATAGCCCAGAAGGCCGGACGTCGCGCCCTGGACCAGCGGCCAGGCCGGGTAGGCAATCGCATAGCCGATGCCCCAGACGATGGTGCCGTAGAGCGTCCACAGCCACCAGCGCGGCATCGGGTTGTTCAACTCCTTGATGCCGTCCCACTCATGGCCGGTCGTATCGACGCCGGTGACGGGGTCCCGCGTTTCTTTGTCGTCCATCAGGCTTTCCCCTTCGTCGTCTGGTCGGCTGGCTTGGTCGCGTCCGGCGTCACGCCGGGCGCGCTGTCAAATCGGAAGGGCAGGCTCGCCGCCTCGTCATGGGCCTTGCGCGAACCGGGGCGAAAGACCCAGAGGATCGCGCCAATGTAGAAAGCGGTCATCGCGGCCAGCGCCCAGCTGTCGGCGAACTGGCGCAGCAGGGTATAGGTATCCATCGCGCCCTCCCTACCGGCTCGCGTCAGGGGTGAAGGTCGAGAAATCGACCAGCGTGCCCAGCATCTGCATATAGGCGATCAGCGCATCCATCTCGGTCAGTTGCGGCTGGCCGTCGAAGTTCGACACCACTGCGCCGGGATAGCGTTCCAGAAGCCCGTCGGTATCGGCATCGGGATTGGCCTGCGCCCAGAAATCCGCCTTGACCGAGGCGACCATCTCGTCGGTATAGGGAACGCCGACGAGACGATGGGTCTTGACCAGGGCCTCGGTGAAAGCCGGTTCGATCTTGGTCTCGGCGAGGAAGGCATATTTCGGCATCACGCTTTCGGGCACCACAGATTGCGGGTCCTTCAGGTGATCGACATGCCAGGCGTCGGAATAGCGCCCGCCCACCCGCGCCAGGTCCGGGCCGGTCCGCTTCGATCCCCATTGATGGGGGTGGTCATACATCGACTCGGCGGCCAGCGAGTAATGGCCGTAACGCTCGACCTCGTCGCGCATCGGCCGGATCATCTGGCTGTGGCAGGTATAGCAGCCCTCGCGCACATAGATGTCGCGCCCGGTCAGTTCCAGCGGCGTATAGGGCCGCACGCCCTCGACCTTCTCGATGGTGTTCTCGAGATAGAACAGCGGCGCGATCTCGACGATGCCGCCGATCGACACCACGGCCAGCGAGAAGATGAACAGAAGCGAGGCGCTGCGCTCGATCAGCGCGTGCCGGTCAAGGATGGACCGGCGCGGCCTGGTCGCGGTGGTCCCGGCACTGGCGGAGGCTTCGGCGCTTTGCGCCGGGCTGGTTTTCGGGTCGTTTGCCATCATCGTCTCTCACTCTGCCGGGACTTGCGCCGGGGCCGGGGCGCGGACGCCCCCCCGAATGGTCATCCACATGTTCCAGCCCATCAGCACACCTCCGGCGAGGAACAGCGTCCCGCCCAGTGCGCGCACGACATACATCGGGAATTTCGCGGCCACCGTGTCGGCGAAGCTGTTGACCAGGAAGCCCTGGGCATCGACCTCGCGCCACATCAGGCCCTCCATGATGCCCGTGACCCACATCGAGCTGGCGTAGAGAACGATGCCGATGGTCGCGAGCCAGAAGTGCCAGTTGATCGCCGACATCGAATACATCCGCTCGCGCCCCCAGAGCCGCGGGGTCAGATAGTAGAGCGTCCCGAAGGTGATCATGCCGTTCCAGCCAAGCGCGCCGGAATGGACGTGCCCGATGGTCCAGTCGGTGTAATGCGACAGCGAGTTGACCGAGCGGATCGACATCATCGGCCCCTCGAAGGTCGCCATGCCGTAGAAGGCCAGGCTGATGACCATCATGCGGATGATCGGGTCGGTCCTCAGCTTGTCCCAGGCCCCGTTCAGCGTCATCAGCCCGTTGATCATCCCGCCCCAGCTGGGCATCCACAGGATGATCGAGAAGACCATGCCAAGCGTCGCCGCCCAGTCCGGCAGGGCGGTGTAATGCAGGTGGTGCGGACCGGCCCAGATATAGAGGAAGATCAGCCCCCAGAAGTGGATGATCGACAGCTTGTAGCTGTAGACCGGGCGCTCGGCCTGTTTCGGCACGAAGTAATACATCATCCCGAGGAAACCCGCCGTCAGGAAGAAGCCGACCGCGTTGTGGCCATACCACCATTGCGTCATGGCATCCTGCACGCCGGCGAAGATCTGCACCGATTTCGAACCCCAGATCGAGACCGGGATCGAGATGTTGTTGACGATGTGCAGCATCGCCACGGTGATGATGAACGCGAGCAGGAACCAGTTGGCGACATAGATGTGTTTCTCGCGCCGCCGCGCCAGTGTGCCGACATAGACCGCAAGCAGGCAGACCCACACGATGGTCAGCCACCAGTCCACATACCATTCCGGCTCGGCATATTCCTTGGACTGGGTCGCGCCCAGCACATAGCCCGTCGCCGCCAGCACGATGAAGAGGTTGTAGCCCCAGAACACGAACCAGGCGAGATTGCCGCCCCAGAGCCGCGCGCCCGAGGTGCGCTGGACGATGTAGAAGCAGGACATGATCAGCGCGTTGCCGCCAAAGGCAAAGATCACCGCGCTGGTATGAAGCGGGCGCAGCCGCCCGAAGTTGGCGAAGGGCTGGGCCCATTCGATGTTCAGCGCCGGAAAGGCCAGCTGAAAGGCGATGACCACGCCGACCAGGAAGCCGACGATGCCCCAGAAGGCGGTGGCAATGGCGCCTGCCCGCACCACGTCATCCATGTAGCCCGTGGTATCGACGGGCTTTTTCGGCTTGTCGGCATTGCGCATGATATTGATGGCCAGCCCCGCCGACAGGGCCATCAGGATCAGGGCATGGACCTGATAGGCGAGATCATGCGCCCAGTTCGCGGCAATGGCCATGAACAGGGCGACGAGTCCGAGCCCGGTCAGTTTTGCGGCATCTGTCATCGGAAATCCCTCGTGAGTCTCGGCGCGCGAAAATGACGCGCGCTTCTGTTCGCAGGGTCTCGCTAGTCCCGCGGCGATCACGCCGCATTGATCTAGATCAAGGTTTCGCGATGCCGGGACCGATAGCAAAAAAGGACGGGAGGGAGGCCGGTCATGTATTGACGGGACGGCACGGACCGGGGCCGACGGCACCCGGCCTGTGCCGATTTGTCGCAGCCTGCCGGGGGGCGGATCGGGCGGTTGCGACGCTGTTCAGGGGTGATTTTGACCGCTCGAGGCGGCGTTTCGCGACTCAGTAGTCGACGCCGCCATCGGTGTCGTCGCCGGTCTCGGCCAGCAGCGCCGAGAGGTCGGGGACGTGGATGCCGCGCTTGCCCTCGATCTCGATGATGCCGTCCTTGGCCAGCCCGGTCAGCTGGCGGCTCACCGTCTCGATGGTCAGCCCAAGGAAATTCGCCATCATCTCGCGGGTGATCGGCAGGTCGATCTGACAGCCCTCACCCTGCAGATCCATCGGCAGGTTGGCGCGTTTCAGGATCAGCGCCAGCAGACTGGCGATGCGTTCGCGCGCGGTCTTGCGGCCCAGAAGCAGCATCCAGTCGCGCGCCGCGTCCAGCTCGTCGAGCGACATTTCCAGAAGCCGTTCGCCGACATGCGGCATCTCGAGCAGCAAACGCTCGAACGGACGCTTGTGAAAACAACAGAGTGTCACATCGGTGATGGCGGTGATGTCATAGGGCGCGGCCTCGCGGCCCGGACGGCCGATGAAATCCGACGGTAACAGCAACCCGATCATCTGCGTGCGCCCGTCATTGATCGAGCGCGTCAGCGAGGCCGTGCCGCCGACGATCGAGGCAACGATGTCCAGCTGTTCGCCGCGGATCGCAATGACCTGACCGGCGCAGAAGGTCTTGTAGAACTTGATCCGGTTCAGCTCTTCAAGCTCGTCCCCTTCGCATTTCGCGCAGACGGCGCGATGGCGGATGGGGCAAGCGGTGCAGTCGATCCGGTGAGAGTGGGAATGCAGCGCGGTCATATTTTTTTGATCTGGATCAAGGCGGCGTTTAATGCGCGGCATAGTATATCACTCCATGAGCATCCGATCCAAGCTTCGCCGCCACGGCCTCTTCGACGCACGCGTTCCGCGCTTCACCAGCTACCCGCCCGCCACCCGGTTCACGGCTGCGGTCGGGTCTGCCGACTATGCCGCCTGGCTGGGGCAAGTGCCCTCAAAACAGGCAATATCGCTCTATGTCCATGTTCCGTTTTGCCGCAGGCTCTGCTGGTTCTGCGCCTGCCGGACGCAGGGCACGAAGACCGGAACGGCGCTCGGGGGCTATGTCGCCTCGCTGCTGGCCGAGGCGGCGCTGATCCGCAGACAGCTGCCGAACGAGATCAGGATCACCCGGCTGCACCTGGGCGGTGGCACCCCCACGATCCTGCCGCCAGAGCTGATGGACCGGCTGCTGGGCGGGCTGGACCGGGTGTTCGGTCTTGGCGCGCTCGACGAGTTTTCGGTCGAGATCGATCCCACCGAATGCGACCGCGAGCGGCTGGGGATGCTGGCCCAATACGGGCTGAACCGCGCCAGCATCGGCATCCAGGATTTCGAGCCGCGCGTGCAGGTCGCCATCGGCCGGGCGCAATCGCTGAAGGTCACGACCGAGGCCATCGACAGCCTGCGCGACCTGGGCATCCACGCCATCAATCTCGACCTGCTTTACGGCCTGCCCTACCAGCGGCGCGATACACTGTCGCGGACACTGGACCACGTGCTGCAACTCGACCCGTCGCGGCTGGCGCTTTACGGCTATGCCCATGTGCCCTGGGTCTCGAAGCGGCAGGTGATGATCCCGACCGATGCCCTGCCCTCGCCCGAGGAGCGGCTCGACCTGACCGAGCTGGCGCAGCACTGGCTGTTGGGCGCCGGCTTCCGCCAGGTTGGCATCGACCATTTCGCCCGGCCCGATGACAGCCTTGCCATCGCCTTCAACGAACGACGGCTGGCGCGGAATTTCCAGGGCTATACCGATGACCGCGCCCCGATGCTGATCGGGCTTGGCGCCTCGTCGATCTCGCGCCATCCGGCGGGCTATGCCCAGAACGAGCCCTCGACCGGCCGCTATCAGGCCCGGGTTGCCCGCGGCGAGTTGCCCATCGCCCGCGGCACGGCGCTGACGGAGACCGACCTTCTGGTCGGGCATATGGTCGAAAGCCTGATGTGCTATCACGACCTGAGGATCGATGAATTCGGTGCAGCCGCCGGCGAGGCCGCAATGCGGGCAGCGCAGCTGGTGCGGGAGTTCGGCGATTGCGTCGAGTTCGATGGCCGGCTGCTGCGGGTCAAGCACTGGGCTTGGCCGCTGACGCGGATCATGGCCGCCTCGCTCGGCTCGACGACCGAACCGGGGCAGCGTTTCAGCGCGGCGGTCTGACGGCATCCGCCTGCGCCTTCCGCAACAGATCGACAGCCCGGTCCGGCCCGACCCAGGACACGCCTGCCGGGCTGTGCGGCGTCACCACCACCTCACCCTCGGCCAGCACGCCGTCTTCAACCACGATGCGGCGGGCGATATGGCTCTCCGCTGGCGCCTCCAGCGGTGCGTCATCGGGAAAACCGGCGCGGCGGGACCAGAAGGGCAGATGCAGCCGGGCTGACTGCTCCCGGATGAAGTCGCGCCCCAGCCGCGCTTGCCTTGGATAAACATCGGCGTGCCGCTGCGCGAGAAAGCGCAGGGCCAGATCGCGGGTCTCGGCATCGTCGCGCCGCATCAGCGTGCGCCGGACGGCGGTGGCAGCCAGCGCCGAGGACACCGCCCAGAACAGGCCATGCCCCGACAGCGGGTCCATGGCCGAGGCGGCGTCGCCGATGGGCAGGACCGCCAGATCCTCGGCGGGTGCCGCGAGAACCGGGGTGGCGTCGCGGATCAGCAGGTCGCTGTCGATCCCCAGAACCGGCGGCAGTCCGTCACTCGCCGCCGCCAGCCCCTCGGCCAGCCGCGCCTCGGCCGCGCGCCCCTCGGGATCGGCGGCGTCCAGTGTCAGTTGCGCCCAAGCGGTGCCATCGCCCCGCGCCGCCTGCCAGAGCCAGCCCTGATCCAACGGCACGATCCGGCTGCCCGGACCCTGCGCCGGGTCCACCTGAAGCCCCGCACCGATGGCGATGGTGGCGGGACCCCGCGTGACCAAGGGCCGCGAGCGATGGGCGCGGCGGCCCCTTGCGTCGATGACAAAACGCGCGGTCATCACCTGCCCGCCGTCCATCTCGGCCCGGCCCGCCAAGGGCAGCGCACTGCCTTCGATGATCTGCACCCCCGACGCCCCGGCCATGCTGCGCAGATGCGCATCGACCGCGGCGCGGTCCACGATCAGCTCGGCATTGGCCTGAACCGGGGCGCCGTCCCAATAACTGGTGCGCGGCGCCATGACGGCCCGCATCGCCGCCGCATCGAACAGCCCGGCCTGCTGCAACCAGCCCTGCAGGCGCGGGCTCATCCCCTCGCTGCGCGGCACGCTGCGGTTCGGGTCGATCAGCGCGACCCGGCAGCCGTCGCGGGCGGCAAGGATGGCAAACACCGCCCCCGCCGGGCCACCGCCGACCACCAGCACGTCCAGATCATCGGCCATCGGCACCCCCTTGCCCGTAGCATCCGCACCGATTGCAACGGAAAGGTGACATTTGCGGCCATTCTGCCCCCGCAGTCCACTGTGTCCGAAAATGTCAAGTTTTCGCCCGCAGCCCTCTGCTTCACTTCGCGTCAACTCCAGTCCCGCGGCCCGGCCGCCCAGCCAGAGGATCATCGACGCGATGCACCGCACCTCCCTCGCCACGCTTCTCGCCTCCGCCGCCCTCATGACCGCCGCGCCTGCGCTGGCGCAGGATGGCGAAGAGATCCTGTCGACCGTCTGCGCCGCCTGCCATGTGCAGGGCGAGGACGGCACATATTCCCGCATCGATGACGGCCGCCGCACCCCCGAAGGCTGGGAGATGAACGTGGTGCGGATGATGCGCAATTACGGCGTGCCGCTGAGCGACGAGGAATTCACCTCGGTCGTGCGCCATCTGGCCGATACCCGCGGCCTCTCGATCGAGGAGACCGAGGGCCGGCGCTATATCCTCGAACAGGAACCGAATGCCACCGATCAGGGGCCGGACCAGCTGATGAGCGAGACCTGCGGGCGCTGCCATTCCTATGCCCGCGTGGCATTGCAGCGGCGCACCGGCGATGACTGGAAGAAGCTGATCAACTTCCATCTGGGGCAATATCCCTCGCTCGAATATCAGGCACTGGCGCGGGACCGCGACTGGTGGGCGATTGCCAATGACCAGGTGCTGAAGAACCTGACCGAGGCCTATGTCCACGGCGAGGCACCGGCGAAATCCGATGCCGACCTCAGCGGCGAATGGCGCATTGCCGGGCGGCAGCCGGGGCGCGGATCCTATGACGGCACGCTGACCATCGCCAAGGAGGGCGATGGCTATAGCGTCACGGAATCCCTGACATTTGCTGACGGCAGCACGGAAGAGCGAAGCGGTCAGGCCTATCTCTACGGCGCCGGCGAATGGCGCGCCTCGATGACGGCGGGCGAGCAGAAGCTGCGCGAGGTGATGGCGCTCCGCGCCGATGGCTCGATGGAGGGGCGCTGGTTCCTCAACGGCCAAAGCTCGGTCGGCGGGCGCATCCATGCGGTGCGCAGCGACGGGGCGGCGCAGATCCTGTCGGTCGCGCCCGATCATGTGAAGGTCGGCGAGACGGTCGAGATGCGCATTGCCGGTGTCGGACTTTCGGGTGATCCGGTCCTGCCCGCCGGGCTGACCGCCGAGGTGGTCAGCAGCGATCCCGGCGCGGTGGTGCTGAACGTCACCGCCGCCGCCGACGCCGCCGCCGGTCGCAGCGAGATCGGTGTGGGCGAGGCCAAGCTGGCGGATGCCGTGGCGGTCTACACGGCCCTCGACCGGGTCTCGGTCGAACCCGCCACGACCTATTCCCGCGTTGGCGGGGCCGATGGCCCGATCCCGAAACAGCCTGCCACCTTCGACGCGATCGGCTGGCTGAACGGTGCCGATGGCAAGCCCGAGACCGAGGATGACATCCGCGTCGGCGCGCTGACCGCCGAATGGAAGGTCGAGGATTTCGACAAGATCGCCGCCGACATGAAGGATGCGCAATTCGCGGGCGAGATCGACGCCAGCGGTGTCTTCCACCCCGCCGATGCCGGTCCCAACCCAGAGCGGGTGATGGGCACCAACAACACCGGCAACCTCGCCGTCATCGCCACCGTCAAGGATGGCGAGACCACGCTGGAAGGTCGCGGGCATCTCTATGCCACGGTCCAGCGCTTCGTCGACACACCGATCCGGTAAGGGGCCATCATGGGTTCGCTGACACTCATCAAACACAATGCCCACCGCGTCGATGTGGATGGGCTGGCCATGCTGATGCATGTGCCGACCTCCAGCCTCTTCGAGATGGATGCGGTAAGCGCCTCGGTCTACGAGCTTTTCCGCAAGCTGGGCGTCGCGGATGCCGGCACGCTGCAAAGCGAGCTGGGCCACCGCTTTCCACCCGCCGATCTGGCCGAAAGCGTGCAGAGCCTGATCACCCTCGACATCCTCAGGGACAGCGCCGATCCGGGCCGACCGATTACCGTGCAGAAGGTCGAGGACATTCCCCTGTCCACGATCATCCTCAACGTGAATACCGGCTGCAACCTCGCCTGCACCTATTGCTACAAGGAAGACCTGACCACGCCCGCCAAGGGCGAGAAGATGGATTTCGCCACCGCCCGCGCCGCCATCGACCTGCTGCTGAAGCAGGCGGCGAGCCGCGACAAGGTGAACGTGGTCTTCTTCGGCGGCGAGCCGCTGTCGAACATGCCCCTGATCCGGCAGGTGGTGGACTATACCGAGGCGCAGGTCGCGGAACTTGGCAAGGCGGTCGATTTCACCCTGACCACCAATGCCACGCTCTTGACCGAGGAGATCGTCGACTGGCTGAACGCCCATCGCTTCGGCCTGACGGTCAGCATGGACGGGCCGCGCGCGCTGCATGACAAGAACCGCAAGACCGTCGGCGGTCGCGGCACCTATGACGTGGTGGCGAAGAAGGTCGGGATGCTGCTCTCGCGCTATACCGCAAGGCCGGTGGGCGCACGGGTGACGCTGACCGCGGGCGTGACCGATGTGCTGGCGATCCATGATCACCTGATCAACGATCTGGGCTTTGCCGAGGTGGGTTTCGGCCCGGCAACCTCGGGGCCGATCGCGGTCTTCAACCTGCAGCCCGAGATGCTGAAATCGGTCTTCGAGGACATGAAGACCCTCGGCCGCCGCTATGTCGAGGCGGCGATCCGGGGCGAGAATATCGGCTTCTCGAACATGCATCAGCTTCTGTCGGACATTGCCAGCGGCATGAAGAAGGCCGTGCCCTGCGGCGCCGGCCTTGGCCTTCTGGCGGTGGACAAAGAGGGCGATCTGCACCTCTGCCACCGCTTCGTCGGCTCGAACCAGCCGACCTATGGCAATGTGAACAAGGGCATCGACGTGCCGAAACTGGCGGCCTTTGTCGAACAGGCGCAGGACCGCAGCAATTTCGGCTGCAAGACCTGCCGCATCCGCTCGATCTGCGCGGGCGGCTGCTATCACGAAAGCTATGCCCGACAGGGCGATCCCTTCGCGCCGGTCTATCACTATTGCGACCTGCTGCGCGACTGGGTCGATTTCGGCATCGCTGCCTATACCCGCATCATGCGCGCGAACCCCGGGTTCTTCCGCGCCCATCTTCAGCCCAGGAGTGCCGCCTGATGAAACATCTGACCCCCGCCAATGCCAAGGCCCAGCAGTTCACCGAGGCCGCCGCCGAAGGCAAGGAGGACGAGGTCGTCGCCATGAACTCCATGGTCGGCTGCACCACCTCCTTCGATCCGGGATGGGAGATCGACGCCTTTGGCGGCGTCGGCAACCTGTGCCAGCCGATGGAGGCCGATCTTTATGGCTGCGCTGATCCCTGCTGGTGGCCGGCGCAGGTGGCCGACACCATGAACACCTATCCGAACTGGTCCGATGATGCCGCCGATGTCCACAAGGACTGGCGCCAGCTGCAATCCGTCTTCCCCGAAAGCAAGGTGTGACCATGACGCTCCGCCCCGCCAAGATCGCCACCGCCCTTGCCGCGCTGATGGCCACTGCCCTGCCTGCCATGGCCAAGGATTACCTGATTGTGCCCTCGCGGCCCGACAAGCTGGTCATCGTCGATGCCGAGGCCATGGCCATCGACAAGGTGATCACGCTGGAAAACGCCGGTCCGGTCCCGCAGTTGCCCGTGGTGAATGCCGAAGGCACGCGCGCCTATGTGATGATGAACAAGCTGGAAAGCATCGCCATCGTCGACCTGGTCTCGGGCGAGACGGTGAACCGCATCGACATGACCAGCGCCGACGAGCGGGTGAAGGGCATGTTCGGCATGGACCTGTCGCCCGATGGCAAGACGCTGGTGGTGTTCCAGAGCCCGGTGAAGATGCTGGCCGACGAGTTCCAGGTGCAGCCCTCGCGGCTCGCCTTCTATGACGCCGAGACCGGGGCGCTGAAATCCACGGTCGAGGCGCCGAGGCAGATCGGTTTGCTGGCCTGGTCCACGGACGGGACCAAGATCTTCGGCATGGGGCGCAAGATGTATGTCTTCGACGCCACCGGCAAGCAGATCGAGGAAAAGCCGATCCATGGCTGGGAGACCGAGAAATATTCGCAGCCAGACGTGCTGGACGCCTGGTCGCAATTCGAGCAGGCCGATGTGATCTCGACCCCCTTCTATGCCGCGCGGCTGGACCTGCCGGGCGATCCCACCGCCTTCCGCACCGGGATGCTGACGCAGGACCTGACCACCGGCGAGCTGAAGATGCAGGAGGTCGAGGTCGCCGATATCTTCTACTTCTCCTCGGCGGTCAGCCCGACCGACAAGAACCGGCTTTATGCCGCCTATAACAACCTCTCGAGTTTCGACCTTGCCACCTCGAAGCCGATCAAGCGGGTGCCGCTGCCGCACAGCTATTACTCGGTGAACGTCTCGAGCGATGGCAAGACCGTCTACCTGGGCGGGGCGATGGGCGATGTGGCCGCCTATGATGCCGAGACGCTGGAGCGCAAGGGCGAGGTGCTGATGCCCGATGGCGCCTCGATCTCGCTGGCCTCGACCCGCGTGTTCCAGCGGGACGAGTGAGATGGCGGCGCGCGCGCCCCTGATCGGTATCGTGGACAGCGGCGGTCCCGCCGGCCAGATGCAGGATGCGCGCGCCTTTCATGCCGAGGGCGATGGCCTGGCCCGCCCCGACCGACTGGGGCATGGCAGCGCCGTCGCCGCGATGGTCCTGCGCGCCGCGCCCGGGGTTCGGCTGCGCCATGCGCAGGTGTTCGATGACCGGCCAGTGACCAGCGCGGATCGCGTGGCGCGTGCGGTGGACTGGCTGTCAAAGGATTGCGACCTGATCCTGTTGAGCCTTGGGCTTGCCGCCGATCGTGCCGTCCTGTGCACGGCCTGTGCACAGGCTGTGCACACCCGGTGCATCCTCGTCGCCGCCTCGCCGGCCCGTGGCGCGCCCTGCTGGCCCGCCGCCTATCCGGGCGTTATCGCCGCCACCGGCGATGCGCGCTGTGGCTGGCATGACCTGTCCTTGCTGCCCGGAAACATCATCGGCGCCTGGTGCGCCTCGCCCGAACAGGGCGGAACGGGCATGGGCGGTGCCAGCCTCGCCGCCGCCCGCGTCGCCGGGCATCTGGCCGCGCATCTGGACGAGGCGCAGGGCGATCCCTTCAACTGGCTGGCCGCCCGCGCAAGCCATATCGGCCCCGAGCGCCGCCGGGCCGCCGCCCGATGAGTGTCCGCGACGGACTGGCCGCGCAATTGCTGCGCGGCGTCTTTGGCGGCGCGGCGCGGCCCTGGCTGGTGCCGGTTCTGTCCCGCGCTTTGCCGGGCATCGGCATCGTGCTGGCGGGATCGCTGGTTGCAGCACTGGTGGCGCTGGTCCCGCCCTGGCTCACAAAGCTGCTGATCGATCAGGGGCTTCTGGCGCAGGACTGGCTGGCGGTTCTGCACTATGCCGCGCTGACCTTTGCCGTGGGGCTGGTGATCCTCGCCGGTTCCGTGGGCAACAGCCTGATGCACCTGCACTTCTCGGCCCGGATGCTGGTGGACCTGCGCGGGCGGATACTTGATGCGCTGTTGTTTCGCCGCCCTGATCAACCGCCGCTGACGCTTGGCGAGGCCATGGCGCGGGTCGATGGCGACACGGCCGAGATCCAGCGTTTCGGCTTTGATACCGTGCTGGCGGCAGCGTCGTCGGTGTTCCGGCTGGTCGGCGGGACGGTGATGTTGTTCGTGCTCGACTGGCGGCTGGCGCTGATACCGCTGATGGCCGCACCGCTGAACCTCGCCTTCCTGACTTGGGCACGCCCGCGCACGAGGCAGCGCGCAGAGGAGATCCGCAGCAACCGGGGCGAGGTCTCCTCCTATCTCGCCGAGGGTTTTTCCGGGCTGACCACGCTGCGCACGCTGGGGGCGCAGCCCCTGCGCGCCGCCGGTTTCGCGCCGCTGCAGGCGCGCCAGATTGCGCTGTTGATGCGCCAGCGCCGCTGGTCGGAATTCGTCAGCGCCGTGCCGCAGATCACCGGCGCGCTGGTCCGCGTCGGCATCCTGCTGGGCGGCGGCTGGCTGGTGGTGACGGGGCAATGGCAGGTCGGCGCGCTGATCGCCTTTCTCAGCTATGTGGGCATGATGACCGGGCCGTTGCAGAACCTTCTGGGTCTCTACCACGCGCAGGCACAGGCACAGGTGGCGCTCGCGCGGCTGAACGCGCTGGCTGGTCCCGGCATGGACGAGCGCGGCGGCCGCGCGCCCGCGCCCGGTCCCGGCGCACTGCGCTTCGTTCAGGCGCGCGGGCGGACGGGGAAGCACCTGCCGGTCGATCTGACCATCCCCGCCGCTTCGCGGGTGCTGATCGACGGACCCTCTGGCATCGGCAAATCGACGCTGACCCATCTGGCAGCGGGGCTGTCAGCTCCGGCAACGGGCGCGCGGGTCTATCTCGACGCCGAGGATGTGGCCGGGCTGGACCCGCTGGCCCTGCGCCGCACGGTCGCCGTTGTGCCGCAATCCGCCACGCTCTTTCGCGGCACCATCGCCGAGAACCTGCGCCTTACGAACCCCGAGGCCAGCGATGCGCAAATCGCCCACGCCCTGACCCTCGCCGCCATCGACCTGCCCGCCGAGACCCCGCTGACCGAGGCCGGTCGCAATCTTTCAGGCGGCGAGCGTCAGCGGATCGCGCTGGCCCGTGCGCTGATGCTGCCCTTCCGCGTGCTGGTGCTGGATGAATGCCTGTCCGAGGTCGATGCGGCCACCGCCCGCGCCATTCTGGATGCCATCCTGAAGACGTTCCCGGACCGCACCATCATTGTCATCGCGCATGCCGGACCGGCCCGCGATCTCGCCTTCGATCAGGTGGTGGTGCTGGGACCCGACCCCGCCGCCTTGCGGATGTCGCGCGGCGACATGCCGAACCAGCGCGAGAATGCCCGCGAGAACGCGGTATGATCGGAATAGCCAAGACGCAGCGCGATCTCGATCATCGGCAGCTCGCTGCGGGTCAGCAGCGCCCGGCCGATATTGCGGCGGCAGATCTCGTTCAGTTCGTGGAAGGAACTGTTCTCGCCCTCGAGCTTGCGCCGCAGCGTGCGGCGCGACATGCCCATGGCGCGGGCGATGGCATCCTGATCCGCCGCCGCCTGCCCCATGCGGCGCAGAAGCAGGTCGATCACCCGGTCGCTTACCGGCTGGTTCACCCGGACCTTCCTCAGATGCTGGTCCAGCGCCTGAATGGCATCGCGGAAATCGGTGGCCGGCGCCGCCTCGACCCGCCGGGGACCGCGATCCATCAGCCGCGCCGGAAAGATCAGCGCATTGTCGGTGCCACCCCGGATCGGCCGCGACAGATGCGCCGAGATCGCCCGGGCCGAGCGGCAGTCGCTGTCCTCAAGCTCGGCCGACAGCGCCCGGTCGGCATCGGGGGCAAAGCGCCTGACCATGCCCGCGACCAGCCCCAGCGTCAGCTGTGCATCGGCTGCGCGGGGCCAGATATCCTCGTCCAGCACGCGGTAGCGCACCCGCACCAGGTCGCCGTCCTGTTCCAGATCCAGCGAGGTGGCCGATTGCACGGTGCCGAAATAGCTGACGAAACAGCGCAGCGCCGCGCCAAGCGTGGGCGCCGCCCCGACCGCGACGCCGACCGCGCTGAGATGGGCCAGGTCCATCACCTCGCCGGCACGCCAGATCGCCGCCGGATCGACCAGACCCGAGGCCATGCGCTCAAGGCTGGCAACGAAATCGCGCAGGGGCATGGTGCCGTCGGATCGACAGTCAGAGGCCACGCCCCCGGTCGTGATCGCCTCGACCGCCGTCAAGGGACCCGAGATGATCCACGGGCTGTCCATCACCAATTTCCCCCCGTTCAACGGTTAGCGGCAGGGCGACGCTACGTCAACGAAAACCTGCGTGCGGGATCGCTTATGAAATCGTTCAAGACATTGAAATATCGTGACTAATCAGGGAACGACACGAAACCCCGCGCAAGCTGCGGCACGCCCTGCGGGGTCTGGGCGCAGGTTCCTGCGACTGGCCGAGCGGACCTTCCACTGGATTCTCGCCCCCGGGCTGGTTCTGGCCATCGGGATCAGCGAATATGGCAACCTGCTGCCCTATGCGGCGGGGCGCGAGGCGGCCTGGACGGTCACCATTTATGGATTGCACAAGACCGTCGGACTGGCGATGCTGTTCCTCGTTCCCGGCCTCGCCATCGCCTTGCGGCCCTGGCGACGGCGGGCGGTGCCGACGGGCCGGGTGGGCTGGGCGCCGGTGCTTGACCGGGTGGTCTTCTGGGGGCTGATGGTGGGGGCGTTCGTCATTCCGGTGTCAGGGCCGATCCTGCATGGCATGGGACCGGGCTGGGGCTATGCGCCGGTCTGGTGGGGCTTGCCGAACCGGGTCCCTTTCGTGCCCGAACGCCTTGCCGCCAGCCCCGCCACCCGCGATTTCCACATCCAGAGCTTCTGGCTTTTCTCGGCGCTGGCGATCACCCATGTGATCCTCGCCTGCCGCGTCTGGCTGATGCGCCGCCAGCCGAGCCCGCGCCGCTGGATCCGGTTGCGCCTGCCGCCCCTCGCCCATCGGCTGGCACCGCTGATCGGCGCGGCGTTATGGGTCGGGCTGGCGATCTATTCATGGACACCGGCCTGAGGCGCGGCGCGCCCGGCCAATCGCTGAAAGGACAAGGCAATGAGCATCTATCAGGAGGCGCCGGTCAGCGCCGCGGAAAGCCGGGTCGCCGGGCCGGTCGACAGCCCCCTGCGCGAGGAAACCATCTTTGAATTGCTGCAAGGGGCGATGGCCGCACATCCCGACCGCGAGGCGCTGATCTTTCCCGAACACGGGCTGCGCCTGACCTATGCCGAGTTCGGCGCGGCGGTGGACCGGCTGGCGACGGGGCTTCTCAACCTCGGCATCACGCGGGGCGACCGCGTCGGCATCTGGTCGCCGAACCGACCCGAATGGGTGCTGACGCAATTCGCCACCGCCCGGATCGGCGCCGTTCTGGTCAACGTGAACCCGGCCTATCGCGTGGGCGAACTGGACTATGCGCTGCGCCATGTCGGCGTCCGCGCGCTGGTGCTGGCAGACCGGTTCAAAAGCTCGGACTATCTGGGTATGATCCGGCAACTGGCGCCTGAACTCGACACCGCCCAGCCCGGCGCGCTGATGGCCGAACGCCTGCCCGATCTGCGCATGGTCATCCGCATGGGGGACGGCACCGACATCCCCGGGATGCTGAACTTCGCCGAGATCGCCGCAACCCCTGCCGACACCGCCCGGCTCGACCGGATCAGCGCGGTGCTGTCACCCGGTGACGCGATCAACATCCAGTTCACCTCGGGCACCACCGGCCTGCCCAAGGGCGCGACGCTGAGCCATCGCAACATCGTCAACAACGGCCATTTCGTCACCCGCACCATGGGCTTCTCGCCCGAGGACCGGCTGTGCATCCCGGTGCCGCTCTACCATTGCTTCGGCATGGTCATGGGGGTGCTGGGCAGCGTTTCCAAAGGCGCGACCATGGTCTTTCCGGGCGAGGGCTTTGACCCCGAGCAGGTGCTGACCGCCATCGCGGCCGAGCGCTGCACCGCGCTTTACGGCGTGCCGACCATGTTCTCGGCCATGCTGGACACCGAACGCTTCCACCATCACGACCTCAACAGCCTGCGCACCGGCATCATGGCCGGCGCGCCCTGCCCGATCGAGGTGATGAAGCGCGTCGTCAGCCAGATGCATATGGCGGAAGTCACCATCGCCTATGGCATGACCGAGACCTCGCCGGTCTCGTTCCAGTCCCATACCGATGATCCCTTGGAAAAGCGCGTGACCACGGTCGGGCGCATCCATCCCCATCTCGAGGTCAAGCTGATCGATGGCGAGGGCCAGACCGTTCCGGTCGGCACCACCGGGCAACTTTGCACGCGGGGCTATTCGGTGATGAAGGGCTATTGGAACGAGCCGAAGAAAACCGCCGAAGCCGTCGATGCCGAGGGCTGGATGCAGACCGGCGATCTGGCGGTGATCGACGAAGAGGGCTTTTGCAACATCGTCGGGCGGGTCAAGGACATGCTGATCCGGGGCGGCGAGAACATCTATCCGCGCGAGATCGAGGAATACCTGTTCCAGCATCCGGCGGTGCAGCTGGTGCAGGTCTTCGGCGTGCCCGACGAGAAATACGGCGAAGAGGTCGCCGCATGGATCGTTCTGAAGCCGGGCGCCAGCGCCACGGAAGAGGATATCCGCAGCTTTGCCAAGGGCTTGATGGCGCATTACAAGGTGCCGCGCTATGTCCGCTTCCGCCCCGAACTGCCGATGACCGTGACCGGCAAGGCGCAGAAATTCGTCATGCGCGATGCGATGATCGAAGAGTTGGGGCTAGCGGAGATCAAGACCGCCTGATCCGCCCCCTGCCCGAAATTCGGGCGGATTGCCGCGATTGCAGGCACTCCGCCCCGTTTTGGTGAACGGGACTTCCGCGCAGGCGGTGCGCCCCTTTTGACCGCGCTCGCCCCGTGCCTAACCTTCGGGCATGTTCGACGCCCCCGCCCTTCAACGCAGCCATGGCTCGGCCCTTGTCCATCTGGACCGGGGCCGGATCCTTGACCTCGGACAGTCCGGCTCGGCCAAGGCGATGCTGCCGCGCACGCATGGCGACCGGCCCGAGGTCGTGTTCCTGAACACCTCGGGCGGGCTGACCTCGGGCGACCGGCTGGCTTACCGGGTGGAACTCGGGGCCGGAACGAGGGCGGTGGCGACCACCCAGACCGCCGAGCGTGCCTATCGCGCCGATGGGCCGGTGGCCGTGGCGCGGGTTGATCTGGTGCTGGGACCGAGCGCGGAACTGGACTGGCTGCCGCAGGAGACGATCCTGTTCAACGGCGCCGGGCTCGCGCGTGAGACGCGGGTGGAGTTGGGCGCTGAGGCCCGGTTTCTGGGCATCGAGACCGTGGTGCTGGGCCGCGCCGCGATGGGTGAAGTGGTCGGGCAGTTGCGCCTTACCGACCGGCGGGTGATCCGGCGCGAGGGGCGGCTGGTGCTGCTCGATCCGTTCCGGCTGACTGACGACGCGCTGACGCGCGCCGGGAACCCCGCGCTGCTCAACGGCATGCGCGCCATGGCGGTGCTGCTGCTCATCGCCCCCGATGCCGCCGATGCCCTGCCCGCGCTGCGCGCCCAACTGGATGAACCGGGCGTCACCGCCGCCGCCTCGGCCCTGCCCGGTCGGCTGGTGCTGCGCGCCCTTGCGCCGGATGCCTGGCCGCTGCGCCGGCAGATGATCCGCCTGATCGAGACCTTGCGACCGGGCGCGCTGCCCCGGGTCTGGCAGAACTAGGAGAACACGATGAACCTGACGCCACGCGAAAAAGACAAGCTGCTGATCAGCCTCGCCGCCATGGTCGCGCGCGGGCGGCTGTCGCGTGGGGTCAAGCTGAACCACCCCGAGGCGATCGCGCTGATCACCGATTTCGTCGTCGAGGGCGCGCGCGATGGCCGCAGCGTCGCCGATCTGATGGCCGCCGGGGCGCAGGTGATCCGGGCCGAGGATTGCATGGCTGGCATCCCCGCGATGATCGAGACGGTGCAGGTCGAGGCCACCTTTCCCGATGGCACAAAGCTGGTGACCGTGCATCATCCCATTCGCTGAACCCATTTTGACAGGAGCGATCATGAAACGCCTACTTCCCCTGCTGCTGACCCTGACCCCCGGCATGGCGCTGGCCCATGCCGGCCACGAGACCGGCAGCCTTGCCACCGGCTTCGCCCATCCTCTTGGCGGCGCCGATCACCTGCTGGCCATGGTGGCGCTTGGCCTTCTGGCCGCGCAAGCGGGCGGGCGGGCACTGTGGCTGCTGCCCGTCACCTTCGTCGGCGCGATGCTGGCCGGCGGGGTCGCGGGCGCGGCGGGCATCGGCTTCCCGGCGGTCGAGCCGGTGATCCTAGCCTCGGTCATCATCCTCGGTGCGCTGGTGGCTTTCGCCCTGCGCCTACCCCTCTCCGCGATGGCGGCGATGGCCGCGGTTTTTGGTTTTGCCCATGGCTGGGCGCATGGGGCCGAGGGACCGGCAAGCGGGCTGGCGATCTATGCGATGGGCTTTGCCGCAGCCACGATGGCGCTGCATATCGTGGGCATCGCGGCGGGCCGGGTGATCCCCAGCCTCAGCCTGCGGGTTCTGGGCGCGGGCACCGCGCTTGGCGGTCTGGCCCTCGGTCTGGCGGGCTGAGCCATGATCCCCGGAGAGATCATGCCCGCAGAGGGGCAGCTGACCCTGAACGCCAACCGGCCGGCAATCACGCTGATGGTCGCCAATACCGGCGACCGGCCGGTGCAGGTCGGCAGCCATTACCATTTCGCCGAAACCAATGCCGGGCTTGAGTTCGACCGGGCGGCGGCGCGCGGGATGCGCCTCGACATCGCCGCCGGGACCGCCATCCGCTTTGAACCCGGCCAGCGCCGCGAGGTGCGGCTGATCCCCTATGCCGGGGCGCGGGCGGTCTGGGGCTTCAATGCGCAAGTCATGGGGGCACTCGACGATGCCGGTTGAAATCTCGCGCGCCGCCTATGCCGACATGTTCGGACCGACCACGGGCGACCGAGTGCGCCTTGGCGATACCGATCTGGTCATCGAGGTCGAGCGCGACCTGACCATCTATGGCGAAGAGGTGAAGTTCGGCGGCGGCAAGGTGATCCGCGATGGCATGGGGCAAAGCCAGATCAGCCGCGCCAATGGGGCCATGGACACGGTCATCACCAATGCGCTGATCCTTGACCATACCGGCATCTACAAGGCCGATATCGGCCTTCGCACCGGGATGATCGCCGGCATCGGCAAGGCCGGCAATCCCGACACCCAGCCCGGCGTCACCCTGATCATCGGCCCCGGCACCGAGATCATCGCCGCCGAGGGCCGCATCGTCACGGCAGGCGGGATCGACTGCCACATCCATTTCATCTGCCCCCAGCAGGTCGAGGACGCGCTGCATTCCGGCATCACCACGATGATCGGCGGCGGCACCGGCCCGGCCCATGGCACGCTGGCCACCACCTGCACGCCGGGGCCCTGGCATCTCCGCCGGATGCTCGAGGCCGCCGACAGCCTGCCGATGAACATCGGGCTGGCCGGCAAAGGGAATGCCTCGCGCCCCGAGGCGCTGGAGGAGCAGGTGCGTGCCGGGGCCTGCGCCATGAAGCTGCACGAGGACTGGGGCACCACCCCCGCCGCCATCGATTGCTGCCTGTCGGTGGCCGAGCGGATGGATGTGCAGGTGATGATCCATACCGACACGCTGAACGAGTCTGGCTTTGTCGAGAACACGCTGAAGGCCATCGGCGGGCGCACCATCCATGCCTATCACACCGAGGGCGCAGGCGGCGGCCATGCCCCCGACATCATCCGTGTGGTCGGCTCGCAGAACGTCATCCCGTCCTCGACCAACCCGACGCGGCCTTACACGCGGAATACGATCGAAGAGCATCTCGACATGCTGATGGTCTGCCATCACCTCGACCGCTCGATCCCCGAGGATGTCGCCTTCGCCGAAAGCCGCATCCGCCGCGAGACCATCGCCGCCGAGGATATCCTGCATGATCTGGGGGCGTTCTCGATCATCTCTTCTGACAGTCAGGCCATGGGGCGCGTGGGCGAGGTCGTCACCCGCACATGGCAGACCGCCCACAAGATGAAGGTCCAGCGCGGGCGGTTGGAGGGTGAGGCCGGCGCGAATGACAACCTTCGCGCCCGGCGCTATGTCGCGAAATACACCATCAACCCGGCGGTGGCGCATGGCATTTCCGCCCATGTCGGCAGCGTCGAGGTTGGAAAACGCGCCGATCTGGTGATCTGGCACCCGGCCTTCTTCGGGGCCAAGCCCGAGATGTCGCTGATCGGCGGGCAGATCGTCATGGCGCAGATGGGCGACCCGAACGCCTCGATCCCGACGCCGCAGCCGATGCAGTCCCGCCCGATGTTCGGCGCACTTGGCCGCGCCTGCCAGTCGGCGTCGGTCAGTTTCGTCTCGAAGGCCGGGCTTGAGCGGGGCTGCGGCGAGGGCCTTGGCAAGGCGATGATCGCGGTCGAGGGGACGCGCGGCATCGGCAAATCCGACATGCGGCTGAACGATGCGACGCCGCTGATCGAGGTTGATCCCGAAACCTACGAGGTCAGGGCCGATGGCGTGCTCTTGACCGTCGAAGCGGCGGCGGAATTGCCCCTTGCCCAACGCTATTTCCTGTTCTGAGGTCGGCATGGATATTTTGACGAAAGAGAAACCCGAAGATCTGGGCGTGGCGGGCGAGGTGCTCGAATCCGGCCATGGCCGGGCCGTGGCGGGCCGGGTGGTGCTGGACTACGAGGGCCGTTGCCTGAGGCGCAAGCGGCTGGTGACGGATGCGGGCGCGGGCTTCCTCGTCGATCTGCCGCAGGCGGTCAGCCTGCCCGACGGCGCCGCCTTTGCGCTGGCCGATGGCCGCGCGGTCGAGGTGATCGAGGCGCGTGAGCAGGTGCTGGTGATCGAGGGCGATCTGCCCCGCCTCGCCTGGCATATCGGCAACCGCCATTGCCCCTGCGAATTGCATGGCGATCATCTGGTCATCCGGGCCGATCCGGTGCTCGAGGCGATGCTGGCGCAACTGGGCGCACGGATCACCCGCAGTTTCGCCCCCTTCCGCCCCGAGGGAGGCGCTTACGGTCATGGACGGACCTTCGGCCATTCCCACTGAAACGGTCGATAGCGGGGGCCGCCTGCTGGCGGTTCAGCTGCTGTCCCCTGCCTTTCCGACCGGGGCCTTCGCCTATGCGCAGGGGCTGGAATGGGCAATGGATACGGGCGCGGTGCAGGATGGCGCGTCGCTGGCCCGCTGGATCGGGGATGTACTGGAACATGGCGCGGGCTGGTCGGATGCGGTGATCCTGTCCCTGTCGCTGCGGCCGGAGGCGGACCACGCGGCGCTGGACGATCTGGCGCGGGCGCTGTGCCTGACGGGGGAGCGGCTGACCGAAACGCTGGAACAGGGCGCGGCTTTTGCGCGGGTGGCGGCTGTGCTGACCGGAACGCCGGAAACCCCCACGGCCCTGCCGGTCGCGGTCGGGCGGGCCTGTGCCGGGCTGGGGCTGCCGCGCGCCGAGATCATCGGGCTTTACCTGCAGGGTCAGGTGCTGGCTCTGGTGCAGGCGGCGGTTCGGTTCCTGCCCTTGGGGCAGACCGAGGGCCAGCGGGTGCTGGCCGGGCTCTCGCCGCTGATCCTGCAACTGGCGTTGCGCGCGGAAACCGCCGACGAGGCCGATCTGGGTGGCTGCGCCGTCGGTGCCGAGATCGCGCAGGCCCGCCACGAGTGCATGGAAACAAGGATCTTCAGGACATGAGCAATGGACCCCTTCGCGTCGGCATCGGCGGCCCGGTCGGCGCGGGCAAGAGCACGCTGACCGAGAAACTGGCGCGCAGCCTCGCCCCGCGCCTGTCGATGGCGGTGGTGACGAACGACATCTATACCCGCGAGGATGCCGAGGCGCTGATGCGGGCGCAGGTGCTGCCGGTCGAGCGCATTCGCGGCGTCGAGACCGGCGGTTGCCCCCATACCGCCATCCGCGAGGACGCCAGCATCAACCTGGCCGCCATCGCCGATCTCAACGCCGCCTTTCCCGACCTGGAACTGGTGCTGATCGAATCCGGCGGCGATAACCTGGCCGCGACCTTCTCGCCGGAACTGGCCGACCTGACCATCTATGTCATCGACACGGCGGCGGGTCAGGACATTCCGCGCAAGAAGGGTCCGGGGCTGGCGCGCTCGGACCTGCTGGTGGTGAACAAGACCGATCTTGGCCCCTATGTGGGCGTCGATACCGATCTGCTGGAGCACGACGCGCGGACCTCGCGCGCGGGACGGCCGGTGGTCATGGCCGCGCTGCGCCACGATCAGGGGGTCGAGGCGATTGCCGATTTCCTGATCCGCGAGGGTGGGCTGACGCCGCGCGGATAGACCTGCTGCCTGCTTCTTGACCAGCGCCGGGCTGCCGTGGCGCGAAATGCGGCAGCACCCGGCAGGGCGATGAAAAGCCGCAGCAAGCCGTTGCCCTCGGTGAAGCCAGCGGTTTTTCTGCAGATGCGAAAGGTCGGAACCGACCGGAAGTGTGCGGCGGCGAACGCCTGGAAACGACACCGCCGCACGGGTGCAACAAGGTTGCCGCGTCACATTATCACCGCGCCCCGGCAGGGGAAAGCGGCGGGATGTCTGCGGCCAATACTCTGGGGACGAAAAATGACGCGAGTGATGACGGGCCTGCTGGGCGGCTGCGCGATGATGGCTCTTGCCGGGGCGGCATGGGCGCAGGACGACACGATCAAGATCGGCGTGCTGCATTCGCTGTCGGGAACGATGGCCATTTCCGAGACCACGCTGAAGGACACGGTCCTGATGCTGGTCGAGCAGCAGAATGCCAAGGGCGGGCTGTTGGGCAAGCAGATCGAGGCGGTGGTGGTCGATCCGGCCTCGGACTGGCCCTTGTTCGCGGAAAAGGCGCGCGAGCTGATCTCGGACCAGGGGGTCGATGCGATCTTTGGTTGCTGGACCTCGGTCAGCCGCAAATCGGTGCTGCCGGTGATCGAGGAGTTGAACGGGCTGCTCTTCTACCCGGTGCAATACGAGGGCGAGGAAAGTTCGAAGAACGTGATCTATACCGGCGCCGCGCCGAACCAGCAGGCGATCCCGGCGGTGGAGTACATGACCGACGAGTTGGGCGTCGAGAAATGGGCGCTGCTCGGGACCGATTACGTCTATCCGCGCACCACGAACACGATCCTCGAGAGCTATCTGAAGGGCAAGGGCGTGGCGGCTGAGGATATCTTCGTCAACTACACCCCCTTCGGTCATTCCGACTGGTCCAAGATCGTCGCCGACGTGGTGGCGCTTGGCAAGGATGGCAAGAAGGTCGGCGTGGTCTCGACCATCAACGGCGATGCCAATGTCGGCTTCTACAAGGAGTTGGCGGCGGCGGGGGTTTCTGCTGACGATATCCCGGTCATGGCTTTCTCGGTCGGCGAGGAAGAGCTGTCGGGTCTCGATACCGCGAACCTCGTCGGCCACCTGGCGGCCTGGAACTACTTTGAAACCGCCGAGAGCGATGCCAATGCCGCCTTCATCGCCGAGTGGAAGGCGAAGATGGGCGAGGACCGCGTGACCAACGACCCGATGGAGGCCACGATGATCGGCTTCAACGCCTGGGTCGCGGCGGTGGAAAAGGCCGGCTCGACGGATACCGATGCGGTGCTGGATGCCATCGTTGGCATCGAGGTGCCGAACCTGACCGGCTCGACCGCGCAGGTGCTGCCGAACCACCACCTGACCAAGCCGGTGCTGATCGGCGAGATCCGCGAGGATGGTCAGTTCGACATCGTCAGCGAGACCGAGCCGGTGGCGGGCGATGCCTGGACCGACTTCCTGCCGGAAAGCGCAGTGCTGGATGCCGACTGGCCGGGCAAGGACTGCGGCATGTGGAACACGCAGACGAACAGCTGCGTGCAGGTTCAGTCGAACTACTGACGGCAACGGGGCGCGGCTGAACCCGCCGCGCCCGACCCATTTGCGGACGGAACCCCATGCGCCATCTTCTTCTCTCCCTGCTGCTGCTCTTCGCTGCCCCGGCCTTCGCGCAGGATCTGGCGTCCGTGCTCACGACCCATCGTAACCAGATCTTAAAGCCCTCGCGCCAGACCATCGGTCCGGTGATCGAGGCGCTGGCCGCCGCCGGTCCTGAAGCCGGTCCGGTGCTGGAAGCCTGGGCCGACCGGCGGCTTGGTCTCGTGGATGACCGCTTCGTCATTCTGGACGGCGAGACGGCGCGGGATGCCGCGACCGGCGCGATCGTTCCGGGCGAGGCCAAGGCGCTGAAACCCAATTCCGGCGTGCGCGGGCTGATCTCGGCGGCGCTGGTGCAGTTCCAGCTGACCGATCCCGACCCCGCCCGCCGCCGCGCCGCGCTGGAGGCGATTGCCCGCCAGCCCGACGCCAGCCAGTTGCAGGCGCTGCGCGAGGCCGCGCCGGAAACCGACCCGGCGCTGGCCGCACGGCGGGACCGGCTGACCCGGCTGCTGACCATCGGTTACGACGAGAACCCCGAGGCTCGGCTTGCGGCCATCGACAGTTTCGGCTCCGAGACCAGCGCCGATTTCCAGGCCGTGCTGAACCCGCTGCTGGCAACCCGCCGGGTGGCGGCGGCAAGCTTGCCCGAGGATGCCAATATCGCCGAGGAACTGTCGCCGGGCAGCGACGCCCTGCCCGGCGCCGAGGCCTATGCCTTGCTGGTCGATGCCGGGCTGGCGCCACCGCGCCCCGGCAATGCCGAGGTCAAGGCCGTGCTGGCGGCCCATCTGGCCGAGGGTCAGGTCGGCGGCGTGCCGGTGGCAGAGCAGTCCGATCCCGCGCGCCGCGATGACGCCTATGCCGCGCTGGCGGCGGCCGGCACCGTCGCCCCCATCGCCACCGCCGAAGAGGTCACACAGGCGCTGGAGACCCACCGTTTCGCCGATCTCTATGCCGAGCCGAACCCAGAGATCACCAGTGCCGCCCGTGCTGCGCTGCGCGGGATGCAGACACGCGAAGGGATGGCACAGGCCGCCGACCTGACGCTGGATGCGCTGTCCTTGGCCTCGATCTATTTTCTTGCCGCCATCGGCCTTGCCATCACCTTCGGTGTCATGGGCGTCATCAACATGGCGCATGGCGAGTTCATCATGATGGGCGCCTATACCGGCTACGTGGTGCAGACGGTCATCGTCGACCGCACCCTGTCGCTGGTCGTGGCCCTGCCCGCCGCCTTTGCCGTCACCTTCCTCGCGGGCGTGCTGCTCTACCGTCTGGTCATCCGCCATCTGGCGAAACGGCCGCTGGAGACGCTGCTGGCGACCTTCGGCGTGTCCATCGCGCTGCAGCAGATCGCCAAGAACATCTTCGGCACGCAGGCACGCCCGCTGACCGCGCCAGCCTGGCTGGAGGGTTCGATCAGTTTTGGCGAAACCGTCTCGATCAGCTCGATCCGGGTTGCGATCTTCGTCCTCGCGCTTCTGTTCCTCGGGCTGTTCCTTGTCATCATGAAGCGCACCCGGCTGGGGTTGCAGGTCCGGGCGGTGACGCAGAACCCGGGCATGGCGGCAAGCATGGGGATCAACCCTGACCGCATCGCCATGATGACCTTCGGTCTCGGCTCGGGCATTGCCGGAATCGCCGGCGTGGCCATCGGGCTGTTCGCCAAGGTCACGTCGGAACTCGGCAGCGATTACATCGTGCAAAGCTTCATGACCGTCGTGGTCGGCGGTGTCGGCAATATCTGGGGCACGCTGGCAGGCGCCGCGCTGATCGGCGGGCTGCAGAAGGGGATCGAGGTGCTGAACCCAGGCAATACGCTGGCGGCGCAGACCTGGATGATCCTCTTCATCATCATCTTCATCCAGTTCCGGCCGCGCGGCATCATGCCGCAAAAAGGCCGCGCGGCAGAGGCCTGAGACATGTTCATCCGCAAGAACCCTTCCGTGCTGATCTTCCTCGCCGTGCTGGCGGTCTTTACCCTGACCGTCACCCTGATGTCCGAGGCTTACGGCTCGGGCGCGGTCCCGACCTCGATGGTCAAGACCCTTGGCAAGACCCTGTGCCTCGCGCTGGCCGCGCTGGCGATGGACTTGGTCTGGGGCTATGCCGGCATCCTGTCGCTCGGGCACATGGCCTTCTTCGCCCTTGGCGGCTACATGATCGGGCAATGGCTGATGTATGCCCGCACCGGCGAGATCGTCGCGGCGACGCTGGCCAATGCGCCGATCCCGCCCACGCCGACCGAGATCAGCGACGGCATTGCCGGGCAGATCTTCGGCGTGGTCGGATCGGCCGAATTGCCGCTGACCTGGAGCTTTGCCGGCAGCCTGCCGCTGCAACTGCTGCTGGTCCTCGCTGTGCCTGGGGTCTTCGCCTTCCTCTTCGGCTGGCTCGCCTTTCGCTCGCGGGTGAACGGGGTTTACCTGTCGATCCTGACGCAGGCGATGACGCTGGCTCTGGCGCTGTGGCTTTACCAGAACGACAGCGGCTTTCGCGGCAATAACGGGCTCTCGGGCTTGCAGAACATCCCCGGCCTGACCCATGTGCCGCAATCCGACCTGTCGGTCTGGTTTCTTTGGGCCTCGGCCGCGGCCCTTGCACTGGCCTATCTGCTGGCCGCGTGGCTGGTGTCGGGCAAGTTCGGCAGCGTCATCCGCGCCATCCGCGACGATGAAAGCCGCGTCCGGTTTCTCGGCTATTCGGTCGAGGGCTACAAGCTGACCGTCTTCACCCTGACGGCGATGATCTGCGCCATTGCCGGCGCGCTCTATTATCCGCAGGCAGGGATCATCAACCCGGCGGAACTGGCCCCCATCGCCTCGATCTACCTGGCGGTCTGGGTGGCGATCGGCGGGCGCGGGCGGCTCTATGGCGCGGTGATCGGCGCGGTGGTCGTCTCGCTGCTGTCGAGCTGGTTCACCGGCGGGCGGGCGCCCGACCTGAACCTCGGCCTCTATACGGTGAAATGGGTCGACTGGTGGCAGGTGCTCTTGGGGCTGGCCTTCGTCTGCGTCACCCTGTTCGCGCCGCGCGGGCTGTCCTCGATCATCGACGCGGTGAAGGGGTTCCGCATGCCGAACCGGCGCGGGCGCGACCTTGGCCCGGATCTGGGTGCATTGCGCGAAAAGGAGGCCGAGGCATGACCGCGCTTCTGGAAGTGAACGGCATCTCCAAGACCTTCGACGGGTTCCGGGCGATCAACAACCTGTCGTTCAACATCGGCGCGGTCGAGCTCAGGGCGGTGATCGGCCCCAATGGCGCCGGCAAGACCACCTTCATGGATATCGTCACCGGCAAGACCCGCCCCGATAGCGGGCAGGTGCTGTGGGGCGAACGCTCGCAATCACTGCTGAAGCTCAGCGAGGCGCAGATCGCCCGCGCCGGCATCGGCCGCAAGTTCCAGCGCCCGACGGTGTTCGAGGACCAGACGGTCGCGGAAAACCTGACCATGGCGCTGAAGGCCCCGCGCGGCCCGTTCCGGGTGATGCGCTGGAAACCCACCCCCGACAGCGTCGCGCGGGTGGCCGAGCTGGCCGGCGAGGTCGGTCTGGCGCAGCGGCTGGATCACAAGGCGGGCGAGTTGAGCCACGGTCAGAAGCAATGGCTGGAGATCGGGATGCTTCTGGCGCAGGAACCGCGCCTGCTGCTGGTCGACGAGCCGGCGGCGGGTATGACGCTGGCCGAGCGCGAGCAGACCACGACGCTCTTGCGCCGTCTGGCCGAGACCCGCGCCGTGGTGGTGGTCGAGCACGACATGGAGTTCGTGCGGCGGCTGAGCTGCAAGGTGACCGTGCTGCATCAGGGCGCGGTTCTGGCCGAGGGATCGCTGGACCATGTGTCCGCCAATCCCGAGGTGATCGAGGTTTATCTGGGGCGCTGAAGATGATCGAAGCCGAGAACGTTACCCTGCATTACGGAGGGTCGCAGGTCCTGCACGGGGTCTCGCTGACCGCAGAGCCCGGGCAAGTGACCTGTGTCATGGGCAATAACGGCGTGGGCAAGACCTCGCTGATGAACCTTCTGGCCGGGCGGCATCCGCGCTCGGGTGGCGAGCTCAGGCTGATGGGCGAGAGGCTGGGCCGGGTCTCGGCGCAGGAGATGGCGCGGCGCGGCGTGGGTTACGTGCCGCAGGGGAGAGCGATCTTCCCCATGCTCAGCGTGCGCGAGAACCTCGAGACCGGCTTTGGCTGCCTGCCGCGCGGGTCGCGCAAGGTGCCGGACGAGATCTTCGACAGCTTCCCGGTTCTGGCCGAGATGGCCCATCGCCGAGGCGGCGACCTGTCGGGCGGCCAGCAGCAGCAATTGGCCATCGCCCGCGCGCTGGTGATCCGGCCGCGCGTTCTGTTGATGGACGAGCCGACCGAGGGCATCCAGCCGAATATCATCGCCCAGATCGGCCAGGTCATCGCCGCGCTGCGCGACCAGGGCGAGATGGCCATCGTGCTGGTCGAACAGTATTTCGACTTTGCCTGGGATCTTGGCGACCGCTTCGCGCTGATGGAGCGCGGCGCGGTCGTGGCCGGCGGGTCGAAGGAGGGTCTGAGGCGCGAGGATCTGCACCAGCGCCTGTCGGGGCTGGCGGCAGCCTGAGCCATCCTCCGGCGGTTGCCGCCCCCTCAGCGCCCGGCTAGAGTGGCGCGGCAGAAACGGGGCGGGCATGAGCGAGAGCGAACAGAACTATCAGGTGCTGGCACGGAAATACCGGCCCGAGACCTTTGCCGATCTCGTCGGACAGGACGCGATGGTGCGTACGCTGAAGAACGCCTTTGCCGCCGACCGAATCGCGCAGGCCTTCGTGATGACCGGGATCCGCGGCACCGGCAAGACCACCACCGCCCGGATCATCGCCAAGGGCATGAACTGCATCGGTCCCGACGGCACCGGCGGCCCGACGACCGAGCCTTGCGGCAAGTGCGAGCATTGCGTGGCGATCAGCGAGGGCCGCCATGTCGACGTGCTGGAAATGGACGCCGCCTCGCGCACCGGCGTCGGCGATATCCGCGAGATCATCGAATCGGTGCATTACCGGGCGGCCTCGGCGCGCTACAAGATCTACATCATCGACGAGGTGCACATGCTCTCGACCAGCGCCTTCAACGCGCTGCTCAAGACGCTGGAGGAACCGCCCCCGCATGTGAAGTTCATCTTCGCCACCACCGAGATCCGCAAGGTGCCAGTCACCGTGCTGTCGCGTTGCCAGCGCTTTGACCTGCGCCGGATCGAGCCCGAGGTGATGATCGCGCTGTTGCAGAAGATCGCCGGGACCGAGGGCGCCTCGATCACCGATGACGCGCTGGCCTTGATCACCCGCGCCGCAGAAGGCTCGGCCCGTGACGCGACCAGCCTTCTCGACCAGGCGATCAGCCATGGTGCGGGCGAGACGACGGCGCCACAGGTGCGCGCGATGCTGGGTCTGGCCGATCGCGGGCGGGTGATCGACCTGTTCGAAATGATCCTGCGCGGCGATGCGGCAGCGGCGCTGAACGAGCTGGGCGCGCAATATGCCGATGGCGCCGACCCGGTGGCGGTGCTGCGCGATCTGGCCGAGATCACCCATTGGGTCTCGATCGTGAAGATCACCCCCGAGGCCGCCGAGGACCCGACCGTCGCCCCCGATGAGCGCAGGCGCGGTCAGGCACTGGCGCAAGACCTGCCGATGCGGGTGCTGACGCGGCTCTGGCAGATGCTGTTGAAGGCGCTGGAGGAAGTCTCGGCCGCGCCGAACGCGATGATGGCGGCCGAGATGGCGATCATCCGTCTGACCCATGTGGCCGACCTGCCCGACCCCGAGGCGCTGATCCGCAAGGTCCAGCAAGCGCAGGCGGCGGGCGAGTTCGGACGGACTCAGGGGGCCGGTGCCGGAAACGGTCAGGCCCCGCGCGCCAGCGCACGTCCCGCGCCGGTTGCGATGCAGCCCTCGGGTCAGGCGGTGGCGCTGGCGGTCGCGCCCGAGGCCTTTGCCGCCTATCCCGATTTCGCCTCGGTGATCGAGCTGATCCGGCGGATGCGCGACATGATCCTGTTGACGCAGGTGGAAAACCACGTGGCGCTGGTCCGCTATGGCCCCGGTCGGATCGAGTTCGAGCCGCGCGGCAATGCCCCCCGCGACCTGGCACAGCGTCTGGCCGAGCGGCTGCGCGGCTGGACCGGCGGCCAGCGCTGGGGCGTCAGCGTGGTGAATGACGGCGGCGCGCCGACCATCGCCGAGACCCGCGAGGCCGAGAAGGCCCGCGATCAGGCCGAGGCGATGGAGAACCCGGTGGTGCAGGCGGTCTTCGGCGCCTTCCCCGCCGCCCGGATCACCGCGATCACCCGGATCGTGACCCCGGACCCGGTTGAAACGGCGGAAGCCGGGGCTACATCCCATGAGACGACCGATGGCGTCATCGCCGAGGTCGAGGAATGGGATCCCTTCGAGGACGAGGTATAGAGATGCTGAAAGGTTTGGGCGGTCTGGGCGACATGGCCAAGATGATGCAGGCGGCCAAGGACATGCAGGACAAGGTCCAGCGGCTGCAGGACGATCTGGACAACATCAAGGTCCAGGGCGAATCCGGCGGCGGGCTGGTGCGCGCCACCGCCACGGCCAAGGGCGAGCTGACGGCGCTGGAGATCGATCCCTCGATCTTCGTCGCCTCGGAAAAGGAACTGGTCGAGGACCTGATCCTTGCCGCCATCAAGGACGCGCAGCGCCGGGCGCAGGATCGCAGCCAGCAGGAAATGTCGCGCATCACCCAGGAACTGGGCCTGCCCGCCGACATGAAACTGCCCTTCTAGAACCAGAATGGCCGAGGGCAGCGACGACATCCAGGCGCTGATCGCGCTGATGGGCCGGCTGCCCGGCCTCGGGCCGCGGTCGGCCCGGCGCATCGTCTTGCACCTGATCCGCAAACGGCAGGGCCAGATGGCGCAGCTTTCGGCGCTCTTGGACAGCGTCGCCAGCAACTCGCGCGAATGCCTGACCTGCGGCAATATCACCGACCACGACGAGTGCGCGATCTGCACCGACCCGGCCCGCGCCACCGGCGAGATCTGCGTGGTGCAGGACGTGGCCGATCTCTGGGCGCTGGAGCGCGGCCATGCCTTCAAGGGCCGCTACCACGTGTTGGGCGGCACACTGTCGGCGCTGGACGAGATCGGGCCCGAAGACCTGGGCATCCCCGCCCTCATCGACCGCATCGCACGTGACCGAGTCTCCGAAGTCATTCTGGCGCTGAACGCCACGGTCGATGGCCAGACCACCGCCCATTACATCGCCGACGCGCTGGAAGGCACCGGCGTCACCGTCACCGGGCTGGCGCAGGGCGTGCCGATCGGGGGCGAGCTCGACTATCTCGACGACGGCACGATCACCGCCGCGCTGCGCGCCCGCCGCAGGCTCTGACAAAAAAAGGCGACCCGAAGGCCGCCCTTTCATCTTGGCTGAAATATCCTCGGGGGTCTGGGGGCGGACAGCCCCCAGCCTCTTCAACAGCGCTTACGCGTCGAGCTTCTGCACCTTGCGGCTGTCCAGCTTCTCGATGGCGATCTGGCGGGGCTTCAGCGCCTCGGGGATCTCGCGGACCAGGTCGATATGCAGCATCCCGTCGACATGGCTGGCGCCCTCGACGCGAACATGGTCGGCCAGGGTGAACTTGCGCTCGAAGGCGCGGGTGGCGATGCCGCGATGCAGGTAGGTGCGGCTGCTGTCTTCCTCGGCCTTGCGGGCGGCGACGATCACCGCGGCGTCGCGCACCTCGACCGACAGGTCGTCAGCGGCGAAACCGGCCACGGCGATGGAGATGCGGTAGGTATTCTCGCCGGTCTTCTCGATATTGTAGGGGGGATAGCTGGTCTGGGCCAGGTCGGCCGACAGCGTGCGGTCCATGACATCGGCCAGGCGGTCGAAACCGACCGAGGCGCGGTAGAGCGGCGTCAGATCGAAGTTACGCATAGGGAACATCCTTTCAAAGCGATGCAAGTTTTAACCCCCCGTTTCCGGGCGGGCATGGTGCCGGCGCAGATCCTGCCATCCGACAGCACAGAGGTAGGCAGTCATCGGTGATATTCAAGCACCGGCCCGGCAGCGCCGGGTTTATCTGATCGCATTTAAATGCAATCTCGAATTGTAAAAGAAATATTGAATTAAAATATAATCGGAATTAATATAATAATGTCATTCCAGCGCCCCGATCCAACTGAAGCTTCTGCTTTCACATCCGATAGGTGCTGCCATGTCTCAAGACCCCGCCCCTGCTGTCGGCCCTGCCCCGGTCGCGCCGCCAGCCAAGCCCGCTGACCCGCCCCCCGATCGCGAACCGCGCCGCTGGTGGCAGTGGATGTTCCTCTATCCCACCGCCGCCGCCCTGCTGCTGACCGCCGTGCCGGACTGGGTCGACAGTCTTCGCGCGTTCTATAACGACCTCGACCGGTCCAAGATCACCATGGCCGAGGCGCTGGCGCGGACCAGCCGGATCAACCGCAACCTCGGCTGCCTCGCCACGCCCGCCCCCTTGGTGCCGGCCGGAACCTCCAGCGTCGAAAGCTTGATCTGCGACAGCGGCGACATCCTGATCAGGCTGGTCACGCAAGACGGCAAGAGAGCCTATGAGATCATCGAGACCGCACGCCTGTTGGCCCAGAACGAGCCGCCGGCCACAGCCTCGGCAGCGCCGCTGCTGGGGCGGCTCGTCTCGATGACGGCAGAAGCCCGGCAGACCGAAGCGCGCATGACCCTTGGCCCCATCGCCGAACAGGTGCCGGACGATCAGCCCGCGATCACCCTTGCGCAGCAGTACCAGATCATCACCCAGTGCCAGCGCTTTCTGGACGAGCGGATGCTGCTGCGAAACGTGCAGATCGGCGGGTCCTGTTTCAATGAAATAGTGGACACCTATACCGGCATCGTCGTTTCGCGCGAACAGGTGCCCTGCAGCAATACCTGCGGCTGACGCATCCGGGCCTGCTGCAGGCGATCGGACGCAGGGGCTTTCAAACCCCTGCGACCCTGCCTAGAACGAAGGCATGGGACTGGAATTCATTCTGACGCAGGCGATGAGCCGCACCGACCTGATCGCGCTGATCCTGCTGTTCGCCGGCTGGCTCGGCATCGGCTGGTTCACCGAGCATCCGCCGCAGGGCAAGCCCTCGGTCTCGGTGCTGATGAAGCGCTATCGCCGCGAATGGATGCGCCATTTCGTCAGCCGCGATCCGCGCATCTTCGATGGCAACGTGCTGACCAGCCTGCGCGAGGGCACCGCCTTCTTCGCCTCGGCCTGCATGATCGGCATCGGCGGGGCGCTGGCGCTGATCGGCAATACCGACCAGCTGCGCGGTCTGGCGCAGGATCTGGAACTGGGCCAGGGCACCTCGATCCTGTGGGAGATCAAGCTGCTCTTGCCGATGGCCTTCGTGGTCAACGCCTTCCTGAAATTTGTCTGGGCGCATCGGCTGTTCGGCTATTGCGCCATCCTGATGGCCTCGGTGCCCGATGATCCAAGCGATCCTGCCGCCCTGCCCCGTGCCGATCAGGCGGCCGATCTGAACATCACCGCCGCGCGCAGCTTCAATGCCGGGCTGCGCAGCGTCTATTACGCCATCGGTGCGCTGACCTGGCTGGCCGGGCCCTGGGCGCTGATGGCGGCGGCGGCTTTCGTCACCTTCATCACCTGGCGGCGCGAGTTTGCCAGTCGCTCGCGCCGGGTCATCATGCAGTCCTTGCCCGAGCCGCGCCTGCCCGCTCTTGCCAAAGTGCAAGCGTCAGGATCACCGCCCCCAGCGCCGTAAGCGCCATGCCGACATAGCCCGAGGATTGCCAGCCCCAGCCGGCGGCAAGCGCCATCCCCGCCAGCAGCGGCCCCAGCGCATTGGCGGCATTGAAGGCGGCGTGGTTCATCGCCGAGGCCATGTTCTGCGCGCGCCCGGCCACATCCATCAGCCGCGTCTGCAGCGGGATGAAGAGACAGGCGGCCAGCGCCAGAAGGAACGACGACAAGACCATCAGCGGCCAGCTGCCCACCGCCTGCGCGGCAAAGAACTGCGTCAGCGCCATGGCGGCAAGGCTGGCATAGGCGGTCCGCGCCGTGCCCCAGATCTCGGTCAGCCGGCCGGCGCCCCAGGTGCCGATGGTGCCGCCGATGCCGAACATGGTCAGCGCCGCCGGGATCGCCCAGGCCGGGGCATCGGTCGTGGCCATGATGGCGGCGGTCAGGAAGGAATAGACGGCGAACATGCCGCCCGAACCGATCGAGCCGACGGCCAGCAGCCACAGCACGCGCGGGTTGCGCAGCGCCGCAAGCTCGTCCAGCGGTCGGGCATTCGGGTTGCCACCGACGCGCGGCGCCAGCTTCAGGATTGCCCAGGCCGAGATCAGCCCCAGCAGGCCCGGCAGCGCAAAGCCCCAGCGCCAGCCGATCTCCTGCCCCAGCACCCCGGCCAGCGGCACGCCGACGATATTGGCGACGGTCAGACCCAGCAGCACCTGCGCCGCCCCCCGTGCCCGCTGTTCGCGCGGCAGGGCATCGGCGGCGTAGAGCATCGCCACGCCGAGGAAACCGCCATGCGGCACCCCGGCCAGAAAGCGGGTGATCGCCAGCGCCGAGAAGCCCGGCAGCACGGCGGCCAGCAGGTTCATCACCGCATAGAAGCCGATCAGCGCCGCCAGATAGCGCCGGCGGGGCAGCCTTGCCCCGGCAATCGCCGTCAGCGGCGCACCGATGACCACGCCAAGCGCATAGGCGCTGATGATATGTCCGGCCTCGGGCTCGGTCAGGCCGAGATCGGCGGCGAAATAGGGCAGAAGCCCCATGGCGGCGAATTCCGAGGTGCCGATGGCAAAGGCGCCAAGGGCAAGCGCAAGGATCGCGGGACGCAGGCTGCGGGTCTCGGTGGTCATCGGGGGGAATCTCTGGCTGGTATACCGAAGAAAAATATGCCGCAGCGCAGCAATGTCGAGCGCTATCGGGGAAAAGCAGCGTTGCAGATTCTGCATGGCGTGCGCATCTGCAACAGGCGCGATGCGCGCCGGCACCCGATCTGCGATGCGCACCTGTCCAAAAGGACAGAAGCTGAACGAAAACACCACTCTACGACCTACCCATTTGGCTATACTTCGACGGAAATCATTGGCCTGACATGGGCGATACGATATGGTCCGGCGCAAGAGCCAGCGGTCAAGGACAGAAGCGCTATGCCAGTTATTAATGGAACCGACGGTGCCGATAGCCTTAGCCCCGCGGCTAACAGCAATTCCAGTGACACGATCTTCGGTTTTGGCGGCAATGACACCCTCGACGGGCGTGCTAATGACGATCAGCTCTGGGGCGGTACGGGTGACGACAGCCTCTATGGCAGCGCTGGCAACGACACCCTGTCGGGTGAGGCCGGCAACGACCAGATCTTTGGCGGCGATGGCAACGATGTCACCTTTGTCGGCGCCGACAACGAGGCCGGTGACGACACCGTCTATGGCGGCCTTGGCGATGATACCCTGGGCGGAGGTCTCGGCAATGACTTCCTGTCCGGAGACGAGGGCAACGACGCAATCGAAGGCGCTGATGGGGCCGACACGATCTACGGCGGCAGCGGGGACGATTACATCGCGGGCTTCGATGTCTCTGGCCTCACGGGGAGCGCGTCAAACAGATCCTTAACGCCGACGGTCGCCTCGGATGACAATGCCAATGACCAGCTGTTTGGCGGCGACGGCAGCGACATCGTCTTCGGGGGTGGCGGCAACGACCGTGTATCCGGCGGCGGCGGCGCCGACACGGTTCTCGGTGGCACTGGCGACGACACGCTGTCGGGCGAACTCGGCGACGACCTGATCGTTGGTGGTGATGGCAACGACGTCTCCAGTTTCGGCCCCGACAACGAGGCAGGCAACGACACCATCAATGGCGGCCTTGGCAATGATACCCTGGGCGGAGGACTCGGCGCAGATCTGCTGACCGGAGACGAGGGCAACGACGCGCTGGAAGGCGGCGATGGGGCCGACACGATCTACGGAGGAACCGGGAACGACTACATTGCGGGCTTCGATGTCTCGGGCCTCGCGGGGAATGCGACAAGCGGAACCGTAACGCCGACGGTCGCCTCGGACGACAATGCCAATGACCAGCTTTATGGCGGCGAGGGCAACGACACCGTGCTCGGCGGTGGCGGCAACGACACGATTGACGGCGGCGCCGGGGCTGACCGGCTGGACGGCGGTATCGGCAATGATTCCATTGCCGGCGGCGCGGACGATGACTCGATCACCGGGGGTGCCGGCAACGACACCATTACCGGCGACGGGGGAAATGACACCATCGACGGCGGCCTCGACAATGACACGCTCTGGGGCGATGAAGGCAACGACTCGCTTCTGGGCAATGACGGCAACGACCGTCTCGGCGGCGGTGCCGACGCCGACACGCTTTACGGTGGCGCTGGCGACGACACGCTGCAGGGCGAGACCGGCGATGACCTGATCTATGGCGGCGATGGCAACGACCTCACCTATGTCGACGTCGACAACGAGGCCGGCAACGACACCGTCTACGGCGGCCTTGGCAATGATACCCTTGCCGGAGGTATCGGCACCGACTCGCTGCACGGAGACGAGGGCGACGACGCGATCGAAGGCGGCGATGGGGCCGACACGATCCGCGGCGGCAGCGGGAACGACTACATCGCGGGCTTCGATGTCGCGGGCCTCGCGACGAACGCGACAAGCGGAACCGTAACGCCGACGGTCACCTCGGATGACAATGCCAATGACCAGCTGTTTGGCGACGCGGGCAACGACACAGTGCTCGGCGGTGGTGGCAACGACACGCTTGACGGCGGCGCCGGGGCTGACCGACTGGACGGCGGTATCGGCAACGACTCGATCGCCGGCGGCGGCGAGAACGACTCGATCACCGGCGGGGCCGGGACTGACAATATCGACGGCGGCACCGGCAACGATACAATCGATGGCGGCGCCGATAACGACACGCTCGCGGGCGGGGCCGGTGACGACCAGCTGGATGGCGGCACCGGCGATGACACGCTTCAGGGCGACGCGGGCGGCGATGTCCTGACCGGCGGCGCGGGCGCTGACCGCCTTGATGGCGGCATCGGCGGCGACATTCTGAACGGCGGCACCGGCAATGACACACTTCTGGGCGGGGCCGATAACGACATCCTGAACGGCGGCGAGGATAATGACCAGCTGGATGGCGGGGCCGGCAGCGACCAGCTGAATGGCGGCGCGGGTAATGACATCCTCGACGGCGGGACCGGCAGCGACCAGCTGGACGGCGGCATCGGCAATGACCAGATCACCGTAGGGGCAAGCGATCAGGCCCAGGGCGGTGACGATCGCGACACCTTCACCCTGACCACCGCCGATGGCACCGCCGGGCCCTTCACCATCAATGGTGGCACCGGCTCGACCGCGTCCGGCGATGTCGACGATTACGATTCCATCGTGCTTGGGGACGGGCTCAGGTTTGTCCTCGGCACGATGAGGAAGACCCTGGATGAGGCTAGTGGCCCGGGCATGTCCTGGCGGGGCAGCTTCCAGGTCATCGACGACGAAGATAATATCTACACGGTCAATTTCCAGGAAATCGAGAACCTGCCGATCTGCTTCGCCCGCGGCAGCCTGATCGAGACCCTGACCGGCCCGCAGCCGGTCGAGGCACTGAAGGCCGGCGACATGATCCGCACCCGCGACAACGGGTTCAAGCCGATCCGCTGGATCGGCTCGCGGGCCTTCGCCAATGACCGCGGCGAGGATACGTTGGCGATCAGCCCGATCCGCATCCGCGCCGGCGCGCTTGGCGAGGGCCTGCCCTCGCGCGACCTCTCGCTCTCGCCGCAGCATCGGGTTCTGGTGCGCTCGCGCATCGCCCAACGGATGTTCGGCGAGGACGAGGTTCTGGTCGCGGTCAAGCACCTTCTGGAACTGCCGGGGGTCGAGGCGCTGGCTGACTTCGACGAGGTGGAATATTTCCACATCCTCTTCGACCAGCACGAGATCGTCTATGCCAACGGGCTCGAGGCGGAATCGCTGCATACCGGGCCGCAGGCGTTGAAATCGCTGGACCGCGCGGCGCTGGACGAGGTGCTTGCCATCTTCCCGGAACTGGCCGACCCGACGCCCGATGCCATCCGGCAGATGGCGCGTCCGGTGCCCAAGGGCCGGCTGGCCCGGCAGTTGGCGCATCGGCATGTGAAAAACCGCCTGCCGCTGCAATAGCGGCAGGAGGGGATCAGCCCGCCAGCAATTCCGAGAAGAAGTTCAGGCAGACGAAGAAGAGGCCGAAGCCGGTCGCGAGCTTGCGCCGCGACAGCGGCAGCTTTGTCGTGGATGGTCGAGAGACGGACCGAATCCCCCCACTGGTCCGTCTCTCCTCCCGATCATGCACCAAGTTCCAGATATTCCCATTCACTAATTGATCGAACGTATATTTTTTTGCCGTTCCGAAATAACCGGTTAGCCTGGCGCGATCCTGCGCCCGCGGCGCGCATCCGCAGCCTCCCCGGTTGCAACATGGCGCGTCGGAATTGCGACCGATCCCGAGCTGTGCCAGAACGGCGCGACCAACACGCGGGCGTATCCCTGCCCGGGCAGGAGAACGGATCGGAGCATCGCCATGAACGAAGCCCAGGAAAGCCTTGCCGAGGATTCGCGCAGCCTGTCCGAACAGGCCTATGATCGCATTCGCCGCGACATCCTGCTGGGCAACCTGATGCCTGATGCCAAGCTGCAGATCGAAACCGTCTCGGACCGCTATGGCATCGGCGCGGTTCCGGTGCGCGAGGCGCTGAACCGGCTTTCGGCCGAGGGGCTGGTCCAGCGCCGCAGCCAGCGGGGCTTCTTCGTCTCGCCGCTGGTGATCGAGGACCTGGCCGAGCTGGTGCGCACCCGCATCCTGCTGGAAACGCTGGCGCTGCGAGAATCCATAGCCCTTGGCGACGAGCAATGGGAAGAGGATCTGGTGCTGGCCTGCCACCGCCTCGCCCGCAGTTCGCGCCGCCTTGGACCCGAGGTTGCCACCCGCATTTCCGAGGAATGGGACATCCGCCACAACGAGTTTCACCGGGTGCTGATCAGCCGCTGCGCCTCGGCCTGGCTCAAGGGCTTCTGCGCCACGATGATGGTTCAGGCGGTGCGCTATCGGAACATCTCGCTGAACATCAACTCCAATCCGGCACGGCGCGACGGCGCGGTGGCCGAGCATCAGGCACTGCTCGACGCGGCACTGGCGCGCGATGCCGATCTGGCCTGCCGGCTGCTTGGCGAGCATTACAGCGCCACCCTGGCCACGCTGCGACCGGCCGGAATGCAAGCTTGACCATCCGCCACCCCTCACCCGCCGTTCCGGCCTGAAGGGGGACGCCATGCCGGATATCGGATTTCTGGGCGCCGCGCTGGCCGGGCTTCTGGCCTTTGCCTCGCCCTGCATCCTGCCGATGCTGCCGTTTTATCTCGGCTACCTCGGCGGGGTTTCAGTTGGGGAATTGCGGAACGGCGAGGCGATCGAACCGCGCGCGCATCGCCGCCTGATCGGTGGCGCGATTGCCTTCGCCCTTGGTGTGACCAGCATCTTCCTGCTGTTCGGTCTCGGCGCAACCACGCTTGGCCGCGCCTTTGCCGATTACCGCCAGCCGCTCTCCTATGTCGCGGCGGCGGTTCTGGCCGTCCTTGGGTTGCATCTCTTGGGCACCCTGCGGCTCGCGCCCCTCGACCGGCAGGCGCGGATCGGGGCCGAACCCCGGCAGCGCGGTGTCTTGGGCGGCTATCTCGTCGGGCTGGCCTTCGGCTTTGGCTGGTCGCCCTGCGTCGGCCCCTCGCTGGCCGCGATCCTGTTGATCGCCTCGGGCAGCGACAGCCTGATGCGCGGGGTCGGCCTTCTGGCAACCTTCGGGCTCAGCATGACCCTGCCCTTCGTGCTGGCAGCAGCTTTCGCCGCGCCGGTGCTGGGCTGGATCGCCCGGCACCGCACCCTTCTGCGCCACACCGAACGCGCCTCGGGCCTGCTGCTTCTGCTCTTCGCGGCCCTCATCGCCACAGGCAGCGTCAACCGCATCGCCGACTGGATGATCCGGACCTTCGACTGGTCGGCCGTTCTGGTCTGAGGAGGGCTGGTCTGAGGGGCGACTTACGCCCCCGTCACCCGCCAGATTACATTGCCGACGTCATCGGCCATCAACAGCGACTTGCCATCCGGCCCCACCACCACGCCGACCGGCCGGCCATAGGACCATTTCTCGTCCGGCGACAGGAAGCCCGACAGGATGTCGCGCGGCGGACCCGAGGGCCGGCCACCCGCAAAGGGCACGAAGATCAGCTTGTAACCGCTGAGCGTCGAGCGGTTCCACGACCCATGCTGGCCGATGACCATGCCGGCGCCAAAGCCCGGCAAGGTGCCCTCGGGCATCCAGCAGAGGCCAAGCGAGGCCGTATGCCCGCCAAGCGCGTAATCCGGGGTGATGGCGCGGGCGACCAGCGCGGCATCCTGCGCCACCCGGTCATCGACGGTCTGACCCCAATAGCTATAGGGCCAGCCATAGAAGCCGCCATCCGTCACCGAGGTCAGGTAATCCGGCGGCGTCTCGTCGCCCAGCCCGTCGCGCTCGTTCACCACGGTCCAGAGCGCACCCGTCTGCGGCTCCCATGCAAGGCCAACCGGATTGCGCAGTCCGGTGGCAAATTCGCGCGCCTGCCCGCTGGCCAGATCCAGTTCCCAGATCGAGGCGCGGCCTTCCTCCTCGGCCATGCCCTGATCGCCGATATTGCTCAGCGAACCGACGCCCGCATAGATCCGCTGCCGGTCGGGTGAGACGATCAGACTGCGGGTCCAGTGACCGCCGGGCTTGAAATCGACCAGCTTGCGGCCTTTCCCCTCGATCCGATCCGCGCCCTCGGCATAGGGGAACGCGACGATCCCGTCGGTATTGCCGACATAGAAGGTGCCATCGACCAGCGCCATGCCGAAGGGCTGGCGCTGCCCGGTCAGGAAATCATGGCGAATCTCGGCCACGCCATCGCCGTCGCGGTCGCGCCACAGCGAGATGCGGTTCGCGCTCTTGCCGACCGCCGCCGCGCGCTTCATCGTGCCGACCATCGCCCGGTCCATCAGGTCGCGCGGCGGGCGCTCTTCCTGCAGCGCCTCGGCCACCAGCACGTCGCCATTGGGCAAGACCTCGATCCAGCGCGGATGGGCCAGCCCTTCGGCAAAGGCATTCACCTTGAGCCCCGGTGCCGTCTGCGGCTTATGCCCCTTGTCCCAGCCCCGCGCCGTCGGCATCTTCAGCGTCATGATGCCCTGCTTCTTCGCATCCGGGATCTCGGGCGTGGCCCCCACTGCCGCGATCTTCGGCGCCGAGGATTTGCGCAGCTGCACCATCACCCCGCCGACGACCTCGGCGACCTTCGTCATGAAATCCATGAAATCCCCCGTCTGGTATTCCAGACCATTCTAGCGCGCGGCCCGGCCAAGGCCAGACGCATTCGGGCAATCCGGTCTAACCCAGCCCGGTCTGCGAGAAATAATGCCGCACCGCATCGGCGACATGGCGAAAGCGGTCGCCGCCCAGATGCTTGCCGCCATACCAGCGGGTGACGATCACGACGTGATCGGTCAGCCCGGCGCGCTCCAGCATCTGCAGAATCAACGCGCCGGCACCGGATTCGCCGTCATCATCCTTCACCGGCTCGCCCGCCAGGATCGCGGCCCAGGTGTTATGGGTGGCCTTGGCGAATCGCTTCTGCCGCTTCAGCGCGGTGATCAGCGCCAGGGCCTCGTCACGGTCGCGCGCCACACCGCCGCTGACGGCATAGCGCGACCCGCGATCGCTGATGATCTTATCGAAAACGCGCAGGCCCTCGGCCTGCCCTTCGGCGGTCAAACCGGCGACTGGCAGTAATTCTGCTTGCTGGTCCAGGCGGCGATATCGGCGCGCTTGCTGGCATTGCGCATCGGTGCCCAGTCCCGCGCCACACCGCGCCAGCCGTCGCCACCGCGCGCCACCGCATTGTCGCGGCCGACCTGACGGCTCATGATCTTGACGGCGCAGGCCATGTTGTCGGCCCCGTCCATCATCTTGCCGGTGCAGCCGTAATGGTTCCAGGTCGCCGGCGAGATCTGCATCAGCCCCAGCCATTTGCCGCCGCCACCGCTGGCCTGCGGATTATAGGTGCTTTCGTGCTTGGCCACCGCCGACAACAGGCCGGCCCAGAAGGCGCGACGCCCCTCGGGCCCGCGCTCGGCATAGGCCGGGCAATAGGTCGCAATATCGCCGGGCACCTGCGAGACCATCTGCACGCCCTCACGCTCCAGCGCCGCCAGCGTGGCCTTGGTCCAGGCCTCCGACCCCTTGCGATCGCCCCAGCGCATCGACACCTGCGCCGCAGCCGGGGCCGCAATCGCCCCCTTCGGCGCCGTCACCGGCAGCAGCATGTTCGCCCCCGCATCGGTTCCGGTAGTTGCGCTGTTGCATCCGGCAACGGCAAGGCAAAGGGCAAGCGGGGCGAAAAGCTTGGTCAGGGACGGCATGAGGCTCGACAGGGTTGTTGCTGTTATCCTGTCGCTAGCCGATCCGGTCCCAACCGCAAACGCCGGAATCGCTCGAGTTTTCGTGACTTATCAAAACTGGGCGAGAACTTGCCGATCCAACGGCCCGACCGGCAAGGCTGCGCGCAAACCGGCCCGAACCACCCCCGCGACAGCCGCCCTTGCCGCCCTGCCGCCCCTGCCGTAAATACCGGCGAAAGCAAAACGAGGCCCGCCATGCTCGACCATCTCTCCTATACCGCCCCCGAGCCGAAAGTCATTTCCGGCGCCAAGCAGGATTGGGAACTGGTCATCGGGCTGGAGGTTCACGCCCAGGTCTCGTCGAACGCGAAACTTTTCTCGGGCGCCTCGACCGGCTTCGGCGCGGAACCGAACAGCCATGTGGCCTTCGTCGATGCCGCAATGCCGGGGATGCTGCCGGTCATCAACGAATTCTGCGTGGCGCAGGCGGTGAAAACGGGTCTGGGGATCAAGGCGGCGATCAACCTGCGCTCGGCCTTCGACCGCAAGAACTATTTCTATCCCGACCTGCCGCAGGGCTACCAGATCAGCCAGCTTTACCACCCCATCGTCGGCGAGGGCGAGGTGATCGTGGACATGGGTCCGGGCGTCGCCCGCCGCGTCCGCATCGAGCGCATCCACCTGGAACAGGATGCCGGCAAGTCGATCCATGACATGGACCCGACCATGTCCTTCGTCGACCTGAACCGCACCGGCGTCGCGCTGATGGAAATCGTCAGCCGCCCCGACATCCGCGGCCCGGAAGAGGCAGCGGCCTATGTCTCGAAGCTGCGCCAGATCATGCGCTATCTGGGCACCTGCGACGGCAATATGCAGAACGGCAACCTGCGCGCCGACGTGAACGTCTCGGTCTGCCCGCCCGGCGCCTATGAGCGCTATCAGGAGACGCAGGATTTCAGCCATCTGGGCACCCGCTGCGAGATCAAGAACATGAACTCGCTGCGCTTCATCCAGGCCGCCATCGACTACGAGGCCCGCCGCCAGATCGCCATCCTGGAAGATGGCGGCAAGGTCACGCAGGAAACCCGCCTCTACGATCCCGACAAGGGCGAGACCCGTTCGATGCGCTCGAAGGAAGAGGCGCATGACTACCGCTATTTCCCCGATCCCGACCTGCTGCCGCTCGAGATTGAGCAGGCCTGGGTCGACGGCATCGCCGCCGACATGCCGGAACTGCCCGACGCCAAGAAGGCGCGCTTCGTCGAGGCTCTGGGCCTTTCGGAATACGACGCCGGCGTGCTGACCGCCGAGGTCGAGAATGCCGATTACTTCGAGGCCGTGGCGCAGGGCCGCGACGGCAAAATGGCCGCGAACTGGGTGATCAACGAACTCTTCGGCCGGCTGAACAAGGAAGGGCTGACCGTCGAGACCTCGCCGGTTTCGGCCGCGCAACTGGGCGGCGTGATCGACCTGATCGCCAAGGGCGACATCTCGGGCAAGATCGCAAAGGACCTGTTCGAGATCCTCTGGACCGAAGGCGGCGACCCGACCCAGATCGTCGAGACGCGCGGAATGAAGCAAGTGACCGACCTCGGCGCCATCGAGAAGGCCGTGGACGAGATCATCGCCGCCAACCCGGGCCAGGTCGAGAAAGCCAAGGCCAACCCGAAACTGGCCGGCTGGTTCGTCGGCCAGGTGCTGAAAGCCACCGGCGGCAAGGCCAACCCGGCGGCGGTGAACGAACTGGTGGCGAAGAAGCTGGGGTGATCCCCGTCCGCTGACGTCTGACACCGAAAAAAATTCACAGGCAGATCACGCCGCTTTTTCTACTCTGGGCTCAGGGCATCCAACCCGACACCAGGGCAGAAGAAGCAGATGATCAGTTTGATGAGTAAAACCAGCGATCTTGCCAAGACCTGGCAGCGATTCGATTGGCGCGAGAGCTTCTTCGCGCCGAATGCCGTGATTCTCCAGGCGCTGACCACGGGCGGGACCGCCAGTGGCGTCGGGCGCGGGCGCGAGGCCGCCTATCAGCGCTGTCTGGGGGAAACCGCGGAAATCCAGGCCTTGAGCGCATTGCCGGCGGCGCTGCGCGCGGGCTTTGACCCGTTGCGCGACGGGCTCGCCGCGCATGTCGAACCCGAGACGGCCCGCCGTTCCGCGCGGCTCGAGGCCTTCGAACGCCGGGCGGTGGCGCGATGGTGGCTGGAGGAGGTGCCGGCCCGTCCGCTGGATGACAGCTGGCTGGCCTCGACCGGGCTGCCCGGCATGGTCACCATCGCCCGGCTTGGCGCGGCGCTGAAGCGGCGCACCGGCTGGTGGCAGATCGAGACCCGGCCGGACCAGCCGGCGGTGATGGTCTGCCGCAGCATCAGCCCCGAGGGGCAGGATCCGGTGATCGGCTATGGCTGCGCCACCGACCCGGTCGAGGCGGCGCAAAAGGCGCTGCGCGAGCTGTTCCTGATGGAGATGAACCTGATGGAACTGCTGGCCGCGCGCCGGCTGGACCTCGGGCACCCGCATCCGGCGCAGGAGCGCATCGCCACCTATGCCCGCCGCAGCCCGGCACTGCTGCCATCGCTGCCGCCGGTAACGCCCGCCGCGACCGACACGGCTGCGACCGGGTCCACGTCGGAATGTTGGCTTGGCACCGCACTGACCGAACGTGACATTACCCCGCCCGATGGCCCCATCGCGGTCTGGCTGTGCCAGCCCGACCTGCCGGTGCCGATTTTCAATGACCGGACCGGCGTGCCTTTCATGTAGATTGCGCAGATGGGCGCAGCCACGAGGCGGGACAAGGAAAAGGACGCATGACCGACACGCTTGATCCCGGCCCCGCCGACCCACTGGCCAATTGCCGTTTCGGCTGCAGCCCGGCCCCCATCGACCCGGCACCGCCCCCGTCGCAGCGCCCGAGCGCCGCGCGCTCTGCCGCTGCCGCGCCGGTCATCGGCACGCCGGACCCGGTGACGCCGGTGCCACGCCAGCGGCCCGAATTCCTGCTGCGCGCCGATCCGGCCTGGCGCCGCGCCTGCCTTGAGGCCAGCGCGCATATCCCCTCGGGCTATACCTATCTCGGCCAGTTGATGGGTCACGACATGGGTTGCAGCGTGCCCTTGTCGGCGGTGCCCCATTCCACGAGGGGCGAGGTCATCGGCGCGGTCTCGGTGCTGGGGCCACGGCGCTATAACCTGATCGACAACCCGCTGACGCTGGAAACCATCTACGGGCCAGGGCCGACGATGCTGTCGCATGTCTATGACCCCGACCAGATGCTGTTCCGGCTGACGCCCGGGGCGCGGCTGGCGCGGGTCTATCGCTTTCCGGCAGACAGCGCGCCGGGCGGCGACCGCCAGCCGCTGCGCGCGCTTTATGACGAGCGCAACCGGGATTCGCTGATGCTGCACGAGCTGTCGGTGGCCTGGATGCAGTTCCACAACCTCTGCGCCCGCCGACTGATGGCCGAAGGGATGCGACCCTTCCCCGCCTACGTGGCGGTGCGCAACCATGCGGTGCGGGTCTGGCATGGCATCGTCACGGGCGACATCCTGCCCCGCTTCCTGCATCCCGAGATCGCGGCCCTGCCCACCCTGCCCGACGAATGGCACCTGGACGAGGCGACGCTGCTGCACGGGCTCTTCCGCGCTTTCCATGCCCTGCCGCTGGCCGGCTATCACCTCGGGCGCAGCGGCACCCATAACCTGCGCGCGATGCTGAGGACGGGGTTCGACCACAGCGAGGCCGAGCTGGACTGGAGCATCGATTGGGACCTGTTCTTCGGGGCCAAGCCTGGCGGGCCGAAAACCGGGCTCTCGGCCAGCGTCGCCCCGGAACTGCGACACCCCGCCACCGCCGCGGCCGTGATCGCCATGGATGCGGACTCGGCCCGCGAGGCCGAACCGCTGCGCGCCGGTAATGACCGGATCGAGGCCGCCATCGCGAAACTGCCCGCGCCCTGGCCCGCGCGGCTGGCGGCGGGGACGATCACCCCCGAATTCAACACCCGCTTTCCCGCCTCGCCGGTGACGGTAACGACCCAGATGATCGAATGGGGCCCACTGTTCCAGACGCTGATGATCGAGGCGCAGTTGCATGGCGTCAACGGCGGGTTCGGCCCCTTGGGCAGCGCGCTTTTGCGCGGGTCGATCGAGGGCTCGATCGCGCGGGTGCAACTGACCACCGGCAGCCGGGGCGCGCAGGGCCTGCCGCATCCGGCCACCATGCTTGAACTGATCGCTACTGTGAGAAAGGGGTAATCCAGATGAGCGGCAACCAATACGTGATCGTCGGCAGCGAGGTCGATCAGGCGGCCTTCTACCTGCATGGCGATGGCAGCATCGACGACCAGAAGGGCGGCGACGGCCAGCCGCTGAACGTGGAATTCATCGGCAAGCTGATGGTCCGTCTGTCGAAACTGGGTCCGGGCGGCCTGCCACCGGCCGAGCTGGACAAGCTGGAAGACCAGGTCCGGCACGCGCTGATGGTGCAGGATTTCTCGGTCCAGAGCGGCGGCGCGGCGCTGAGCGATGACGAGCGCGCCGCGATCCTCGACAATACCGATGTCCGGATCGAATTCGAACGCCGCAAGCGCCGGCAGAAGAAGCCCGACCGCAACACCCGCATCCTCGTCGTGCCCTCGGACCAGACGCTCGAGATCACCGACAAGCAGTTGCAGGACCAGGGCAGCTCGGACGGGTTCCGGCCACCGCTGTCCTATGAACTGGACCGGGCGCTGATGCTGGCGAGCATGAAGGACGAGATCCTGCAGATGACGCGGGAATTCGCGGCCAAGGCAGAACCGGGCTGGACGCAGGCGCTGCAGGACGCGCTGGAAACCCATATGGCCGAGACGCTGAAGGCGCGGGGCGTGTTCAACGATGGCGGCGGCGGCGCGGCCGATGACGTGAAGAACGAGATCATGAAAAGCCCGCTCCGGGCCTTCTACCGCTCGGTCGGGATCTACGCGACGAACATGTGCCGCTAGCCCGCGAGGGCGGCGGTCTGGGCCACCCGCTCCAGCGTGGCGCGCAGATCGGCCTGCGCGGCGGCGTCGCGCAGCGGGAAGCAATTGCCGAACCAGTCGAGGATGCGCGCATCCGTCGGCTCGGCCGATCCGCGCCAGAGGCCCCGGATCTCGGCGGTGTAGTCGCGCAGGCGCTGCACGGCCTCTTTCTCCTGCCCCAGTTTCCACAGCGACAGGCTATGCCATCCGCCAACCGTGGGCATCAGCCCGCCACCGCGACTGCATTCCTCGGCGGCGGCCTGATAGTCGCCCAGCAGGTAATCGGCGGCGGCGAGGTAGATCAGGTGGAACGGCTCCATCACCGCCGCATGGGCCTTGGTCTCGGCCACGAGACTGGCGGCGCGGCCCGGGTTGCCGGCAAAGGCAAAGCCGAGCGCGCAGGAGGCCAGCGTCAGCGGGTTGCTGCGGTTGAGGTTCAGCGACTGGTCGAAATGGAACTCGGCCAGACCGAATTCGCGCTTGTGGCAATAGCACCATGCCACCACCCGATGCGCGCGGGTGTCGAGCGGGTCGATCGAGACGGCAACGATGGCATGGTGCAGGGCGCGCTGGTTCACCTCGTCGCTGGGGCGGGTGCCGGGCAGAAGCACATGACGCACATTCAGCGCCCCCGCCAGTTCGGCATGGGCGGGGCCAAAGCGCGGCGCCTCGCGGGTGATCTCTTCCAGCATCACCATCGCCGCGTTTTCGGTCTGCGGCGACCAATCGTCCAGCAGCGTCTGCGCCTTCAGCCAGCGGTCATAGATATGCGCGCCGGATTCCGACAGCGAGCGGTCCGAGACCACCACCGATAGGGCGTTGGCGATGTTCGACAGCAGCCGGCGGGCCTTGCTTTCCCAATCGCTCTCGGGGCTTTCGATCATCTCGGACCAGAGGAGTTGCCGGTCGGTGCCGCGCTGCACCTCGATGAAGAGGCGATAGGCCTGCAGGGCATAGATCGGGCGCAGGGTGACGCGGGCCTGCGCGGTCTCGGTCCCCTCGTCGTCCAGCACGCGCCATTCGCGGAACCGCCCCATGCGCATCCGGATATCCGAGAAGAGCACCGTGCCAAAGCTGACCATCTCGGCGGGAATACCCTCGCCCGGCATCAGCCCCACGCTCAGCGAGACCTCGGGGCGGCGGTTGACCACCTGCTTCTGCACCGCCCCTGCCGCCGGGCTCAGCTTGATCGCGGCCAGCAGTTCGATGGTCTCGGGTTCCGGCTCCTGGTCGTATTCCTCGTCCAGATGGGCATAGAGCAGATTGTACCGCTCGATCGCCCGGGTCGAGTGACCCGACTGCCAGTCCAGCGTCATCAGGATGCGCACGGCGGTTTCGTTCGCAGGCTCCAGCCCCAGCGCGAATTCGGCGGGCGCGCGCAACTCGGCCAGCCGCGCGCCATCGGTCGTCTTCATCCGCTCGTCCAGCGTCTTGCGCAACAGCGACAGCAGGTTGTTGCGGGTGATCACCAGCCAGCTGTCGAAGGACGAGCTCAGCCCCTCGAGCCGCAGGGTATAACCCATGAATTCGCGCAGGATCTCGGCGGTCTCCTCGCTCCAACCCGCCGCCGCCAACCCGGTCGCGACCTCGTTCTGAAAGGAAAACCCGCCCGGCAGGCGCAGCGACACCGCGCCGAAGCCGGTTTCCAGCGAGATCTCCTGCGTGGCGTCCAGCTCGCGGCGGATGTGGCGGATCACCTGCCGATAGGAGGACGAGGCCTTCTGCTGGTCGGATTCCTGCCAGAACAGGTCGATGATCTTGTCCGAGCGATGGACCCCGCCCTGATCGGCCAGCAGGAAATACAGCAGCGCCTGCGCCTTGCGCAGGCGCACCGAGGATAGGATCTGCAGCAGAATGCGGGCGAGGCTGTCTTCACTCATGTCGAAAGGAACTATTGCGCCACGCGACTAAAGCAAAGCCCGGTGCGTCCTGCAACAGCCGAAGACCAAGGAAAACCCTTCGACACCAAGGCCCGAGGGCAGCGATGCGCACCTGCGCCCTACCCCGTCAGCCCCGCCAGGGAGAGCCCGATCCCCGCCGAAGCAGCGGCCCCCAGCACCGTCAGCATCCCGAGCTTCAGCCGGAAGACCGCGACGATCGCGCAGGCCGCAAGCATGGCCGCCGCCCAGTTGATCGAGCCAAGGACCGGCAGTTCCATCGACAGCGGCCCTGCCTCGATGCGGATGACCTCGCGCCAGATGACATGGATGGCGAACCAGATCGCCAGGTTCAGGATCACCCCCACCACCGCCGCCGTCACCGCCGTCAGCGCCGAACTGAGCGCCCGGTTCTCGCGCAGCCGCTCCATCCAGGGCGCGCCGAGGAAGATCCAGGCGAAACAGGGGGCGAATGTGACCCAGGTGGCGAGCAATCCCCCCACCGTGCCGCCCATGAGGCTGCCGGTCTCGCGCCATGCGCCCATGAAGCCGACGAATTGCAGCACCATGATCAGCGGCCCCGGCGTCGTCTCGGCCATGCCGAGCCCATCCAGCATCTCGCCCGGCGCCAGCCAGCCATAGGTGCCGACGGCCTCTTGCGCGACATAGGCCAGAACCGCATAGGCACCGCCGAATGTCACCACCGCCATCTTCGAGAAGAAGCCGGCGATGTCGGCAAAGACGGTTCCGGGCGCAAGGGCCAGCAAAAGCCCGACCGGCAGAAGCCACAGGACGAGCGCCGCCAGCCCGGCGATCAGCGCACCGCGCCGCTCGGCCGTTGGCATGATCCGGGTCTCTTCGCCCAGCAGCGTCCCGGCATCGTCAATATGCGCGCCGCCCACCGCGCCATGACCGCCGCCCGCTGCAAAGGCCGCGATCCCGGCCTTGGCGCCCAGCCAGCCGATCAGCGCCGCGCCCGCCACGATCAGCGGGAAGGGCGCGCCAAAGGCGAAGATCGCCAGGAAGGACAGGGCGGCGATGGCTCGCATGGCATTGTTCTTCAGCGCCCGTTTGCCCACCCGCACCAGCGCCTGCAACACGATCGCCAGCACCGCCGCCTTGAGGCCGAAGAACAGCGCCGAGACAAGGCCGACATTGCCCCAGATCGCATAGATCCAGCTGAGCGCCATGATCGAGGCCACGCCCGGCAGGATGAACAGCACCCCGGCGATCAGCGCGCCGCGCACCCCGTGCATCAGCCAGCCGATATAGGTGGCCAGCTGCTGCGCCTCGGGTCCGGGCAAGAGCATGCAGAAGTTCAGCGCATGCAGGAACCGGTCATCGCCGATCCAGCGCAGCTCCTCGACGATGATGCGGTGCATCACCGCGATCTGCCCCGCCGGCCCGCCAAAGGACAGGGCGGCGACCCGCGCCCAGACCCGCGTCGCCTCGGCAAGCGTCGGATAGCGGCGCGCCAGCTTGTTGGGAGTTTCGGTCATCTGGCGGCTCCGCTCGGGCTGATCGGCGCACCATCTGCGGCAATCACCCCAAACGCAAGCGCCCCGACTACCCCGCCGCCAGCGCCGGCAGGAACAGCACCAGATCGGGCCAGGCGATGCAGAGACCGACGATCAGCAGATCGACCAGCACGAACCACATCACGCCCCTGAAGATGCTGGACAGTTTCGCAAGATCACCGACCACGCCCTTGATGACAAAGACATTCATCCCGACCGGCGGGGTGATCATCCCGATCTCGAGAAGCTTGGTCAGCACCACGCCGAACCAGATCAGCGAGAAGCCGGCATGATCGACCAGCGGGATGACGATGGGCAGCGTCAAGAGCATCGCCCCGACCGGCTCGAGCATCATCCCCAGAAGCAGGTAGACCAGCACGATGCCGATCATCAGCGTGACCGCAGAAGCCTCGAAGGAGAGGATGAAGTCCGACAGCGCCGCGCCGGTGCCTGAGAGCGTCAGGAAGCGCGCCAGCAGGCTGGCCCCGGCGGCAATGATCATCAGCGCGGCGGTGGTCGTGATCGTCTCGGCCACCGCCAGCCGCACCGCCCTGAGCGTCAGCGACCGGCGCAACAGCGCGACGGCGCAGGACAGCGCGGCGCCAACCGCGCCCGCCTCGGTCGGCGTGAAGACCCCACCGAACAACCCGGCAAAGACGCCGATGACGATCAGGAAGACCGGCCAGGTCTGGCCAAGCGCGGTGAAGCGTTCCGACCATGAGGCGGGTTCGTCGACGCCCGGCGCAAGGCTCGGGTTCAGCCGCACCCTGAGCCAGATCATCAGCACGTAGCCCAGCATGGTGACGGCACCAATGACCAGCCCGCCGAGGAACAGGTCGCTGATCGGCTGGCGGGTGATGATGCCGTAAAGGATCATCAGGATCGAGGGCGGGATCAGCGCGCCGATGGTGCCGGCGGCGGCGACGGTGCCGGTGGCCAGTTCGGCGTCATAGCGATGCCGCATCATCTCGGGCACGGCGATCTTGCCCATCGCCGCCGAGCAGGCAACCGAGGAGCCGGTGACGGCGGCAAAGCCCGCGCAGCCAAAGACCGAGGCGATGGCCAGCCCGCCCGGCACCGCCGACAGCCAGACCTGCGCCGCCTGGAACAGCCCCTGCGTCATGCGGGTGTGATAGCAGATGAAGCCCATGAACAGAAAAGCCGGAATAGAGCTCAACACCCAGCTGGAGACGAAGCTGTGCGGGATCACCCCCAGCGCGCCCCAGGCGACGTTCCAGCCCATCATCGACCAGAGCCCGCCAAAGGATACCGCGATCAGCGCAATGCCGATCGGGATGCGCACGAGGATCAGCGCGAACAGCGCGGCGATGAAGGCAACGGCGATCTGCAGATCAGTCATGGTTTTCCTCCGCCGGCATATAGGCCGCGATCTCGTTATGGCCGCGAAAGCCGCTGTCGATGCCAAGAAGCGCCGCGATCAGCCGCCACAGGGCCACCAGCGCCATCAGGCCGAAGCCCGCGGGCAGGATGAAATAGCTGGGCCAGGTGATGAATTTCGTCCCGCCCTCCAGCGAGAAGGTGCCAAGCGCGTATTTGCCAAGTGCCTCCTCGCCGCTGCGGATCGCGATCAGGCTGGCGACGATGACCGTCAGCACTTGGCCAAGGATCATCAGCGCCCGCCGCAGCCCGCCGGGAAACCGGTCAAACAGCAGTTCGACGGAGATATGGTTGTCGCCCTGTTCCACCAGCGCCAGCGGCAGGAAGGCGATGGCGACCATGTAGAAGGTCGAGACGAAGAGGATGGTGCCGTTCAGGGGCGCGTTGAAGACATAGCGCAGGATGACATCCAGCGTGACATGGCAGACCAGCGCGAGGACGGCGAGGCCGGCAATCGCGGCCAAGGCTCCGCCCGCCCCTGAGAGGAGCTTTGCAATCGGGTTCATGTTGGAAATCCTCAGATCGAGGGGATGCGCCGGGCGAGGTGCCGCCCGGCGAGGGGCCTAGAGGCCATAGGTGGCGGGATCGATCTTGGAATAGACCTGATCCCAAAGCAGCTTCTGCAGCGCGTCATGCGAGTCGACGCCGGAAACCAACCCGCGCCATTTCTCCAGCATCTGCGGGAAGTCGGCAGCGATCTCGTCCACGCGGGCGACGCCGTAGGTATCGCGGAAAATCGCCGCCGCCGTCTGCAGATCGGCCTCGACAAACGCGCGCACCGCTGCCTGCGAAGCCTCGTCGGGCTGATGGATGCTGATGCCCCTGGCCTCGGCGGCGGCCATCGCCTCGGCCTCTTGCGTGACGAAGTTCCAGGTGATGCCGGCGGTCATCTGGCTGGCGCCCCACAGCACCGCCTCGCGCTCCTCGACCGTCAGGCGCTGCCAGACATCGCGGTTCACATTGGTCGAGGCAACGCCGGCAAAGAGGCCGCCTGGAATGTTCGGGGTGATGTCGGTCACGACATCGGTCAGGTTGTAATTGGTCAGTTCCGGCGCACTGAGCATGGCACAGTCGAGAACGCCCTGCGACAGCGCCTCGTAGACCTCGTTCACCGGCAGGGGCACGCCGACCGCGCCGAAATGCTCGGCAAAGCGGACGAAGCCGGCACCGGCGGTGCGCACCCGCTTGCCCTTCAGGTCGGCGATGCTGGCGACGGCTTCGGTGCATTGCAGCCCGTAGAGCGTGGTGACACCGCCGCCGGTATAGACCTGGTTCTGCGCCGCGAATTCCGACAGGCATTCGGGGCATTTGGTCAGCGTATATTCAAGGATCGCCCCGGTATAGGCCAGGGGCGCGGTGCCATCCTGCGGGCCGAGGTTCACCAGCGGGTTCAGCTCGTGCAGGAACAGGCTGGTGGCGTATTCGGCCGAGTAATAGGGCGTCAGCACATAGCCGATATCAGCCATGCCGTCGCGCAGCCCCGGCCCGGTCTCGCTGAGGCTGAGAAGCGACATGGAAAACGGCTGCACCGTCAGCTCGCCGCCGGTCTTCTGGCTGACCTCTTCGGCGAAACGCACCGCCGCCAGCCCGACGGCCGAGCTTTCCGGGTAGCCATAGGCATAGTTCAAGGTTTCTGCCCCCGCCGACAGGGTCGGCAAAAGCGCAAGCGATATCCCCGCGCCCAAAGCGCGTAGTGCGGTTGTCATAACCTCTTCTCCCTTTTTGATTGAAGTCCCCCGGCCTCCTCTGCCGGGGCTTGTCGGCCGCCCCGCCCCTGCGGGGTCAGGCGACCTTCAGAATGATCTTGCCGATATGGGTCGATGCCTCCATCAGACGATGCGCCTCGACCGCGTCGGTCAGGGCAAATTCGCTGTCGATCTGCGGCGCAAAACCGCCCCTGGCGATCATCGGCCAGACCTCGGCGCGCAGGCTGGCGGCGATGCGCGCCTTGCTGTCATGGGACTGGCGGCGCAGCGTGCTGCCGGTCACGGTCAGGCGCTTCAGCATCAGGCTGAGGATATCCAGCTCGCCATGCGTGCCTTCGAGAAAGGCGATCTCGACCAGCCGGCCATCTTCCTTCAGCGCCTTGATATTGCGCGGCAGATAGGCACCGCCGACCATGTCGAGGATCACATCCGCCCCGCCCTCGGCCTGCACGGCGGCGACGAAATCGGTCTCGCGGTAATTGATCGCCAGATCGGCGCCCAGATCCAGACAGGCCTGGCATTTCGACGCCGAGCCGGCGGTGGCAATCACCCGCGCCCCTTTCGCATGGGCCAGCTGGATGGCCGTCGTGCCAATGCCGCTGGTGCCGCCATGGACCAGGAAGGTTTCGCCCGGCTGCAGCCCGCCGCGCTGAAAGACGTTCGACCAGACGGTGAACAGCGTCTCGCAGAGGCCCGCCGCATCGCGCAGCGACATCCCCTCGGGCACCGGCAGGACATGGCGGGCGTCGGTCACGGCATATTCAGCATAGCCGCCACCGGGCAAGAGCGCCGTCACCGCCTCGCCAATGGTCCAGCCGGTCACGCCCTCACCCAGTGCCGCAATATGGCCCGAGGCTTCCAGCCCCGGCAGGTCCGAGGCGCCGGGCGGCGGCGGGTAGACGCCGGCGCGCTGCGCCACGTCGGGCCGGTTCACCCCGGCATAGGCGATGCGGATCAGCACCTGACCCGGTGCCGGCACCGGCAGCGGGCGGCGGGCCTGCCGCAGCACCTCGGGGCCGCCGGGTTCGGAAATTTCGACCACGGTCATCTCGGCAGGAAGGGTCATCATCGGCTCCTCGTCAGGCGGGCGCGGCGGGGTTCAGCCCCAGCGCGATCAGGTCGGGAATGGCGCGGATCAGCTTGCGGCCACGTTCCGGGTCCGAGGCATTGCCCTCCTCGATCCGGGCGCGCACGCCCTCGAGGATCGCGGCAAGGCGGAAGGCCGAGAGGCTGATCCAGAAGTCCAGCGGCGGGGCGTCGCTCATGCCGATCCTGTCGGCATAGCGGGCGATGATCTGGGCCTCGCCGGGCAGTCCCTCGGCCGCGCGGTCGACGCCGCCCAGACCGTGGAACACGCTGTCATTCGGCAGCCGGTGATGCATCAGCATATAGGCCAGGTCGGCGAAGGGGTGGCCGATCGTCGCCAGTTCCCAGTCCAGCACCGCCAGCACCTCGTCGCTGTCTGCGCGGTACATCAGGTTGTCGATGCGGAAATCGCCATGAACCAGCGTGGCGCGGCCATCATCGGCGGGCAGACTGGCCTCAAGCTGCGCGATCAACCGCTCCATGTCGGGATAGCTGCCATCCTCGGTCGCGCGGAACTGGCGGCTCCAGCGGGCGATCTGGCGGGCGGCATAGTCAGTGGGCTTGCCGAAATCCGCCAGCCCTGCCGCGCGCCAGTCGACCCGGTGCAGCGCCGCCAGCGTATCGACCATGGCGAAGGTCACGGGCTTGCGCTGCGGCGTTGCCATCTCGGGCAAGGCCGGGTTCCAGTGGACCACGCCGTCGACGAAATCCATCAGGTAGAATTCCGAGCCGATGACCGTCTCGTCGGTCGCGTAGTGCAGCGCCGGTGCCACCGGCACATCGGTTGGTGCCAGCGCCGTCAGCAGCCGGAACTCGCGGTCGATGGCATGGGCCGAGGGCAGGATCGGCCCGCCCGGCTTGCGGCGCAGCACAAAGCGGCGATCCCCGGCCTTGAGCAGATAGGTCGGGTTCGACTGCCCGCCGCTGAACTGCTGCGCCCCGGTCAGGCGCGGCAGGTCCGGCAGCCGGGCGGTGAGGTAATCCGACAGGCGGTCCAGATCCAGCGTCGCCATGGCCTAGCCCGCCTCGTGCTTGCGCAGCTCGGTGCGGCCGATGACCCGGCGATGGACCGCATCGGGTCCATCGGCGAAACGCAGCATCCGGGCGTTCATCCACATATGTGCCAAGGGCGTGTCCTGGCTGATGCCGGTCGCGCCGAACATCTGCATCGCCTCGTCGATCACCTGCTGCGCCATGCGTGGCGCGGCAACCTTGATCTGGCTGACCCAGACGGCAACCTCGCGCGGGCCGGCGGTGTCCATCATCCAGGCCGCCTTGAGGCAGAGAAGCCGGGCCTGCTCGATGGCAATGCGGCTTTCCGCGATGATGTCATGGTTCGCGCCCAGATCGGCCAGCTTCTTGCCGAAGGCGGTGCGGGACAGCGCGCGGTCGCACATCAGGTCCAGCGCGCGTTCCGCCTGCCCGATCAGCCGCATGCAATGGTGGATACGGCCCGGCCCCAGCCGCCCCTGCGCGATCAGGAAGCCGTCGCCCTCGGTCTGCAGCAGCTGGTCGGCCGGCACGCGGACGTTGGTAAAGCGGATGTGCATGTGCCCGTGCGGCGCGTCGTCATGGCCGAAAATTTCCATCGCCCGCAGGATCTCGATGCCGGGCGTGCCGGGATCTACGAGGATCTGGCTGTGGCGGCGGTGCTTGTCGCCGTCTGGATCGGTCAGCACCATGACGATGTAGAGGCCGCAGCGGGTATCACCTGCGCCCGAGGCCCAGTATTTCTCGCCATTCAGCACGTAATGGTCGCCGTCCCGCACCGCGCTCAGCGCGATATTGGTGGCATCCGACGAAGCCACCTCCGGCTCGGTCATCAGGTAGGCCGAGCGGATTTCACCCGCCAGCAGCGGATCGAGCCAGCGGCGCTGATGCGCCTCGGTGCCGAAACGCGCCAGCACGTCCATGTTGCCGGTATCGGGGGCGGAACAGTTGAACACCTCGGCCCCCAGATGCGACCGGCCCATTTCCTCGGCCAGCTGCGCATATTCAACCGTGGTCAAGGCATCCGGCCCGGCCCCGGTCAGGGCTTTCGTGCGCCAGAGGTTCCACAAGCCCTGTTCCCGCGCCTTGGCCTTCAGCCCCTCGAGGATTTCGATCTGCCGCGGCGTGCGCGCGAAACGGTCGGCGCCCTTGCCCACCTCGGCCAGAAATTCATGGTCCAGCGGGATGATCTCGTCGCGCACCATGCGGCGCACCTTGTCGAGGATTTCCTGCGCTTTCGGTCGCATCGTGAAGTCCATGAGTGCCTCCTTTGCCGCCGGTTCAGCGGGCGTGTTCGAAAAGATCCGGGCCGGTCTGCACCGACAGGCCCCCATCCAGCGGGATGATGGCGCCGGTTGTAAAGGCGCCGCCGCGCCCGGCGAGGTAAAGCGCCGTGCCCATCATGTCCTCGGGCGTGCCGATCCGGCCGGCGGGGATGGTCGCGGCAGTCTCGCGCCGGCCATCCTCGCTCTCGGTAGCGAAGGCGGTCATGTTCGACTGGAACGGACCCGGCGCGATGGCATTGACGGTGATGCCCATGGGCGCCAGTTCCTTGGCCAGGATGCGGGTCAGTTGATGCACCGCCGCCTTCGAGGCCGCATAGGACCAGGCGCTGCCGCCAAGCGGTGCGGTGCCCATGACCGAACCGATATTGATGACGCGGGCGGGCGAAGTCTCGCTGGAGGCCGCGCGCAGCAGGTCGGTCAGGTCGCGGGTCAGGGTAAAGAGGCCCGCGACGTTCAGGTCCATCACCTTGGCCCAGGCATCAAAGGGGAACTCCTCGTAAGCCGCGCCCCAGCTGCGCCCGGCATTGTTCACCAGCACATCCAGACGGTCGGTGCGGCGGCGCAGTTCGGCGGCCAGCGCGGCCACGCCCGCAGCCGAGCCGACGTCACCGCCAAAGCCCTCGGCATGGCCCGGATGGCCGGCGGCGTTCAGTTCCTCGGCCACCGCTTCGCAGGCTGCCGCCTTGCGCGAGGCGATCAGCACCCGCGCCCCGGCCATGACGAAGCCTGTGGCGATCATCCGCCCGATGCCGGTTGCGCCGCCAGTGACCAGAACCACCTTGCCCTCTGCCGAGATCAATCCTGCAACTGTGTCCGCCATCACCATCCTCCAACATCTCCAAGCTTGCCACAATACAACATACTCAGTAGTATGTCGTCAAGTCGAATGTCACGACGCCCGCCGCGGCGTCACCTTGGGAGGTTTCAAGATGCTGTCAGGACTGATGATGGATCGGCCGCTTTCGGTGCCCTCGATCCTTGATTACGCTTCCGAAATTCACGGCGATCAGGAAATCGTCTCGGCCCGGGTCGAAGGCGATCTGCGCCGGCAGAGCTTTGTTGCGACCCGGGAACGGGCGCTGCGCCTTGCCGCCGCCTTGCGGGGAATGGGCATCGAATCGGGCGACCGGGTGGCGACGCTGGCGTGGAACGGCTACCGCCATCTGGAGCTTTATTACGCCATCGCCGGCATCGGCGCGGTCTGCCACACGATCAATCCCCGCCTCTTTCCCGAGCAGATTTCATGGATCGCGAACCACGCCGAGGATCGCGTGCTGTTCTTCGACGCCGACCTTGCCCCGCTGGTCGCCGATCTTGCACCGCAACTGCCCAAGCGGATCCGCCTCGTCTGCCTTGGCGAGACCCCGCCCGCCGCATTGCCCGGTGCGCTGGCCTATGAGGCGCTGATCGCCGGGCACGCCCCCCCGGCCAGCGGCTGGACCGAGCTGCCCGAACGCGCGGCCTCGGGTCTCTGCTATACCTCGGGCACGACCGGCAATCCCAAGGGCGCGCTTTACAGCCACCGCTCGACCGTGCTGCACGCGATGGCCGCCGTGCTGGCGGTGCCCACGTCCTTCGGCACGGATCAGCGGGTGCTGCCGGCGGTGCCGTTGTTCCATGTGAACGCCTGGGGCCTGCCCTTCTCGGCGCTTCTCTCTGGCACCGACCTGGTCATGCCCGGGCCGCGCCTCGACGGGGCGAGCCTGTTTCAGCTGATGGACGAGGAATCGGTCACTGCCGCCTGGGGCGTCCCGACGGTCTGGTCGGGCCTGATCGACGAGATGCGGGCGCGAGGCCGGAAGCCACGCGCATTGCACAGCCTGCTGATCGGCGGATCGGCGGTCAGCGAGGCACAGATCAGGGCGCTGGAATCCGAGTTCGGCATCGCGGTGCTGCATGGCTGGGGCATGACGGAACTGAGCCCGCTTGGCAGCGTCACCCGCCCGCGCCCCGCCCTGCCGCTGGAGGAGCGCATCGCCAGCAAGCTGTCACAGGGCCAGCGGCTCTTCGGGGTCGAGATGCGGATCATGGGCGATGACGGCCAGCCGCGCGCGCAGGACGGGCAGGCCGTGGGCGAGCTGGCGGTGCGCGGCAACAACGTCATCGCCGGCTATTTCAACGATGCCGAGGCCAGCGCCCGCGCACTGGACGACACCGGCTGGTTCCGCACCGGCGATGTGTCGCGCATCGATGGGACGGGCGCCATGACCATCGTTGACCGGACCAAGGATCTGATCAAGTCGGGCGGCGAATGGATTTCCTCGATCGATCTGGAAAACGCCGCGACCGGCTGTCCGGGCGTGGCGCAGGCTGCCGCCATCGGCATCAGCCACGAGAAATGGGGCGAGCGCCCGCTTCTGGTCATCGTGCGCGAGGCCGGATCGGACGTCACCGGCACGGCGATTGCCGCCCATCTGGGCGCGAGCCTTGCCAAATGGCAGATCCCCCAGCATATCGTTTTCCGCGACAGCCTGCCGATGACGGCGACCGGCAAGGTCTCGAAACTGGACCTGCGACGGATCATCAGTGCCGAGGGGCTCGCCGGTGCCTAGAGCGAGGAGTTTGCGGTGAAGGCAAGCGCGACCGAACCCACCGACAGCCGCTTCGAGATCGTCGAGGCGGCGGCGGAATGCTTCATGCGCCGGGGCTATGACAAGACCACCATCGACGACATCGCCGATGCGCTTGGCGCCACCAAGGGCCGGGTCTACCATCACTTCCGCTCGAAGAACGCGATCTTCTTCGCCGTCTACCGCGAGGCCATGCGCTATTGCTTCGAGGCGGCGGACCCGATCATCGACCTGCCCCTGCCCGCCATCGAGCGCCTGACGCGCATGTGCGAGGCGCATGTGATGGTGATGATCACCCGGCTCAGCTTCCAGCGCGGCATCAAGCAGGGGCTGGAGATCCAGATGCGCGGCCCCACGACCGAGCATGAGCGCGAGGTGTTCCAGGAGTTGCAGGGCCTGCGCGACGGCTACGAGGCGCTGTTCCGCCGGGTGCTGGCCGAGGGCAATGCCGATGGCACGCTGAATGCGCCAGATGTGCCGCTGGCCGGGCGCACCATCCTTGGCGCGCTGAACGCCGTGCCCGACTGGTATCGCCCGCGCCCCGACGGCAAGACGCCCGAGGCGATTGCAACCGAGATGACGGCGTATCTGATCCGGGGGCTGGCGGCGCGCTGACCACGCGCCGCGCCACCTTAGCCTTTGGCCGCGTCCAGCAGTTCCTTCGCGGCAAGCAGACCCAAGGCATTCCCGGCCAGCGGGCTGTCGCCGGTCAGCATCTTGCGGTCCTTCTGCACCGCGCCCGAGATATCGTCATTCACGATCTCGAAGCCGAGCGCCTTCAGCTTCTCGCCGAATTTCCAGGTCAGATGGCCGGGCATATAGCCGATATCCGGGGTCTGGGCGTCCAGCGCATCGGGGAAGGCGCAGATCTTGTAGCCGCGGAAGAGGTCACTGCCCTCGCCCACTGCCAGGAAGGCCGCCGGCCCGTGACACAGCGAGATGACGAACTTGTCGTTCGCCTGCGCCCATTCCAGCGCTGCCTTCACCTCCTCGCTTTCGGGCAGGCCGATCAGCGCGCCATGCCCGCCGGGGATGAAGACACCGATATAGTCCGAATCCGGGCCAAGCGCGTCGCGCACCACATCGGCCAGTTTCAGCGGCGTCTTGATCTGATCGCGGTACTTGGTAAAGAGGCCCTTAATCTCCTCATCCTGCGCGGGCATGGCCCACATCTCGAACTTCACCGGGTTGCCCGACACCGTGGCGATGTCGAACTGGAAGCCCGCCTTGTCCAGATGATACATCGGCAGCAGGGTTTCGACCGGGTGATTGCCGGTCGAGAACATGGTGCCGTTGTCGGTCAGCAGATAGCGTTCATCCGCCCCGATCATCAGGATCTTCCAGCGCCCGCCGCTATAGGGCTGGGGATAGTCCGCGCCGGAGAGGTTGGATTTCGGCGAGGTGAACTGGCTCAGCGAATAGGGCGAGGGGAAGAAGGCATTATCCTCGGCCGGATCGGGTTGCGGGCGCTTGTCGTCGCTGGTCTGGTTGCTCATCGGGTTCTCCGGTCATGATCTGTCGCAGGGGGGCAGATGACCATGCCGGGGCGGCGGGGGCAATGCGGGATTTCCCTCAACGGGTGAGGGAAATCCGCAAGCCTGCCCGCGCCGCATCAGCCCGCCAGCAGACCGACATTGCCGCCAGCGGCGGTGGTATCGACGCAAAGATGGCGCTCATGCGCGACATGGGCCTGATCGGGGCGCGCCACCAGCAGCGGCAGGATCGCGCCCTCGCGCCCGGCCAGCGCACGGGCATGGGCCCGACCCGTTTCGGCATCGCCCCACCAGATCGCCGCCGAGAGCCCTTCGATCATCGCCAGCGCCTGCGGGCTGACCTCGCCCCCCGCCGGGATCGCCAGACCACCCAGGGCGGTAACGGCCCGAACCTGCGCGGCTTCGGCCTCGGCCCCCGGACCAAGGCACAGCACCGGGCCACGGCTGAGCAGCGTCAGCCGGTTCAGTTCGCCCGTCGGGCCGGGCATCAGCCGCTCGCTGATCTTCTGCGGGCGGGCGCTGGCGATCTCGGCCTGCAGCTGCACAAGATCAGCGGGCTGCGCAGCGGCAGACGAGGCCTCGGCCACGGGCTCGGGCGCGAAGAAGCGCGCGAGATACAGCGGACCGCCCGCCTTGGGACCGGTTCCCGACAGGCCCTCGCCGCCGAAGGGCTGGCTGCCCACCACCGCGCCGATCTGGTTGCGGTTCACATAGATATTGCCGACCTTGATCGCCTCGCTGATCTCCTGCACGCGGGTGTCGATGCGGGTGTGCAAGCCGAAGGTCAGGCCGAAGCCCTTGGCATTGATCGCCTCGACCACGCGCGGCAGATCCCGGCCCTTGAAGGCGGCGACATGCAGGACCGGGCCGAAAATCTCGCGATCCATTTCCTCGATGCCGTTCACCTTCAGCAGGGTCGGCGCGATGAAACTGCCCTGCCCCGGCACCTCGAGCTGATGCAGGATGCTGCCGCGCTTCGCACTCAGGTAATCGGCAATGCCAGCCTGCGCGCGACGATCGATGACCGGGCCGATATCCGTGGAGAGGAACCACGGGTCGCCCACGACCTGCTGATCCATCGCGCCCTTTATCATCTCGATCAGGTGGGGCGCGATGTCTTCCTGCACATAGAGACAGCGCAGGGCCGAACACCGCTGACCGGCCGAGCGGAAGGCCGAGGCGACGATATCGCGCACCGCCTGTTCGGGTAGCGCGGTCGAATCGACGATCATGGCGTTCAGCCCGCCGGTTTCCGCGATCAGCGGCGTGCCGGGGTCCAGATGCTCGGCCATGTTGCGGGCGATGGTCCGCGCGGTGGCGGTCGAGCCGGTGAAGACCACGCCCTTGATGCGCGGGTCCGTGGCCAGCGCCGTGCCGACCACCGCGCCGCGCCCGGGCAGCAGTTGCAGCGCCGCCTGCGGCAGGCCGGCCTGATGCAGCAGCCGCACGCCAAGCGTGGCGATCTGCGGCGTGGTTTCGGCAGGCTTCGCCAGCACGGCATTGCCGGCCATCAGCGCGGCGGCAATCTGGCCGGTGAAGATGGCCAGCGGGAAGTTCCACGGGCTGATCGCGGCGATGATCCCGCGCGGGCTGCCGCTCGCGGCCTCGCCCTCGGCGGCGTAGTAGCGCAGGAAATCGACCGCCTCGCGCAACTCGCCCACGGCATCGCCGAGGGTCTTGCCGGCCTCACGGGTCAGCGTGGCGAAGATCGGGCCGAAATTCTCCTCGTAAAGATCGGCGGCGTGGCGCAGCACGGCGGCACGCTCGGCGGGCGCGACGTCCCAAGGTTGGGCATCCTCGATCGCGCGGGTGACGGTGGCAGCGTCGACCTCGATCCCCAAGCCGATGACCTCGCCGGTGGCGGGGTTGGTGATCGGCGCGTCGGTTCCGGTGGCCGGGCGGATGGTCAGCGCCCTGGCCTCGACCTGAACGCCGGAACGTGCGACCGCGATCCGCGCCAGCGCCGCCTCGTCATTCAGGTCAAAGCCTGCCGCGTTCACTCGACCCGAGCCAAAGATTGCCGCCGGGGCCTTCAGCGAGGCCGGTGCCTGCGCCTCGGCCAAAGCCTCGAAGGGATCGCGGGCCACATCCTCGGGGCGGATCGATTCATCAACGATCTGGTTCACGAAGGAGGAGTTCGCCCCGTTTTCCAAGAGACGCCGGACCAGATAGGCCAGAAGGTCGCGATGCGCGCCGACCGGGGCATAGATGCGGCAGCGGCCTTTCGTATCGGTCAGCACGATGTCATGCAGCCGCTCGCCCATGCCGTGCAGGCGCTGGAATTCGAAGGGGGTGTCGCCCGCCAGATCGAGGATCGCGGCGACGGTCTGGGCGTTGTGGGTGGCGAATTGCGGATAGATGCGGTCGCCGTAGCTGATCAGCTTCTTGGCATTTGCGATATAGCTGACATCGGTGGCGGTCTTGCTGGTGAAGAGCGGGAAATCCGCAAAGCCCTCGACCTGCGCGCGCTTGATCTCGGTGTCCCAATAGGCGCCCTTGACCAGCCGCACCATGATCCGCCGGTCCAGCCTCTGGGTCAGCGCATGAAGCCAGTCGATCACCTCGCCGGCGCGCTTGCCATAGGCCTGCACGACGACGCCGAACCCGTCCCAACCGGCCAGCGAGGGGTCAGACAGCACCGCCTCGATCACCTTCAGCGACAGGACCAGCCGGTCCTGTTCCTCGGCATCGATGTTCATGCCCATGCCGGCGGCCTTGGCCTGCCGCGCCAGATCCAGCACCACCGGCACCAGTTCGGCCATCACCCGGGCCTCCTGCGCCACTTCGTAGCGCGGATGCAGCGCCGAAAGCTTGATCGAGATGCCGGGATTGGCTTCGACCGAACCCTTGGTGCAGGCACCGGCAATGGCGGTGATGGCCTTGCGATACTCGGCGGCATAGCGCGCGGCATCGCCCGCCGTCATCGCCGCCTCGCCCAGCATGTCATAGCTGTAGGTGAAGCCCTGCGCCTCGCGGGTGCGCGCCCGGTCCAGCGCAGCATCGATGGTCTGGCCCAGCACGAATTGCCGGCCCATCTCGCGCATGGCGCGGCCGACGGCGGTGCGGATGAAGGGTTCGCCCATGCGCTTGACCAGCCCGCGCAGGGTTCCGGCAATGCCCGGCTGATCGGCGTCAAGCACCCGGCCCGTCCACATCAGCGCCCAGGTCGAGGCATTGACCAGCGAGGACGAGGCTTCGCCCAGATGCCGGCCCCAGTCCGAAGGGGCGATCTTGTCCTCGATCAGCGCGTCGATGGTATCATTGTCGGGAACGCGCAGCATCGCCTCGGCCAGACACATCAGCGCCACGCCCTCGCGGGTCGACAGGCCGTATTCTGACAGGAAATGCTCCATCAGCGAGGGCCGCGCCTGGCTGCGGATGCGGCGCACCAGATCGGCGGCGCGCGTGGTGATGCGGGCGCGTTGTTCGGGGCTCAGCGCGGCCTCGGCGACCAGACGGTCAAGCAGCGCCGGTTCGGGCTGGAATTTGGTGGTGGCGGGGAAGGCGATCGACTGGTCATAGGGCATGGGGCATCTCCTCGGCTCGTCGCCTCAATATCCAAAGCCCGCTAGACGATGTGACTTATGATGGCCTATGTGCTAGGCGAAACGCCTGAAACATCGCCGGATTCTTGCCGAAATGAACATTGACGATCCGATCAACCGCAAGATCCTCGCCGAACTGGTCGCCAATGCCCGCATCCCGATCAGCGAGTTGGCCGAGCGGGTGGGTCTGTCGAAAACGCCGGTGGCGCAGCGGGTGCGGCAGATGGAGGAGATCGGCCTGATCACCGGCTACCGCGCCATCCTGTCGCCGCTGAAACTGGGGCTCACCCATGTCACCTATGTCGAGGTGAAGATGAGCGATACGCGTCAGGTGGCGCTGGACCGTTTCAACGCCGGCGTGCGGCTGATCGCCGAGGTCGAGGAATGCTACATGATCGCGGGCGGCTTCGATTACCTCTTGAAGGTCCGCTCGCGCGACATGGTGCATTTCCGCCAGATCATGGCCGAACGCATCTCCACTCTGCCCTTCATCCACGCCACCTCGAGCTATGTCTCGATGGAGGCCGTGGTCGAGCAGAACTGGACCGGCGAAGAGTAACGCGCGAAAGTTGGTGATGCCCTGAGGGGCGGCATATCATGGCGGTGTTCAGACGCCGTCAATTCTCAGCC
>NZ_CANKWH010000003.1 GCF_947487305.1 uncultured Paracoccus sp. | reverse complement strand
ATGGCAAGGTAGAGCCAGCCCTCTGCCGTCCGGATGTAGGAGATGTCCGCACCCCACTTCCTGTCCAGGCCATCCGCTGTGAAGTCCTGCGCCACGAGGTTCGGGGCGACGGGCCAGGCATGTTCGCTGTCCGTCGTGCGCTTGAAGCGCCGTTTTTGCCGCGCGATCAACTGGTTCTCGCGCATCAGGCGTGCCGTGCGGTGGCGTCCGATCTCATGGCCCTCATCGACGAGGTCGCGGTGCACGCGGGGGCTGCCATAAGTGCCGTTCGACAGCGCGAAGCCAGTCCGGATATGCGCGAGATAAACCATGTCCTGCCGCTGGCGGCGACAGGCAGGCCGTTCCTGCCAGGCAAAGAAGCCGCTCGGGCTGACCCCGAGGACGCGGCACATCCGGCTGATCGGGAAGCTGGCCTTCTCCGCTTCGATGAAGCCGAAGGTCATCGACTTCCCTCTCTCGCGAAGAAGGCCGCGGCTTTTTTTAAGATATCGCGCTCCTGCTTCAGGACCGCATTCTCCCGCCGCAACCGCTTCAGCTCGGCATGAAAATCAACCGGTGCCTCACTCGGCTCGCTGGCATCGCGTTCCTCTCTAAGCCATCGCGTCAGCGTCGACAGCCCGATGCCCAGATCCTCCGCGATCTCTCGCCGCGTCCGGCCGCTGGTCAGTGCCAGCCGCACCGCTTCACGCCGAAACTCCGGCCTCGGTCTGTTCCCGTTTCCCATAGAACACCTCCTGGTTCCTCAGTTGGTGCTCTCCACTTTTTCCGGGCAAGTCCACTTGGATCGGTAGACAACTCGGTGGACAACACCTGCCGTACCGCCGCCAAGGTTGCCGTTACCGGCCATTTGGCCTAAGCAGTTTCGGGATCGGCAAGGAGAGCGCGATGGAGATCAGAGCCTGGCAACCCGGAGACGAGGCCGCGATCCTGGACTTGTTTGCCACGACCTTTGGCACGCCCATGACCGAAGCCTATTGGCGGTGGCGCTATCTCGATCATCCGGCAGGCGGCCCCCTCATCGCCCTGGCTTGGGACGAGAACCGACTGGCTGCACATTATGCCGCCAGCCGCGCGCCGCTCCTGGTTGACGGCACGCCCCTTCAGGCCGCACTTTCGATGACGACCATGACTCATCCGGATTATCGCGGGCAGGGCCTGTTCGAGCGCACTGCGTCGGTGCTGTATGAACAGATGGCTCAGGACGGCATTCATGCGGTCTGGGGCTTTCCGAATCGAAACAGCAACGTGCCGTTCCGACGCAAACTCGACTGGAGTGCGATTTCGGACGTGCCGGTTCTGGTCCGGGATATCCGTCCTGACGAGAGCCTTTCGCCGGACAGCCTTGTCCCGGCAGACCACGTTGACGAGCGTTTCAGCTCGGTGGCTTCGCCCGTGGAAGGACTGCAGGGTGACCGCCGGGCGGACCTGTTGTCGTGGCGCATCGATCAGAACCCGAACAATCGCTATCTGATCCTGACCCTTCCCGGCGGCGACGGGCTCGACGGCTATGCCGTTCTCAAGCCCTATGGCGATGCCGAATTCGATCTGGTGCTTATGGCGGCTGGCGATGCGCGCGCCTATCCCGACCTGATCGCCGGCAGCCTGGCTGCAGCGAAGGCCAGGGGCGCACGGCGAGTGAATTGCTGGTCCCTGCCGCAGGATCCGGCGCGGATCGCACTCGAGCGGGCAGGTTTTCAGGCCAGCGCACCGGTCACCTATTTCGGCGGCCGTGTGCTGTCGGGGCAGGACGCGGGCCTCAGCGACGCGCGGCGTTGGCGCATTGCCATGATCGACTCGGACATTTACTGAGAGCCGCAGCGGAAACCGGCAGCAGGACGACACGTGAAGAAGATCCACATCCTGACCGGAATCCGGTCTGAATACGACATTCTCGCTCCGGTGATCGGGGCTATTTCCGACACGCCCGGACTCGAACCGGGGGTGATCGTGACCGGGGCCCATCTCAGCGCGCGGCACGCCTATTCCGTGCGCCAGATCGAGGCCGACGGCTTTCCCATCGTGGCCCGGATTGACTCGCTCCTGGCCTCGGACGGGCTGACCGGCCGGGTCAAAGGCGCGGCGCTGCAGCTGGCCGGTCTGACCGATCTGTTTGCTGTCAATCGCCCCGATATGCTGGTGGTTATGGGCGACCGTGAAGAGCCGATGACCGGCGCACTTGCCGCCAGCTATCATCATATCCCCATCGTGCATATCGGTGGCGGCGACCATGCCGAAGACGGCAATGTCGACAACCCGATCCGCCATGCGGTCTCCAAGCTGGCGCATCTGCACATGGCCACTACCGAGCTTTCGGGTCAACGCCTGCGTGCCCTCGGCGAAGAAGACTGGCGCATAAACGTGGTGGGCGCATCGGGTCTGGACCGGCTGCTGGCCGTGCCACAGATGTCGCGGTCCGAGTTGGACACGGCGCTAGGCGTGGACTGGAACGGCGCACCCTATGTGGTGCTGCTTTATCACCCGACCATCACCGATTATGCTGGCGCGGCCGCACATATCGCTGCCGTGACCTCGATCCTCGAGGCGTCGGGCCTGCGCGTCGCGGCGATGGCGCCGAACACCGATCCGGGCGCGGATGGAGTGGTCGCCGGGCTGCAAGCCTTTGCCGCGCGCTGTGACCGTGTGAAGCTGTTCACCTTTCTCGAACGCAAGGTCTTCGTGAACATGATGCGCCATGCACGGGCGCTGGTTGGCAACTCGTCTTCGGGCATCATCGAAGCCCCCAGCCTTGGCCTGCCTGCCATCAATATCGGCCAGCGCCAGCGGGGGCGCGAACATGCCCAGAACGTCATATTCACCGGTTACGGTGAGGACGAGATAGCGACCGCGCTGCGGCTGGCGACCGAGGACCCGGCGTTCCGTGCCAAGGTCGCCGAGGCCAGTACCCCCTATGGCGACGGCCGGACCGGAGCGCGCATCGCCGGCTTGCTGGCCGAAACACCGATTGACGCCCGCCTGCTGCACAAACGATTCGTTATGGGGAAAGACGATGCTTGAGATCGAACGCGGCGGGCCGATCCTGGCCATTGCACCCCATCCCGATGACGAAACCATCGGCGCTGGTGGCTTGCTGTTGCGCGCGGCAGCGGCGGGGCGCGAGATCCACTGGCTGATCGTCACCACCATGCGCCCCGAGGACGGCTGGCCCACCGCCCGCATCGAAAGCCGCGAAGCCGAGATCGAGGCCGTCGCCCGCGAGTTCGGATTTGCTGCTGTTCATCGGCTTGGCTTGCCGACGACCCGGCTCGATACCCTACCGCTGGGGGATGTCGTCGCAGCCATTGGCGATGTGGTCAAAGTGACCCGCCCCCAGATGCTGCTGCTGCCCCATCGTGGCGATGCCCATAGTGACCACCAGGTCGTCCACGATGCCGGTGCAGCCTGCGCCAAATGGTTCCGCTACCCTTCGGTGCAGTGGACCCTCGCCTATGAAACCCTGTCCGAGACCGACGCGGCCATCCAGCAGATGCTGCCATTCCGGTCGGACATCTATGTTGATATCGGCGCGTATCTCGAGCACAAGATCGCGATCACCCGCCACTTCGCTGGCGAATTCCACCCCTTCCCCTTCCCGCGCAGTGAAACCGCAGTACGAGCCCAAGGCCAGATGCATGGCGCAGCCGCCGGCTATCAGGCCGCCGAAGCCTTCATGCTGCTGCGGGGCAGAATGTGAACCCACCCGTGACGATGCCTCGTTTCCTCATGCGCATGCAGCGCAACTTCCGCCTGCTGGGCGTCCTGTCTCAAATCCCGCCCCGGCAACTGGCCGGCAAGGCAGCCACCCGCGTCAAGAGCGGGGCCCGGCGTTTTCTGGCTCCGGTCTCTCGCAGCTCCCTGGCCCTTACGCGTCTGCGCGCCACCGACAGGTTTTCGGGACTCGAGGCAGGAAACAGGTTCTTCTGGAAAAGCCGGCTGCGGCGGGATTGGAAATCGATCGCGAGCAGGCTGTTCCAGCTTGACGAGACCGGGCAACCGGACCTGTTGAACGAGTTTGTCCGTGACGCCCTGCTCTATTCGGTGGGTGCACCGATCGTCATGATGCTGGCACGTTCCGGGCTGACCAAGTCTCTGATGGCGGCGCATCTGCGCGATCCCGACCTCGTCGAGCAGCTTCTTTCTCGCTTTCCACCCCATCCCAACTTCGGCACCGGCTTGACCGCTGCGGCCGCTTTCCTGCTGGACGACGAGGAGTTCGCTGGTTTTCGTGATCGCCTGAGAAATGCGCGCTTTGAACCGGCCAAGCAGCATTCGGAACTGCTGGACAGTTTTGCGACCGTTCCGACGCAGCGGCCCACGTTGCTGCGCGGCACCGTGGCCGAAGCCCCCAGCCGCCGCCCCGCCCGGCACCGGCTGATTATCGCAGATGCGCTGCAGGATCCCACCCATCTGTCGCTTCTGTTCGCGGGCGCAGAGAAAATCTCGCTCTTCAGCCCGTCAAACCTGTTCGGACGGATGACCTTCAGCAGCGAGACCCAACTGCACGCCCGGCCAGCGGAGTTGATCATTACCCATCCGCGCAGCCGGGCCACACGCTTCTCTCCGGCCTATCACCGCCTGCATGACGAAACGCGCCGGCTCGCCGAAGAGATCGTTGACGAGATCGAGCGCGAGGCAGGTGGGTGGCTGGATGAATCAAAACCCTATCTGGCCATGCATCTCGCCGACGCGATGTTCTTCCAGGGACTGCGCGTCGTCGGGCTTGAAGAACTGCTGGCCGACGAGGACGTTGACCAGGTCATGGTCGTCAGTGCCGAGACGGCCGAGGCTGGATTTTTTGAGTTCTTGGCCGATGTCCAGGGCCTGAACGATGACCCGAGGGTTGAATTTGTATCCCTTGCACGCAACGAGCGCTCCCGCATCCGGTTTGCGGGGCAACTTGCTCAGGCCTTCTCCAATTCGGTACAGGTCAAACAGACTATTCCCGCTTCGGTCAGACCCCTGCGCGACCTGTTGAAAGGGCTGCGGGCCGATGCCGCCAAGGCAGCACAGGCAATGTATCTTTGGCCGAAAGCGGCCGAGGGCGACATGGCGCCGCGCCCCAAGGTGTTGTTTGCCACAATTCCCTATACGACCTACAATGATTCCAGTGCCGTCTATGCCAACATCCTGTCGAGGCATTTCGACACGATGATGGGCGTGGTCGGCCTCAATGCCGCGTCGCTGTTCGCGGGTGCGCCGGAACTTCCAATTCCGCCCGCCGGCCGGGTTCAGTTGTTGCCCCCTCTGACAACGCCGGACTATCCGGCTCTGAACTACAGCATTCAGCACCTGCTCGAACGCGTTGCGGCGCGGCATCGTCAGGCCGGCGATTGCCTGATCACGACCCGCGTCATCGAGTCCAGAAGCGCGATCCTCGCCTATCACACCATCGTCTCGGGTTTGCATCACTGGGAACGGCTGCTGCAATGGTTCGACCGGATGCAGGCGGCGGGGCAAAAGCCCGATGCGCTGATCGTCTCGCCATTGCGTCCATCCCTGACCGGTATGACCGCTGCGGCTGCGCGGCACTTTGGCGTACCGAGCCTTGCTATCGAGCCGCATATCATCAACGCCGAATATTGCCGCTACACTCGAGTCATGACCGATCGCTACGGCACGGCTTCCGGCTATTTGGCGAAACTCGCCGAGGCCGGATTCTCGGTCCCGGCAGAGCGGATCGACATCATCGGCTCGCCCCGCCTCGTCGCGACGCCCCCGGTCCCGCCCGAAAACGCGCGCAAAAAGCTTGAAAAAGACAGTGGGACGCGCTTCCCGCCCGGTCAGCTCACCTTGGCCTTTTTCTCGCAGCCATCGAAATGGACGCAGATCAGCGACGTCTGGCGCATCATCCTGGCAGCCATGGCTCCCTATGAGGATCTGCAGATCCTGCTGAAGGTTCACCCCGAAGAAGGCGAATTGCGCATTGCCGCCTACCTGGCCATTGCCGAAGAGATGGGCATGGCCCATCGGGTCCAGAGCGTCACCGCCCCTCCGGCTCCGCTGATCGAGGCATCCGATCTGGTTCTGGCCTGCTACAGCGCAACCCTCGTCGAGGCAGCACTGGCCGGCAGGCCTGCGTTCTCGGTATCCAACGCCGACACGCGCTATCCGATGGACCAGCACGAGGTGGTCGGAGCCCCGCAGTTCCGCGATGTCGCCAGCCTGTCCGTCGCGCTGGCCGAGTTCCGCCGCGACCCGACCGGTGCTGCCGTGAATACGGCCCGATTCCTGGAGCAGAATCCGCAATTCGTCACCGGCCCCGAGCCCGGGCTTGTTGCAGCGGTCGATGCCATGGTCGGGGCCGATCCCGCCAGTCAACTGCGACCTGCCGACGAACTGCCCCCGCGGCTCTTCATCGAGGGTCCCTATCGAGTCTACGATATCTGAACGCGGTCTCGGGTCTTGATCGGCCCGAGCGCCCTGCGGCTGCAGCAATCGTTGCGCTGAATGCTCTCCTGCAGGAGCCATCTTCAGGTCAGCCGGTGGAAAGATCGCCCTCAAGCTGCGACCTTGCCACCGGTTCAGGCTCTTACCGACTCAGGTAATCACGTCCGGTGCATCGCGACCGGTCCGGTCGCGGATGCCCGCAATCGCATCGGCGGCGGCGATGACGGGGGCCAGCGCCTTCTGTGCGTCCTGCCCCAGGGCTGCGGGATCGGTTTCCAGTTGCTCGAGATAGACACGCAGCGTCGCGCCCTCGGTGCCGGTGCCCGACAGGCGGAACACGGCGCGGCCGCCCGAGGTGAAGCCGATGCGGATGCCCTGCCCGGTCGAGCGCGAGCCGTCCACCGGGTCGTCATAGGCGAACTCGTCCGCCGTGGCGACGGTCAGCGGGCCGAAGCTTTCGCCCGGCAGCGTGGCAAAGCGCGCGCGCAGATCGGCCATCAGCCCGTTCGCGGCGGCGCTGTCCACCGCCTCGTAATCATGACGCGAATAGTAGTTGCGACCATAGCGCGACCAGTGATCGCTCATCAGCTCGGCAACCTGCTTGTCGGTCGCGGCGAGGATGTTCAGCCACAGCAGCACCGCCCAGAGCCCGTCCTTCTCGCGCACGTGGTTCGATCCGGTGCCGGCGCTTTCCTCGCCGCACATGGTGGCCTGCCCGGCATCCAGAAGATTGCCGAAGAATTTCCAGCCCGTCGGCGTTTCGAAGCAGGAAATGCCCTTGGCCGCCGCCACCCGGTCCACCGCGCAGGAGGTGGGCATCGAACGCGCGATGCCCGCGAGCCCGTCCTTGTAGCCCGGTGCGAGATGCGCCAGATCGGCCAGCACCGCGAGACTGTCCGAGGGGCTGACATAGCAGCCCTTGCCGACGATCATGTTGCGGTCGCCATCGCCATCCGACGCCGCGCCGAAATCGGGACCATCGGCGGCATACATGTGATCCATCAGATCCTTGGCCCAGATCGGGTTGGGGTCGGGATGGCCGCCGCCGAAATCGGGTTTCGGGGTGCCATTGACCACTGTGCCCTTGGCCGCGCCGAGCCGGTTCTCGAGGATCTCGGTCGCATAGGGGCCGGTCACGGCATGCATGGCGTCAAAGCGCATGCGGAATCCGCCGGCGAACAGCGCGCGGATGGCATCGAAATCGAACAGGCTTTCCATCAGCGCCGCGTAATCGCTGACCGGATCGACGATCTCGACCCGCATCCCGGCAAGGCTGGTCTCGCCGATGCGGTCCAGGTCCACATCCTGCGCCTCGGCGATGCGGTAACTGTCGATGACCTTGGTCCGCTCGAAGATACGGTCGGTCACGCCCTCGGTCGCCGGACCGCCATTGGGGCCGTTGTATTTCAGCCCGAAATCCTCGTCCGGGCCGCCTGGATTGTGGCTGGCCGAGAGGATCAGCCCGCCATCGGTGCCGCGAAGGCGGATCAGATGCGAGGCGGCTGGCGTGGACAGAATTCCCCCCTGTCCGACGATGCAGGCAGCCGCGCCATTGGCGGCGGCCATGCGCAGGATCACCTGGATGGCGCGGTCGTTGAAGTAACGGCCATCGCCGCCGACCACGAGGGTCTTGCCCTCGACGCCGCCGATTCCGTCGAAGATCGCCTGGACATAGTTTTCCAGATAATGCGGCTGCATGAAGACGCGGGTCTTCTTGCGCAGCCCGCTGGTGCCGGGCTTCTGGCCCTCGATGGGCGTGGTGGGGACGATAGTCGGGGTCATGCGTGCTCTCCCTTCGCCGTTCTGGCCGCTGCTCGGGCCCTGGATGTGGTCTTGTCGATCAGGTCAAAGACCGCGACCGAGTTTTCCTTGATGTCGTTTCTCAGCGTCGCCGGGGCGAGGATGCCCTCCTCGGCGGTGTCAAAGCAGCGCCGCCAGAACTGGCCGTCGGGGGCCTCGGGCAGGGTGATGCGCTGCGCCGCACCGGCATTGAAGACGACGTAGATCGCGCCAAGCCGCGGCTCGTAGGGGGGCGTGCCCCGCGCCATGCGGACCTCCATCCCCAGCAGGTGCAGCGCCGGGTTGGCCCAGTCATCCACGGTCATCGACTGGCCATCGGCGCGGCGCCAGTAGAGATCTGGCTTGCCATCGACGGTGCGCGGCAGCGAATGCAGGAAGCGGCTCTGGCGCAGGATCGGGTTGGCTTTGCGGAAGGCAATGATCTTCTGGCAGAATTGCAGGAAATCCTCGTCCACATCGGCCCAGTTCACCCAGCCAAGCGGGTTGTCCTGGCAATAGGCGTTGTTGTTGCCGCCCTGCGAATTGCCCAGTTCGTCCCCGGCCAGGATCATCGGAGTGCCCTGGCTCAGCATCAGCGTCGCCATCATGTTGCGGCGGCGGCGGGCGCGGCGGGCGAGGATCTGGGCGTCATCCGTCGCCCCCTCGATGCCGCAATTATCCGAGAAATTGTGGTCGTGGCCGTCGCGGTTTTCCTCGCCATTGGCCTCGTTGTGCTTGGAGTTGTAGCTGACGGTATCCATCAGCGTGAACCCGTCATGCGAGGTCAGGAAATTGATCGAGGAGGTCGCGCGCCGTCCGTCATGGTCAAAGCGCACAGACGAACCCGCCGCGCGGCTGGAGAGCTTGGGCACCATGCCCGCATCGCCCTTCCAGAAGCGGCGCACCTGGTCGCGGTAGCGGTCGTTCCATTCCGAGAAGGGCGCGGGATAGGCGCCCAGCTGATAGCCGCCCGGCCCCACGTCCCAGGGCTCGGCAATCAGCTTGACCTTGTTCAGCACCGGGTCCTGCCGCACCGCGCGCAGGAAGGGCGCGTCGCGGGTGAAGCTGCCGCTGGTGCGCGCCAGCGTCGAGGCGAGGTCGAAGCGGAACCCGTCCACCCGCATCACCTGCACCCAGTAGCGCAGCGAATCCATCACCAGCCGCAGGGTAAAGGGATGATCGAGGTTCAGCGAATTGCCGCAGCCGGTATCGTCCTGATAATAGCGCCGGTCCCCGGCCAGCCGGTAATAGCTGGCATTGTCGAAGCCCTTGAGGCACAGTGTCGGCCCCATCTGGTCGCCCTCGGCGGTGTGGTTATAGACCACGTCGAGGATCACCTCGATCCCGGCCGAGTGGAAGCGCGCGACCATCTGCTGGAATTCCGCAATGTCACCGCCCGAGAGATAGCGCGGATCGGGGGCAAAGAAGCCATAGCTCATATAGCCCCAGTAGTTCTTCAGCCCCCGCTCGACCAGAAAGCGGTCATCGACGAAGGCCTGCACCGGCAGCAGCTCGATGGCGGTGATGCCCAGCTTGGTCAGATGCTCGAGGATCGGGTCCGAGGCCATGCCAAGGAACTTGCCCGGATGCAGGATGTCCCGTCGCTCGGCCGTGAGGCCCTTCACATGCGCCTCGTAGATCACCGTCTCGGACCAGGGATGGCCAAGCGCGCCGCCGGCCTCGCCCCAGGTGAAGGCCGGGTCCACCACCACGCTGCGCGGCATGAAGGGGGCGCTGTCGCGGCGGTCAAAGCTCAGGTCGCGATCGGCGCTGCCGATGGTATAGCCGTAAAGCGCATCGTCCCAGACCGGCGCGCCCGTCAGCTTCTTCGCATAAGGGTCGATCAGCAGCTTGTGCGGGTTGAAGCGATGGCCGTTCAGCGGATCATATGGACCGTGGACGCGATAGCCATATTGCTGGCCCGGCTGCATCCCCGAGATGTAGCCGTGCCAGACATGCCCGTCCCGCTCGAGCAGGTCGAGGATGACGGTCTCTTCCCCCTCTCCGCTGAACAGGCACAGCGACACCTTGGTGGCGTGCTGCGAGAAAACGGCGAAATTGACACCCTCGCCGTCGAAGGTGGCGCCCAGAGGATAGGGTCGCCCGGCCGAGAGGTTGATCCGGCTTATCATCACTTGCCCAAGAGCCTTTCGTAGAGTTCGGCATAGCGGGCAGCGGATTGGTCCCAGCCCACCGGCTGGCTCATGGCATTGCGCTGCATCTTCGTCCAGCGCTCGGGATCGGCATAGAGATCACAAAGCCGCTCAAGCGCATTGGCCAGCGAGGCCGCCGTGACCGGGAAGAACTGGATGCCGGTCGCCACCTCGCGCGCCATCGTGGCGGGCGTGGCGGGAATGACGGTATCGGCCAGGCCGCCGGTCAGCGCCACCAGCGGCAGGGTGCCATAGCGCAGCCCGTAGAGCTGCGTCAGGCCGCAGGGCTCGAAGCGCGAGGGCACAAGGATGGCATCGCCCCCGGCCATCATCCGGTGCGACAGCGCCTCGTCATAGCCGATGCGGATGCCGACATTCGGCCCCGCCGCCGCCTGAAACGCCGCCTCCAGCCCCTTGTCGCCGGAACCGAGCAGGGCCAATTGCCCGCCCTTGGCGAGCAGCGCCGGCAGCGCCTGCAGCAGCAGGTCCAGCCCCTTCTGATCGCTCAACCGCGACACCACGACGCAAAGCGGCCCGCTGGCTTCGGCCATGCCGAATTCCTGCTGCAACGCCGCCTTGTTCGCGGCCTTGCCCTTGGCGGTCTTGTAGGGGGTGATCGCCGCATCGGTGGCTGGCGACCAGGTCTCCTCGTCGATGCCGTTCAGGATGCCGGAAAAGCTATCCTTGCGGGCGCGCATGACGCCCTCGAGTCCCATACCGAATTCCGCGGTCATCAGTTCCGCCGCATAGGTGGGCGAAACCGTGGTCAGCCAGTCGGCGAAGACCAGCCCGGCCTTCAGTGCCGAGATCTGGCCCCAGTATTCCACCCCGTCCGAGGTGAAATCGACCGGCGCGATCCGAAGACCCTGCATCTTCCAGGCGGGCGCGAGGCCCTGAAAGGCGATGTTATGGATGGTGATGAGCGTGCGCACCCGGCCGGCGGCCGGCCAACGGGCGATGTAATAGGGCGCCAGACCCGCCTGCCAGTCATGACAATGGACGATCGCGGGTTGCCAGACAGCGATGGCGCCATTGGCGATCTCGGAAGCGACCCAGCTCAGCGCGGCAAAGCGTTCGGGATTGTCGGGCCAGTCGCTGCCCGCCGGGCTGAGATAGGGCCCGCCGCTGCGGTCATAAAGATGCGGCGCGCTGAGAACCAGCAGGTCCAGCCCGGCAACCTCGGCGGCCAGCAAAACGGCTGGCCCACCGAAGCAATCGGGAAAGCGCGCGACGATCTCGTTCTCGCCCAGCATCCGCATCACCTGCGGATAGCCGGGCATCAGCGTCCTGAGCCGGACCCCGAAGGGCTCCAGCGCGGCAGGCAGCGCGCCGGCCACATCGGCCAGCCCGCCCGTCTTGATGATCGGTGCAACCTCGGATGCGACCGAAAGGACCTGCGTCACCGCGCGGCCTCCCATTTCGCCACCATCTCCTTGGTGATCAGCGTGGTGCCCTTGTCGGTGACGCGGAAGAATTTCGCATCCTCGACCGGGTCCTCGCCCACCACCAGCCCTGCCGGGATCTGCACCCCCCGGTCGATGACGCATTTCGTCAGCCGGGCCGAGCGATTCACCACCACATGCGGCAGCACCACCGCATGATCCAGCACCGCGTAGGAATTGGTATGGACCTGGGTGAACAGCAGCGAGTTCCGCACTTCGGTCCCCGAGATGATGCAGCCGCCCGAAACCATCGACGAGATCGCCACGCCACGGCGGTCCTTCTCGTCATGGATGAACTTGGCCGGGGGCTGGCTTTCCGAATAGGTCCAGATCGGCCAGTCGCGGTCCCAGAGGTTCAGGTCGGGGTCGAAATTCGTCAGGTCGATATTCGCCTCCCAGAAGGCATCGATGGTGCCGACATCGCGCCAATAGCTGGGCTTGCCCTCGGTCTTGACGCAGCTGTCGTCAAAGCGATGGGCAATGGCCTTGCCGTTCGCCACGATGTCCGGGATCAGGTCATTGCCAAAATCATGGCTGGAATTCGTGTCCTCGGCATCCTTCAGCAGAAGGTCGCGCAGGAAGGGCCAGTTGAAGACGTAGATCCCCATCGAGGCCAGCGCCTTGGTCGGATCCTCGGGCGTGCCGGGCGGATCGGCGGGCTTTTCCAGGAACGAAGTGATGCGGCCGCTGGCATCGGTGGCCATGACGCCAAAGGCCGTGGCCTCTTCCCGCGGCACGGTAAGGCAGCCGATGGTGACATCCGCGCCCTCCTGCACATGCTGGCGGATCATCATCTCGTAATCCATCTTGTAGATGTGATCGCCGGCCAGGATGACGATGTAGTCGATGCCATAGCTGTCGACGATGTCGATGTTCTGGGTCACCGCATCGGCGGTGCCGCGATACCACATGTCCTCGCCCATGCGCTGGCTGGCCGGCAGCACATCCAGAAACTCGTTCCGCTCGGCCCGGAAGAAGTTCCAGCCACGCTGGCAATGGCGGATCAGGCTATGGGCCTTGTACTGCGTGGCGACCGCCATCTTGCGGATACCGGAATTCATCGCATTCGACAGGGCGAAATCGATGATCCGGGTCTTGCCGCCGAAATAGACGGCGGGCTTCACCCGGCGGTCGGTCAGTTCCTTCAGCCGCGAACCGCGCCCACCGGCCAGAACGAAGGCCATCGACCGCTGTGCAAGTCGTCTATCATCCGTCATCTTTACAGTCCTCCCACTGTCGCGGCGATCACCGCGTCGATTGTTCCAAGCGTAACATCACGGTCGCAAGCGGCGGCAGGCGGATCTCGATCGAGTTCCCCAGCCCGTCCCATTCCTGCGGGCTGCTGTCCGCGCCCGCAGCATTCACCCGGTTGCCGCCGCCATAGGCCTCGGCATCGGTATTCATCACCTCGACCCAATGCCCGGCTGCAGGGACGCCAAGGCGGAAATGCCCGCGCTCGACCGGGGTGAAGTTGCAGATGACCACCACCGGCGCATCGCCCTCGGCCCCCGTGCGGGTAAAGACCATGGTCGATTGCTGCGGATTGTTGGCGATCCAGCGGAAGCCAGCGGGGTCGCAATCCTGCCGATAAAGCGCCGGGGTGGCGCGGTAGAGGTGGTTCAGGTCGCGCACCAGCGCCTGCACGCCCTGCTGATGCGCGCCATGCAGCGCGTCCCAATCCAGCGAGACATTGTGGTTCCATTCCTGCCACTGGCCGAATTCGCAGCCCATGAACAACAGCTTCTTGCCCGGATGGCCCCACATGAAGCCGTAATAGGCGCGCAGGTTGGCGAACTTCTCCCACTCGTTCCCGGGCATCTTGGCGATCATGCTGCCCTTGCCGTGAACCACCTCGTCATGGCTGATCGGCAGGATGAAATTCTCGCTGAAGGAATAGTCGATCGGGAAGGTCATCAGGTGATGATCGTAGGATCTGTAGACCGGGTCCTTCTCGATATAGCGCAGGGTGTCGTTCATCCACCCCATGTTCCACTTGAAGCCGAAGCCAAGCCCCCCCGCATCGACCGGGGTCGAGACGCCGGGAAAGGCCGTCGATTCCTCGGCCACGGTGACGATCCCGTCCACGCGGCCATAGGCCTGCACGTTCATGTCCTTGAGGAAATCGATCGCCTCGTAATTCTCGCGCCCGCCATCGCGGTTCGGCACCCATTCGCCCTGACGCCGCGAATAGTCACGGTACAGCATCGAGGCCACCGCATCCACGCGCAGCCCGTCGACATGGTATTCTTCCAGCCAGTAGAGCGCGTTGGCCACAAGGTAGTTGCGAACCTCGGTGCGGCCGTAATTGTAGATCAGGGTGTTCCAGTCCTGATGGAAGCCCTCGCGCGGGTCGGCATGTTCGTAAAGATGGCTGCCGTCGAACTGCGCCAGACCATGTGCATCGGCGGGGAAATGCCCCGGCACCCAGTCGAGGATGACCCCCAGCCCGGCCTTGTGCGCGGCTTCGACCAGATCGCGGAATTCATGCGGCGGGCCGAAACGGATGGTCGGCGCATACATGCCCACCGGCTGATAGCCCCAGGACCCGTCAAAGGGAAACTCGCTGATCGGCAGGAATTCCAGATGGGTGAAGCCCATATAGGTGGCGTAATCGACCAGTTCGGTCGCGAGCTCCTTGTAGCTCAGCGGCCGATTGCCCTCGGCCCGGCGCCAGCTGCCCAGATGAACCTCGTAGATCGAGATCGGCTGGTCGCGCCGGCTTTTCTCGGCCCGGCTTTCCATCCACGCGCCATCGTCCCAGCCATAGCCCGAGATGTCGCGCACGACCGACGCCGTCTGCGGCGGATGCTGCGCGCCAAAGCCCACCGGATCGGCCTTTTCCAGCAAGCCACCATGCTGCGGCGCGATCTCGTATTTGTAGAGCGCGCCATCACCGATGCCGGGGATGAACAGCTCCCACACGCCGGTCACGCCGACACGGCGCATCGGGTGACGACGGCCGTCCCACTGGTTGAAATCCCCGATCACCGAGACCCGCGCCGCATTGGGTGCCCAGACTGCGAAATGGGTGCCGTCCACGCCCTCATGTGCACGGACATGGGCGCCAAGCGCATCCCACAGCCGGCGATGCGTGCCCTCGCCCATCAGATACTGATCGACATCGCCCAGAACCGGACCAAAGCGATAGGGATCGTCAAAGACCCAGTCGCGGCCATCCTCGAACCGGGCGCGCAGGCGGTGCGGGGTTTTCGACACCGGCACCGGCCCGCCGAACAGCGCGCCCTCGATCCGGGGCAGTTCGATGGTCTTCTTGCCGACCTCGGCCATCAGCGAGACCGCATCGGGGACCAGCGCCACGATCCAGGCCTTGCGGCCCTGCTTGTGCAGGCCCAGCACGTCGAAGGGCGCATCATGCCGCGCCTCGAGCAGCCGCGACACATCCTGCCCGGAAAGATGCGGAGGAAGATCAGCCGTTGTCATGTCTCGCGCACTCCGTCCTGTGGTTGATGTCTGCCGGCCCGGCAGTTCGCCCTATCCGTTCCGTTTCCGGCCGATGACAAAGCCGTTCGCGGCCAGCGTCACCTGACCCTCGGCAATCTCGGCCCCCTGCGTCAACAACTCTTGCACGGGTTGTGCCAGATCGATGGTGACCGGCTCGGCCGAAAGGTTAAAGAGGCAAATCATCGCCTCGCCCCGCTCGTAGCCCAGAACCGGCTCGGGCAGGTCGAGGAAGCGGATATCGCCAAGCCGCAGATCCGGCTCGGCCCGGCGCAGGGCCAGCATCTGGCGATAGAAGGCAAGAACGCTGTTCGGCTTGCCCTCCTGGGTCGAGACCGCCCGCGCCTGCTGCGGCGCCTTCACCGGCAGCCAGGTCTTGTTGGCCTTGGAGAAGCCGCCATTCGCAGCCTTGGCATCCCAGACCATCGGCGTCCGGCAGCCATCGCGGCCCTTGTATTCCGGCCAGAAGGCGATGCCGTCCGGGTCGGTAAGTTCCTCGAACTCGAGCTGCGTATCGACCAGCCCCAGTTCCTCGCCCTGATAGAGACAGACCGAACCCTCGAACGAAAGCAGCATCGCCGCCGCCTGCTTGGCCAGCGCATCCTGATCCGCAGCGTGGGGCAGCCAGCGCCCGACATGGCGCGGGACGTCATGATTCGAGAAGGCCCAGCAGGGCCAACCCTCGGGCGCACCCTTGAAGAAGCTTTCGATCCGGCTGCGGAAATGCTCGGCGCTGAAATTCGGCCCCAGCATCTCGAAGGAATAGGCCATGTGCAGCTTCTTGCCACTGGTATATTTCCCCATCAGCTCGATCGACAGATGGCTGTCGCCGACCTCGCCCACGGTGGCGCGGGCGTCGAATTCGTCCATGAGCGCGCGCAGACGTTCGAGGAAGGCCAGGTTCTCTGGCTGGTTCTTCGAGAACAGGCAGAACTGCATGTCGAAGGGCTTCAGCGCCTGCTGCGACCAGGGCAGGTAATTCGCCGGGTTGTCGCGCAGAAGCTTGTCGTGGAAATAGAAATTGACCGTATCCAGCCGGAACCCGTCCACCCCGCGCTCGAGCCAGAAGCGCATGGTCGAAAGCAGATAGTCCTGCACCTCGGGGTTGTGGAAGTTCCAGTCCGGCTGTTCCTTCAGGAAGTTGTGGAAATAATACTGCCGGCGGCGCGAATCCCAGGTCCAGGCCGGGCCGCCAAAGATCGACTGCCAGTTGTTCGGCGGCGTGCCGTCCAGGTTCGGATCGGCCCAGACATACCAGTCGGACTTGGGATTGTCGCGCGAGCTGCGCGATTCGGTGAAGAAGGGGTGCTGATCCGAACTGTGCGAGATCACCTGATCGATGATGACCTTCAGCCCCAGCTTATGGGCCTTCTCGACCAGACTGTCGAACTCAGCCAGCGTGCCGAAACCGGGATCGATGTCGGTATAATCCGACACGTCATAGCCCATATCCTTCATCGGCGAAGGGAACACGGGCGACAGCCAGATCGCATCGACCCCCAGCTTGGCCACATAGTCCAGCCGCGAGATGATGCCCGCCAGATCGCCAATGCCGTTATTGTCCGAATCCATGAAGGACCGGGGATAGATCTGATAGGTCACCGACCCGCGCCACCAATCCGCGCCCCCTCGTTCAACAACCATCGGCACCCTCTCTACAATCTTCGATTCGCTCATGTTTGCGATAACATTTTTTAACCATGCTTGCCAATCCGGCGCGGGTTGCAAGCACCGAATGCGCGGGGCGGCACATTTCGGCCACGCGCGCGTGGTTTAGTCGAGGTGAAGAACGAACAATCGCAGGTGCGGAAACCGGCCTGCGGGGGAATTTTCGGATCTGGGAAGGCCCGTTATCGCCCGGCATCTCTGCCGCGATAAGTGGTGCCGCTGAAGGGACTCGAACCCCCGACCCCATCATTACGAATGACGTGCTCTACCAGCTGAGCTACAGCGGCCTCTGGTGCCGCGCCGGATAGCAGGTTCCATCCGGCGGGAAAAGGGGGCGCGACAGATTTTCCGCCGCGCCCCCGAAAGCGATCAGGATTTCTTGCCGGAAGGCGGCAGAACCTCGTCCTCGGGCGGCTCCACATCGGGACGCACCAGCACCGGTTCTGACGGAACGGGTTTGGCCGTATCGGTGATAACGGTGCCATTCAGCGGTGCCTTCTCGGCCGCCAGGGCGGGCGCCGGTTTCACCACCTCACGCGCGGGTTCCGGCGAGGTATCCGTGGAAGACGGCTCGATCTCGACGAAATCCGTCTCGCGCGGGACCATGCCGGGGGCGACGGCGGCGACCTCGACACGGCTCACGCGCTCGGTCGCCGCGCCATTGGGCTTCGGCGCGGGTTTCGGCGTCTCGGTGACGATCTCGGCCTCTTCCGCCACGACAGTTGCCGGTCTCGGCGCGGCACCAACGAGAAGCGGCAGCATCTCCGCCCCCGGACGGCCGGTCGTGGCGGTCAGCTTTTCTTCCGGCACTCGCCAGCTCAGCGTGTCGAAGCCGCCGCATTTGTCACAGACCGGCGCCCAGTCCACCATCACGTTCTGGCATTTGTCGCAGCACCATTGCGGCCCGCGCGAGGCGGTCAGCGCGCGCGCCAGCCAGCCGCGCACCACGGCATCATCGGCACCCTCGCCGCGTTCGACCGCGGCCATGATCGACAGCGTGCGCACGGTGGGCTGGGTCTCGGCCAGATTGCCAAGCGCACGCCGCGCGCCGGGGAAATCCTCGGCAGCCAGCGCCAGTTCGGCACGCAACAGCCGGCTTTCCTGATCGTCCGGGTTCTTGCGGATCAGGTTCTCGAAGCGGCGCTGCCGCGCCACCGGAGTCTCGTCCGGCACGATCTCGGCATAGGCGGCAGCAATGTCGGGATGCGGGCGCACCGACCAGGTCTTTTCCAGCACCCGGCTTGCGTGGCGCGGATCGTCCTTGGCCATATAGCTGCGCGCCGCCAGCACCGCCGCCGGGATCAGGTCGGGCGAGGCGCGGTTGGCCGAGATCGCGGCCTCTCGGGCGCTGATCGAATTCCCTTGCGCCAGAACCTCGCTGGCCTCCTGCAAAGCCAGCACGGCGTCGCGGCGGATATGCACATCCTTCGGCAGATCGCCCTGCTTGCGCTGATCCTTCAGCACGCCCCGCGCGCCCTTCCAGTCATGCTGCTGGGTCTGCAGTTCCAGCAGCGTGTCCTGAACCTCCTTGTGGCGCGGCTTCAACGCATAGGCCTTTTCGGCCAGTTTCAGCGCCGTCTCGGTATCGCCGGCCAGAAGCTTCTGCCGCATCAGCCCACGCACACCGACAAAGCGGGTCCGGTCATCTTCCAGCAGCTTGCGATAGACCGCATCGGCGCGCGTGGTATCCCCCGCCACCTCGGCCGCCTGCGCGGCCAGCAGGTTGGTGACATGCGGCTTGTCGAGGTATTTCTCGGCCTTCGCCGCCTTTTCCTGCGCCAGCTTGCCCTCGCCGGCAGCGACGGCCAGCATCCCCTCGCCGAGGGCCTCGTAACCGCGCCGCTCACGCGAGCGGGCGAAATAGCGGTTGATGGCGGTCTCGTCCCCGGCAAGGAAGCGCAGGAAGGCCACGAAGAGCCCCAGCAGTTTCATCGCCAGCCAGGCCACGACCATCAGCACCAAGAGGCCGATGATGACCTGCACCGGCCCCAACAGGTATTCAGTGCCGTTGAATTCCAGCCTCAGCGACTGGCCGGTTTCCGACAGCTGCATCGCCCCCAGCGCCACGGCGAGGACAACGGCGAAGAAGAACAGGATTTTCAGCAGAGACAGCAGCATCGTGTTCTCCTCAGTTCGATTGGCCGGCGAGTTCGTTCAGCGCGGCGCGGGCGGCGACATGAGCCTCGGCCCCGGCCAGCCATGCGGCCATCTCGGGCTCGTCGCGCGCAACGGCGGGCAGGGCCTCAAGTTCGCTGAGCGCGGCGGCCAGATCGCCCGCCTGCACGGCGGCATCGGCGCGCGACAGCACCGCATCGGGATCGGCCCCCTCGCGCGGCTCGACCGAGCGGGCGCCGATCTGGGCGCGCAGGAAATTCCCGATCAGCGTGCCACCATCGGCCTCTGCCGAGCTGTCACGCAGCGCCACCTTCAGCGCCGCGCGCGCGGCGGGGGCAAAGCCCTCCTGCAGCACAGGGAGGGTCGGCGGCTCGGCCTGCACCGCCTCGGGCGCGGCGACCCCGGCTTCCTGCAATTGCTGGACAGCGGCATCGGTCGAGCTGCCCTCGTCCAGCGCCGATTTCAGCGCCGCGACGGCAGCCACCGCCTCGGCCCGGATCGTCGAGTTCTGCGCGGCTTCCTGCAACTTCTGCGCCTCGGCCAAGGCGGAATCGATCTGGGTCTTGGCGGCAGCGGCCGCCTGTTCCAATTCGGCCTGCATCGCGGCCAGCCGCTGCTGCAGTTCCGGCGAGACCCCACCGCCACCTTCGGCGGGCGCGGCACTTTCCAGCGCCGTAAGTTTCTCGGACAGCGCGGCGATCTGCTGCGATTGCGCCTCCAGCGCGGCCTGCAGTTCCGGCGTGGTGTCGGCGCCCGCCGGCATCTCGGCGATGATCTGGCGCGCAGCCTCGGCCCCGGCCTCGCCCGCCTGCTGCGTCACCGCCTCGCCCTGCGCGGCGATCTGGGCCGAGGCTGCGCTTGCCGCCTCGCCCAGGATTTCCTGTTTCAGCGTGGCAGTATCGACCGCCGCTGCCGGCTGCAGACCGTTGGGAAAGGCCCAGAGCGCAGCCGCCGCGCCGATCCCTGCGGCCACGACGCCGCCAAGCGCCACGGGCCAGAAGCCGGATTTCTGGACCACGGGTGCCGGTGCACTCGTGGTTTTCGCCGCTTCGGTCTTGGCGGGTTCGGGCTTCGGCGCCTCGGTCTTCACGGGTTCGGCCTTGGCCGGCTCGGTCTTGGGTACCGTCGTCGCAGGTTTCGCCAGCGGAGTCGCCGGCGCCGTCTCGGCCGAAGCCACCCGGTCCTGCGTGGTCGAGACCAGCACCGTCGGCTTGTCGTCGGTCTTCTTGGCCGCAGCCGCCTCGGGTTTCTTCTGCGCGCCGAGCAGGGCCGAGTCGGCGGGTTTCACCACGCCCCCGCTGGCAGCCGCCTTGGCGGCGGTGCCGGCCTCGACCGTCTTGCTCTCGATCACCGAAGCGTCTGCCGCCGCCTTCTTCGCGGTCGTGGCAGTGGCTGCATCCTTCGCCTTGGATTCCGCGCTGGATTTCGCAGGCGTCTTGTTCTCCGGATTTTTCACGTCTTTTCCCCGTCAGAAGTTCGGCGCGGGCCTCCGCCTCGGCGCGACCCTTTGGCGGTCGATACTAGAGAGCCGCTGTCCCCGGCTCAACCCGCTCTCCGCATCATTGTTCCGGCGAAAGCAGGCTCCGGATCGCTTTTATTACCCCGTCGGCATCCGGGCGCGCGGCAATCCGCGATCGCTCGGCCGGATGGCCCCAGCCTGCCCGCGCAGATTCGCTGATCGCAGCCAGCAAGATCGGGGCTTTGACACTATTTTCCACCGCGTCCGACAGCAGCCGGGCCGAGCGTGGCGAGAAGAGCGGCAGGATCACCGGCGCCGCGTCGGCCAGCAGACCCTGGGCTGCATCGGACAGCGGCTGCGACCATTGGTCATAGACCACCATCCCCTCGACTGGCAGCTCGCGCGCCAGATGCCGGCCCTGCGGGTGGATCAGCGGCACCGGGCTTGCGGCGATCAGGGGCAGCAGTCCCCCGGCCTCGCCGGTCGCGCCCTCCTGCACCTGAAACCCCGCCGCCCGCGCCAGCGCCGCCGTGCGCGGCCCGACACACAGCGCCAGCCGCCCCTGCCCCGGACCCGCGGTGGCGACCGCATGGGCCGAGGTGAAGACGAGGCCCGGCGCCGAGGCGAGGCGCGCGGCGTCATGCGCGACCGGCACGATTCGCAGGATCGGCGAGATTACCACCGGCAGGCCCGGCGGCAGCCCGCCGGCAAAGCGGCGCGAATCCGCTTCGGGCCGGGTCAGCAGCACGGTAGGGCGCGGGTCGGCGCTTGGCATTGGCAATTCCCCGGTGAGGGTGATACCCCGAAGCCCTAACCCCGCGACCCCGACATGGCAAATGATGAGTGATCTGGTCTTTCTCGGCATCGAAAGCAGCTGCGACGATACCGCCGCGGCCGTCGTCACGGGCGATGGTCACATCTTGTCCTCGGTGGTGGCCGGGCAGAACAGCCTGCACGCGGATTTCGGCGGCGTCGTGCCCGAGATCGCAGCCCGCGCCCATGCCGAGCGGCTGGACGGGGTGGTCGAACAGGCGCTGGCCGAGGCCGGCAAGGATCTGAGCGATCTTGATGGCGTGGCGGTGACCGCCGGGCCGGGGCTGATCGGCGGGGTGATGGCAGGGGTGATGATGGCCAAGGGACTGGTCGCCGGGACCGGCCTGCCGCTCGTCGGCGTCAACCATCTGGCCGGCCATGCCCTGACCCCGCGCCTGACCGACGGGATCGGCTTTCCCTACGTGATGCTGCTGGTCTCGGGCGGGCATTGCCAGTTCCTGCGGGTTGAAGGCCCCGAGGATTTCACCCGGCTCGGCGGCACCATCGACGACGCGCCGGGCGAGGCCTTCGATAAGCTGGCGCGGCTTCTGGGCCTGCCCCAGCCCGGCGGCCCCTCGGTCGAGGCCGAGGCGGCTGAGGGCGATGCCAGCCGCTTCGACCTGCCGCGCCCGCTGCTGGACCGGCCGGGTTTCGACATGTCCTTCTCCGGCCTGAAAACCGCCGCCCTGCGCCAGCGCGACGAGTTGGTGGCGGCACAGGGCGGGCTTTACCAGCGCGACCGGGCCGATCTTTGTGCCGGCTTTCAGGCCGCCGTCAGCGATCTTCTGGCCGGCAAGGCCGCGCGGGTGATGAAAGCCTCGCCCGCGCCGGTTCTGGCGGTGGCGGGGGGCGTGGCCGCGAACCGCACCATCCGTGCCGCGTTGGAAAAAGTTTCCAGCGATGCCGGCACACGCTTTCTTGCCCCGCCGCTGGCGCTCTGCACCGACAATGGCGCGATGATTGCCTGGGCTGGGATCGAGCGGTTCCGGCAAGGCGCAGCGGATGACCTGACGCTGGCCGCGCGCCCGCGCTGGCCGCTGGACCAGCGCGCCGCGCCGATGCTGGGCGCGGGCAAGAAGGGGGCCAAGGCATGACCGTCTCGGTCCTTGGCGCTGGCGCTTTCGGCACCGCTCTGGCGGTCACGCTGGCCGGTAACGGGCCGGTGACGCTGTGGGGGCGTGACGCGGCCAAGCTGCGGGCGAACCCGAAACTGCCGGGCGTCAGCCTGCCGCTCGAGGTGAAGGCGACCACTGATCTCGCCAAGGCCACCGCCGCCAATACCCTGCTGCTGGCCCTGCCGGCACAGGCGCTTGGGGCCTTCCTCGCCGACCATGCCGGGCTGCTCGACGGCAAATCGCTGGTCAGCACCGCCAAGGGCATCGACCTGACCACGTTGACCGGCCCGTCCGAACTGATCCGCGCCGCCTGCTCCGCTGCCACGGTCGCGGTGCTGACCGGCCCCTCCTTCGCCACCGACATTGCCCGCGGCCTGCCCACCGCGCTGACACTGGCCTGCGCCGATGCCGAACGGGGCGAGGCGCTGCAGGCAGAGCTGTCCACGCAAACCCTGCGGCTCTATCGCTCGACCGACGTGACCGGGGCGGAACTGGGCGGCGCGCTGAAAAACGTCATCGCCATCGCCGCCGGCGCGGTCATGGGCCGGCAACTGGGCGACAGCGCCCGCGCCGCCATCATCACCCGTGGCTTTGCCGAAATGACCCGGCTGGCAACGCATCTGGGCGCTCGGGCCGAGACGCTGACCGGGCTCTCGGGTCTGGGCGACCTGACGCTGACCTGCACCTCGGACCAGTCGCGCAACTATCGCTTTGGCTTCAGCTTGGGCGCGGGGACCGAATTCGACAGCTCGACCACGGTCGAGGGCGCGGCCACGGCGCAGGCGGTGGCGGCACTCGCCGGCAAGCTGGGGCTGGACCTGCCGATCACCGCCGCCGTCGCGGGGCTTGTCACCCGCCGCGTATCCGTGGAAAAGCTGATGCAACAGCTGCTGAACCGACCGTTGAAGGACGAATAATGCCACTTTTTGCCGTCATCTGCCGCGACAAGCCCGGCCATCTGCAGACCCGCATCGACACGCGCGAGGCGCATCTGGGCTTTCTCAACGCCCATGGCATCGTCCGCATGGCCGGCCCGCTGATCGAAGAGGGCGAAATGCGCGGCTCGCTGCTGGTGGTCGAGGCCGATGATCTGGCCAGCGCGCAAGGCTGGGCCGATCAGGACCCCTACAAGGGCGCGGGCCTGTTCGAGAAGGTCGAGATCATCGAGTGGAAGAAGGTGATCGGCTGATGCGCTACTGGCTGTTCAAATCCGAGCCCGATGTCTTTGGCTGGGACGATCTGGTCGCCACGGGGGCCAAGGGCGAGGAATGGGACGGCGTGCGCAATTACCAGGCGCGCAACAACATGCGCGAGATGAAGATCGGTGATCGCGGGCTGTTCTATCACTCGAATATCGGGAAAGAGGTCGTCGGCATCGTCGAGGTCTGCGCCGAAGCGCATCACGACAGCTCGACCGAGGACCCGCGGTGGGAATGCGTCGATATCCGCGCCGTCGCGCCGGTGAAGACGCCGGTGACGCTGGATCAGGCCAAGGCCGAGCCACGGCTGAAGGACATGATCCTGGTGAACAATTCGCGCCTGTCGGTGCAGCCGGTCAGCGAGGCCGAATGGGCCGTGGTGATGGAACTGGCCGGGATGGACGGGATCAAGGCCTAGGCTGCCGCGAAGCGGGGGAGGCAGGATGCAGGACAGAACCAGACGCCTGTCACTGGCACCGGACCATGTCGCCCATGTCCAGCGGGTCGTCGCGGATGCCGGCCCGCCGCCGGGGGCCGAACAGCAGACCGATGCCGATTATGACGAATGGGTCGCCCGCATCCTGGCCGACCGCCCCGCGCCCGACCAACCCATCCAGCTTTTCGCCTATGGCTCGCTGATCTGGAAACCAGAGCTCGAGCACCTGTCCGAACAGGTCGGCATCGCGCGCGGCTGGCACCGCGCCTTCTGCCTGCGTGCCCTGCGCTTTCGCGGCACATTGGACAAACCCGGTCTGATGATGGTGCTGGACCGTGGCGGACAGTGCCGGGGCGTGCTGTATGAGCTGCCGATGCAGGATCTCGAGGCGCAACTGCACCGGCTGTTCCGCCGCGAGTTCACCATGAAGCCGATCAACAACATCCCGCGCTGGCTGACCGTCCAGACGGCATCCGGCCCGGTCAAGGCCCTGGGCTTCGTGATGAACCGCCAGTCGCCCAACTATGCCGGACGCCTGCCGCTGGAGGAGGTCGCGCAGACGCTGGCGGTGTCTTGCGGGCATTGGGGCAGCGGGGCGGAGTATCTTTTCAACACCGTCTCGCATCTCGAGGAGATGGGCATCCATGACAGCGGGCTATGGCGGCTGCAGCGGCTGGTTGCCGAGGAGATCGACCGGAACAGGGCGGACGGCAAGCAAGAGTGGGATCAACCGCAGGGGTAACGTCAGCCCGGAGGTAAAGCAGCTTACGATAGAAAGGGTTCCGGTCGCAAACAGGTCAACCGGAACCCTCCCCCCATGCGCCCCACTTCCACCGCAGGCATTCTGTCAGGGTTTGAAACTCACCGGGGCGACCTTCTGCCCGCTCACTCTCCGGTGATAACCTGTCTGCCGATTCCCAGCAAATTCAAAGCCCTTAGCCTTTGAGACAATCTTGCTAGAGTTCCCCGCCGGCACGGGTTAATTTCCCCCGCGAAACGAATTGCAGGAGGCCCTATGAGCCAGCGTTTGCACCTTGTCTTCGGCGGCGAGCTTGTCGATCCGCAGAAGACCGAATTCCGCGATACCAGCCAGATCCATGTCGTCGGCATCTTCCCGAATTACGAACAGGCCTACAACGCCTGGAAAGCCGAGGCGCATCGCACCGTCGACAGCGCCCAGACCCGCTATTTCATCGCGCACCTTCACCGGCTGCGCGACGAGGAAACGCCGGTCAGCCCGACCGAGGAACTGGGTAGCTGATGTCCCGCTCCAGCCTTGGTTCGCTTGGGCTTTGGCTGGAGCTGCGCCGCAAGCGCGGCGGGCGGTTGCAGAACCTGTCGCTGCCGTCGGGCAAAGGACCGCTCTTGATCCTGCGGGCAACGCCCGAGGCGGCGGCGGCGGCAGATCAGGTTGTCGCGGCGATGCGGAAGGCCACGCCCGACCTGCGTATCCTGTTTCTTGGCCGCGACGGCCTGCCCGATGTGGCCGACGATCCCGTCGCCGCGCCACAGCTCTTGGCCGAGGCGCAGCCAAGGGCGATCCTTCTCTTGGGCGATGATCTTCCCGCCGCCCTGATCAGCGCAGCCGAAGCCGGGGCCACGCCGCTGGTCCTTGGCCAGATCGCCATCCGCGAGAAACCCGTCTGGGGGCTGGAGCGCAGCCTGCAGCGGCACCTTCTGGAACCGGCCGAGGTGATCTGCGTCACCGACGAGGCCAGCCGCAAGGCCGCACTTGCGATGGGCCTGCCCGCCGCCCGCATCCGCCTGACCGGCCCGGTGACCGAGATCCGCGATCCCCTGCCCGGCTTCGAGGGCGAGCGCATGACCCTGGCGGCGATGCTGCGCGGGCGCCATGTCTGGCTGGCCACCGCCCTGCCCGTGGCCGAGGAGGAGGCGGTGTTCCAGGCGCATCTGGCGGCGCTGCGCCACTCGCACAAGGCGCTGCTGGTGGTGAACCCCGCCGATCCGGCCGTGGCCGATGCCATGGCCGACCGCTTCGAGGCGGGCGGGCTGGTGGTGGCACGGCGCAATGCCGACGAGGACCCGACGACCGAGGTGCAGGTGCAATTCGCCGAGGATGCGCAGGAGCTGGGCCTGTGGTACCGGCTGGCGCCGCTTTGCTACATGGGCGGCACGCTGTCGGGCGAAGATGCGACGGCGCGCCACCCGTTCGAGCCAGCCTCGCTCGGCTCGGCGATCATGCACGGGCCGCAGATCGGCCGGCACGAGGTGGTCTGGCGCCAGCTCGACGGTGCCGGCGCGACGCGGCGGCTGCGTGATGCCGGCGACCTGGCGGTCGCGGTCACGCAGCTGTCGCAGGCCCAGCAGGTCGCCACCCTGGCCGCCAATGCCTGGGCGGTCAGCACCGGTGGCGCCGGCGTCGCGCTGGAGATCGCGCGCCCGGTGATGAACCTGTTGAAAGGGATCAAGGCATGAGTCGCCCACCCGCCTTCTGGTATCACCGCCCGCCGACGCTGGCGGCACGGCTGCTGTCACCGCTTGGCGCGCTTTATGCCGCCGGCACCGCGCGCCGGCTGGCCCGCGGCGCGCGCGAGAAACTTGCGGTGCCGGTGATCTGCGTGGGCAACCTGAATGCCGGGGGCACCGGCAAGACCCCGACGGTCATCCATCTGCTCCAGGCGCTGCAGGCACGCGGGGTGGCGGCGCATGTCGTCTCGCGCGGCTATGGCGGATCTGCGACCGGGCCGCTCAGGGTCGACGAGCGCAGCCATGACGCCGCCCTGACCGGGGACGAGCCGCTGCTGATCTCGGCCTTCGGGCCGGCTTGGGTGTCCAGGGACCGTCTTGCCGGAGCGCGCGCGGCCATCGCGGACGGGGCGCAGGCGATCATCCTGGATGACGGCTTTCAGGACCCGGCGCTGTCGCATGACCTGTCGCTGATCGTGGTCGATGCCGCGAAGGGCTTTGGCAATGGGCTCTGCCTGCCCGCTGGTCCGCTGCGCGAGCCGGTGGATGTGGGTCTTGAGCGGGCCGACCTGCTGCTGTCGATCGGGCCAGAGGCCGCGCAGACGCGATTTTCTGCGCCCGGCGGCATTCCCCACCTGCGGGGCGCGCTGGACCCCTTGCAGACCGGGATCGACTGGCAGGGCCATCGCGTGCTGGCCTTTGCCGGGATCGGCCATCCCGAGAAATTCTTTGCCACGCTCGCCGGATTGGGCGCCGATCTGGTTCGAGGCGAGGCGCTGGACGATCACCAGCCCTTCACCGCCGGTCTGCTCACGCGGCTGGAAACCGAGGCGCGGCTGTCGGGTGCGCAGCTGGTGACGACCGAGAAGGACGCCGTGCGCCTGCCGCGCGAGTTCCGCCCGAAGGTGCTGGCCCTGCCGGTGCGGCTGCAGATCAGCGATCCCGCGCCGCTGACGGATGCGCTGGATCGTCTGTTTCCGGCGTGAGCCCGGGGGCTTTCCGCCCCCGGACCCCCGAGGATATTTGGACCAAGATGAAAGGTTCAGGCGCGCAGCGTGCCGCCGGTTGCCTTCTGCACCTTCTCGATGATCTTCTGGCTGACGGCCTCGATCTCGGCATCGGTCAGGGTCCTGTCGCGTGGCTGCAGGCGCGTGGTAATCGCGATCGACTTCTTGCCGCCCTCGAGCCCGGTGAACTGGTCAAAGACCGTGACCTTCTCGATCAGCGTCTTGTCGGCCCCGGCGGCGGCATTGACCAGCGTCAGTGCCTCGACCTGCCCGTCCACGACAAAGGCAAAGTCACGCTCGACCGCCTGCAGGCCCGAAGCCTCCAGCGCCGGGCGGGTGGGCGTCTTGACCTTCGGGAAGGGCACATTAACCAGCCGGATGGTGAAGCCGACGGCAGGGCCTTTCACATCCATCTCGCGCAGGATCTTGGGGTGAATCTCGCCGAAGCTTGCCAGCACGTTCGGACCAAGGGCGATATTGCCCGACCGGCCCGGATGCCACCAGCCGTCCAGCTTGCGGTTGATCTGGGCCCTGGCCGGCGCGCCGATGGCGGCCAGCACCGCCTCGGCATCGGCCTTGGCGTCATAGAGATCGACCTTGCGGCGGCTGCCATAGGGATCGCGCGGCGCGGTCGAACCGACCAGCAGACCGCTGAGCTGCAGCGCCTGATCGCCCGGCTCACCACCCGAGAAGACCGGACCGACCTCGAACAGCGCCAGATCGGCGAAGCCGCGCGCCTGATTGCGGGCGGCGGCGGCCAGAAGGCCGGGCAGAAGGTCGGGGCGCAGATGGGTCATCTCGCTGCTGATCGGGTTCTCGACGCGCACCGCATCGGTGCCGCCAGCGAACAGTTCCGCCGACTTCTGGTCGATGAAGCTGTAGGTCACGCACTCATTGTAGCCCAGGGCCGCCGCCTGACGGCGGGCGGCCTTTTCGCGCATCTGCAAGGGCGTCAGCACCGGCAGCGGCACGCCCGGCTGCGGGCGGGGCAGCGGCTTGCCCTCGAGCTTCGTCAGGCTGGCGATGCGGGCGATTTCCTCGACCAGGTCGGCCTCGCCCAGCACATCGGGGCGCCAGCTCGGCGGATGGGCCATCTCGCCTTCCAGCCGGAAGCCGAGCGCCTCGAGCGTGGCGCGCTGCGTGGCCTCGGGGATGTCGAGGCCGACGAGACTGGCGACACGCGCCGGGTTCAGCCGATAGGCACGGTCACCGGTCGGGATCGCCCCGGCAGTGACCACCTCGGACGGCTCGCCGCCGCAGAGGTCCATGACCATCTGTGTCGCCAGGTCCAGCCCCTGCAGGGTAAAGGCCGGGTCGATGCCGCGCTCGAAGCGATAGCGGGCGTCGGAATTGATCTTCAGCGCCCGACCGGTGGCGGCGGTGCTGATCGGGTCGAAATAGGCGGCTTCGATGAAGACATCGGTGGTCTCGTCGGTGGACCCCGAGGCCGCGCCGCCCATGATCCCGGCGATGCTTTCCGGGCCGTTGGCGTCGCAGATGACCACCGCGCCTTCGGGCAGGGCATAGGTCTTGTCGTCCAGCGCCACGATTTCTTCGCCCGACTTCGCGGAACGCAGGATCAGGTCGCCGTGGACCTTGGCCGCGTCGAAGACATGCAGCGGGCGGTTCAGGTCGAAGGTGAAGAAATTGGTGATGTCGACCAGCGCGCTGATCGGACGCAGCCCGATGGCGCGCAGGCGTTTTTGCAACCAGTCGGGGCTGGGGCCGTTCTTGACGCCGCGCACCAGCCGGCCTGAGAAGAAGAGCACCTTGGCGGCTACCTCGGGGGCGATGGTGACGCCGATGGGCGAGGGGAAGCTGCCGGCGATCTGCACCGAGCGCACCGGCTTCAGCACGCCCAGACCCCGCGCCGCCAGATCGCGGGCGATGCCGTGCACGCCAAGCGCGTCGGGACGGTTGGGGGTGATCTTCACATGGATCATCGGATCGATCTTTTCCGGCGCGTTCGCCGCCAGCCAGTCGGTGAAGCGCTGGCCGACCTCGCCCGAGGGCAGTTCGATGATGCCGTTATGTTCGTCCGACAGTTCCAGTTCGCGTTCCGAGGCCATCATGCCGTGGCTCTCGATGCCGCGGATCTTGCCGACGCTCAGCGTGGTGTCGATGCCCGGAACGTAATCGCCGGGCTTGGCCAGCACGCCGATCAGCCCGGCGCGGGCGTTCGGGGCGCCGCAGACGATCTGCTTCTCGCCCTCGTCGGTCGCCACCTTCAGCACCCGCAGGCGGTCGGCATCGGGATGGGGCGTAGCCTCCAGCACCTTGGCGATGGTGAAATTCCTCAGCTTGCCCGCCGGATCGGCGGCCTCTTCGACCTCGAGGCCGAGATCGGTCAGGGCCTCGGTGATCTCGTCGAGCGAGGCCGTGGTGTCGAGATGCTCTTTGAGCCAGGTAAGGGTGAATTTCATGTCAGAAACCGTCGCTGCGGGCCGGGGCCGTGTTCGCTTTGGCGCGGGTCTATCCGATGTGCGCGGGGATTGGTAGGCCTGCGGGGACAGGCGCACTGGGCGTACACCGGATGTGCACAGGGCGTACACCGGGCGTACACCGGCTGCGCGCGCGCGATTGCGTGGCGCCGGGTCTTGTTTCGGACCCACGACCCCCTATGTTAATGCCATGAACATTAATTCCCTGCGTGGAGAAAGACCCGAAAGATGACCGTGCAAGAGCAACTGCTGATCGAGCAGCGCGTGACCAACGAGGCGAAATCGCCGCTGGTCGCCTATCTGCTCTTGATCTTCCTCTGGGGCTTTGGCGTGCACCGGATCTATCTGGGCCGCTGGGTCAGCGGCATCCTCATGGCGGCGACCTGGGGCCTCGGCTGGCTGACCGCGCCGATCCTGATCGGCTTCCCGCTGCTGGGCTTCGTCTGCCTCTGGGTGATCGTGGACCTGTTCCTGATCCCCGGCATGATCGAGGAAGACAATGCCGTGAACCGCCAGCGCATCGCCTCGGAACTGGCGCGGTATTAGCCCCGTGCAGGCCGCGCTTATCACCGTCGGGACCGTCCTCCTCTGCGGCGGGGCGATCGGGTTGTGGCATCTGGCGACAGGCCGGCGCGAGGCGCGGCTGATGATTGTGGCGCTGTGGCTGGCCCTGCTGGCCATGGCGCTGATCGCCGGCTCCCCGTTCAACCTCGTGATGGGCGCCGCCACGGTGATGATGGCGCTGATCGTCTGGCTGATCGGGAAACCCTGGTGGATCTAGCGGATCAGCCCTTGTCGGTGCGCAGTTCCGCGCCGAAGCCGATGCGATAGGGTTCCTGCTCGGCCACCGGCGGCACCGCGATCAGCAGAAAATTCAGCTGCGAGACGTGCTGAACGACCGTGACCTGTCGGTCGCCATCCAGAAGCCCATAGAATTCGATGATGTTCGGGTTGCGAAAGCCCATGCCCCGCACATGCAGCGCGCGTTCTCCGCCATAATTCGCCAGCTGGATGCCCAGCTCGTGATGGGCGGGCAGGTTCGCCTGAAACTCCTTCACCCGCGCCAGCAGATGGTTGAACACCTCCTCTGCGGCATGGAGCGTCGCCTGATCCGCCGCGTCCTCCTGCGGCCAGAGATCCTCGGCAATGGCCGGAACCGGGATGGTGATGGCGGGCGGGGTGGCGGCGGGCGGGATGATGGTGGGGGCACCGGCGAATTTCGGCGCGCCGGAGGGGGCGACGAGGGGTTTCTGGTCGGGCTTCTGGGCGGCGGCCTTGGGAGGGGTGGTCGGCGCCTTCAGCTCCGGCGTGGTCCGCGCGGGCTTCGTCAGCTTCGGCTCGGTCCTGGTTTTCGGTGTCCTGGTCATCATCATCTGCCCGCCTTGTGGTTTTTTCTTAGAATGCGCGAAAGGGGCGGGAAGGTGAAGGGATGGGAGGGGGGAGTCACCGGGATGTGCGGTGGGAGGGTGGGCTTGGTGGGGTTGAACCCCACCCTACGGTTCCTGACCCCACCTCACGCTCGCTTGCGCTTTAGCAGCACAAACATTCCGACAATCGCGCAGATCACAAAGACTAATATTGTAATCGGCAGCATCAGAAATGATGCCACCGATGCAACACCAATGGTTCCGGCAACGTATCCACCAGCGCCAGTCAAAATTGCCGCGCCTGAACTATGAGTTACTGCCGTAAATCCGAGAGCAGACAAGAAAACGTTTGCCCCAATTCCGGCGACTCCGAGGCCGCTTGCCGCACCTGCTACCCAGCGATCCTTCAGCCGATCAGGGATATAGCCTGCAATTCTCGCCAGCGGCGCAACTAGGAATCCGAGGCAGCGACCGAAGTATCTCATTCGTATTCGATCTCGCCTCACCTGCTCAACCCACCCGCCACACTCGGCACATCCCCCGCAGCAAACCCGTAATGCCGCAACCAGCGCAGATCCGCCTCGAAGAAGGCGCGCAGGTCCGGGATGCCGTATTTCAGCATCGCCAGCCGGTCGATGCCCATGCCGAAGGCAAAGCCCTGCCATTCGTCGGGATCGACCCCGCCCGAGCGCAGGACATGCGGATGCACCATGCCCGAGCCCAGAATTTCCATCCAACTGTCGCCCTCGCCGATCTTCAGCTGGCCGTTTTCCCAGGAACAGCGGATATCGACCTCGGCCGAGGGTTCGGTGAAGGGGAAGTGCGACGCGCGGAAGCGCAGTTCGACCGAGGGCACTTCGAAGAAGGCGCGGCAGAATTCCTCCAGCGTCCATTTCAGCTGGGCCATCGAGATGTCGCGGCCGATGGCCAGCCCCTCGAGCTGGTGGAACATCGGCGTATGGGTCTGGTCCATGTCCATGCGATAGACCCGGCCCGGGGCGATGACGCGGATCGGCGCGCCCGTTTCCTGCATGGCGCGGATCTGCACCGGCGAGGTATGGGTGCGCAGCACATGCGGCGGGCGGTCGTCGCCGGGGGCGCGGTGCATGAAGAAGGTGTCATGTTCCTGCCGGGCGGGATGTTCGGGCGCGATGTTCAGCGCGTCGAAATTATACCAGTCGCTTTCGACCTGCGGGCCTTCGGCAACGGCAAAGCCCATATCGGCGAAAATCGCCGTCACCTCGTCCATGACCTGGCTGATCGGGTGGATGGTGCCGGCGGGGCGCGGGCGGCCCGGCAGGGTCACATCCAGCCATTCGCTGGCCAGACGCGCGTCGAGTGCCGCATCCTCCAGCGCCAGCTTGCGGGCGCGGAGCGCGGCGTCAAGCTCGTCGCGCAGTTCGTTCAGGGCCTTGCCGGTGGTCTGGCGTTCCTCGGGCGTCATCTTGCCCAGCTCGCGCATCTTCAGGCTGATCTCGCCCTTCTTGCCAAGCGCCGCCAGCCGCACCTCCTCGATCTGCGCCGGATCGGCGGCACTGGTGATGCGGTCCAGCCAAAGCTGGCGAAGGGGGGTCAGGTCGTCCATCTTGTGCCTCGAGCGTCTTGTCGCGGGATGCGTTAGCATTTCGGCGCGCGAGGGGGAAGCGCGAAGGGGTGGATGAGGGCCAGCGTCCGACCGCGGGGGGACGCTGGGGCGGCTCGCCGACAGGGCTTTATGGCGCAAACATATGGAAGGGCTGTTCGGCGCTGACCGGCGAAAAAGCGTCCGCCCGAGGGGCGGTCGGACGCTGGCCCGTGCTGGTCGCACGGGCCGGGTCTGCGGGTCCATTGAATTGACAAGGGGCCCGAAGGCCCCCTGCCCTGTCGCTTATTTCCAGATCTCGCGGTTCACGCCCGGGGCGATCTCGGGATGGTCGGCGATGTGGAACTTGGGCAGTTTGCCGGCCTTGCGCTGCGCCAGATAATCGCGCGTCACATAGGTGATCGTCCCCGACAGCGCCACGATGGCGATCAGGTTGATCGTGGCCATCAGCCCCATGCTGGCATCGGCGAAGTTGAACACCGTGGCGACGGTCTGGATCGCGCCCCAGATCACCATGGCCAGTGCGGCGACCCGCAGGACCATGATGCCGGTGGTGCCGGCACCCAGATAGACCACCGCGTTCTCGGCATAGGAATAGTTGCCGATGATCGAGGTGAAGGCGAAGAAGAAGATCGCCACCGCCACGAAGACATGGCCGAAGCTGCCGAAATGGTCCGACAGCGCGGCCTGTGTCAGCGCCACCCCAGTCAGTTCCGCCGAGGGCATGACATCGGCCAGAAGGATCATCACCGCCGTGGCCGAGCAGACCAGCAGCGTGTCGATGAACACCCCCAGCGCCTGCACGAAGCCCTGCGACGAGGGGTGATGCGGGTCGGGTGTCGCCACTGCGGCGATGTTCGGGGCCGAGCCCATGCCGGCCTCGTTCGAGAAGAGGCCGCGCTTGATCCCGTTCAGCGCGGCGGCAGCCACACTGCCGGCGACGCCGCCGACCGCCTCTTGCAGACCGAATGCGGATTTGACGATGCCGATCAGGATGCCCGGCACATGGGTGATGTTCATCACCATGACGATGACGGCCGCCAGCAGGTAGATCCCGGCCATCAGCGGCACGACCTTCTCGGCCACCCGCGCGATCTGCGGGATGCCGCCAAAGATGATGACGGCAGTCAGCACCGCCGTCATCACGCCGACGATGGCCTTGTTGATGCCAAAGGCGCCGCTGACCGCCTCGGCGATGGAATTGGCCTGCACCGCGTTGAACACCAGACCGAAGGAGATGATCAGCGCCACCGAGAAGATCGCCGCCAGCCAGGGCTGCTTCAGCCCGTTGGCGATGTAATAGGCCGGGCCACCACGATACATGCCGCCCGGGCCATGCACCTTGTAAAGTTGGGCCAGCGCCGATTCGGCATAGGCCGTGGCCATGCCCACCAGCGCCACCATCCACATCCAGAAGATCGCGCCCGGACCGCCAAGGGTCAGCGCCACGGCCACCCCGGCGATATTGCCGGTGCCGACGCGGCTGGCCAGCGACACCGTCAGCGCCTGGAAGGGCGTGATGCCGTTCTTGTCGGCCTCGCCCGAGCCGACGACGCAGCGCCACATCTCGCCGAAATGCCGGAACTGGATGAAGCCCAAGCGGATGGTGAAATAGACCCCAACCGCCAGAAGGCCGTAGATCAGGATGTAACCCCAGAAAATCGTGTTCAGAAAACCAATGATCGCGTCCATGGCATGTCCCCCTGCCCGTTTCTCGCTTGCGGAGTGTGTAACAGGTTCGTGACTGCGGCAAGTGTCCTGTTTTGGGCGCTAACAGGCGCGGGCGGACTGATGCCGGCGTGCAACCGTGCCCGGCCTAGCGTCGCGGTGTCACCTTGAGCCAGACCCCGCCATGCGGGCGCAGCGTCAGGATCATCCGCGGCTCGGGCACCCGGCCCGGCACAGCCTCGAAGCGCAGGCGGGCGAGCAGCGTGGCGAGGATGATGACGGCCTCTTGCAGCGCGAAGCTGGCGCCGATGCAGATGCGCGGACCGGCGCCGAAGGGCAGGAAGGCATAACGGTCGGGTGGGGTCAGGAAACGGTCGGGGCGGAAGGCCTCGGGTTCCTCCCACAGAAGGTGATTGCGGTGCAGCGCATAGATCGGCAGCATCACCGTATCGCGCGGCAGGATCTCGCGCCCGCAAAGCCGGTCGGGCACCTGCGCCGTGCGCGACAGGAAGGCGGCGGGCGGATAGAGCCGCAGCGTCTCCTGCACGATCCGCATGGTATAGGGCAGATGTTCGACATCCGCCGCCCCAGCCGGACGATCGCCCAGCACGGCGCGGGCCTCGGCCGCCGCGCGCTCCTGCACCTCGGGATCGAATGCCATCAGATAGAGCGCCCATGCCAGCGTCAGCGCCGTCGTCTCATGCCCCGCGACGATGAAGGTCAGGAGGTTGTCGCGCAGCTCGGTCCGGCTCATGCTGCGGCCGGTCTCGGGGTCCTGCGCCACGAGAAGCAGGTCCAGAAGGTCCGGCGTTCCCTCGGGCCTGCCCCTTGCGGCACGGGTGGCGATGGCCTGATCGGCGACGCGCTTCATCCGCCCGAGGCTCGCGCCGGCAAAAAGCCGCCCCGGTCGCGGCACCCAGCCTGGCAGACCGAGAACGTCCATGACCGACAGCTTGGCGGTCTGGGCGATATAGGCGCCGATGGCGTCATGGACGGCAGTGCGGTCAAAGGCCTCATCACCGGAGAGGTTGACATCCGAGATCACCTCGAAGGTGGCGGCCACGGTTTCCTCGAACACATCGACCGGGCCGGTGGCGGCCGAGAGGCGGCGCAGCGAGGCGACCGCGGCGGCAGTCATCACCGGGGCGAGGCTTTCCACCGTGCGCTGCGAAAAGGCGGGCGCGGCGGCGCGGCGCTGCCAGCGCCAATGCGCCCCCTCGGCGATGAACAGGCTGTCACCGATGGCGGGCTTCAGGATCAGCTTGGTGACGACGGATTTCGGGTAATCCTCGACCCGATCCTTCAACACACGGCGCAGCGCGCCCGGGTCCATGACCATGTGAAAGCGCACCCCGGTCTTGCCCGAGACCATCGGCTGACGCAGCGCCAGTTCCGGGATCAGTTCCAGAAGGTTGCGCCGGGCGGTGACGGCGCTGGCGATAATGCCCAGAGGCTTGGTTGCCAGCGGCACGCGCGGCGGCAGGGCATCGCTTCGGTGATGGTCGGACGTGTCTGCGAGGGCGCTCATATCCGGGGCCGGCCTGACCGGCGATCAAGGGGCGAAAATCAGGGCGATATAGGCAAGAAACATGACCAGATGCACCGCGCCATGCAACACATTCGTGCGCCGTGCCCCAAAGGTCTGAACCGAAACGATCAGCGTCAGTGCCAGCAGAACCTGCATCTGCGGCCCCAGACCCAGCACCACCTGCTGGCCGGTCACCATGCCGATGACCAGCACCGCCGGGATGGTCAGCCCGATCGTCGAGAGCGCCGCGCCAAGGCAGAGGTTCACTGCGCGCTGCAGCCGGTTCCTCAGCGCCGCGCGCACCGCGCTCATGCCCTCGGCGGCCAGAACGATGATGGCGATCAGCACCCCGCCAAGCGCGGCGGGCAGGCGCAGCACGGCAGAGCTGTGATCGACAAAGGCGCCCATCTTCTTCGACAGAAGCACGATCGGCACCAGCGTAGCGATCAAGAGCAGCATATGCGCCCAGTTCGGATATTGCGCATGGGTGTGACCGCCGCTGACCGGCGGCTCTTCGGCATCGCTGAAGAAGCCTTTGTGACGCACGGTCTGGATGGAGAGAAACACGAGATACAGGGCCAGCGTGATGATCGAGAAGAACACCGCCTGAAAGGTCGTGTAGGTGGGCGTGTCGCTGGAGATGGTATAGGTCGGTAGCACCAGCCCGAAGACCGCGAGCGGCACCAGCACGGTCAGAAAGGCGGCCGCCCCGGCGAGGTTGTAATTCTGTTCGCCAAAGCGCAGCGCGCCCAAGAGCAGCGACAGGCCAACGAGCCCGTTCAGCACGATCATCAGGACGGCGAACATGGTGTCGCGCGCCAGCGTCGGCCCGCCATCGCCCGACAGCATGACCGAGGCGATCAGCGCCACCTCGATCAGCACCACCGAGAGCGTGAGGATCAGCGTGCCGTAGGGTTCGCCCAATCGCTCGGCCAGCGCCTCGGCGTGATGGACCACCGCCGAGGCGCCCCAGATCATCACCCCGAAAAGCCAGAAGAAGCCGATGAGCCCCATCGTGTCATTGGTGGGCTTGGCCAGATCCAGGGGGTTCGCGATGAAGATCGCCAGCGTCAGGATCACCGCCAGAATGGCGCGCTCGCGGAGGAGACTGTGAAATATACGGCCCATGAGGTCGAGAATAACAACGGGCCGGGTCTGCGACAATCGGGGCGGGTCGAAAAACGCGGCGCTGTTGCGTCAAATTCTATTGGCCAAAGGCTTGGCAAAGGGCGGGCGCCGGCCCGTGGGTGGGCGCAGGAACGGATCGTCGGCGCGCTTTTTGGTGACAATTCCCTCGCCTGTCTGAGCGCGGGACCAGCACCACCAAAGCGCCTGCCCGCGGGGACGGGCCGGCGCTCGCCCGGCGGGCTAGCAGCCCGCGCATCGGGCGGGGTTGCCGCTCAGCGGCTGCACAGCCCCGCCCCCCAGCGACCGGCCCAAACAAAAAGGCCCGTCCTTGCGGAACGGGCCTTCGGATGGGCTCTGCCAGGCGGGGATCAGGCCGCGGCTTTCGCCTTTTCCACGATCGCGCCAAAGGCTTCGGGTTCGTGCACGGCCAGATCGGCCAGAACCTTGCGGTCAACCTCGATGCCGGCTTTCGACAAGAGGTTGATGAAGCGCGAATAGGTCATTTCGGCATCGACCGCGCGGACGGCGGCGTTGATGCGCTGGATCCACAGGGCGCGGAAGTTGCGCTTGCGGTTCTTGCGGTCGCGGGTGGCATACTGGTTCGCCTTGTCGACCGCCTGGGTCGCCGTGCGGAAGTTCCGCGAGCGGTTGCCGTAATAGCCCTTGGCAGCGTCAAGGACCTTCTTGTGGCGGGCGTGGGTAACCTTGCCGGATTTAACTCGTGCCATCTGTCAGTCCTCCGATCAGCGGTTATAGGGCATGTATTTCTTGACGATCTTGGCATCCGCGTCCGACAGGACGGTGGTGCCACGCGCGTCACGAATGAACTTGACGGTGCGCTTGATCATGCCGTGGCGCTTGCCGGCCTGAGCCGACTTGACCTTGCCCGAGGCCGTGAACGAGAACCGCTTCTTGGCGGCCGATTTGGTCTTCATCTTCGGCATTTTCGTCTCCTCTAGGGTCAGAGTGAACGCGCGACTCGGCAATGCCATATCGGCCGGCCGCACGGGTAGGAAGCGCGCCCTATAGAGGCGCGCGGGACGGAAGGCAAGCCCTATTGGGCCGGAACTGCGGCGGGTTCCCCACCCTGAAGCCGCTCCCATGCGCCGGCGAAATCACCCAGCTGGAACGGGCCGGGTGCCAGGTGCGCGCCGGTGAACATCACCGCGATGCCCAGACACAGCAGGATCGCCGCAACCCGCGGCGGCTCCATGCGGATCAGCTGGATCACGGCGAGGATGACGGACAGCGCGCAGAGGACGACGCCACCCAGAAGCAGAAGATCGGACATGAGATCAGGCCCAGTTAGGATTGTTCCGCCGTGGGTTATTCCGGATCGGTGCTGTAGATCAAGCGCTCATCACAGGGCGCGATGCGCAGGATGTTGGTGGTGCCGGGCACGTTGAAGGGCACGCCGGCCATGACCACGATCTGCTGCGTTTCATCGGCAAAGCCCGCATCCCGCGCCGCCTGCGCCGATTGCACCACAGCCTCCTTGAAGCGATTGAGGCGCGGGGTCATGACGCAATGCGTGCCCCAGGTCAGGCACAGGCGGCGCAGCACCGTCTCGACCGGGGTCATGGCGAGGATCGGCACACGCGGACGCTCGCGCGCGACCAGGCTGACGGTGGTGCCCGACTGGGTGAAGGCGCAGATGGCGGCGATGTCGGTGGTCTCGGCGATCTCGCGCGCGGCGGTGACGATGCCGTCGGCGACGGAATGGCGCTTGGCGCTGCGCGTGGCCTCGATCATCTCGCGATAGTTCGGATCGCTTTCGACCGAGCGGGCGACGCTGTCCATGGTGGTCACGGCCTCGACCGGGAAATCGCCGGCGGCGCTTTCGGCCGACAGCATCACCGCATCGGTGCCTTCATAGATGGCAGTGGCCACGTCCGAGACCTCGGCGCGGGTCGGGATCGGGTTCTCGATCATCGATTCCAGCATCTGCGTCGCCACGATCACCGGCTTGGCGGCGGCGCGGCAGGCGCGCACCAGGCGTTTCTGGATCGGCGGCACGGCGTGCATCGGCAGTTCGACGCCCAGATCGCCCCGCGCCACCATTACCCCGTCTGAGACCGCGAGGATGCTGTCAAAGGCGCGCACGGCGGCAGGTTTCTCGATCTTCGACAGCACGGCGGCACGGCCACGGGCCAGCTTCTTGGCTTCCTCGACATCCTCGGCGCGCTGCACGAAGGACAGCGCCAGCCAGTCCACGCCCATGGCGCAGGCGAATTCCAGATCGGCCTTGTCCTTTTGCGACAGCGCCGCCAAGGGCAGCACCACGTCGGGAACGTTCACGCCCTTGCGGTCCGAAATCTCGCCGCCAGCAGTGACGATGCAATCGGCGAAATCCTTGCCGTGTTCTTCGACGCGCAACCGGATCTTGCCGTCATTGACCAGGAGTTCCGAGCCCTTCTGCAGCGCCGCGAAAATCTCGGGATGCGGCAGTTGCACCCGGTTCGCGTCACCCTTGGCATCGTTCAGGTCAAAGCGGAAATGCTGGCCATTCGCCAGATCCACCGGGCCCTTCTCGAACTGGCCGACGCGCAGCTTCGGCCCCTGAAGGTCGGCGAGGATGGCGATGGGGCGGCCGGTTTCGGCCTCGATCTTGCGGATTGTGGCGTGACGCGCGCGGTGGTCGTCATGGCTGCCATGGCTCATGTTCAGGCGGAACACGTCGGCCCCAGCCTCGAACAGCTTGCGGATCATTGCCTCGTCGCTGGAGGCCGGGCCAAGGGTGGCCACGATCTTGACCTTGCGGTGCCGTCTCATCTGAATTCGCCTCCGTCATGTTTGCGCTATCTATGCCCCAAGCCGCCCCCTGCGGCAACTGGCACTTAGTCGCGTGGTCGCATAAACCGGGGATTGGGGCAGAGTTGACACAATGAATGATGACGCTTTCACGATAATCGGCGAAAACCGGCCTTCGCGCTGGCTTCTGACCTGCGACCACGCGACGAATCGCGTGCCGGACTGGGTCAATGGCGGCGATCTGGGGATTGCGCCCGAGGATATGGCCCGCCACATCGCCTTTGATGTGGGCGCAGCGGGGCTGACGCTGGCCCTCGCCGAGCGGATCGGGGCGCCGGCGATCCTGTCGGAATTTTCGCGCCTGGTGATCGACCCGAACCGGGGCGAGGATGACCCGACGCTGCTGATGCGGCTTTATGACGGCACCATCATCCCGGCGAACCGCCACGCCGACGCGGCCGAGCGCGAGAAACGACTGGACCGGCTATACCGTCCCTATCACCGCGCCTATGCGGCGCTGGCCGCGCGCCATCCCGCCCGCGCCATCTGCGCCATCCACAGTTTCACCCCGCAACTGCGCGGCCGCTCGCTGCGGCCCTGGGAGGTCGGCATCCTCTATTCCTGGAAGGATGAACGTCTTGCCCTGCCGATGATCGAGGCCTGCCGGGCCGAGGGCTGGGTGACGGGCAACAACCAGCCCTATAACGGCCATCTCGACGGCGATTCCATTGACGAGCACGCGCTGCGCCATAACCGCCCGAACCTGCTGATCGAGCTGCGCAACGACTTGATCGCCGATGCGGCGGGTCAGCAGAAATGGGCCGACCGTCTTGCGCCGGTGATCGAACGGGTGCTGGCCGAGTCGGGCGTCTGAGGCGGGCGGTCAGTCCTCGCCGCCACCCGTATCGCCGTGGATCGCGAAGGCGGCCAGGTCGGCATCCTGCGATTCGATATAGCGGTAGTCCTCGGCCACGCCGGCCTCGGTCAGCCGTCGGGCGACGGTCAGTACGGTATTCGGGGCGTGATCGGCACAGAGATCGGCCATCTGGCGCATCTCCTCGACCGCCACCGGCAACGCGGCTTCGATCGAGGGGGCGCCGTAATGGCTGACGAAATGCGCGGCCAGTGCGGCGGTCAGCGTCTCGTATTCCGAAGGCTCGATCCGGGCCACGGCAACGAAGGTGACGCGGCCAAAGCTTTCCAGTCCCAGCCAACCATTGGCAAAGGCCTGCCGCGCCTTGCCGATCAGATCGGCCTCGGTCCAGTTCGAGAACTCGAACCCGCCCGAGATCGCCCATTCGCCGGTGACGGCGGGGCGGTGAAAGATGCGGCTGTCGCTTTCGTCGAAATGCACGGCACGGGCGAGCAGCATGTCAGTCCTCCAGCAAGGTGGTCAGGGGGGTCAGCACGGTCTGGTCGCCGCGACGATCCAGCCGGCCGAAATCCTCGTCGACGCCGATGAACCCGTCCTCGCCAAGACCCTTGCACAGCCCCTGCCATTCTCGCGCCAAGGCCCCGCGCCCCTGCTGGCTGTCCAGATCACCCAGCCAGAACATGCTGTGTCGCCCCCAGGCGCTGACGATATCCATCGGGGCCAGCGTCACCCCCTCGTCGTAAAGCGCGGTCACGCCGGGGGTGGCCCCGGCCTCCTGCCCTTCCGGCATCATCAGCGGCAGCGACCAGCCGATGACCAGCCAATTCGGCGCCATGGACGGATCGCGCCCCGAGGCTGCCACGCGAAACCCGCCGCAGCGCGCGCCATTGACCCAGAAGGACCCGTCCCAGCCCAGAAGGATCGTGACCTCGCTCGGCCCGATGCTGCCAAGCGCGTTCTGCATCCCCACCATCACCGCCGGCAGGACGGCCATGGCGCGCGACAGGGGAATGTCGGGGGCCAGCACGATGGCGCCTTGCACCGCATCGGGCAGCGGCCGCCACGGCAGAAGCCCGCCATCCACGCCATCCTGCGCCGCCTGCCGTGCCACATCGAATGGATCATCGACGCACAGAAGGCCCGACAGCAGCGGCGGCAGGTCCGGGGTCATGCCTTGCCTGCGGACATCAGGGTGCGCGCGAGATCGCGGAAGGCCTGCGCCTGCGGACTGTCTGCGGCGCTGACAACGACCGGCGCACCGCCATCCCCGGCGGTGCGGATCGACAGGTGCAGCGGGATCTCGGCCAGCAGCGGCACGCCCATCTTGGCGGCCTCGGCCTTGACGCCGCCATCACCGAAGATGTGCTCGCGCGCGCCGCAGGTCGAGCAGACATGCACCGACATGTTCTCGATCAGGCCAAGGATCGGCACGTTCAGCTTTTTGAACATGTCGATGCCCTTCCTCGCATCGATCAGCGCGATGTCCTGCGGGGTCGAAACGATCACCGCCCCGTCCACCCGCGCCTTCTGCGCCAGCGTCATCTGCACATCACCGGTGCCGGGCGGCAGGTCGACGATCAGCACGTCGAGCGCGCCCCATTGCACCTGGAACAGCATCTGCTGCAGCGCGCCCATCAGCATCGGCCCGCGCCAGACCACCGCCTCGTCCTCGTTGGTCAGCAGGCCAAGGCTCATCAGCGTGACGCCATGGTTGCGCAGCGGCAGGATGGTCTTGCCATCGGGACTGGCGGGCCGGCCCGAGACGCCCAGCATCCGCGGCTGCGACGGGCCATAGACATCGGCATCCAGAAGCCCGACCTTGCGGCCCTCGGCCGCCAGGGCGGTGGCGAGATTTGCCGCGACCGTGGACTTGCCGACGCCGCCCTTACCCGAGGCAACCGCGATCAGGTGTTTTACCCCCGGGATCGGCTCGGGTCCCTGCCGTGCCGCCTTGGGGCGCGGCTTCAGGTCGGGCGGGGCCTTGTCGCTATGCGCGGTCAGGACGATGGACACCTTTTCCACGCCCGGCAAGGCGCGCAAGCGATCCTCGGCCTCGGCCTGCACCGCCTGCATCTGCGGCGCGGTGCGGGGATCGATCTCGATGACGAAGCGGACGGCGCCGCCCTCGATTGCCAGCGCCCGGACCAGACCGGCCGCCACGATGTCCTGCCCGGAAAGCGGGTCGGTCACGGTCTTCAGGGCCGCCAGAACGGCCTCGCGGGTCAGGCTCACGCAGAGGGCCCCGCGATCTCGCCGGTCACCACATGCTCGAGGTCCAGCCCGTCGATGGTCAGCACCATCCGCACCTTGTAGGGGCCGGGCTTGCCGCTGGACCTCACGGCCTCTTCGATCGCCTGCTGCGAGGTCACACCGACCTGCTTCAGATATTTGCGCATCGACATGTTGAAGGGGTCATCCATGGCGGGCCTCCTATTGCTTTCCATTGGGTTTCTTCTGGTAATCCTCGGTGGTCCGGGGCTGACGCGGGCCGCCGAAGGCCATCGGGTCATCGCGGTTGAACTGCGCCTGAACACGGCAGTCCTCGCACATCTGGATCAGCCGGGTCTGGGCACTGCCGGCGAACATCGGGTGCCGGCCCTCCAGTTTTTCGACCACCCGGCGCACGGTCGAGGCCACGCCGAAGGGCTTGCCGCATTCGATGCAGGCAAAGGGCTCCTCCTCGTGCAGGATGACCGAGGAGAGGGCCGCATCCGAGGGGTCGAAGCGCGACTCAAGCCGGATGGCATCCTCGGGGCAGAGATTGGCGCAGAGGCCGCATTGCAGGCAGGCATCCTCCTGAAAGCGCAGTTGCGGCTTGTCGGGATTGTCCATCAGCGCACCGGACGGGCACAGCGAGACGCAGGAGAGGCAGAGCGTGCAGGCCGCGTTATCGACCAGCACCGCACCATAGGGCGCGCCCTTCGGCAGGGCGACCGGCTCGGTCACGCCAAGCGCCTTGGCCGCAAGACGGGCGACCTGACGGCGCGAACCCATGGGCAGGGCGACCGGAACGGGCGCATCTGCGAGATGACCGTAAAGGGCGTCGGACAGCGCGTCGGGCTCGGCCGGCTCGATCAGGTCCAGCCGACCCTCGGCACCCATCAGACGCGCCAGCTCGATCTGCCCGTCCAGGACCTCGCGTTCGGTCCGGGGGCCGGGCAGGATCGTGACCTGACCAAAGCCCGATACCAGCGCCGCCAGCATCTCGGCATGACCGAAGGAGGGCAGCGCCTCGACCATCAGCGGGATTACATCGGCGGGCAGGCCGCGACCGAAACGGGCGGCAAGGCGGATCATCTCGGCCCCGTGGGCGTCATGGACCAGCAGGCGCGGTGCCGTGCCGCCGGCGCGGCTGTAGGTATCGGCCAGCACCCGGATGCGGCGCAGCAGGTGATCGCGCGGCGGGTCCTCGAAGCTGATCGCGCCCGAGGGGCAGAGCGAGGCGCAGCCGCCGCAGCCGGCGCAGATCAGCGGATCGACCGCCACCGTCTCGCCCGCAGGCGTCAGCGCGCCGGTCGGGCAGATGTCGAGGCAGCGGTTGCAGGCCGGCTGACCGGCGCGGGAATGGGCGCAGAGGCCCGGCTCCAGCCGGATATGCAGGGGTTTCTCGAAGGTGCCGATGTGCCGCGCTGCCTTCACCACGGCCTCGGCCACCGCCACGGGGCTGCCCGGATCGGCGCGCAGATAGCCGTCGCGCTTCCCCGGCGCGGGGAACAATGGCGTGCCGCCCGAGAGGTCGAGGATGACATCGCAGTCCGATTGCGCCCCGTCACGCGGCGCGGTGAAGCCCGGCGCGCCGCGACCACCCGGCTGCAGCAATTGCAGCGCGTCGAGCTGCAGATGGAACCGCCCCAGCGTGCCGCTGGCGCGGGTCAGTCGCCCGGCGATGATGCGCAGATCGCCCTCGACCGGCGGCTCGTCCAGTTCGGGCCGGGGCAGCAGCACCGTCACCGCCATCTCGCCCGCCAACTCGCGCGCAGCGGGCAGGGCAATATCTGCCGCGCCAATCACCAGACAGGTGCCGGCCGAGACCACGTCGCGGGTTGGCGTCTCGGGCTGCGGCAACATCGCCTCGGCCAGCAGCGCGGCCTGCTTGGGCGTGGCGCCAGCATCCGCCGTCCAGCCGGCGCGGTCGCGGATATCGACGCAAAGCGGCGGCGCGACCCCCAGCCCCTCGGCGATGGCGGCGAACCGCCGCGCCTCCTGCCCGCAGGCGATCAGAACATCACCCTCGGCCATGGCCGTGGCGGGAGCGTCAGCTTGACGCAGACAGAGGTCGGTATACGGGCGCGAAACCGGCTGCCCGAGGGCCTCTTGCAGGCGCTCGGGGTCAAGATTCTGGCTGTGAAGACAGTCGCAGACGAGAATTCTGGTCATTGGGTCGCGATGCTCATGGCCGCATTACTTAGGCAGGAAGCGCACGGCACAACAAGACCGAATGGATCAATTGATCGGCACGAGCGGCCCAAAAACGTTGCAATTCGGGGCGGTATCTGAAAACCTTCCTACAAGAGAGACCGTAAGCAGGATTTCTCGCCAAGGGAGAAAAAAGCCGAATATGGCTGTCATACGCGACCATATGCCGGTGGGAATCGTTGTCCGCCGCAGCCCCGGAGTGACCCGTTGGGCGAAATGGGCGTGGAAGATCGTCGCGGTCATTCCCGGTGCCGGTCCGGCCGAGTGGCGGGAACTGAGGCGCGAGGGCGAGGTGGTTGAATATCACGCTGCCACCCTGACGCTGGAGATTTGGTCCACCGATACCGAAGCCTATCTGACGACGCTGGCCGGCCATCGCCCCGGCGTAACGGTGGTGATGCAGCCCGACACGCGCCACGACGCGCCGATGCCGTGGCGCGCGAGCCATATCACCGTCTCGGCCTACGAGGCACAGGATTACGGCGATGCGGGCGAGGCGATGCTGGAAATCGTGCCCATGCCCGAGGCGATGATCGGCTGGCTGCAGGCCTTCGTCGAGACCCACCACGTCGAGGAAACCTTCGTCAAGCGCCGCCGTGACCGGCTGCGTGTCGATCTTACCGAGGACGGAAAGGGCGATGCCCGCATCCGGCAGATGGCCGATGTCTATCGCGCGCCCAGGGGCGGCACCGCACCATGAGCGATTTCTGGACACGTCGACGGACACAGGTGCTGGCCGAGGATCGGCAGATCGAGACGCAGGCGCAGATGGCTGTCGAGGCGGCGGAAGAGGCCGCGCGGGCAGAGGCGCAGGCGGCGCTGAGTGAACCGGAACTGCTGGCGGAACTGGGTCTGCCCGACCCGGACGGGCTGAAGGCCGGGGATGATTTCGCCGCCTTCCTGCGCCGCGAGGTGCCCGAGGTCCTGCGCCGCCGGGCACTGCGGCAGTTGTGGAAGTCGAACCCGGTTCTGGCCAATCTCGACGGCCTTCTGGACCACGGCGAGGATTTTTCCGATGCGGCGACGGTCAAGCCGGCGATGCAAACCGTCTACCGCGTCGGTCGCGGCATGGTCGAACGCGCGCTCGACGGCGTTGACGCGCTGATCGCCGGGGCCGAGACCGGCGAGCCGGCATCGCTGCCCGACCCGGTGCGGCGACCGACCTCGGCACGGGTCAGCGTGCTGCCGCCCTCGACCCCGATCGAGGTTGTGGCCGAAGCCGTGCCGGTCGCCGATGCTACCGAGCCCCGCCCCGCCCCGCGCCACATGCAGTTCCAGTTCGCGGAGGCCCCGGCATGACCTCGCACAACACCGCCGCAACCATCGACCCCGACGAGAAGATGCGGGCGGATTTCTATGACTTCCTCGCAGGCTTCCTTGCCCGTCCGCCCTCGGCCGAGCGGCTGGCTGCGGCTGCAGCCCTTCAGGGCGATGAGAGCCCGATGGGCCGGGCGATCGACGCCTTGGCGCGGGTCGCCGCGCACAGCACGCCGCGCGCCGCCGAACGCGAGTTCAACGCGCTTTTCATCGGCCTTGGCCGGGGCGAGCTGCTGCCCTTTGCCAGCGTCTACCTGACCGGCTTCCTGAACGAGAAGCCGCTGGCGCTGTTGCGCCGGGACATGGCGGTTCTGGGCATTCACCGCGCCGATGACGTGTTCGAGCCCGAGGACAATATCGCCAGCCTGATGGAGATGATGGCCGGGCTGATCGAAGGCCGCTTCGGTGCGCCTGCCGGCTTGCAGAGCCAGCGCGATTTCTTCAGCCGCCACATCGCCCCCTGGGCCGGGCCGTTTTTCAGCGACCTGGAGGCGGCGAAGGGATCGGTGCTTTACGCGCCCATCGGCCAGATCGGCCGCCTGTTCATCGAGATCGAGAAAGAGGCCTTCCGCCTCGGCGGATAGGATCAACGGAAAGGAGCCAGCCATGAGCCAGCCAAAACCCTCCACCCGCCGCGCCTTTCTGAAACTGGCCGGCACCGCCGCGCCGGCTGCCGTTGCCGTGGCCGCCATCGCGCCCGGCGAGGCCGAGGCTGCGCCCGAGGTCAAACGCTCGGATCGCGGTGATGCCTGCATGCAGGACACCGCGCATACCCGGACCTATTACCAGCTCGCCCGCTTCTGACCGCCCATCCCAGCCCTGCCGGATGCCCCGGCACAGCCAAGGACAAGACCCATGCTGAAACGCAAGACCAATGGCGCCCCGCGCCGCAGCGATGCCCCCGCCTTCGTCACCGCCCTTGGCGAGACACCCCTGGACCGGCGGAGCTTCCTGAAACGCTCGGGTCTTGCGGTGGGCGGGATCGCGGCGCTTGGCGGCATGGCCGGGACGGTGCGACCGGCCACGGCGCAGGAAGCGGCGGCGGCCGGGGGCGAGATACAGACGATCAAGTCGGTCTGCACCCATTGCTCGGTCGGCTGCACGGTTCTGGCCGAGGTGCAGGACGGGGTCTGGATCGGGCAGGAACCGGCCTTTGACAGCCCCTTCAATCTGGGCGCGCATTGCGCCAAGGGCGCCTCGGTCCGCGAGCACGCGCATGGCGAGCGGCGGCTGAAATACCCGATGAAGCTGGTCGGCGGGGAATGGCAGCGGATCAGCTGGGAGGACGCCATCAACGAGGTCGGCGACCAGATGCTGTCGATCCGCGAGACCAACGGGCCGGACAGCGTCTATTGGCTGGGCAGCGCCAAGCACAGCAACGAACAGGCCTATCTGTTCCGCAAGTTCGCCGCCTATTGGGGCACGAACAATGTCGACCACCAGGCGCGGATCTGTCATTCCACCACGGTCGCGGGTGTTGCCAACACCTGGGGCTATGGCGCGATGACCAACAGCTATAACGACATCCACAAGTCGAAATCGATCCTGATCATCGGTGGCAACCCGGCCGAGGCGCATCCGGTCAGCCTGCAGCATGTGCTGAAGGGCAAGGAAGAAAACAACGCGCCGCTGATCGTCTGCGACCCGCGCTTTACCCGCACCGCCGCTCATGCCGACGAATATGTCCGCATCCGCCCCGGCTCGGACGTGGCGCTGGTCTGGGGCATCCTCTGGCATGTCTTCGAGAATGGCTGGGAGGATGCCGAGTTCATCCGAACCCGTGTCTGGGGCATGGACCAGGTGCGCGACGAGGTTGCCCGCTGGCACCCGGCGGAATGCGAACGCGTGACCGGCGTTCCCGGCGAGCAGGTCCAGCGCGTCGCCCGGCTGATGGCCGAGAACCGGCCGGGCACGCTGATCTGGTGCATGGGCGGCACCCAGCACACCACCGGCAACAACAACACCCGCGCCTATTGCATCCTGCAGCTGGCGCTGGGGAACATGGGCATCTCGGGCGGCGGCACCAATATCTTCCGCGGTCATGACAATGTTCAGGGCGCGACCGATGTGGGCGTGCTGTCCCATGACACGCCCGGCTATTACGGGCTGACCGACGGGGCCTGGGCGCATTGGTGCCGGGTCTGGGGCGAGGATCTGGCCTGGCTGAAATCGCGTTTTGCCGTGGTCAAGGATGCCGAGGGCAAGGACAAGCCCCTGATGAACGAGAACGGCATCCCGGTCAGCCGCTGGATCGACGGTGTCCTGGAAGACCCCGCGAACATGGGCCAGCCCGATGACGTGAAGGCCATGGTTTTCTGGGGCCATGCCCCGAACAGCCAGACCCGCATGACCGAGATGAAGACGGCGATGGAGAAGCTGGAGCTGCTGGTCGTGGTCGACCCGCATCCGACCATTTCCGCCGTGCTGTCGGACCGGACCGATGGCGTCTATCTGCTGCCGGCCTCGACCCAGTTCGAGACCCGCGGCTCGGTCACTGCCTCGAACCGCTCGCTGCAATGGCGCGAGCAGGTCATGGCGCCGATGTTCGAGAGCAAGCCCGACCACACGATCATGAAGCTCTTCGCCGACAAGTTCGGCTTCACCGACCGGCTGTTGCGCAATATCGCGGTCGAAGGCGACGAGCCGGTGGTCGAGGACATCACCCGCGAATTCAACCGTGGCATGTGGACCATCGGCTATACCGGCCAGTCGCCCGAGCGGATGCGGCTTCACATGCAGAACCAGCATACCTTCGACCGCACCACCCTGCGCGCCTCGGGCGGGCCTTGCGATGGCGAGTTCTACGGCATGCCCTGGCCGTGCTGGGGCACGCCCGAGATGAAGCATCCGGGCACGGCGAACCTTTACGACATGTCGATCCCGGTCAGCCAGGGCGGGCTTACTTTCCGCGCCCGCTTCGGCGTCGAGCGCGATGGCGAGAACCTGCTGGCCGAGGGGGTCTATTCCAAGGATTCCGAGATCCAGGACGGCTATCCCGAATTCACCTACGAGATGCTGGTGCAACTGGGCTGGCACACCGACCTGACCGAATACGAGCGCTACATGATCGGCAAGGTTGCTGGCATCGAATCGATGCAGGGCAATTGGGAAGAGGTGGGCGAGGCCGAAGGCATGTCGGTGCCCTCGGATTACGACGCCCGGGCCAGTGCGATCAACTGGAAGACCGACCTGTCGGGCGGCATCCAGCGGGTGGCGATCCTGCATGAATGCGCCCCCTTCGGCAATGCCAAGGCGCGCTGCAATGTCTGGACCTTCCCCGACCCGATCCCGCTGCATCGCGAGCCGCTCTATACCAGCCGGCGCGACCTGGTGGCCGATTACCCGACCTATTCGGACCGCTTCTTCTATCGCCTGCCGACGCTCTATGCCTCGATCCAGAGCAAGGATTTCTCGACCGATTTCCCGATCATCCTGACCTCGGGCCGGTTGGTGGAATACGAGGGCGGCGGCGACGAGACGCGCTCGAACCCCTGGCTGGCGGAATTGCAGCAAGAGATGTTCGTCGAGATCAACCCCAAGGACGCGGGTGATCGCGGCATCCATGACGGCCAGCAGGTCTGGGTCGAAGGCCCCGAGGGCGGCAAGGTCCGGGTGAAGGCGATGGTGACAGAACGGGTGGGCGCGGGCGTGGCCTTCATGCCCTTCCACTTCGGCGGCTTCTACGAAGGCGCCGACCTCCGATCGAAATACCCCGAGGGCGCCGACCCGATCGTTCTGGGGGAATCCACCAATACCGCGCAGACCTATGGCTATGACTCGGTGACCCAGATGCAGGAAACCAAGGCCACGCTCTGCAAGATCACGGCCGCGTAGGGAGAAAACGGAAATGGCACGAGCGAAATTTCTGTGTGACGCCGAACGCTGCATCGAATGCAATGCCTGCGTGACGGCCTGCAAGAACGAACACGAGATTCCCTGGGGCATCAACCGCCGCCGGGTGGTGACGGTGAATGACGGCAAGCCGGGCGAACGGTCGATCTCGGTCGCCTGCATGCATTGCTCGGACGCGCCCTGCATGGCGGTCTGCCCGGTCGATTGCTTCTACCAGACACCCGACGGGATCGTGCTGCACAGCAAGGATCTGTGCATCGGCTGCGGCTATTGCTTCTACGCCTGCCCCTTCGGCGCGCCGCAATACCCGAAGGCCACGAATTTCGGCAGCCGCGGCAAGATGGACAAATGCACATTCTGCGCCGGCGGGCCCGAGCCCGACAATTCCGAGGCCGAGTTCCAGAAATACGGTCGCAACCGCATTGCCGAGGGCAAGCTGCCGATCTGCGCCGAGATGTGCTCGACCAAGGCACTGTTGGCAGGTGACGCCGACCAGGTCAGCGACATCTACCGCGAGCGGGTGATCGCCCGGGGCTTCGGCACCGGCGCCTGGGGCTGGCAGCAGGCTTATGGCGACAACGATCTGGCGGCACTGCCGACCTCGCCCCGCACCGACAGCCCGGCGCGCAACACCGGCTCGCCGGTGCGCAACCCGGCAGGCGTCGGCTCGATGTCGAAGATCGACCCGGCCAGCCTGCCGCCGCGCGTGCTGGAACAGCCCAGCAAGGGCGAATAGGGAGGGGCGATCATGAGACCTCCCGCGCTTCTTCGCCGCATCGCCGCAGCTGCCGGGCTTGCCGTCCTGCTGGTCCTGCCCGCCGCCGCGCAGCAGGTTCAGGTCAACGAGGGTGACTTCGGCCGCGACGTGCAGGACCCGACGCTGATGGAACCGATCGAGCCACCCTCGTCGACCGTCCGCCTGGATCCCCCGCGCGAGATCATCCCGGCCCCGGCGCCCCTGCCCCGCGACGAATGGCAGGTCACGCGGATGGCCGGTCCTTCGGCTGATACCGGGTCGTCCTCGGTGCGGGTCGACGATCCGGCCGATGCCGGGATGGTCGCCGACAGCTTTGCCGATGTCATGTCGCGCGAACTTCCCGCGCAGGAATCGGGCCTGCAACTGCTGGGCCAGCTGATGCGCGGCGATGCGCAATCGACGCCGCCGGTTACACAGGCGGCCGATCCCGCGCTCGCGCCCTCGGCCGCCAATCCCGAGGCGACGGTCGGTGCCCTGTCCATCGGCGGGGCCCATAACGACGCCGAGATCTGGTCCGCCATCCGCGAGGGTCGTGCCGCCATCGACACCCAGGTTCGCGGCCCGGCAACGGCGACGCTGATCCAGGATGCCGGGATGCCCTGGCTGACCTTCCGCCATGGCGCGATGCTGCAATGGGGCGGGTGGCTGCTGCTCGGGACGCTGGCGGCGCTGGCACTGTTCTTCCTGATCCGTGGCCGCATCCGCATCGAGGGCCACGCGACCGGCCGGCTGATCGAGCGCTTCGCCTTCATCGAACGCTTCGGCCACTGGCTGACGGCGGGCAGCTTCATCCTGCTGGCAATCACCGGCCTTCTGGTCTTGTTCGGGCGGGTGGCGCTGATCCCGCTTTTCGGGCACCAGATCTATTCGCCCATCGCCACCGTCAGCAAATGGGTCCACAACAACGTGTCCTGGGCCTTCATGCTGGGTCTGGTGATGATCTTCGTCATGTGGGTGGCGCAGAACATCCCGAACATGACCGACCTGCGCTGGCTGGCGAAGGGCGGCGGGCTTTTCAGCAAGGGCACCCATGTCCATGCGTGGAAGTTCAATGCTGGGCAGAAGATGGTCTTCTGGTCGGTGATCATCCTGGGGGCATCGATCTCGGTCTCGGGACTGTCGCTGATGTTCCCCTTCGACTTCCACCTGTTCAGCCACACCTTCGGCTTCATCAACGGCATGCTCGGCACCAGCCTGCCCGAGACCATGGCGCCGCAGCACGAGATGCAGCTGGCCCAGACCTGGCACGCCATCGTCGCCTTCCTCTATATCGCGATCATTTTCTGCCACATCTACATCGGCACGATCGGGATGCAGGGCGCGTTCGACGCGATGGGTTCGGGCGATGTCGAGGTGCAGTGGGCGCGCGAACACCACGACCTCTGGTACGAGGAAGTCACCGGCCGCAGCGCGCATGAACATATCCCGCCCCCGCAGGGGCAGGCCACGACGCGGCACAGCTAGGAGGACGCGACATGAAGGCGATGTACACGGCCTTTCTGGCCATCGCGGTGATCGGGGTGATGGCCGCCGTGGGGCTGAACAGCGTCGGCCACAGCACCGCCGAGGCCTGGCAGGCCGGCGGCGGCGCGGTGCGGCTGCAGGGCGAGCCGGTCAACCGGTAACGCCCCCTTCTCTCCGACAACGAAAAACCCCCGCGACCATGGGCCGCGGGGGTTTTCTGAACCTTTCCGGTCCGCGCGTCTTACGGCGCCTTGTCGAGGGCCCTTAAAGGGCGCCTTCGCGCTGAGCTTTTTTACGAGCCAGCTTGCGGGCGCGGCGGACGGCCTCGGCCTTTTCACGGGCTTTCTTGACCGACGGCTTCTCGAAATGTTGCCGAAGCTTCATTTCACGGAAAACACCCTCGCGCTGAAGCTTTTTCTTCAGAGCACGAAGCGCCTGTTCGACGTTATTGTCGCGAACGTTGACCTGCATGTGGTTGTCACCACCTTCCTAGGTTAGAGTTGCAATGATTGCAGGAAGCGTCCCCTTACCAGCGGGAATCGCTTTTGTCCAGCCGGGGTTGAGGACGAGATGACAGACGAACGCGACAGGCTGCTGAACGCAGCATTGGCCCATGTGCCCTTTGACGGCATGAACGACAAGGCGCTGACGGCGGCTGCCGAGGAACTGGGCATCAGCCGCGACATGCTGCGGGTGCATTTCCCCGAGGGCGGCGCCAGCCTTGCCGCCGCCTATCACCGGCGCGGCGATGCCGAGTTGCGCGACTGGATGGAGAAGACCCCGCCCGAGGGCCGCTATGCCGAACGGGTGGCGCAGGCGATCTGGCACCGGCTGGAATTGGTGCAGCCCGAACTGGTGCGGGCGGGCGCGACTGTTCTGTCCCTGCCCCAGCACGCCGCACTTGGCGCCCGGCTGGTCTGGGAAACCGCCGACACGATCTGGAACGGCCTTGGCGATACTTCGCGCGACGTGAACTGGTACACGAAGCGCGCGACGCTGTCGGCGGTCTGGGGCTCGACCGTGCTTTATTGGCTGGGCGACGAGTCGGAGGGCAAGGCCGAGACCCGCGCCTTCATCGACCGCCGCATCGAGAACGTCATGGGCTTCGAGAAGTTCAAGGCGCAGGCGCGCAAGGTGCCGGGACTCGCGGCCCTGACCGATCTGGCCACCGGCTGGATGCGCGCGCCCGGCCCCCGCGATCTGCCCGGAAAGACAAAGGAACACTGATGATCCCCGACGACATGACCGCCATCGAAATCACCGCCCCCGGCGAGGCCGATGTGTTGCAACCCCGCCGCCGCGCCGTGCCGGTGCCGGGTCACGACCAGATCCTCATCAAGGTCGAATGGGCCGGGGTGAACCGCCCCGATGTGCTGCAGCGCAAGGGCAGCTATCGCCCGCCCGCCGGCGCCTCGGACCTGCCGGGGCTGGAAGCCTCGGGCGAGGTCGTGGGACTGGGCGCGGGCGTCACCCGCTGGAAGAAGGGCGACAAGGTCACGGCGCTGCTGCCGGGCGGCGGCTATGCCGAATATGTCACCTGCAATGCCGATCACGCGCTGGCCATCCCCAAGGGCCTGTCGATGCGCGAGGCCGCCTGCCTGCCCGAGACCGCCTATACCGTCTGGTCGACCATGGTCATGCGCGGCGGCTTGCAGGCGGGCGAGCGCTTCCTGATCCATGGCGGCACCTCGGGCATCGGGGTCATGGCGATCCAGATCGCCGTCGCGCTTGGCGCGCGGGTCTTTGCCACCGCCGGATCGGCAGAAAAATGCGCCGAGATCGAAAAGCTGGGCGCGACCGCCATCAACTACCGCGAGGCGGATTTCGTGACCACGCTGGAGGCCGAGGGCGGGGCGAACCTGATCATCGACATGGTGGGCGGCAGCTATATCCCGCGCAACATCAAGGCGCTGGCCGATGACGGGCGGCTGGTGCAGATCGCCTTCCTCGAGAGCCCCAAGGTCGAACTGAACTTTGCCCCGATCATGACCCGCCGGCTGACCGTGACCGGCGCGACCCTGCGCCCGCAGAGCGACATCGCCAAGGCCCGGATTGCCGACCAGCTGCGCGACCATGTCTGGCCGCTGGTCGAAAGCGGCAAGGTCAAGGTGATGATCGACAGCGAGTTCCCCTATGAGCAGGCGGCCGAGGCGCATAAGCGCATGGAAAGCAGCCAGCATATCGGCAAGATCGTGATGAAGGTGGCGGGGGACTGACCCCCCGTTTTCCAACTGCGACCGGCGCCGCCATTCGGAAGCGCCGGTCAAAATTTTGCACGATGCGCAAATGCGACATGGCCCCGTCGCAAGCCTGTGGGACAGGGCGGCAAAGGCTCGATAAACCCGCGTCATGCCCGACCGCGCCAATTCCACACTGGTTCAGCCCGTCCTGCACCGCCCCGCCCCCGGCTTCCGCGATTTCGCCTTGCTGGGGGGCCTCGAATCCTGCGTGCGCGGCACGCTGGTGGCGATCTGGCCGCTCGAGATGTACAGCCAATTGGGCAGCAAGGAAGCGGTCAGCTGGGCCTATTTCCTCGTCGGCATCGCCTCGCTGATCTGGGGACTCGCGGTGCCCACATTGGGCCGGATCATGCCGCGGCGCTGGATGTATACGCTGGCGGCAGGCTTCTATCTTCTGGCGATGGGGCTGGCGATTGCGGGCGGGGCGTGGCTGACGCCGCTGGCGCTGCTGGCGATGGGGTTCGGCGTCGTCACCAACCAGATCTGCATCAATGCCTACCTGATGGACTATATCTCGCGCGTCGATCTGGGCCGGTCCGAGACGCTGCGGCTGTTCTATTCCGCCCTGCCCTGGGCCATCGGTCCTGCGGTGACGGTGGTGCTGTGGCAATATTGGCGACCCGCGCCCTTCGTCATCGCGGGCTTCGCCACGCTGTTGATGCTGACTCAGTTCTGGCGGCTTCGGATGGGCAATGGCAAAGCCATCGCCCGCGCCCGCAGGCCGCATACCAACCCGCTGGCCTATCTGGGCCGCTTCCTGCAACAGCCGCGGCTGGTGGCAGGGTGGCTGTTCGCGGTGGTCCGCTCGTCGGGTTGGTGGGTGTTTGTCGTCTACCTGCCGATCTTCTGCGTCGAGGCGGGGTTGGGCGACCGCATCGGCGGGCTGGCCTTTGCGCTCTCGTCCCTGATGCTGTTCCTCGCGCCGCAGATGCTGACATGGCAGCGGCGGGTGACGCTGCGCCGGGCGGTGACGATCTCCTTCGCCTCGGCCTCGCTGTGTTTTGCGCTGGCGGCGCTTGGCGCCTGGTGGCCCTTGGCGGCGGTGGCGGGGATCCTGGCCGCCTCGTTCTTCCTCGTCAGCCTCGACGCCTATGGCTCGCTGCCCTTCCTGACCGCCGTGCGCCCGGCCGAGCGGACCGAGATGAGCGCCGTCTATACCTCGTTCCGGGACGTGTCGGGCATCGTGACGCCGGGCATCGCCTTCCTCATCCTGACCCTGACCGAGTCGATCCCGCTGGTGTTTCTTGCAACCGCGCTTGGCATGGCCTCGATGGCCGCGCTGGCCGGCCGGATGCACCCGCGCAGCGGCATGGCGCGGATGCGCAGCGCGGCCTGAAGCTACAGCCCCGGCGCTACCCCGCCCAAGGGCCATGCTGGTCCTTCGACCCGTCATCCAGCCGCTCGAACCCATGGCGACCGAAGAAATCGCGCTGGCCCTGCAGCATGTTCGCCGTGCCGCGCGCCGTGCGCATGGCGTCGAAATAGGCCAGAGCCGCCGAATGTGCCGGAACCGCGATCCCGTGCAGCGCCGCCAGCGCCACGACGCGGCGCAGCGCGCCCTCGGTGCGTTTCAGGTGATCGGCGAAGGTGGACGCGGCCATCAGCGGCGCATCGGGCGCGGCCTCCAGTGCCGAGGCCATGTCATCCAGCATGGCCGAGCGGATGATGCAGCCCGCGCGCCAGACCCGGGCGATGGCCGCGCCGTTCAGCGACCAGCCGAACTGCTTGCTGGCGGCGGCGATCATGCCGAAACCCTGGTCATAGCAAAGGATCTTGCCGCAGATCAGCGCCTGTTCCAGCACCGCCATCTCCGGCGCATCCGTGGTGATCGGCTGCGGGGCCGCGCCAAAGATCGCCTGCATCTCGGCGCGGCGGGCGCGCAGGGCCGAGATGTTGCGCGCGGTCACGGCGGCGTCGATCACCGGAATCGGCGCGCCCAGATGCTGCGCCTCGATCGCGGTCCAGCGGCCGGTGCCCTTCTGCCCCGCCGCATCGACGATCACGTCGAGAACCGGGCCGCCGGTCGCGGCGTCGCTGGCAGCGGCAACCTCGGCGGTGATCTCGACCAGATAGGATTGCAGCGGGCCCTCGTTCCAGCCCCGGAACACCTCAGCCACGGCAGCGGAATCCATGCCCAGCCCGTCGCGCATGATGCCATAGACTTCGGCGATCAGCTGCATATCGGCATATTCGATGCCGTTATGCACAGTTTTCACGAAATGGCCGGCGCCGTCCTCGCCCATCCAGTCGGCACAGGGCTGATCCTTGTAGCGCGCGGCGATGGCGGTCAGGATCGGCGCGGCGCGATCCCAGTTCGCGCGCGGCCCGCCGCCCATGATCGAGGGGCCGTGACGCGCCCCCTCCTCGCCGCCGGAAACGCCGATGCCGAGGAAACGGCCCGGCAGTTCGGCCATGCGGCGGTTGGTGTCGTTGAAATTGGCGTTGCCCGCATCGATGATCAGGTCATCGGGACCAAGCAACGGCAGCAGTGCGGCGATCTGGTCATCGACCACCTTGCCCGCCGGCACCATCAACAGGATCATCCGCGGGGTCTTCAGCGCCTCGACCAGCGCCTGAAGTGACTCGGTCGGGGTGATCCGATCGGCCAGCGGACCGGCTTCGGCGGCAAACTCGCGGGTGGTGCTGGTGGTGCGGTTGAAGACGGCAATGTCAAAGCCCTTCTCGGCGATGTTCAGCGCCAGCGCGCTGCCCATCGTGCCAAGGCCGATCAGCCCGATATCGCAATTACCCATCGCCATAGTCCTTTCCTAGCGAACCTTTTCCATCAAAACGGATTTCCGGCTGCAATCGCGCCGCGCATCCGGAGCGCAGGCGCGCGGCTCGAGATCGCGGGTCAGGCAGATGCGGACCTCCTGCAGATCCTCGCCCTGACAGGTGACGGTGATGCCGTCGCGGGTCAGATCGGGATTGGTCTCGATGAAGGCTTCCTCGATGACAGCGGGCGGCACCCGGACATCGCGGGTCAGGTCATCGAAGACCGCCGGGATCTCGATCAGTTCCGCCGCATCGCGAATCGCCTGATAATAGCCGCGCGCCGACAGGCCCGAGCAACGGCCATGCTTCTGCCACTGATACCAGGCGAGCCCGCCCGAGCCCATCACATCCTCCATCGCCTGACTTTCCCGGCGCGCGGGATCGCGTTCCCGGGTGCGGCAATCCTGCGGCCAGCCGCTTTCATATTGCGGCCAGAGACCGTGGACGACGAAATCGATCCCCTGCCCCGGTTCGCACTGCTCGGCATCGCGGGAATCACCTGTGGCGCTGCACCAGCCTGAGGACCAGCTGAGCGACAACACGTAGTAATCGAACTCGCCCGCAACCGGCTCGCGCGCCAGTGCCGCCCCGCCGGTCAGAATCGCGCTCGCCAGGATCGCGCCACCCAGAATCGCGCCGTTCAGAATTCGCCGCATACTGCCCCTGCCACCCATTTGTTACCGGCACCATGGCAAAGCCCGGCGGCGAAGGCCAGCACCCGCTGGCGATCGTGCGCAGAATCCACTTTTCTCTGCCGCCCCGATTGCCTATATAGTCCGGCAATTCCCCCCGAAAATGGAATGGCACCCGCCAAAAAGCCGTTTTCCCGGCCAGTCCAGCCATGTTCGGGGGCATGAGATGCAAAGGAGAACGCGATGAACAAGCCGCTGATGGCCAGGGCCACTGCCGTTTGGCTGGTCGACAACACGACGCTGACCTTCAAGCAGATCGGCGATTTCTGCGGGATGCACGAGCTTGAGGTTCAGGGCATCGCCGATGGCGACGTGGCTGCGGGTGTCAAGGGCTTCGACCCGGTCGCCTCGAGCCAGCTTGACCCCGAAGAGATCAAGAAGGGCGAAGCCAGCCCGACCTATCGGCTGAAGCTGAAGCACAACCCTGCCGCCGATGGCGAGGAAAAGCGACGCGGCCCGCGCTATACCCCGCTGTCGAAGCGTCAGGACCGTCCGGCCGCGATCCTGTGGCTGGTCAAGTTCCACCCGGAACTGGCCGATGCCCAGATCGCCAAGCTCGTGGGCACCACCAAGCCGACGATCCAGGCGATCCGCGAGCGGACCCATTGGAACATCGCCAATATCCAGCCGATCGACCCGGTGGCCCTCGGCCTCGCCAAGCAGACCGAGTTGGACAGCGCCGTGCAGAAGGCCGCGAAGAAGAAGGCCGCCGAGGGTGGCGTGATGTCGGATGACGAGCGCCGCAAGCTGGTCTCGACCGAAACCTCGCTGGCCATGGGCGAGGAACCGCGCCTGCCGACCGCGATTGCGGGCCTCGAGAACTTCACCCTCACCAAGGACGAGGACGAGGAACCCCAGCGCGAGCTGGACGCCGACAGCTTCTTCAACCTGCCCGATTCCGACGAGGATGACGACGAGGACGATAACGGCCGCCGCTGATGGAAAAGCGCGTCCTGCCCGAGCGCCCGGACTGGCGCGCCGAAGCCGAAGACCTGGGGTTCACCTTTGCCGACATGCATGGTGAGCCCTATTGGGACGAATCCTCGGCCTATGAGTTCACGCTGAGCGAGATCGAAGACCGGATCGAGGATCCCGCAACCGAGCTTCACGCGCTGGCGCGCGAGGCGGTGGACCGGGTTCTCGGCGATGAAAGCTTGATGGAGCGCATGGGCATTCCCCGCGCCCATTGGGATCTCGTCGCCGACAGTTGGCGTGCGGGCGAGCCCGAACTTTATGGCCGGATGGACCTGGCCTATGACGGGCAGGGTCCGGCGGTGCTGCTGGAATACAACGCCGACACGCCGACCTCGCTTTACGAAAGCGCCTCCTTCCAGTGGCTGTGGCTGGAACAGCAGATCGCGGCGGGCGTGCTGCAGCAGGGCGATGACCAGTTCAACGGCATCCACGAGGCGCTGGTCGAGCGCTGGCGCGAGATGGCCGCGCCCGATACCGACATCCATTTCGCCGCGATGAAGGACCTGCCCGAGGATTACGCCACCGTCGAGGCCATGGCCTGGGCCGCGCGCGAGGCGGGTCTGGGGGCGCATTACACTGATCTCGAATCCATCGGCCTGACCACCGAGGGCCAGTTCGCCGATGGCGAGGACCGGGTGATCGGCACGCTGTTCAAGCTTTATCCGTGGGAAGACCTGCTGCGCGACGAATTCTCGGCGCATCTGCGGACCTCGGGCCTGCGGATGATCGAGCCGGCCTGGAAGGCACTCGTCTCGAACAAGGCGATCCTGCCGGTGATGTGGCAGATTGCACCTGACCATCCGAACCTGCTGCCGGCTTTCTTCCTCGATGACGTGGCCGATGCGCTGGCCGGTCGCGGCGCAGCCAAGGCACCGGGCTTCGACGCTGTCGCCGCTCGAGTGTCGCAGGGCCATGTCATCAAGCCGATCTTCTCGCGCGAGGGCGCCTCGGTCCGCATCGTCGAAGACGGCCGCGAAACCGAGGCCGCCCCCGACCGCAGCTATGACGACCAGCCGATGATCGTGCAGGAGTATCGCGCGCTGCCGATCTTCGATGGCTTCCGCCCCATCATCGGCGCCTGGATCGTCGGCAGGAGCTGCGTCGGCATGGGCGTCCGCGAGGACCGCGCCCGCATCACGCAGGACCTGTCCCGCTTCAAGCCGCATTTTATCCGGGGGTGAGGGCGGGCAACATGTCGCTTCACCGTGTTGTCGGGTGACATTCCGCCGCCCACACCCCTATATGATCTAAAAGCAGGAGGGTTCATCATGCGCAAACGCTCAGCCCATGTCTCGCTGGCCATTCTTGGCGCCGCGGCCTTTGGCCTTGCCGGCTGCAAGTCGCAGGAGACCGATGCCAGCGCCTTCCCGGACGAGGCGTCCTGTGTCGCCGCCGCCGATCAGGGCAGCCTGTTCTTCACCGCCGAGGACTGCAAGACCGCCTTTGCCGAGGCGCAGCAGAACCATCTGGAGACCGCGCCGCGCTATGACAGTCTCGCGGTCTGCGAGGAACAGCACGGCGTCGGCAATTGCGGCGGCGATCCGGCGGCGCAGCAATCGGGCGGGGGCATGGGTTCGATCTTCATGCCGCTGATGATGGGCTATCTTCTGGGCTCGGCCCTGGGAGGCAGCCGCGGGGTGATGAGCCAGCCCCTGTCGCGCACCGCCAATGGCGGCTTTGCCACGCCATCGGGCGATACCCGTCTGGCCACCAATAACGGCACCGGCAAGATGCAGGCCGGCGCCTTTACCAAAGCCCCCACCACCATGGGCCAGCCGCCGATGAGCCGCGCCCAGGTCGCGCAGCGCGGCGGGTTCGGGCAGACGGCCACCAGCCGCTCCGGCGGCGCGCGCGTGGGCGGCTGAGGCAAGCACGCCACCCACAACGAAAAAGCCCGCCGCGATCCCTCGCGGCGGGCTTTTCCTTGTCCGGGGCGATCCGTCAGCCGCGGCCGCGCACCATGCGGCCGGCCCAGATCAGGATGCAGGCACCGATGACCGCCACGATCACCTGACCGATGGCCCCGCCGGCGGTCGCGTCGAACAGCGCGCGGAAGAGCCAGTTGCCCAAGAGCGCACCGATGATGCCCAAGATGATGTTGGTCAGCAGCCCGTGATTGCCGCCCATGATTTTTTCTGCGATCCAGCCGGCGATGGCGCCGAGAATGATCGAGAGAATCCAGCCGAAACCTTCCATTGGTCGTCCTTCCAGAAATGTTGCCCGAGGCCACCCGCCGGGCCGCCTGCAGCATATGGAATGCGCGGAGCCGGGCTTCCGTTCCCGCCTCGGCGCGAATTTCCTCAGATCGACAGGCAGATATATTTCAGCTCCAGATAATCCTCGATGCCGTGGCGGCTGCCCTCGCGGCCAAGGCCCGACTGCTTGACCCCGCCAAAGGGCGCGACCTCGGTCGAGATGATGCCGGTGTTCACGCCGACGATGCCGTATTCCAGCGCCTCCTGAACCCGGGTGATGCGGCCAATGTCGCGGGCATAGAAATACGAGGCCAGACCGAAGATGGTGTTGTTGGCCTTCGCGACGGCCTCCTCTTCGGTCTCGAAGCGGAAGAGCGGCGCCAGCGGGCCAAAGGTTTCCTCGGTCGAGACCTTCATCGCGTCGGTGACGCCAGTCACCACGGTCGGCTCGAAGAACAGCCCGTCCTTGCGCTTGCCGCCGGTGACAACCTTACCGCCGCCATCGACCACATCCTTGATGTGCTCCTCGATCTTCTCGACCGCATCCTCGTTGATCAGCGGGCCGGTGGTGACGCCCTCGGCCATGCCGTCGCCGACGCGCAGCTTGTCGACCGCCGCCGCCAGCTTCGCCGCGAAGGCATCATAGACCCCTGCCTGCACATAGATGCGGTTGGCACAGACGCAGGTCTGGCCGTTGTTGCGGAATTTCGACGCCATCGCGCCCTCGACCGCGGCATCCAGATCGGCGTCATCGAAGACGATGAAGGGCGCATTGCCGCCCAGTTCCATCGAGCATTTCAGCACCTGATCGGCGGCCTGACGCAGCAGGATGCGGCCAACCTCGGTCGAGCCGGTGAAGGTCAGCTTGCGCACCAGCGGGTTCTCGCAGAACTCCTTGCCGATCTCGGACGAGCGGCTGGACGGGACCACGCTGAAGATGCCCCTGGGCAGGCCGGCACGTTCGCCCAGCACCGCCAGCGCCAGCGCCGAGAGCGGTGTTTCCGCCGCCGGACGGGCGACGAAGCCGCAGCCCGCCGCAAGGGCCGGGCCGCATTTGCGGGTGATCATGGCATTGGGGAAATTCCACGGCGTGATCGAGCAGGCAACCCCGATAGGCTGGCGGATCACGGTCAGGCGCTTGTCGGCCATGTGGCCGGGGATGGTTTCGCCGTAGATGCGCTTGGCCTCCTCGCCGAACCATTCGATGAAGCTGGCGCCATAGGCGATCTCGCCCTTGGCCTCGGCCAGCGGCTTGCCCTGTTCGGCGGTCAGGATGCGGCCCAGATCGTCCTGATTGGCGATCATCAGGTCGAACCACTTGCGCAGGATATTCGCGCGCTCCTTGGCGGGGCGGGCGGCCCAGTCTTTCATCGCGGCATGGGCGGCCTCGATGGCGCGGGCGACCTCGGCGCGGCTCAGATCGGCCACCTCCGCAATCACGTCGCCCCGGGCCGGGTTGATCACCGGGAAGGTCTTGCCATCCTTCGCATCGACCCATTCGCCGGCCAGATAGGCGCGGGTTTCCAGAAGCGAGGGGTCCTTCAGCTGCGTCTTCAGATCGGTCAGGTGCTTGTTCATCGGGATGCCCTTTCATGCGTCGGCGACACCATGATCCTCGGCGGGCAGCTTGTCAAAGCGCGCATAGTGATCACCGCGGGAAACGGTTTCGTGAACGGACGTGCCGGAACGTCCGCGAAAGCCCGCCCGTTGGTGCCCCGACGATCCGAGAGCAGTCGGGTCCACAGTCAGTAGAGGAGTTATCCATGCGTAAGCTGTTTACCGCCACCACCCTTGCTGCCCTGACGCTGTCGGGTGCGGCTTTTGCCCAGACCATGGCAACCGCCGGCACCGATCTGAACATGCGGTCTGGCCCCGGCGTCCAGCACGCGGTTTCGGGCGTCATCCCCGGCGGCGAGGAAGTCACCGTCAATGGGTGCATCGAAAGCGCCAACTGGTGCGAAGTCACCCATGGCGAGCAGACGGGCTGGGCCTATGGCGACTATCTGGCCGCCAAGGTCGGCGAAGAGTTCCAGCCGCTCTACCCGAACCGTCAGGCCATCGGCGTCACGGTGATCGAAGCCCCGGTCATCGAAGAGCCGAGCGGGCAGGACCAGGCCGTCGGCGGCGCCACCGGTGCAGCCATGGGCGCGCTGGTCGCCGGTCCGCTTGGTGCGGTCGTCGGCGCGGCGGCGGGCGGCGTTGCGGCCAGCCTGCCTGACCCGGACCCGGCGGTTCAGACCTACGTGGTCGCGAACCCGCAGGAAGCCGTGGTGCTGGATGGCGAAGTTGTCGTCGGCGCGGGTGTTCCCGAGACTGTGACCCTCTACGAGGTTCCCGATCAAGCCGACTATCGCTATGTGAACATCAACGGCCAGACGGTTCTGGTGAACCCGGACGACCGCAAGATCGTTTACATCTATCGCTAAGCTATCCCTCTTGGCGATCTCTCGGGGGCGGGGCCGTATGGTCCCGCCCTTTCTCGTGGCTGCTTCAGCCGAATCGCTGGCGCCAGCAGGGTTGCAGATCGCCCGCCGCTCGCTCGGCCGCGTAGACTCCGCGCGCGATGGCCCGGGCCAGAACCGAGGCTGCCGCATGACCCAGAAGGAACGGGTCGGCCGCCGGATCGGCTAGCGGCTTTGCCCCGGTCGAAGCGGCAAAGATCAGATCGCCGTCAAATGGCGTGTGGCTGGGCACCAGCGCGCGGGCCATGCCATCATGCGCGGCCGTCGCCATGCGCTGCAGCGCGGGCTTGTCCAGCGCCGCATTGGTGGCGAGGATGGCGATGGTCGTGGCCTCGCCCAGCCTCTTGCCCGGCGCGGGTTCCTGCGCCGCCGGAAAATCCGGGGGCAGCCCCAACCCGCCGAACTCATCCCCGAGTTCCCATGGCGCGGCCCAGAATTGCGGGCCTTCGCCCACCGTGGCCGAGCCGAGGGCATTCACCACCACCAGCGCGCCAACCGTGTAACCCGAGTCGAGCACCGCCGAGGCCGAGCCGAGTCCGCCCTTCAGCAGCCCCGTCATCGCCCCGGTTCCCGCGCCATGACTGCCGATGGCAAAGCTGTCCGAGGCCGCGCTGAACGCCGCCTCGCCCAGGGCCGGATAGGGATTGCTGCGCCACTCCTTGTCGCCGCCATTCAACAGGTCGAAAACGATGGCGCCGGGCACGATGGGCACGCGGACCGGGCCGACCTCGAAGCCGCGTCCCGCCGCACGCAGGCCCGCCATCACCCCGTCGCAGGCGGCAAGGCCAAAGGCGCTGCCGCCCGAGAGAACCAGCGCATCCACCGCCTGCACCATCTTGTCGGGGGCCAGCAGGTCGGTTTCGCGCGTGCCGGGGGCGCCGCCCATGACCTGCACGGCAGCGGCAAAGGGCGCATCGGCGGTCAGCACCGTCACGCCCGAGCGCAAGCCGGCGTCAGTGGCATTGCCGACCCTGAGACCGGCGACATCGGTGATCAGGTTCCGGGGGCCGGGCCTCATATGCGATCCTTGGGGGCGGCGGTGGCGGGGTCGCCGGTATTCGGCGTGCCGGCGGGCTCGATCAGCAAGAGATGGGTTTCCTCCTCGGCGCGGGGCCGGTGCTGCACCCCGCGCGGCACGACGAAGATCTCGCCCGGTGCCAGCGTGACCGAAGCACCCTCGGGCAGGTCGATCACCAGCCGGCCCTTGAGCACGAGGAAGAAGTCGTCGGTCTCGGCGTGCTCGTGCCAGGTGAACTCGCCCTCGACCTTCACCACCATCACGTCATGGCCATTGAAGGCGGCGACGATCTTGGGGCTCCACTGGTCCTCGAAGCCGGCCAGCTTCTCGGCAAGGTTCACCACCTCATTGCGTTCGGTCATTCCCAGTCTCCCTTCTGCCGCGCGCGGATGCTGCGCAGCGTCTCGATCATCACGGCGGTCAGCATGCCCATGTTCAAAAGCCCGTTCACCGCCATTAGGCCGCCCAGAAGCCGCCACTGCTGCGGCAGAAGCACATCGCCGAACCCCAGCGTGGTGAACACCACCAGCGAGAAATACAGCGCCTCCTCGAGACTGGCAAAGATGCCGAGCAGATGGAAGGTCAGCGCCCAGCCCCAGACGCCGAGCGTCACGATCAGAAGCACCCAGAGCGAGGCCAGCATCAGCGCCGCCACCAGCTTCGGATCATGCGGCTCGCGCGCCAGCCAGTCGGACCGACGGCGGAAAAAGCCCAGCATCGCCAGCGCCGTGGCCCCCGCGATGACCGTGCTGAGCATCAAAAGCACTGCCCCCAAGGCGATCTGGATCAGCACCCTTGCCCCCTTTTCCCTGCGCCTGCTCTGGCCTAGCCTGCCCGGCATGACGAAATCAATCTCCCTGACCGATCCGATGGACCCGGCGCGCATGGAGGCGCTGGCCGCCACCCTTGGCATCGACTGGCGCGCGGGCCAGGCGCTGCCGCCCTTCGCCCATCACGTCTATTTCTGGCAGCCGCAGCCGCAGCCGCAACTGGGGCGGGATGGTCATCCAGCGGTGGGCGGTGACGGTCTGATCCCGGATTTCGGCCTGCCCCGGCGGATGTGGGCGGGCGGGCGGCTGCACTTCCATGCCGATCTTCATGCGGGCGTGCCGGCCGAGAAGCACTCGACGCTTTTGAAGACCTCCGAGAAGCAGGGGCGCAGCGGGCCGCTGGCCTTTGTCACCCTGCGGAACGAGATCATCCAGAACGGCAGACTCTGCGTCACCGAGGAACAGGACCTGGTCTATCGCCCCGAGGCAGTGGACGGCGCACCCGCCGAGCCGAAGCCCGCGCCGGTTGAGGCTGACGAGACGGTCGAGCGGCGCTTTTCCACGGTCGAGCTGTTCCGCTATTCCGCGCTGACGCTGAATGGCCACCGCATCCACTATGACCGGGATTACGCCACCGGGGTCGAAGGCTATGCCGGGCTGGTCGTTCATGGCCCGCTGCTGGCGCAGAACCTGATGCTGATGGCCGGGCCGGGGATGGCGGGGTTCAGCTTTCGCGGCACCTCGGCGCTGATGGATGTCGAGCCCGCGCGCTTCTGCCGCGCGGGGGACGAGATGTGGGTGGCGGGACCCGACGGGCGGCTGTGCATGGAGGCCCGCCGCGAGATGGGCTGAGAAAGCGGAGCCCCTCGCACCCTGCGCCGCCATCCGGCCAGCCTTTACAGACGCCGCTGCGACGCATATCTGACCGGCATGGCCAAGGAACCGGAAAACAAGAACTACAAGGTGGTCGCCGAGAACCGGCGGGCGCGCTTTGACTATTTCATCGAGAGCGATCTCGAGGTCGGCATCGTGCTGACCGGGTCCGAGGTGAAATCTCTGCGCACCGGGCAGACGAACATCGCCGAAAGCTATGCCAATGTGGAAGATGGCGAGCTGTGGCTGATCAACGGCTATATCTCGGCGCTGACCAATGCCGGGGTCTTCGGCCATGACGAACGCCGCCGCCGCAAACTGCTGGTCAGCAAGCGCGAATTGTCGCGCCTCTGGCAGGCGATCGGGCGCGAGGGCATGACGCTGGTGCCGCTGGTCATGTATTTCAACGACCGCGGCAAGGTGAAGCTGAAGATCGGCGTCGCCAAGGGCAAGAAGGTCGCCGACAAGCGTGAAACCAGCGCCAAGCGCGACTGGGGCCGCCAGAAGCAGCGGTTGCTGAAGCAGAACAGCTGACCCTCAGCCTAGCCAGATCATCGCCATCACGATCACCGCCGGCAGCGTCTGCACCATGGCGATGCGCGGTTTCACGGTGATGCCGCCATAGCTCCCGGCGACGGCGATGCAGCCGAGGAAGAACAGGATGATCCCGTCATCCGGGCGCAGATAGCCCCACAGGATCCCCGTCGCCAGAAAGCCGTTATAAAGCCCCTGATTGGCAGCCATCTTCTTGGTCAGCGCCGCGACCTCGGGCGTGGTGCCGAAGACCTTGCGGGTTCGGGGATGTTCCCACCGGAACATCTCCATCACCAGAATCCAGATGTGCAGCAGCGCGATCATCAGCGCGAGGATCAGGCCGATCTGGTGCATGGGACTCTCCTCCTTGACCGGCGGAAAGTCTATCCGTCGCAACTCGCTGCGCAAGCTGGCATTGCAGCGTTACCCTGCGGCGGTTAAAGCGGATGGGTGCGCCATGAAGGAGGGAAGAATGCAGGACGACCCGAAGACGCTCGTGTCCACCGGCTGGCTGGCGGATCACCTGAACGACCCCGATCTGCGCATCATCGACGCCAGCTCGCACATGGCCGCGACCGGCCGCGACGCCAAGGCCGAATACAATGCCGCGCATATCCCGAATGCGCGATTCTTCGACATCGACGCGATTTCCGACAAGCGCAGCACCCTGCCGCATATGGCCCCGCCGGTCGAGCTGTTCGTCAGCCGGATGCGCGCCATGGGCATCGGCGACGGCCATCAGGTGGTGGTCTATGACAATTCCGACCTGCACAGTGCCGCCCGGGTCTGGTGGACCTTCCGGCTGATGGGCAAGACCGATGTGGCGGTGCTGGATGGTGGACTGGCCAAATGGCAGGCCGAGGGCCGCGAGATCGAGGATCTGCCGCCGATGCTGCGCGACCGTCACATCACCGTGCAGCGGCAGGCCGGGCTGGTGCGCGACGTGACGCAGGTGGCGGCTGCCTCGAAGCTCGGCGATCACGAGATCATCGATGCCCGCAGCGCCCAACGCTTTCGCGGCGAGGCGGCGGAACCCCGACCCGGCCTGCGCTCGGGCCATATCCCCGGCTCGAAGAACCTGCCCTTCGGCCAGCTGTACAACGCAGACGGCACCATGAAAGAGCCCGAGGCCTTGCGCGCCGTCTTCGAGGCAGCCGGGATCGATCTGTCGCGACCCGCCATCACCACCTGCGGATCGGGCCTGACCGCCGCCACGCTGAGCCTCGCGCTGGAGCGGATCGGCCACCGCAACCACTCGCTTTACGACGGAAGCTGGACCGAATGGGGCAGCTTTCCAGACCTGAAAATCGCAACCGGAGACGCCTGAGCGATGCTGTCCAACCTGAAACCCCAAGCCCCCGACAAGATCCTGATGCTGATCGAGGAATTCAAGGCCGATACCCGCCAGGGCAAGATCGATCTGGGCGTGGGGGTCTACAAGAACCCCGAAGGCGTAACCCCGGTCATGCGCGCGGTGAAAGAGGCCGAGAAGCGCATCTGGGACAGCCAGATCAGCAAGGCCTATACCGGGCTGGCGGGCGAGGCGGATTATCGCAACGCGCTGGCGGGCATGGTGCTCGGGTCGGTTCCGACGGACCGGCTGGCCAGCGTCGCCTCGGTCGGCGGCACCGGCGCGATCCGGCAGGCGCTCGAACTGGCGCGGATGGCGAACCCGGATGTCACGGTCTATGTCTCGGACCCGACCTGGCCGAACCATCTGTCGATCATGAAATTCATGGGCGTGCCCTTCGTCGAATACCGCTACTTCGACGGCGCCACGCGCGGGGTCGATTTCGAGGGCATGAAGGCCGATATCGCCAAGGCGAAAAAGGGCGACTTGGTGCTGCTGCATGGCTGCTGCCACAACCCGACCGGCGCCAACCTGACGCTGGACCAGTGGGAAGAGGTCTCGGCGATCCTGGAAAAATCCGGCGCGATCCCGTTGATCGATCTGGCCTATCAGGGCTTTGGTGACGGGCTCGAGGAAGATGCGGCGGCCACGCGGCTTTTGGCGGGGCGTCTGCCCGAGGTGCTGATCGCGGCCTCGTGCAGCAAGAATTTCGGCATCTACCGCGAACGCACCGGCATCCTGATGGCGCTTGGCGACAGCACGGCGGCGCGTGATCTGTCGCAGGGCGCGATGGCCTTCCTGAACCGGCAGAACTTCTCGTTCCCGCCGGATCACGGGGCGCGGATCGTCTCGACCATCCTGACCGATGCGGGCCTGACCGCCGAGTGGAAGGCCGAGCTGGAAGAGGTGCGCAACACCATGCTGGGCCTGCGCACGCAGCTGGCGTCCGAACTGCGCGACCTGTCGGGCAGCGACCGTTTCGACTTCATCCAGCACCATCGCGGGATGTTCTCACGGCTTGGGGCGACGCCCGAACAGGTGGCGAAGCTGAAATCCGATGCGGCGATCTACATGGTCGGCGATTCGCGGCTGAACATCGCCGGGCTGAACAGCGACACGGTGCCGGTTCTGGCGCGCGCGATCATCGACGCCGGGATCTGATCAGACCATCAGGCGGCGGGGGTTACGCCTCGCCGTCCCTCGGCGCCCCGCCGCCAAAGGGCGCAGCGCCGCGCGGATCGGGCGGGGCTTCCTGCATCTGCAGGTGCAAGGCGTCGCCATGATAGGCATGGGCAATCACCACATCCATGTCGATCTCGATTCCGAGGCCCGGCGTGTCGGGCACCTCGATGAAGCCGTCCTTCCACGGCAGGGCATCGCCGATCAACCTGCGGTGGAAATCGCCGCCGGTCTCGATGGTCTCGATCATCAGCAGATTCGGGATCGCCGCGCCCAGTTGCACGCTGGCCGCCCATTCGACCGGCCCGCAATAGAGATGCGGCGCGATCTGGACGCCATAGATTTCGGCGGCGGCGGCGATCTTGCGGGTTTCCCAGATCCCGCCCGAACGCCCTAGGGCCGGTTGCAGGATCCCCGCCGCACCGGCGCGCAGAAGGGGTGCGAATTCCCAACGGGTTGTCAGCCGCTCGCCCGTGGCCACGGGGATCGAGGTTGCGCGCGCCACCTGCGCCATGGCCGGCACGTCATCGGGCGGCACGGGTTCCTCGAACCACAGGGGGCGCAGCGGCTCCAGCGCCTTGGCCAGGCGGATCGCGCCCGAGGGGGTGAACTGGCCATGCGTGCCAAAGAGGATATCGGCGTGGTCGCCCACGGCCTCGCGGATGGCGGAGCAGAAGGCAACGGAACGATCAATATCGGCAAGGGCCGGCTGATGGCCGCCGCGGATCGTATAGGGGCCGGCAGGGTCGAATTTCAGCGCGGTAAAGCCCTGATCGACCATGGCCAGCGCCCGGCGGGCATGGGCCTCGGGATCGGCCCAGAAGGCCGGGGTCTGGTCGCGCGGGCCGGGATAGATATAGGAATAGCTGCGCAGCCGATCGTTGACCTTGCCGCCCAGCAGCGCATGGACCGGACGACCGCGCGCCTTGCCCAGAATGTCCCAGCAGGCGATCTCCAGCCCGGAAAACGCGCCCATCACCGTCAGGTCGGGCCTCTGAGTGAAGCCGGCGGAATAGGCGCGGCGGAACATCAGCTCGACATTCTCGGGATTCTCGCCCTGCATGTGGCGGGCAAAGACATCCTCGATCACCGCGCGCATCGCCACCGGGCCGACCGAGGCGGCATAGACCTCGCCCCAGCCCTGCAACCCGCTTTCGGTGGTCAGCCGGACAAGGGTGAAATAGCGGCCGCCCCAGCCCGGGGGCGGCGTGCCGACGATGAAGATCTCGCAGGATTCTAGGCGCATGACGGCAGAGTGTGTCAGCGCGATGCGCTTGTCGAGGGGGTGATCGGCGCGGAAATGCGGGTCAGACCGGGACGTTGTCCATCAGATCGAATTCGGCGTGCTGATCTGAGGGGGCAGACCTGCTCAATCGCGCGGTGGGGGCAGGATCGGCCTGCGGTGCCTGCACCGCTTTCGAACCCTCGCGGAGGTCCTGCAAACCGGCGATTCCGCTCAAGCGCCAGCCGCGCTCGGTCATATCGTCTCTGAGATGTTTGGTCATGGCAGCCTCGTTCAAAAAGAAGACATTCCGAAGTTCCGGCAGCAACGGAACAGCGGTCGGGGGACCTGCGAGATACGACAGCACCCGGCTGGAAGGACTTAAAGGATTGAAAAAGCCTCGCGGTAACGAGCGACCGGTCATCCCCTCCCAAGAATCAGCGCGGTCGTCTCAACCAAAGGTAGCAGAACATCCACGACAACTAGATGACAAATCTGTGGGAAAGAGCGTGCGGCGCGCAGATTGGCAGCGATCTGCCATTTTGCCCGATTCTTGACCAGTTCTGCCGGGGAGGCGGGCATAGTCAGTCAACGAATCGGTTGATTGATTCGGGGATCTGTATTAATTATGCCATATGGTATAACGAGAATTGCGCGTTGAACGAGATCTTCCAAGCCCTCAGCGACGATACCCGCCGCGCCATGCTGCGCGATCTGGCCCATGCGCCGCGCACGGTCAGCGAGTTGGCAGCGCCCCATCCGATGACGCTGGCCGCAGCCTCGAAACATATCAAGGTGCTGGAACAGGCCGGGCTGATCCGCCGCGAGATCCAGTGGCGCACGCATCTGTGCTATCTGGAACCCGCACCGCTGAAGCGGGCGATGGACGAGCTTGCCTTCTATCAGCGGTTCTGGACCGAGCGGCTCGACGGGCTGGAAAAGCTGCTGACCGACCAAGATGCGGCCCAAGCGCCCGCACATCCCCTTACCCCCAAGACGGAGACAGAGTGATGCAGACCGATCAAATCGACGATCATGCCGTGATGGAAGGCGGCTCGACCCTTGTGATCCGCCGCTGGCTGCCCGGGCCGGCCGAGCGGATCTGGCGCTATCTGACCGACAGCAAGTTGCGCAGCAAATGGCTGGCGGCGGGCGAGATGGCGCCGGTGGCCGGTGCCACGCTGGAACTGGTCTGGCGCAATGACGAGCTGAGCCATGGCGGCGACCGGCGGCCCGAGGGCTTTGCCGAAGAACAGCGGATGGACAGCCGGGTCATCGCCATCTACCCGCCGCGGCTGCTGACCATCGGCTGGGGCAAGGGCGACGTGACCTTCGAGCTGCAGGAACGGGGCGACCGGGTGCTGCTGACCCTGACCCATCGCGGGCTGGACGATCCGCGCGACCGGACCATGACCGCCTCTGGCTGGCACATGCATCTGGATATTCTGGTGGCCGAGGCCTCGGGTCAGCCTCCGGCCTCGTTCTGGTCGGGCTGGGTCAAACTGCGCGACGATTATGCCCGGCGGCTGAGCGCCTGACCGAACTGCCAAGCGCCCCGGATCAGGGGCGCTTGCGCTTGCGCTTGGCCGCGCGCTTGACCTCGGACAGCCGCGCCTGCGTGGGCTTCCTCCGCAAGGGCCGGCCACGCTTGCCGCCCTTGCGGGGGCCCTGCGACAGGCTGCGGCCTTCCAGTTCCACCAGTTCCAGCGTCAGCCCGCCGGTCGTCGGCACCGCCTCGGTCAGCCGCACGGTGACGCGCTGGCCGATGCCGATCTCGATCCCGGTTTCCGAGCCGATCAGCATCTGCGCATCGGGATCATAGTGGAAATATTCATTGCCGATCTCGCGGATCGGCAAGAGCCCGTCGGCCCCGGTCTCGTCCAGCCGGATGAAGGCACCGAAGCGCTGGATGCCGTTGATGCGGCCCGTCATCTCGGACCCCACACGCTCGGCCAGGAAGGCGGCGAGATAGCGGTCGGTGGTGTCGCGCTCGGCCGCCATCGAGCGGCGCTCGGTCTCGCTGATATGGGTGGCGGTTTCGGGCAGACGCTCGATCTCGGCATCGCTGAGCCCGTCCTTGCCCCAGCCATGCGCGGTGATCAGCGCCCGGTGGACGACCAGATCGGAATAGCGGCGGATCGGGCTGGTGAAATGGGCATAGCTTTTCAGCGCCAGACCGAAATGGCCGAAATTCTCGGGATGGTAATAGGCCTGCGTCATCGAGCGCAGGGTGGTGATGTTGATCAGCTCGTCGAAATCCGTGCCCTCGGATTGCGCCAGAAGCCGGTTCAGGTGATGGGTGTGCAGCACCTGCCCCTTGGCGAGCGTGAAGCCGGACGCCTGCGCCACTTCGCGCAGGGCGTCGATCTTTTCCAGCGTCGGTTCCTCGTGGACCCGGAACAGCAGCGGACGCTGGCGGCGGGTCAGTTCCTCGGCGGCGGCGACATTGGCCAGCACCATGAATTCCTCGATCAGCCGGTGTGCGTCGAAGCGGTCGCGGAAATTCACCGACTTCACCCGCCCGTCCGGGGTCAGCTCGATCCGGCGTTCGGGCAGGTCCAGATCCAGCGGCTGACGCCGCGCGCGGGCCTGTTTCAGCAGGTCGTAGGCGTGCCAGAGCGGCTTGATGACCTCGTCCACCAAGGGCGCGGTCTGGTCATCGGCATTGCCATCCGCCGCCGCCTGAGCCTGTTCATAGGCGAGGCTGGCGCGACTGTTCATCAGCCCGCGATGGAAGCTGTGCGAGACCTTGTTGCCCTGTGCATCGAGCCGCATCCTGACCGCGATCACCGCCCGGTCCACGCCCTCGTGCAGCGAGCAGAGATCGCCCGACAGCGCATCGGGCAGCATCGGCACCACCCGGTCGGGGAAATAGGTCGAGTTGCCGCGCTTCCACGCCTCGCGGTCCAGCGCGGTGCCATTGCGGACGTAATGGGCGACATCGGCGATGGCGACCCAGATGGTCGCGCCGCCGTCAGCCTCGATCACAGCGGCCACGGCATCGTCATGGTCGCGGGCATCGGCGGGGTCGATGGTGACCAGAGGCAGCGGGCGCAGATCCTCGCGGCCCTTCATCGTGGCGGGCTTGGCGGCCTCGGCCTCGGCCAGCACCTGTTCGGGGAAATCGTCGGGAATGCCGTGCTGATGGATCGCGATCAGGCTGACGGCGCGCGGGGCGGAGGGATCGCCAAGCCGCTCGGTCACACGCGCATAGGGCAAGCCAAGGCGGTTCTTCGGGCCGACCTGCTCGGCCTCGACCAGCTCACCCGGCTGCGCGCCATGGGTGGCGTCGGGGCGCACCCGCCATTCGCGGTCCTGCCCCTTGTCGATCGGGACGATGCGGCCGCCCTCGGCTTCCTTGCGGAAGATGCCGACGATCTTCTGCGGCGCGAGGGTGATCTTGCGGATCAGCCTTGCGTCATACTGGTAATCCTCGCCCTGTACCTCGATCAGTCGCGCAAGGATTCGGTCGCCCGGCCCCAGCGCGTTGTCGGCCTCGCGCGGCTTGTAGAGGATGCGCGGTTCCGGCCCCTCGCCCTGCCATTCCAGCGGCCGCGCCCAGAGATCGCCATTTCCGTCCGGTGACTCCAGCCGCACCACCGTGACCGGGGGCAGCTGATGCGTGTCCTGATAATGCCGGCGGCGGCGTTCCAGATGGCCCTCGGCCTCGAGTTCCTTCAGCAGGCGCTTCAGCTCGATGCGTTCGGCGCCCTTGATGTTGAAGGCCTTGGCGATGTCGCGCTTGGAATTTGCGTCCGGGTGGTCCGCCACCCAGTCGAGGATCTGCTGTTTCGAGGGGATCTGTGCCATGTCCGACTGTTAGCACGGCGCCGTGCGGCGCACAGCGGCAAAATGCGGGACTGGCCTACAAGTCCAGAACCATGTCCCGATGCGGCACGCCGCCATCGTCATAGTCGGCCCCCTGCCCCACGAAGCCCAGCTTCTCATAGAAACCCATCGCCCGGACCTGCGCACTCAGCTTCGCGCGGCGGATGCCGGGCTGCGCGCGCAGCACCTCCAGCGCGGCGCGGACCAGATCGGCCCCAAGGCCGGTGCCGCGCATCTCGGGCAGGACGCAGACCCGGCCGATCTTGCCAGTCGCTCCTTCTGCAAAGACCCGTGCCGTGCCGACCGGGCGGTCACCGTCGTGCGCAAGGATCTGGATGGCGTGATCGTCCTGCCCGTCCAGTTCCTCGGCCTCGGAATAGCCCTGTTCCGCCACGAAGACCGCCATGCGCACGGCAAGGCAGGCGTCCAGATCGTCAGTGACCTCGATCTTCATGCGAAATACCGCTCAAGCATCTTCTGGTAGACGCGCTTCAGGTCATTCACCTGCTGCGCCGGCACGCGCTCGTCCACCTGATGCATGTAAAGGCCGACCAGCCCGAACTCGACCACCGGGCAGTGATCCTTGACGAAGCGCGCATCCGAGGTGCCGCCCGAGGTGGACAGCACCGGGTCGATGCCGGTCTCGTCGCGCACAACGCCGCGCACCAGATCGACGAAGGGGCCGGGCTGGGTCAGGAAGCTTTCGCCCGAGACATGGACGTCAAGTGCAAGGTCCACCCCGGTCTCGGCACTGACCCTGGCCGCACGCTCGGTCAGGTCCTTGGTCAGCGAGGCCGAGCTGTGGGCGTCGTTGAAGCGGATGTTCACCACCGCCTCGGCCTTCTCGGGGATGACATTGGTGGCCGGGTTGCCGGTGTCGATGGTGACGATCTGCAAGCCGCTCTGGTCGAAATGCTCGGTCCCCTCGTCCAGTGGCGTGGCGATGAGGTCGTTCAGATAGCGGGTCAGCGCATGCAGCGGGTTCTTCGCCCGGTGCGGATAGGCGGCATGGCCCTGCACCCCCTTGGCGGTGATGAGGACATTCATGCTGCCCCGGCGGCCGATCTTCATCATCTCGCCGAAGGTGTTGGGGTTCGACGGCTCGCCCACGACGCAGACATCCATCCGCTCGCCATTCTGGGCCATCCAGTCCAAGAGTGCGATGGTGCCGTCGCGGCTGGGGCCTTCCTCGTCGCCGGTGACGGTCAGGATCACCGCGCCATCGGGCGGGGTCTCGGTGACGAAATCAATGGCAGCGGCGACAAAGGCCGCGACGCCGGATTTCATATCGGTTGCGCCCCGGCCCCAGATCACCCCATCCTCGAGATGACCGCTGAAGGGCGGATGGGTCCAGGACCCCAGCGGGCCGGGCGGCACCACATCGGTATGGCCGTTGAAGCCGAAGGTCTTCGCGCCCTTCTCGCCCCAGCGGGCGAAAAGGTTCGGCGTGCCGTTGCGATCGACGCGCGTCACCTCGAACCCGGCCCTTTCCAGCAGATCACCCAGCAGCACCAGCGCGCCGCCCTCCTCGGGCGTCACCGAGGGGCATTGGATCAGGCGGGCGGTCAGTTGGGCGGCGTCGGTCATCTCAACTCCAGAGTTCAAAGGCGCGGCGGACCAGATTGGCCCCGCTGATTACCAGCAGGATCTGGGTCCAGCGCCGAAACTGCACCACATCCAGCCGGTCCTGCAAGGCAAAGCCAAGCTGCATCCCGATCACGGCGGGAATACAAAGGATCAGCGAGAAGGGCAGCGTCTGCGCGTTCAGCACACCGGAAAACAGATGCGCCACCAACAGCGTCACCGCCCCGATCAGGAAGACGATGCCCTGCACCCGCACCTGCTCGCGCTTGTCGACGCCGATGGACAAAAGATAGACGATCAGCGGCGGACCCCAGATGCCCGAGATGCCGCCATAGAGCCCGCCGATGATGCCGGTGATCGCCTCGACCCGGCTGCGGTGATGGATCGGGATCGTCAGCGACCGCCCGGACAGCTGCCACAGAGCATAGAGCATGATCGGCAGGCCCAGCAGGATATACATCACCGCCTGCGGGATCATCTTGGCGAAGCCGGCCGAGACGGCGATGAAGATCACCACCATGGCGATATGCAGCCGGAACCGCCTGACCGAGGCGATCATCTCGCCGCGTCCCTGCCGGAAGGCCTGCTGGATATTGGTGATCAGCGTCGGCAGGATCAGCGCCGCCAGCGCCGTGGTCGCGGGCAGGATCGAGCCGAAGGCCGACATCATGATCATCGGCATGGCAAAGCCCACCGCGCCCTTCACGAAGCCCGCGAACAGCGTGATGCCCATGGCCGCCCAGAACTGCCAGATTTCCAACCCGAACATGCGCGCACGCTAGCCGGAGCTTTGGGCGAAGGGAAGTCGGTTTGCAGATTCTGCAATCTTTGGTTCGGGCGTCCGGATTGCGGGTGACACGCGCCGGATCGGCGCGACACTTTCATTCGTTCGCATCGTCACTTGCGCATTATAGTTGCGCTGCAACTGCAAAACGCCTAGGGATGCTGCAACGCCGCAATGCGAGGATTCGATGAAAGACATGGCCCAGACACCCGAAGCGATCCTGCCCGAACTGGATGATCTGCAAGCCCGCGCCACGGCGGCGCTGCGCGACATCGTGGCCCCCGGCGGCAAGGTCGATGCGGCGCTTCTGGAACAGAACCAGCATGCAGCGCACGCCCTGTCCTGGCTGGCCACCTATGTCGAGGCTCTGAAGCAACTGTCGGCCTGGTCGACCCGTGTCGATGGCGAGATCGAGCGGCTGATCCTGCAAATCGGCTTTGGCGAGTATCTGAGCCAGATCGCCGGCGGCATCCTGATGAGCCAGAACGAGTTCGCCCGTCTGTCGGACCTGGGAATCGAGTGGCAACCGTCCGAGGCTGCCCGCGCGCTGATGGCAGGCAACACCCCCGCCGCCCGCGCCCGTCTGGCCGAGTTGATCGCCGACAATCGCGGCAGCGCCACATTCGGCGCCACCGGGCTGGACGAGGATCTGGAGATGATCCGCGACCAGTTCCGCCGTTGGGCCGACGACAAGGTCGTGCCCCATGCCCATGGCTGGCACCTGCGGGACGAGCTGATCCCGATCGAGATCATCGACGAACTGGCCGAACTGGGCGTCTTCGGGCTGACCATTCCGGAAGAACTCGGCGGTCTCGGCATGTCCAAGGCGGCGATGGTGGTGGTCAGCGAGGAACTGTCGCGCGGCTATATCGGCGTCGGTTCGCTTGGCACCCGCAGCGAGATCGCGGCGGAACTGATCCTCGGCGGCGGCACGGACGAGCAGAAGGAACACTGGCTGCCGAAACTGGCCAGCGGCGAGATCCTGCCCACCGCTGTCTTCACAGAGCCGAATACCGGCAGCGACCTGGGCAGCCTGCGCACCCGCGCGGTCAAGGACGGGCTGGACTGGAAGATCACCGGCAACAAGACCTGGATCACCCATGCCGCCCGCACCCATGTGATGACGCTTCTGGCGCGCACCGATCCCGCGACCGACGATTACCGCGGCTTGTCGATGTTCATCGCCGAAAAGACCCCCGGCACCGCCGAGGATCCGTTCCCGACCCCCGGCATGACCGGCGGCGAGATCGAGGTTCTGGGCTATCGCGGGATGAAGGAATACGAGCTTGGCTTCGACGGTTTCGAGGTCAAGGGCGAGAACCTTCTGGGTGGAGTCACCGGCCAGGGCTTCAAGCAACTGATGCAGACCTTCGAAAGCGCCCGAATCCAGACCGCCGCCCGCGCCATCGGCGTGGCGCAGAACGCGCTGGAGCTTGGCCTGCAATATGCGCTGGACCGCAAGCAGTTCGGCAAGTCGCTGATCCATTTCTCCCGCGTCGCCGACAAGCTGGCGATGATGGTGGTCGAGATCATGATCGCCCGGCAGCTGACCTATTTCAGTGCCTGGGAAAAGGACCACGGCCATCGCTGCGATCTCGAGGCCGGGATGGCGAAGCTGCTGGGCGCCCGGATTGCCTGGGCCAGCGCCGACAATGCCTTGCAAATTCATGGGGGTAACGGATTCGCGCTGGAATATCAGATCAGCCGGGTGCTGTGTGATGCCCGCATCCTGAACATCTTCGAGGGCGCCGCCGAGATTCAGGCGCAGGTGATCGCGCGCCGGCTTCTGGGGTGACAAAGGGTCGGACAAGCGCTCAGGCCCGTATTAAGGGACGCATGTAGGGGCGTGCAAGGAACGATAATCCCGTGTAAGACGTTGCTGACACACAAAAGTTCAGCTTCACGAGGACACTGCCATGATCCGCCCCACCGCCACCCTGCTTGCCGCCCTCACCGCCCTTGCCGCCTGCGAACCGGTGCCGTCCGCGAACGGCGTCACCGGCAACGTGCCGCTGGAAAGCTATTACCTCGTCGGCATCGGCCATGATGCCGTGCCCGAGCGCAACATGGCTGTCCGTTTCACCGGCAACCAGATCCTCGGCAGCGGCCCCTGCAACAGCTTCACCGCCACCAATGCCGCCGCCCTGCCGGCCATTCAGGTGACGAATTTCGTGCCGACCAGCGCGCCCTGCGGCGAAGCCCGGCAGGAACAACGCTTCTTCGAGGCCGTTCGCAGCGCCACCAGCGCCGACTATCAGGGCGGGGTGCTGCTGGTGAAGGGACCGACCTACATGCAATTCGAACCTGGTCGGCCGCTCTGATGCGCGGGCTGGGGAAAATCGCCGCACTGGCGCTGACGCCGCTGCTGCTGGCGGCTTGTGAGCCGGCAGCAACGGGCGGCGGCGGTTCTGCGGTGCCGCTTGGTGATTACCAGCTGGTCAGCATGGGTGGGCAGGATGTCGAATCCGCCCATGTCACCCTGCTGCTCGAGGCTGATCGGATCAGCGGTGCCGGCTTCTGCAACCGCTACAGCGCGGCACAGGCGGGCACGCTTCCGGAGCTGGCCATCGCCGGGCCGGTCGTCTCGACGCGGATGGCCTGCATCGGCGACCGCATGCCGCAGGAGACCGCCTATTTCGCGGCGATCGAGGGGGCGACGGCCGCCCGCTTCGAAGGCGGCCGGCTGACCGTGATCGGCAGCGGCCCGGAACTGGTCTACGCGCCGCATACCCCGGAAGGCTGAGGCCCGCGCTTCAGGACCCAGTGAGACGCCGCACCAGCCGCCCCCGCGCGGCTGGCAGCGGCTTTCCCACCAGCTCCCGCGCCAGCCGGGCATCCAGAAAATGCCCGGTGATGGCCAGCCCCTCGGCGATGCCGCGGCCACGATTGTCCCCGGCCCCGCCAAGGATCGCCGGCAGAGGCAGCAGCCGGTCGGCCCATTCCCCTGCCCCGGCCCGACTGACGGCCCGACCCGAACGCGGACTGACATAGGCCAGCCCCTCCCGCGCTCCAGTCACCGCGCAATCGCCGAGATCGAGGCCGAAACCCATCTCGTCGAGCAATTGCATTTCCCATCGCAGATAGTCTTCCGCCCAGTCCTCTCCCGCATCCATCCGGTCGAGCAGCGCATCACTCGCCAGCATCAGACCGGGATGTGGGTCGCGCTCGGGCAGGGCGAAAGCCAGCATGGCGCAGACGGCATTGAGCCCGGCCAGCGCCAGCGGATCGGCCATCAGCCCCGGACGGGCGCGCAGGGGTTCGGCGGTGAAGGTGCCCAACTGGTCATCCAGCCGCGCCCGCCAGCGCAGCGACAGCCGGTTGCCCGGTTGCAGCAGCGCCGCCCGCTTCTGCGAGGCGCCTCCCGGCACCAGCCCGGCATGGCGGCCGAATTCCACCGTCATCACCTCGATGATGACGGAGTTCTCGCCATGCGCGCGGCGCGCGATGACCGTGCCCTCGGCCTGCCATTCCATGCTGGTTTCCCTCAACTGACGCGCAGCCTGCCGCATTCCGCGCCAAAGCGCAAAGGGGGCACCCGGACCCCTGCGGCGTCAGGCCGGCAGGGTCAGGCTGCCATCCTCGGCCAGCGGCCAGAAGGGGTTGGTGGCGATCTCCCAGACATGGCCGTCGGGATCGGCGAAATAGCCGGAATAGCCGCCCCAGAAGACCTTTTCGGGTTTCTTCAGCACCGTGCCACCGGCGGCGATGGCCTCGTTGAATGTGGCATCGGTTTCGGCATCACTCGGGCAGTTCTGCGCCAGCGTGATCGCCCCCATGCCAAGCTCGGCATCGGGGCGGCCCTGATCCTCAGCCAGATCCTTCAGCCCGAACAGCGCCAGAACGGCACCCTGCATCTGATAGAAGGCGACACCATCCTGCGACTTGGGATGCAGTTCCCAGCCCCAGGCCTCGTAGAAATTCCGGGCGCGGATCAGGTCGCGGGTTCCGAGCGTAATCAGCGTAACGCGTTGACGCGGCAGGGGCACGAGAGCCTCCTAGTTTGCACGTTGGCTGGCCATGTCCCGGCGCGTGCGGCGGCGTTGGCCAGCCTCACGGATCAGCGTAACCGAATAGATCACCAGCGCCAACCAGATCATCGGGAAGGCCACCAGCCGCGCGCCGTCGAAGGGTTCGCCAAAGACCAGAAGCGCGGTGATGAAGACCATGGTCGGGGTGATGTATTGTAGCGTGCCGATGGTCGAAAGCCGCACCAGCTTGGCACCATTGGCGTAGAACATCAGCGGGATGGCGGTGGCCGGACCGGCGAGAGTCAAGAGGATGCTGTCCTTGAGATTGCCCTGCGCGAAATGGCTTTGCCCGTTCATCTGCAGCCAGATGACATAGCCGATGGCGAGAGGCAGAAGCAGCAGCACCTCGAGCGTAAACCCCTGATTGGGACCAAGCGGCAGGCTTTTCTTGCAATAGGCATAGAAGCCCCAGCTGAGCGTCAGCCCGATCGCCACCAGCGGCAGACGTCCGGCCTCGACCGTCAGGATGATGACCGCGGCGGCGGCCAGCACGACGGCCAGCATCTGCAACCGGCTCAGCCGCTCGCCCAGCAGAAGCGCGCCAAGGAAGATGCTGAACAGCGGATTGATGTAATAACCAAGCGCCGCATCCATGGCGTGATTGTTGGTCACCGCCCAGACATAGATCAGCCAGTTGACCGAGATCAGCGCCGCCGTCAGCGCCGCCATCGCCAGCAGACGCGGGGTGCGGAGCGCGGTCAGCACATCGGCGCTGCGGCCCTGCCAGAACAGCACGGCGGCGGCGATGGGCAGCGACCAGATAACCCGATGGGCGATGATCTCGAAGGGCGAGATATGGTCCAGCGATTTCATGTAGAGGGGCAGGAACCCCCAGAGGACATAGGCGGCAAGGGCAAAGACCAGGCCGCGCGGCGAATCGCTGTTGGGATCGGGGATCGTGCTCATCTGGTTTGCATAGGCTGCAATTTGGGGAGGGGGAAGGGGGGGAACCGGGCGGTTCTGACCGTGCACAGGGTGTGCACAGGCTGTGCACTGGTCAGGGGTCGGCGGGTTTCGCGATTCCGCGCCCCCTCACAACCCTTCCTCCCCCAACAGCACCCTGCCCTCGCGGCTTTCCACCTCGACCACCCAGAGATCAGGATCATAGCCGCGCTGGCGGCGGATGGATTCGTCGATGGTGCGTTCGTCGGCGTCCTCGATGACCTTCCAGTCGCGTGTATCGGTTTCAAAGTCCCATTCCCGCACCCAGAGCTGCGCGGTGCCGTCGAGCCGGGCGCATTTGACCAGCACGGCACCGGCTGTGTCGTCGCCATGGGCCAGCACATAGGCGGGGATACTCTGCTGGCCTAGGCGGGCGAGATAGGCCGAGACCCAGATGCCCGTCGCCAGCCGTGCCTCAGCCATCGCCGTCGCGGAAGTTGAGGCCCATCTCGTTGTAGCGTTCGGCCTCGTCCAGCCAGTTCTCGCGCACCTTCACCTGCAGGAACAGGTGGATCTTGCGGCCGGTGAATTCCTCCAGCTCGGCGCGGGCGGCGGTGCTGACGGCCTTGATCGTCTCGCCGCCCTTGCCAAGGACGATGCCCTTGTGGCCGGGGCGGGCGACGTAGATCAGCTGGTCGATGCGGGCGGAACCGTCCTTGCGCTCTTCCCAGCTCTCGGTCTCGACCGTCAGCTGATAGGGGATTTCCTCGTGCAGGCGCAGGGTCAGCTTTTCGCGGGTGATCTCGGCGGCGATCATGCGCATCGGCAGGTCGGCGATCTGATCCTCGGGATAGAGCCAGGGGCCAAGCGGCAGGGTCTGGGCCAGCCATTCGCCCAGATCGGCGGCGCCATGGCCGCGCTCGGCCGAGATCATGAAGGTATGGGCGAAGGGATACTCGGCATTGGCCTCGGCCGACAGCGCCAGCAGCGCCTCGGCCTTCACCCGGTCGATCTTGTTGATGACCAGGGCCACCGGCACCTTCACGTTCTGCGCCTTGAGCGAGTCGATGATCGCACGGACGCCGGGGGTCAGGCCGCGATGCGCCTCGATCAGCAGAAGCACGATATCGGCATCCGTGGCCCCGCCCCAGGCGGCGGCGACCATCGAGCGGTCCAGCCGGCGGCGCGGGCGGAAGATACCGGGCGTGTCCACAAAGACGATCTGCGCCTTGCCCTCGATTGCGATGCCGCGGATGCGAGCGCGGGTGGTCTGGACCTTGTGGGTCACGATCGAGACCTTGGCGCCGACCATGCGGTTGAGCAGGGTCGACTTGCCGGCATTGGGTTCGCCGATCAGGGCGACGAAGCCGGCGCGGGTGTCGGTCGGCTGGTCTTCGGTCTTCATTTCTTCGGTCATGAACGGCCCTCCAGCCGGTCCAGCAGGGCCTGGGCGGCGGCCTGTTCGATGCTGCGTTTGGTGCCCGCGCCCCGCGCCTCGGCGGTGCTGCCATCGGCAAGGCGGGCAGTGATGTGGAAAACCGGCGCGTGGTCGGGGCCGTCGCGTCCGGTCTGTTCATATTCGGGGGGCGGCATGCCCTGGGCCTGCGCCCATTCCTGCAGCGCGGTCTTGGCGTCGCGGGGGTCGTCGGGCGTGGCGTCCATATGCCCGGCCCAGAGCCGCAGGATCACCTCGCGCGCGGGTTCGAACCCGGCATCCAGATAGACGGCGGCCAGAACCGCCTCCATGCCATCGGCCAGAAGCGCCTCTTTCCGGCGACCGCCGGACAGCATTTCGGATCGGCCAAGTTTCAGCACGTCGCCCAGGCCGATCTCGCGGGCGACGGCGGCGCAGGTCTCGCCGCGCACCAGCGCATTGTAGCGCGGCGCCAGCTGGCCTTCGGTCGCCTGCCGGTCGGCGCTGAACAGGGCCTCGGCCATCACAAGGCCCAGCACCCGGTCGCCCAGAAACTCCAGCCGCTGGTTGTCGGGGCGCGTGGCCGTGGCGATCGAGCCATGGGTCAGCGCGCGGATCAACAGGTCTGGCCGGCTGAACTCGTGCCCCAGCCGGGTCATGAAGGCGCGGATATCGGCGCCGGGTTTCACTCGACCGCCTTGAAGAAGCGGTCGGCGCGCCAGGTCCAGAAATAGAGCAGCGAGCGGCCTGCCGAGGAGAACATGATCCGGTCGGCGCGGCCGATCAGATATTCCGCCGGCACGAAGCCAAGCCCGCCGGTCACGGGCGAGAAGCGCGAATCCTCGGAATTGTCGCGGTTGTCGCCCATGAAGAAATATTCGCCTTCGGGCACGGTGAAGACCGGCGTGTCATCGGCCACCCAGCCATCGACGATGTTCAGCACGTCATGGCTTTTGCCGCCCGGCAGGGTCTCGGTGAACCGCTGCTTGATGCACTCGCCGCCCTCCGGCACCGGATCGTTGACGCAGCGCGGGATCAGCCCCTGCGGGCCCTGCTGCGCCTTGATCTCGACGAAATCGCCGGCGGGTTCGGTCGGCACCGGCTCGCCGTTCAGGATCAGCTTGCCATCCGTCACCTGCACGGTGTCGCCCGGCAGGCCGATCACGCGCTTGATGAAATCGACATTGCGGGTCGGGTGGCGGAAGACCACGACATCGCCGCGCTCGGGGTCCGAGCCGAGGATGCGGCCCGAGATCGGGCACATCGAGAAGGGGCAGGAATGCGCCGAATAGCCATAGGCCATCTTGTTGACGAAGAGGAAATCGCCGATCAGCAGCGTGTCCTTCATCGAGCCCGAGGGAATCCAGAAGGGCTGGAAGAACAGCGTGCGGAAAATGCCCGCGATGACCAGCGCCCAGAAAATCGTCTTGACGGTCTCCCAGATGCCTTCCTTCTTGCGGACGGTGCTGTCTGCCATGATGCCTTGATCCTTAGGTTCTGCGCGTGGCGCGTTCATGGTCCCGCGGCGGGGACGAGTCAAGCTGGACGGGTCATGCCGGGGCGTTGGGGCGGGCTTCGATGATCACGAAGGCCTGCGCCCAGGGGTGATCGTCGGTCAGGGTGACATGGACGACGGCCTGATGACCGGGGGGCGTCATTTCGGCCAGACGCTCGGCCGCCCATCCGGTCAGATGCATGACCGGCTGGCCGCTGCGCAGGTTGCTGACCGCCATGTCGCGCCACGAGATGCCCATGGCAAGCCCGGTGCCAAGCGCCTTGGAACAGGCTTCCTTCGCCGCCCAACGTTTCGCCAGCGTCCCCGCCTCGTCCTTGCGCCGGGCGGCCTTCTTCAGCTCGGTCTCGGTGAAGACGCGGTTGCGGAAGCGGTCGCCAAAGCGGTCCAGAGTGCCCTGAATGCGCTCGATATTCGCAAGGTCTGTGCCGATGCCGAGGATCATGAGCCGGCTATGTCCGCAGTGATCACCGGCGCGCCTCGTCCATGCGGCGGCGCATTTCCTCGATGGCGGGGCCGAGGCCGATGAAGACCGACTCGGCGATGAGGAAATGGCCGATGTTCAGCTCCATGATCTCGGGGATGGCGGCGATCGGGCCGACGGTGTCGAAGGTCAGGCCGTGGCCGGCATGGACCTCGAGCCCGAGGCTTGCGGCCAGCGCCGCGCCCTCGCGCAGACCTGCCAGCTCGGCATCACGCTCGGCCATCCGGCCCTCGGTGTCATAGTCGCAATAGGCGCCGGTATGCAGTTCCACCACGGCAGCACCGATGCGGGCGGCGGCCTCGATCTGGCGGGGGCTGTGGCCGATGAACAGCGAGACCCGGCTACCCGCCTCGCGAAGGGGTGCGATGTAATGGGCCAGCGCATTTTCGTTGCCGGCCACGTCCAGACCGCCCTCGGTGGTGCGCTCCTCGCGCTTTTCCGGGACCAGGCAGACCGCATGGGGGCGGTGGCGCAGCGCGATGGTCTGCATCTCGGCGGTGGCGGCCATCTCGAGGTTCAGGGGCAGGCGCAGCCCGTCCATCAGCGCGTCGATATCGGCATCCGAAATGTGGCGGCGATCCTCGCGCAGATGCGCGGTGATGCCATCCGCCCCGGCCTCCTCGGCAATCCGGGCGGCGCGCAGCGGGTCGGGCCAGGGCGTGCCGCGGGCGTTGCGGATGGTGGCGACATGGTCGATATTCACACCGAGACGCAGCATGGTGGTCCTTTCTCGCGGGCCTTTCAGACGGTTGCGGTGGAAGTGTAGCCGCGCACCGGGTCAGATGCCAGTTCGGTGGCGACAGCCCACCAGCCGGAGCGGGCCAGCGCGCGGGCGGCTCGGGCGGCACTCTCGGCATCGTCGAACAGCCCGAAACAGGTAGCACCGGAACCGGACATGCGCGACAGCCGCGCGCCCTGCCCGTCCAGCGCCGTGAGCACTGCGGAAATGGCCGGGGCCAGCGTGATGGCGGCGGGTTGCAGGTCGTTGCGGGTGTTTTGCAACCAGCCGATCAGGCTTTCGGCATCCTGCCAGTCGGGGTCCGGCAGGGGTGGGTTGTCGCGCTGCTGCAGCGCCTTGAACACGGCGGGCGTCGACAGCGGGATGCCGGGATTGACCAGCACGACGGCCAAGGACGGGACCGCCGGCACCGGGTCCAGCCGTTCGCCCACACCCCGCATCCGGGCGGGCTGACCGGCAAGGCAGACCGGGATATCGGCACCAAGGGCGGCAGGATCGGCGGGCAGTGCATGGCCCTGTGCCGCCAAGGCCCGCATCACCGCCGCCGCATCGGCGGACCCGCCGCCGATGCCCGAGGCCACGGGCAGGTTCTTCGTCAGGTGAACCCGCGCCTCGGCCCCCATTGCCCGCGCGGCGCGCAGGCAAAGGTTGTCGTCACCCGTCGGCACATCGCCGGCGAAGGGACCATCGACGGTCAGCGCGCCGCCGCCCGGCGACACCTGCACGGCATCGCCATAGCGCGCAAAGACCACCAGCGAATCGAGCAGGTGATAGCCATCGTCACGCCGACCGGTGACATGCAGCGCCAAGTTCAGCTTGGCCGGGGCCGGCTGGATCATTCGCTTGGCGTCGCCGTGCCGTTTTCGGCCGTGGATGGCGTCGCCGGCGTATGCGAGGGTCCGGCGCCCTCTTCGGCCATCACCGCGTCAAGGCCGCGTTCCAATTTGGCCTTGATCCGCTCGGGATCGACATCATCCTCGGTCTCGGTCGGTTTCAGCGACAGGGCGCGACGCCATTGCACCTCGGCCTCGCGCTTGCGGCCCACCATCCAGTAGACATCGCCCAGATGGTCGTTGACCAGCGGATCGGCCGACATGCTGCGGGCGGCCAGTTCCATCGGCTCGACCGCATCCTGATAGCGGCCAAGGCGGAAATAGGCCCAGGCAAGCGAATCCTGAATATAGCCGTCGTCGGGCGACAGCTCGACCGCCTTCTGGATCAGCTTCAGCGCCTCGTCGAGGTTCTCGCCCCGGTCGATCCAGCTGTAACCCAGATAGTTCAAGAGGCTCGGCTGGTCGGGACGGATCTCGAGCGCGGCCTTCAGATCGGCCTCGGCGCGGTCGAACTGGCCCGAGCGTTCCAGCGCGATGCCGCGGGCGTAAAGCGGGAACCAGCGCTGATCGCCCTGATCCTCGGGGATCAGCGACAGCGCCTTGTCATAGGCGGGCACGGCGGCGGAGAACTTGTCCTGCTGACGCAGCAGATCGCCCTGCGCGATCCAGGCCTGCGGCAGATCGGGCTGGGCGGCTGTCAGAGCCAGCGCCGCCTTTTCGGCCTCGTCGAACCGCTCGGCGCGCGACAGCGAGTCGATGCGCGACAACTCGGCCACGGGGCGCACCTGCCCCAGACGCCTGAGCGCCTCGAACTCGGCCTCGGCCAGATCATATTGCTCGTGCATCTGCAGGATCTGCGCCGTGACCAGCCGCGCCTCGCCCAGTTCCGGGGCGACCCAGCTGGCCAGCCTTGCGTGGATCAGCGCCAGCGGTTCGGGCTCGGGGCTGCTGGCAAGGGCGGTGGCGAAGGTCAGGAAGACCTGCGCAATGCCGTCGCGGGGCGATTTGACCACGTCGAAGATCACGTCCTCGCCGGCCTCAAGCCGCCGGCGCAGATCGACGATCTGCGGCTCGGACGCGCCGGCAGGCACAGCGTCGAGCAGCGCCAGCGCTTCGTCGCGCCGGTCGAGCTGGGCCAGAACCTGCGCGCGGGCCAGAACGCCCATCAAGTGGCTGTCGGCGCCGTCGCGCGACAGAAGCTCCTCGGCGCCCTCGTAATCGCCGGCCAGCGCGCGGGCCATGGCCAGTTGATAATCCAGCATTCCGGCAGCACCGGGCACCTTGGCCATGGCGGCGAAATCGGCCAGCGCCTCGGTGGCATTGCCCGCACCCAGCTTGGCCCAGGCCGCCAGCATCCCGTCCAGCAGATCGTTCCCCTGCGGACCGTCATCCGAGCCCGGAGGCGCCGCGCGGGCAATCTCGGCCAGAAGCCCATCCCAATCCTCGGCCTGCGCGTATTGGGCGCGCAGCACCAGCCCGGCCAGTTCCGTGCCGTCCTTACCGTCGCTCGTCATCTGCTGGGCCAGTTCCAGCGCCCCGTCCAGCTGCCCGGCCGAGATCATCGAGACCAGCGCGCTGTCCTGCAGGAAGGGATCGCCGGGATCATGAGCGATCGCCTGCTTGAAATAGCGGGCAGCGACGATGAAATCATTATCCACGACCGCGATGCGAGCGGCCAGATAGGGACCGGCGAGCCCCATGGTCAGCGGCGCAGGCGGCAGGTCGGGGTCGGGCGGTGTCTCCTCTACCGGCCCGGCAGCCTCATCGACCGGAGCTTCCGGCCCGGCCTCGGGCGCCGGAGCATCACCACCCTCGGCCTGCGAGTTCTCTGGGGCCATCAGATCGTCGGGACGCGGCGGCGGCGGGGCGTCCTGCGCCTGAACCGCACCCGACATCAGCGCGAGCAGCGCCGTCGCCAGCCCCAGCTTGTGGAGAGAAAAGGTCAAGGTCACCGTCCCGTTCGCGCAAAATTGTCTTGGCGCAGCCTAGCGGCGCTGCGGGCAAGGGGCAACGCCGCCCTGCCCGCCGATTCGATCACATGTTCGGGTAATTCGGCCCGTCTCCGCCCTGCGGAGTGGTCCAGTTGATGTTCTGCGACGGGTCCTTGATGTCGCAGGTCTTGCAATGGACGCAGTTCTGGAAGTTGATCTGGAACTTCGGCCCGTTTTCGCCCTGCAGCACCTCGTAGACCCCGGCCGGGCAATAGCGCTGCGCCGGCTCGTCATATTCGGGCAGGTTCACCGAGATCGGGATCGAGGGATCCTTGAGCTTCAGGTGGCAGGGCTGGCTTTCCTCGTGGTTGGTAAAGCTGAAGGACACATTGGTCAGCCGGTCGAAGCTCAGCTTGCCGTCGGGGCGCGGATAGTCGATCGGGGCGAAATCCTTGGCCTTGCCGGTGGCGGCGGCGTCGGTCTTGCCGTGTTTCCACGTCCCCAGCGGGTTCCAGCCGGTCAGGTTCGATACCCACATGTCAAAGCCCCCCAGCGCGAGGCTGGGCCAGAGGCCCAGTTTCGACCAGATCGGCTTGACGTTGCGCACCGGCTTCAGGTCCTTGGCGATCGGACCGGTCCGCACCGCCCGATCGTAATCCGCCAGCCGGTCGCCCTCGCGGCCCTCGGCAATGGCTTGCGCAGCGGCCTCGGCGGCGGCGATGCCCGAGAGCATGGCGTTATGGTTGCCCTTGATCCGAGGCACGTTCACCAGACCCGCCGAGCAGCCCAGAAGCACGCCGCCGTCGAAGCTGAGTTCCGGGATCGACTGCCAACCGCCCTCGCTGATGGCGCGGGCGCCATAGGCCACGCGCTTGCCGCCCTCCAGCAGCTCCGCAACCATCGGGTGATGCTTGAAGCGCTGGAATTCCATGTAGGGATAGAGATGCGGGTTCTGGTAGTTCAGGTGCACCACGAAGCCGACCAGCACCTGGTTGTTCTCGAGATGATAGATGAAGCTGCCGCCGCCCGCGTTCTTGCCAAGCGGCCAGCCCATGGTGTGAACGACCCGGCCCTGCTGGAACTTCTCGGCTTTGATCTCCCAGATTTCCTTCATGCCGAGACCGAATTTCTGCGGGTCATGGCCGTCGGACAGGTTCAGCTTGTTGATGATTTCTTTCGCAAGGCTGCCGCGCACGCCCTCGGCGATGAAGACGTATTTGCCCAGCAGCTCCATCCCCGGCTCGTAGCCGTCGCCGATGCTGCCATCAGCGTTGCGCCCGAACTCGCCCGCCACGACGCCCTTCACCCGGTTGCCGTCCCAGACGATCTGGCTTGCGGCCATGCCCGGGAAGATCTCGACGCCAAGCGCCTCGGCCTGCTCGGCCAGCCAGCGGCAGACATTGCCCATGCTGACGATGTACTTGCCGTGGTTTGACATCAGGGGCGGCATCGGCCAGTTCGGCACGCGCATCTGCCCGGCTTCGCCCAGCACATAGAAATTGTCGTCGGTGACTTCGGTGCTGATCGGCGCGCCCTGCGCCTTCCAGTCGGGGATCAGTTGATCGAGACCCGAGGTGTCCAGCACCGCGCCCGACAGGATATGCGCGCCGATCTCGGAGCCTTTTTCCAGCACGACGACATTCAGGTCGGGATCGATCTGTTTCAGCCGGATGGCCGCCGACAGGCCCGATGGCCCGCCGCCAACGATGACGACATCATATTCCATCGACTCGCGGGTGATCTGGGTCTCGTCAGTCATGCTTGGCTCTCTCCCCTCAGATTTGCTGGCAACAGCCCTAGCGTGCCCGAAAGCCGGGGGCAATCATGACGCAAAGACCCATAGGGCCAAAAGATGCCGATTGAAGGTCTGCGCGCTTGCATTCGGCCCGGTCTTGGTTGCAGGGTATCCCCAGATACATCGCCCCTGCCAGTCTCATTGGCGGGGGCGTTCAATTACTATTTGACCCCTTCTGTCGATTGGAATGTTGCGATGGAAAAAGTACCGATGACCCGGAATGGCCATCAGGCGCTGGACAAGGAACTGGCCCAGCTGAAAAGCGAAGAACGGCCGGCGGTGATCCGGGCCATCGCCGAGGCGCGCGAGCATGGCGACCTGTCGGAAAATGCCGAATACCACGCCGCACGCGAGAAGCAGGGCTTCATCGAGGGCCGGATCAAGGAGCTTGAAGGGCTCTTGTCGCGGGCCGAGGTGATCGACACCTCGAAACTCTCGGGCTCGATCAAGTTCGGCGCCATCATCGCCATCGTCGATGAGGATACGGATGAGGAAAAGACCTATCAGATCGTCGGCGAACCCGAGGCCGATATCGAGCGGGGGTTGCTGAACATCCGCTCGCCGCTGGCCCGCGCCCTGATCGGCAAGGACGAGGGCGACAGCGTCGACGTGGTCACACCCGGCGGCCAGAAAAGCTACGAGATCCTCTCGATCCGCTACGAGTAACCCATGACCCTGCGACAGAGGATAGGCGCAGCCCTTGGCAGCGACGAGGCGGTCACAATCGGCGCGATCCTGACGGCCATCTGGCTGGTGTTGACCGGCGCCTTCTGGCTGTTCGGACCTGAGGCCGAGGGTCAGGTCAGCGGGCTGATGCGGTTGGCCACGGTGCTGGCAGTGCTGTTGCCGGTGGCGCTGATCTGGATGGCGGTGGGGCTGGCCAGCGCCATTGCCGGGCTGCGCGCCGAAGCTGCGGAACTGCGGCTGCGGCTTGGCCAGATGCGTGAAGCGGCGGCGCGGGGCGGGGTGGCCCTGCCGGCAGCGGCACCGGTGCAGACCCCGCGTGGCAATCCGCAACCTGCGCAACCACGCGCGGCATCTGCCCCGACACCTGCACGCGCATCCGCCCCTGTCAGCGATGGCCGGCAGACGGCGATGCGCTTTGACGCACCCGCCTCTGTCGCGGTCGATTCGGATGACCTGATCCGGGCGCTGAACTTTCCCGAGGGGCCGGATGATGTGGAAACCATCGCCGCCCTGCGCGCCGCGCTGAAGGATCACGAGACCTCGCGGATCATCCGCTCGGCCCAGGACGTGGTAACGCTTCTGTCGGAGAACGGCCTCTACATGGACAGCCTCAGCCCCGACGCCCCGCGCCCCGACCTGTGGCGCCGCTTTGCCGAGGGGATGCGCGGCGATGCGGTGCAGGACATGGCGGGCATCCATGACGAGGACGCGCTGGCCCTGACCGTCGCCATGCTGAAGGGCGACGAGATCTTTCGCGACACCGCGCATCACTTCCTGCGCCATTTCGACCTGATGCTGACCCGCATCGGCGGCCATCTGGACGACACCCAATTGCGCCGTTTGGCCGATACCCGGTCGGCCCGCGCCTTCATGCTGCTGGGACGCGCCGCCAATGTCTTCGCCTGACTGGATCGCCCTCGACTGGGGCAGCACCAACCTGCGGGCACATGCGATGCAGGGCACGACCATCCTGGCCGAGGCCAGCGGTCCGGGCGCGGCAAGCCTGCCCGACGCCGCGGCCTTCGAATTCGCGCTGCTGGGGGTCGTGGGCGATTGGCTCACCGACGCGCCGATGCCGATGCTGGCCTGCGGCATGGTCGGCAGCCGTCAGGGCTGGATCGAGGCGCCCTATCTGCCGACCCCTTCGGCACCGCTGGACCCCTCTGCGATGGTCCGCGCTCCGGCCCGCGATCCGCGCATCGACCTGCGCATCCTGCCCGGCATGCGTCAGGCCAGCCCCGCCGATGTGATGCGCGGCGAGGAAACCCAGATCGCCGGGCTTCTGGCGCTGCAACCCGATTTCGACGGCGTCGCAGCCCTGCCCGGCACCCATAACAAATGGGCGCGGATCAGCGCCGGCGAGGTGGTGGGCTTTCAGACCGCGATGACGGGCGAGCTGTTCCAGCTGCTCTCGACCCAGTCGGTGCTGCGGCATGGCATGGGCGAGGGCTGGGACGAGGCCGCCTTCGAGGCCGGCGTGACCGAGGGGCGGCGCGATGCCGAGCGGCTGATGGCGCGGCTCTTCACGCTCAGGGCCGAGGGGCTGGCGGGCGAGCTGTCGCCCGATGCCGCCCGGTCGCGGCTGTCGGGCCTGTTGATCGGGGCGGAACTGGCGGCGATGCGCGGCTGGTGGCTGGGTCAGGATGTGGCGTTGATCGGCGCGCCGGCGTTGACCGCGCGCTATGCTGCGGCGCTGGCTTTGCAGGGGAACGAGGCGCGTCAGCATGACGGCGGGGCGATGTCGCTGGCCGGGCTGACCAAGGCAAGGACAGAGGACAGATCATGACACACCCGACCGGCACTCGCGCCATCGTTGCCATCCTGCGCGGCCTCACGCCCGCCGAGGCGCTGCCCGTGGCTGACGCGCTGATCCGCGCCGGCGTCACCCTGATCGAGGTCCCGATGAACTCGCCCGACCCGCTGGAGAGCATCGCGGCGATCCAGAATGCGCATGGGCATCATGCACTTATTGGCGCGGGCACGGTGCTGACCCCCTCGCAGGTGGTGGCCATCGGCGCGACCGGGGCGCGGCTTATCGTGTCGCCGAATTGCGACCCGGCGGTGATCGCGGCGACGAAATCGGCGGGGATGCTGTCCTATCCCGGGGTGATGACGCCGACCGAGGCCTTCGCGGCGCTGAAGGCCGGGGCGGATGCGCTGAAGCTGTTCCCGGGCGAGCTGGTCGGGCCGGTGGGCCTGAAGGCCATGGCCGCCGTGCTGCCGAAAGAGGTGCCGCTTTACGCTGTTGGCGGGGTCTCGGCGGCGAATATGGCCGAATGGCGCGCGGCGGGGGCCACGGGCTTCGGCATCGGCTCATCGCTCTACAAGCCCGGTGACAGCGCCGAGGTGGTGGCGCGGAAGGCGGCGGATCTGGTCTCGGCCTATGACGCGGCCCTTGGCTGATCCTGCCCACGCGCTGCACCGCCAGTTCGCGGACCCGGATCTCGCGCGGCAGCTTCTGCCCCATGCCTTCGACCGGCGCGACGGTGCCCATGACGAGGCGCATCTGTTGCGGGTCTGGCGCAATGCGGCCCGGATCGCGGCACTCGAGGGTGGCGATCTTCGCCTGCTGCAGGCGGCGGTGATCCTTCATGACTGTGTCTGGGTCGACAAGGCCTCGCCCCGGAGGGCGCAGGCGTCGCGGATGGCGGCGGACCGGGCGGCGGAGTTGCTGACGGATCTGGGTTGGCCGCTGGCGGATATTGCCCGCGTGGCCCATGCCATCCACGCCCACAGCTTTTCCGCCGGGATCACGCCCGAGACGCTGGAGGCGCAGATCCTGCAGGATGCCGACCGGCTGGATGCGATCGGGCTGATCGGCGTGGCGCGATGCTTCTATGTCGCCGGGCTGGGGCAGCGGGCGCTCTATGACCCGCAGGACCCGGCGGCCGAGGGGCGACCGCTGGATGATGCGGCCTTCGCGCTGGACCATTTTCAGACCAAGCTTCTGGGTCTTGCCGAGGGCTTCCAGACCGCAACCGGCAAGGCGCTGGCCGCACAGCGCGATGCCAGCCTTCGCCGCTTCCATGACGAGTTTCTCGCTGAACTCGGCTGATTCCCGGCTGGAGCGACCGCCCGCAGCCAAGAGTGCCCTTGTGCGTCACCCTGCGGCATGACAGTCAGGATCAGCTTTTCAGAATCTGCAAATTATCATGTCCCCCACGCCCTCCTCAGCGCCTGCGCATGAACATCCCCTGCCCGACGAGGTGCAGGCCCGTATCCTCGCGCGCAGCCCGGCACAGTGTTTCCGCCATGGCATGGTGCAGTCGATTCCCTTCCTCGTGCCGCTGCTGCCCTTTGGCATCCTGTTCGGGGTGCTGGCTTCTGAGGCCGGGCTTGACCTGTCACAGGTGATCGGCTTCTCGGTGCTGGTGCTGGCCGGGGCCTCGCAATTTACCGCCGTGCAACTGCTCTCTGACAATGTGCCGGTCGTGCTGGCCATCGTCTCGGCGCTGGCGGTGAACCTGCGCATGGCGATGTATTCGGCCTCGCTGGTGCCCTGGCTCGGCAGCGCGCCGGGCAAGGACCGGGCAGCGGTGTCCTATCTGCTGGTCGACCAGACATTCGCCCTGAGTATCCAGCATTACGAGATGAACCCGCGCCTGAGCCTCAAGCAGCGGCTTGGCTATTTCTACGGTGCCGCTGCGGCGATGTGCATTCCCTGGGCCATTGCCAGCGTCGTCGGCGCTCTGGTCGGCGAGGCCATTCCCGAGGGCATCGCGCTGGATTTCGCCGTGCCGATCACATTCCTCGCGATGATCGCGCCGATGCTGCGCACGCTGGCGCACAAGGCGGCGGCGCTGGTTTCGGTGCTGATGGCGCTGGCGCTGGCCTGGATGCCCGCCGGCACCGGGCTCTTGATCGCCGCGCCGATCGGAATGGCCGCAGGCGCCTGGGTCGAGGGCTGGCAGGAGCGGCGGCAGAAGGAGGCCAAGGCATGATCGAGCTGTCCAACGCCCAGATCTGGCTGGTCATCCTTGTGCTGGGTGCCGGCACATTCCTGATCCGCTGGTCTTTCCTCGGCGCGCTGGGGCGCTATGCCATGCCGGGCTGGGTGCTGCGGCTGTTGCGCTATACGCCGGTTGCGGTGCTGCCGGCGCTGGTCGCACCGCTGGTCATGTGGCCGGCAGCGACCGAGGGCCAGACCGACCCGGCACGGCTGATCGCGGCCGTGGTCACGGTCGCTGTCGGGATGATCTGGAAGAACATGCTGGCCGCGATCCTTGCCGGTGCGGCCACGCTGGTCCTGACGCTTCAGTTCCTGGGATAACCCGTGATCGTCCCGTCCTTCTGCTGCAGAAGGACGTTGTGATTGTTCGCCGGATCGCCGTCCCGGTGGCTTTTCGAGACCACGCCCGGACGAGTCAGGAACCATTGGCGTAGCTTCAGCGGCGAGAACCCGGTCGGCGCGCCCTGGAAGCCCGGCACCCTGTTCAGCACCTGCCCGGTATTGACCGCACAGAAGCTTTTGTTGGCCGCGCCCTGCTGCTCTGCGGAGCGGATGGCAGCATCGGCCACGGCCAGGCTGACCGGAACCCGGTCCTCGGCGACCCAATAGGTGCTGCGGGCGTGGTAATCGATGTAGAAATTCTTGAAGTTCGGCGTGATCCCGTAAAGCACGTCATGCCGTTCGGGGATGCGTGGGTGCCGCCAGCTTCCGGCCGGATCATAGATGATCCGCTGGCTGCCATTGATCATCAGCGCTGTATGTCCGCCTTCGCCCTTGGGAATACCGATCACCGTGAAGAGGGTGATCGAAGGCGGCTCGTCCGAGACGAAGCGCGCGGCGCGCACTGCCTCGTCACTGGCCCAGATATTGTCGGCCCCGCAAGCCGCCAGAGGCAGCGCCGCTGCCGCAACCAGAAAGGTGCGTCTTTTCATCCTGCTGCCCCTGCCCGTCTTTTTATGTGAAGTTCCTGCGTCAGCCCGTATCAGGCGTTGGTCAGTGCCATGAAGACCAGCACGCCAAGCGAGATGATGACGACCCAGGTCGACAGCTTGACGAAGCCGGCGAAGGTCTTCTGATGCTGCGTGATATCCATCTCGCCGTGCTTGTGCTCGGTGACTTCGTGATGCGTGGCCATGCGCCCCTCCGTTTCGGTTCTCTTTTCGGATAGCCGATTAGGAAAGGCCTGTCACGCCCCCCACAGCACCGCGCCGTCGCTTTCACCCGCCGCCTGCACGATCCCCTGTCGGCGCAGGTGATTGACATGAGCCACGGCCTCGACCAGCGCCAGCCCGAACTCGGCCTCGCCGATCTTGCGCTTGAAGATGATGTCGAAACAGCCGACCGCGCTGCGCGGACCCTTGGCCAGCGCCCCGCTCAGCCGCTCGAGCGCGCCGTGATGGTTGTCGATCAATTGCCGCAAGCGAAAGGGAAGGCCGGTGAAGGGCAGCTTGTGACCGGGCAGGACCAGGTGCCGCTCCTCGGCCAGCTCGGCAAAGCGCAGGCACGATGCCAGCCATTCGCCCACCGGATCGGCCTCTGGCTCGGTCGGGTAGACGCCGAGATTGGGCGAGATCGAGGGCAGCAGTTGATCGCCCCCCAGAACCAGGTCGTCATCTTCGGACCAGAAGGTCGCGTGTTCGGGCGCGTGGCCGTCGCCCATATGGACCCGCCAGTTCCGACCACCGAACCGCACCCGCTCGCCTTCGGTCAGGCGGGTGAAGCCTAGGGGCAGCGGATGGACGAAATCGACGAAGTTGAAGGGCCGTTCGGCCGCGCGCCGGTCCAGCAGCTCCTGCGGCATCCCCGCCCATCGCCAGAAGGCCAGCGATTGCGGCGAGGGCCGCGCCTGTTCGTCAAGGACCAGCATTCGCGCGGTCAGCCAGGCGGTGCGGCTCATCCACAGCTCGGCCCCCTCCCGGTCCATGAACCAGCCGGCAAGGCCGATATGGTCGGGATGGTGATGCGTGCCGATGACCCGGCGCACCGGGCGCCCGCGCAGCGGGCTGTCCAATAGCGTCTGCCAGATCGCCCGGCTGCGGCGCGAATCAAAGCCAGTGTCGACGATGGTCCAGCCGTCGCCCTCATCCAACGCGTAGACGTTCACATGGTCCAGCGCCATCGGCAAAGGCAGGCGCATCCAGAGCACGCCTTCGGCGATCTCGATCGCCTCGCCCTCGCCGGGCGGCTGCTCGACCGGATAGCGGATCACGCCCCGAAGGCCCCGGCCAGCTGGTCGTCGGTGATCGCCTCGAGATCGGCCAGCCCGGCTTCGGCCTCGGCCAGATCGGCGGCATAGCGCGGCATGACCCGGGTGATGAAGATCCGCGCCAGCACGATCCGCCCCTCATCGCCCGACATCGCCGCCTTCAGGTGGAACAGCGCGCCCAGCACCTTGGCGAAGGCGTTCAGATAGGGCACCGCGCCGGCAAAACGGTCCTGCAGATCGCGCTCCAGCATGGCCTGTGTGGCGTCGCGCAGGTTCTCGGCCGCCTGGAAGGCCGCATTGGCGAGGTCCGGCAGATCGGCCTGCGCGGCCTTGGCCACGTCCAGCATCTCGTCCAGCAGCCGATTCGCCGCCTCGCCACCATCGGCCAGCTTGCGTCCGACCAGATCCATCGCCTGAATACCGTTGGTGCCTTCATAGATGGGCGTGATGCGGACATCGCGCAGATATTGCGCCGCGCCGGTTTCCTCGATGAAGCCCATGCCGCCATGAACCTGCACGTTCATGTCGGCCACCCGGCAGCCGACATCGGTGCCATAGGCCTTGGCGATCGGCGTCAGGAAGGCGGCGCGGGAGGCACAATCTTCGTCCCCGGTCGAGCGCGCGACATCCGCAGTGATGGCGGTGGCAAGGCAGATGGCGCGGGCGGCAAAGACCTCGGCCCGCGCCGTGGCCAGCATCCGGCGCACATCGGCATGGCGGATGATCGGACCGAACTGGTTGCGCTCGGTCGCGTATTCGACCGCTTGCTGCAGCGCCGCCTCGGCCACGCCGACACCCTGCACGCCAACCCCCAGGCGCGCGGCGTTCATCATGGTGAACATCGCGGCCATGCCACCATGTTCCTTGCCGATCAGCCAGCCGGTCGCGCCCTCATAGCTCATGACGCAGGTGGGCGAGCCGTGGATGCCCATCTTGTGCTCGAGCGACACCACCTTGAGGCTGTTGGCCACGCCCGGATTGCCGTTCTCGTCGGGGATGAACTTCGGCACCATGAAGAGGCTGATCCCCTTGGTGCCCTTGCCGCCATCGGGCAGCCGGGCCAGCACCGCATGGCAGACGTTTTCGGTCACATCGCTGTCGCCCCAGGTGATGAAGATCTTCTGCCCGGTGATCGAATAGGTGCCGTCCTCGTTGCGCTCGGCCTTGGTGGTCAGCGCGCCCACATCGCTGCCGGCACCCGGTTCGGTCAAGTTCATCGTGCCCGACCATTCGCCGCTGTTCAGCTTGGGCAGGTACAGCGCCTTCATCTCGTCATCGGCGTGATGCTGCAGCGCATCGATCTGGCCCTGCGTCAACAGCGGGTTCAGCTGCAGCGACAGGCAGGCCCCCGAGAGCATCTCGGCCACCGCCATGTTCAGCGCCTGCGGCAGGCCCATGCCGCCATATTCGGGATCCGAGGCAAGGCCGATCCAGCCACCCTCGGCAATGGCGCGGAAACCGGCCTCGAAGCCGGGGGAGGAGCGCAGCTTGCCGTTTTCCAGCCGGGCCGGGGTCAGGTCGCCATTGCGGTTCAGGGGGGCGATCTCGTTCTCGGCCAGCTTGCCGGCCTCGGAGAGGATGGCGTTGACCGTCTCGTCGGTGGCCTCGGCGAACAGCTCGGTCTTCGCCAATCGCGGGAAGTTCAACACATGGTTCAGGATGAAGGTGATCTGGTCGACGGGCGCGCGATAGCTCATGGATGTTCCCCCCTCGGTGCGGCTTGGCAAGGGCGCCGGGCCGGCATATGCAGTTAACGCTGTCGTCACCTTAGCGACGGACCGTCCTGCGGCAACCCAAACCCGGCGTCACGAATGAAAACCCTGCGACTCGCCCCTGACGAAAGTGGCCTTGCCACGGCGGCCGAACTTCTGCGCCGGGGACAGACCGTCGCCATGCCGACCGAGACGGTCTATGGCCTTGCCGGGGACGCGCGAAATGGCGAGGCGGTCGCCGCCATCTATGCCGCCAAGGGTCGGCCGAGTTTCAACCCGCTGATCGTCCATGTCGCGGGTCTCGCCGAGGCCGAGGCCATCGCCGAGTTTTCGACCGAGGCACGGACGCTGGCACAGGCCTTCTGGCCGGGCGCGCTGACGCTGGTGCTGCCGCTGCGCGCCAAGGCCGGCATTGCCTCGCTGGTGGCCGCCGGTCTCGACACCGTGGCCATCCGCGTACCGGCGGCCAGTGCGGCGCAAGCTTTGCTGCGCAGCTTCGGCGGGCCGCTGGCCGCGCCCTCGGCCAATGCCTCGGGCCGGATCAGCCCGACCAGCGCCGATCATGTCCTGGATCCCGATGGCGGGCTGGATGGCCGCATCGCCGCCGTGCTGGATGCCGGCCCCTGCCCAGTGGGCGTGGAATCGACCATCATCGGCTGGCAGGGCGATCAGCCCCAGCTGCTGCGCCCCGGCGGATTGCCGTCGGAAACCATCGAATCCGCATTGGGCCGCCCGCTGGCCCTGCATCACGCCGACCCCTCGGCCCCGCGCGCCCCCGGTCAGTTGACCAGCCATTACGCCCCCAACGCCGCGCTGCGCCTGAATGTTGTCCAACCCGAGCCGGGCGAAACCTATCTCGATTTCGGCCATCCCGGCCCCCTGACCCTGTCGGCCCATGGCGATCTGGCCGAGGCGGCGGCGAAGCTCTTCGACCTGCTGCGCCGCGCCGACCGGCTTGGTCAGCCCATCGCCGTCGCCCCGATCCCCGAACATGGTCTGGGCGTGGCGATCAACGACCGCCTGCGCCGCGCCGCCGCGCCTCGCTGAACCTCTTCTTCATCCGAAATACTCGGGGGACTCGCCGCAGGCGATGGGGGCAGCGCCCCCTTATGCCCGTCCCGCCGCGCCCGACAGCAGCGAGGGATCGACCCCCTGCGCCTTCAGCGCCGCGCTCCACTTGCCGGGATTGTCGGCACCGAAGATCAACTCGTCCCCGCCCTCGCCGCTGAGCCAGCCATTCGCCAGCATCTCGTCCTCGAGCTGCCCCGGCCCCCAGCCGGCATAGCCAAGCGCCAGCACCGCCTGCCCCGGCCCGCGCCCATGCGCCAGGTCCTCGAGAATGTCGCGGGTGGTGGTCATCGCCAGATGCGGCCCGATGCGCAAGGTGCCCTCGGGGGCGTCGCCCGACTCGCCCACCTGATGCAGCACAAAGCCGCGCCCCGGCTCGACCGGGCCGCCATAGCGGACCTCGACCGGGCGGGTTCGGGTGTCGGTATCGATGCCAAGCTGGCCGAGAAGGTCCGAGAACTCGATCTCGGGCAACGGGTGGTTCAGCACCAGCCCCATCGCCCCATCCTCGGAATGGGCGCAGATCAGCACCACCGAGCGCGCGAAGCGAGGATCGCGCATCCCGGGCATGGCGATCAGGATCTTGCCGGTCAGGTCGGTCTCTTGGGTCATGCGCTCTCCTATTGTCTCAAAGATCGGCCCGCTGTCGCGATCTTGCAAGGCCCGCGCAGCATTGTGACTTCCCGTCAGCCGGATGCCGCCTTAGACCCGAGGGAATGAGACATCTCGCCCTTGCCCTGCTGATGCTGCCCTTGGCCGCGCCATCCCATGCCGAGCCGGAGGCGCTGCCGCCCGGTCTGGTTGGCGCGCGGTTGCTGCCCGGCTGGACCGACGATCAGGGCCGCCGCATCGCCGCGCTGGAGTTGCTGCTGGAGCCGGGCTGGAAGACCTATTGGCGCAGCCCAGGCGATACCGGCATTGCCCCCAGCTTTGACTGGGAGGGGTCCGAGAATATCGGCAGCGTCGCCTTTCACTGGCCAGCCCCCGAGCTGATCGATTCCGGCGGCAGCCGCAGCTTCGGCTTCCATGACCGGCTGCTCCTACCCTTCGAGGTGGTGCCGGCGGATCAGGACAAGCCCGTCACGCTGGCGGCGACGGTCGATTTCGGTCTCTGCGAGAATATCTGCGTGCCGGCCAAGCTGTCGCTAACTGCGCCACCCTCCGGCGACCAGCCCGATCTGGCCATTCAGGCGGCGCTGGCCGAACAGCCGCAGATGAGCGACGAGAAACCCGCCTGCAGCCTGACCGAGATCGAGGACGGGATGCAGGTCGCGCTGACACTGGCCGACCCGGAAGGAGTCAGGGCGGTCGCCGTCGAATTGCCCGACCGGCCCGAGGTCTGGGTCTCGATGGCCGAGACTGAGACCGATGCGAATGGGGCGATGACCGCAACCGCTGATCTGGTTCCGCCCGAGGGCAAGCCCTTCGATCTGGACCCGGAAACGCTCCGCATCACGCTGATCGGGGAGGGCCCGGCGCGCGAGATGCGTGGCTGCGACGCTGCCGGATAAGGCCAAGCCCGCCCGCCACCGCCACCGCGACAAGCAGCGCGGCCAGATACCAGACCAGCGCCTGCACAACTGACCCCGCCACCGGCCACCAGCCGGGAAGGCTCAGACCCAGCGCAGGAACCAGCGTCACCGGCAACAGCACCAGCGCGAAACCGGCCAGGGCCAGCCCCGCCCCAAGCCGCAGCGGCAGGCGCAGGGGTCCCGCGCGCAAGCCCCGCCTGAGCCCGCGCCGGGCATGGACGATATCCTCGCCGATCCCCAGTGCCGCGGGCACAACCAGAAGCACCACCAGCATCCCGAAGCCCAGCCCATAGGCCAGCGTCACCACCGTCGGCTTCAGGAACAGCGCCTGCGACGAGCGTTCGTAAAGCAGCGGTGCGAGGCCCAGCACGGTCGTCGCCGTGGTCAGGAAGACCGGCCGCAGGCGGTTGCAGACCGCATCGATGATGGCTGGGCGCATCGCCCGGTCCTTGGCATATTCGTCGATAGTCGAGATCAGCACGATGGAATCGTTGATGATGATCCCCGACATGCCGATCAGCCCGACGATCGAGAACATCGACATGGGCAGGCCCCAGATCGTATGCCCCCAGACGGCGCCGATCAGGCCGAAGGGGATCACCGCCATCACCACCACCGGCCGCGTCCACGAGGCGAAGATCCATGCCAGCACCATGTAGATGCCCAGCATCGCCAGCGCGAAGCCCAGACCCGCCTCGCCCAGGAAATCGCGTTCCTGCTCGGCCAGTCCCGTGGTCTCGAAGCTGATGCCGAAATCGGCGGCGATCTGCGGCATGATGGTGGTTTCCAGCGCCGTGGTGATCTCGGCGGCGCGGGCGGGGTCGTCATCGGAGATGTCGCCGGTGACGGAAATCATCCGCACTCCGTTCTCGCGCCGCACGGTGGAAAAGCCCGCCCGGCTGCCCACGGTGACGATGTCGGCCAAGGGCACCCATTGCCCCGAAGCCGAGCGCATCATCATCCGGTCAAGGAAATCGCCCCGACGCTCGCTTTCCGGCAGTTCCACCCGGATCGCGCCGCTGCGGATGCCGACCGGAAAGGTCGCCGCCTCGATGCCGCCCAAACGCTGGCGCAATTCCCGCGCCAGCCCCTCGGTGGTGAAGCCAAGCGCCCGGCCCTGCGGCGTCAGTTCCAGCGCCAATTCTTCCTTGTCATAGGACATGCTGTCTTCCAGCGCCGACACCTCGGGGAAGGCCGAGAGCCGGGTCTTCAGCGCCTCGGCCGCATCCTTCAGCCGCTGCGCATCCGCCCCGCTCATCCGGACCGAAATGGCATCGCCCCCCGGTCCGCCCCGAAAGCCGCGGAAGCTGATCGTTTCCAGCCGCGGGTCCGCCGGCATGGCGGCCTGCAGGTCGCCGACGAATTCGAAGCTGGAATAGGGCCGCAGGTCGGCATCAATCAGCTCTACCTGGATCGAGCCCAGCTGGTCGGGGTCCTTGGTCTCGGCCCCGGGCAGCGAGCGGCCGGAATTGCCGCCGATCTGCGCCATCGCATGGGTGACAGGGTTGGTGCCATATTCGGCCTCGTAATCGCCGGCCACGCGGTCCACCGCCGCCTGCACCAGCCCGAGTACGCGCATCGTATCCTCACGCGTGGCGCCGGGCAGCATGGCGAAATTGCCCGCGACGCTGCCCTGTTCGGGCGAATCGAAAAAGCGCCACGGCACCTTGCCGGTGATCATCGCCGCCGCCGACCAGCCAAACAGCGCGATGGTCGCGGCCAGCACCGGATAGCGCAGGCGGATGATCCAGCCGAGCATCGGGCGCACGGCGCGCTCGGTCAGCCAGTCGAGGCCCCGGTTCACCAGCCGCGAGGGCCTGTCATACCAGTTGTCGCGCGCCGCCCGGGTCAGGGCATGGGCCATGTGATTGGGCAGGACGAGGAAGCATTCGATCAGCGAGGCCGCCAGCACCATGATGACGGTCAGCGGGATATCGACGATCAGGTTGCCGAAGCGCCCGCCAATGGCCATCAGCCCGCCAAAGGCGATGACCGTGGTGAGCGTCGAGGAGACAACGGGTGCGGCCATGCGCTGCGCGGCGCGTTCGGCGGCAACCATCGCCCGCTCGCCCAGTTTGCGGGCGCGGTAATCGGCGTGTTCGCCGACGACGATCGCATCATCGACGATGATCCCGAGCGTCAGGATCAGCGCGAAAAGCGAGATCATGTTCAGCGTCATGCCGAAGGCATACATCAGCCCGATGGCAGCGAGCAGGGAGGCGGGAATCCCCGCTGCCACCCACAGCGCCGTGCGGGCATTCAGGAACAGGAACAGCAGCGCCACCACCAGCCCCAGACCCATGATGGCGTTGTCCACGAGGATCTGCAGCCGGCCCGAGATCTGTTCGGCCCGGGCGCGCACCAGCTCGATCTCGACGCCTTCGGGCAGCGAGGGGCGCATCTCGGCGGCGACCGCCTCGACCTCTTCCTGCATGGTGATGGCATCACCTGCGGCGGCACGCTGGACCTGGATCACCACGGCGGGATCGGTGCCGACATAGAAGGCCTCTTCGCGGTCCATGCCGGTCGAGGTGACGGTGGCGACCTCGCCCACGGTCAGGATCGTACCGTCGGGTTCCAGCCGCAGCGGCAGGGAGGCGACCGAGGCCGGATCGCGCGCCTCGGTTCCCGTGCGCACGCGCGAGGCGCCCGAGGCGACATCGCCCGCAGGCTGGGCAGTGGCGGCGGCGGCAACCACTTCGGCAATCTCGCTCATGGTCAGGTCGTTGCGGACCAGATCGGCGACGCGCACCTCGATCAGCGTCTCGGGCGCGGCCAGACCGGCGACACTGGCGCGGGTGATGCCGCGCGCATAGAGCCGGTTCAGCATGTCATCGGCCAGCCGGCCCAGCTGATCGACGCCCAATGGGCCCGAGATGACCACATCCGCCACCCGGTCGCGCCATGCGCCACGGGTGATCTCCGGTTCCTCGGCATCCTCGGGCAAGGTGTCGACGGTGGCCACGGCGGTCTCGACCTCGGCCATGGCGCGCGACATGTCCCAACCGGGTTCAAATTCCAGCTCGATCCGGCCCGAGCCCTGATTGGCCCGGCTTTCCTCGAGTGCCACGCCTTCCACGGCCAGCAACACGGGTTCCAGCACGGCAATCACAGAACGGTCGACATCCTCGGCCCCGGCGCCATCCCAACGGACAGAGACATTGACCTGTTCGATCACCGTATCGGGGAAATATTGCGCCCGCATCCGCGGTGCGGCGACCAGCCCGCCCACCACCATGACCGCCAGCACCAGGTTGGCCAGCGTGGCATGGCGGGTGAACAGCGACAGCAGGCCGCGACCGGGTTCCGGGACCGGATCAGCCATCGGCCTGCGCCCCGGCGCGCTGCGCCTGCTGTTGCGGCGCATCCCCGCGCCGGTTCTGCGCCTCGGGCACGCCCGGCTCACCCACAGGGGCGGCGGAATCGCGCACGAGGATACCGGCACCCAGCTGCGGCGCGCGTTCGGCGACGATGCGCGCGCCGGCGAGATCGGCGGCCACGTTAATTACCACGTCATCACCCTGACGCCGCAGCACCTCGACCGGGCGGGCGATCAGCCGGCTGTCGGGACCGACGACCAGCACCGCGCCATCGCCGCCCACGGCCGAAGCCGGGATCAGCGCGGCATCGGACAAGGGCGGTTCGTCGATCTCGACGGTGACGAAATCGCCCGGACGCAGCCGCGCATCGGGCTGATCGAGCCGCGCATAGACCGTGCGGCCCGCCGCGCCCTCGGCCACCGAGGCCGCCGAGCGGTCCAGATGCGCCGGCGCGGTGATCCGCCCGGCCGAGCCGTCCAGCACCACGCGCACCGGCGTGCCGACCAGCCGCGCCTCTTCCGCGACCAGCCGGGAATATTGCTGCAGCGACAGCGGGATCTGCACCTCCAGCGCATCGGGGTCGATGATCTGCGCCAGTTGCTCGTTTTGGCTGACCAGCCCGCCCTCGACCGCCGTGACCGCCGTTACCCGGCCGGCAAAGCTGGCGCGCACCTCGGTCAACTCCAGCTCGCGCTGCGCCTCGGCCAGATCGATCCGGCTGCGCTGCAGGGCGATCTCGGCCAGCGAGACGGCGCTTTCGGCATCGGCCAGCGCCGATTGCCGCGACAGCACCGCCTGCGCCGCCGTAGAGGCTGCCAGTTCCGCCGCCTCGCGCTCGCCGCTGGTCCCCAGCCGCCGCTCGGCGAGTTCGCGCTGCCGCTCCATCGCCGCCTGGCGCAGCTCGACCTGCGCCCGTGCCGCCGCAAGATCATCGGTGCCGATGGTCACGGCGCGGCGCGCATCCTCCAGCGCGGCCTCGGCCTCGGCCTGCGCGGCAAGCAGGTTGTCCAGCACCGATTGCGCCTGCGCCGGATCGGTCTGGACCAGCAACTGCCCGGCCTCGACCTGTCCGCCTTCATGCAGGTCGGGATCGAGATAGGTGATCCGCCCCGAGGCCCCGGCCCTGAGTTCCAGCCGCCGGCGCGAGTCGACCCGACCATAGACCGACATCACCGGCGCGACCGTTGCGGGCTCCAGCGCGATCAGCCGCACGGTGAAGGCCTGCTCCTCGGCCTGCCGCCCGCCGGGGCCGCCGCTGCGCGCCTGTTCCAGCGCCTGCCATATCTGGAAGGCCGCCAGAAACAGCAGCCCGAAAGTCAAAGAAACGATGAACAGCCCGCCAAGGCTGCGAAGTAGAAAACGCATGTCAAACCTGCCCGTTGGGCAAGGGTTAGCCCATGATTAGGAAATGAACCCTAAACGGGGCCTGCGTCCAGCTTTTCCGCCAGTGACAGAAGGTCGGCCCAGGCCTCGCGCTTGGCGGGCGGATTGCGCAACAGATAGGCCGGATGGGTCATTGGCAAGGCCGGCTTGCCAAAAGCCTCGGTCCAGCCGCCGCGCAGCCGCAAAATGCCGCGCCGGCCCAGTGCAGCCTGGCAGGGCGTGTTCCCCATCAGCACCACGACATCGGGATCGACCAGCGCCACGTGGCGACGCACGAAGGGCATCATCATCGCCATTTCATCGGGCGAAGGGTCACGATTGCCCGGCGGTCGCCACGGTAAAACATTGGTGATGTAGAGCGCGCGTTCCGCATCCACCGCGTCCCGCGCCAGCCCGATGGCCGCGAACATGCGATCGAGCAGCTGCCCGGCGCGACCGACGAAGGGGCGCCCCTGCCGGTCCTCCTCGTCCCCCGGTGCCTCGCCAAGGATCAGCACGCGAGCCTTGGGGTTGCCATCGGCAAAGGCAAAGTTCCGCGCGCCCTTCTTGAGCTCGATCCCGTCGAACCCCTCTTGTGCGGTGGCGAGCTGGTCCAGCGTCCCGGCCGTATCGGCCAGCCGCGTCGCCTCGGCGACCAAGGCCTCAAGCGGGTTTTCGTCGGGCAGGCGGGGGGCAGTCATCGGCGCGGGAGCGGCGGTCGGCGCAGCCACCGGACGCGCGGCCGCAATCGGCTCGGCCAAGTCGAAGCGATCGACCGGCGCATCCAGCATCGGCTCGTCCGCGCCCATCTCGGCCTGCCACTCCAAGAGCGCCAGCGCCGCCTCGGGCGTCAGTTCGAGGCCAAGATATGTGGGAGTCCCGTCCATCGGCGCAGCCTAGCGCAGCACTCAGTCGGCGACCAGCATATAGCCGGTGCCGCGCACGGTCTGCAGAAAGCGCGGCTCGCGCGGGTCGGGCTCGATCTTGCGGCGGAGGCGCGTGATCTGCACGTCGATCGCGCGCTCGCTGTTCTCGCCCTCATCGCCATTGGCCGCCGCACCGCCGCGCCCCAGATCCTCGATCAGATCGGTGCGGCTGACCGGCTGGCCACGGCTGGCGGCAAGCCGGCGCAGCAGCGCCTGTTCGGTGCCGGTCAGGCGCAGCGGCGTCTCGCCCTGCCACAGCTCGCCCTTGTCGGTGTCATAGCGCAGCATCCCCAGCGACAGGAATTTCGGCGTCGTCGCCTCGACCGTCGGCATCCGCCGCAGGATCGCCGCGATCCGAAGCAGCAATTCCCGAGGCTCGAAGGGTTTCGACAGATAGTCATCGGCGCCGCTTTCCAGCCCGGAAATCCGGTCCTCGGTCTCGCCCTTGGCAGTCAACAGCAGGATCGGCGTGTTGATCGAATTCCGCAGGTCGCGGGTCAGCGACATGCCATCCTCGCCCGGCATCATCACGTCGAGCACGATCAGGTCGAATTCCAGCCCCTTCAGCAGCCGCCGCGCCTGTTGGGCGTCGCGGGCCTGCGTGACGAAATAGCCGTTCTTCTCCAGGAACCGCTTCAAGAGCGACCGGATACGCTCGTCATCATCGACGATCAGGATATGGGTATCGGCGGTGCTGCTCATGTCCGGTCGTCGGTCTGTTCCTTCATCGACTGATACTGCGCCCGGGTCTCGGGGTCCATCATCGCTTCGAGCACCTGCCGGAAGCCCGCCACCGCCTGCGGCCCGACGGCGCGATAGGCGGCGCGCATCCGCGCCCTCTGCGCCTCTGACAGGCGGCGTTCCAGCGCCGTGCCCTTCTCGGTCAGGTAAAGCTGCCGCTCTCGCCGGTCGCGGCGGCCGACGCGGCTTTCGACCAGCCCGTCCTCGATCAGCGTCCTGAGGACCCGGTTCAGCGATTGTTTGGTCACGCCCAATACATCCAGAAGCGACGTCACCGTCAGCCCCGGACCGCGATTGATGAAATGCAGCGCCCGGTGATGGGCGCGGCCGTAATCCATATCCTCGAGGATCAGGTCGGGATCGGAGGTGAAGGCGCGATAGGCGAAGAACATCGCCTCGATGCCGCCGCGCAACTGGTCATCGGTCAGAAACAGCAGGCTTTCGCCGCCAAGTCCCCCGATCCGCACCTTCTCCTGCATGGTTGTCTTTCTTTCCCCGGGGATATGGCAGTCTTGTTGACTTTCCTAGATTCGGTTGCTAGCCGTCAAGCCGGTTTGCGCAATTTTTCAGCCAATGTGGATGCAGATTGCGCAAGATTTGGAAAGCTAGGGGCCAGGAGGGTGACATGGCGGGTGCTTACGACGATCGCGACGGCAAGATCTGGATGGACGGCAAACTGGTTGAGTGGCGCGACGCGAATGTCCACATCCTGTCGCACGCGCTGCACTATGCCAGCTCGGTCTTCGAGGGAGAGCGCTGCTATTCCGGCAAGATCTTCAAAAGCCACGAGCATTCGCTGCGGCTGATCGAATCCGCCCGGCTACTGGACATGGAATCGCCCTATAGCGCCGACGAGATCGACGCCGCCAAGGAGGCGGTGCTGAACGCCAACGGCTTCACCGATGCCTATGTCCGTGCGGTGATGTGGCGCGGTTCGGGCGAGGATATGGGCGTCTCGGCCCGCCGCAACCCGGTGCGCATGGCCGTCGCGGCCTGGGAATGGGGCAGCTATTACGGCGACGCCAAATGGCAGGGCGCGAAGCTGGACATCGCCAAGTGGAAGCGTCCCAGCCCCGAGACCATTCCCACCGCCGCCAAGGCCGCCGGTCTTTACATGATCTGCACCATGTCCAAGCACGCGGCCGAGGCCAAGGGCTGCTCGGACGCGCTGTTCATGGACTGGGAAGGCTTCGTGGCCGAGGCCACCGGCGCCAATATCTTCTTCGTCAAGGATGGCGAGATCCACACCCCGCTGGCCGACCGTTTCCTGAACGGCATCACCCGTCAGACCATCATCGGGATGCTGAAGGACAAGGGCCTGACCGTGCACGAGCGCCGGATCAAGCCCGAGGAAATGGCCGATTTCAGCGAATGCTGGCTGACCGGCACCGCCGCCGAAGTGACCCCGGTGGGCCAGATCGGCGATTACATGTTCCAGGTCGGCAACGTGACCCGCGAGATCGCCGAGGATTACGAGAAGCTGGTCCGGGCGTAAGCCGGCTTCAGCAGACCGAAAGGCCGCCGGCATCGCGCCCGGCGGCCTTTTGCGTTTCAGGAAGCGGACGCAGGTCCTAGCCAGCCGCTGCCCGCATCAACTGATCCGTGCCCCACACTTCCATCGCCTCGATGATCGGGGCCAGCGTCTGCCCGCGCGGGGTCAGGCTGTATTCGACATGGGGCGGCACGGTTTCGAAGACCCTGCGGGCGACCACGCCATCGGCCTCCAGCGCGCGCAGTTCCAAGGTCAGCATCCGTTGGGTGATCTCGGGGATGGCGCGGCGCAGCGCGTTGAAGCGGATCGGCTGATCCTTGAGGTTGAACAGGATCAGCGGGGTCCATTTGCCACCGATCACCTTCAGCGTCGCGGCCACCGGGCAGGCTTTCAGATCATCGCTCATCGGCACCTCGGGACAGTAGGGTCAGGGCAGTATAAAAATAGTGCGTACTTACGCGACTCGCAGCACCATCGTAATCTATCCCGACACACAGAAGGAGAGAAACCATGTTTGTCGTGATGGGAGCAAGCGGACGGGTCGGCGGCGCGGTGCTGAAGGCCCTGAGCGAAGCGGGGCAGCCGGTGCGCGCCCTGTGCCGGACCCCGAAGGCCGAGCCAGCGACGGGTGTCGATTGGGTCTCGGTGGATGCGCTGGACCAGCAGACGCTGGCCCGCGCCTTCGAGGGCGCCAGCGCCGCCTTCGTGATGAACCCGGTGGCACCGGATGCGCGCGATGTTGACGAACAGGCCGCACGGCTGTCGGCCTCGGTTGCGGGTGCCTTGCGGGCCGCGCACCTGCCCAATGCCGTCGCCCTGTCCTCGCAGGGGGCGCATCTACCGAACGGCACCGGCATCGTCGCCACGCTGAACGGGTTCGAGACCGCACTGCGCGGGGCGGGCCTGCCGATGACCTTCCTGCGGCCGGCCTATTTCATGGAAAGCTGGTTGCCAGCGGCGGCGATGGCCGCCGAGACCGGCGTGATGCCGGCCTTCCTCGCACCACTCGATCGCGCCATCGACTGCGTCTCGGCGCAGGATGTCGGGCGGGCCGCGGCTGGTTATCTGATGAAGCCGCGCCCCGGCATCGTCAACCTGACTGGCCCCCGCCGCTATTCCGAGGCCGATGCGGCGGCAATCCTGTCACGGCAATCCGGCGCGCGCGTCACAGCCCTGCCCGTTCACGGCAGCGACATTGCGGCGGCGCATGAGGCTGCTGGCCTCGGCGCCTCGTTCTCGGCGGGTATTACCGGGATGTATGCCGCGCTGAACGGTGCGGGCATTCCCTTCGAGACCGAGGGTGCCGAATGGTCCCACCAGCCCACGACGCTGGAAAAAGTCCTTGCGGCGGCGGCCTGACGGCCACCGCTCAAGTCATTCACCGATCGGAACTATCAGCGCGGGGGGCGCGGTTTCAGGCGGTGTGGCCACGCTCGATCCGCACGAATTCGGCGGTCTTTCGGCCATCCTCGCTGCGGTCCTTGGGACGGCTGTGCAGCGCGGTGACGGCGGGGTGAACCCCTGCCTCGCGTTCCTGCCTTGTGTATTCGCGCAGGCGCGCGGTGCCATGATCGCGGGGCTGGTCGCTGATATGCTTGCTCATCTTCGGTCCTCCTCCGATGGTTGCCCTTCCTATATAGGGCCGCATCGGACCGAAGCAAAATCTTTAGTCCAGCCTGGTTAAGCCGCCTTGATCCCCTGCGCCGCCGCCAGAACGGCATGCAGCGCGATCGGATCGTCATTGGCGCGCAGCTTGGCCCGCAGGTCGCCATCGCGCAGCGTGCGCGACACCAGCGCCAGTGCCTTCAGGTGATCGACCCCGGTGCTCTTGGGGGCCAAGAGGGCAAAGATCAGGTCGACCGGCTGGCGATCCACCGCGTCGAAATCCAGCGGCTTGTCCAGCCGGATGAACAGGCCTGCCACCTTGTCCGGCCCGTGCAGCCGGGCATGGGGCAGCGCGACGCCATGACCCACGCCGGTCGGGCCAAGGCTCTCGCGCTCCTGCAGCGCGTCCAGCACCTCCGAGGCCGGCAGGCCATAGACGGTCTGGGCAAGCTCGGACAGTTCGTGGAACAACCGCTTCTTTGACGTGACCTGTGACAGGGACCGCACGGCCCCCTGTTTCAGAATGTCACTGATCTGCATCTAGCCTGCCTTTCGGGGCGATCTGCCCGCGCCGCGCAAACCTGCGCGGGCGGACAGAAATGGGTTGCGAAGGTCGTCGCAGTCCTAGCTACCGTTGCGCGGGTCGATCCAGCCGACATTCCCGTCATCACGGCGGTGGACGACATTGACGCCCCCATGTTTCTCGTTGCGGAACACCAGAAGCGGGATTCCCGCCAGTTCCATCTGCATCACCGCGTCGCCCACCGACAGGGTCGGCACCCGCGTTTCCATCTCGGCGATGATGATCGGCTGCAGGCCCGAGTCCTGCGATTCCCATTCATCCTCATCAGCCGCCAGCACATACATCCCGGCCTGACCGAATTCAACCGGCTCGGTGCGGTCCTTGTGGTGATCCTTCAGCCGGCGCTTGTAGCGGCGCAGCTGCTTGTCCATGCGTTCGCGGCAGGAATCGAAGGCGGCATAGACCTCGGTTGCGGCGCCCTTGGCCTGAACCGTCAGGCCAGTGGACAGGTGAACAACGGAATCACACAGATACTGGTGCGCATCGCGGGAAAAGGTAATCGTCGCATCAGTGGGACGCTGCGAATACTTGTCCAGCACCTCGCCCAACTCGTTCTTGACATGCGTGGTCAGAGCCTCGCCAACGTCGATGTGTTTTCCGCTGATGGTATAGCGCATCATGTTTCCTTTCCGGTTGCCCGGCCGGGCGCTTCCGCGAACCTGGGTGCGCGGTCCGGCGCGGGTGAGGGCGGCAACGCAACCGCCCATCAGCACATTTGGTGACAGTCCGCGTCACCTGTCAACGGGGCGGCGACAATTCGCCCAAAGCGGCCCCGTGATCGCCGCCGAGGAACCGGGCATTGCCGTCGTCGGTTGGTTGATCGATCGTTGCGATCACCGCTCGCCAATGCCCAACGAGGTTCGTCACATGTATCGTTTTTCCCCGCAATCCACCGCCGCCGCTCTGATTCTGTCGATGGCGGCAGCCAGCGCCAACGCGCAAGACAGTAGCACGCCCACCGCCGATCCCGCGGCAGCCGCCATCCCGACCGAGACGACTGCGGGCACCGCAGGCGCAGCGCAGGATTGCGCCGGCGTGAAGGCGCTGGAAGCCGGCCTGCCCACGGCACAGAAGGCCGTCAACCTGGCCGAGAAGGACCTGGCAACCGAGCAGAACGTGATCAGCGCCTTCAACAAGCTGGGCGAGAAGGTCGCGGACGCGCTGGACGACGACGACAACAATGCCACAGCCTGTTACATCGCCGCGCTGGAAGCCACGCAGCAGCAGGCGACACCCGACATGGATGGCGTGTCCCCCACCATCGTCTCGGACAAGATCGTGCGCGGCTGGGGCGATGCCTGCGAGGATGCGGCTGATGGCGATGCGGTGACCGCCTGCCTGACTGATGCCGTCGCCGCGCGCGAAGACGGCCACCTGACCGAGTTGCAGCTCGTGTCCATGGTCAACAGCCTGCCCACCGACTCGGTCGAACTGGACGACCAGCAAAGCACGGCGCTACTGGAACTGGTGAAGGAGAAGGTCGAGGCGGGCGTGCTGAGCACGTCGCAGCAATCCTCGATCGTGGACGACATTCTCGGCCAGTAAACCGCTGCCCAGAGCGCGGAGGCCTCAGCCGAGGCTGAAGCCCTCGCCCAGGTAGACCTCGCGCACGCGCGGGTCATCGACGATTTCCTGGGTCTTGCCCGACATCAGCACATGCCCGTCATGCAGGATATAGGCGCGGTCGACGATGCCAAGCGTCTCGCGGACATTGTGGTCGGTGATCAGCACGCCGATACCGCGCGATTTCAGATCATGGACCAGCGTGCGGATCTCGCCCACGGCGATCGGATCGACGCCGGCAAAGGGTTCGTCGAGCAACAGGAAACTCGGGTTCGAGGCGAGGCAGCGGGCGATCTCGACCCGCCGCCGCTCGCCCCCCGACAGCGCCAGCGCCGGGGCATTGCGCAGATGGCCGATGGAAAAATCGCCCAGCAGTTCTTCCAGCCGCATCCGGCGCTTGTGGACATCGGATTCAACCACCTCCAGCACCGCCATGATGTTCTGCTCGACCGTCAATCCGCGAAAGATCGACATCTCCTGCGGCAGGTAGCCGATGCCCATGCGCGCACGGCGGAACATCGGCAGGCCGGTGGCGTCCTTGCCATCGATGCTGACCTGCCCCGCATCGGGCGTCACCAACCCGGCGATGCAATAGAAACAGGTGGTCTTGCCCGAGCCGTTCGGCCCCAGCAGCGCCACCACCTCGCCCCGCGCCAGATCGATCGAGACATCGCGGATCACCGGGCGGTTGCGGTAGGACTTGCGCAGCTCGCGCACGGCCAGCCCGGTCTTTGCCGCCGTCGCGGTCCCGCCATCCATCAGTTGCCCGCCGGCTGCAGCACGCTGCGGACGCGGCCCTGCACCTGCGCCGTGCCATCGGCCAGCTGGACCTGCATCTTGTCGCCGGTCAGCACGTTCTGGCCCTGGGTCAGCACCACGTCGCCGGCCAGGTCGATGACCCCGCTGGTCACGTCATAGACGGCCTCGCTTGCCTCGGCGGCATCTGGACCGCTGACCAGCACCACGCCGCCCTTGGCCTTCAGCGTCTGGATCTTCTGCTGCCCGCCCTCGGCATAGACCACCGTCACCTCGCCGGCCTGCAGCTTCATCTCGCCCTGGGCGATGATGACATTGCCGGTAAACACTGCCTCGCCATTGGCCTGGTTCACCGACAGGCTGTCCGCCGACATCTCGACCGGCAGGCTGGTATCGGCCTTCATGCCGCCGAAGGCGACATTCTGCGCACCGGCAGGCAGGGCGGCAGCCATGAACAGGGCGGCAATCACGACAGGGCGGAACATCGGCTGGGTCCTTTCGGAAGGTCAGGGCTGGTATATCAGACGCACGCCATCAGTGAAATTCAAGAGATGATCACCTGCCTCATCCGCGCGCGACAGGTCCATCGCCCCGGCGGTCAGCTGGCCGAAGGGCGCAAAGGCATTCACCTCCTCGGGCGCGACGATGGCCGACCGGCTCTCGCTGTCGCCGGTGGGACTGTCGACCACGGGCGTGGTCATGGCCCAGCCCGACGAGGTGGTGATGCGCACTCCGCCGCTCAACCGGATCTTGCCATCCTCCAGCGCCCCGCCGGGTGCGGTCATGTCGGCGGCCAGTCCGTCCTCGGCCCGCCAGGTCATTCTGAGCCGGCTGGCATCGCCGTCCGCCTCGCCCGTGCTGCTGACCTTGTCGGCACGCAGCGAGATGGCGGCACCGTCCGGCGTCACCCCGGCATATTCCGGCAGCACCATCTGCGGCTCGCGCGCCAGTTCCTCGGCTTCGACATCGGCATAGGGGATCGAGGACTCCTCTCCCTTCTCGGTCGAGAACAGGAACAGCGTCGACAGGATCGCCAGCGCCACCAGCGGCAGAAGCACGCGCAGCCAGCGGACGATGCGGGTGCGCGACATGGCCTAGACGATCCCGGCGCGCAGGCAGTCATGGATGTGCAGGATGCCGTCGGGACGGCCCTCGCGCACGGCAAAGAGTGTGGTGATCTTACGTGACTGCATCTCGGCCAGCGCCGCCTCGGCCAGCGCGGCCGGGTCGATGGTGCGCGGGTTGGCGGTCATCACCTCGCCGGCGCTGTGGGTCAGCAGCCCGTCCATGTGACGACGCAGGTCGCCGTCGGTGACGATCCCGACCAGAAGCCCGGCAGCATCGGTGACACCTGCCACGCCAAATCCCATCTGGCTCATCACCAGGAGCACATCAGCCATCGGCGCATCCTCGGCCACTAGCGGCATATCCTCGTGCATCAGGTCACCGACCTTGGCCAGTCGGGCACCCAGCTTGCCGCCCGGGTGGAAGGTGCGGAAATGTTCGGGGGTGAACTGACGATGCTCCATCAGCGCCACCGCCAGTGCATCGCCAAGCGCGAGCGTCATCGTGGTCGAGGTCGTGGGCACGATCCCGGTGCCGCAGGCCTCGGTTGCCGCCGGCAGGACCAGCGCCACATCAGCCTGACGCAGCAACGTCGATTCGGGCCGCGACGCCACGCCGATCAGCGGAATCGAGAATCGCCGGGTATGGGCAATAAGATCGGCGAGCTCCGGGGTTTCGCCGCTGTTGGACAGCACGATCGCCACATCGCTTTCCGTCACCATGCCCAGATCGCCATGGCTGGCCTCGGCCGGATGGACGAACTGCGCCGGTGTCCCGGTACTGGCCAGCGTCGCCGCCAGCTTGCGCCCGATATGGCCCGACTTGCCCATGCCGGAGACGATTACCCGGCCCTGTGCGGCCAGGATCACCTCGACCGCGCGGGTGAAATCCGGCCCCAGCCCTTCGGCCAGTTGCGCCAGTCCCGCCGCCTCGGTCTCGATCACCCGGCGCGCTGTTTCGATGTATTCCGCCAAATCGCGGTCCTTCTCTTTCGTCCAAATATCCTCTGGGGGTCCGGGGGGCGAAGCGCCCCCGGTCCGACCGTCCCCATCTAGTGATGGAAGATGTCGTTTTCATCCCCCCAGCCCAGCAGGTCCAGATGGGCCCGGGCGGGCAGGAAGTCGAAACAGGCCTGCGCCAGCCGCATCCGGCCCTCGCGCTTCAACTTATCCTCCAGCGCGGACTTGAGCTTGTGCAGGTAAAGCACATCCGAGGCGGCATATTCCAGCTGCGCATCGGTCAGGTTGGCCGCGCCCCAGTCGCTGGTCTGCTGCTGCTTGCTGACATCGACGCCGACCAGCTCGCTGAGCAGGTATTTCAGCCCGTGGCGGTCGGTATAGGTGCGGATCAGCTTGGACGCGATCTTCGTGCACCAGACCGGCGCCGTCACCACGCCAAAGGCGCTCTCCAGCGCGGCGATGTCGAAGCGGCCGAAATGGAACAGCTTTTGCACCTTGGGATCGGTCAGCATCGCGGTCAGGTTCGGCGCCTCGGTCTGGCCGCGGGCGATCTGCACCAGATGCGCATCGCCATCGCCCGACGAGAGCTGCACCAGGCACAACCGGTCACGGCGGTGGTCCAGACCCATGGTCTCGGTGTCGATGGCCACGACCGGGCCAAGATCAAGACCGTCCGGCAAATCGTTCTGATACAGATGGATGCTCATCGCTGCCCCGTTTTCCGCTGTTCGCCCCCTATGGCCCGAACAGCGCCGCAAATCCAGTGGCATCCGCCGTTTGTGCAAGGCCGCCGCGTCATGCCCGGACCCGGCGATTGCACCAGCGCGCCCGGCGATTTACCATGTGCGCAGACCTCGCCACGAGACGGTTGGGACATTCCCGAACGGAGACCCCGATGAGCAATTACCCTGTCGACATGGATGTGAAACCCGAGGTGAAGGGCTTCTTTGACGAGGCCACGAACACCATAAGCTACGTGGTCAAGGACCCGGCAAGCCCGGCCTCTGTGGTCATCGATTCGGTGATGGATTTCGACTATGCCTCGGGCCGGATCACCTATGACCATGCCGATGCGATCATCGCCTTCATCCGCGACAACAGCCTCAGGCTCGACTGGATCATCGAGACCCATGTCCATGCCGATCACCTGTCCGCCGCGCCCTATATCCAGGCCCATCTGGGCGGCAAGATCGCCATCGGCGCGCAGATCCTGATGGTGCAGGAGACCTTTGGAAAGATTTTCAACGAGGGCACCGAATTCCAGCGCGACGGCAGCCAGTTCGACCGGCTGCTGAAGGATGGCGACAGCTACAAGGTCGGCGAGATGGACTGTTTCGCCATGGCCACGCCCGGCCACACCCCCGCCTGCATGTCCCATGTGATGGGCAATGCCACCTTCGTCGGCGATACGCTCTTCATGCCCGATGGCGGCTCGGCGCGGGCCGATTTTCCCGGCGGCGATGCCGGCACGCTCTACGACAGCATACAGCGGGTGCTGGCCCTGCCCGATGCGATGCGGCTGTTCATGTGCCATGATTACGGCCCGAATGGCCGCGAGATCCGGTGGGAAACCACGGTGGGCGAGGAAAAGGCGCATAACATCCATGTCGGCGGCGGCAAGTCCAAGGCCGAGTTCGTCCGCTTCCGGACCGAGCGCGACGCGACGTTGAACATGCCCCGGCTGATCCTGCCCTCGCTGCAGGTGAACATGCGTGCGGGCGAGTTGCCCACCGACAAGGATGGAACGCCGATGCTGAAGGTGCCGGTGAACGGGCTCTGAAGGCGCTCAGCCGCCGGCCGCCAGCCGGGTCTGCGACAGTTTCAGCAAGCCCTTCTGCAGCAGGATGAAGACCAGAAGCAGCACCCCGATGACGATCTTGGTCCACCAGCTCGACAGCGTGCCGTCAAAGACGATGTAGGTCTGGATCAGCCCCATGGTCAGCACGCCGACCAGCGTTCCGAACATGTAACCTGCCCCCCCGGTCAACAGCGTGCCGCCGATGACCACGGCGGCGATGGCCGTCAGCTCGGTCCCCACGGTCGCCAGCGAATAGCCCGAGCCGGTATAGATCGAGAAGACAATACCCGAGAGCCCGGCCATCAGCCCGGAAAATCCATAGACCAGCATGGTCGTGCGCCCCCGCCTGACGCCCATCAGCCGCGCCGTCGCCTCGCCCCCGCCAAGCGCATAGACGCTGGCGCCGAAGCGGGTCTTGTGGGCGATGACCATGCCGGCCAGCACGGTCAGCAGCATCAGCACCCCGATCAGCGTCAGCCGCCCCTTGCCCGGCATCAGCCAATAGGCCTTTTGCAGGGTCTCGTAAAAGGGGTGTTGGATCGGCACCGACTCGATCGACAGCATATAGGCCGCGCCACGGGCCAGGAACATGCCGGCCAGCGTAACGATGAAGGCGGGCATGGCCAGCCGGTCGATCAGGAACCCCATCGCCGCGCCGAAGGCGGTGGTCAGCATGAGCAGCAGCGCAAAGACCACCAGCGGATGCAGCGCGGTGTCGCGCAGGACCACCGCGATGAACACGCCGGAGAAGGCGATGACCGAGCCGACCGACAGGTCGATCCCGCCCGAGAGGATCACCAGCGTCATGCCCACCGCGACGATGCCCAGATAGGCATTATCGGTCAGCAGGTTGCCGATCACCCGGGTGGACAGGATATTGGGGAATTGCAGCCAGCAGAGCAGATAGGCCAGCAGGAAGATCACGATGGTCGCATAAAGCGGCAGGGCGCGCGTGTTCATGTCTTGCTCCTCTCGGCGGCCCGCGCCTCGCGCCCGGCGCGCTGACTCTCGCGCCAGAGCCGCCATTCCGCCGCGATGCGCGGCGATTGCAGAACAAGGATCACCAGCACCAGCCCGGCCTTGATGACCAGATTGTATTCCGAGGGAAACCCGGCCAGCAGGATGCCGGTGTCGATGGTCTGGATGATCAGCGCGCCGATCAGCGAGGCGATGATGGAAAACCGCCCGCCCAGCAGCGAATTGCCCCCGATGACCACGGCAAGGATCGCGTCAAGTTCCAGCCACAGCCCGGCATTGTTGGCATCGGCCCCGCGAATGTCGGCGGTTACGATGATCCCGGCCAGCGCGGCGCAAAGGCCGGCGGCGATATAGACGGCGATCAGCAGCACGGTTGCATTCACCCCGGCCAGCGCGCTGGCACGGCGGTTGATGCCGATGGCCTCGATCAGGAGGCCAAGCGCGGTGCGGCGCATCAGAGCCGCGACGGCAAGGCCGGTGACAAGCCAGATCCAGGCCGGCACCGGCAGGCCCAGAGCCGTGCCCGAGCCGAGGAAGGCCAGTCCCGGATCGGTGAAGGTCAGGATGCGGCCCTCGGTGATCAGCTGCGCAATGCCACGGCCCATGGTCATCAGGATCAGCGTGGCGACAAAGGGCTGGATGCCCACAATGGCGACCAGCACCCCGTTCCACAGACCGGCCAGCGCCCCGGCCCCCAGCGCCAGCATCAGCGCGGGCAAAAGCCCCCAACCCCCGGCAATGGCCCAGGCCGCCACCGCGCCACAGATCGCCATGGTTGTGCCAACCGAGAGGTCGATGCCACGGGTGGCGATGACCAGCGTCATGCCAACCGCCAACAGCGCCACCGGCGCCACCCGCTTCAGCACGTCGATCAGCGGCCCGACGAGCCGGCCATCAGTAACCGAGACATTCAGAAAGCCGGGAAAGAAAACCAGAACCAGCCCGACCAGCAGGGCCAGCGCGATCAGTTGTGGGGCCAGGCGGGCAAGGATGCTCATGCCGCCGCGCCCTCGCCCTTGGCATCGCTTTGGGCGATGGCGCGCATGATCTCGGCGCCGGTCACGCGACTGCCCGACAGTTCGGCCACATGGCGGCGGTCGCGCAGCACGATCACCCGGTCGGCCACGGCGACCAGCTCGTCGATCTCGCTGCTGATGACCAGCACCGACATGCCGGCATCTGTCAGCTCGTGGATCAGCCGCAGGATCTCGGCATGGGCGCCGACGTCGATGCCGCGCGTCGGCTCGTCGAGGATCAGGAAGCGCGGGTTCATCGCCAGCCAGCGGGCCAGAACCACCTTCTGCTGATTGCCGCCGGACAGATCGCCGATGGCCTTCTCGCGCCCCGAGGTGCGGATATCCAGCCGCCGGATATAGTCATCGGCCAGCCGGTTCTGCTCGGCCCGGCTGACCGGCCGCGCCCAGCCACGCCGGGCCTGCAGGCCAAGGATGATGTTCTCGCGGATCGACAGATCGGCGACGATGCCATCGGTCTTGCGATCCTCGGGGGCAAAACCGAAGCCGGCGGCAATGGCGGCGCGGGGGGAGTTCAGGTCCAGCGCCCCCTGCGGGTCGCGGGCGGTGCCCGAGGCCGCGTGCAACCCGAACATCAGTTCCGCGCTTTCCGTCCGGCCCGAGCCCAGAAGTCCCGCGAGACCGACGACCTCGCCCTGTCCCACGGTCAGATCGAACGGCTTGATCATGCCGCGCCGCCCGAAATTCTCGAAGGCCAGCAGATCGGGGCGCCCGACCGGCCCTTCCTCGCTCGCAAGCTCCTCCACCTCATGCTCCATCGCGCGGCCCAGCATGTGTTCGATCAGCCGCACCCGGTCCAGATCGGCGGTGCGCTCGGTCACGATCTTGCGGCCATTGCGCAGCACCGTCACCCGGTCGGTCAACTCGAACACCTGATCGAGAAAATGCGAGACGAAGACGATGCCGAGACCGCGCTGCCTGAGACCCCGCACGACGTCAAAGACCATCTCGACCTCGCGCGCGTCCAGACTGGCGGTCGGCTCGTCGAGGATCAGCACCTTGCCCGACAGCGCCACCGCGCGGGCAATGGCGATGATCTGCCGGATGGCCACGGAATAGCTGCCCAGATCGCGGTCCACGTCGATCTGAAGCCCGTAATGGCCCAGCATGTCGCGCGCCTCGGCCCGCATCGCGCGGCTGTCGATCAGCCCCCAGCGGCGCGGCTCGCGCCCGAACATCAGGTTCTGTGCCACGGTCAGGTTGGGCAGCAGGTTCACCTCCTGATAGACCGTTCCGATGCCCAGATCCTGCGCCTCGACGGTCGAGCGCGGGGCGATCTCGGCCCCGTCCAGCGCCACCGTGCCGCCATCTCGGTGATAGGCGCCGGTCAGACATTTGATCAGCGTCGACTTGCCCGCCCCGTTCTCGCCCAGCAGCGCATGAACCTCGCCCGCAGCCAGATCGAAATCGACGCCGTCCAGCGCGCGGGTGCCGGGGAAGGTCTTGGTCAGGGACCGGATCGACAGAAGCATGGCACCGCCTTCAGAGGGAAATGCCGGGGCCACGCAGGCGCGCGGCCTCGGCTTTTGGTGTCAGTAGCCCAGGCCCTTGCGGGCCTCGTATTCCGCCGCCGGATCGTCCGCCTGCGTATAGAGCTTCGATTCGGTCTGGATGAACTTCTCGGGCAGGGTGCCATCGGCCCAATAGGCCGCCAGCGCGTCGAAGGCGGGGCCGGCCATGTTCGGGGTCAGCTCGACCGTGGCATTGGCCTCGCCCGCCGCCATCGCCTGAAAGATGTCGGGCACGCCGTCGATGGAGACGACCAGGATATCCTTGCCCGGCGCCAGCCCGGCTTCCTTGATCGCCTGGATCGCACCCACGGCCATGTCGTCGTTATGGGCGTAGAGCGCGCAGATATCCTTGCCGCCATTCTCGGCCTGCAGGAAGCTTTCCATCACCTCCTTGCCCTGCGCGCGGGTGAAGTCGCCGGTCTGGCTGCGCACGATGGAAAGGTTGGCATGGTCCTTGATGGCATTCTCGAAGCCGGTCTTGCGGTCGATGGCGGGGCTCGAGCCGGTGGTGCCCTGCAGCTCGACGATGCGGCACTCGCGGTCGCCGACCTCGTTCACCAGCCAGCCGCCCGCCACCTCGCCCTCGTGGACAAGGTTCGAACCGACGGCGGTCAGGATCAACTCGTCGGAACTGTCGACCTGCCGGTCCAGAAGCACGACGGGGATCTCGGCCTCCTGCGCCTCTTCCAGCACCGCGTCCCAGCCCGTCGCCACGACCGGCGCCAGCAGGATCGCATCGACCCCCTGCGCGATGAACGACCGGATCGCGGCGATCTGGTTCTCCTGCTTCTGCTGCGCATCCGAGAATTGCAGCTGGATGCCGCGTTCCTCGGCCTGCGATTTGGTCAGCGTCGTCTCGGCCGCGCGCCAACCCGATTCCGAGCCGATCTGCGAAAAGCCGACCGTCTCGCCCTCGGCCAGCGCGGCCCCGGCGGTCAGTGCCATGAGGGCGGCACCGGTCATCAGAAATGTCTTGGTCATCTTATCCTCCCTTGCTGTTTCGTTCGATGGGCCAAAGGATCGCCGGGCAGATCAGCGGTCCCGTGACCGATGGCGGGACAGTAGCAAGGGAGGGGCAGCGATTGAAAATTACATTATCTGCAAGTTATATGATCGATTTGCTATGCGACGCCACCCTGACGCGACCGGATCGGCATTGCTGACCCCACCCGAACGCGATCAGACCCGGCCCGGACGCAAGAGCCAGGCGATCAGCGCCGCCATCGGCAGCAGCAGGATTGCAGCGATCAGGAAGGTGGTGGAATAGCCGTAAAGTTCGACCAGCGGCTGCACCACCAGCGGCGACAGGAACTGACCCAGAAACAGCGCCGTGGTGACGGTACCTGTGACCGCGCCGCGCCGCCGCTCGGGCGCGGCGTTCAGGGCCGAGACCACGAAGGTCGGCATGACATAGCCGAGGCCCAGCCCGATCAGCAGCGCGCCAATGCGAACCATGTTCAGCGTCTCGCCCGAATGCAGGACGAAAAAACCCCCGGCGATGATCAGGTAGCCCAGTGCCGGGGTCAGCCCGATGCCCAAACTGCCCCGCACCGTGGCAAAGCTGATCGCGGAAAGGCCGCCGGTGATGGTCAACAGCGCCATGGCCTGCGCCGAGGCGGCGGGCTCGGGATGGCCGATGCTGACCAGATAGAAGGGAATCTGGGTGGGGATGATGTAGAAGATCGTCAGCGTCAGCGCCGACATGATCGAGATGATGGCAACGAGACGCGGCCAGTCGGCGTTGCCCTCGCACCCGCCGTCGGTGGCCTCGACCCTTGAGCGGTCGGGTTCCGGCAGGGCGCGCCAGAGGAAGGGCAGGTAGGCAAAGCCAAGCGCGTAGATCAGGAATGGCAGGCGCGGCGAGATGCCGGCCAGCCAGCCGGCCAGCGCGATGAAGACGAAGCCGCCCAAGTTGGTCGCGCCCATCTGCCAGCCCATGAACCGCCCGCGCATCGGACCAGCGAAATAGTCGCCGACCAGCGCCGATTGCGTGGTCATGATCAGCGCGACAGCCAGACCCAGCACCAGCCGGCTGGCCAGAATCCCCTCGAGACTGGACAGCACCGCCCCCAATGTGCCCGAGATCGCATAAAGCACGATGCCAGCGAGCAGCAGCGGTCGGCGGCCAAAGCGGTCCGAGGCCATGCCGACGAAGGGCGCGGCAATCGCCACCAGCAGCGAGGGCGCGGTGACCAGCAGCCGGGTCAGCAGCCCGGCATTCGGGGTGTCGGCAAAGCTCGCCTCCAGCCCCGGCAGGGCGGGGGTGATGGTGGCGTTCGACATGATCGTGAGGGTCGCCGCCAGCAGCAGCGCCCAGACCTTCGGATCGGCCGCCATCGGGCGTGCCGCCGGGTTGCCGTGAATCGTGGTCATGGTCTGTCCTTCGTCCATCGCCGCCCGGCCCCCGCGCAAATTGCAGGGGCCGGGGCGGGTGTCAGTTCGCGGTCAGCGCGTAGGAGGCTGCCGCGCGCAACCGGCCCAGGTAGAGGTCAAGGAAATCCGCCGGCACCGCGCCGGCGACACTGGGTCGCGCGGCCAGCGCCTGTCGCCAGGCCTGCAGCTTCGGCAGGTCATCGGTCACGCCGAGCTTCCGCACCGTCTCGAGCGCGTCGAGCTGGCGGAAGGCCGGGGCAAAGACCGCATCGACCGCCGAGAAGCCGGCCCCGGCGAAGAAGGGACCGACCACCTCGGCCTCGAGCGGTTGAAGCCGCGTGATCAGCCCCGTGCGCGCCTCGGCAAAGCCCGCCTCGTCCTTGGCTTGCCCCAGCTTCCACAACTCGCCTAGCACCGAGCCGGCATATTCGACCCATGCCCGCTGACGGGCGCGGTCCAGCGCATCCTCGGGGAAGAGCCGCTGCCCCAGCAGGGTCTCGTCCAGATATTGCAGGATGACCGTGCTTTCGAACAGGATCACCGGCTTTTCACCCGCCCGCTCGATCTTCAGCACCGGCACCTTGCCCAGGGGCGATATCTCCAGAAACCAGTCGGGCTTGTTGGCGAGGTCGATATGGATCACCTCGTACTCGACCCCGCGCTCGCGCAGCGCGATCACCGCGCGCTGGACATAGGGGCAGGTCGGAAAGCTGATCAGCGTCAGCTTCGGCGCGGCTTCGGGGATGGCGCAGACGCCATCCACGCAAGCGCCCGCATCGGCGCCAAGGGAAACCAGCGGCCCGTTCATGCTGCGCCCCCGCGTTCGGCTTGCACCTTGCCGAGCGCCTGCAGGAACAGGTCGGCCTCCTGCGCGCCCGACAGCCCGTATTTGCCGTCGATGACGAAGAAGGGCACGCCGCTGATGCCATAGGCTGCGGCCTGCGCCTTGTCCTCGGCCACCGCCTTGGCGAAGGCGCCCGAGTTCAGCGCGGCCTCGGCCTCGGCGCGATCGAGCCCGATCTCGGCGGCCAGATCGGCCAGATCCGCGACATGGCCGACATGTTTGCCTTCGGTGAAATAGGCCTTGAGCAGCCGTTCCTTCATCTCGGCCCCCTTGCCCTGCGTTTTGGCGAAGTGGATCAGCTCATGCGCCTTGGCGGTATTGGTGACCTTAATGTCGTCGAGGTGATAGTCCAGCCCCTCGCGCGCGGCGAGACCGGTGATCTGCTGGTCCATCTGCCGCACCTGCTCGGGCGAGGCACCCAGATGCTGCGCCAGATACTCGGCATGGTTGCCGGTGTAGTCCACGGGCGAGGCCGGGTTCAGCTGATAGCTGTGCCAGTTCACCTCGACGGGCGCGCCGTCGAAACGGTCGAGCGCGGATTCCAGCCGCCGCTTGCCGATATAGCACCAGGGGCAGGCAATGTCGGACCAGATGTCGATCCTGATCGGGTTGGCCATGATCTTTCCTTTTCGTTCAGTCAGGCGGCAAGCGGCACGCCAAGCGCCGCCTGCAATTCCTTGCGTCCCAGAGGCGCGCCGAAGACCGGCGTGCCGATGGCAAAGCCCCGCGCCGCGTCCAGCGGCCCGGCATCCACCGGGTCGAAGCCCAGACGGTCGATCACGCGGGCCAGCACCGCCCGCGCGCCCTTGTCATCACCGGCAATCGCCATTGCCCGGCGTTCGGGATCGCCCACCGGTCGGGCCTCGCCATCCATCTCGTGATAGCCGAGATGGTTGAAGGCGCGTAGCAGGCGCGCGCCGGCCAGATGGTCGGCGATCACCGCGCTGCTCGTCGGCACGCCCTCGAATTCCGGCAGGGTGCCATCGGTCTGCGCCCAGTAATTCATCGCATCGACGACGATCTTGTCCTTGAGTGCGGCAGGGTCAAGACTGCGATATTTCGACAGAGGCAGCGCCAGAATGACGATATCGCTGGCCTCCATCACCTCGGCAGCGCTGGCCGCGACCGCACCCGGTGCCACGAATTGCAGCACCAGCGCGATCTCGCTGGCCGGGCGGGACGAGGCGATGCGCACCTCGTAGCCCGCCGCCAGGGCGCGGCGGGCGATGGCCGTGCCCACCCGCCCCGCGCCGAGAATGCCGATAACCTTTGGCTCGGTCATGGTTGCCTCCTTCAGACGGTCTCGGCCGGTGCCTCGGCCTTTTCGGCCAGCGCGGCATCGACCAGCGGTTTCACCTTCGTCCCCAGCAGTTCGATCGAGCTGAGGAAGTCCTTCTGCGCCAGCTGCCCCAGATCCATCTGGAAGAAGTGCCGGTCGTGACCCATCGCGCCATGCAGCGCCACGATCCGTTCGGCGATCTCCTCGGGCGAGCCGACGAACAGCGCCCCCTTGCCATTGGCATCGCGGTCAAAGCCCGCGCGCTGCGGCGCCGGGAAGCCCCGGATCTCGCCCAAGGCACGGAAGGCCTCGTGGTAATGGTTCCACCACAGATCCTTGGCCGCCTGCGCATCGGTGCCGATAAAGCCGGGGCTGGCGACCGAGATGCGCACATCCGCGCCCGGCACCTTCACCTGCTCGACCGCCTGACGATAGAGGTTCGCCAGCGGCGCAAAGCGTTCGGCATCACCGCCGATGATGGCATAGCTGACCGGCAGGCCGGCAATCGCCGCGCGGACCGTCGAGTTCGGGTTGCCCCCGGTGGCCAGCCAGATCGGCAGCTTGCCGTTCTCGGGCCGGGGCACGACCAGCGCCTCATTCAGCGCAGGGCGGAACTTGCCTTCCCAAGTGATGGACTCGCTCTCGTTCAGCCGCAGCAGCAGGTCCAGCTTCTCGGCATAGAGATCGTCGTAATCGTTCAGGCTGTGGCCAAAGAGCGGAAAGCTCTCGGTCGATGAGCCACGACCGGCAGTGATCTCGGCCCGGCCATTCGACAGCGCGTCGAGCGTGGCGAATTGCTGGAACACCCGCACCGGGTCATCGGTCGACAGCACCGTGACCGCGCTGCCCAGCAGGATGTTCTTCGTTGTCGCCGCCGCCGCGCCAAGGATCACCGTGGCGGCCGAGGCCGGCATTTCGCGGGTATGGTGTTCACCGATGCCAAAGTAATCCAGCCCGACCTGATCGGCCAGTTGAATTGCTTCCAGCAGGTTGCGCTGTGCCTCTGCCGTGCTGCCCAACTCGCCCGTCTCGGGGTTCCTTTGCACGTCGCCAAAGCTGTAAACGCCAAGTTCCATTCTCTGTCCTCCATCATCAGCGGCTAAAAATTCTTTCGGCTTCGCTGGTATAAATTTGTAACTTGCACCTATATTGATACTGAAATCCGGGACGCAAGAAGGCACACCGATGTTACCTGATCCAAGTGAAGGCCCCGACGAAATGCTGGACGCCTGCCGCCCTGTCCGCCTGACGCTCAGCCGGATCGGTGACAAGTGGTCGGTGCTGATCGTCATGGCGCTGTGCGGCGGGCCGCGCCGCTTCAATGAATTGAAACGCGCCATCGACGGCATCTCGCAGCGGATGCTGACCCTGACGCTGCGCGGGATGGAGCGTGACGGGCTGATCAGCCGCACCGTCCACCCGACCACCCCGCCCCGCGTCGAATATGCACTGACCGATCTGGGCCGCACCCTGCGCGAGCCGATCGAGGCTTTGGGGCAATGGGCGGTCGCGAACGAATCCCGCATCCGCGCGGCACAGGAACGGTTCGACGCGGCGGGCTGAGCGCCTCGCCCCATGCGGGTATTGCCCGACACCAAGCCGGTATTGGACTTCGGGGGGTGGAAACGGCGATCTTTCAGGCAAGGAAAGACAGCCAAGGACCACCGCCATGACCCAGATCGACCGGATCGAAACCACCCTCGTCGACATCCCGACGATCCGCGGCCATGTGCTGTCGATGACCACCATGCGCTCGCAGGCCATTGTTCTGGTGCGCGTCCGGTTCTCGGATGGCTCGGTCGGACTGGGCGAAGGCACCTCGATCGGCGGCATGAGCTATGGGCCGGAAAGCCCCGAAAGCATCAAGCTGGCGATCGACAGCTATATCGCCCCGCTGCTCGTCGGTCAGCCGGCCGATGACGTGATCGCCGCGATCACGCTGGTCGAGAAATCGGTCCGCGGCAATCCCATCGCCCGCTGCGCGGTCGAGATCGCCCTGTGGGACGGGCTGGCGAAGCGGCTGAACACCTCGGTCGCGCAGGTCTTTGGCGGCCCGGTCCGCCGGGCCATGCCGGTGGCCTGGACGCTGGCCAGTGGCCGCTCGGAGACCGATATCGCCGAGGCCGAGGAACTGATCGAGACCCGCCGTCACAACATCTTCAAGCTGAAAATCGGCAAGCGCCCGGTGCGCGAGGACCTGGCCCATGTCGAGGCCATCGCCCGCGCCGTCGGCGACCGCGCCAGCATCCGCGTCGATGTCAACCAAGCCTGGAGCCTGACCGATGCCCGCCGTGGGTTGGCCGGGTTGCAGGCCATCGGCTGCGAACTGGCCGAACAGCCGATCCGCACCGGCGATCTGGCTGCTTTGCGCGCCCTGACCGAAGGCACCGAGGTCGCGGTCATGGCCGATGAACAGCTGAACGGCCCCGCCGATGCGCTGGCCGTGGCCGCCGCCCGCGCGGCAGATGTCTTTGCCGTCAAGATCGGCCAGTCGGGCGGGCTGAAGCGCGCCGCCGAGGTCTGCGCGATCGGGGATGCCGCCGGCATCGGCCTTTACGGCGGCACCATGCTGGAGGCGGGCATCAGCACCGCCGCCGCCGTGCAATTGTTCTCGACCGTGCCGCATCTTGACTGGGGCACCGAACTTTTCGGCCCGCTTCTGCTGACCGACGAGATCCTGGCCGAGCCGCTGACCTATCGCGACTTCTCGGTGCTGCTGCCCGAAGGGTCGGGCATCGGTGTCGCGCTGGATGACAGCAAAGTTGATTTCTACCGGCGCGACCGCGCCCGCAGCCTTCACGCCGTTTCCTAGGCCAGCAAGGCGCCACGACGACCGGCCCATCATTGCCGGATAACCGCAGCAACCCGGCGCCGGACCCCCCGGACGCCAACGGAGGAGACTTGCCATGTTCACACCCGAATCCCTTGACGAGCTGGAAGCGCGGCTTGACGGCATCGTCCAGGACGATCCCGAAAACGGCATCTTCCGGGCCCGCCGGGACATGTTCACCGATGAGGAACTGTTCGAACTCGAGATGAAGCACATCTTCGAGGGCAACTGGATCTACCTGGCCCATGAAAGCCAGATCCCCAACCCGAACGATTATTTCACCGTCAATATGGGCCGCGTGCCTGTGGTCATCACCCGCGACAAGACCGGCCAGCTGCACGCGCTGGTCAATGCCTGCTCGCATCGCGGCGCCATGCTGTGCCGCTTCAAGCGCGCCAACAAGGCCACCTTCACCTGCCCGTTCCACGGCTGGACCTTCGCCAATACCGGCAAGCTCCTGAAGGTGAAGGACCCGCAGGGCGCAGGCTACCCCGAGCAGTTCGACTGCGACGGCAGCCATGACCTGACCAAGGTTGCCCGCTTCGAAAGCTATCGCGGCTTCCTGTTCGGCAGCCTGAACCCCGATGTCTCGTCGCTGGAGGAGTATCTGGGCGAGGCCCGCAAGATGATCGACATGGTCGCCGCCCAGTCGGACGAGGGACTGGAGGTGCTGCGCGGCAGCTCGACCTATACCTTCGACGGCAACTGGAAGCTGCAGGCCGAGAATGGCGCCGACGGCTATCACGTCTCGGCCGTGCACTGGAACTATGTCGCTACCACCGCGCGGCGCGGCAAGGAGACCGAGGACAAGATCAAGGCCAATGACGCCTCGAAATGGGCCAAGCAGAAGGGCGGCTTCTACAGCTTCGACAATGGCCACCTGCTCTTGTGGACGGTCTGGGCCGATCCCTCGAACCGCCCGCTTTACCCGCATCGCGAGGAGCTGGTGCAGAAATACGGCGAGGCCAAGGCCGACTGGATGATCTCCTATCTGCGCAACCTCTGCCTCTATCCGAACCTGTTCCTGATGGACCAGTTCAGCAGCCAGCTGCGGGTCTTCCGGCCGATCTCGGTCGATCAGACCGAGGTGACGATCTATTGCATCGCCCCCAAGGGCGAAAGCGCCGAGGCCCGCACCCGCCGCATCCGCCAGTACGAGGACTTCTTCAACGCCTCGGGCATGGCGACCCCGGACGATACCGAGGAATTCCGCGCCACGCAGCGCGGCTATGCCGGCGGTCGTTTCGCCAAGTGGAACGACCTGACCCGCGGCGCCAAGCAGTGGATCACCGGGCCTGACGAGGATGCCAAGGCCATCGATCTGAACCCAATCCTCTCGGGCGCCCGCACCGAGGACGAGGGCCTCTTCGTCATCCAGCACAGCCAATGGGTCGAGCGGATGCGCGACGCCATCACCGATGAACGCGACGCGATTGCCCCCGTCGCCCAAGCTGCGGAGTAACTGACATGAGCGACACCATCGACCTCGACCGCCCCGCCCGCGCCCTGACCTTCGACCAGATCCAGGCCTTTCTCTATGCCGAGGCGCGTGCGCTGGATGATCGTCAGTGGGATCACTGGCTGACCTTCTATCACGACGACTGCGACTTCTGGATGCCGGCCTGGGACGATTACGACCGGCTGACCGAGGATCCGCAATCGGAAATCTCGCTGATCTATTATGCCGACAAATCCGGTATCCGTGATCGCGTCTTCCGCATCCAGACCGACCGCTCCTCGGCCACCAGCCTGCCCGAGCCGCGCACCAACCATAACCTCTCGAATATCGAGATCATCGAACAGAAGGACGGCATCATCAAGCTGCGCTTCAACTGGCAGTCGCTCAGCTATCGCTATGCGGCGACGGACCAGCACTGGGGCACGTCCTTCTACACCATCGACGCCAGGGGTGAGCGTCCGCTGATCACCTCGAAGAAGATCGTTCTGAAGAACGACCACATCCACCATGTGATCGACGTTTATCACATCTGACCTGAACCCTTGACCATTGACCCAGCCACCCGCCCGGGCATCCGGGCGGGACCGGGGGAGGAGACACCATGACCTACCAGATTGCACTCAACTTCGAAGACGGCGTGACCCGCGTCATCGACTGCGACGAGGACGAACTCGTCATGGACGCCGCCTTCCGCGCCAAGATCAACATCCCGATGGATTGCCGCGACGGCGTCTGCGGCACCTGCAAATGCTTTGCCGAAAAGGGCGAATACGAACTGGGCTTCTATCTCGACGAAGCCATGACCGAGGACGAGGCCGGCGAGGGCTATGTTCTCTCCTGCCAGATGACCCCGAAATCCGATTGCGTGGTCAAGGTTCCGGCCTCGTCGCTGGTCTGCAAAACCGGGGCCGAAACCGTCGCCGCCGAGGTGATCGCGGTCGATGCGCTGTCGGAAACCTCGTTCGGGCTCAGGGTGAAACTGTCCAAACCGATCGCCTTCCTGCCCGGCCAATACGTCAATATCGGCGTGCCCGGCACCGACCGGTACCGCTCCTATTCCTTCTCCTCGGCGCCGGGCGCCGACGAGGGCAGTTTCCTGATCCGCAACCTCAAGGGCGGCGTCATGTCGACCTGGCTGGGCGAGATCGCCAAGCCCGGCGACAAGCTGGACCTGACCGGCCCGATGGGTGCCTTCTACCTGCGCCCGGTCGAGCGCCCGCAGCTGTGGCTGGCCGGCGGCACCGGCCTTGCGCCCTTCCTCGCCATGCTGGAATCGGTCGCCGTCAGCGGCAGCGACCATCCGATCCGGCTCTACTATGCCGTCACCCATGGCGCGGATCTGGTCGAGCTGGAGCGGATGCAGGCGCTGGCCGATCAGATCGGCAATGTCCAGATCGTCACCATCCTCGCCGCCAAGGACGAGGAGCATGACCGCAAGGGCTTCGTCACCGATCATCTCGGCCTCGAGGATTTCAACGGCGGCGACAGCGATGTCTATCTGTGCGGTCCCCCGCCGATGGTCGAGGCGGTGCGCCAGCACATGGCCGCCCTTGGCGTCGCCCCCGCCAGCTTCCACTTCGAGAAGTTCAACCCGACCGAAACCCCGGCGGTGGCGGCATGAGCGGGCGGTTCGCAGGCAAGGCCATGGTGATCACCGGCGCCGCCCAGGGCATAGGTCAGCACGTCGCCGAACGCGCGGCCGCCGAGGGGGCCGAGGTGCTGATCGTCGACCGCTCGAACCAGCGCGACGTGGTGGCGGCGGGAATCAAAGCGGTGGGCGGCATCGCCCATGCGGTGAGCGCCGATCTGGAAACATGGGAGGGCTGCGCCGCCGCCATGGCCCGGGCAGCGGAGCTTTTCGGGCGCATCGACATCCTCGTGAACAATGTCGGCGGCACCATCTGGGCGAAACCCTTCGAGCATTACCAGCCGAAAGAGATCGAGGCCGAGATCCGCCGCTCGCTGTTTCCGACCATCTATTGCTGCCGCGCCGCGCTGGATTACATGCTGCCGGCGGGCAAGGGTGTGATCGTCAACGTCTCCTCCATCGCCACCCGCAGCCTCAACCGCGTCCCCTATGCGGCGGCCAAGGGCGGGGTGAACGCCATCACCGCCAGCCTTGCCTGGGAAGTGGCCGAACGCGGCATCCGCGTCGTCGCCACCGCGCCCGGCGGCACCGAGGCCCCGCCGCGCGTGGTGCCGCGCAATGCCAATGCCGCAACCGAACAGCCGGCGGAATGGTATCAGACCATCGTCGACCAGACCAAGCAGTCGAGCCTGATGAAACGCTATGGCACGCTGGACGAACAGGCCGGCGCCATCCTGTTCCTCGCCTCGGACGATGCCAGCTATATCACCGGCGTGACCCTGCCGGTCGGCGGCGGGGATCTGGGCTAGACTGAAGCTGCGCGACCGCCCGAGGCACCGTCAGGGTTTCAGGCGCGCGCGCAAGAGCTCCATGAACGCGCCGTTCCGTGGCAGTTCGTCGGCCCTGCCCTCCTCGCTCAGCCAGTAGAACCGGCCCGGCTTCAGATCGGCGGGCAACTCGTAATCCATGCCGTCCCATTCATCCTCGCGGAAGGCATAGAAGGCCCAATGGCCGCCCCGCGCCTCGACCGCATCGATCACATCGGTCAGATAGGTGCCGCAATCGGCCCAAAGCCGCATGCAGCCGAATTCCGCCGCCACAACGCGCGAGGGTGGCACCGACTGCGCCTCGGCCCAGTCAAAGGCCGCGCCGATATGGTCGGCGACGGCGATGCGATCCCACACCATCTCGCCCCCCGCATATTCGGTGCTGACGCCGGGATAGCGCAAAGGCTCATCCCGTTTCATGTTCGGCGCGCTGGTGGCGGCATAGGGTTCGTACATGTGGAAGGCGTAAAGCACCCGATCATCGGCCAGCGCCGCCGGCCAGGCCGCCAGTGAGCGCGGATTGGCGAACCAGCCGCCATCGACCATGACCGGGGTAACTGGATCGACAGCCCGGATCGCGGTGATAACGCGGTCATAGAAGGCCGGCAGATCACGCAGCCCGCCGTCCTGGGCTGCCTGCCAGTCGCGTAGCGTGTCTGCAGGCGCGTTCTCTGCCACGCCGCCGGCCTTCTCGGGCGCCGGTTCGTTCAGGATGTTATAGCCCGCGATCGCCGGATGGTCCTTCAGCGCGCCGGCAAGATCGGCCCAGAATCGCGCGGCCTGATCCTGATAGGCGGCATCGCTCCACAGCCGGTCGTCATAGACACCGCCGTTCTGCTGCGACCAGCGCCGGCCCGGCAGGCTGAGCGGCGCCAGCACCACCTTGATCCCGGCTGCATCGGCGGCATCCAGCACCTGCCGCAGCTGTGCCAGATCCTCGGGCACCAGTCCGTCATAGCGATCCGCATCGCCGATCAGGAAATCACGGCCCTGCCCTTTCCATTTGCTGAAGGTCAGCCGCACCCATGTCGCACCGGTTTCGGCAAGCTCACGGAAATACTCAGCATCCTGCGGCTCGGCATTGAAGCCGTTCGCCCCATATTGCGGGCTGTCCCAGAAGCCGATCAGGTCGGCTGCTGCGACCGGCTGCGCCAGCGCCGCCGCGATCAGGGCTGCCGGCAGACGCGGGGTGATGCGGAAGGTGAACATGTGAAAAGGCCCCTGAGCAAAACTGTCAGAGGCCTTGTGCCACCCTTGCGGCGGAAAGGGAAACGATCACGCCGTCTTCCGCGCCACGTCCTGCGCGATCTTGGTGAACTTGTGAACATGCACGCCCTGTTCGTCGACACGGTGGTTGATCGACAGGGCGGTGGTGCCAAGCTCGGGGTCGAGGCGGTGGAAATGGATGCCGTTCCGCGGCGCCGAGGCCACCGATTCCGGCACGATGCACATGCCCTCGCCGATGGCCACGAGGCTCAGCGCGGTCTGCAGGTCCATGGTGAAGACCCGGCTTTTCGCCTCCAGCCCCTGCTCCTCGATCAGCTTCAGCACGAAATCGGCGTAAGAGGGGCGCGGGAATTCCGGGTAGAGAATGAAATTCTCCTTGGCATAGTCCTGCAGGTTCACCGGCCCGTCGCCCTTGACGTCAAAGCTTTCGGGCATGGCCACGACCAGCTCCTCGTCGATCAGCTTGCGGGTGACGAATTCCGGGTCCTCCAGCGTCGGACGGGCAAAGGCCACATCGACCTCGCGCCGGATCAGCGCCTTGTGCAGATCGGCATTGTTCATCGGCATCAGGCTCAGCGCGACGGCGGGATGGGCGGCGCGGAAGGCCTTGATGATGTTCGGCAGCAGGCCGTAGGACGACGAACCGACGAAACCGATGCGCAACCGGCCGGCAGCCCCCTGTCCGATGCGGCGGATCTCCAGCTGCATGTCCTCGATCCCGGTCATGGTCTCGCGGCCACGCTCATAGAGGCGATGCCCGGCCTGGGTCAGGGTGATGGCGCTGCGCGAGCGGTTGAACAGCAGCGCGCCCATCTCTTCCTCGAATTGATGGATCTGGCGGCTCAAGGGCGGCTGCGCCATCCCCAGACGCTCGGCGGCGCGACCGAAATGCAGTTCCTCGGCGACGGCGATGAAATAGCCCAAACGGCGCAGGTTCATTTCCATGACGCGCCCTCCGGCTGACGGGCTTCCTGAACCGGCTGGATCTGCGTCAGCACGGGCGTCAGCGTCTCGCAGGTCTTGCCCTTGCTGCAGCTGTCGCAATCCTTGGTGCACGCGCTGTGGCGGTCCGTCGTGGTGGCTGGCTGGGTCATGGTCGATCCTCCTCTTGCGTCCGGCCCTGTTGATACCTTTCGGATCGGTTGGTCAGGCGGCTCTAGCTCCCACAACCCAAATAGCTTGTGAGGGGAGAGAATTCCCAATATCGTCTGAATCGGTTCAATACCTAAAAGGTATGGCGATGAAGCTGCACCAGTTGCATTACTTCGTGACCGTCGCGCGCGAGCGGAACTTCACCCGTGCGGCCGAGCGGCTGAACATGGCCCAACCGCCGCTGAGCCGGCAGATCCACCAGCTGGAGGAAGAGATCGGGGTGCAGCTGATCCAGCGCGGCTCGCGCCCGTTGCAGCTGACCGAAGCCGGAAAGCTGTTCTTCGATCAGGCGGTGATGGCGCTGGATCATATCGAGCAAATGACCGAGATGACCCGCCGCCTTGCCGCCACCGCCCGCACAAGGCTGGGGATCGGCTTTGTCTCCTCGACGCTTTACGGCCATCTGCCCGAGGCGATCCGCCGCTATCGCGCCGCCCGTCCCGAGGGCGAGATCGCGCTGCACGAGATGACCTCGCTGGAACAGATCGCGGCGCTGAAGGAAGGCCGCATCGATGTGGGCTTTGGCCGCATCCCGCATGGCGACCCGCTGGTCGACCGGGTGCTGATGCGCAACGAGGCCCTGCGCGCGGCGATCCCGGCCAGCGATCCGATCGCCGACCGGCCGGGGCCGTTCAAGCTGGCCGATCTGGCGCATCTGCCGATCATCATCTACCCCAGCGCGCCGCGCCCCAGCTATGCCGATCAGGTGCTGGCGCTGCTGCGCGACCGCGATCTGCGCCCGCCTGTGGTCCACGAGGTCAAGGAATTGCAGGCGGCACTGGGGCTGGTGGCGGCCGAGACCGGCTTTGCGGTGGTGCCGGCCTCGGTCGAGCGCCTGCGCCGGGACAACGTGGTCTATGCCGCGCTGGACGAGGTCGAGGCGATCTCGCCGGTCATCATGAGCATCCGCAAGGACGATCCTTCGCCGGAACTGGCGCTGCTTCTGCGGCTGATCAAGCGAATGTATCGCGATCACGGCATCGCCTTCGGCACCTGACGCGGGACCAGCGTGGCGACCAGACCCGGGGTCGCAGCCGGAGCTTGGACCTGGGCTGCGCCTGCGAACAGCGCCACGGCGCCTTGAGGCAGCGGCGTGCCATCGACCGAAATCCCGTCACCAAGGGCAAGCACCGCATGGGTCGCGCCAGTGGTGAGGGTCCGGTCGCCCGACAGCGGCAGGACCGATCCGTCGAACCGCGCGCCGTCATGAATCAGGTTGAAGTCGCGCAGCGGACCATCGATCAGCCGGCTGTCGATCGGCAGATCGCCGGAAAATGCCAGCGGCTGCATCGGCAGCGCCATCAGCGTGACATCGGGCGCGCGCAGCGCCATCCCCGCTCCCTCGATCACCGTCAGGATGCGTGAGAGGCCGGGAAAGGCCGAGAAGGGTCCATCCGATCCAACCTCGGCAATCGACAACCGCCACAGCATCCGGCCCTCGCGATCCTGCCGCGCGATCTCATGGGTGACGCCGCCGCCATTTTTCCATTGCTGGGTCAGGAAGTCTTCCGGTCGGATCAGGCGCATGGCGGTCTCGTCGGGCTGAGGGGCAGGTATCGTGCGCAGACTAGTCATCGCCGGCAGCCTCGTCAAAACGCCGATCAATAGGTCTCGACATGCATCCGCCCCTCTTGCCGCAAGGCGCTGCGGATCGCGGGCCAGTCCAGCCCGTGCGCGGCGCTGATGCGCCCGATCGCCTGCTCGACCCCCGCCTCTAGCCCTTTGAGACCGCAGACATAGAGATGGGTCGTGGGTTTCGTCAGCAACCCGGCGACCAGATCGGCCCGCCGTTCCAGCCGGTCCTGCACATATTCATGTTCCTCAAGGTTCACCCGGCTATAGACCAGCTCGCGATGCAATTCGGTTTGCAGATAGCGCTGCAGCGGCCCGAAATAGGGCAGTTCCCCGGGCGTGCGCGCGCCGAAGAACAGGTAGAGCCCGCCCGGCCCATGCGGCGCGGTGCGGCGGCGGCGATGGGTGAAGCCGCGGAAGGGCGACACCCCGGTGCCGGTGCAGATCATCAGCAGATCGGCCTGCGGATCGTCGGGCATCAGGAAGGTCGCGCCAAAGGGCCCGACCACGTCGAAGCTGTCGCCAAGCACCCGGTCGCAAAGCCAGTTCGAGGCCACGCCCGTCACCCCGTCGCCGGCAATGCGCTTTACCGTCAGCGCCATGTTGTTGGTATTCGGCCGCTCTCCATCGCGCGCGCTGGCGGCGGAATAAAGCCGCATCTCGTGCGGGCGACCATTGGCGTCCAGTCCCGGCGGCACGATGCCGATGCTCTGCCCTTCCAGATAGGCAAAGGGCTCGGCCCCGAAATCGAGGATGATGTGATGCACGTCCGAATTGCAGTCCTCGGCGGTGATGCGGCTGTTACCGACCACCGTCGCGCGCGCGGGCGCGGCGCGGGTAAAGGCGTTGATCCGGGGGTTCGAGGCCGAGGCCGGGGCGCGCGCCGCCCCGCCAAGGCCCTGATGGGCGATAGTCAGGATGCGCGTGGCCTCGTCGTCGAAGGCATCGGGCACAGGACGTTCCAGCTCGGGTTCCGGCTGGGGCAGGATGGTCCATTCATGCTGTTCGGTCAGCGTGAAGGGCCGGGTGACGTTGAACCAGTTGTCGATGGCCCCGGTCGGACAGGGGCGGACGCAGCGCATGCAGAAGTTGCAGATCTCGGGATCGACCACGTAATTCGCCGCATGCGAGATCGCGCCGGTCGGGCAACGGGTCTCGCAGGTATTGCAGCGGATACAAATCTCCGGGTCGATCAGATGCTGCCGCATGGCCTCCTCCCCTGTCCAGCGGGTCCCTAGATCGCGGCTGCCAGATCGAACACCTCGGCGGTTGCCAGCTCGTTCAGCTTGGCATTCCGCGCCCGTTCGACATTCAGCGCCTTCTGCAGGTTCGCCGCCGCCTCGTCATTGGCCCAGGCATTGGCCCATGCGGTCAGGGTGACGAAACGGGCGATCTCGTAATGCTCGACCGCCTGCGCGCAGGCGATGATGCCGGCATCCTGCACCGGACCCTTGCCGCCGGTCTCGCGGATCACATCCTCGGTCTCTTGCAGAAGCCCAAGGATCGCCTCGCAGGTGACGCCCTTCACCGGCTCGCCAATAGCGGCGAAGGTGCGTTCCAGCCGCTCGATCTGGTCGCGGGTCTCGGCAATATGCTCGGTCAGCGAGGCACGCAGCTTGTCGTTCTGCACCGCCTCGACCACTTCGGGCAGGATCTTCAGGATCTGCTGCTCGGCGTAATACATGTCTTGCAGGAAATGCAGGAACAGGTCTCTGAACGTCTTCATGGTTACTCCTCCGTGATGAAAAGGGCGGCGCGCCCCAGGGTGGGACGCGCCGGTAATGGCGGCCGGATCACACCAGCGCGGGCACCAGTCCGAGAATGCGGCGGGACTGTTCCACCGTGGCGACCGGGCGTTCGTAGCGGTCGCACAGGTCCACCACCCGTTTGACCAGCGCCGCGTTGGATGGGGCCAGCCGGTCCTTGTCCAGCCGGACGTTGTCCTCCAGCCCGGTGCGGGTATGGCCGCCCGAGGACACGCACCATTCGTTCAGCGTCAGCTGATGCGAGCCGATCCCGGCGGCGCACCATTCGGAATCCGGCGCCAGCCGCTCCATCGTGCGGATGTAATAGTCGAACACATCGCGATCGACCGGCATGGCGTTCTTCACGCCCATGACGAATTGCACGTAAAGCTGCCCGGTCAGGCGGCCATCGCGGCGCATGGCCACGGCCTGATGGATATGGCCCAGATCGAAGGCCTCAATCTCGGGCTTCACCTGGTATTTCTGCATTTCGCCGGCCAGCCAGTCGACCAGATCGGGCGGGTTCTCGTAGACGCGGCTGGGGAAGTTGTTCGACCCGACCGAGAGGCTGGCCATGTCGGGGCGCAGGCTCAGCATCGCGCCACGGGTCTGCCCCGCCCCCGACCGGCCACCGGTCGAGAACTGGATGATCATGCCGGGGCAATGACGCTCCAGCCCCTCTTGCAGTCGGGCGAACCGCTCGGGGTCCGAAGAGGGCGTGGCATCGTCGTTGCGCACATGGGCATGAACAATCGAAGCCCCGGCCTCGAAGGCCTCTTGCGTCGATTCGACCTGTTCGGCGACCGAGATCGGCACGGCCGGATTGTTGGCCTTGGTCGGCAGCGAGCCGGTGATGGCGACGCAGATGATGCAGGGTTTCTGGGACATCAGGCTTGCTCCTCGGCGCGCTCGATTGCGGGGACGCGCATCTTTTGCAGCGCGTCGCTGAAGAAGGGGCGGAAGCCCTCCGGATGTTCGCTCATCGGGAAATGGCCCAGTTCGTCCATCACCGTGACCGTCGCGCCGGGAATGGCGCGGGCGGTGCGCTTGGCGTCCTCGGGCGTGCAGGTCAGGTCATAGGCGCCGACGAGGATATGAACCGGCGTGCGGATCGTATCGATCTGATGCAGCCGCCCGACCAGGCTTTCGTCGCGGGTGTAGAAACTCAGATCGCCCCGGAACACGCCCGGCCCCGACTGCATGAACATCCACAGCGTATTCCAGCGCTCCTCGGCGGGCGCATAGGGCGAGATATTGGCCGAAACCAGCGCCGCCCCCATCTCGCCACCATGGGCATCGGGACGGTGGAACCAGTCGATGTCATACCAGGCGCCCTGAAAGTCCGAGGCCTCGATGGCGATGAAACCCGAGAACTTGTCGCCATGCAGTGCCGCCAGTTGCAGCGCGATGCGCCCGCCCATGGAACAGCCGGCCAGCAGCGGGCGCTCAAGCCCCAGCCCGTCGACCACCGCCAGAACGGTGGCAATGTAGGCTTCGGTCGTCAGCAGATATTCCTCGGTCTCGAAACCCTCGGGCGGCAGCGACTTGCCATGCCAGGGCATGTCGAAGGCGATCAGGCGATGGTCGCGCGTCACCTCGGCATCGTTCATCAGGTGCCGCCACTGGCGGGTATCGGCGCCGGCGGTGTGCAGGCACAGGACCGGGCGGCCCTGCCCTGCCTCCTCGACATAGATGCGGCGGGGCGCGCCCTCGACATCGACGGTGTAATAGCGGCCGGTGATCGGCTCGGGGCGGGCGGGGGATGTGCGGGTGCTCATGCGGAAACCTCCTTGCGCGGGATGGCCAGGACTTCCTTGAAGAAGCGCAGGTTCTTCACCAGCGCGAGGATGTCGCCGTCGATACGGGCGCGGCCGATGGTGACGAGGCCGAAAATGTCGTGGAAGGCGGGCTTGGGCCGGGCTTGCCAGAATTCCTCCAGCGCGGCGCGGTCGGTGGTGATGGCAAAGCGCCACGGCGTCTTGCGGCTGGGTCCGGGCTGGATCTCGGACAGATGGCCCTTGTCGAAGGTCAGGTAATATTCGTCACCGTCGACCTTCATAAGGACGGTATCATTGATCAGGCGCCCGAGGCGCAGAAGATGCGGGCTGTCGTCAAGCTGCGACTGCATCCGCGTGAGAAATGGCAACATGGGATCCCCCGGATTGTGATGGCAGGTGCTGTCCCCAGAGTGACGTTTCGTGCCCCCGCCGGGCAATGTCCGGGTCGGTATCCGGTGATACCCATGGAAAGCTCGCCCCGGCCCGGCGTTCCGAGGTCGCGGTATCGCCCGATACCAAGCGGGGCATTGGGTCGAGGCCCTGGCTTTGTCACATTCATCTGGTCATCCACCGGGATAGCCCGGGACGATCCGAATAGACCCCGTATCCACCTTATCTGGGAGAGAGACCTTGGGAACCGTAACGCTTGAAAACATCACCGACGTCGTCATCGGCTCACTGGGCCAGAACGGCGAAATCACCACCCGCCAGCGCAAGATCATGACCTCGCTGATCACCCATCTGCACGGCTTCTGCAAAGACGTGAACCTGCAGATCGACGAATTCCTGGCCGCCTGCGACTACCTGGCCCGTGCCGGCCAGACCACCGATGAAAAGCGGCAGGAATTCATCCTGCTGGGCGATATCCTCGGCGTCGAGGTTCTGGTTGACATGCTGAGCAACCCGGTCACCGGCGGCGAAAGCACCTCGACCGTGCTTGGCCCCTTCTACCGCGACAACCCAACGGTCCTGCCCGCCGGCGCCTCGACCGTGCAGAAGCATTTCGACGGCGAGGAATCGGTGCTGGTCGAGGGCGTCATCACCGACGATCTGGGCGAGCCGCTGGAAGGCGTGCTGATCGATGTCTGGGAGGACGCGCCGAACGGCCTCTACGAGAACCACGACCCCGACCAGCCCGATTTCAACCTGCGCGGTCGCTTCAAGACCGATGCCAAGGGCCGCTATTCCTTCGTCGCCCTGCGCCCGGTTCCCTATCCGATCCCGGAAGACGAGACCGCCGGCGAGTTGCTGCGCTTCATGGGGCACCACCCCTATCGCCCCGGCCATATCCACTTCATGATCCAGAAGCCCGGCTACCGCTCGCTGATCAGCCAGATCTTCGACAGCTCCAGCGAGTATCTCGACAATGACTCGGTCTTCGCGGTGAAAGATGACCTGATCGCCGAGTTCGTGCCCACGCCCGATGCGGCGCAGGATCTGCATGTCCAGTTCGATTTTGCCCTGAAGCGCGAGAAGGTCCTGGTTGACGCCTGATCCCCTGATCGTCTGAAACCCGAAAGCCCCCGCCCCGAAGCGGGGGTTTTCACAAGGCCCGGGACCCATCGCCGCGGCCCGCCTGCCCTTCACCCCACACCCTCACAGCGCCCATCGCGGGACCGAGATCATCGGCCCCCGGATGCGCATACCCAAACCCCGGAGGAGACCCCATGTCACACCGCACGCTCGACGTGCAGGAAGTGGTGAACACAAACACCACACGCCTGTCCGCCTTCCAGAAGCGCGTCATCTTCCTGTGCTTCCTCGTCGTCGCCATTGACGGTTTCGATACCGCCGCCATCGGCTTCATCGCCCCCTCGCTGAAGGCCAGCTGGGGCGCCACGCCCGCCGAGCTGGCCCCGCTGTTTGCTGCCGGGCTGTTCGGCCTGATGGCCGGCGCCTTCGTCTTCGGCCCGCTGGCCGACCGCTTCGGTCGCAAGCCGGTGCTGACGCTGACCACGATCTTCTTCGGCCTCGCCACGCTGGCCTCGGCCTTTGCGCCCGACATCCAGAACCTGACCATCCTGCGCTTCGTCACCGGCCTTGGTCTTGGCGGCGCCATGCCGGCCTCGATCACGCTGACCGCCGAGGTCTGCCCGGACAAGCGCCGGTCCTCGCTGGTGACGCTGATGTTCTGTGGCTTCACCATCGGCTCGGCCTCGGCCGGTCTGGCGGCCTCGTCGATCGTCTCGACCTTCGGCTGGCAGGGGCTGTTGATCATGGGCGGCGTGCTGCCGCTGGCGCTCAGCCCGTTCCTGATCGCCCTTCTGCCCGAATCGCCGCGCTTCCTCGCAACCCGTGGCGCCGAGCCTGCCCGCATCACCGAAGTGCTGCAGAAGATGGTCCCTTCGGCTGACCTGAGCGACGCCACCTATACCCGCCCGGTCAAGGCGCCCGGCTCGCCCGTCTCTCAGCTGTTCAAGGACGGTCTCGCTCTCGGCACGCTCTTGATCTGGGCCACCTTCTTCATGAGCCTCCTGGTCTTCTATCTGCTCTCCAGTTGGCTGCCGCTCTTGATCACCTCGGCTGGCTTCACGCTGGAAAAGGCTTCGCTGATGGGTGCCACGCTGGCCGCCGGCGGCACGGTGGGCGCGATCCTGATTGGTCGCCTGATGGACCGGTTCGAGCCGCATAAAGTTCTGGCGTTGGCCTACCTGGTCGCCGGTGGCTTCGTGATCCTGCTGGGCAATGCCGTCAGCCAGCCCTGGCTGCTGGTTCTGGCAATCTTCGGCGCGGGCTTCGGCGTCGCCGGGGCACAGGTCGGCGTTAACGCGCTGGCCGCCGGCTTCTACCCGACCACCAGCCGGGCAACCGGGGTGTCCTGGGCCAACGCGGTGGGCCGCACCGGCTCGGTCCTTGGATCGATGGTCGGCGGCGTGCTGCTGTCGCTTGGCTGGGACCTGCCGACGGTCTTTGCTGCTGCTGCCGTTCCGGCGATCCTCGCGGCGCTCGCCATGTTCGCCAAGTCGCGGCTGACCCGCCCGGCAGCGCCGGTTGTCACGGCCAAGCCCGTCCAGGCCTGATCCCGATACACGACCAGAGCCGGCCGCGTCCCCATCCGGGCGCGGCCGGTTTCTCGTTTGGCCTTCGCCATCGCCGGTTTCTCCGTCCGATCAGCCTGCCCGAGGATCTTGAGGGCTTGCCTGTGACTGTCCCGGGGCAGTAGGACCGTTCCGGTCCTGCCACCTATTCGCAACGCCTGCTGCACCACCCTTTCGCCGGACAGCCGCGCATCTGAAGGAGATACCCATGCCAGCCTATCGTTCCCGCACCACCACTCACGGACGCAACATGGCGGGCGCGCGGGGCCTGTGGCGGGCGACCGGGGTGAAGGACAGCGATTTCGGCAAGCCGATCATCGCCATCGTCAACAGCTTCACCCAGTTCGTTCCCGGCCATGTCCACCTGAAGGACCTGGGCCAGCTGGTCGCCAGAGAGGTCGAGGCGGCGGGCGGGATCGCCAAGGAATTCAACACCATCGCCGTCGATGACGGGATCGCCATGGGCCATGACGGGATGCTGTATTCGCTGCCCTCGCGCGAGATCATCGCCGACAGCGTCGAATACATGGTCAACGCCCATTGCGCCGATGCGATGGTCTGCATCTCGAACTGCGACAAGATCACCCCGGGGATGCTGATGGCCGCGCTGCGGCTGAACATCCCGGTCGTCTTCGTCTCGGGCGGTCCGATGGAGGCCGGCAAGGTCGTGTTGCAGGACGGCAAGGTCAAGGCGCTGGACCTTGTGGATGCGATGGTCGCGGCGGCGGATGATTCTGTGTCGGACGAGGATGTGAAGGCGATCGAACGCTCGGCCTGCCCGACCTGCGGGTCCTGCTCGGGCATGTTCACCGCCAATTCGATGAACTGCCTGACCGAGGCGCTTGGCCTGTCGCTGCCCGGCAATGGCTCGACCCTGGCCACCCATGCCGACCGCAAGCGGCTGTTCGTCGAGGCCGGTCATCTGATCGTCGATCTGGCCCGGCGCTACTATGACAATGACGATGCCTCGGTCCTGCCGCGCAATGTCGCGAGCTTTGCCGCCTTCGAGAATGCGATGACCTTGGACATCGCCATGGGCGGCTCGACCAATACCGTGCTGCACCTTCTTGCCGCCGCGCATGAGGCCGAGATGGATTTTACGATGTCGGATATCGACCGGCTGTCGCGCAAGGTGCCGGTGCTCTGCAAGGTCGCCCCGGCGAAATCCGACGTGCATATGGAGGATGTCCACCGCGCCGGCGGCATCATGGCGATTCTGGGTGAGCTGGACCGGGCGGGCCTGTTGGATACCAGCGTCGGCAGCGTCCATTCCGGCACGCTAGCCGAGGCGCTGAAGCGATGGGACGTGGCGCAGACCGAATCCGCCTCGGTCCATGATTTCTACCGCGCCGCGCCGGGCGGCGTGCCGACGCAGGTCGCCTTCTCGCAGGACCGCCGCTACGACGACGTCGATCTGGACCGCAAGGCGGGCGTGATCCGCAGCGCCGAACACGCCTTCTCGCAGGATGGCGGGCTCGCGGTGCTCTATGGCAACCTCGCCGAGGATGGCTGCATCGTGAAGACGGCAGGCGTGGACGAGTCGATCCTGACCTTCACCGGCCCGGCCCATATCTTCGAAAGCCAGGACGATTCGGTTTCGGCGATCCTGACCGGCAAGGTGAAGCCGGGCGAGGTGGTGCTGATCCGCTACGAGGGGCCGCGCGGCGGGCCGGGGATGCAGGAAATGCTCTATCCGACCAGCTATCTGAAGTCGAAAGGGCTGGGCAAGGCTTGCGCACTGGTCACGGACGGGCGCTTCTCGGGCGGCTCCTCGGGTCTGTCGATCGGCCATGTCTCGCCCGAGGCGGCCGAGGGTGGCACCATCGGGCTGGTGGAACAGGGCGACATGATCCGCATCGACATCCCGAACCGCGTGATCTCGCTGGAGGTGGACGAGGCTACGCTGGCTGCCCGCCGCGCGGCGCGCGAGGCCGAAGGCTGGAAACCGGCCGAGCCGCGCAACCGCAAGGTCTCGACTGCGCTCAAGGCCTATGCCGCGCTGACCACCAGTGCCGCGAAAGGCGCGGTCCGGGTCATTCCGGAATAGCGTCAAGCCGCGCGACTCGCGCTAGAATAGCGGCGCCCGCCCGGTTCTTCGGTCGGGCGCCTTGTCCATTCGGGGGCGGCGAAACCGCCTCCGGGCATTGTCTTACTATTTTACTTGGATTATCAGCGGGGGCAATTCGCGCTTTGCTGCCTGATATCCGCACGAAAGTAGGCCCTTCATGACCCGATCCCTCCGGCTTCGTCCGATCTGCCTGTTGACCGCGCTGCTGATCGGCCTCGCCGCGCCGGTTGCGGCCCAGACAACGCCCGCCGAGCCTGCGCCCGTTGCGACCCAAGCCGAGGTGCAAACGGCACCGGCGCCCGTGGACACAGCCGCGCCCGCACCTGCACCGCAGAATGCGGTGATGGCCGCCCTGCCCCATGACCTTTCGCCGATGGGCATGTTCCGGCAGGCCGATATCGTGGTGAAGGCGGTGATGATCGGCCTCGTCTTCGCCTCGGTCGTCACCTGGACCATCCTCGTCGCCAAGGCGCTGGAACTGCTGGCGGCCTTTCGCAACATCGCCCGCACCGCGCGCCGGGTCGAGGACGCCCCGCATCTGGACGACGCCCTTGCCGGCGGCGAGGGGCGCGGCCCCGGCCTCAGGATGCTGGCCGCCACGGCGCGCGAGCTGAACCGCTCGGGCCCGGCGCAGGCGGATGTGCGCGGCCGCATCGCCTCGCATCTGGTGCAGATCCAGGCGCGGGCCACGCGCGAGGCGGCGCGTGGCACCGGGCTTCTGGCCACGATCGGCTCGACCGCGCCCTTTGTCGGGCTTTTCGGAACCGTCTGGGGCATCATGAACAGCTTCATCGGCATCTCGCAGGCGCAGACCACGAACCTTGCCGTGGTCGCGCCCGGCATTGCCGAGGCGCTGCTGGCCACCGCGCTTGGCCTTGTCGCCGCCATCCCTGCGGTGGTGATCTATAACCTGCTGGCGCGCGTCACCGCCAATTACCGCCTGCGGCTGGCCGAGGTCGGCGCCGGCATCGAGCGGCTGGTCGGGCGCGACATCGACCGCCGCGCGGCGGGGGTCTGATCATGGCAGGCGGGATGCTGGACGAGGGCGACGACCTGACCGAAGCGCACGAGATCAACGTCACGCCGTTCATCGACGTGATGCTGGTGCTCTTGATCATCTTCATGGTCGCGGCACCCCTGGCGACGGTGGATGTGAATGTCGATCTGCCGGTCTCGAACGCGCCCTCCTCGGGCCGGCCCGAGGCGCCGGTCTGGCTGACCGTCGGCCCCGACCTGTCGCTGTCCCTTGGCAATGACGTCATCGCGCCGGGCGCGCTGGCGGCGGCGCTGACGGCGGCCACTGGCGGCGATCCCGAAACGCGGCTCTTCCTGCGCGCCGATCAGGCGGTGCCTTACGGCCAGCTGATGGGGGTGATGAACCAGCTGCGCGATGCCGGATACCTGAAGATCGCGCTGGTCGGGCTGGATCAGGCCAGCGCCGCGCCGGCTGCGGCACCATGAGCATCGCGGCGGCAAGGGGCGAGGTCGCCGGGCGGACCGGCCTCTGGCTGGCGGCAGGCAGCGCCGTGATCGGCGCGCATCTGCTTGCGGCCAACTGGGCGCTTGATCGCCCCGTCGCCGCGCTGCCCGATGCCCCCGAGGCGGTCTATATCGAGCTGGCCCCCGCCCCTCCTCCTGCCGCCCCACCTGCGCCGCAGCCTGTCGAGCCGGTCCTGCCCGAGTTGCAGAGCTTCTCGCCGCCCGAGATCCCGCAGCCCGAACCTGAACCCGAACAGGTCGTCGAACCCGTTGATCCGGTGCTGCCGGACCTACTGCCCATGCCCGCGCCCGACTTCGCCGAGATGCCGCCGCCGGTGGTCGAGCCACCTTCGGATACCGCTCTGCTGGCCTCGGACCGCCCCTTGCGCCGCCCGGATCGCCCCGTCGTCCGGCAGCGCGCGCCCGAACCAGAGCCCGAGCGCCAGCGCCGGGCGGAACCCCAACGCGAAAAACCCCGGCGCCAGCAGGCGTTAGAGCGGCCTGCCCCCGAGGCACAGCCGCAGCAGCGTCGACAGCAACAGGCCAGCAGCGCCGCACAGGGCAACGATTCCTCTCGGGCCCGCGCAGCCGCGAGTCCGCAGGCGGTTGCGAACTGGCAAGGTGAGGTTCAGGCCCGGGTCGCACGGCACATGCATCGCGCCAACCTCAGCGGCGCGCGCGGCACGCTGCAGGCAACGGTGGTGGTCAGCGTCGCGGCCAACGGTCGGGCCAGCGCCCGGCTGGCCGCCGGCACCGGCAATGCCCGCGTCGACAACGCGCTGGCTCGCCATGCGGGCCGGATGCCACGCCTGCCCGCTCCACCCAACGGCCAGCCGGCGAACCTGACCGTGCCCATCGCGATCACCGTGCGCTGACCTATCTCCGCCTGATAAGGCACAGCGCCGCCAGCGCCGCCGCCCCGATCCCCGCCGTCAGCCAGATCGCGTTCAGCCCCCAGGCCGTCAGCGCCGCGCCAAAGACCAGCGGCGCCGCTGCCTGGGTGATCCGTGCCGGGGCGCTGAGCCAGCCGAGCCGCCGCCCGTATCCGGCAGGTCCATAAAGCGCCAGGGGCAGCGTGCCCTTGGCAATGGTCAGGATACCGTTGCCCGCGCCGTGCAGCAGTGCAAAGGCCGAGGCCGCTGGCCCGCCGATCACCATCAGCAGCAGCGCCGCCAGCGGATGCGCCGCTGCTGCCAGCCGCGCCGAGATCAGCGGGTGAAAGCGGCCGAGCAGGCTGAACTCGAACAGCCGCGCGCCCACCTGCGCCGGTCCGATCAGCGCCCCGGCGGCAATGGCCGTGGCGGCACTCGCCCCCGCCGCCTGCAGCAGCCCCGGCAAATGCGCCGCCATCGCCGTCGAGATGAACCATGTCGCGGCAAAGACGAAGGCCAGCAACGCCAGCTCTCCGCGTGGCGGAGTCGGACCTTCCGCCTCAACGTCCTGGGCCACGGGCGCATCAGGACGTGCCGAGGGCGTCGGCAGCAGCGCGTTCAGCGGCAGGGCAATCAGCAAGTGGATCAGCGCCCATGTGGCGCAGGCCTCGCGCCAGCCCCAATGGGCAAGGATCAGCCCCGAGAGCGGCCAGCCCACGGTGCTCGCGAAACCGGCGATCAGGGTGATGCCGGTCATCGCGCCGCGCGCGTCGCGCCCATAGATGCCGGCCAGCAAGGCAAAGCCGGAATCGTAAAGCCCGATCCCCATGCCCAGCCCGATCAGCGCCCACCCGATGAACAAAACCGCCGCCGAAGGGGCGAGGGCCAACAGCATCAGCCCCGCCGCAAAGATCAGGTTCGACCCCATCAGCACGCCGCGACCACCTAGCCGATCGATCCGCGCCCCGGCCCAAGGCCCGACAAAGGCCGAGACGATCAGCGCCATGGAAAAGGCGCCATAGACCCAGATCGGCGACAGGTTCAGCCCCGCGGCCATCGGCCCGGCCAGCACTGCCGGGATGTAATAGCTCGAGGCAAAGCCGATGGTCTGGGTGACGCCGAGCGCCGCGACCACAGCACTGCGGCGATCGGCGGAAAGCCTCAGCGGCACGTCGCCCCGGCCGGGCGGTTTTTCGGGGTGGTTTCGGCAGTCACGGGCACAGGTCTCCTTGCTGCGGCGCGTCTGGCCGCAACAAGGACATAGCACGCGCGAACCCTGCCGCCAGCCGGAACCAGCGGAACGCCTTGACGATCACGGGGCGGGGGTCGCGGGGTCCTTCTTCTTGCCGCCAAGACTCTTGGTCTTCTCGCGCAGCCACTGGAAGATCACGTAAAGCCCCGGGATCAGGAAGATGCCGAAGGCGGCCGAGGCCAGCATCCCGCCGAAGACCGAGGTGCCAACGGCGCGCTGCGTCGCCGCCCCGGCCCCGGACGAAGTCACCAGCGGCACCAGCCCGAGGATGAAGGCAAACGAGGTCATCATCACCGCGCGGAAGCGCAGCCCGGCACCGGCGATGGCGGCTTCGACGATGCTCTTGCCATGGGCGCGCTGCTCCATCGCGAACTCGACGATGAGGATGGCGTTCTTGGCCGCCAGCGCGATCAGGATGACGATGCCCACCTGCGCATAGACGTTGTTTTCCAAGCCCGTCAGCTTCAGCGCCAGCATGGCACCGAAGAGCCCGGTGCCCACCGACAAGAGCACTGCGATCGGGATCATCCAGCTTTCGTAGAGCGCGACGAGGAACAGGTAGGCAAAGACCAGCGCCAGCACGAGGATCGGCCCGGTCTGGCCGCTGGCCTCCTGCTCCTGCAGCGCCGTGCCGGTCCATTCCAGGGCATAGCCGTCGGGCAGGCTCGCATCCGCGACCTCCTGCATGGCGGCAATCGCCTCGCCCGAGGAATGGCCGGGCGAAGGACCGCCATTGATCATCACCGCCCGCTCGTTGTTATAGCGGGTGACGAAGGCCGGGGCGGTGATCAGGTTGACCTCGGCCACGGCGGTCAGCGGCACCAGCGCGCCGCTGGCGCTGCGCACCCGGATCTGGCCGATATCCTCGACATCCATGCGCGCATCGGCATCGGCCTGCACCTTCAATTGCCAGGTGCGCCCGAACAGGTTCACGTCATTGACATAGGCACCGCCCAAAAGCGCACCCGAGGTCTGGAAGAGGCTCGCGATATCGACGCCAAGGGTCTGCACCCGCTCGCGGTCGATGACCAGTTTCAGCTGCGGGGTATCGGCGCTGAAGGTGGTATAGACCCCGGCCAAACGATCATCCTGCGCCGCATTGGCGGTCAGGCCCCGCGCGACCTCGGCGATCTGCGCGGGCTCGGCGCCCTCGCGGCTGGCCAGCATCGCCTGAAACCCCGAGCCGGTGCCAAGGCCCTGAATCGGTGGCAGGTTGAAGGCAAAGGCGGTGGTGCTGGTCAGTCCGGCCAGTTGCTGGTTCACCTGATCGATGACGGTAAAGGCCGATTGCGAGGCTTCGGGCCGCTCCTCGAAGGGCTTCAGCGTGACGACGAAGAAGCCCCGGTTCGGCAGCACCACGCCGTCGATCAGCGAGAAGCCGGCGACGGTAAAGACGTTCTCGATATTCTCGTTCGCAGCCAGAACCGCGCGGACCTCTTCGCCGACGGCGGTGCTGCGCTCGACCGAGGCATCGGCGGGCAGCTGGAACTCGCCCATGAAGGCGCCCTGATCCTCGAGCGGCAGGAAACCCGAGGGGACGGTCGTGGCCAGGTAGCCGGTGCCAAAGAGGAAGCCGCCAAGCAGCACCAGCGTCAGGATCGCCCGCCGGGTCAGCGGCCTGACCACCGCCAGATAGCCGCGGCTGAGCCCGTTCACGCCCCGGTCGAAGACCCGGAACAGGCCCTTCTTGCCGCCCTCGTTGCGCTTGAGGATGATTGAGCACAGCGCCGGCGACAGGCTGAGCGCATTGATCGCCGAGATCACCATCGAGACCGAAACCGCGACCGCAAACTGCTTGTAGAGCTCGCCGGTGATGCCGGGGATGAACATGGTCGGGACAAAGACCGACAAGAGCACCAGCGTGATGGCGATGATCGGCGCGGTGATTTCCTTCATCGCCGCCTCGGTCGCCTCGGCGGGCGTCATCTCGGGATGCTCCTCCAGCTTGTGCTCGACCGCCTCGACCACGACGATGGCGTCATCGACCACGATGCCGATGGCCAGAACCAGCGCCAGAAGCGAGATTGTGTTCAGCGAGAAGCCCAGTGCCAGCATGACCGCCAGCGTGCCGATCAGCGCCACCGGCACCGCAAGGATCGGGATCAGCGTGGCGCGGAAACTGCCGAGGAAGACCAGCACCACAATGGCGACGAGGATGAAGGCCTCTTCCAGCGTGCGCATCACGCTTTCCATCATCTGTTCGACGAAATAGGTGGAATCGTAGGCCACGGTAAGCCCCACGCCTTCGGGCAGCCGCGCCTCCAGCTCGTGCAGCACCTCGTTCACCGCTTCGGCGGTGGCGATGGCATTGGCGCCGGGTGCCTGGTAGATGCCGATGCCCGCCGCCGGCAGCCCGTTGAAGCTGGGGTCCGCATCCTGCGACTTGGCGCCCAGCTCGACCGTGGCCACGTCCTTGACCAGCACGCGCGAACCGCCCGTATCGCTGCGCAACACCACGTTCTCGATCTCTTCGACGCTGTTCAGCCGGCCATCGGCGGTGATGTTGACCTGGAAATTCGTGCCGGGAATCGCCGGATTGGCACCGATCCGGCCAACCGCAGCCTGCACGTTCTGCGCCTTCAGCGCGCCGATGACATCCGTGGCCGTCAGGTTCAGGCTCGACAGCCGCTGCACATCCAGCCAGACCCGCATGGAATAGTCGCGCGGCCCGAAGGCAAAGGCCTCGCCCACGCCCGGCACCCGCGCCAGCCGGTCGACAAGGTTCAGCTTTGTGTAGTTCGACAGGAACAGCGTGTCGCGCGAGCTGTCGGGAGAGTAGACGGTGATGACCTGCAACATGCTGGTCGAGCGTTTCTGCACCGTCACCCCAAGCGACTGCACCTCGGCTGGCAGGGCGGCGGTGATCTGGTTCACCCGGTTCGACACGTTCACCGTGTTCAGGTCCGGGTCCGAGCCGACCTCGAAACTGACCGCGAGGCTGTAGCTGCCATCCGAACCCGAGGTCGATTGCATGTAGATCATGTCATCGACGCCGTTGATCGCAGGCTCGATCACCTGCGCCACCGATTGCTCCAGCGTGCTGGCATCGGCGCCGGGATAGAAGGCGCTGACCTGCACCTGCGGCGGCACGATTTCGGGGAATTGCGCCACCGGCAGCGCGCGATAGGCCATCAGCCCGGCAATGGTGATGATGAGCGAAATGACGATCGCCATGCGCGGGCGACGGATGAAGACCGAGGAGATCATAGCCTAATTCCCCGTGTCGGCGGGCTGGGGATCGACCACCATGCCATTGCGGACGCGCTGCGCGCCCTGCACGATCACCTTGTCACCCTCGGCCAGTCCTGCGGTAATGACCGCCATGCCGTCGCGCTGCTGGCCGGTGGTGACGTATTTGGTCGCCACCTTGTTCTCGGCATCCACGACCAGCACGAAGGGTCCGGTCTGATCCGCCGCCAGCGCGACACCTGGCACCACCAGCACCGGCGCATCCGCTGGCTGCTCGATCAGCACCCGGATGGTCTGGCCGTCGATCAACAGCTTGTCGGGATTGTCAAAGGTCGAGCGCAGGGTCTGGCTGTCAGTGCTGGCATCGACGCTGTTATCCAGAAAATCGACCGTGCCGGTGCCGTCATAGAGGCTGCCATCGGCCAGCTTCAGCCGCACCACCGGCGGCTTCTCGAACCCGGCCTTGCGGTATTGCAGCACCTCGCGCTGGCTGGGGGCAAAGACCGCCCAGACCTTGTCATCCTGCACCACCCGCGCCAGCGGACCCGAGGCGGGCGAGACGATATTGCCTTGGGTAATCGCGCTGCGGCCAATGCGACCGCTGATCGGCGAGGTGATCTGGGTATAGCCAAGGGTGATCTCGGCCACTTCAAGCCCGGCCTCGGCGATCTGCACGGCGGCATTGGCCTGCGCCAGTTCGGCCGCGCGGGTGTCGGCGGTGGCCTGCGATCCGGCCTGCGTCTTGGCCAGATCCTGCGCGCGGGTGTTGTTCAACGTGGCATTGGCAGCGACCGCCCTGGCGCTGGCCAATTGTGCGGCCTGCCCGTTCACATCGGCCTGGAACGGTGCCGGATCGATCTGATAGAGCAGCTGCCCGGCCTCGACCCTGTCGCCCTCGGTGAATTGCGGCGCCAGCAGCGTGCCGGTCACACGGGCCACGATATCCACCCGCTCGACCGCCTGAATCCGGCCGATGAACTCGCTGGTATTCGGCACCTCGCGGCTTTCCACCTCGCGGACCATGACCACCGGAGCATCCTGCGCCAGCGCGCCCGGAGGACCGGCAACAAGCCCGGCAGCCAGCAGGACAGCGGCGCCGAACGTGGTTCTGATGATGTCGAATTCTCGCGGTTTGCAAAGCATGGCTGCCCCCAGTCCAAGGCCTCGCCTGCCGCGGGCCCGACGCTCAATTCTAAGGAATACTCTGCCTATGCATTTGCTCGCGCAAGAATATTTTCGCAACCGATGCGAATCCGAGGTCATCCCCGGCTCGCGTCCCGATGCCGTCGCGACGTTGCGGAAGGCGGGTTTCATGATCCGAGTCAGGATCAGGCACGAGATTGCCGGGATCCGGTCGCCCTGCCGGCCAGCGCGCTACAAGTCATGTGGTGGTCTGGAAACCGCTGGCTTTCCTGTGTAACACACAGCCGAGAACCAGACCGAGGCTGAAATCTTGATCTCCACACAGCGCATGATCCCGCTTGCCACCCCCAACCTGCAGGGACGGGAGGGCGAATTGCTGGCCGAGTGCATCAGCTCGACATTCGTGTCCTCAGTCGGCCCCTTCGTCGACCAGTTCGAGGCGCAGATCGCCGAGCTGTCCGGCAGTTCGCGGGCGGCGGTGCTGTGCACCGGCACGGTGGCGCTGCAGATGGCGCTGGAGGGTCTGGGCATCGGCGCGGGCGACCTGGTGCTGACGCCGTCGCTGACCTTCATCGCCACGCCGAACGCGGTCAGCCACAGCGGCGCGCAGCCCTGGCTGGTCGATGTCACCGATGAAAGCTGGATGGTCGATCTGGACCTCTGCCGCCGGCTGATCCTGGCCGAGACGGTCGCCGGCGCCGACGGATTGCGCCGCCATGCCCAAACCGGCGAGGTGCTGCGTGCGATCATGCCGGTGATGGTCATGGGCGCGGTCGCCGATCTGGATGGCGTCGTCGCGCTGGCGCGCGAATTCGGGCTGAAGGTGGTGGTAGATGCGGCGGCGGCCATTGGCACCACCATGGCGGATGGCCGGGCGCTGGCGGCCACCGGCGTCGATGCCGTGTGCTATTCCTTCAACGGCAACAAGACCATCACCACGGGCGGCGGCGGCGCGGTGGCGGCAGCCGATCCCGAGCTGATCGCGCGGATCAAGCATCTCTGCTCGACCGGCCGCGTCGGGGCGAATTACGATCACGATGTCATCGCATATAACTTCCGCATGACCAACGTGCAGGCGGCGCTTGGCGTGGCCCAGATCGAGCGGCTGCCCGCCTTCCTGGACCGCAAGCACCAGATCCGCGACCGTTACGCGGAATTCGCCGCCGGTCATCCCGCGCTCGAGGCCTTCCCCGAACCGTCCTTCGGCGAGAACGGACACTGGTTCTCGGGCTTCTGGTACACGGGCGCCGATCCCGACCGCCCCGATGCCTTCCGCGCCCATATGCGGGCCGAGGGGATCGACCTGCGGCCCTTCTGGAAGCCCATCCACCTGCAAACGCCCTATCTCGGCGCGCTGGCGTCAGAGATGCCGGTCTCGGATGCCCTGTGGCAACGCATCTTCCCCCTGCCCTGCTCGACCCATCTGACGGATGGCGAACTCGATCATGTCATCGCCGCCGCCGGACGATTCTGGAGCGGGGCCGATGCCTGAGCAGCGGAATCTTAACGGCCCGACCCGGCGCATTGCCGTGGTTACGGTCGGGCGGTCGGCCTCGACGACGCTGCGGGCACCGCAACGTGACCGTCGGTCAGGGGACAAGCTGCTCCTGACCCGTTATCCCGGATTGGATGGACAAAGGATCGACGCGCCATGCAATTGACCAGACATTCCGCCAGCTCGATGAGCGGCACCCTGATCCGGCCAGAGTTCACCCTGCGCCGGACGATGGAGCTGATGAGCAAGGCCGGGCTGCGCTTCGTGCCGGTGGTCGATGACGAGGGCCGCATGGTGGCCGCGGTGGCCGATGGCGACCTGCGCCGCTATATCACCGCCGGCGGCAAGCTGGACGACCCGGTCATCCGCGCGGCGAACCCGAACCCCATCGCCATCCACGAAGAGATGCCCCATGCCGCCGTCCGCTCGCTGATGGTGCGGCGCGGGATCGAGGCGCTGCCAGAATTGAAGGACGGGCGTTTCGCGGCGCTTTATGTCCTGACGCTGGCGCCCTCGCCGGCCGATATCACCGTCGTCTTGATGGCAGGCGGGCTGGGCAGCCGGCTCGCGCCGCTGACCGACGACTGCCCGAAGCCGCTGCTGCAGATGGGCGGCAAGCCGATCCTGACCCATATCATCGAGAACCTGCGCGACCAGGGCATCCGCCGCTTCATCCTCTCGGTGAACTATCTGGCGGATATGCTGGTCGCGCATTACGGCGATGGCAGCGAGCATGATGTCTATATCAACTATATTCACGAGACCACGCGCATGGGCACCGGCGGGGCGTTGAGCCTGATCGATCCCAAGGCGCTGTCTGACGATTTCATGGTCTGCAACGGCGACCTGTTGAACGATGTCGATGTCTCGCAACTGCTCGACGCGCATCGGGCCAGCGGCTGGCAGGCGACCATGGTGGTCCGTGAGCATGGCTATACCATTCCTTATGGCGTGGTGCAGCGCTCGGACGAGGGCGAGTTCCTCGGCGCCGAGGAAAAGCCGACGCTGCATTACTGCATCAATGCCGGCATCTACATGCTGTCCCGTCGCGTGCTGGAGGTGGTGCCGCAGGGCAGCTTCTATGACCTGCCGACGCTGTTCACCGATCTGCCCCAGCATGGCATGAGGGGCGGCACCTATACCCATTCCGGGCGCTGGATCGACATCGGCAATATGACCGATTTCGAACGCGCCCGCAGCATCTATGAAGGCAGGAAAGAATGACCGCAGCGCCCGACACCAGGCTTGACCGGCTTTCATCGCGCATCGTCGGCCGGCGCGAGAGCTTCTTCGCCGATGACCTTGCCGCGGCGGCGGGCGAGCTGTCGCAGATGATCCGCGGCTCGCGCATCCTATTCATCGGCGGCGCCGGTTCTATCGGCTTCCAGACCCTGCGCAGTGTGGCCCATTTCGCCCCGAAGGCCCTGCATGTCGTCGACCATAACGAGAATGGGCTGGCCGAACTGGTGCGCGCCCTGCGTTCGGCACCCGAGCCGCTGACGGTGGACGAGCTGTTGACCATGCCGATCGATTACGGCGGCGATGCCTTCCGGCTGTGGCTCGGCTCGCAGCCGCAGTCCTATGATTACGTGTTGAACTTCGCGGCGCTCAAGCATGTGCGGTCGGAAAAGGACCCCTATTCCATCCTCGCCATGCTGGATACCAACGTGCTGAAGCTGTCGCGGCTGTCGCGGCAACTGGCCCGGCAAAGCAGCCTGAAGCGCCTGTTCTGCGTCTCGACCGACAAGGCCGCCAACCCCTCCTCGATGATGGGCGCGACCAAGCGGCTGATGGAACACGCGATGTTCTCGCCCACGCTCGACTGGCCCGAGGGGCTGGGGATCACCTCGGCGCGCTTTGCCAATGTGGCCCTGTCGAACGGCTCGCTGCTGCAAAGCTGGGAAAACCGGCTGGCCCTGCGCCAGCCGATGGCCTGCCCCGAGGGCTGCCGGAGGTTTTTCGTCGCCCTGCCGGAATCGGGCCATCTCTGCACGCTGGCCGGGCTTCTGGGGGAAACCGGCAATATCATGGTGCCGGCACTGGAACCGGAAGAGCACCTGATGCTGCTGCAGGATGTGGCCGGCTGGTTCCTCGAGGCTCAGGGTCTCAGCCCCTATTACACCCGCGACGAGGCCGAGGCGGTCAGCCGGGTCGAGGAGCTTGCGGCCGAGGGCAAATGGCCGGTGCTGCTGACGCCGCTCGATACGGCGGGCGAGAAGCCTTACGAGGAATTCGTCGGCGCCGAGGAAAGCGTGCATCCGACCCGCTTTGCCTCGCTGCGCCGCGTGCCCTACCTGGCCCCCGCCGCGCCCGACAGCTTCGACACGCTGCTGCGCCAGCTGGAAGGGGTGATGGCCTCGGACCACGGCCAGCCGCTGAGCGTCGCCGATCTCAAGGACGCGATCAGCAGCGTCGAGACGGGCTTTGCCCGCACCCATGTCGTCAGCGCCAAGTCGCTGGACCAGCGGATCTGAGGAGAGGCGCGTGACGAAGACCTTCATCATCGCCGAGATCGGCGTCAACCATAACGGCTCGTTGGACCTGGCCCGCCAGCTGATCGACGCCTCGGTCGCGGCGCGGGCGGATGCGGTCAAGTTCCAGACCTTCCGCGCCGAGGACCTGGTGACACCGGATGCCCGCAAGGCCGAATACCAGGTCGCCAATACCGGCGACGGCGGCAGCCAGTTCGACATGCTGAAGGCGCTGGAGCTGACCGAGGCGCAATTTGCCGAGCTGGCCGATTACTGCGGCAAGGTGGGGATCCAGTTCCTCTCCACCCCCTTCAGCGAGGCGGCGTCGGACCTGCTGGAACGCGTGGGCGTCGATGCCTTCAAGATCAGCTCGGGCGATCTGACCCATCTGCCGCTGCTGGCCCACATCGCGCAGAAGGGTAAGCCGATCATCCTGTCCACCGGCATGGGCGATCTGGCCGAGGTCGCGGCGGCGCTGGCGGCGATCCGGGCGGCGGGTGATCCGCAGGTTTCGCTGCTGCATTGCGTCTCGAACTATCCGGCGGCGGTCGAGGATTGCAACCTTGCCGCCATCGACACCATGGCCCGCGCCTTCGGCCTGCCGGTCGGCTGGTCCGATCATACCGAGGGCTCCGCAATTTCCTGGGCAGCGGTGGCGCGCGGGGCGCGCATCGTTGAGAAGCACATCACCCTGGACCATGACCTGCCCGGCCCCGATCACCGCGCCTCGATGGAACCGGGCGAGTTCCGCGATTTCGTCGCCGGCATCCGCGCCATCGAACTGTCCATCGGCAGCGGTATCAAGGCTCCGACGCAGGGTGAATTGAAGACTGCCAAAGTCGGTCGTCGCTCGCTTGTGGCGGCTCGGGATCTGCCCGCAGGTCATGTGCTGACGGCTGATGACATCCGCATCATGCGCCCCGGTGACGGATTGAAGCCCGCAGCACTGGAGTTCGTTACCGGTCTCAGGCTCGCGCGTGGCGTCGCGGCCTTCAAGCCGCTGACAACTGCCGACTTCCAGGCCGGCGAGGCGTGAGACCATGCAGCGCCTGATCCTTCTTGGGGCCGGCGGTCATGCCGACGTGGTGGCCGAGGCCATCGCCCTGTCGCAGGGTGATCTGGCCGGACATCTGTCCCCCGCGCCTGAAACGGATCGGGATCTTTCGCTGCTGGGGCCGCGCCTTGGCGATGACGCGGCAATCGCCGCGCTGGTCGCAGCCGGCTTTGGACTGGTGCCGGGCATCGGCTTCGTCACCGCAGCAGGTGCTGAGCGGCGCGCCGACTGGCTGGCAGCTTTGCCGGCAGAAGCGTTGGTCACGGTCATCCATCCCCACGCCATCCTGTCGCCCTCGGCCCGGCTCGGCGTCGGCAGCTTCATGGCGCCAGGCGCCATCCTCGGCACCAAAAGCCGGGCCGGAGCCGGGACGATCCTGAACAGCGGGGCGGTGGTCGATCACGACTGCCGTCTCGGCGCGAATTGCCATGTCGCCACGGGGGCAAGACTGGCCGGCGGCGTGACTGTGGGTGACAATGTGCTGATCGGCGCGGGCGCAACCGTGCGGCAGGGTGTCCGTATCGGCATCGGGGCCGTCGTCGGTGCCGGGGCCGTGGTGCTGCGCGATGTTGCCCCCGGGGTGACGGTGCTGGGCGTGCCCGCGCGCCCGGTGCCGGTAGACACGGCATGAGCCGGCGGCGCCAGATCGGCGCGGACCCTGTTTGGGAGCGCGAAGCCACCGGGGTAGTTCAGGACCAAACCGAGAAACTGCCGTCGCTGGAAGACGGACCGGCTGGCAGGCAAGAAGAGGAAATCGCATGACTACCATCTGTTCGATCTGTGCGCGTGGCGGTTCGCAAGGCGTGCCGCGCAAGAATATCCGCGCCCTTTTGGGCAAGCCATTGATTGTGCATACGATCGAGCAGGCACTGGCCTCGAGCGCGATCGATCGGGTCTTTGTCTCGACCGAGGATGCCGAAATCGCAGCCGTGGCAGCTGCCGCCGGCGCGGAGGTCCCCTTCGTTCGTCCGGCCGAGATGGCCACATCCAGCGCCGCGAAATTTCCGGTGATCGAGCATCTGGTGGCGCAGGTCGAGGCGATGGGGGTCGAGGTGAGCCGGATCATCGACCTTGATCCGACATCGCCGCTACGCCTCGTCTCTGACATTGACGCCGCAGCCGCCCTGCTGGACGCGAACACGGACTGCGTGATCACGGGCTATCCGGCCGAAAAGAACCCCTATTTCAACATGGTCGAGTGCGGCCCCGATGGAAATATCGGCCTGGTCAAGCCGCTGCCGGATCTGGTCACATCACGTCAAGCCGCGCCAAAGGTCTGGTCAATGAACGGCTCGGTCTATGTCTGGCACCGGCACAGCCTGAAATCGGGGTTGTGGAACGGCCGCACCCGGATCTACGAAATGCCGCATGTACGCTCGGTGGATATCGACAACGAGATCGACTTCCGTCTCGTCGAACTGCTGATGACAGATGCACAGAAGGCGGCGACCGGCCAATAGGCGTGCCGGCGAAACAACCGAGGCCGCGCCAGAACACGCGATCCGCAAAGGAGATCCAAACGTGACGACCATTTGGCTGATTGGCTGCGGCAATATCGGCTTTCGCCATCTTCAGGCGATGCTGGCCATGCCAGAGCCCGCCGATATCCTGATTATCGAACCCGCCGAAGCCCTGCACGCGCGGATCACGACCGAGATCGCCAAGCCGCAGGCAGCGGCGCATCGCGTTTCGCTGGTCGCGGCGATGCCGCCGTCCGGCCCGGTCGATCTTGCCGTTGTCGCGACATCCGCCCCACCCCGCGCGGCAATCGTGCGGGCACTGACTGAAGGGCCACGTCCGCGCGCGGTCGTCCTTGAAAAGGTGCTGGCGCAGACCGATGCCGAATTGCAGTCGATGGCGGCGGATCTGGCCGCCATCGGCAGCACGGCGCATGTCAACTGCCCGCGCCGCTATTTCCCGGGATATCAGAAGTTGCGTGCGGCGCTGGCCAAAGCCGGCCCGCTGTCGATCGAGGTCACAGGCAGCCAGTTCGGACTCGGGTCCAATGCCGTGCATTTCCTCGACCTTCTGGAATACCTGAACGACAGCACGCTGACATTGGTCGATGCGACAGGTCTGGATAAGGGCAGCAGGGATTCGAAGCGGGCAGGATTCCAGGAAATCTACGGCACGCTGGAGGCCCGGCTTGCGAATGGCGCCGGGTTGCGCGTCACCTGCGCAGACGAGCCTGAGTTGGTCCTTCATCTGAAGGTCAGCACAGCGGACGGGCGCAGCTTCACCATCGACGAGGCCGGCAGCCGCATCACCGGCCACGAAGGAGAGGCCGAGACCTTCGAAATTCGCTTTGTATCGCAGATTCCTGAGATCTACGCCGATGCGCTGGCCGGGCATTGTGATCTGACACCGATGGCGGACAGCCTGCGCCAGCACGCGCTGTATCTGGGCGCCTTGCGGTCGCATTTCGGCCTTGCATCTGACCAGCCGGTACCGGTTAGCTGAGCCACAAGAAAGACGGGAATAGTCATGGAAGAACACAAAATCCTCGTGGTCGGCGCGGGCAACATGGCCCAGGAATATGCGCGGGCGCTGGACCGGCTGCAGATCGGCAGCGTAGTGCTTGGCCGGGGCGCGGAATCGGCCGCCGCCTACCACGCGGCGACCGGCGTGATGCCGGGAACCGGGCCGCTTGAAACCCAGCTGGACGCCCTTGACGGGCAATTGCCCGAAAATGCCATCGTCACCGTCAACGCCATGCATCTGGCCGAGGTGACCAGCATGCTGGCGGCGCGTGGCGTGCGCCGAATGCTGGTCGAGAAGCCGGCGGCGCTGGATCTGGCCGAAATGGATCGCCTTCTGGCCGCAGTCCGACCGACCGGGGCCAAGGTCTTCCTGGCCTATAACCGGCGGTTCATGGCCTCGGTCCGGCGCGCACGGCAGATCGTGGCCGAGGATGGCGGCGTGCTGTCAATCAAGGCCGATTTCTCGGAAATGGCGCGGCGCATCGCACAGCTGGGCAAGCCGCAGCGCGAGCTTGACACCTGGTTCTATGGCAATTCCTCGCATGTGCTGGACCTCGCGTTCCATTTTCTTGGCCCGGTGCGGCGGCTCGACGCCTTGACCGCCGGGACGGGGCTGGTCAGCTGGCATCCGGGGGCCAGCATATTCAGCGGCAGTGCCGAGGCCGAGGATGGCGCCCTGATGAGCTGGCATGCCAATTGGGCCGCACCCGGTCGCTGGGGTCTGGAGGTTCTCACCCCCGAGCGCCGGCTGATCCTGCAGCCGCTCGAGCAGCTTCGGGTTCAGTCCCATGCCGGCTTCCCTGAAGTGCCCGAGGAGCTGGACCTGACCGACGAGACCGGGGTCAAACCCGGCCTGCTGCGCCAACTGCGCGCGTTCCTGTTCGGTGACGAGGCCGAAAACCTGCCCGACCTGGAAGAGCAGGCGCGTAACATGCAGCATTATGATGTGATCCGCACGGGCGGGTCATGGCAGTCCCAGGCCTCGCTCGGGACGGCTCAGCGGGCAGGGCGCGGTTGATGCAGAAACTTGAGCCTGCAGCGGTCGCTCAGATCGCGGACGCCATGGATCGTGCGGAGGCATTGATCAAGGCAGGTCGTTCCGGCCCGGCGGTGCAGGCCTTTGCATTGGCGCGCGCGCTGAGCGTCAACCTGCCCCCTGCCGGGACCATCGCCGCCATCGTTGCCCGCAACGAGAAGGTTTTTCGGACCGAGCGGGAACGGCATCGCAGCGCCATCGCCGCGCGCCCCCCCACCTGACGTGGCCTGGTGATCTTCGCCGATTCCCTCGGCCTGCCTCGCCCGGTGGCGCGCGGTGCCGAACCATTGGAAGATCGGGTCTATGCCGAGCTGATCGCCGATGCGGCGACCGATCGGGCGATGACCAGCATCTGCCAACGCTACTTCACTACCTCCCATATCCTTCAGGAACTAGAGGCCGACCCGCAGCTGGCGGCGGGGGCCGATGTCATCATCCATGTCGGGCTCAATGACTGCGTCAACCGTATGTTCCTGGAAGACGAGCGCCTTTCGCTGGACCTGCTGCCCGAGGAGCTCAAGACCCGTGTAGTGACCTTCTCGAACCGCCATCGGCGGGCGATCCTGACCGATCTGGCCTCGCGTCACTATGTTTCGCCTGAAAAATTCTCCGCCAATCTGGACGCCATTCTTGTGCTGCTGAAGCAGCGCAAGGCGCAGCGGGTGGTGCTGACCACGATCATCCTGCCGCCGATTTCCGCATGGCCAAGCACGCCGTTCATCAACAGGAACTTCGCGGATTACAACATGAGGATCATGTCCGCAGCCCGCAATCATAGCGCGCTGCTGTTTGATCTCGACCGCCATATCTGGCGGGCCCAGCATGAGGGCGCCCTGTTGAGCGACGGCATGCATCTGGCCAGCGAAGGCCACCGCATCTTTGCCCGCGAGGCCATGGCGTTGCTGCCGGTCTGAGGCGGCAACGGGCTTGACATCAGGAACCCGGATCTCGCGCCATCGCCTGCTTTCCCAAGCTCAGAGACGCTTCAGCCACTCGGTCGCGAGCCGGTTCAGTCTCTGCTCGCTGGCCCTGATCAGACTGTCATAGCGACGGTTGGCAAAGCCGAAAACGGTCGAGACAGCTGCCGTGTCGTGACCGGCCAGGAAGGGAATCGTGGTGATCGCGCGCAGTCCGGGCAGGCGCGACAGCCAGGCATCCACGGTATCCGTTTCGGGATGCCCGCCGCCGGGCTGCCACGCGGCCAACCGTTCCAGCGCGCGACTGCGATAAATATTCAAGACCATTCCCGTTGCATAATCCAGATGCACAAAGGTCAGCCCGTCCCGGGTCTCGACATGATGGACGCGGCAATCCTCGGGAATAGAGGTAAGCAGACCCGAGAACATATCCCAGTCTGCATCGGCCAGATAGGCCTCGACGCTGGCCAGCCTCGCGGCGAAATCGGCGGAGGGCGTCATGTCGTCCTCGCAGACCAGCAGCGGAACTGCGTTTCGGGCCAGCGCCGCGCGGGCGATGGTGGCATGGCTCCATCCGGCACCCTGCCAGCCGGGTTTCAGGCGGAGACCGTCGAAGATGAAAAACTCCCTGAGCTCATGGCTCAGGAAGGAGGCGCGGCGATCCGGGCTTTCGGGCAGGCTCAGGCAGAGGCGGGAATGCGGGGTCAGTGTTTCCAGCACCGGAAACAACGCAGGATCGATCGTGCCTGGGTCCAGCGCACCCGCCGCGATCAGCCAGCGCAGAAGATCTCCGGCGAGCCCCGTCCGCGCCGGATCGCCTAGCGAGGGCAGGACGAACAGGCGACCCTCGCCCAGCCCCGCGTCCCGAAAAGGCTTCAGCAGGGCTGCGTCGGGTAACAGCACCGCGCCGCAGAGCGCCAGGTCAGGCGCCCTGGTTCCGCCGACAAGCTTCAGGGCGGTCGCGGCGTCGGGAAACAGCAGGATCTCGCCCGGTCGGATGTCGTGCGGATCGACCGGCCCGATGATGCGAATGGTCGCGGCGTCCCCGGACCCGGCCCCGGACCCGGCCCAGGTCAGCCCCCCCTGGCCCAGACATCGCTGCAAGGCAGCGGCGACCCGACCAGTCAGCACCGGATCCTGTCCGATCAGCCGAAAAGGTGGCCGCTGCGGCGGCGTCACGGCGGCAGGACCGCCCGACCGCTCGGGGTGACGCAGCCGCGCCCACAGTCCTGAAACGCCCTCTCGGCGGAGCGTCCGACCGATCTTCCCCAGCACCATACCCGCCCTTCTTTCCAGATCACGAGGTTCCAGAGAGGAGAGATATCCTCTGTCCCGCGACTTCTCTATATGGCAGGTGAAGGCGAGTTTGAACGGGGACGAGGCCGGCCATGACGTGGGACCGCAGAACTGGACTGTACCACCACGCAGGGGACGTCGCTCTGTCGCCATGGACTGCAACGAAGCAGGTCGTCAACGTCCGTCGTGACGATGCCGCCCCGACTTCGCTGTGACGCTGTCCATGATTGCTAGTCCGGCGGTCACGCCCGCGCCCGATCTCTACCTGCCGTCGAATGCCCAGACCCTGCTGGCGGCCTTGGCTTCGGCGCTTGGAACCGATTATCCGTCAGAGATCGTCTATCTCGACGACGACACCCCCCTGCCCGACTATGTGGTCGCAGGTATTCGCACCCATTTCCCGCAACTGACCTTCAGCCTGCGCTCGGACCGGAGCGCGATCGAGGAATTCGCCTCGCTGCCGCACCCAGTCCCCGACCTGATCCGGCGCAATGTCGCCCCTAGCCTTCGCGGACTTCGCCGCCCCCATCACCGCCCGCCCGGATGGCTGGGGCCGCGTTATCGCACCGCCTATATCTACCTGTCGGGAAACTTCGTCTCGAAGACCCTGCGCCGGCGCTGCCAGACCATCGTCCTGCGCGAGGAGGGTCTGCCCAATTATCACAGCCTGCGTTTCGGCCCAGGCAAGGCGCTGCTGCGGCTGGCCTTCGGTCTGTCGCCCCGTCATCAGATCATGGGAGAGGAGGGCTGGATCGACCGCATCGAGATGAACCGGCCCGACGCCCTGCCCGCGAAGCTGCAGCGCAAGGCACGACAAGTCACCTTTCCGGAGCTGATGAATCGGCTGCCAGCTGGTCAGGCCCGGACTCTGGCGGGGATCTTCTGGGAGGGGCCACCCCCTGCCCCGATCGAGGCTAGCGCGCTGGTCCTGACCCAGCCCATCGACGCGATCGGCTTCTGCACGGCGTCGGAAAAGCGGGTGATCTATCGCAGCATTCGCCGTCGGCTCGCCGAGGCCGGTTTCGCCGTGGTGGTCAAGCGGCATCCGCGCGAACGGGCCGAGCCCGCAGAGGACAGCGAAGAGCTGGTCATTCCGCCCTTCTTCCCGATCGAGGCCTGGCCCTGGCTGGCGCGGCAGAAATTCGATCTGGCCGTGGCGCTCTGCACCGCCGCGCTGAACTCGATGGGCGGGCTGTTCAGCCATCGCCAGCTGCAACTGGTCGATCCCGGCCCCTTCGGCCGCAAGGACCTGGGCGATTGGCAGGCGCGGCTGGACGACTATTGCCAGACCCTCAGCCGACCCGGGAGCGGCGAATCCTGATTCTGCCCCGCTGGCGATCTGGACCTAGGAAAACCTGATTCTGGTCCTATCCCCAAGTCAACCGCACGCCTAGTCTCGCGCTGACCGGCCCTTGCGGGCGCGACAACAAGAAGGCGCGACCATGTCAGAAACGATTATCTACACGGCCCGCCGCATTCTGACGATGGCTCCGCACCAACCCGTTGCCACGCATGTCGCCGTGCGCGGTGGCCGCATCCTGGCGGTCGGCGATGTCGATTGCGCCGCGCCGTGGGGCGGTGGACGGATCGACGACCGCTTTGCCGACCGGATCATGCTTCCGGGTTTCGTCGAGGGTCATGCGCATCTGATGGAGGGCGGTCTCTGGCGCTATGCCTATCTAGGCTATCGCGACCGGCAGGCGCCCGACGGGGTCTGGTGGGCGGGGCTGACGACGAACGAGGCCATCGTCCAGCGGCTGCGCGACGTTCCCGGCCCCGGACCGGCCATCGGCTGGGGCTTCGATCCGATCTTCATGTCCGATCAGCCGCTGTCGCGCGCCGATCTGGACCGCGTGTCCGCCGACCGCCCGGTCGCGGTGCTCTATTCCAGCCTGCATGTGCTCGTGTGCAACACTGTCGCGCTCAAAATGGCCGGCTATCTCGATGGCGCCGAGGTCGACGGCCTCATCCGCGACGGCGCGGGCCAGCCGACCGGTGAACTGCGCGAGATGGCGGCGATGTTCCCGGTGCTGCGCCGGCTTGGCGTCGACTTCCGCGCGCTGACCGGCGGCGCGGCGGTGCTGGCGGCCTTTGGTCAATCGGCCCGGCGCGCCGGTGTGACCACCACGACCGACCTTTTCAGCGCCCAGACCGAGGCCGATCTGGCCGAATTGCAAACCATCGTCGAGGGCGAGGATTACCCGATCCGTCTGGTACCGGCCATAGGCGTGACCGAGGGCGACCCGGTCGAACTGGCGGCGATGATGGCCCGGATGGCGGCGAAATCCGGGCCGAAGCTGCGACTTGGCGCGGTCAAGCTGATGACCGATGGCTCGATCCAGGGCTATTCGGCACGGCTGCGCTGGCCCGGCTATGTGAACGGCGCGCCGAACGGCATGTGGAACACGCCCCCCGCCACCATCCGCGCACTTGTCGAGGGGTTCCACTCGGCGGGCGTGCAGATGCATATCCATGTGAACGGCGACGAGGCCTCGGAAGTGGTGATCGAGGCCCTGGCCGGGGCCATCGCCAAGGGCGGCCCGCGCGATCACCGCCACATCCTGCAGCACGGGCAGCTGATGGATGCCGCCCAGTTCCGCCGCGCCGCCGAGCTGGGGCTGGGGGTGAATCTCTTTGCCAATCACCTCTACCATTTCGGCGACCAGCATTACGCCCTGACCGTCGGCCCCGACCGGGCCAACCGGATGAATGCCTGCCGCAGCGCGCTGGATGCCGGGCTGAACCTCGCCATCCATTCCGACGCGCCGGTGACGCCGCTCTCGCCGCTGTTCACCGCATGGTGCGCGGTGAAAAGGCAGACCGCCTCGGGCCGGGTGCTTGGGGCCGAACAGGCGATCACCGTGGCCGAGGCACTCAACGCCATCACCCTCGGCGCGGCCTGGACGCTTCGGATGGACCACCAGATCGGCAGCATCGAGACCGGGAAATTCGCCGATTTCACCCTGCTGGACCAGGACCCGACCGAGGTCGATCCCATGGCCCTGAAGGATATCGCCGTCACCGACACGGTTCTTGCCGGGCGGGTGACGGCATGAGCCGGGTGCCGCTGCTGGTCGTCGGCGGCTTTCTGGGCGCGGGCAAGACCAGCCTTGTGACCCATCTGCTGCAACAAAGTGGCGGGCGGCGCCTGCTGGTGCTGGTGAACGATTTCGGCGCGGTGAACATCGACGCCGGGCTGATCGCCGAGGCCGGGGGCGACAGCATCGCGCTGACCAATGGCTGCGTCTGCTGCGCCATGACCGGCGATCTCTATTACGCCGTCGGCGACGCGCTGGACCGCAACCCGCGCCCCGATGCCATCGTCATCGAGGCCTCGGGCATCAGCGACCCGGCCCGCATCGCCGCGCTGGCCCTGGCCGAGCCCGACCTGTCGCTGGCCGGCACGGTCACGGTCGTCAATGCCGAGGAGATCGGGGCGCTGCTGGACGATCCCCAGATCGGCGCGCAGATCGCCCAGCAAATCGCCGCCGCCGACCTGCTGGTCCTGACCCGGACCGAGCATGGCCCGACGGAGGCCGCCGGCGAACGACTGGCCGCAATCACCCCGGCCCCACAGCTCGCCGCGCCCTTTGGCCGGATCGATCCCGATCTGCTCTTCGGCCTCGACCCCGCCGCCCCGAACGCCCCCGCCACCCCTGCGCATCACCATCACGCCGATCACTTCGCCAAATGGACCGGCGACAGCCCCGCCCCCCTGCCTGCAGACCGTATCCGCGCACTGCTGGAGAACCCGCCCGCCGGTCTTTACCGGCTGAAGGGCTGGATCACCGACGAGACCGGCACACGCGAGGTCCATCGCGTCGGCCGGCATCTGCAACTCTCCCCCGCCGCTGCGCGGTCGGGGTCGCAACTGGTCGCCATCGGCCCCAGCGGACGCTTCCGCCCCGAGGATATGGCCGCGCTGTGGCGGGAGGCCACGGCAGGCTGACGACCAGCCCCACCTGACGAAGCAAAGATGAGGAGGAGAAGCTTTGGCTTGGTATCTGACCTATACCATCGTGTATTTCGCGGTGATGTTCGCCATCGGGTTCTATTACTTTTTCAAGGTCAAGACATCCGATGACTATCTGATTGCCAGCTGGAACATGGGGTTCTGGTCGATCACCGGCACCATCATCAGCACCTGCGCCGGCGCCGCCGTCTTCATTGGCTGGGTCGGCATGGGCTATACCGTGGGCGTCTCGGGCTTCATGAAATTCGCCCTGCCCTCGATGATCTTCAGCATGATCCTGATCTGGTTCTTCAGCGGTCCGCTGCGCCGGCAGCGGCTCTACACGCTGGCCGACCTGTTTTCCGAGCGTTTCGGCTCAAGGGTCGGGCTGATCCCCTCGATCTTCTCGGCTTTCATCTATTCGGTGCCCACGACGGCGCTGCAGATCGTGGGCATGAGCACCCTTTTCGCCACGGTCTTCGGCGTGCCCTATAACTGGGCGATCCTTCTGTCCTTCGCGCTGATCCTCGGCTTCACCATCTTGGGCGGGCTGATCGCCACCATCGTCACCGACGCGCTGCAAAGCGTCATCGTGATTGCCGGCATCTTCATCCTGTTCTTCGCCGCCATGCGCTTTGCCGGTGGCCCTGCCGAGATCATCGCGAATTCCGATCCGGCCCATCTCAGCCTCTTCGGCGCGGGCGGTGCCTCGGACGTGCTGATCTTCGCGCTGACGGTCGGGCCGTTCTATCTGGTCTGGCAATCGACCTGGCAGCGCATCTTCGCCTCGCGCACCGAGCGCATCGCCATCGCGGCGGGGATGACCGGCTTCGGCATCTTCGCGGTCATCGCCGTGCTGCCCTATCTGATCGGGTTGAGTGCGGTGCAATTCGTGCCCGAGGGGATGCAGCCCGACATGCTGTTCTCCTATCTGACGGTCGAGCTGCTGCCCCCGGCGCTTGGCGGCATCGTCCTGATCGGGCTTCTCTCGGCGCTGATGACCGGGGCGGACAGCTTCATCCTGCAAGGCAGCTCGAACCTGGCCGAGGATTTCTATCGCCGGCTCATCAACCCGCAGGCCACCGAGCCGCAGAAGATGGCGGCGGCGCGGATCAGCGTGGTGATCATCTCGGTCCTGTCGCTGATGGTCGCCTATCTGATGACCGATATCATCAGCGCCTATCAATGGGCGCTCCGGCTTTCGACCACGACGCTGGTGATCCCCTTCCTGGCGGTGATGTTCTGGCCCCGCGCCACGGCCAGGGGCTGCGCCGCCGCGATGATCCTCGCCATCATCGTCACCATCGCCTGGCCGCTGATGGGCACCGGCATCGATCCGGTCATTCCGGGGGTGATCGTCAGCCTGCTGGCGCTGGTGATCGTCAGCCTGATGACCGAGCATTCGCCCGAGGAATGCCCGCGCGCGGTCTATTGGGACGACCTGCCGACCGCCGAAACGCGCGGCGCGCCCGGCGAGCCGGAGGGCGCGGTGATGGCGGCGCAATAGCCCGCCTGAAGAGGGACCGGGCAATCACGCCCGGTCCTCGTTCAATGCAGACCGAGTTGCGCCATCAGCTGCCGGCGCAGGGCCACGAACTTGACGCTGCTGCGGTCCTTGGGCTGAGGCAGTGTGATCTCGATCAGTCTGCGCTTGCTGCCCCTGCCCTTAGGAAGGACAAGCACACGATCGGCAGGGAAGATCGCCTCTTCGAGGTCATGGGTGACGAGGATCATCGTCACCTGTTCTTCCCGCCAGATCCGTGCCAGTTCCTCCCGCATGGTCAGCCGCCTCATCGCATCCAGCGCGCCAAGCGGCTGGTCCAGCAGCAGATTCCCGGGTTGTACGATCAGCGCCCGGGCGATGCCGACACGCTGGGCCATACCCCCTGACAATTGCCGGGGATAGGCCTTCTCGAACTCCTCGAGCCCGACCAGCCGGATATGGTGGTGGGCGCGCTGCTCGGCTTCGGATCGCGAAACACCCCTCACCTGCAACCCGAAAGCGACATTCCCCAGCACAGTCAGCCAGGGCAACAACCGCAGCTCCTGAAAGATGATTGCACGCTCGGTGCCGACGCCCTGCACCGGATCGCCGTCGATCAACACCGATCCGGAATCCGGCGCCTCGAGCACGGCGAGAATGCGCAGAAGCGTGCTCTTGCCGCAGCCCGAGGGGCCGACGATCGCCAAGGCCTCGCCGGCTTCGACCCGAAACTGCAGGTCGCGCAGAACGTTCAGCGGCTGGCCATTCAGCGCGAAGGATTTCGCGAGATCACGGACCGTGACATCGCCGCAGCGGATGGTGTCAGCCTCGGTCATCCGTCTCGCCTTTCCTGACCACAGGCGCCTCGGCCTTGGCATCGTCGCCGGTGGTGTAGAGAATGTCCTTCGCAACCACCGCGCTCTTCCCGACCGAGCCCTCGCGCTCCAGCGCGTCAATTCAGAACTGGATATCCTGCTCGAACGGCAGCCGACCCTCGCGCACGCCATAGCCAAGGAAATACTGGGCCATCTCGGGACTCTCACCGCGCTCGGCCAGGACCCGGGCAAGGATCTCGCAGGTTTCGGCGGGATGCTTGCGGGCATAGCCGAGCGCCTTGGTCGAGCCCTCGACGAAGGCCTTGGCCTCGGCAGGATACGCCTCGATCCAGTCACGTCACAGAACCACGAAGCCGCCGGCGATATCGCCCAGCACATCGGTATCGTCAAAGACCGGGCGCGAGCCGCCTTTCGTCAGCGCTGCGCCGGTGAAGATCGTCTGCCAATAGCCAATAGCCAATAGCCAATAGCCAAAGGCCGAGACATCGACCTGCCCCGAACGCAGCACCTGTTCCAGTTGCGGACCGGGCAGGGCGATCAGTTTGGCGGCACCCTTCCGCAGGCCCTTCTGCTGCAGCCCCTCGCGCACGGTATAGTCCAAGTCCGCGCCAAGCGTCTTCACCGCGACCGTCTTGCCGACGATATCCTCGATGGATCGGATCGGACTGTCCTCAAGCACATAGAAGATCCACCGCACCTCGTCATTGATGCCGTTCGAGGGATAGGCGGCGACGAAATCATTGCCGGCGGCAATCGAGTTCAGCACCGCCGCAGTGGCTGCCGACCCGATATCGACGCTGCCTGCGGCCAACGCCACCAGAGAGGCTGGGCTACCCTGCGCATGGCCGACCTTTTCGAGGGTAATGCCTGTGCCGTCGAAATAGCCCAGCTCGTCGGCCCCCTCATGGGCCGATATGCCGCCGTGGCTGGTCAGATGGCGAATGGTGACATCGGCGAAGACGGGGTGCCAGCAAGGCCCGGGGGCCGAGGTCAGCGCAAGCGCGCGAAAGGTGATGCTCATGGCTCTGGTTCCTTCTGTGATGGGAAGATGCGATCAGTGCGGCACGTCGGCCCAACGACCGATGCGGCGTTGCTGGGTGACAAGGACGGCATTGGCAGCCAGCCCAAGCACGGCCAGCAGGAAGATCGCGGCGAACATCTGCGGGATCAGTAAATTTTACCGGGCGTTCATCACCTGAAAACCGAGGCCCCTGTTGGCGCCGATCAACTCGGCGGCGATCAGCAGCAGCAGCGCGGTCGTCGCCGAGAGGCGCAGCCCGACAAAAATCGGGGTACGGCGGCGGGCAGCACGACGTGGCCAAAGATGGTGGAGTGGCTGACAACAAAGGTGCGGCCATCTCGATCAGCTTGCGATCGACCTCTTTCACCCCGCTGATGGTCGCGAGCAGGATGGGAAACAGCGTGACCCGGAAGATCACGAAGACCTTCGAGGCCTCGCCCAGCCCGGGTAGCAGGATGAACACCGGATAGAGCGCCAGCGCCGAGGTCTGGCGAAAGAACTGCAGGATCGGGTCCAGCGCTTGTTCGACCCGGCGGATCTGGCCCATGAACAGCCCCAGCGGAATGTCGATCAGCACCGCAGCGCCATAGGGCAGACCCGAGCGCCGCAGGCTGATGGCGATGTCATCCAGCAGCGCGCCACCGGCAATGCCCTGCCACACCGCCAGCGCGATCCTGTCCAGTGGTGGGAAGATGCTGGCGTTGATCCAGCCCTGTGTGGCGCTGATCTGCCAGATGGCGAGAACGCTCAGCAAAAATCCATAGCGGCGCAGAACGGAGCGGTCGGCTGCCAGCTCCCGGCTCAAGAGGATAGTGCCGGGGGATCGGTCGCTCCTGCGGGACTGGATCGGGTTGTCGATGCTTTGCAGGGTGCTGGGATCACTCCGCCGCATGGGCCAGACGATGCTGAACCGCCCAACGGGTTTCGGGGAAGGGAAGGCCCAGATTTTCGCGCAGTGTTGTGCCTTCGTAGGCGGTGCGGAACAGCTCGCGCCGCTGCAATTCTGGCACCACCAGATCGACGAAATCCGTCGGGCCGCTCGGCAGCCAGGGCGGCAGGATGTTGAAGCCATGAGCCCCCTCGTTTTCGAACCTGTCCTGCAGGATGTCGGCGATCTGTCCGGGCGTGCCGATCAGGGTGAAATGCCCGCGGGCCGAGGCGACATGCTGGTAAAGCTGGCGGAAGCTAAAGCCGTTCTCATCGGTGATCTGCCGGATCAGGGCCTGCCGCGACTCCATTCCCTCGGTCGGGGCGTCCGGCGGCAGCGGGCCGTCAAGGTCGACGCCGCTCAGGTCCAAGGTGCCGCCGGTCAGCCCCTTGGTCAGCGCGATGCCATCTTCTTCGAGGATCAGGCCGGCCAGCCTGTCGTATTTCTCGCGCGCCTCGGCCTCGGTCCGCCCGATGAAGGGCGAGACACTGGGCATGACCAGGATATGCGAGGGATCGCGCCCCAATGCCGTCGCCCGCGCCTCGATGTCGCGATAGAAGTCCTGCGCTGTGTCCGACTTTTGATGCGCAGTAAAGATCACCTCTGCGGTTGCAGCCGCCAGACCGCGTCCGCCGTCGGACTGGCCCGCCTGAACAATGACCGGATGGCCCTGACGGCTGCGAACGACATCGAGCGGCGCCGTCACCCTGAAATGCTCGCCACGGTGATCAGCCGGATGGATCTTGGCCGGGTCAAAGAAGCGTCCGCTGTCATTGTCATGCAGGACGGCGTCATCCTCGAAGCTGTCCCACAGCTTTTTCACCACCTCGACATGCTCGGACGCGCACTTGTAGCGGAAGGCATCGGGATGCTGCTCATCGAGGTTGACGTTATGCGCCGCGATGTCGTTGGCGGTCGTCACCACATTCCAGCCCGCCCGTCAGAGATCAGATCCAGCGAGGCGAATTTGCGGGCGTGTTATAGGGTTTCTCATAGGTGGTCGATGCGTTGGCGATGAAGCCGAGATTACGGGTCAGCGGCGCCAATGCCGAACACAGTGTCACCGGCTCGACCCCCGCAATCTTGGAATTGCCGCCCTCGGCCCCGGTGCCAAAGGCGATGGCCAGACTGTCGGCAAGGAAATAGGCATCAAACAAGGCCACGCTCGGCCTCCTGCGCCGGTTCGACATGGAACGCAAAGCTGCTTGCCCCGTCGACCGGGCTGTCAGGATCGCGCGAGGCGGCGATAAGCTGGCCACCACCGGGAAGGAAGGCGCCAAGGCGTATCTTGGGGGGCACGGGAGTTCTCCTCGTCTGGGTCTGGTCAGGCGCTTGCCGGACGGCGGGGGTGCTGCGGCGGTCGTCGACGACCACCGACACATCGCCGGCAATGGTCACGCGGCGAACCACGCGATGGATATCTCTGTAGTCGTTGACGGCGACGTGCTGGGTGGCCCGGTTATCCCAGATCGCCACATCGCCCTGTCGCCAGCGCAAGCGCAGGGTGTTCTCGGGCGCGGTCGCATAGGACTGGAAGAGCTCATACTTCCGCTGTGGCTCGCCCCGGTTCAGGCCCGCGATCCGCTGAACAAAGCCGCCCAGCAGCATGTTGAGATCGCCGGTTTCGGGATGGACGCGCACCAAGGGGTGCTCGGTCTCGTCGGCCGTCGAGGCGAAGGCCTCGGCGTGATAACGACTGTCCTCGGCGCGGGGGCGCGCGCGTGCTGCGGAATAGTCATGGCTGCTGGAATGGATCGCCCTCAGGCTGTCCGCCAGTCGCTGCAGCGGCTCGGGCAAGTCGTCATAGGCGGCTGCGGTATTGGCCCAAATGGTATCACCGCCCTCGGCCGGAATCACCACCGCGCGGTCAATGCGGGTCAGAAGCGGGGCGCCCGGAGGCGGATCTCGCTGAAATCCGCGCCCGAGGCATAGATGCGGGTCGGCAGGCTGACCGTCTCGAAGAAGCCGAGAAATGGGCGCAGCTGATGCTCGATCACCAGCGCGTGCTTTACACCGCCGCCGGTCGCGATCAGCAGCACCGGCTTGCCGGCCAACGCGGCGGGATCGATGAGATCGAAGAGATGCTTGAAAAGCCCGGTATAGCAGCCCTTATAGACCGGGCTGCCTACGACCAGCGCATGCGCCGACAGGATCTGCTTGATGATGGTGCGGGGCAATCCGTCCAGATCCTCCAGCGGCGGCGCCGCACCCCGAGCCGGCTGGAGGTCGCTCAGGTCATGGTCGGTAGCGATGGCGCTGAAACGGGCGGCGGCGCGGGCGGTCCCCCGATCGACAAGCGTGCGGGTCCGGAATGGCCGGCCAAGGTTTCCGGCAATGCCGGCGATGCGAAGTGTTATTGGCATCTCAAAATCACGACTTAATTTGTCGAGTAGGTCGGCGCAGAGCGACAGATCCGGGAATTCCAAATCACGACTTGGAATCAGACGATTTCGACCGTCCCTGCCAGAGGAAAGAGAGAACTCCTGCTTTCTGGTCGTCGGGCAGGGAACGGGCGGCCGCGAGGATTGCCGGTGAACCACCGGTCCCGCGCCAGCTGAATTTGCACTTCGGGGCCCAGCCTGTGCTGCCCAGGGCCGGTTTCGGCCCGAAACGTCATCACCCCGTAAAACAAGGGTGATAGTTCCAGAGAGAGAAGAAGCTTCCCTTTTTGCGGCCATCTTTAGACTCCCTAAATCACGATATTCTTAGTAGATTTATCTGACACACAGGTTCAATCGATCGGAGCGAGACATGACCAAGACGCTGATCGTCCCCGGGCTTGAGGGGTCTCCGGCCCCGCATTGGCAACATTGGTGGGCCATGACCGATCCGCAGGCACTGACGGTCGACCTGCCCGAAACGGCGCAGCCGAACCCCGATCACTGGGAGATCGAGCTGGCCGGCGCCATCCTGCGCCATCCCGACAGCATCCTTGTCGGCCATTCGTTGGGGTCGATCCTGATCGCCCGGCTTCTGTCGCGCTGGCCGCAGTTGCGGGTCCGCGCCGCCGTGCTGGTCGCGCCGGCCGAGACCTTCGGCAGTGACCGGATCGGGCAGTTCGGACGCATCCCGGAACAGGCGCTCGACATTCCCACGACCGTTGTCGCCAGCCATGACGATCCCTGGATGGGCTTTTCCCGCGCCGCCGGACTGGCCGACGCCTGGGGCAGCCGGCTGATCGACCTGGGCCGCGCCGGCCATATCAACAGCGCGGCGGGCTTCGGCCCCTGGCCCGAGGCCAAGCGGTTGCGCGATGACCTGCTGCTCCGCTCGGCCCGCCCCGCCGCGTTGACAGCTCGCCCCCTCTTCCGCGACAGGAGTTCGCACCATGCTTGACGGACATTCACATCACGAGCCCACCGACCTCCTGACCCGCAGCCCGCGCGAGGCCGTCCTCCACCGGATCAGGCCGGAGGAGCGGGGTCACAGCGCGGATGCGGCTGAGATTTGGCGCGCGCCCCTGCATTTCGGCTTCACCCTCGGCCTGATCATGGCCAGGCAGGTGACGGGGGTCAGGTGAGGCACCGCTGACCTAGCCGCTGGCGCGACCCTGCACCTTGGACAACTGCACCATCAGGATGCCGGCCGCGACGACCAGCGCGCCGATCAGGTCGGTCGGGCCGAAACGCTCGCCCAGGAAAGCGGCGGCAATGCTGACGCCAAGGAAGGGCGTGAGGAAATGGAAGGTCGCCGCGCGGGTGGCGCCGATGCGGCCGACCAGCCGGAACCAGATGAAGGTGGCCAGCAGGCCCGGACCCAGCACGGTATAGAGAAAGGCCCAGATCAGCGTCCAGGACCACTGGATGTCGCTCCAGCTTTCGAAGGCGACGGCCAGCGGCAGCAGCACCACAGACCCCACCAGCATCTGCAGCGCCACCATCATCAGCACGTTCCGCCCGCCGCCGGCGCCGCGCAGCACCAGCGTCGCAACAGTCAGCGCGACCACGGCGAGAAGGCACATGATGACGCCAATCGGATCCAGCCCGTCGCTGATCCGCGATCCCATGATCAGCGCCACCCCGGCAAAGCCGACTAGCAAGCCGATGATCGCGATCGGACGCAGCTTCTCGCCATAGAAGACCCAGCCCGCCGCCGCGACCAGAAGCGGCAGCATCGAGGCGATGATCGAGGCGGCCGAGGCCTCGACCCATTGCATCGCCACCCAGTTCAGCCCGAGATACAGCGCGTTCTGGCAAAGGCCGAAGATGATGACCATGCGCCATTCGGCCCGGCTGAGCTTCCAGTTCTGGCCCATGGCACGGGCGAGGATCACGCCCAGAACCGCCGAGATCAGAAAGCGGATGACCAGCGCGGTCAGCGGCGGGGCATCAAGCACGATCACCCGGGTCGAGGCAAAGGCCGAGGACCACAAGAGGCCGAAACTCAGCCCCATCAGGATCGCGCGGATATCCATGTCCCTGCCTCCATTTGCAGCATCTGCAACCGCCGGCTAGCAGCTTGCGCGACAATTGAAAAGCCGGCGCGATCCAGCGCACCGGGCCGGTCAACGATGCCCGCCCCCCGAAATGCAAAAGGCCGCGCCCAACTGGCGCGGCCCCGGAATCTTGCCTGTGACAGGATCAGGCGTTGACGCTGTCCTTCAGCGCTTTCGCAACAGTCACCTTGACCTGCTTGTCGGCCGGTTTGGTCATCATTTCCTGGGTCTGCGGGTTGCGGACCTGACGCTCGGGACGCGCGCGGCAAGCGATCTTGCCAATGCCCGGCAGCGTCACCGAACCACCATTCGCCACCTCGCGAGTGACCACGGCGGTCAGCGCGTCCAGGGCGGCGGCGGCGGATTTCTTGTCCGAGCCCATCTCGTCGGCCAGGGTCGCGACCAGCTGGGTCTTGGTCATCGGTTTCGCGTTCACGTTAGCCATTAAACTGTCTCCTCAGTGCCCTGTTGAAGGCGTTATGGATTGCGCCGTTCCGGCGACACAAAGCCTGCTACACACGGTTTTGACTCTTAGATCAAGTATTTTTCGCTGAAAATGCGCGTTCTTGCCCAGTCTGCAAAGCTTCCGTAGGGTCAAAGGAAGGCCGTCTCGCTGAAGGACCGCAACTTCCGGCTGTGAATCCGTTCCAGCGGCATCTCGCGCAGCTTCTCCATCGCTCTGACTCCGATCAGCAAATGGTTTGCGACCTGCGCGCGATAGAAATCCGTGGCCATCCCGGGCAGCTTCAACTCGCCATGCAGCGGTTTGTCGCTGACGCAGAGAAGCGTGCCGTAAGGCACCCGGAAGCGGAAGCCGTTGGCGGCGATGGTGGCGCTTTCCATGTCCAGCCCGACGGCGCGGGACAGCGACAGCCGGTGCACCGGGCCGGACTGGTCGCGCAGTTCCCAGTTGCGGTTGTCGATGGTGGCGACGGTGCCGGTGCGCATGATCCGCTTCAGTTCGAACCCGTCGAGCTGGGTGATCTCGGCCACCGCCTCCTGCAGCGCCACCTGCACCTCGGCCAAGGCCGGGATCGGCACCCAGACCGGCAGGTCGTCGTCCAGAACGTGATCCTCGCGCAGATAGGCATGAGCCAGCACGAAATCGCCAAGCCGCTGGCTGTTCCGCAGCCCGGCGCAATGGCCGACCATCAGCCAGGCATGGGGACGCAGCACGGCGATATGGTCGGTCGCCGTCTTGGCGTTCGACGGGCCGACGCCGATATTGACCAGCGTGATCCCCTGCCCGCCCTCGCGCGTCAGGTGATAGGCCGGCATCTGCGGCATCTTCTGGTCATGCGGCAGGGGCTGGTTCGGGTCGGTGATGACGTGATTTCCCGGCGCCACGAACGAGGTATAGCCCATCGACGGATCGGCCAGCGCCCGGCGGGCATAGGCCTCGAACTCGTCGACATAGAACTGGTAGTTGGTGAAGAGAACGAAGTTCTGGAAATGCTCGGGCGCGGTCGCGGTGTAATGCGCCAGCCGCGCCAGCGAGTAATCCACCCGCTGCGCGGTGAAGGGCGCGAGGTGCAGCGCCCCGTCGGCATGGGGCACGGCCTTGCCGTTGACGATGTCGTCGTTCATCGTCTCGAGGTCCGGCACGTCGAACACATCGCGCAGGCTGAAATCCAGCACGCCTTCTTGCGGAACGTTCAGGTCCGACTGGCTCGAGACGGCGAAATGCACCGGGATCGGCGTCTCGCTTGGCCCGATCGTCACCGGCACGCCGTGGTTGCGGATCAGAAGGCCGATCTGCTCGGTCAGGTAATTGCGGAAGAGATCGGGCCTTGTGATCGTCGCCACATAGCTGCCGGGCGTCGTTACATGGCCGAAGGACAGGCGGGAATCGGTGGGGGTATGGCTGGTCGTGGTCAGCCGCACCTCGGGATAGAAGGCGCGATAGCGGGCCTTGGGCTTTCCGCCCTTCAGGGTCTCGACGAAGTGATCCAGCAGGAACTGCGTCGGCTCGTGATACAGTTCTTCCAGACGGGCGACGGCGGCCTTGGCATCGGTGAATTGTTCGCGCGGTGCCGCCGGTGGCGTCTCGACCGGCAGAAAGCGGCTGTCGTGGTTCATCTGCGTCTTCCCTGATGGTTCCGGCGAATGTGCCAGCCGGAGGCGATGCTGACAAGAAGCCGAAAGCGCCGGGCCGCCGCTGCCACGGCCGCCTCCGACCCTCGCAATCCACCGCGCCTGCGGCTAGTTTGACAGGCCAAGGCAACAGGGGCGTGACAGTGGCCGAACCAACAGAACCGCAGATGCTGATCCTCGGCCATGGCTATTCCGCCGGCTTCCTGACACCGCTGCTGCGCGAGGCGGGCTGGCAGGTTGCGGGCACCACCCGCAGCCGCCGGGCCGAGGTTGCCGCCGCCGGGGCCGAGCCGATGCTCTGGCCGGGCGATGAAGCCGCGATCCGTGACCGCATCGCCAGCGCCGATGCCATCCTGGTCAGCGCCGCCCCCGGAGCGGAGGGCGATCCGGTGCTGGCTGCCTTCGCCGATGACCTGCGCCGCGCAAGCCCGCGCTGGTTCGGCTACCTTTCGACCACCGGGGTCTATGGCGATCGCGGCGGCGACTGGGTGACAGAGGACTCGCCACTGGAGCCTTCGACCACACGCGGTCAGGCACGCGTCGAGGCCGAGGCGGCCTGGCAGCGCCTTGCGGGCGAGGCCGGCTGGCCACTACACATTTTCCGCCTCGCCGGCATCTACGGCCCGGGCCGGGGGCCGTTTGCGAAGCTGCGCAACGGCACGGCGCGGCGGATCATCAAGCCGGGACAGGTCTTTTCGCGCATCCATGCCGAGGATATCGCCCGCGTGCTGATGGCCTCGATCAGGGCTGAGGGGCCGGGCGCGATCTACAATGTCTGCGACGACGACCCCGCCCCGCCGCAAGAGATCATCGCCCATGCCGCCACGCTGATCGGACGGCCCGTTCCCCCGGCCGAGGATTTCGCCACCGCCGAAATGACCCCCATGGCCCGCAGCTTCTATGCCGAGTCAAAGCGCGTCTCAAACGCCCGGATCAAGCGCGAGCTGGGCATCGAGCTGCTTTACCCCGATTATCCAAGCGCGCTGGCCGCGATCCTCAGGGCCGAGGGGCGCGGCTGACCATGCACCGCATTTACAACCCGGCCCGACCATGCTTGACCCTTTCCCATGAAAGCTGATTTCGACGTTCTCATTGCCGGTGGCGGGCTGAACGGCCCGACCCTTGCGCTGGCACTGGCCGGCGCGGGTCTCTCGGTCGCCGTGGTCGATGCCCGGCCTGCCGATGCCCGCGAAGCCGATGATTTCGACGGCCGCGCCTATGCGCTGGCGCTGGCCTCGCAGCGGCTGTTGAAGGCGCTCGGCCTCTGGGGCGAGTTGGCGGGGAACAGCCAGCCGATCCTCGAGGTCAAGGCCTCACAGGGGCAGCCGGGCGATGGGGCGGGCCTGTTCTTCCTGCATTTCGACAGCGCCGAGATCGAGGAGGGCGCGGTCGGCCATATGCTCGAGGACCGCTTCCTCTATCGCGCGCTGCTGAAGGGGATGGCGGGCAAGGTTACGCTCATGGACGGGGTGTCCGTCACCGGGCAGGAGGCCGGGCCGGCCTCGGTCACGGTCGAACTTTCGAACGGTCGGCAGCTGACGGCGCGGCTGCTGGTCGGGGCGGACGGGCGGCGGTCGGGCGTGGCGAGCCGCGCCGGAATCAAGCGGCAGGGCTGGGATTACGGCCAGACCGCGCTGGTCGCGGCCATCGACCACGAGTTGCCGCATCACGGCATCGCGCATCAATATTTCATGCCGACCGGCCCGCTGGCGATCCTGCCCTTGCCCGGCAATCGCAGCAGCGTGGTCTGGTCGGAAACCCGGGAGAATGCCAGTGCCATCAGCGCCCTGCCCGATGACGGTTTCCTTGACGTGCTGCGCCCGCGCTTTGGCGATTTCCTCGGGCCGATCGCCTTGGCGGGCCCGCGCTTTTCCTATCCGCTGTCGCTGTCGCTGGCCGAGACCTATATCGCGCCGCGCGTCGCCATCATGGGCGATGCCGCGCATGGGGTGCATCCGCTGGCGGGTCAGGGGCTGAACCTTGGCCTGCGCGACGTGGCGGCACTGGCCGAGGTGCTGGTCGAGGCGGCGCGGCGGGGCGAGGATATCGGGTCCGAGCCGGTGCTAAGCCGATATCAGGGCTGGCGGCGCTTTGACGCGACCAGTCTGGCGTTGGGGATGGATGCGGTGAACGGGCTTTTCGGCAGCGACAACCCGCTGATCCGCACGGCGCGGGGCCTGGGCATGGGGCTGGTCAGTGCAGTGCCGCAACTGCGCCGTGGTTTCATGCGGCAGGCGGCAGGTCTGTCCATCGACCCGATGCCGCGCCTTCTGACCGGGCAGCCACTGTAACACCCGACCGGCTTGTCGCCCGCCCGGCGCCCGGCTAGGGTCGCCCGACACGGTGAAAGGGACCGCCATGACCCCGCAGATCATCGGCCCCGAGGCCGAAGCCCGGCTGGACTGGATCGCATTGACCGAGGCGCTGGCCGCCGGCCATGCCCTGCCCCCGGCCGAGATTGCCGACAGTTTCCTTTATCGCGGCGAGGATACGCTGCTGACGCGCTCGGCCTGGATCGACGGGCTGGGGCTCGCGGTGAAGGCGGCGACCGTCTATCCCGGCAATCCCGCCCAAGACCGACCGATGATCAACGGCGTGGTGAACCTGATCGATGACGTGACCGGGCAACTGGCGGCGCTGGTCGATTTCCATCTGGTGACCAAGTGGAAGACGGCGGGCGACAGCCTGCTTTCGGCGAGGATGCTGGCGCGCAAGGACGCAAATCGGGTGCTGATCGTGGGTGCTGGCAAGGTCGCCCATTCGATGATCGACGCCTATCGCGCGATGATCCCTGATGCCACGTTTACGATCTGGAACCGCAGCAAGGGCGCGGCCGAGGCGCTGGCCGCCGAGACCGGGGCGGGGGTGTCGGGAGATCTGGCCGAGGCGGTGGCCGGGGCCGAGATCATCGCCACGACGACCATGGCGCGCGAGCCGCTGATCCGGGGCGAGTGGCTGACGCCCGGCACCCATCTGGACCTGATCGGCGCCTATCGCCCCGACATGCGCGAGGTCGATGATGCCGCGCTGAAACGCGCCCGGCTGTTCGTCGACAGCCGCAAGACCACCATCGGCCATATCGGCGAGATCCAGATCCCGCTGGATCAGGGCGTCATCACCGAGGCCGACATCGTTGCCGATTTCTACGACCTGCCCTCGGGCCGCTATGCCCGGACCAGCGACGCCGAGATCACCATCGCCAAGAATGGCGGCGGCGCGCATCTGGACCTGATGACCGCCCGCTATATCCTCGATGCCGCCAGCCAGGGAGCCCGCGCATGAGCGACGAGACGATGCCCGATTGCAGCCCGACCATCCGCACCATCGCCATGCCGGCGGATACCAACCCGGCGGGTGACATCTTCGGCGGCTGGCTGATGAGCCAGATGGACCTTGCGGCGGGTTCCATCGCCTCGCTGACGGCGCGCGGACGCAGCGCCACCATCGCCGTCGAGGGGATGAAGTTCCACCGCCCGGTCAAGGTCGGCGACGAGGTCTCGCTTTATGCCGAGATCGAACGGATCGGCCGCAGCTCGATGGATATCCATGTCGAGGCCTGGCGCCGCGAGCGCGACAGCGAGACGGGCCAGAAGGTGACCGAGGCCACCTTTACCTTCGTGGCGCTGGATGCGAACGGCAAGGCGCGCCCGGTGAAGCCCGAGGCCTGAACCCGCCATGTCCGATCAAACCAGCCCTGCACCCTGCCGAGCGAGGGTGTTTTCCGCGAGCGAGCGGCAGGCGCTTTACGACATCATCGCCCATCGCCGCGATGTGCGGAACGAGTTCCTGCCCGACCCGATCGACCCCGAGGTGCTGACCCGCATCCTGCGCGCCGCCCATGCCGCGCCCTCGGTCGGCCTGTCACAGCCCTGGAACTTCATCCTGATCCGCGATGCCGCGCGCCGGGCCGCGGTGAAGCGCGCCTTCCTCAAGGCCAATGACGAGGCCCGCGCCCTGTTTCCCGAGGACCGGCAGTCGCAGTATGCGGCGCTGAAACTCGAGGGGATCGAAAAGGCGCCGCTGAACATCTGCGTCACCTGCGACCGCAGCAGGGGTGGCAAGGTGGTGCTGGGGCGCACGCATAACCCCGACATGGACCGCTATTCCACCGTCTGCGCGGTGCAGAACCTGTGGCTGGCGGCGCGGGCCGAGGGGATCGGCGTCGGTTGGGTCAGCATCTTCAACGAGGCTGATCTGCGGCCCATCCTGGGCCTGCCCGACCATATCGCCATCATTGCCTATCTGTGCCTCGGCCATGTCGATGACCTGTTCGACCGCCCGGAACTGGCCGCCCGTGGCTGGGCCAGTGTCGCGGATCTGGACGCGATGGTGATGGAGGAAGGCTGGCAGGCGCGCTGAGGCGTCACTCCGGCTTCGGCGCGTCCCAGGGGCGCAGATCGGCCTCCATCCACGTCCCATGCGCGGCATTGGGGAAGACGATCCAGTCCTGACCCCAGCGCTCGGCATGGGCCTCGGTCCGGGCATATTGCTCGTCCAGCGTGGCATTGGCGAAATCGCCGTGGAAATCGTGCAGCGTATCGCCAAGCAGCAGCACGATCTTGTGGTCGCGCGCGATCAGCGCGCGCCGCTCGGTCTTGGGCGCGCCAAACAGGTGCACCCGGTCGGGCGTGGTCTGCGGCAGTTGCAGCTGCGCCAGCGTCGCCATCGTCGCCGCCTTGTTCTCGCCGAAACGGTCCGAGACATAGAAGATCGCCACGCCAAGACGGTCGGCCAGCGTCAGAAACTCGGCGGCACCGGGGATCAGGCCGGGGGTGCCGTGCAGCTCCCACAGCTTCCAGGTCTCGATATTGTCGAAGCCCTCGGCTGCCGTCGCCGCATGGGCCATGACGGCGGAATTGTCGAAGACCGTCTCGTCGATATCGGTCACGACGGCCAGACCCGCACCGGTGCCGCCATTCGCCGCCACCGCCTCGTTGAGACGCAGGGTCGCCAGGACATAGCACTGCCGCTGCAGCGCCCGCACCTCGGCAGAGAGCTGTTGATATCGCACCGCCGTCACATGTTCACTGGGATGGGGGCGATTGTCGTCGGGCATGGGGATTATCCTTCGGGGTGGGCGCGCGACCGGCTTAGGCCCGCCGCGCGCCGAGGTCAAATCGCGGGGTCTATTCCCAAGGCTCGATCACTTCTTCCGCCGCCCAAGCGGTCAGCGGCGCCTCGGACCAGGTGCCGTAGCTGGCATTGGGGAAGACGATCCATTCCTTGCCCCATTTCGCCGTTTCCTCGGTGACGGTTCCCTTCTGCTGATCCAGCGGCGTCTTGCGGAAGCGGCCGTCGAAATCATGCAACGTATCGCCCAGCAGAAGGATGATCTGGTGATCCTTGGCGACCAGATCACGACGCTCGACCTTGGGCGGACCCAAGAGCAGCACCGACTCCTCGCTGACCTGCGGCAGGCCAAGCGCAGTCAGCGTGGCCAGCGTGTCGACCTTCTGCTGGTCCGAGCGGTCCGAGATATAGCGGATGGTCACGCCCTTTTCGTTGGCGTGGTTCAGGAACTCCAGCGCGCCGGGGATCAGCGTCGGCTGGCCGTCACGCTCCCAAGGCAGCCAGGTGTCCCAGGCATCATAGGTGTGGCAATTGGCCAGATCGCGGGCCAGCAGCGCGCTGTTGTCGATCACCGTCTCGTCCAGATCGGTGACGACGGCCAGCTTGGCCGGGTCGGCCGCGCCCTCGACTGCGGCATCCAAACGCTCGGTGGCGATGTTATAGGCCTGCAACTGCAGTGCCCGGATCTCGGCCGATTGCTGCTGGAAGCGCAGGCCCATGGTGAACTGGGCCACGTCGCAGCTGTCGGCGGCAGCCTCGGCCGGGGCATCCTGCGCGGCAAGCGGCTGCGCCATGAGCGCGGCAGTCACGGCCGCCAGCGCGGTAAGGCGGGTGTTTCTCATTCTTCTCTCCCTGGTCTGAACCCTGCCGCAAAACGGGCGGCAGAGCCGAAGCCTAGTGAGAAGACCTGCGCCCCGCAATGCGGGACGGCAGGGGTCTCAGGCGGCGGCGGGGGCCGCCGGCAGACGCGCCGGTTCCTCGCGGATCGGCAGGTGGATCAGCGCGCTGATTGCGCCGACGCCGACACCGATCCACCAGACCAGCGTGTAGTTGCCATAGACATCATACAGCCAGCCGCCCAGCCAGACGCCGAGGAACGAGCCGATCTGGTGGCTGAGGAAGACGAAGCCGTATAGCGTGCCCATGTAGCGCAGCCCGTAGATATAGGCGACCAGACCCGAGGTCAGCGGCACCGTGGCCAGCCACAGCCCACCCATGACCAGCGAGAAGACGATGACCGTCGTGGGGGTGATCGGCGTCAGGATGAACGCGGCCGCCGCGATGGTGCGGAGCGTATAGATCCCCGCCAGCAGGTATTTCTTGGTATAGCGCTTGCCGAGCCAGCCCGACAGGATCGAGCCGGCGATATTGGCCAGACCGATCAGCGAGATGGCGATGGCGCCAAGGGCCGAGGTGGTGGTGATGCCGATCGAGGCGAGGATGCCGGTCGGGCTGATAGGCCCGCACATCTCGGCGATCATGGCGGGGAAATGCGCGGTGATGAAGCCAAGCTGATAGCCGCAGGAGAAGAAGCCGGCGAAGATCATCAGATAGGACGGGTCGCGGAAGGCGCGCTTCAGCACTGTGCCCATGCTCTCCTCGAGCTCGGAGCGGCTGGCCGGCTTGCTGTCACCCAGAAGCGGCAGGAACAACATGCAGCTGAGCACGATGACGCCGAAGATGATGAAGACCATCTGCCAGCTGTAGAAGGCCAGCAGGATCTCGGCCAAGGGCGCGCCAAAGACCTGCCCGGCCGAGCCGGCGGCAGTGGCGATGCCAAGGGCAAGGCTGCGGTTCTCGTCGCTGGCGGCGCGGCCGATGACGGCCAGGATGACGCCGAAGCCGGTGCCGGCGATGCCGAAGCCGACCATCACCTCGAGCATCTGCATGGTCTCGGGCGTGGTGGCGAAGGCCGTGAGGATCAGCCCGGCGGAATAGAGCAGCGCACCAAGGATGATCGACCAGCGATCCCCCCAGCGTTCCGCCAGCGCCCCGAAGATCGGCTGGCCGATGCCCCAGGCGAGGTTCTGGATGGCAATGGCCAGCGAGAACTCGGCTCGCGGCCAGCCGAACTCCTCGCCGATCGGGATCTGGAACATGCCGAAACTGGCGCGCAGCGCGAAGTTGATCAGCAGGATGATACAGCCGCCGATGAGGACGGGCGTGAACAGGCGGGCGTGCGAGGCTGACATGGATCTTCACCGGGTAATGACCCGTTAACCGATGGCCGGTCATCTGACGAAGATCAAGCGGACAATTTTTGATGAATGCATCAGCCGGGCTGATGGATCAGCCCGGCCGAGCCGGTTTCGGCGATCAGTCCGGCGCGGTCACTTCCGCCGGGCGACCTCGTCATTAATCGAGAAGGTCGAGGCCGGGAAGCGTGCGCCCTTGGCCATCTCGCCGAGGATCACCGTGGTCTTCTCGCCGGCATTGTCGGTCACGACCCATTGGCGCAGCTCGGTCGGGCCGGCGGTGAAGACCATCTGGATATTGCCGTATTCCGGATGGGCCGGGTCCTGCGCGGTGACGACGGTGCTGTTCTTCTGCTCGCTATGGCCGGTGACCATATTGGCGCGGCCAAGGTTCACGTTTTGCGCCAGGATGATCGACAGCGGCGTTTCCGACAGCGGGTATTGCTGCGGGCCGTTGTTCGACTTGCTGTCGAAGACCGCGACCTGCCCGCCCGAGGCGAGGACAAGCTGCTTGTCGTTGTTATACTCGAACCGCACGCGGCCCGGGCGCTGGATATAGATCTGACCGGTCGATATGCTGCCGTCATTGTTCACCTGGGTGAACTTGCCGTTCATGGTGCTGAGGCCGTTCAGATAGTTCGACAGCTCGTTGAGCGAGATTTTCTCGGCCATCGCGGGCAGCGCGAAGGCGAGGGCGAGGACGGGCGCGAGGGCGAGTGAGCGTATTTTCATGGCCCCGATCATGGTTGATTCTCCAATGACTTGCACATCACGAATGATGGATGGCTCGCGGCCCGAACGCTCGCGCCGCGGTGAGGGTTCCGGCAAGTCTGCGTGACCTTTCGGCACAGGGACCGCGTCCGTCCCAGCCTCAGCCAAAGACCGACCAGCCGGTGAACTCGGCCAGCTTCTCCGCCGCATAGGCTCCGGCGCGGGAATTGCCGGTGGCGTTCAGGCCCGGCGACCAGATGGCGATCGAGGCGCGGCCGGGGGCGACCATCAGGATGCCGCCGCCGACGCCCGACTTGCCCGGCAAGCCGACGCGGAAGGCGAAATCGCCGGATTCGTCGTAATGCCCGCAGGTCAGCATCAGCGCGGTGATCCGCCGCGCCCGGGCCGGGGCAAGGATCGCGGGCGCGCCCGGCAGACCGGCGATGACCCGGCCGGCGCGGGCCAGTTGCAGGCAATCCATCTCGATGGCGCATTGGTGGAAATAGGTGCCAAGCGTGTAATCCACCGGGTTCTTCAGGTTGCCATAGGATTTCAGGTAATTGCCAAGCGCGCGATTGCGATCGCCGGTGGCCTGTTCCGACATGGCAACGGCGCGGTCGATATGGATGGCGTCATCGCCGGCGGCGGCGCGGATGAAATGGATGATCTCGGCCAGCGCATCGCGCGGCGTCCGCCCGGTCAGCAATTCGTCGGTGACGACCAGCGCGCCGGCATTGATGAAGGGATTACGGGGAATGCCCTTCTCAAGTTCCAAGAGCAGGATCGAATCGAAGCGCGAGCCCGAGGGTTCGCGCCCCACCCGCTGCCAGATCTGCTCGCCGATCCGGCCCAGCACGCAGGACAGCGAAAACACCTTGCTGATCGACTGGATCGAGAAGCCCACTTGCGAGGCCCCGGCATGGCACAGGCTGCCGTCGGCCAGCTGCACCGCGATGCCGAATTGCGCCAGCTCCACATCCGCCAGTTCCGGGATGTAATCGGCCACCTTGCCCCAGTCGGCGCGCGCATGGATCTCGGCGGCGAGCCCGGTCAGGAACTCCTGCAGCGCCTCGGGCGAGGGATCGGCCCTGCCCCGGTCCGGTTGTGCCTGCGGCATGGCTCTGCCCCCTCTGCGATGCTCTGCCCCCTGTCATAGCATCGATGGCGGCACAGGCGGCAGGGGCGACGGACCTATCCCCGATCGGGCAGGTTTTCCTGCAACATCGCATCCATCGCCGCGACAAAGGCCAGCACGGCGGGCGAGGGCGGCGCCTCGCGTTCGGGCTCGGGCGTGGCGGCCAGAACCGGGGCGGCATTCATCTTGCGATCGGCCCAGCCTTTCAACTGGGCGATGGAATAGCCGTTGAGGAAGGGGTTGGCGTTCACCACCCCCGCCCCCATCACCTGCAAGACGCTGGCCCCATCCGCCGCCGACAGCGCGCGATGCGCCCCCTCGGGGCCAAGGAAATGCGCCAGATAGAGGCGCCCGGCGGTGATTTGATGGCCGCGCGCACGCAAGTAAGCCTCGTTCTCCTGCGCCAGATGCTTGACCATCTCGCGTGAGAGATCAGGGTTGAAGCGCAGGTTCAACAGGTCGCGCCTTGCCATGCTGGCGGCCAGTTCCGGGCGATAGCTGGCCATCATCCGCAGCCAGGTTGAATCGATGAACTGTCCCAGCCCCGTGGCGGAAGACAGCGGGTTTCTGGCCGTGGCATTGCCGGCGCTTTCCACCCGGATGATCCGCCCGATCAGCGCCTCGACCGCGTCCGAGGCCAGCACCGTCTGACCGCCGGTAAACAGCGGCATCGGGTTGATCGCCTGCCCCGCGCGGAAGGCCTGAAAGAACAGCCCATCCTCGCCGCCGACCTGCCCGACCCGGCCAAGCGCGCCGCCCGCCGGAACCGCCGCGCCCTTGGCCAGCCCCTCGGCCAAGGCCGACAAGCCGGAATAGCGCGTGACCAGCCCGGCGCCATGATCCAGCGTCACACTGAGGCTCTCGCCCTCAGCCGTGATCTCGCGCAACTGACCGGCGGCGGCGGCGATCACCGGCGCACCTCTGGCGGCGGCGAAGTCGATGCCGGGCAGGGTCTCGCCCGCATCCGCATCTTCGGCCCCGAACTTCCGGCGGATGGTGCCGCTGACCGGCAGGGTCATCGCCACCTCGCCACCCTCGGCCCGCGCCACCCGCGCGCCCGGCGCATGGCAGCGGAAGCCCTGCCCATCCTCGCGCGGCACCACATAGCAGGGCTTTGCCCCGGACGGTCCGTCGACACCGGCGAACAGCACCTGACCGGCCAGCCCGCCGCCTGCCCCATGATCGCGGGCAAAGATCAGCGTCAGCCGGTCGCCCGGATCGGCGAAGCCGGCCAGATCATGCACCTGCGCCATCATGGCGATCACCTCGCCCACGATCTCGGTCGGCACCTTGGCGCGGATGGCGGCGGAATAGATCACGTCGAGCAGGCGATATTGCAGACCCTCGCCCGACGGGCCGTCCTCGTCCCGCGCGAGATCCTGGATATCGGCATCAATCCACGGATCGGCTGCCGCCACCAGCCGCTCGGCCCCGTCGCGGGCGACAGATCCCTGCCAGCCCTCGGCCCCGTAAAGCGACAGCTGCATCAGCCTGGGATCGTCCGGGCGCGGGTCAAAGCGGATCGCCAGCACCGTGCCCTCGGGCAGCGCCTCCTCGACCGGCAACAGACCGGCTGCGCCCTGCACCACCGTCTCGATCTCGGTGGCCTGAAAACCGTTGTCGCGCAGAAGATCGGCCAGCGGCGTGGCCAGTTCCAGGTCCAGAACCAGTTCCTGCGACAGCGGCGGACGCTCGGCCTCGGGGTTGAGGAACAGAGTCGAGGCGGCGACCGGGGCGGGGGTCTTCTCGGCCTCGCTCATGGTCAGCGGATCGATCGGCGCCGGCGCCTCGGCCTTGGCCTGCAACAGCTCGATCGAGCGGGTGCGCTGCGACTGGAACAACGCGAAATCCTCGGGCGAACTGGGCAGCGCGGTCATCAGCCGCCGTTCGCGCACATGCAGCGTCTCGTTCACCAGCATCAGCCGGTCGGGCGCGGGCAGGCCGACGCGGCCGACATCCAGCGTGGGCGGGCCGGCCAGCGGCAGGCTGCGGTCGCCCTGCCCCGCATCGGCCAGCCGCAGGATCAAGGGATCGCCCGGCAGGTCGGTAAAGGTATCGGCCCGGACCACGGGCGCCACGTCGAACGCCTCTTCGACCTGCACCATCTGCGCGCCGTCCTGCAGCGTATCGCCACCGCTCGCGGCATCGGCGACCTGCACGGTTTCGAGCGGTGGTGCCTCGCCGTCCGGCCAGACAAGCCAGCCGATCCCGCCGGCAAGCAGCAACACGGCAAGCCCGATCCCCGACCGGATCGCCCGGCTGCGGTTGCGGCGGCGGCGGGCATTCAGGCGGTGGCTTTGAAAAGCGGGATCGACCTGCACGAAACCTGCACCCTAGCGGAAGATGCCCGAGCCGAGGGCATTCGGGTTGATCCGGGGTTGCGTGGTGGTCGCGGCGGGCGGGGGCGTCGTCTGGCGCGGCGGCTGCACCGGCTGGCGCTGGGTGGTGGCCCGCGCCGGGGTGCTGCGGGTGGTCGTCGGCTGGCGCGTGCTGGCCGCAGGCGTGTTCCGCACGGTCGGCTGGACCACGACATCGGGGCAGCGCAGGTCATCCCTCAGCGCAATCTGCCGAAACAGCGTCACATCGGCCTCGCGCGTCACAGCCGTGCCGCCGGCCTGCTGGAAATAGCGATCCACCGCCTGCCGCGAGCCATTGCCCCAGTCGCCGTCGATCCGCCCGGTATAGCAGTTCATCCGCTGCAGATCGGTCTGGATGGCGCTGGCCATCTGCTCCGACGGCGGGTCGAATGCACCGCTTTCCAGCAGGCTGGCAAAGGCCTGCGGGTCCTCGGCGCGGATGCGGGCGCGTTCCTCGGCGCTGGTGCCAAGCGCCGAACCGGCAAGGCTGTCCGTGGGCGGCGCCACCCCGTCCTCGCGCGGGCGTTCGCCGACGATGATCGAGGGCTCGGGCAGGCCCGCCCCGGTGGGGCGCGCGGCGCGATCGCCGGTCAGCGGCTGAACCGGCGCGGCGGCGTTGAAGATCTGCACCCCGGAGGTCGCGGCCTGACCGGCGGCGCTGAGCGCGCCGGGCCGTGCGGTCGGGGTCAGTGCGCTGACCGGGCGCAGGGGCGCGTCAAGGATCAGGGTGCCGCTGCCTGCCGACTTCGGTTGTGCTGCCATCGCGGTGAACCCGGCCCAGCCCGAACCCGTCGCCACCGCCAATCCGGCCCCGGACAGGCTGTCGGCCAGTTCAGCCCCCGGGCTTTCCAGCGCCGCCAGCAGCGCGGTGGTCAGCCTCGCGCTGCCGGCGCAGTCAGCGGGCGAATGGGCAAGCAGCGCGGCGGCAGGGGCATCGCCGTGTTTGGCCTCATCCTTGGCAGGTCCCGCCAGCGGTTCAACGGCGCAGGATTCGGCCAGCACCATCTGCTGCGCTGCCGGATAGCGCATCGCCAGTTCCGCCAGCGTCACCGGGCCCGAGGCCAGCGCGATGGCCTGTCCATGGTCGGTCTGCGCAAGGTCAGCCGAGACATAGACCAGCATCACATCGGGCGCATCGGCGGGCGGCTCGGGCAGGCTGGCCGGGTTTTCCAAGCGCCGCACGTCGAAGCCCGCCGCCAGAAGCGCACGCGAGACGGCAAGGGCGTCACGCCCGGGCTGGCCGATCTCCTGCGCGGCGGCGCGGCCGGCGATGACCAGCGCCTGCCGGGTTTCGGCCCATACGGGCGCCGCCAGCAGCAGTGCCGCCCCGGTTCCCACCATTATCCGACCTGTCAGTCCGCGCATCGGCCCCGCCTCTCGCTTTCCCCCGGAAGTCTAGCCGAAGCCGCGCCACCACGCGAGTCCGCCGCCACCCGGCGTCGCGGATGTGAACGCGCCACCCTCATGGCCGCGGCGCCACGAAAACCGTCCACTCATCCGCCCGCCCGGTATCGATCTCGACAAAGCGCGCCTCCAGATGGCCGCGCAGCAGGCAATCCCGCTCGCCCTCGATGCGAAAGCGGCGCGGGGCGACGCACATGGGGACCGTGCCGCCAAGCGCCGACTTGCCGAAGACATCGGTGGCGAAGAGATAGAGAAAGCGCGCCGTCAGCGGTTCGCGGATCAGCGTCGCGCATTGGTTCGGCGCAACGCGCCACCAGCCCTCGGTGCGAAACCCACCCTGGACCGGCTGTCCAAAGGACAGGTTCAGCACGTCGAAGCTCTGGTTGCAGACCTTGAACTCGGCCCGCGCCGGTGCGGACCAGAGCGTGATCACGATCAGTAAAGGAATGAAAAATCGTAACATATTGATCTTTGCACCGGTTCAGCCGACCATTACACCAGAATGCCCAAGCCCGCCACAGGGCGCGACCGACGGCCAGACGACCAAGCGCAAGGAGATTGCCCTGCACCAGCCCCGTCATCATCGCACAGGATTCTGTGCTATGGATCATCGAATCAACGCGCAGCGAGAGGTTCAAATTGCGTGACGCCCTGCTCAGCAAGACGGTCCTGGCCTCGGCGCTGGCCCTGATCGGGTTCACCGCCCCGCCGGCCCCCGCACAGGAGGCGGCAGCTTCGGATGCGGGGCGGATCGTGCTGGAACTGAACAACGTGACCGATACCGAGGCCGGCGCCTGCCGCATGACCTTCGTTGCCATCAACAACAGCGGTTCGGGCTTCGCGCGCACCGGCTGGCAGGTCGGTGTGTTCGACGCCGGGGGCATCGTCCGCTCGATCCTGGCGCTGGAATTCGGCGCGCTGCCGGCGAGCAAGACCAAGATCGTGCTGTTCGACCTGCCGGGCCGGGGCTGCGACGACATCTCGCGCGTGATCGTCAATGACGTGACGCTCTGCCAGCCCGAGGAGGCGGCGGCGGACGCCATCGCCCCGACCTGCCTTGATGCGCTGACCACCCGGTCGCGCGCGGCCATCGAATTCGGTGTCTGACCAGATGAATCTCTCGACCCTATCTCTCGGCCTTCCCGCGGTCACCGTGGCGGTCTTCGCCGCCCTCGCGCTTCTGTCGGTGCTGGCGCTGACCGTGACGATCTTCAAGATCCTGCAGTTCCGTCGCATCGGGGTCGGCAAGGGCCGGCTTGCCGACCAGGTGCTGGACGACTGGCTGAACGGCCGCCCGGACGAGGCCATGCGCAAGGCCGGACAGGGCGATGGCGTGCTGCCGCGTGTGCTGCAGGCGGTGATGTCTGGCCTCAGGGCAAGACCGAACGATCCCGATTATGCCGAGGAGTTGGGCCGGCAATCGGCGCTGGTCGAGCTGTCATCGATGGCGGCGCGGATGCGGCTTCTGGAATCGGTGGTGCAGGCGGCGCCGATGCTGGGCCTGCTGGGCACGGTGATCGGCATGATCGATGCCTTCTCGGCCCTGTCGCAATCGACCGGTGCCATCGACCCGGCGCAGCTGGCCGGCGGCATCTGGACGGCGCTGACCACCACGGCCATCGGCCTTGCCATCGCGCTGGTCACCTATTTCGTCGCCAACTGGCTGGAATCACGCATCGATGCCGAGCGGCAGGATATCGAGATGGCGATCTCGGCGGCGATCCATGGCCGGGTGGCGGGCGGCGGGCGGCGCTGAGCCATGGCCGGGGCGCGGACCCATCCCCGGATCGAGCTGCCGCAACGCCAGCGCCGCTATGGCTTCGCGCTGACGCCGCTGGCCGATGCGATGTTCCAGCTGCTGGTCTTCTTCATGCTCTCGGCCAACCTGACACCCTATTCGCTGCTGAGCCTCAAGGCCGGCACGATCGGCGGCGGGGACTCGGGCCAGCCCCCTGCCGACAAGGGAGAAGAGCTTGGCGCCCCGGCCCTTTCGCCCGGCGATACCGCGATCTGGTCGGTCAGCCGTGAATCCATCGTCGCCAGCGGTCAGCGATTCGGCTTTGACGCCCTGCCGCAACTGGCCGAGGCGATGCAGGCGGCGGGCACGGCGCGGGTTCTGCTGGTGACGCGCCCGGATGCGCAGGTGCAGGGGCTGGTCTCGGTGCTGGAGGCGCTGGCCGCGCATGGCATCACCGATGTCCAGATCGCAGGCGGCACGGTGGCGCCTGCCCCAAGTGGGGTCCAGCCATGACCGTTTCGCTGCCCCCGCGTCGCCAGCACACGCATATCGATGTGTCGCTGGCCATCGTCAATATCGTGCTGCTACTGATCTTCTTCTTCATGGTGACGGGCCAGATCACCGCCGAGCGCCCCTCGGACGAGGTCGAGCTGCCGATCAGCAGCAGCCTGCCGCTGGACCAGTTGCCGCGCCCCTTGCTGGTCGTCACGCGCGACGGGCAATGGCTGCTTGACGGGGCCGAGGTCGCGCCCGATCTTCTGAGGGTGGCGCTGGATGCGCTGCCCGAGCCGCTGACCCTGCATCTGCTGCTGGATCGCGGTGCGCCGGCTGATCTGCTGGTCGCGGTGCTGCAGAACCCGGCGCTGGCCGAGCGCTCGGTGCGGCTGGTGACGCTGAAGGAGAGGACGGCCGAATGATTGGCCGGATGCAGGAAAAACGGGGATACTGGATTCAGGCGCTGGTCCTGTCCCTGGCGGTGCATGGCGTGGCGGCGGCCGCGGTGATGGATGTGCTGCCCTCGCTGCCCCGGCGGGATGACAGCCGGGCCCTGCCCGAGATCGACATCCTGAGCCTGCCGGTCGAACAGGGCAGCGCCGCGCAGGTGGTACTCGATCAAGCGCAGCCGGTCACCGGCGCGGCCAGTGTCAGCGCGACCCTGCCGCCCGCGCAGGTCCCGATGCCGGACCAGACATCAAAGGCCGAGCAGCCGGTGCTGACCCCCTCGGACGACATGATCGCGGCAACCACCGCCACGCCGGTGGAACCGGTCGAGCCCGTCACGGCACCGAACACGCCGCCCGTTGACGGCAGCGATCCGGTCAACGTTCCCGGTTCGCCGGAGGGCGATGGGCAGGGCGTCAGCCCCGGCTCGCCGCAGCAGAACGCCGCGATCAGCGATCTGGTGCTGCGTCTGCGCGAAAGGCTGGCCCAGCCCTGCCTGGCGGCGCTGCCGCAGACCATCGGCGGGGACGAGGTCTTGCTGACCACGCTCGGTGCCGTCGATCGCGACATTTCGGACCTGTTCCGCGATATCGCCGGCACGGTCGAGGTGCCGATGACCGAGCGTTCGGTGCTGCTCGACGCGCGGCAATGCCCGGCGGTGGATTTCGTTCGCGCCTCGGCCAGCTATCCGGCCCTGCCGTTGGTCCTGCGGCTCGAGGCCAGCGAGGTTGCCTCGGACGGCCAGCTGATCGGCGAGATCACCGGCGCGGGCGGCAATCCCGTGGCGCTGCTCATCATCGACGACAATGGCGTGGTGCAGGACCTTGGCCGCTTTACCCTGGCATCGGGCGAGGTGACCCGCTTCGACATTCCGGTCTACCGCGTCGGTGGCAACCGCGACACCAGCCAGCTGCTGATGGCCGTGGCCCTGCCCCAGCGTCCCGAGTCCATTGCCGGCCTGTCGGGTCGCCTCGCCAGCGACTTCTTTCCGCCGCTGGCCGAGGCGGCGGCTGGCCGCGCGCTGATCGGGGTTGCCCCGGTCTATGTGCGCGCGGTGCCCTGAGGCCCGTCAGGCAAAGACGTAGTCGAACTTGCCGTCCTTCATCGCGATGGTCACGTCCGACATCCCCGCCCCCTCGACCATGCGCGACAGCACCTGGCGCGACAGGTCGGGCAGGATCGAGTTGGTGATGATATTGTCGATCATCCGCCCGCCGCTGTCGGGATCGCGGCATTCGGCGACGATATGGTCGATCACCGCATCCTCCCAGCCCAACTTGGCGCCATGGGCGCTGCGCATCCGCGCGACGATGGCGCCCAGTTTCAGCTTGGCAATACCGGCCAGAACCTCGCCGCCAAGCGGGAAATAGGGGATGGTCACGATCCGGCCCAGCAGCGCGGGCGGAAACACCTTCAGCAGTTCCGGCTTCAACTGCGCTTCCAGCGTTTCCATGTCGGGCGTGGTCTCGCCACCCTCGGCCATGTCCATGATGACATTGGTGCCGACATTCGAGGTCAGCAGGATCAGCGTGTTGCGGAAGTTGATCGGGCGGCCATTGCCATCCTCCATCATGCCCTTGTCGAAGACCTGGAAAAACAGCTCGTGCACATCGGGATGGGCCTTCTCGATTTCGTCCAGCAGCACCACCGAATAGGGCTTGCGCCGCACCGCCTCGGTCAGCCGCCCGCCCTCGCCATAGCCGACATAGCCCGGCGGCGCGCCCTTCAACAGGCTGACCGAATGCGCCTCCTGGAACTCGGACATGTTGATGGTGATGATGTTCTGCTCGCCGCCGTAAAGCTGTTCCGCCAGAGCCAGCGCGGTCTCGGTCTTGCCGACGCCCGAGGGGCCGGCCAGCATGAAGACACCGATGGGCTTGTTCGGATTCGACAGACCGGCACGGCTGGTCTCGACCCGCTTGGCGATCATCTTCAGCCCGTGGTCCTGACCGATGACCCGTTCCTTCAGGTGATCGGCCAGACCCAGAATGGCCTGCAATTCATCGGCCACCATCCGGCCCGCCGGGATGCCGGTCCAGTCGCTGATGACCGATGCCACGGCCTGCTCGTCCACATGCGGCCAGATCATCCGGTCGTCGGGGTTGCGATCGGCGAGCTTGGCCATTTCGCCCGCCATCTCGGCGCGCACGGCCTCGGCGTCGAAATCCTCGCCCTCGGCCTTTGCCAGACGTTCGCGCAGCGCGAGGATCTGGTCGACCACCGCCTTTTCCTCGGCATAGCCAGCCTCGGCCTCGGCCAGCTTGCCCCGCAGGGTTTCGGCCTCGCCCTCGGCCTCGGTCAGCCGCGCCTCGTTGGTCTCGCCCAGATCGCGCTCGGCCTCTTTCGCCGCGATCTCGGTTTCCAGCGCCGCGATGGCTTCGCGCAGATCGGCGATGCGGGCCGGGGTGGCGTTCTGCGAGATCGCCACCCGGGCGCAGGCGGTATCCAGAAGGCTCACCGCCTTGTCCGGCAGCTGCCGCGCCGGGATATAGCGGGCGGAGAGCGCCACGGCGGCGGTGATCGCCTCGTCCGAGATACGGACCTTGTGGTGGCTCTCCATCGGATCAAGGATGCCGCGCAGCATGTAGCAGCATTGCTCGATCCCCGGCTCGTCCACCGTCACCGGCTGGAAACGCCGGGTCAGCGCCGGGTCCTTCTCGATATGGTTGCGGTATTCGGCCCATGTCGTCGCCGCGATGGTGCGCAGGGTGCCGCGTGCCAGCGCCGGCTTCAGCAGGTTCGCCGCATCGCCCGTGCCCTGCGCCCCGCCCGCGCCGATCAGCGTATGCGCCTCGTCGATGAACAGGATGATCGGGATGGGGCTCGCCTGCACCTCCTCGATGACCGAGCGCAGGCGCTGTTCGAACTCGCCCTTCATGCTGGCCCCGGCCTGCATCGCGCCGATATCCAGCATATAGAGCCGCATCCCCTTCAGCGCCGGCGGCACATCGCCCGAGGCCAGACGCTGCGCGAAACCCTCGACCACCGCCGTCTTGCCGACCCCGGCCTCGCCGGTCAGGATCGGGTTGTTCTGGCGGCGGCGCAGCAGGATATCGACGATCTGGCGGATCTCGTCATCGCGGCCAACGATCCGGTCCATCGTGCCCGATTCCGCCTGTGCCGTCATATCGACCGAGAAGCGGCCAAGCGCGGTCTTGGCCCCTCCCTCGGCTGCGCCCGGCGTCCCGGCACCGACCAGACCCGAGCCATCCATCGGCCGCATGGTCTCTTCTTCCGAACCGGCCCAGAGTGTGCGGCTGTCGGCGCTGATCCGGTCCACCGAAACCTCGCCGAAGACCGGCGAAATGGTCAGCAGCTCGCGCCGCAGATGCCCGTCGTTCAGCAGCGCCACCAGCACATGGCCGCTGCGGATCTGGGTCTCGCCAAAGAACAGCGTCGCATAGGTCCAGGCGTGGTTCAGGGCATCGCCAAGCGTGTCCGAGATCCCCGGCGTCTCCGTCACGCCCTTCTTCAGCGCCGCCATTGCCCGGTCAGCCTCTTGCAGCGCCTTGCCGCGATCGAGGCCCAATTCGCGCAGCGTGACCGAGATGTCGCATTCCTGGTTGGACAGCGCATGGAACAGCCAATGCGCCAGCTCGACATTGCGGTTGCCCTCGCCCCGGGCATGGCGCATCGCCTGAATGAAGGCGTCGTAGCCGGCGCGGTTCATCTTGCCGGCGAATTTCTCGATACTGATTTCGGTCATTAAAAGTCCTCAGGCGGCGGGTCGGTCGGCATCCAGGGTAAAGGTGGCCGCGGTTACAAAATGCTCGGGGTCATCATTGGCCGGGGCCAGCGCCGCCATCCAGCCGATGCTGGCGGATTTGCCCAGTACGGCGGGCTCTACCTCGGAGGCCGGCAGGGACAGCGACACATCGACCACATAGGTCTTGCCCAGATACCAGAAGACGATATCGGCCAGCCGCTGATATCCGGGCTGGCCGGGCAGGAAGCGGCGATACTGGGCAAGGCTCGCGGTGCGCAGGTCCAGCCGGATCTTCTCGCCGACCGACTGCACCCGCGCGCCCAGATACATGTCGCGGCCAATGGAACTGCCGCGCTGGCCAAGCGCCGAGGTGTCGCTGGCGTCGAACTCCATCCAGTAGGGGACATGCTCCTCGACATGGGCATCGACGCCCAGATGGGTCTCGATCATCTGCCTGAGGCGCACCGGGCTGCGCACGCGGCCCCCGAACAGCGAGACCATCGGCAGGCGGGCCAGATCATGCAGCGCGTCATGGTCGCGGAAGGCCGGCGTGCCGATCCCGGCGATGGCGGCGACATAGCCGTTGAAGCGGTCGCTGCCCGGATGGTCGAACTGGCTGATCGCATGGGCATCCGACCATGCGCGGAAGAACAGTTGCAGGAAGCGGGTCGCCAGGATGTCGGTGAAGGCGACAAAGCTGTCATCCCCGGTTTCCAGCCAGCGGGCGACCTCTTCGGTGGTGTTCAGCGGCAGCGCGCCTTGCGGGCCGAAGAAGCCCAGCACCTGCGCCCTGAGCGAACCGTTCCGGGTCTCGGAAAACTCGCCCGCCGGAAAGGCCAGCGAGGGGTCCTGACCGATCCGCACCACCTCGTCGCGCAAACGCGCCGCGCGACCGATGGGCGGTTTCTCGGGCGCCTCGCGTTCCAGCCGGCGCAGCAGCGCCAGAAAGCCCTGATCGCCGCTCACAGCAAGGCCCCGCTTCCGGTGCGGGGGGGCCAGCGCATGATCTCGCCGCGCTGCTGGCTGATCGTCACCGACTGGGTGAAGCTGTTGATATTGGCGTATTCGGCAAAGAAGCGGTCCAGCACGGCGGCCAGCGTGATGATGCCCGTGCCCTCGAAGGCCGCCTCGTCATAGGTGACGCTGATCTCCAGCCCGCGCGCCGGGAAGAAGCCGTCGGCGCGGCGGATCGAGCGCACGACGGGCCGGGTTTTCAGCGACTTGATGCCCTGGATCTGCGCCTCGGTGATGCTGTCCGACATGTCGGCGAAGAGGCTCAGCAATTCGCGCAGGCTTTCCGCGCCGTCGCGGCCTGGCCGGTCGTCCAGCCCGAAATGGTTCAGCGACAGATAGGACAGAAGCCGCCAGTAGACATCACCCTGTTCGGCCCGATGCGGCGCGCCCCGGTCGATTTCCAGCATGGAATCGCGCGGCTTGGTCGGGCCGATCAGGCAGGACAGCGCCACGCTTGTATCGCTGGTGAAGTGGAAATCATCCTTGCTGCCGGCGATGGGCAGGTATTCGGGCAGGTGCCGATTGGAACAGAGCGCGCGGATCTGCAGCCGCTGTGCCCGGTTGGCGACCTGCTCGGCGGGCGGCTCGTAAAGCGCGATATAGGTTTCGGTGCCGCGATAGCGATGGCGGCTGCCGAAACGGCGTTCATGCGTGGTCAGCCGGCGGGGCTTGCGGCGGGCGGTGTAGTAAAGCGCCTGCCGCGGTGGGGTGCCGCCATCGGGCAGGGCATAAAGCGGGCGCACCTCGACCTTGTCGGCGCTGCTACCGTAATGGGCAAAGACCTGCGCGATGCGGTGGATCTCGTAATGCGTGACCGGGCTACTGTCCGGTGTCACCACGAATTCGTGCCGCTTCTGATCCAGCCGCACCTGGCTGCTGGTTTCCTCGAAGAGGTTGATAGCCGGGGCACAGTTCAGCGCCACATGACCCGACCCCAGACGGGCGGCCAGGACATCGTCGCTGCGGCGGAACTCGATGACGATCTCGACCCGATCCGTCGGGATGCGCGACAGTGCGGGGCGCAGGCCGGTCAGACGGAAGCCCAGATGCTTCCTTGGAAAGATGAAGGCCTCGCGCAGATGAGCGAAACCGTCGAACAGGCGCGTGTCGCGGCTGAACAGGCGTTCGCTTTCGTCAAAGCCGATCTGGCTCAGCTGATCGGGGTTCAGCCGCAGGAAGGCCGGATCGCCCTGCTTGTCGATCCAGCGCAGCGAGATCCGCAGCCGGTCGCAATGGATCTGTTCATACAGCGCCGCCGCCTGCCCGAAATCCGGCGCGGTCAGGTTCAGGACCAGCTCGTCCAGCGGCAAGCCGGACATGCCGCCCGCCGTGCTGCGGCGGATGCCCAGTTGCAGCCCGGCCTTGGTCCGGGGGTCGGGGTCCTGCCCCAGCGCGCCGAGGGGACCGGGCGCATCGTGATAGGTGATGGCATCCACCGACAGCGGCCAAAGGGTCAAGGGCGAGGTCAGCTGGAAGCGGCAGGAGACCCGCTGGTCGGCATCGACGAAGCGCGCATCCAGATACTCGCCCGGCAGGAAGCGCCAGCCCTCGTCCAGCTTGCGCTCATCCGCCGGGGGCTGGGCCTGCACCAGCATGACCGAGGGGATCGGCGCCAGGGCGTCCGGGAAGATCTGTTCCAGAAGCTCGGTGGTAAAGCCGCGAAACTCCTCATCCAGCTTCAGCTGCACCCGCGCGGCAAGGAAGGCCGTGCCTTCCAGCAGACCGGCAACCGCCGGGTCGGTATTGTCGCGCAACAACCCGCCAAGACGGTCGGCAATGCCCGGATACTCGGCGGCGAATTCGGCCGACCGCTCGTAAAGCATGGCCAGTTCGCGGTTGTAGAGGTCGCGGAAGGCCTTTCTCATCGCTCGGGCCGCCCGCCGGTCATGCGCAGCTTGCCGGCGCCCAGATCGACCTCGGCCACGAAATCCATCGGCAGGTCGGCGGGCGAGGCCCGCATCTCGGCGGTGATATCGAAGAAGATGCGCTGATCGGTCCTGGCGCTGCGCTCGGACACGCGCACCTCCAGCGTTTCGGCGATCAGCCGGGGCTCGTGCCGGATCAGCGATTCGCGGATCGAGGCGGCGATGCGCGCGGTGGTTTCCTGGCTGCGCGTCAGGCTGGACATGTCGCGGAAACCGTAATTGACGATGGATTTCTGCACCAGCGGCGCATCGGACAGATCGACCAGCGCATCCAACCGGATGGTGTTCATCAGGCTGGCGATGTCTATTGCCAGATCGGACTGCATGGCAATTGGGTCGCTGCCGTCGCGGCTTTGACGGCGCCGGACCGAGATGATGCGATCGTCATCGGCGCGGCGCTCCGAGGGCGCGGCATCGCGCGCATCGCCCGCGCGGGCGGCGGCGCGAAAGACCTGCAGGATCGACATCTGCCGGTCGGGGCGTTTCTGGGGGCTGCGGCTCATCGGGTCTCAGCCTGCCATAGAAAATCCCCGGCGCAAGTCTGCGCTGCGCCGGGGATCGTTCCTGTCAGGGAATGACGCTGATCGCTTGGGATCAGGCGTTCCATTCCTTGTTCTCGGCGATGTCCCAGCCGGCCATCGTCTCGGCGCCGGCAGCGCCCGATTCTTCCTGCAGGGTGTAGAGCACTTCGAACTTGCGGAAGTTCAGGGTCAGGGTTTCCTGGATGCGATCGAGACCGTCCTTGGAACCACCGGTGTTGTAGCTGGTGATCATGATGTTTTCCATCTTGATCCGGAAATACTCGACCGGGGCTGCGCCGCCGGATTTCCGGACGATCAACTCGCCGTTCTCGATATGCTCGCCGTTGGTGCAGCGCTTGATCAGGTCGTTGGAAGCCAGATCGACATATTTGGTCAGGGTGATGTCCTGAACATTCACCTTGCCGCCGCCACCGCCGGAACCGACATGGGTGGTCCCCGACTGGGTCAGACCCCAGTTCCAGGCCAGCACGTCGACCTCGTTGCGATGGGTGTCGTCCTGGGACTCACCCTTGATGTTGTTCGAAAGTTTCAGGAAGATATCAACGGCCATGCACTCGCTCCTTTAATAACGACAGCCAGGTAAAAAAACTCATTTGCCTTTCGGCAGCTTGGACACCAAGCTCATCCCGATGTCCATTCCTTCAAGCTGGAAATGCGGCTTGAGGAAGAACTTTCCGACGTAATAGCCGGGATTCTCCTCGTCCTCGACCACTTCCACTTTGGCCCCCGCCAAAGGTTTCTTGGCTTTCTCCCGCTCGCTCGCGCTTTCGGGATTGCCGGATACATATTTGTTGACCCAACTCTGCAACTGCGTCTGAAGTTGCAGACGGTCGGGATTTTGTCCGATCTTGTCGCGCACCATTACCTTCAGATAGTGACTGAAGCGTGACACCGCGAAGATATAGGGCAGGCGCGAGGACATGTTGTCCGAGGCGGTCGCCATGTCATCGACGTATTTCTTGGGCCGGTACAGCGTCTGTGCGCCGATGAAGGCGGCCTTGTCGGTATGCTTGCGGTGGATCAGCCCTATCAGTCCGGCTTTCGACAGCTCGCCCTCGCGCCGGTCGGTGATCGACACTTCGGTCGGGCATTTCAGGTCTTTCGACCCATCGCCGGTCTCGAATGTGTGGCTGGGCAGGTTCAGCACTTCGCCGCCCGACTGCACGCCGCGGATCTGCACCGTCCAGCCGTATTCCTTATGCGCCCGGTTGATGTTCACCGCCATCGCGTGGGCGGCGTTCATCCAGGCATATTGCTTGCCGTCATGGCCGTCGGTTTCCTCCTGGAAATCGAACTCCTCGACCACCGAATTGGTGTTCTGGCCATAGGGCTCGCGCGAGAGGACGCGCGGCAGGGTCAGCGCCAGGTAGCGGCTGTCCTGGCTGTCGCGCAGGCTGTTCCACGCGGCATAATCCGGCGTCTCGAAGATCTCGGACAGGTCGGGCGGGGTGCCGATCTCGGTCCAGCTGTCCATCCCCAGCAGCTCGGGCGCGGCCGAGCTCATGAAGGGCGCATGGGCCGCAGCCGCCACCTTGCCGATCGCGCGCAAGAGACCCACATCGGCGGTCGACTGGTCGAAATAGTAATCGCCCACCAGCGCGCCGAAGGGCTTGCCGCCGAGCGTGCCGAATTCCTGTTCGTAGATCTTCAGATGCAGCGGCGACTTGTCCCATTTCGCGCCGGGATAGCGCCGCATCATCGCCGCCAGTTCCTGCTTCGAGGCGTTCAGCACCTTGACCCGCAGGGTGGCGTCGGTTTCGGAATTGTTGATCGTGTAGGCCAGACCGCGCCACGAGGCTTCCAGCTTCTGGAACTCGTCGTGATGCATCACCTCGTTCAGCTGGTCGGACAGCTTCTTGTCCATCTTCGCCAGCATGGCGGTGATGGTGTCGATCACATCCTCGCCGATCAGGGTCTCGTCCTGCAGCGCCTCGTTGACCAGGGCGACAACGGCGTTGTCCACCTCTTTCGCGGCGACATCGGTGCGCGGCTTGATGGTCTGGCGCAGAATGTCGGAAAATTCGTCAAGCTCGGCGAGGCCGGCATTCTCGTTACCGGCCTGCTGGGGGGCTTGGGCCATGACTTAGTCCTCCGTGCCGTCGTCCGATGCGGATTTGGCGCTTTCGCGCGCGGCCAGTGCCGCCATCAGCTCGGGGTCGTTCAAAAGCTGTCTGATCTGTTCCTGAGCCTTGGGCTTGGAATTCATGTAGCGCTGCAGGTTCGCCAGGTGCTGGCGCGCCTCGAGCAGTTTCTTCAGCGCCGGGATCTGCCGGGCGATGGCGGCCGGTTCGAAATCTTCCATCGAGTGGAATTCCAGGTTGACCCCAAGGCGACCACCCTCGGCCCCCAGCTCGTTCTCGACGTTATAGGTCAGGCCCGGCGTCACGCTGTCCATGAACTCGTCCAGCGAGGCGGCGGTGACATCCACGAAATCGCGCTCTTCCAGCGGCTTCTTCTCGACCGGAGAGGCATTGCCCGAGAGGTCCGACATCACGCCCATGACGAAGGGCAGTTCGACCATCTTCTCGCTGTCATAGGGATCTTCGTAGGAAATATTCACCCGCGGCGGGCGATTACGCTTGATAAAATCGGTCGACTTGTCCGCGGCCATCATTAAACTCCCAACAGTTGCGTGCGACGAAACAATCAAATCTTGACTGTGTCAATGGCACAGCCCGGAATCCCTGTCCGAAAGGTCAAAGCCTAGCCTTTCGCCTCGGCGTTCGGCATCAATTCCGCAACAATCGACTGGAATCCCTTGTCCATGAAGCCCCGCGCCCGGGCCAGCAGGATCGGAATCGGGCTGGCCGGTTCGCGTGCGGCATAGAATGCCTCGACCGCCTGCAACTGCGCGGCGACCTCGGCACGCGAGGTCAGAACGAGCGGTTCAGCCGGCGGCGCCTCGGTGCCCCCGCTCTGCGGATCAAAACCGCCAAGGGCGTTCTCGCTGAGCTTCTTCATCCGCTCCATCGACAGGGCAAAGCCGGTTTCGGGCGCGAATCCGATCACCGCCTTGCCGGCATCGCCGGGCAGCAGCGTCTCCAGCGCCTCGATCAACGGCCGACCGATCAACAGCCGTGCCTGCGTCACCAGAAGCAGCGCCGGCGAGGAGGGTTCGTTGCGCGCAAGGAAGCGCTCGGTGCCTTCCAGCGCCGCACGCACGCCCGCGCGATCAGTGATGGCTCCGATGGGCGGCGGTGCGGCTAGCGGGGCCGGGGCGGTTAGGGGCTGATCCGGCGTGGCCTCGGTGGGCGACTCCACCGGGATCGGCGCGGCCTCGACCTGGCTGGACCAGATCACCAGCTCCGGTCGCGCTTCCTGCAGCAGTTTCTGCATCCCGGTCAGCGCATCCAGCGTCTCGGCAACCAAGGGGCGGAAGCGCGCGGTGGGATGTGCCGCGCAAATTTCGACGATGCGCGACAGCGCCTGTGCCGCCCGGCCCAAGTCACCATGCAGCCGCTCGACCAGTTTCTGATGCGCCGGCGAGGCCAGGGTCGAGATGATCGGACCGCGCTCGATCCCTTCTTCCGATGCCCGCCCGCTTGCCTGGCCCGTTGCGACGAGATAGCGGCGATAGGTCGCATCCGCCTGACCGGCCAGCGGCAGGTAGTGCAGCGGCATGACCACGGTCTTGATCGAGCCCAGTTCCTCCAGCGCCGCACGACGGTCGGCAGAGGAACCCGCGACGCTCGGGTGCAGGGCGTCGGGCCATTGGGTCAGCGCCTCCGCCATCACCTGCAGCGTGTCGGCGAAATCGCCGGGCCGTCCGGCCAGAATCTGGAACCGCGCCAGCAAGGACAGCAGCCGCAGGTCGCGACTCTGGCGCAGAAGATCGCTGATCGCCTGCGTCTCGGCCCGCAGGTTGATGGATTTCGGATCAAAGACCTGGTCGATGCTGCCTTCGACCCCGGCCATGCCCGGCGTGACATAGCGTTCGGGCAGGCGCACCTCGGCCTCGTAATAATAGTCGATGAAGGCAGGCGCGCCCTCGGCCTCGAGATCGGGGCCGCAAGGCGCGTCCTCGCTGATCGGCTGTAGCAGCCAGTTCAGCGGCAAGGCCTGAGTTTCAGCCATCGTTCGGCTCCTTTCCCGCGACGCCGCCCTGACGCTCGACCATGTCGCGATAGGCCGCGGAGAAGTGGATCAGGAACTCGTCCAGCATCCCGTTCTCATGCGGCGCGGTCTTCTTGTCCCACCGCTCGACGAAGATCTCCCAGGCCTTGGCACGCTTGTTGCCGCCAAGACGCCCGGTCTCGGCCTGGGCCTCGATGGTCTCGGGGGCCAGATCGCTCATCAGCCTGGCCAGTGCCGGTTGCAGCGCGGCAAACAGCGCCGCCTGGTGCAGCCGCAGGTCGTTCAACGCATCGTCAAATCCGGACACCCCATCCTGGAAGCCGGCGCGCGGTTTCAGGAACATGGTTTCGATGGCCTGATCGACATCGGGCAGGAATTTCAGCGGATTGTTGTCCGCCGCCCCGCGCATGGTGCGCTCGCCGGTCCGGGCGAACTGCTTCGCAGCGGCGCGGTCCTGCAGCGCCATCATCACCTGCTGCGCCACGCGACGGATCGTCTGGCCCAGAACCTGCGCCAGCTGATCGGGGGCCACGTCGGCATAGAGGTCGGGCGGCAGGCCGGCGCCCTTGCAGAAGGCGCGGACGAAATCATGCTCGGGCGCGGGTGCGGCGGGCGGCTGAAAACCGGTGATCTCGCGCGGCGCCGATGGCGGGGCGGCGAAGGTCGAGGGATCGTCCAAAGGAGGCACCACCGGAGGCGCATAGCGACGCGCTGGCTGGCGCGCCTGACCGGTCGGGATGAAATCGTCGGCAAAGTCATGGCGCTGGCCCAGATGCCGGGCGGGCAGCGGATCGATCGGCGCAGCGGGACCGCCCTCCAGCGCCCAGGGGTCCTCGGCAAAGCCCGGCGCCTGCGAGCGGTCGGGCAGCGAGGCGGGCGTCAGCGCCGAGCCCTGCCCCGGCTGCTCCAGCAGGACGACGATGATATATTGCCCGACCTGAAACCGGTCGCCGTCCTGCAGCGGGTGCGGCCCGTCCAGCCGGTAACGCTGGCCCTGCAGGAAGGTGCCATTGGTCGAGACATCGCGCAGCCACCAGCCGCGCTCGTCGAGGTAGACATCGAAATGATGGCCCGAGATATGCCGGCTGGCATCGGGCAGCACCCAGCCCATCCCGCCCGAGCGTCCGGCCGACAGCCCGCCATCGGGCACCGCGACGCTGGCCGGCCCGCCATCGTCCAGAACCTGATAATTCTCGATCTGCAGGGTCAGGGTCATGGCGCTGGTCAATAGACGCGGAACAGCGTTTCGGCCATGTCGATGAACCGGGCAAGAAAGATCGGTCGCCGATTCAACTCGGCCCGCGCGAGGCAGGACAGCACCGCGCTGTTGACCGAGCGCGGGGCGCGGTGCAACGGCGCGGGCATGGGATCGTTTGGCGCCACCGGCCCGCCCGACCAGGCCACGGCCAGACCCAGAAGCACCGACGGCGTCCGCGAAGGTGCCCAGAGCGCATCCCTCGCGATACGCTGGCGCATGGCGGTTGCGGGGTGGTTCAGCCAGTTGGCCACCAGCTCCATCATCGGCCGTTCCATCGGGTCGAGATAATCGGCCATCAGTCGGAGGCATTCATAACCCCAGCGCACCGACATCTGCGGCAGGGCCGCAAAAGCGGTATAGGTCACGGCCTCCTCGGGTGTGGTCGAGGCGCGCAGCCGGCCCAGAAAGGCCAGCGGGTCCTCGCCCGGGCGCGGGCGCTGCTGGGTCAGTTCGGCAATCTCGGGCAGGCGCAGATACAGGTCCTGCGGCGTGTCGAACCGCAGCGCGCCGATGGGCGGCCGCGTCTTGTCCGCGTCGGACCGCGTCGGCGGAGGGGTCGAGTCATTCATGGCACTGCCGGAACCGTTTAACTGGCGAGAAGATCAAGGCTTTGGACGGGAAGGTCAAGCCCGTGACCGACCGCGCGGAGACTGGTGAACGAGGGGCGGTTTTGCGTTTTGTGCAATTTTCCCTATGATCGCGGGAGAAAAACCGAAGAAGCCACAACCGGAAGGCAGGCCACCATGAGCGAGACCGGAGGGACTCCGCAATCTGACGACGACCTGTTCCACGACACGGATTACGTCGTGGGCCAAGACAATATCGAAGGCTCGCTGGGGCCGGTCGGGTTCGACATCCACAATCCGGTCTTCGTGGTATCGGCCCTGACGGCGATGACCTTCATCCTGCTGACGCTGATCTTTCCCGAAACGGCAGGCGGCGTGTTCCAGTCGATCGTCAGTTTCGCCACCCAGACGCTCGACTGGTATTTCATGATCGTGGTCGATTTCTTCGTGATCTTCTGCTTCGCGCTGATCGTCTCGCCCTATGGCGGCATCAGGCTGGGCGGAAAGGACGCCGAACCGGAATACAGCTATCTCTCGTGGTTCGCGATGCTGTTCGCCGCTGGCATCGGCATCGGGCTGCTGTTCTTCGGCGTGCTCGAGCCGGTCTATCACATGAACGTCTCCTCGCCGCTTGGCGTGCCCTCACCCATCGGGCCGGACGGGCAGATCATCCCCGGGAACATCGCCGAGGCCCGCGCGCTTGGCATTGCCGGCACCTATTTCCACTGGGGGCTGCATGGCTGGGCGGTCTATGTGGTAATGGCGCTGGCCCTGTCGCTGTTCACCTATAACAAGGGCCTGCCCTTCTCGATCCGCTCGGCCTTCTACCCGATCCTCGGCGAGCGTGTCTGGGGCTGGTGGGGCCATGCCATCGACATCCTTGCGGTCTTCTCGACCCTCTTCGGGCTGGCGACCAGCCTTGGGCTTGGCGCGCAGCAGGCCAATGCCGGGCTGAATTTCGTCTTCGGGCTCGAGGTGAATACCTCGACGCAGGTCATCATCATCATGCTGGTGACGGCGGTGGCGCTGGTCTCGGTCTGGCGGGGGCTGGATGGCGGGGTCAAGATCCTGTCCGAGATCAACATGGTGATGGCGCTGTTGTTCTTTCTCTTCGTCCTCTTCGCCGGGCCGACGCTGGCGGCGCTGGACGGGTTCTGGACCGGGCTTGTCACCTATGTCCGCGACTTCATCCCGCTCTCGGCCCCCTTCGGGCGCGAGGATGACGCCTATCGCGAGGGCTGGTCGGCCTTCTACTGGGCGTGGTGGGTCAGCTGGGCGCCCTTCGTCGGCATGTTCATCGCCCGGGTCTCGCGCGGCCGCACGGTGCGCGAATTCGTCATCTGCGTGCTCTTGATCCCCAGCCTGATGATCTTCATCTGGATGGGCGTCTTTGGCGGCATCGCCATCGAGACGCTGTTCGCCGACCCGGAAAACAGTCTGGTCAAGGAATATGTCATCGACAATTACAGCCCGGAGCTGTCGCTCTTCGGGATGCTGGCCGAACTGCCGCTGACCGGGCTGATGTCGACCATCGCCATCGTGCTGGCTCTGGTCTTCTTTGTCACCTCGTCCGATTCCGGCTCGCTGGTGGTCGACACGATCACCGCCGGCGGCAAGATCGACGCGCCCAAGCCGCAGCGCATCTTCTGGGCGACGATCGAGGGGCTGATCGCCATCGTGCTCTTGATCGGCGGCGGGTTGTCGGCGCTGCAGGCGGGGGTGACGGCGACCGGCATCCCCTTCTCGGTGGTGATGGTGCTGATGTGCTATTCCATCATCCGCGCGCTGCAGACCGAGCCGCGATAGCGCGCGGCCGGCTCAGTGATCCTTTGGGCTGCGCGGCCTGCGATGGCTACGCAGCGATTGCACCACATCGACCCCGGCCAGTGCCAGCGTCACCGCGATGACTCCGCCCAGATCCCAACGCGGCACATACCAGACCAGAACCAGCAGCGACGCGGCCATGACCGCATAGGCGAAAAGCGCCATCAGCCTGTCCATCAAGCGATCTCCTTCTGTTCGTCGATCTCCTGCCCGGACTGGACAAGGTCCATCAGCCATGCGGCGGTCCGAAGCAGCCGCGCATCGTCGCCGACCCGGCCCACCAGTTGCAGCCCCATCGGCAACCCGCCGTCGCTGACGAACAGCGGCAGGCCCACGACCGGGGTGCCGCAGAGCGTCCAGATGCCGTTGAAGGCGGAATCGCCGGTGCTGGACCGATCCGGCGCCGGGCCGGGGCTGGCGGCACAGAGGATCGCGTCGCAGCGATTGAAGATCCGGTCGAGCCCGGCATTCAGCACCCCGCGCCAGTCGAGCGCCGACAGGTAATCCCGCGCCAGCACCGCTTTCCCGGCATCGATCGCCTCGGTCAGTTCCGGCGACATCAGCGCCCGGCCGCGCTGTTCATGGGCGAAATAGCATTTCGCCATCTCGGCTTGGTTGATCCGGGTGCGGATGGCCTGCGCCTCGGCAAAGACCGGCGGCAGTTCCACCCGCTCGATCCGTTCGCCGAGAAGGCCGAACAGCTCCTCCATCGCCGTGCGCATCTGTGGATCGGTCTCGGGCGGGCTGGGCATGTCGATCATCACCAGATTGGGCAGGACCGGCGGGGCGGCGCTGGCGGTCTGGGTCAGGCGCGGCGCGGGCATGGGCTGGGTGGCCGGATCGGCAGGATCATGGCCGGCCAGCGCCTCGGCCAGCAGCGCGGCGTCAGTGACGCTGCGGGCGAAGACCCCGACCGTGTCGAGGAAGGGCGATTGCGGCAGGATGCCGCTGCGCCCGATCAGCCCGAAGCTCGGCTTGAACCCGACCACCCCGCAATAGGCGGCGGGCCGGATCACCGAGCCGCCGGTCTGCGTGCCCACGGCCAGCGGCACCATTCCCGCCGCCACCGCCACGGCAGAACCCGAGGAGGAGCCGCCCGGCGTATGTGCCAGATCATGCGGGTTGCGGGCTTTCGAAGGCTGCAGATAGGCCATTTCGGTGGTCACGGTCTTGCCCATGATCACCGCGCCCGCCGCGCGCAGCCGCGCCACCAGCGCCGCATCCTCTCGCGGCACCCGGCCCTTGTCGATCGCGGTCCCGTTCTCGCCCGGCACCCGCGCTACGTCGATCACGTCCTTGATGCCCACCGGCAGCCCGTGCAGCGCCCCAAGCGCCGCCCCAGACTTCCGCCGCTCGTCCAGCGCCCGCGCCTGCGCCAGCGCGTATTCGCCGTCGAGCCAGGCCCAGGCCTGCAGGCGCGGCTCGGTCTCGGCAATGCGCTTCAGATGCGCCGTGACCACCTCGACCGCCGAAAAGCGCCCCGAGGCCATGCCGTCGCGCAGGTCGATGGCCGACAGCCCCGTCAGATCAACCGCCATAGAACACCTCGGGCAGGTAATAGACCACGCCGGGGAAGATATAGACGATGGCCATGGCGATGAAGACCATGAAGAGGAAGGGCATGACGCCGGCGAAAATCTGCGTCAGCTTCACCTCGGGCGGCGCGATCCCCTTCAGGTAATAGGCCGACATGGCCATGGGTGGGGTCAGGAACGAGGTCTGCAGGTTCAGCGCCACCAGGATCCCGAAGAACAGTGGATCGACCCCGAACATCGGCAGGAGCGGCAGGAAGATCGGCACGAAGATGATGATGATCTCGGACCATTCCAGCGGCCAGCCCAAGAAGAAGATGATCAGCTGCGCCAGAAGCAGGAATTGCAGCGGCGTCAGGTCCAGCCCGCCGACGAATTCCGAGATCAGATGCTCGCCCCCCAGATAGGAAAAGACCGAGCTGAAGGTATAGGATCCGACGAAGAGCCAGCAGACCATCGCCGTGGTGCGGACGGTCAGATAGACCGATTCCCTGAGGCGCTGGAAGGTCAGCGAGCGATAGCCGGCAGCCAGTACCAGCCCACCCATCGCACCGATGGCGGCGGCCTCGGTCGGCGTGGCCAGACCGAAGAGGATCGAACCCAGCACCGCGACGATCAGCACCGCCAGCGGGAAGAACGACGTGACCAGCATTCGGACCAGCGTCGGGAAGGGCACCGATGGCACTTCGTCCTCGGTCGGGCGCGGCGCCACCGAGGGCTGCAGGATCGAGCGGCCGATGACATAGACGAGATAGAGGCCGACCAGGACCAGCCCCGGCAGCATCGCGCCCGCGTAAAGCCGGACGATCGACACGCCCGAGGCGGCGGCATAGACGATCAGCATGATCGAGGGCGGGATCAGGATGCCAAGCGTGCCGCCGGCACAGATGATGCCGCTGGCGAAGCTGGGATCATAGCGCGCCTTCAGCATCGAGGGCAGCGCCAGCAGCCCCATCAGCGTGACCACCGCGCCGACGATGCCGGTGGCGGTCGCAAACAGCGCGCAGGTGATCAGCGCGGCCACGCCCATCGAACCGGGCATATTGCGCGAGGCAACGGCCAGCGTCGAAAACAGCCGGTCCACGATATTCGCCCGCTCGACGATATAGCCCATGAACAGGAACAGCGGCACCGCCGTCAGCACCTCGTTCGACATCACCGTATAGGTCTGGTTGATGAAGAGATCGAAGATGCGGTTGTTGAACAGCCCCTCGACCCAGCTTGTCGTCGAGGTCCACCAGTCGGCATCCTCGGCCAGCCGGTTGAAGCTGCGCCACATCCGGCCCGCGTCGAAATAGGCGTAATAGCCGAACATGATGCCAAGGGCCATCAGCGTGAAGGCGATGGGAAAGCCCAGGAACACCAGGATGATGAACACGCCCAGCATCGACAGGGCGACCTGCGGATCGGTCAATTTCGGTTCTCCGTCTGAAGGGGCAGGTCTGGCAGAAGGCGCGGGTCAGGCCTCATGGGCATGGGCCTTCTCGGCTTGCTCGCGGATCAGCAGCTGCTCGGTCTCCTCGACATCCTCTTCGGCCTCGGTCCAGTAGCCGTCGCGGATCGCCATGATGCAGCGCATGACCTGCGCAATGCCCTGGATGAACAGCAGGATGCCGGCGGCGACGATCACCGCCTTGAACTGGAAAATCGGGATGCCGGCGGGACTGTTCACGCTGACCTCGCCATATTGGAAACTGCGCGCGGCGTATTTCCAGCCGGCAAAGATCAGCGCCGAGACGCCGGGAAAGAAGAAGATCAGGTACAGCAGCAAGTCCACCCCCGCCTGCACCCTGACCGGCCAGAGCCGATAGAGGAAATCGCCCCGCACATGGCCGCCGCGCGACAGCGTATAGGCGCCGCCCATCATGAACAGCGTCCCGTACATGATGAAGGACACATCCAGCGACCACGAGGTCGGCGCGTTGAAGATATAGCGGACGATCACCTCATAGGTGACGCCCACGGTCATCAGCATGATCAGCCAGCCAAAGGTCTTGCCGAACCAGGCCGACAGGCTGTCGGCAAAGCGCACAAAGCCAAGCATCGGGTTTCCTCGCATTCGAAGACACCCCCGCCCGGTCACGCCGCGCGGGGGCCTGCGGATCAGGCGATCAGATCTTCAGCTCGCCGGGGAAGAAATGCTCGTAGGCGAGCGCATAGTCCGGCTTGTCCATCAGCTCGTAATAGACCGTCCGCTTGACCCAGTCGCGCTGGCTGTCGAGGATCTTCTTGATCGTGGCATCCGCCTCCAGCGTGGCGATCATCGCCGTCCAGGCCTCGAGCTGTGCCTGCAGGATCGCATCCGGGGTCTTGTGGATGGTCACGCCGGATTCGTCGCGCAGTTTCAGCAGGTCCGCGGAATAGTTATCCAGCGCATAGGCGGTGTTATAGGTCGAAACCGCCTCGACCCCATGCTCCAGAATCGCCTGCAGGTCCGGTTCCAGATCCTCGATCACGTCGCGGTTGAACAGGAATTCAAAGGCCTCGGACGCCTGATGATAGGAGCCCATGTAGTAATTCTTGGCCACATCCTGCGCGCCGAAGCGAAGGTCGGATGAGGGGTTGTTGAACTCGAAGGCGTCGATCACGCCGCGCTCCATCGCCGGAACGATCTCGCCGCCCGGAAGCTGCGCGACCGACATGCCCATGGATTGCAGCAGGTCGGCGGCCAGACCGACGGTGCGGTATTTCATCCCCTTGATGTCCTCGACTCCGGCAATCGGGTTCTTGAACCAGCCAAAGGGCTGCGCCGGCATCGGGAAGGCCATCAGGCCCACCACATTCAGCCCCATCTGGTCCTGCGTCAGCTCGCGGTAAAGCTCGCGCCCGCCGCCCTGATAGAACCAGCTGAGCATATTGGTGGGATCGCCGCCGAAGACCGGGCCGGTGCCGAACAGCGAGGCCGCCTTGTGCTTGCCATACCAATAGGCCGAAACCGAATGGGCAATGTCGATGACGCCATCGCTGACCCCGTCCATCACCTGGAACGCCCCGACCACCGCGCCGGCCGGCAACAGGTCTATCTGGATGCGTCCGCCCGACATGGCCTGCACCCGGTCCACATATTGCTGCGCCATGGTCTGCCAGATGTCCGAGGCCGGCCAGCTGGTCTGCATCTTCAGGACCAGCGGCGATTGCGCCAGAACCGCCGGCGCCGCCAACAGCGTGCTGGCCGCAGCCCCCCCGGCGATGGCCCCGCCACGCCGCAGGAACGAGCGGCGCGACACCGCAGGTTTGATCGTGTCTTCCGTCATGTGTCTTCCTCCCAGGTTATTTGTATACTTTGCTCCCCACTGCACTGTTCCGTCTGGCTGGTTTCAAATCAAGAGTTTATTGATCGCTCGTTTCTTTGTGACTGCACCGATCGGTCAGAAAATCCCGCATGAAAGCCCATATTTTCCTGTGGAGGCAGGCAAAAACGGACACGCGGGCAACTTGCGCGAGCCTGCGCAATCTGCAATCAACAGCGCAAGAAGACGAGGAGGAGGAAAACAATGTATACGAAACTGGTTCTGGCCGCGACCACCGCGCTGGCCCTTGCTTTGCCCGCCGCGGCGGAGACGCTGCGCCTGTCCCACAATGTCGGCGACACCACCACCTGGCAGCAGGGGGCCGAGAAGTTCGGCGAATTGCTGGCCGCGGAAACCGGCGGCGCCTATGACGTTCGGGTCTTCCCCAATGCCCAGTTGGCCGGCGGCGACCAGATGAAGCAGGCCGAGATGACCGGCCGCGGTGCCATCGACCTGGTGCTGACCTCGGCCATCAACGTGACGCCGCTGGCCCCGGAAATGGCCGCCTTCTCGCTGCCCTATCTCTATGCCGATTACGCCGCCGTCGACCGCACGACGCAGGGTGCCGCCGGCGACAAGATGGAAGAAATCATGGCCGGGCACGGAATCAAGGTGCTGGCCTGGGGCGAGAACGGTTTCCGCGAGGTGACGAACTCGAAACGCCCGATCAAGACCCCCGCCGACATGGCCGGGCTGAAGATGCGCGTCGCCGGGCCGATGTATATCGACGTCATGACCGATCTCGGCGCCAATCCGCAGCAGATGCAATGGTCTGAAACCTTCCCGGCGCTGCAGCAGGGCGTGGTCGACGGGCAGGAAAACCCGATCGGCGCGGTGATCATCCCGCAGCGCGTCTACGAGGTGCAGAAGTACATCACGCCCTGGCATTACAGCTATGACCCGCTGTTTCTCGGCATCGCCCAGACCCGCTGGGACGCGATGGACGAGGCCACGCAGGCGCAGTTCCAGAAGGCCGCCGACGAGGCCATGGCCTATCAGATCGAGATCAGCCGCAAGGCCACCGACGAGGGCATCGCCTATCTGAAGGAACAGGGCATGGAGGTCACGGAACTGACCCCCGAGGAGTTGCAGGCCTTCAAGGACGCGACCAAGCCCAGCTTCGACAAATGGTCGGAGAAGGTCGGCGCGGATATCGTGAAGCTGTTCACCGACGAAGCGAACGCGGCGAACTGAATGCGCCTGATCGACGATTTCGAGAAGATCGTCTGCGCGGTTCTGCTGCTGGGCATGACCGCGCTTGGCTTTGCCAATATCGTCGTGCGCTATGGCACCAGCCATAGCTTTGCCGCGACCGAGGAATTGCTGACCGGCGGCTTCGTGCTGCTGACCGTCTTCGGCGCCGCCATCGCGGCGCGGCGGGGCGAGCATCTGGCGGTGGAACTGATTTCCGACCTGCTGCCCCCGCCCGCCCGCCGCGCGGTGATCTGGCTGGCCGGGGCGCTGTCGGCCGCGCTGCTTGTGGCCTCGGTCTGGTTCACCATCGGGCTGGTGCAGAACCAGATCCGGACCGGCATGACCAGCTATGCGCTGAACCTGCCGCTCTGGTGGTATTCGGCGGCGGTGCCGCTTGGCTTTGCGCTGGTGCTGGTCCGCTATGTGCAGGCGCTGGTCCGGGGGCCTGAACGTGATGGGTGAGATCGGTTCCGGCAGCCTGATGGTAGGGCTGTTCTTCCTGTTCCTGATCTTGCGGGTGCCGGTGGCCTTCGCGCTCGGCCTCTCGGCACTGGTCGCCATGTGGCAGCTGGGCTTCGGCCTCGACCTCGTGGGCGACCTGCTGACGGCAGGCATTGCAAAATTCTCGCTGCTGGCGATCCCCTTCTTCATCCTTGCCGGCAACCTGATGGGCCGGCTCGGCATTGCCGACCGGATGATCCGCTTTTTCCGCGTGCTGGTGGGCGATCTGCCGGGCGGCATGGGACTTGTGGGCACGGTGGTCTGCCTCTTCTGGGGCGCGGTCAGCGGCTCGGGCCCGGCCTCGGTCGCGGCCATCGGGCCGATGATCATCCGCTCGATGGAGGAGGACGGGTTCTCCAAGGCCTTTGCCGCCGGGCTGGTCTGCACCGGGGCGGCCTTGTCGATCGTCATTCCGCCCTCGATCGGGCTGGTCATCTATGGCGTGCTGGCCGAGACCTCGATCGCGGACCTGTTCATTGCGGCGATCATCCCGGGGCTGGTCTGCGGTGCGCTGATGCTCTGCGCCCTGCCCTTCGGACGCGTCGGCGATGCTGCGGCGACCCGCGCATTGGTGCCGCCGCCCTATCCGGGCCTCGGCTATGGCGCGCGGCTGTGGCGCTGTTTTCTGGACAGTTTCTGGGGGCTGATGACGCCGGTGGTGATCCTTGGCGGGATCTATTCCGGCATCTTCACCCCGACCGAGGCCGCCATCGTCGCCTCGGTCTATGCGCTGGCCGTCGGCGCCTTGGCCTATCGCACGCTGAACTGGTCCGGGCTGATGGCCGCGCTGACCGATTCCGCCGCCTCGTCTTCGGTGGTGATGCTGGTCGTGGCCTATGCCGGGCTCTTCGGCTGGGTGGTGACGGTGGATGATCTGGTCGGCACCTATTCCGGCGCTTTGCTGGGCCTCTCGTCGAACGAATGGGTGATCCTCGGGGTCATCATGCTGGTGCTGCTGATCTGCGGCATGTTCATGGACGCGATCACCATCATGTTCATCTGCCTGCCGATCTTCCTGCCGGTGGCGCGGGAACTGGGCTGGGACCCGGTCTGGTTCGGCGTGCTGGTCATGGTCAACCTGGCCATCGGGCTGATCACCCCTCCGGTCGGGATCAACCTCTATGTCGCGGCGAACATCACCCGGCTGCCGCTGGAAAAGGTGGCGCGGGGGGCGCTGCCGTTCCTGCTGACCAGCCTGATCGGGCTGGCGGTCATCGCGGCGGTTCCGGCGCTGAGCTTGATGCTGTTGGGGCGGTAGGCTCGCCGCGCAACAGCAGCGCGGTGGTTCGTGCAACAGGCGCGGGGTGAGGGGCGATTGGGCCAGCAAATGCTGGGAAAACGCCTGCACAGGGCGTGCACAGCCGGTGCACAGGGCGTGAACGGGAAACAGCACAGGGCAGGCGCTCGCCCGGCGGGACGGCGTCCCGCGCATCGGGCGGGGTCTGCTAGCGTGAGTCGCTACCCCAGCGCATACCCCGCGCCGCGCACGGTGCGGACGGGGTTGTCACCGCCGTTCTGCATCAGCGCCTTGCGCAAGCGGCCCACATGCACGTCGATGGTGCGGGTGTCGACATAGATGTCGCGGCCCCAGACCCGGTCCAGAAGCTGCTCGCGCGTCCAGACCCGGCCCGGCTTCTCCATCAGCGTCGAGAGCAGGCGGAACTCGGTCGGGCCGAGATGCAGGGCCTGACCGGCGCGGAAGACCCGGTGCTCGGCAGCGTCGAGGATGATGTCCTCGTAGCTCAGCCGCTCGCCCATCGTGGCCGGACGGGTGCGGCGCAGTTGCGTGCGCAGCCGCGCCATCAACTCGACGACGGAATAGGGTTTCACCACGTAATCATCGGCGCCGGTTTCCAGCCCGCGCACCCGGTCGACCTCTTCGCTGCGGGCAGAGAGCATGATGATCGGAATGGGCCGGGTCGCCGGATCGGCCTTCAGCCGGCGGCAGATCTCGATCCCCGAGACATTCGGGAGCATCCAGTCGAGCACGATCAGGTCGGGCATCTCTTCGGCCACCAACAGCAGCGCCTCATCGCCATTCTCGGCCATGGCGACGCCGAAGCCCTCGGCCTCGAGATTGTAGCGCAGCACCTCGCGCTGCGCCCCCTCGTCCTCGACCACCAGCACCAGCGGGGTCTGTTGCGACGCCATCGGCTCAGCCCTCGCCCGGCAGCGCCACCGCATCGGCAGGCGGCACGCGGTTATCCTTGGGGCGGCTGTCATCGGGCAGTTCGCCGGTCACAAGATAGATAACCTGTTCGGCGATGGCGGTGGCATGATCGCCCATGCGCTCGATGTTCTTGGCGATGAAATGCAGGTGCATGCAGGCGGTGATGTTGCGCGGGTCCTCCATCATATGGGTCAGGAACTCGCGGAAGAGCGCGTTGTACATCTGGTCAACTTCCAGATCGCGGGCGCGCACGTCGCCGGCCAGATCGGCATCGCGCTGGATATAGCTGTCCAGCGCATCCGAGAGCATCTTTTCCACCGTCGCGGCCATGCGCTTCAGCGCAATGCCCGATCCGGCGATCTGCGGCATCTGCGCCAGCACATGGGTGCGCTTGGCCATGTTCTTGGCGTAATCGCCCACCCGCTCGAGGCTGGCGGCGATCTTGATGACCGACAGGACCAGCCGCAGATCGGTGGCGGTGGGGGCGCGGAGCGCGATCAGACGGGCGCTGTCCTCGTTGATCTGGGCTTCCAGCGCATCGATGGCCTTGTCGCGGCGGCGCACCTCGTCGGCCAGGTCCTCGTCGCGGTTCATCAGCGCGCTGGCCCCGTCCGAGATGGCGCTTTCGACCATCCCGCCCATCTTCACCACCAGGGCCTGAATGGTTTCCAGATCGCGGTCGAAGGCCGAGGAAATATGCTTGTCGCGGTTCATGTGGTCTGCCCCTGTCGCCTCAGCCGATCCGGCCCGTGATATAGGATTCCGTCCGCGGGTCCTGCGGCCGGGTGAAGATGTCGTCGGTATCGCCATATTCGACCAGGTTGCCCAAGTGGAAGAAGGCGGTCTTCTGGCTGACGCGGGCGGCCTGCTGCATCGAATGGGTGACGATGACCACAGAAAATTCCTGCCGCAGCTGGTCGATCAGCTCTTCGACCTGCCCGGTGGCGATCGGGTCGAGCGCCGAACAGGGCTCGTCCATCAACAGCACCTCGGGCGAGGTGGCGACGGCGCGGGCGATGCAGAGCCGTTGCTGCTGACCGCCCGAAAGGCCGGTGCCCGGCTCGTTCAGCCGGTCCTTGACCTCGTTCCAGAGCGCGGCACCGCGCAGCGATTTCTCGACAATGGCATCCAGTTCGGCCCGGTTGCGGGCGAGGCCGTGGATGCGGGGGCCATAGGCCACATTGTCATAGATCGATTTCGGGAAGGGGTTCGGCTTCTGGAACACCATGCCGACCTTGGCGCGCAACTGCACCGGATCGACGCGGCGGTCATAGATATCCTCGCCATCCAGCCGGATCGTGCCTTCGATCCGGGCGATGGGGATGGTGTCGTTCATCCGGTTGATGCAGCGCAGGAAGGTGGACTTGCCGCAGCCCGAGGGGCCGATGAAGGCGGTCACGGTCTTGTCGAGGATCTCGACGCTGACATCCTTGATGGCGTGCTTGTCACCGTACCAGACCTGCACATCGCGGGCCGAGATCTTGCTGTCGTTCTGGGTCACGGCGTTCTCCGCCAGTCGCATCTGGTTCATCATATTCATTCCTCGGCTCCGTTACCAACGGCGCTCGAATTTGCGGCGCAGATAGATCGCCAGCAGGTTCATGCAGAGAAGGAAGACCAACAGCACGATGATCGCGCCCGAAGCCCGCTCGAAGAAGGCCGGATCGGCGCGGCGGGTAAAGTTGTAGATCTGCACCGGCAGGGCCGAAGAGGGCTCGAAGAGACCCGCCGGCGGAGCCGAGGGGATGTCCTGCACGAAGGCCACCATGCCGATCAGCAGAAGCGGCGCGGTCTCGCCAAGCGCATGGGCCAGGCCGATGATGGTGCCGGTCAGGATGCCGGGCATCGCGAGCGGCAGGACGTGGTGGAACACCGTCTGCATCTTCGAGGCGCCCACCCCCAGCGCCGCATCGCGGATCGAGGGCGGCACCGCCTTCAGCGCGGCGCGGGTGGCGATGATGATGGTGGGCAGCGTCATCAGCGTCAGCACCAGCCCGCCGACGATGGGGGCCGAGCGCGGCAGGCCCATGAAGTTGATGAAGGCGGCAAGGCCGAGGATGCCGTAGACGATGGACGGCACGGCGGCGAGGTTCGAGATGTTCACCTCGATGATGTCGGTCCAGCGGTTCTTCGGCGCGAATTCCTCGAGATAGATCGAGGCGGCAACGCCGATGGGCAGCGACAGGACCAGCACGATCAGCATCATGTAAAGCGAGCCGATGATGGCGACGCCAAGGCCGGCGGCCTCGGCGCGGGTCTCGGAAGCGTCGGGATTTGTAATGAAATCGGGGTTGAAGCGGGTATCGAGTGCGCCCTTCTCGGCCATGGCGCGGGCCAGTGCCACCTGTTCGGGCGAGGTCTTGGAATCGATCGCCGCCGATTCGTCGGTGACGCGGCCCTTGAACATGCCGTCGACGCGGGACGAGGCCAGCGCGGTGATCTCGAGCGACTGGCCGACCAGCGCCGGATCCGCCAGCACGGCGTCCCGAAGATCAGCCGAGGCCTGGCCCGAGATGAAGCCCTTGAGGTCGGATTTCTTCAGCCCGTCGATGGTCACGTCATTGGCGGCCATCCAGTCGGTCAGCGCCTGGTCCAGAAGCTTGCCATAGGACATGGTCAGCACCTTGGACATCTCGGCCGGGTCGCGGTTGCCCTTGGGGTCGACGACATCGGCGGACAGTGTCACCGGCAGGCTGACATAGGTCTGCTGGAAGGCGCCCGAGCCGTCGCGGAAGACGGTGGCCAGCAGAAAGACCAGCGCCGCCAGCGCGATCAGGATGGCGCCGATGCCATAGGCCTTGAACCGCGCCTCGGCCCGGTGGCGGCGGCGGGTGTTCGGGTCGGCGACCATCAGCGACTGCTTTTGCGGCGCGGTCGCGGGGGCGGGCAGATGCGTCAGATCGGTCATTCGTATTGCTCGCGGTATTTGCGCACGATGTAGAGCGCCAGAACGTTGAGGGCCAAGGTGATGACGAACAGCGTCAGCCCGAGGGCGAAGGCCACCAGCGTTTCCGGGCTGGCAAAGTCATTGTCGCCGGTCAGCTGCGCCACGATCCGGGTGGTGATGGTGGTCATCGCCTCGAAGGGGTTGCCGCTGATCTGGGCCATGGCGCCGGCGCCCAGCACCACGATCATCGTCTCGCCGATGGCGCGGCTGGCGGCCAGCAGGATGGCGCCGACGATGCCCGGCAGGGCGGCGGGCAGCACGACCTTGGTGATGGTCTCGGACTGGGTCGAGCCGAGGCCGAGGCTGGCATCGCGCAGGGATTGCGGCACGGCGTTGATGATGTCGTCCGAGAGCGAGCTGACGAAGGGGATCAGCATGATCCCCATGACCAGCCCGGCGGTCATCACCGACGAGGCGCTGTCACCCAGACCCGCCGGCTGCGCGATCCAGTCGCGCAGAAGTGGGCCGACAGTAACAAGCGCGAAGAGGCCATAGACGATGGTCGGGATGCCGGCGAGGATCTCGATCGCCGGTTTCACCAGCGAGCGGACGCGCGGGCCGGCATATTCGGACATGTAGATGGCGGCGAACAGGCCGATGGGCACCGCGACCAAGAGCGCGATCAGGCTGATATAGAGCGTGCCCCAGAGAAGCGGCAGCACGCCGAGCTTGGAATTGCCTTGAAAGGCCGGGGTCCATTCGGTGCCGAAGAAGAACTCCTGCCACGGATAGAGGCGGAAGAAGCCGGCGGATTCGAAGACCAGGGACAGCACGATGCCGATGGTGGTCAGCACGGCAATGGTCGAGCAGAGGATCAGCAGCCCGCGCAGGATGGTCTCGACCCGGTTGCGGGCGCGGAACTCGGCGCTGATGCGGCTAAGGCCCCAGCCGGCGCCGGCCAGCGCGAGGACCAGAACGGCGGGGGCCAGCGCGGCCGATGGGCCAAGAACCAGCAGCCCGACGATCAGCGCCAGAAGCGCCGGCACGACGGCCAGCAGCGCCACGTTCCAGCCGTGATAGACCGGGCGGGAATGCAGCTTGCGGGCATCGCCGCCGGTCGCGGCCAAAGCCCGGCGCGAACCGAGCACATAGCCCAGGGCCGCGAGCGCCAGCAGGATCAGGGTGAGGGAGAGGATCGACATGCGGGCCTTCCGGGCAGCGTGACGGGGTGGGACAGGCGGGACCGCTTGGCCCCGCCTGTCCCGGTTCGGATCAGGGCAGCGTCACTTCATCGGCAACAGTTTGCTGGACCGCAGCCAGTTCCGGGTCCGAGACCAGGCCATATTCGGCCAGCGGGCCATCGGGACCGGCAACCTCGTCGGCGACGAAGAATTCGGCGAATTCCTTCAGGCCCGGAATGGTGCCGATATGGTCCTTCTTGACGTAGAAGTAGAGCGGGCGCGAGACCGGGTAATCGCCCGAGGCAATGGTCTCGGTCGAGGGCGCAACACCCGACATGGTCGCCACTTTCAGCTTGTCGGTGTTGTTCTCGTAGAAGGACAGGCCGAAGACGCCGATGCCGTTCTTGTCGCTTTCGATGCGGGCCAGCGTTTCGGTGTAATCGCCATCGATATCGACCGATTTGCCGTCAGTGCGGATCGCAAGGCACAGTTCCTCGGCCTTGTCCTCGTCGCCGCCGTTCTCGGCCGCAAAGACCTCCATCGCACCGCTATCCTCGCAGCCCTTCAGGATCACCTTTTCCTCGAAGACTTCGCGGGTGCCGTGCTTGGTGCCGGGGATGAAGGCCAGGATCGGCTGGTCCGGCAGCTCCGGGTTCACCTGCGCCCAGGTCTCGTTGACGTTCGGCGCGGATTTGCCGTCGACCACCTGGTTGGCGCCGATCGCCTTGAACCAGTCAGCCGGGGTAAAAGCGAACTCGTTACCGTTCACGTCGCTGGCAAAGACGATGCCGTCATAGCCGATGCGAACCTCGATGATGTTCGTCACGCCATTGGCCTTGCAGGTCTCGATCTCGGCCGGCTTGATCTGGCGGCTGGCATTGGCGATGTCGATGGTGTTCTCGCCCACGCCCTCGCAGAACTGCTTGAGCCCCGCCGAGGAGCCACCGCCCTCGACCACCGGCGCCGGCATGCCCATGTTCTCGGCAAAGGCCTCGGCCACGATGGTGGCATAGGGCAGCACGGTCGAGGAACCGGACACCTGAACCTGATCGCGCGCGGCGGCGATGCCGGCCGAGGCGGCGATGAGCGCCAGCGACGAAACGGCGAGTTTGACGGATTTCATGGATCTCTCCTGATCTTCAATGCGGAGCCAGAATCGGCTTGTCTCGTGACCTAGCCCCCCGTGGTGACGCTTATGCGACCATCTCGTGACAGTTTCATGACAATCGCCGCAGCGCAGCAAAAGCGCCGGACTTTCTGCTTCCGGGCTGCCTTCGCGCCGGTCAGTTCTCGGGAATAGTCCCGGTATCGGGTGGAGTCAGCGCGAAGAAAGCCAGATCGGCTGCGGCAAATCCGCCGGTCTTGGTGATCTCGTCCAGCACCTGCGGCAGCGCCGTCGCCACCGGGGCGGCGGCGGCGATGGTGGTGGGCGCGACCAGCGGATTGCGGCTGGCCAGAGCCACGATCAGTTGCGGGCTGGCGGCCGTCAGATCCTGCAGCGCGAGGCCAAAGCTGAAGGTGAAGCTGCCATCCGCCTGCGGCACGAGCCGCGAGGAGAGGTCGTGCAAGCCCCCGTCGGCAGCAACCAGAAACAGCCAGATGCTGCGCCCCTGCGCCTCGCGCACCCGGCCCGCGACCGTGCCGCCGACCGGCAGGCTGGGCGCATCCAGCGACAGGACCGGCGGCGGCTCGGCCCGGCCTTGCAGCGCGCGGACGAAATCGGCGGCGGCGCATTGCGCGGGATCGATGCGGCTGGCGATCACCTCGGGGCGGGTGCCGAAGGCCGTGTCATAGGCACCGACCAGCGGCTCGGTATCGAGCACCCGGTCCGCGACCGCTGCCAGCTTGCCGGCATCGAGACCCGAGGCGACCCGCTGCACCTGCGCGCAGGTTCCAAGGTCATAGCTGGCCAGAAAGCCCTCGCGCGTGGTGAGGTCGCGTGCGGGCAGGACCATCGCCGCGTCGGGCGGGGTCTCGTTGCCGCCCACGATCGCCGGCTCGGGCGGTGGCGTGTCACCGCCGCCGAGAATCATCCATCCGCCAAGACCCAGACCGGCCACCACGGCAGCGGCGGCCAACGGCACAAGCGGCGGCTTGCGGCGCGGCTGGGGCTCTGGGGGCCGAGCGTCCTCCGGCGGCGACAGCGGGCCGAAAGGGCTGTCAGAGGTGGTTTCGACCCCATGGACCGAGATCGGGCCGGTCAAGGCGCCGGTGGTCGCGCGATCCCCGGCCCCCTGCCCGCCCCAGAGCGGCATCCGGTAGCGCAGGGGAATGCGCGTCGGGTCCTCGGCCATCAGCGCCACGTCTTCCATCGAGGCCGGCCGCGCCCGCGGATCGGGTTCCAGCATGTATTGCAACAGCGGATAGATCTCGTGCGGCAGGCCCGAGAGGTCGGGAATGCCGCGCCGCGCCTCGACCGCCTCGACTGCCGAACTGCCCATGTCCAGCGCCTTGCCGCGCAGCACGGCGGAAACCATCAGCGCCATGCCATAGATATCGGCCGCCGGACCGATCTCGCCGCCGTAATGGCCCAGTTGTTCGGGCGAGACATATTTGAACTTGCCGGCAAAGCGCCCGGCCAGCGTGCCCTCGCCGAAATCCACCGCCCGGGCAATGCCGAAATCGATCAGCACCGCGTCCTCGATGCGGTTGCCGCGCAGCATCACGTTGTCGGGCGAGAGGTCGCGATGGGTGACGCCCCGCGCATGGGCCTTGGCCAGACCTTCGGACAGGCGCCCGATCAGGTGCAGCGCCGCATTGCCGGGGATCGGCCCATAGCTGTCGACCTGGTCCCACAGCGTATTGCCATCGATATATTCCATGATCAGGCAATAGCGGTTCAGACCCTGATCCAGCACGAAATTGTGGTAGCGCACGATGGCGCTGTCGTTCAGCTGGCCGAGGATGCGGGCCTCGCGCTTGAACAGCTGGATGATGCCGTCATCGCTGGCAAGGCTCGGCAGCACGATCTTGACCGCCACCGGGTCGCCGGTGAAGACGTTCTCGGCCTTGTAGACCTCGCCCATGCCGCCGGCGGACAGCATCCGCTGGATGCGGTAATTGTTGTTGATCAGCACCCCCGCCTCGACCACGCGACTGGCCACCAGCGGGCCCTGCAGCGAAACCTCGGGCAAGGGGGCGGCGGCGGAGCGAGTCGGCAACGGTCGCTCTGACAGCCGGGTCCGCTCCTCCCCCGGTGCGGGCGCCGGGGTGATCCGGGTGCGATCCCCGTCGTTCTCAGGCTCCTGGTCGGATGCGCCAGTCAAAGGTCAAACCCCTCGCCCCCGCGGGGCAGGCAACGGACGGCAAGGCAGGTGACGTTGTCACGCGCGCCGCGCCGCAGGGTCTCGTCGATCAGGTGGTCGACCATCTGCTGCGCTGTGGCGCGGTCGCTGGCCAACACCTCGGCCAGTTCCTCGTCGCGCAGATGCTCTGTCAGCCCGTCGCTGCAGAGCAGGAAGACATCTCCCTGCTGCACGCTGCCGGTGACGGCCTCGTAATTCGGCCCGTCATGGATGCCGATGGCGCGAGTGATGACGTTTTTGCGCGGCCAGTGCCGGGCCTCGTCCTCGCTGATCATGCCCGAGGACAGCAGCTCCTGTACTTCGCTGTGATCCACGGTCAGCCGCGACAGCCGGCCTTGCCGCATCAGGTAGATGCGGCTGTCACCGGCCCAGAGGCAGACGAAGCCCGCCTCGTGGATCAGCAGCGCGACGACGGTGGCGCCGATGGTGACGTTCCCCATCTCGGCCGAACGGGCGAGAATGCGGTGATGCGCGCGGTCCAGCCGCTCGGACACACGGGCGCGCTGGTCCTGGGCCGAGACCGGCACGCCGATGCTCTCGATCTCGCTGGTGATGATGGCGCTGGCGACATCGCCTGCCTGATGCCCGCCCATGCCGTCGGCAACCACCCAAACCCCGGCAGAGGGCAGACTGAGATAGCTGTCCTCGTTATGCTCGCGCAGCCGGCCGGTATCGCTGCCGGCGCCGGTGTCGAAGAGGAAAAGATCACTGTCGCCCGGCATTGCTGTCCTCGCTGTTCGCCACCAGCCTCGGCTCTGCCGGCGGCATTTGCAACGGGGTCGCGATCCCGACCCGCGTTCCCGCCGGCACACCGGCCAGAAGCCAGGCGAGCTCCCCGGCACGCGGCAGCCCGTCGCAGGCCAGCACGGCGCTGGCGCGCCCCTCGGTCGCTCCTGTCCACCAATAGCTGCGCGCCGCCGCCGCCCGCAGCCGGTCGGTGGCCTCGATCTGGTCCAGCAGGTCGGCCACGTCCAGCGCCGGATTGGCGGCCCAGAAGGTCGCTGCCGGTGCCGCATCCACCGCCCCTGTTGTGTCACCCAAGAGTGCCGCCAGTTGCTCGCGCAACGCGCCGGCCGAGGGCACCTCGCCCGCCAGCGCGGTCTCGATCACCTCGTAGAAGTTCTGATCCGGCTGCTGCACCGGCGGCGCATCGGCGGTCTCGGCCACGACGATCAGCGGAAAGCGGCGCCCGACCCGGTCGCGGCTTGGCCGTGCGACACCCTGCAGATGCGGCCCGCCCCAGATCGCGCCGCCGATCCAGAAGCGCAGCGGCAGGGCCGCGTCCCAGGCAGGCTCCCAGTCCTCGCGCAGCCCGTCGCGGGTCTCGGCCAGAATACCGGTCATCCACGGCACCAGTTCGCGATCGGCCAGCTCCGGCAACCCGGCCGAGATGAAATCGCCGAAGCCGGGATGCTTGCCATAGATGCCGGGTGCCGCCATCGCCGCTCCTGTTTCCCTATTCGAGGCTTTGCGGGCACTCGAACTGTCGCAGTTCGGCCATGGTAAAGGGATTCTTCACCGCGTTGATGGTGAAATCGTAGGTAATCGAACGCCCCCCGACCACGAAGGTCGCGCGCAGCGTGTCGCCCGTCTGGTTGGCAGAGCTTGCCGCATCCAGAAGCTGCATGAAGGTCCAGGCGCTGCCCTCGAAACGCAGTTGCGAGGCCGTGTTCAGCGCCGGGCTGAGCTGCAGCACCGTGGCCTTGCCGGCGCCGGGCCATGTCACCGTCTGCGGCAGCGAGCCGGTGACGGTGGGGATGATCGCATCATTGATCGACAGCATGGCGCTGTCGACCGTTGGATGGGCATCGACCTGGGTCACGGTGATCTGGACCGAGGGCGTCGTGCCGCCGCTGGCGAAGAAGGCCTGACGGATCATCTCGGCGCGCTGGAATTGCAAGAGCGCGGCGGTGGACATGCGCCCGGCCAGCGGCTTGTCCTGACGATAGCGCAAGCCATCGGGGCTGCGCTCGACATAGGGTTCCAGATATTCGGTGAAATAGCGGTCCATATCGCCGCCCGGTCCGAAGAAGCGGGCGAAATTGTCGATCGACAGGCTGCGCGCTGAGGAGCCGAAGGGATAGGCCGAGGTGATGTTCTCGCGGCAGAAGAAGGTGATGTCATCGGCCAGCGCCCGGTTCATCTGCTCGAGGCTGGCATCGCTGGCATCCTCCTGGAAATCGCCCTCGGCCTCGTTCACCAGTCCGGCCAGTTGCTGCGGCAACTGACTGTTATACTGGGTGAGGCTGTTCAGAAGCGAGGGCAGGACGGCAGCCGACTGGTCGGGGCTCTGCTCGGCCAGCCGCAGGTTCTGCCAGACTGCGCCGAGATTGCCCAGAAGCGTGTCGATCGGACGCTTGCCGACCTCGCCGCGCAGGATCTCGTGCCAGTTCTCGAAATCCTCGGCGATCAGTTCGATCGGGCGCACGGCGCTTTCGCGTTGCCCGCCGCCGCCGGCACCGCCAAGGGCGCTGGTCTGCGACTTGGCATTGTTCGCCGCCGCGTCCAGCAGAATGCGCTGCACCCCGGTCGAGCGGCTGCGGATGCGATCGCCGATGGCATTGCCGACATCGCTGCCCACCTCGCCGGCACTGCCGCCCTCACCGCCCGCCGCGGCAAGCTGTTCCGGGGTCATCCCGTCCAGCCCCTCGAATTCGCGGGTCAGCCGGGTCTCGTCATCCACCGCCTTGACCAGCGCGAGGATCGGCGAGGCGCTGGCCGAAACCGCCGCCTCGAGCACCTGGTAGCGCGGCTTGTCGCCCGAGAGATTGGTCAGGGCGAGGTTGTTCAGCACCTTGTCCCAGGCCGATTTGAAATCGCGGCGATAGCGTTCCATCAGGTCGCGGTCGAGACGGTTCAGCCGTTCCTCGATCTCGGCCCGCTGTGCCAGATCGCCCAGCACCCATTGATCGTCGCGCAGCTTTTGCCCGACCTCTTCCAGACCCGGATAGAAATAGGACCAGAAGCCCTCATAGGTATACATGGCCGGGACGATCATGTTCGCCAGCTCGGTGCCGTCGCGGGTGGCAAAGACCATGTCGCCATTCGGGTCGGTGGCGTCGATCAGCGACCAGTCGGGCAGACCCGAGGCCGCAACCCCGTCCTGCAGGATGGCATAGGCCTGTTCGTCGACCGGCAATTGCGCAATCGCCTGCCGCGCGGCATCGACCGTCGCCTGATCGATATCGACCAGCAGGTTGCGGTCGCTGTCCATCGCCAGCATCGCGGCCAGATGCCCGCCCAGCTGATCGCGCATGTCGATCCCGGCGCGGTCGGTATAGAGATCGCGCCAACGGGCGTCGAACCAGGTCTTGATCGCATCGTCATCGGTGCGCTCGCCCTGCCCGCCCAGAAGCAGATAGACCTTCAGCGCGCGATAGATCGCCGTCGTCTCGCCATCGCGGATGATCTGCGGGATCTGCTGTTCCAGATCAAGGATCATGCGCGGCCGCATCATCCGCTCCAGCGCGTCGGAATAGGCGTCCTTGGCGGCCGAGACCACACGGCTGCGCTGGCCAAGGCCGAAGCGTTCCCAGAAGCCCGGCTGACCGAGACCGGCGGGGATGCCGGCCAGATCATTCAGCAGCGGCAGGACCGGGGTCAGGTCGGGGTCGGTGATGACCTGACGCTGCAATTCCTGCGAGACGGCGGTGGCATAGGCGGCGGTCTCGGCCTCGGCGGTGTTCACCAGCCTGTAGTTCTTCCAATAGCTGACGCCAAAGCCGGTCAGCGCCGCCAGCGTCACCGCCGCGATTGCGCCAAAGGCCAGCCCGCGCAGGACCATCGAGCGGCGCACGGCCTTCTGGTCGAGGCTGACCCAGCCCTGTTCCGCAAAGATCACCCGGCGCAGAAGGTCGTGGATGAAATAGCTTTTGCCCTTGCCGGACATGAAGCTGGGCTGGAAGCTGACGCCGCCGCCCGCCTTGTTCATCGCCCCCAGCACCTGATCGATGGGCGTGCCCTCTTGCGTGCCGGAGGTGAAGTAGAAGCCGCGCAGGATGGCGTTCGACTTGTAGCGCGTGGGTTCGAACACCCGGCGCAGGAAATCGGTGACATTGTCGCGCAAGAGCGCCATCTGGCCGGGCAGGCCGAAGATGGCGATTCGGGAAATGCCGTCGGGTTCCTCGTTCAGCCGGTCGATCACCTCGTCCGACAGGCGCGAGACCAGCTTGTCGAACTCGGCCGGCACCGCCTCGACGGTGATGGCCTTGCGGTCCTCGGTCTGGAAGGTCGCACCCCAGACCAGCTTGCGGCGATTGAGGCTGAACGAGGCGAAATATTCGCGGAAGCCGGCGATCAGGTCGGCCTTGGTGAACATCACATAGACCGGGAAATCGACCTTCAGCACCTCATGCACCTCGGCCAGCCGGGCGCGCACGGTCTCGGCATGGCGGGCGAGGCTGGCAGGTTCCTCGGTCATCATGTCCTCGACCGAGAAGGACAGGATGATTCCGTTGATCGGCCGGTTCGGGCGGGATTTCTTCAGCAGCTCAAGGAAGGCGTCCCAGCTGGCCTTGTCGGCCTCGGCATCGCTGTCCTGCGTGGTATAGCGCCCGGCGGTGTCGATCAGCACCGCATCCTCGGAAAACCAGAAATCGGCATAGCGGGTGCCGCCGAAGCCGGAAATCGCCTCGGCCTGCGACAGCGGGAACTCGATGCCGGAATTCGCCAGCGCCGTGGTCTTGCCGGCGCCGGGTGGGCCGATGATGACATACCAGGGCAGGTCGTAGAGATAGGAGGCGCCGCCGGATTTCTTCAGCGTGGCGAGCGCGGTTTCCATCCGTTCGGCCAGTTCCTTGCCGTCGCCCTTGGGGATCTCGGGGACCAGCGCGGCCTCGATCTCGCGGGCGGCGCGGACGCGGCGGCGCCAGCGGATGAACCAGACGAGGAAGAAGATGCCCCAGACCACTCCGATGACGGTGGAACGGAACCAGATGGTCGCGCCCGTGGCCCATCCGGTCATCGGCAGGCCGATCCAGACCGCCACGGCGAAGAGGATCAGGCCGACGATCGTCAGCACCGCGCGCAGCCAAGGCTGGTTACGCATACGCATCCGGGGCAGCGGGATGATGCCGAACAGCCTCAATAGGTTCCCTCCTTGGCCAGCATGATCTCGACCCGGCGGTTCTGCGCCCGGCCCTCCTCGGTAGCGTTGTCAGCCACCGCGTCGGCCTCGCCCTTGCCCTCGACGCGGAAGCGTGCGGCATCGTCGATGGTGCCGGTCAGCGCATCGGTCACGGATTGCGCCCGGGCGGCCGACAGCTCCTCGTTGTTCTTGAACCGCCCGGTGCCGCGCAGCGGCACGTTGTCGGTATAGCCCTGGATCAGCACCGGCCCGCCCTCGGCATTCAGCACCTCGGTGATGCGGGCGGCCAGCGGGGCAAATTCCTCGCGCACGTCGGATTTGCCGCTGTCGAACAACAGCTGGTTGCCGACGCGGATGGCGATGTAGTCGCCTTTCTCATCGACGCTGATGAGCCCGTCGGCGATTTCCGCCGCAAAGGCCTCGCGGATGCGGTCCAGCTGCGCCTGGCTGGCGACATAGACCGGGCCCGGCGTGCGCTCGATGGCGATGATGGCATTGCCGGGATGCAAAGCGCGAAGCGCCTCGGCCGCCGCCGCGCCATCGCGGTTGATGAGGGTCGAGAGCAGCGCATAGCTGCCCAGGATCAGGATCGCCGCGCCGCCAAGGATCGCCGGCACTGAGACGGCGGCGAAGCGCCGGCCCTTGCCCTGCACCACCGGTGCCCAGGTGACCGCGATATCCTCGTCCGGGCGCGGCGTCACCCGGCGCAGGGTTTCGTAGATGGCATTGCGGATGCGCGACAGGTCCACCGCGCCATTCGGCAGGGTGCGGTACTGGCCCTCGAAACCAAGGTTCAGACAGGTCAGGATCAGGCCCAGCAAGTTGTAGGATTGCCCCGGCACCTGCATCGCCTTCTCGGTCTCCTGGAAGAAGCCGACACCGGAATCGCGCTTGCCGAAGAAGCGTGCGACCATCGAATATTGCAGCCAGTCGCCGCGATCCGCGCCGGGCAGGTTCTGGACGATGTCGTCCGCCGTGCCCGAGAGGATGTATTTCGACACCGCCGCCTCATGCGGGTTCACGCCGTGGGACAGCAGGTTGCGCTCGAACTGGTCGATCTCGCGGGTGACGTGATCCATCAGCGGCGCGGCCTGCATTTCCACGAGCCCGGTGCGCAGCCGCCCGAGCAGGATCAACAGCGGCGCGGCGGCGGCAAGGATCGGGTTGGTCGAGGCGCCCTTGCCCAGACCCTTGACCTGCAACGCCTGTTGCAGCGGGATCTTCGGACCCTGCATCGGCGCGGCCTGCCCGGCACGGTCGCGGGGAATGTCGGGGAAAAAGCCGCGATCACCGCCGGCGGCGCTGCCGATATTGCCATAACCGGGGGCCTGACCGGACCAGCCCTGCTGGGCGGGTTGATAGGGCTGCTGCGGCGGATAGGCCGGCTGCTGCGGCCCGCCGATCCAGGTATTGCCGGATTCCGGCCGCTGCGCGGGCCAGCCCTGCGATGGTGGCGCGGGGCGCGGTCGGTCCCAGTCCGAGGGCGATGGACGCTGATCGAAGGGCGATCCCGACTGACCGCCCCCCGCGCCGGGACGCCCGGGCAAGGGCAGCGGGCCGCCGATGACGGTGCGGTCATCGCCGCCCGTATCCATGCCGCGCACGGGTGCCTCGCGGCCAAACGGGCTGTCGCCCTGCGGCGCGCGGGTCTGGTCCTTGCGCGCGCCTGCGCCCGGCAGAGGGCCGCCGAAGACCGTCTTTTCGTCGTCGCGCCCGGCCATCAACCCTTCTCCGGAATGGCCCAAAGCTCGAGCTTCAGCTCGGGCCAATCACCGGCGAAATGCATCCCGATGGCGGGGGCGGTGGAAAACTCGCGCCACAGCGCCGCGTTCTTTTCCAGCCGGAAATAGACATTCGAGGACAGGACCCGGATCTGCCGGGGCGGGTTCGGAAGGTGCTGCAGGGGGATGCCCGGCAGGTTGTTGTTGACGATCTCGTTCATCCGCGTGTTCGGGCCTACCTTGCACAGTTCCGGGAACTGCGCCTGCACCTGACCCTGCGGCTTGGCGCTTTCCACCTCGACCACGAAGGTCGCCTCGCGGAACAGGTTCCGGTCGTCCACCTGCGCGATATAGCTGTTCTGCCGCACCTGCCGCAGCTTCAGACGGATCGCCCGGCCGATGTCGCGGCTGAGGAGCCGCTGGATGTCCTGCACCACGGGGGTGAAGCTGGCCTTCAGATCGCCATGATCATAGGCCGCATAGACCGGCGCCAGACGGCTGCCATTGTCGAAGGTGGCCAGCTCGCAGGCGAGGCCCACCAGCCGCTCGTAAAGCCGCTCGGGATGGATGGCATGGATGCTGTTCAGATGCCGCAGCACGCCGATCTCGCGGTTGAGGCACATCAGCATCAGGTAATCCGACGCCTGCATCCCCCCGCCCGCCGAGGGGTCGCTGGCATAGCGGGCCAGCGTTTCCAGCCGCGCTTCGATCCAGCCGATGACGCGGGTGAGCCAGCCCAGCACCTGCGGATGCCCTGCCAGCACCAGCACCGGCGGCGGGATGGTGTCGTCAAAACTGACCACGCCGTCGCGCACCTCGGTGATCCGCGCCAGCCGCAGGTTCTGGTAGCCGGGCCGGGGCGTCTTGCGCACGACCAGTTCCAGCCGCGGCACGGCGAGTTCCAGCACCTGCTCGATCCGGGCGCTGCTGGCGCTGTCGCCCACGGTCTCGGCCACCACGCCCCAGCGGGTGGTGGCGCCCTGATCGTCCAGCGGCGCGGCATCGCGGGTATTGGGCGAAACATCGGGCAGGGTCAGCCAGACGAAGCTGCCGGCGCCATCATCTGGGACCTCGACCGCCACGGGCAGCGGTCCGGCGCCGGGCGCATCGAAGGGCGTGCCGTCGGGCATGATGCCGGTGACGGCGCGCAGCCCGATGCGGCCCTGCTGGGCCACGTCGCGGTCGATCTGCATCTCGGCCACGCCCCAGGGATAGGGCGTGATCACATCAGTCCGCGCACGGACGAGGTTCTCGAGATAGCGGTCGGCCTGTTGCAGATGCTGGGGCTGCAGAAACAGCCCTTCCTTCCAGGCGACCTTGCTGAACCAGGACATGAATTTCCCCGTATGATTGTATCAGCGCCGGGCGCGGCGCAGGTTCCGCCACCCGGCGCGCAGGGTCAACCCCCCGGCCATTGCATCGTTCCTCAGAACTGGAACCGAACCTGCGCTGTCACGCCATAGCTGTCCAGCACATCGCCCGTCCTGCCATCGACCCGGATCGAGGCGTTGAACTGGCGCGGTGCGCCCGCACGGCCCGTATCCAGCACCTTCAGGTAATTCGCCCCGAGGCTCAGCTCGCCATAGGTGCCAAGGTTGCTGGAGGACAGGCTGTCAGTCCGGAACACCGAACCGTCCGCGCCGACCATGGTATAGACCGAGTTGGTGTCTCCGGCGAAGTCCTTGTAGACCGTCGCCGTGCCGAAGGCATAGATCGCCGAATTCTTGTCCGGGTTGATGAAGGTCTTGGACAAGGTCCCGCCGATGAAGCCCACGCGGTTCTTGCTGTCCTCGATCTGCAGCGTATCACCGGTGGTGAAGGTGATTTTCTCGACAGAGAGGTTCGAGAAGGCAAAGCCCGCAGTCGGCACGAACATCCAGCCGTCACGCGGCAGATCATAGGCATAGCTCAGCGATCCACTGATGGTGGTGGCGTTGCTGTCGAAATCCGGCGTCGCCAGTTGCAGGCCGTCATTGTCGCCAACGGGCTGGTTGTCGATGGTGAACTCGGTCCGCTCGCGGCGCACCTGCAGGTCAAGGCTCAGCCGGTCACGCGTCGCCGTAGCGTAGATGCCGCCGTAGACCTGACGGAACTCGCCACGGTTGATGCTGGTCAGCAGCCCGCTGGTGCTGTTCGGATCGGTCGAGTTGTTGATGAAAACGGGTTGCGTGGTCGACCCGTCGTTGACCCCGCCGAGCACACCCAGGGCGACGTTCCAGCCCTTCACACTGTTTTCGAAACAGGCCAGATCGCCACCGAACTGCAGACCGCGGTAATTCGCCTCGATCTCACTGGCGGCCGCGACGTCGCCGCTCCGGCTGCGTCCGGTCGCGGTTGCATGACCCGCGACGGCGCGCGCCCAGGCTCCGGGACCGCATTTTTTGTCGCCGGCATCGGTGGCGAGGCCAGGCACGAAGGGGCTGGTCGGGCGGTTGACCACCGAGCCGATGAGGCTTTGGGTCAGCGCAAGGTTGCCGGCCAGCGCGCCAAGCGCCGGGTTGATGGTGTCGGTGACATAGAGATCGCCGCTCTGGCTGTCGCTGACCAGCGCATAGATGATCCGTTCACTTGCCTGCGGCAGGTTCTCGCCGGCAAAAGTGAAGCTGTTCGCCGCGCCCTGACTGCCATCGACATCGAAAACCAGAATGCGCCGGGATTCGTCACTGGGCGCTTCGATATCGCCCGCATCAAAGCTGAGCAGGACCGAGCCGGTGACAGCACCGCCGCGCACCACGACCCGGTCCGAACTGCCCGCGCCGCCATTGGCGCTGATGTCCAGATCGAGCGCATAGACACCGTTGCCGCCTGCCCCGCCGGTGACGGTAAGGACGTCGCCGACGGTGGTGTTCTGCATGTTCATGCGGCCATTGTTGACCAGCGAACCCTGAACGGTCAGGGCATTTCCGACCAGAACGGTTCCTTCATTGGTCAGGTTGCCGATCGAGACACCGTTGCCGGCATCGATGATCCCGGCATTGCGCACGGCACCGCCGAGATTACCGTCGAGTGTCAGCCGTTGATCCGTGCGGTTGTTGTACAGACCGGCGGTGAGGCTCCGACCGCTTCCGATGGTGAAGTCCTGAAAGGCGTCGAAGGTGCCGCCGACCGTCAGGTCGCCTGTCAATTCGATGCTGCCCGCGCGGAAGATCAGGTCGCGGCTGATCTCGCCCTCGAGTTCGGCCGTCCCACGGTTGTTCAGCGAGCCGTTCAGGCGGTTGGTCAAAGTCACGCGCCCATCATTGACGAGGTTTCCATTCAGCGTGCCATCAACCTCGACGGTCGAATAGGCATCGTTGCTGACGCCGCCGCGTGCTGTCACGGTCGTATTCGCATTGACCCGTAGCAGGGCCGGATCACCGGGCGCGGCCCGCTGTGCCATGCCACCCTGCGCAGCGCCTCCGGTCAGCGGCGCGCGCTCGTTGATGATTTCGCCGCCGATAACCAGATCGTTGCCCGTTTCGAAGGTGCCGCCCTGGTTGGTCAGGCTGCCGGAAATCTGGCCAGCCCCGGTCATGCTCTCGCGGTTCACCACCGATCCGCCGACCGTGCCGGCCAGATTGGCCCTGCCGTCGTTCAGCAGATCGCCGTTCAGCGTCGATCCGGCCAGCAGGGCAACGCGCCCGCCCGTCGCATTGAGCAGCGGCTGGTCCGAACCCAGATTGACGGTTCCGGCAAGGGACAGAACGCCATCGCTGCCATTCTGGAACTGGTTCTGCACGGTCAGGCTGCGACCCGCCCCGACAACGAACATGCCGCTCTGGTTGTTGACTGATCCAGTCTGCACGTTGTCGCGAACGCGGATGATCGAGCTTGCATCGGTACTGTTGTTGACCAACGCACCACCGACCGCGCCCGACAGCAGCGCCTCGCCGGCATTGCTCAGATTGCCGGACAGACCACCAACGATCTGCGCGGCTCCATAGTTCAGGACCGAGCCGGTGATCGCGCCCTCTGCGGTCAGAGTGCCGGTGCTTCCGTTCACCACGGTCTGCGCCGAAGTGAGCCTTGCGCCCTGCGCAATTTGCATCGTGCCGTCGTTCCGCAACGGACCGGTCACTGCCAGCGCGCCCGAAACGGTGGTGTTGCCAGCCGCAGTCGTGAGTAGCGTACCCTCGACCCGACCGGCCAGCGACGCAAGGCCCGCATTGCTCAGGTCTCCGGCGATGGTCCCGGTCGAGCGCAGTTCGGCACCCGAGCGGTTGGAGAGATCGGCCTCGATCCGGCCGCCGCTGGACAGAAGCCCGTCGGCATTGGTGACACTGTTCGCCTGAACGCGACCGCCCGCCGCGATCAGGAACTGATCGTAGTTGGTGATGGTGTCCACTTCGGTCAGTGCCCCGATGTCCGAGACGTCGAAAACGCCGCGGTTGGCGATGATATTGTCGCCCGTCCCGGTCACGTTGCCCCAGACGCGGACGATGCCGTTGTCCTGGTTGCTCAGGTCGCCCAGAAGCTCGCTGTTGCCGCGAAAGATCAACTGATCGACATTGCCGATATCGGCGTCGAGAACGATGCTTCCCTCGGTCGTGCCATTATTGACATAGGTCTCGGCGTTGATCCGGATCGTCGCATCGGCAAAGCTGCCGGCGCTGATCGTGCCGTTGTTGGTGATCGTCCCTGTCACCAGCAGCTGCGAGTTGTTCCGCGACTGGGTCAGCAGGCCGTCATTGGTGAAATCGCCATCAACCTCGCTGAAGAGATCGGTCGAGTAGGTCCCCGCGTTGGTCACATCGCCCGTGATCGTGCCGCTGCTGATGATGCTGCCATTTGCGAGATTGTTGACCGAGCCGACAACCCGACCGGCGATGATCTCGACTGTGCCGCCCGCAGTATTCGCGAGATTCGACAGAAGCGTGCCTTCTACCTCAAGCTCCCCCTGGTTGCTCGTGCCACCAACCACAGTCGCGGTTACGCCAGCGGCAAGCGAAGCTTCAGCCTGGTTGTTCAAGCTGCCGTCGATCCGGGCGCCATTCAGCAGGCTCACGGAACCCGTTCCAGTGTTGGTCACATTGCCCGTCACCCTGCCGCCAAGACCGGCCGATCCGGCATTGGCCAGGTTGCCCGCGACCGTGCCACCGCTGGCCAGGTTCAATCTTCCGCCCGCGTCATTCTGCAGCGCCAGTACACCCGACGCCGCCGAGGTTTCGACCCTGCCAGAGATGTTCAGGTTCCCGCCGCTGCCATTTGTCAGCTGACCACTGGTCAGATCGAGTCTTTGCCCCACGCGGATATTGGCCGTTCCGGTATTGACCAGTTCGGCGGCCTGGCTGTCGTCGATGATGTTCAGCGTCGCGCCCGTGCCATTGTTCTGCAGCTGCAGCGCGACCGTGCCGTTGAGATTCAGCGTACCGGTGTTCACGGCATTGCCGTTGATCGTGCCATCGACGGTGGCATTGCCGAAGTTCTGCAGGCTGTTCGCAATCGTGCCGTCGAAATTCAGGGTGCCGCGATTGATGACACCGAAAGCAGCCGGCGCACCGGCAAGACCGACGGTGCCGTCCACCGTCGCGGTGCCGTTCAGGTTGTTCTGCAGCTGGTTCGCGTTGCCGGTCAGTTCCAGAATGCCACTGTTCTCGACCGTGCCTGCGACATTCCCGGTCAGGGTCAACTCGCCCAGGTTGACGACACTGGCATTTTCGTCGTTGGTGGCGGTCACATTGCCGATGATCTCGGCATCGCCTGCGGCCTCGTTGCGCAGCGAACCTGTAATGATGACCGGGCGGCCCGGCGAGGACATCCGCACCACGCCGCTGTTCTCAAGCCCGCCCTGCAGGCGGACAGTCCGGCCGGTCGTGTCGGCCCCATCCAGTCGACCATTGTTGGTGACGAGGCCGGTGACGATCCCGCCATTCAACTCCAACTGGCCTGCAGCCGCGACGGTGATGGCGCCCGCCACCGTACCCCGGATCCAGCTGTCGCTGTCGCCCGTGATGATCAGGCGCGGCGTGGTCAAAGTCTGGGGCTGCGACACCCGGACCTGCCCGGTCGCGCGGACCGCACCCGAGGAGGTCAGGTCACCATTGTTCACCAGTAGCGCGCCTTCCGCCAAGATGAGCAGTTCCCGCGTCGTCCCGCCGCCGACCAGCACCGGGCCACCCGCCACGTTCGGTCCGACATTGGTTGTACCGTCCACAATCCGCAGCTGGCCGATCACGTCGCTGTTCAGCGTGGTTGACCCGTAGGAGGCGAGGTCGCCGGTGATCGCGGCGTTGACCCTCAGCGTGCCACCGACATCGTTCGTCACATTCGAGGTGATGGCATCGCCGATGGTCAGGTTGCCAAGGTTGCCGACCGAACCAAACGTCACGCCCACGAAGTCACGCAGGAACACGGCAGTATCGAGATCGTTGATCAGCGCGCCATCGACGCTCAGCAACATGCCGGTGAAATCCATGGCACTGTCGCCGGCGAGGGTCAGGTTCCCGGTAATCCGCGCGTCGCCGCTCAACTCGCCCGAGTTGATGACATTGCCGTTGATGACGGTATCGGTCGCTTCCGACGCGGTCGTTCCCAGAACGAGCCGACCGTCATTGACCAGATTGTCCGTCGTCACCGTAGTGTCGTCGGCAATGATCAACTCGCCCGAGGAACGGACGACGAGCGAACGGTCGTCATCTCCTCCGGTCGCGGTCAGCGCACCGGTGATCGTGGTTTGACCATCGGCAACCTCGAAGCGCCCGTCGACCCGGCCCTGGATCTGGGCGGTCGAAGATGAGCTGATCTCGCCCGCAAGCGCGCCTAGACTGGTCAGCGTGCCGGCGTCATGCGAGATCGTGGTCGCGCCGAGGGTTTGGCCTGCGGCGACATTGACGGTGCCGGTATTCTGCAGGCTGGCAAGCCCGGTCAGATCGCCGCCCGTCACCAGAAGGCGGCCAACGTTGGTGAAAAGCCGCCCGTTCCCAACGACATCGCCGGTCACGGTCGCCGTTCCGTCGATCGTATTGGTGAAATTCCCCCGAAGCACCGGCACATGGACCAGATCCAGATCGGCAAGGCTGCGGATCGCCCCGGACAGGATGACATTGCCCGTAATCGCTGTGCCCTGATTTAATGTCAGCAGCCCCGACTGGATAGTCAGCGAGTTGCCGGTGCCGAGGACCTGCAGCGTTCCGTCGTTCTGGAAATTCTGCACGAAAGACAGAGTGTGGTTGCCACTGTCTACCCGGATCGTCGCCCCGGCCTGGTTTTCGCCGTCCAGGCTGATCGCGGGATTGGAATCTTCAAAGGCAACGTCATCGATAAGGGCAAGCGTTCCGCTGTTGGACAGCCTGCCGCCATAGCGGCCCTCGCCCAGTGTCAGCAGCCCCGCGTTGGTGACATTTCCATTCACCTCGGCATTGGCGCCAGCGAAGGTGACATTGGCACTGTCCTCGACCTTCAATCCGCCGACATGCCCGGCCCCGTCATAGACAGTATTGGCGACGGTGAGAGTGCCGGTGATGCGCGAGCCGTCGCCCAGAGTCAGAACTCCATCCGCATTGAGGTCCACGCCCCCGTCAATGGTTCCGTCGACCGTCAGCCTGCCGCCATTGATGTCAATCGCGTTTTCCGCTCCGCCAGGCAGATCGGACATGAACAACGTGGTATCCTCGCGGATCACCAGTGCGCCCTCGACCGTTGCCGCGTCTTCTACGGTCATCTCGGCGTCTAGATTCAGTGTGCCGTCTGCCGCGACGATCAGGTTGTCGGCGAAGATGATGCCGCGCAGCGCAAGATCATCCTCGAATTCGAACGTGCCCCGCTCGACGACGATGTCGCCGGGCTGCACAGTCTCATAGACATGGACGATGATCGGGGCGCCGCCCGGGGTGAGGAAGTGAACGTCATCCCGGTTCCGGAACCGGGTGTTTTCTGTTGCGTAGTCGTCGCCGTCACGTTCAACCCAGACAGTGTGAGTCGAGCTCGTCGACCAGATGCCGCCATCGGTTGCCGGGTTCGGCGTGCCGCCATTCTGCCCACGATTGTAATACAGCGTGTCTGCCTCTGCGCCGACACCGGCAAGGCAGAACAGCAAGGTCGCGCCGATCAGCGCCGTGCTCTGGCGGAAATGCGACCAGCGGAACCCTTTTGCCACCATGCAATCATGGGGGCGCGACAACCAAACAACCATATTACTCGTCCTTGCGCATCAAGACTTGCGCGCTTGCTACCTACAGAAACATAAAAATCAAATCATACCTCGCTTGACCAGAGCATTTTCGGCAAGTCAACCGACAAAAAACTATCGAAAAGGGCAGGTTTTGGTCGACCGGACCGAATATGCACAGGGTCCGCGCCACCGCGTCGCAGGGTCTCTGTCCACACAAACGCGCGAGGGCGGCTTGCGCCCGGCGGGCGGCGGCTGCACCTTCTGCTCGTCCCTGCCGGAGCTTTCCATGCGCGCCCTTTTTCTGACCGCCGCCCTGACCGCCCTGCCGGCGGTCGCGCTGGCCGAGATGCCCGAGGGCATCAGTCATTTCACCTTGCCCAACGGGCTGGAAACCGTGGTGATCGAGGATCACCGCGCCCCGGTCGTGGTGCAGATGCTGTGGTACAAGATCGGCTCGGCCGACGAGGCCCCGGGCAAATCCGGCATCGCGCATTATCTGGAACATCTGATGTTCAAGGGCACCGACAAGCTAGCGCCGGGCGAGTTGTCGAAAACCGTGACTGCCAATGGAGGCAATGACAACGCCTTCACTTCCTATGATTTCACCACCTATTTCCAGCGCATCGCTGCCGATCGCCTGCCGCTGATCATGGAGATGGAAGCCGACCGCATGGCCAATCTGAAGATCGGCGAGGATGACTGGCAGGCCGAGCGCGAGGTGGTGCTGGAGGAACGCGCACAGCGCACCGACAGCGACCCGAGTGCGCTCTTCGGCGAGGAACGCAATGCCGTGCAGTTCTACAACCATCCCTATGGCCGCCCGGTGATCGGCTGGCGTTCCGAGATGGAGGGGCTGACCCGCGACGATGCGATTGCCTGGTATGACGCGCATTATGCCCCCAACAATGCGGTTCTGGTGCTGGCCGGCGACGTGACCCCGGAGCGGGCGCGCGAGCTGGCTGAACAGTATTACGGTCCCATCGCCGCCCATGGCGACATCTCCCCGCGAACCCGTCCGCAGGAGCCCGAGCAGGATGCGCCCCGCCGGATGAGCCGGGTTGATCCGCGCGTGGCGCAGCCCACGATGATTCGCACGACTCTGGCGGCCGAGCGCAATCCCGGCGACCAGAAGACGGCGGCGGCGCTGACGGTTCTGTCGGAACTGCTGGGCGGGTCGATGCAGACCTCGGTTCTGGGGCGCGAGCTGGCGCTTCCCGGCAAGGTGCTGTGGGTGGGCGCGGGCTATGACGGGCTGGCCGTCGATCCCACCACCTTCTACCTGTCCATGGTGCCCGCCGACGACGTGACGCCCGAGGAGGCCGAGGCGCAGTTCGACGCCGTGCTGGCAAAATTCCTCGAGACCGGCCCCGACCCCGAAGACCTGGAACGGGTCAAGACCGGCATCCGCGCCGCCAAGATCTATGCCCAGGATTCGGCCCATGGCCGCGCCTATGATTACGGGCAGGGTCTGGCCACCGGGCTGACCGTCGAGGATGTGAACGACTGGCCGAATATTCTGGACGCCGTGACCGCCGAGGATGTGATGGCCGCTGCCCGCGAGGTGCTGGAGAGCGACGCGACCGTCACCGGCTGGCTTCTGCCCGAACCGCCTGCCGGGACCGAAGCCGGGACGCCGGCAACCACCAAGGCCGCCCCCAAAGAGGAGAAACAGGGATGATCCGCGCCACCTTCGCCCTGATCCTGACGATGCTGGCCCTGCCGGCCCAGGCCATCGAAATTCAGGACGTGACTTCGCCCGCCGGCATCAAGGCCTGGCTGGTCGAGGATCATACGATCCCCTTCACCGCAATCTCGCTCGACTTCAAGGGCGGCGCCTCGCTGGAGGCCGAGGGCAAGCGCGGTGCGATCAACCTGATGACCGCGACGCTGGAAGAGGGCGCCGGACCGATGGATTCCACCGCCTTCGCGCAGGAAATCGAGGCGCTTGGCGCAAGGTTGAACTTCGATGTCAGCGATGACGAGCTGTCGATCAACCTCAGCACCCTGACAGAGAACCGCGACGAATCCGCCGAACTCCTGCGTCTTGCCCTGACCCAGCCGCGCTTTGACGCCGATGCGGTCGAGCGGGTTCGCGCACAGGTGCAGGCGATCATCCGCTCCGAGGCGACCGAGCCGCAAAGCATCGCCGCCAAGGAAATGGCCCGCCAGGCCTGGGGCGATCATCCCTATGGCTCGTCGGTGAACGGCACCCAGCAATCGCTGGCGGCGCTGACCCAGCAGGATCTGATCGCCGCCAAGAACCGCGTGCTGGCGCGCGACCGTGTCGTCGTGGGCGCGGCGGGCGACATCACCCCCGAGGAACTGGGCCTGCTGCTGGACACCATCCTGGGCGGGCTGCCGGAAACCGGTACCGCGCCCCTGCCCGAACCGGCGAACCTGCAACTCACGCCGGGCGTGACCGTGGTTGACTGGGACAGCCCGCAGACCATCGTGACCTTCTCCGGGCCGGGCCTGCCGATCGACGATCCCGATTACTTCGCCGCCACGGTCGCCAATCACATCATGGGCGGCGGCGGCTTTTCCTCGCGGATGATGGACGAGATCCGCGAAAAGCGCGGGCTGACCTATGGCATCGGCACCGGGCTGGCGACCGGCATCTATGGCCAGACCTGGGCCGGTGGCATGGCCAGCGCCAACGAGAAGGTGGCCGAGGGGGTCGATCTGATCCGGCAGGAATGGGGCCGCATGGCCGAGGGCGTCAGCGACAAGGAACTGACCGACGCCAAGACCTACCTGACCGGGGAATATGCACTGCGCTTCGACGGCAATGGCAAGATCGCGGGCATCCTCGCCGGGATGCAGCTGATCGGCCTGCCCATCGACTACGTCAACACGCGCAACGGCATGGTCGAGGCGGTGACGAAAGAGGATGTGCAGCGCGTGGCCGAGCGGTTGCTCAAGGCCGATGAGCTGCGCTTCGTGCTGGTCGGCCGACCGGTCGGCGTCACGGATGACGCGACCGAAGCCGAAGCCGCGCCGCAGACGAACTGAGGGTCGTCCCCGGCGCGGTCAACTCGTTACGGTTGAATTGTTACGGGTTCACCCGCACCGCACCCGTACCGCCGAGTGCCGCACCCGCCACGGCGCCCACAGGGCCGGCCACGACGGCACCGGTGGCGGCGCCCGTGGTCGCACGGGTCGCGGTGTTCGGTCCGCAGGCCGCCAGCGTCAGGGCAGCGCCGCACAGAAGGATAGCGATTTTCGTCATGGCCAATCTCCTTGAGTTGAATGTGTTTGCCCGGCTCAACGAATGATTGGGCAATCCGGTTTCCTCGCGGCGGCGATCCCGGGATGAATTCCTTCCCGCAGCCGACCCACAATGCTATATCTGGGGGCATGAACAGCCCGACACCCCATATCCGCCCTGTTATCCGGCAGTTGGACGAGGCCGCCGCGAATCGCATCGCGGCCGGCGAGGTCGTGGAACGGCCCGCCTCGGCGGTGAAGGAGCTGGTCGAGAACGCGCTGGATGCCGGCGCGACCCGCATCGAAATCACCATCGCCGATGGCGGCAAGGGCCTGATCCGGGTCAGCGATGACGGCTGCGGCATGTTGGCCGAGGATCTGCCCTTGGCATTGGCCCGCCATGCGACCAGCAAGATCGACGGCTCGGACCTGCTGAACATCCGCAGCTTCGGCTTTCGCGGCGAGGCCCTGCCCAGCCTTGGTGCGGTCGGGCGACTGACCATCACCTCGCGCGCCACCGGCGCGGACGGCGCCAGCATCACCGTGGCCGGGGGCCGGATGCAGCCCGTGCGCCCCGCCGGCGGCAATCGCGGCACCGTGGTCGAGCTGCGCGACCTGTTCTTCGCCACGCCGGCACGGCTGAAATTCATGCGCACCGACCGGGCCGAGGCGCAGGCCATCGCCGATGTGGTCAAGCGCCTTGCCATGTCCGAGCCCTATGTCGGCTTCACCCTGACCGATGGCGACCGCGTGGTGTTCCGCGCCGATGCCGAACAGGGCGAACTCTTCGGCGCGCTGCAGGCCCGTCTGGCCCGCGTCATGGGCCGCGACTTCATCGACAATGCCCTGCCGATCGACGCCACCCGCGACGAGATCACCCTGACCGGCTTTGCCGCCCTGCCCACCTATTCGCGCGGCGCGGCAGTGGCGCAGCATGTCTATGTCAATGGCCGCCCGGTGCGGGACAAGCTGCTGACCGGGGCGATGCGGGCGGGTTACATGGATGTGCTGGCCTCGGGCCGGCATCCGGCGGCGGTGCTGTTCCTGACCTGTGACCCGCAGCTCGTGGATGTGAACGTCCACCCGGCCAAGGCGGAAGTGCGCTTCCGCGATCCCGGTCTGGCGCGTGGCCTCGTGGTCAGTGCCCTGCGGCACGCGCTGGCGGGGGCCGGGCATCGCGCCTCGACGACCGTCGGCACGGCGACGCTGGGGGCCTTCCGGGTCGAGCCGGAGGGCGTGACCCCGCGCCCCTACCAGATGGACTATCGCCCCTCGGCCAGCGCCCGGCGCGCCTCGATGGACCTGCAGGCGCCGGTCTTCGAAGCACCTGTTTTCGAGACCCCCGGTTTCGCCGAATCCCCCTCTGCCCGTTTCGAGCCGATGCCGGAAGCCGTGCCCGCGCCGGGCAATGCACCGCTTGGCGCCGCCCGTGCCCAGATCCACGAGAATTACATCATCGCCCAGACCGAAGACGGGCTGGTCATTGTCGACCAGCACGCGGCGCATGAGCGGCTGGTCTATGAACGGCTGAAGGCGCAGGCCGAGGAAAACGGCATCGCCAGCCAGTCGCTCTTGATCCCCGAGATCGTCGAGCTGTCGGAATCCGAGGCGGCGCAGATCCTGTCCATCGCCGGGGATCTGGCGGTGCTGGGGCTGGTGATCGAACCGTTCGGTGGCGGCAGCGTGGCCGTGCGCGAGGTGCCGGCGCTGCTGTCCCGGCTGAACGCGGGCGCACTGATCCGCGATATTCTGGACGATCTGGCCGATCAGGGCGCCTCGGACCGGCTGAGGGGGCGGATCGATGCGGTGCTCTCATCCATGGCCTGCCATGGCTCGGTGCGTTCGGGCAGGCGAATGACGGCCGACGAGATGAACGCGCTGCTGCGCGAGATGGAACGGGTGCCGAAATCCGGCCAGTGCAACCATGGCCGGCCCACCTGGGTCAAATTGCCACTGGCCGATATCGAGCGTTTGTTCGGCCGCAAGGATTGACCCGCAGGCTGGCGAGGCCCACCATGGGCCAACCCGAAAGGCCCGTCATGCTGCAGATTGCCCCGGACAAGATCGCCCATGTCATCATCCGCGCCCGCGAATATGGCAGCAGCATTGATGCCTGGGCCGATAACGGCCAGCGCCGCCAGTATGGCACGCGAACCGAGCTGCACGACTTCATCGAAGGCCTGAACGAGGACGAACAGGCCAGCCTCGTGGCGGTCATGTGGATCGGCCGCGACAGCTTTGACGCCGAGGATCTGGACGAGGCCATCGCCACCGCGCGGGCCGAGCGAACCACGCCGACCGAGGATTACCTGATGGGCGACCCGCAACTGGCCGATTACCTCGAGGCCGGGATGGAGGCGCTTGGCCTCTCGCCCGAGGCCGCCGAGGACGAGTTGCAGAAGCCGGTCTAGGACGCCTCGCCCACGTCCCGCGTCACCCGGATCATCGGGGCTTCGGGGTCATCGATCAGCAGCATGATGGCGCCGTCGCTGGCGACCTCGACATCGCGCACCCGGCCGATATCCTGCAAGTGCCGGGCCTCGCCGACGACCTTGCCATCGGCCAGCCGCAGCCGCACCAGCGCCATGCCGGCGAGTCCGCCGATCAGCGCGTCGCCCGACCATTCGGGGAACATCTCGCCGGTATAGAAGGCCATGCCGCTGGGGGCGATGACCGGGTCCCAGTAATAGACCGGCTGCTCCATCGTTTCGGCCTCGGTTTGGCCGTCGCTTACGGGTTCGCCGCTGTAATCCTGACCATAGCTGATGACCGGCCAGCCGTAATTGCCGCCCGGCTCGGGCCGGTTCAACTCATCCCCGCCCTGCGGGCCGTGTTCCACAGTCCACAGATGCCCGTCGGGCGCCAGTGCGGCGGCCTGCAGGTTGCGATGGCCAAGCGACCACACCTCGGGCTGGCCGCCCTCGATCTCGGGATTGCCCGCCGCCGGTCCGCCCTCGGGGGCAAGGCGCAGCACCTTGCCGATATGCGTGGCCGGGTCCTGCGCCAGCGGGCTCGCCTCGGGGTCCGAGCGATCGCCGGTGGTCACGAACAGCGCGCCCTCGGGGTCAAACACCAGCCGCGAACCAAAATGCGAATTGCCATGCCAGGCCGGGTCCTGCCGGAAGATTACCTCGGCATTCTCGATGGTGGTGCCGTCCTCGGACAGGGTTCCGGTGGCGACGGCGGTGCGGCTGGCGGCGTAGTTGCGGCCACGGATCAGGCTTTTCCACTTGGCGCGCGGTTCGGCAAAGCTCCACCAGACGCGGCGGGTCTCGGGGAAATCATCGTTGACAACCACGTCCAGCAAACCGCCCTGCCCGCGCGGATCGACCTCCGGCAGGCCTGTGATCGGCGCCGACAGCGCACCTTCCGGGGAAACCAGCCGCAGCCGGCCCGGGCGCTCTGTGACCAGCCAGCTTCCATCCGGCAGTTCAGCCATGCCCCAGGGATGTTCCAGCCCCTCGACCACCGCGGTCGTTTCCAGCGGGATCTCGTCGGTCAGCAGCGGCGCGCGGGTCTGGCCCACGAAGGCGGGGGACTGAGCCGTCGCATTGGGCGGAGTATCGTTGAAGTCCTGCGCCATGGCCGGGCCAAGGCAGAGCAGAGACAGAACCGTTCCGGTAACTCGCAACATGAAAAACCCTCGTCAAACTACAGCCGCAGCAATGCCACGCCGCGACGCCAACCGCCAGACGCCAGACGCCAGACGCCGAACCGGGGCGCAGCTAGTCGCCCCGTGTCACGCGGATCATGCTGCCCTCGGGATCGTCGATCAGCAGCATCACCGCCCCGTCGCGGTCCACATCCACATCGCGGACCCGTCCGATATTCTGCAGATGCCGCGCCTCGCCGGTCACGCGTTCGCCGTCAAGTTCCAGCCGCACCAGAGCCAGCGCGCCCATGCCTCCCACCAGTGCATCGCCCTGCCATTCGGGGAACATCTCGCCCTGGTAGAACTCCATCCCGCTCGGGGCGATGACCGGATCCCAGTAATAGACCGGCTGCTCCATCCCCTCCTGCGCGGTCAGGCCCTCGCCGATGGGATCGCCGCTGTATTCCTGACCATAGGTGATGACCGGCCAGCCATAGTTCCGGCCGGCCTGCGGGTGATTCAACTCGTCCCCGCCGCGCGGCCCATGCTCGACGGTCCAGAGCGTGCCGTCGGGCGCCAGCGCCGCCGCCTGCAGGTTGCGGTGGCCATAGGACCAGATTTCCGGCTGACCGCCCTCGATCGCCGGGTTGCCGGGCGCGGCGCCGCCATCCGGGCTGATCCGCAGCACCTTGCCCAGATGCGTGGTCACATCCTGCGCCAGCTGGCGCGGCTCGGGATGCGAACGCTCGCCGGTGGTGACGAAAAGCCCGCCCTCGTTGTCGAAGACCAGCCGCGAGCCGTAATGCATGGCCGAATCCCAGGCCGGCTGCTGCCGGAAGATGACGCGCACATCCTCCATCGCCGTTCCATCGGCAGAGAGGGTGCCGGTGCCGACCGCGGTGCCGGTCTTGCCCTCCTCGCGCGGCTCCGAGAAGCTCCACCAGACCCGGCGGGTCTGGGCGAAATCATTGGCGACGGCCACGTCCAGCAGCCCGCCCTGATCGCGGTTGTCGACCTCGGGCAGGCCGGTAATCGGCACGGACAGGCTGCCATCCGCCCCGACCAGCCGCATCCGGCCCGGCCGCTCTGTCACCAGCCATTCACCACCCGGCAGCTCCGCCATGCCCCAGGGGTTTTCCAGCCCCTCGGCCACGGCCTCGGTCGAAAGCCGCAGGTCATCGGCCAGCACCGGCGCGCGCGTCTGGCCCTCGAAGGCGGGCTGCTGGTCGGGGGCGTTCGGCGCCTCGCTGTTGAAATCCTGGGCGCAGGCGGCGCTTGCCAGAAGGGCCGAGGCGGCGGTCAGGGCAATGCGTTTCATGGCGGAACCTTCCCTTGGCAATGACTTGGGAATCCAACCGATGCGGGATCGATCCGTTCCGGCCCCTGCGCCGCCCGGCGCTTCACATCTGCGTTGGCTGGCTCACGCCTTCAGGTGGTTCACCTTGGCCAGATGCTGGGCGATCTGGCCGACCTCGACCAGCCAGCCCGCCACCAGCTCGGGATCTTCGGGCGCGGCATGGACCCCCGGCGCAATCCGGCCATCGGCCACCGCCTCGACCGCCAGCGCCACTGGCACGGAAACCAGCTTGGCCATCGCCGAACCCGCCCGGTCGCCATGCGCGTCGAGCACCCATTCCTTGTGCCAGACGGTCTTGCCATCCCGTTCGGCCTTCAGCGCAACGAACAGCACCACCCGGTCGGCCTCGCCCGGCGCATAGGCATTGGCGCGCCAGAATTCCTCGGCCATCGCGCGCAGCCGGGCCTCGCCCGCCTCGCCCTGCAAGGTCTCGATCTCCTCGAAGACCGGGGTCCAGGCTTCCTTCCAGCCCTTCAGGCGGATGGTGCCCCGGACGAACTCATCGACCTGCCATGCCGGGTCGAAGCCGTATTGCCGCAGGAAGGGCAGCGAGTCGCGGTTGGGATAGACCTCGAACCGTTCGGGCGTGGGCAAGGGCGCGTCATAGGTTTCGACCGCCAGCCAGGGCCGGGACACGTCGCGGGTCTCGCCGCCCCGGATCGATCTCGACGGCGAGCGCAGCGCCCGCAGCACGCCAAGCGGCGACCAGCTGAACTTGTAGCGGAAGGTGTTGATGTATTTCGGCACGCCGCCGCAATAGGAGGTGAAGCTTATGACATCGCCGGGCTTGGCCATCTGCCGGTAATCCGCCACCAGCTCATGCGCCATGATGTGATCGATGCCGGGGTCCAGCCCGACCTCGTTCACCACCGCGACGCCCGCCGCCTTCGCCGCCGCGTCCAGTGCCGCCATCTCGGGGGCGATATAGCTGGAGCTGACGAAGCGCGCGCCCTTGTCGATCGCCATCCGGGCCAGCGCCACATGCTGATCGGCGGGCAGCATCGAGACGATGATGTCGCCCTTCGTCACCGCGCCCGCCAGCGCCTCGGGCGAATAGGCGCGGATGTCGTCGGTCAGGTCGCCCACGGCCTCGCGGGCCTTGGCCTCGGTGCGGTTCCACACCACGACAGGCCGCCCCTCGCGGATCAGGCGGCGCAGGCCGGGAATGGCGGAAAGACCGGTGCCGATCCAGTGGATGGTCATGTCAGACCTCGCTTTGATGCTTGATGAACAACGCGCGCGCGCCGCCCCAGGGGCCGGCGTCGATGGCGTCAAGCCGGCTCAGCACCGGCAGAAGCTGGGCGGCATAGTCGAGGCTGCTTTCGCGCGGCAGCATCGAGGGCAGGTTGTCGATGGCCATCACGTCCAGAACTGGGTGATCAGTCACCCGCAGCACCGGCTCGGCCCAAGTGGTCGTGCGGTCATAGACCTTGATCGGGGAAAACTCGCTGGTCGGATCGCAGGCCACGTCGCCGATGACCGACAGCGCCCGGCCGGGATGCACCGCCTCGGCCGGGACGAAGACCGGGCAGCCGGGATTGGCGAGGATGGCGTTGATGAAGACGCCGTGCATCAGGATCTGCGGGAAGGGTCCGCCGCTGGCGGTCTCGGCCATGTCCCATCTGGTGACCGAACAGCCCATCGCCGTCAGCAGGTCGCTGGCGCCGGTGCCCACCCGGCCATTGGCGCCGATGACGATGGTCGAGGGGCGCGGGCGTCCGGTGCCGTCCAGCGCCGCGCGCAGGTCGGTCATCATCGCCTCCTTGTCGGGCCAACTGCGCACCGGCCCGCAGATGCCGCCCTGCTGCTGCGCCGCCCAGGCCTTCAGCGAGACCGCCGCCCCGGCGAACCCGGCCCAATAGCCGAAGGCCGCCAGCCGTCGGCCGTTCTCGTCCAGCAGATACTCGAGATCATAAAGGCTGCCGCCCCCGGCCTTGAACCGCTTCAGCAGCACCCGGCCCGCCGGCTGGCCCTTGAAGGCATGGCCGAACATGATGTGGCGGTGCTTCAGCGGCGTGCCATCCTCGGGCAGCTCCTTGAGGCCAAAGATGATCGCCTCGTCCGGCGCATCGACCCAGGCGCCGGCGGGGGCGATCTCGGCCCCGGCCTTGCGGTATTCGTCGATCTGAATGACCCGGCTGGGGCTGTCTTCGACCGTCACAGTCATGCCTTGGGCGATCAGCGCCGCTACGCCTTCGGGGGTGATACCCACCCGGTCTTCGTTGGGGCGGTTTTCCGCCCGGACCCAGAGATGCGTCATGCTGTCCCCCGCTCGGTTTGCAGGATGTGTCTAGGCCAGCGGGCAGGTGGCGACAAGGCGCAGCAGACCCGCCCGGAACCTGCCCGGCTTGCGGGCGTTGGGCCTGCAACCCCAGGACGACCCGCAAAACAGGAGGACCGAAGATGCCGATGACCCGCCGTTCCAGCCTGAAGCTTGGCGCCGCCGCGCTGAGCATGGCCGCGCTGCCCCGTCATGTCTTTGCACAAGACGCCAATTCCTATGCCGTCGAGGGCGGCAATGTGGTGATCCACCCGGTCGATCACGCCTCGATGGTGATCGAGACGCCGGGCGGGGTGATCTGGGTCGACCCGGTGGGCGGGGCCGAGAAATATGCGGCGCTGCCGCCAGCCAGCCTGATCCTCATTACCCATGAGCACGGCGATCACTATGACGCGCCGACGCTGGAGGGGATCGGCGGCGCCGCCCCGATCATCACCAACCCTGCCGTCCATGCCATGTTGCCCGAGGCGCTGAAGGCCCGCGCCACGGCGATGGAGAACGGCGCTCAGGCGATGCAAGGCGATATCGGCATCGAGGCGATACCGGCCTACAACCTGACCGAGGACCGGCTGCAATATCACCCGCAGGGGCGCGATAATGGCTACGTGCTGACACTTGGTGGCAAGCGCGTCTATATCGCCGGCGATACCGAGGATATTCCCGAGATGAAGGCCCTGACCGGCATCGAGGTCGCCTTCCTGCCCATGAACCTGCCCTATACCATGACGGTCGAGCAGGCGGCAGCAGGGGTCGAGGGCTTCAAGCCGGCCTTCGTCTATCCCTATCACCACAAGGGCAGCGATGTTCAGGCCTTCAAGACCCTGGTCGAGGCTGGGGGCTCGGGCTCGCAGGTGGTGATCGCCAACTGGTATCCGGGGGCATAGACTGAACGGAGGGCAGCGCCCGTCCGCGGGTGGGCGCTGCCGGCGGTTGAACCTTGCAGTTTATGGTGCCACCACGTCGAACTTCTGTTCGGCGCGGGTGGTCACCAAAGCGCCCGCCCGATGGGGCGGACGGGCGCTGCCCGGCGGGCTTGCAGCCCGCGCATCGGGCAGCGTCCTAGAACGGCACCGGCACCGTAAACGTCATCTGCACACCGCTGTCGGGATGCTTGATCCGCAAACTCTCGGCATGCAGCATCAGCCGCGGGAACTCCGCCGCCGCGCCTGCCGCATAAAGCGGATCGCCCAGGATCGCATGGCCGGTCTCGGCCATATGCACGCGCAGCTGATGGCTGCGCCCGGTCAGCGGGAAAAGCCGCACCCGCGTTTCGTCATCGCCCGCCCGGATCACCCGCCATTCGGTCAGCGCCGGCTTGCCCTCGGCGTGGTCGACCTTCTGGCGCGGGCGGTTCGGCCAATCGACGATCAGCGGCAGATCGACCCTGCCGGTCTTCGGCTCCAGCCTGCCGGCGACACGGGCGACATAGGCCTTCTTGGTCTTGCGATCCTCGAACTGCTTCGACAGGTTCCGCTGCGCATGGGGCGTCAAGCCGAAGATCATCACCCCGGATGTGTCCTGATCCAGCCGATGCACCAGAAGGATGGTCGGAAAGGCGCCGCGCAGCCGCTCGATGGCGCAATCGGCCTTGTCCTCGCCACGACCGGGCACCGACAACAGACCCGCCGGCTTCGACACCACCAGAATTTCGTGATCGGCATGGATCACCTCGGGCGGATCGGACGGCGGGCTGTAGGTAAAGCTCACTTCGCGACCAGTCGCAGCGCCAGACCTGCAAACAGCACCGCGGCGATCTTGTTCACCAGCCCCAGACGCTGGCCCAGCACCTGCCCGGCATAGCCCGCCACCACGCCATAGCCGATTGTGACCAGCGTGCCAGTAAAGGCGAAGATCAGACCGAGGCCAAGGATCTGCTGCCAGATCGGGCCATAGGCGGGATTGGTGAATTGCGGCAGGAAGGCCAAGAGGAACAGCACGGGCTTCGGGTTCAGGATATTCGACAGCGCGCCCCGGCGGACGATGTTCCAGGGCCGCCGCGCCGCCTGCGCGGTCGGATCGACCGGCCCGGCATTCCAGCTTTTCCATGCCAGCCACAACAGATAGGCCGCGCCGGCATATTTCACCGCCAGCAGCGCCTCGGGATGGGCCGCGACCACCGCGCCCAGACCGACCGTCGCCAGCGTCAGGTGGAACAGCACGCCCAAGCCCACGCCGAAGCCGGCCAGCGCACCGGCGCGCGGTCCACCCTGGATGCCGCAGGCACTGGCGAAGAACACGTCCTGCCCCGGCGCAAAATTCAACACCAGCCCACCGGCGATGAAGGCCGTCAACTGCGCCAGCGGAATATTGGCGATGGTGTCCCAGATCATCTCAGCCCATCCGGTTTGAAGGTTTCACCGCTGAATCTCTTGCAACGGATGAAAGGTCAATCCTGATCCTTGCGGGGCAGATTGTCGGCGATCTCATAATAATCGCCCTTGTCGGCGGCATAGATATGCTCGCCCAGGTTCAGCCCGGTCGGATCGGTCAGCGCCCCGGCCGAAACCGACAGCACCTCGCGCCCCTCGAGCCGCCAGAACAGAGAGGTGCCGCAGCTGGGGCAAAACCCCCGCTCGGCGTGATCGGAAGAGCGGAACCAGCGCACCTCACCCTCGATCCGCGCGCTGGTCAGGTGGAACGAGGCCCAGACATGGCCCGACCATTTCCGACACTGGCTGCAATGGCAGGCGATCACATGCGGCGTTTCGGGATGGCCCGAGAAGCGCACGGCACCGCAAAGGCAGGAACCCGCGATCATTCGCGCCCTCGCTGCGGCAGGCCATCGGCGACCTGGTAGTAATCGCCCTTGCCCTCGACATGGATATGCCCGACCAGCCGCAGCCCGGTCGGGTTCGACACCGCCCCGGCGGCGACGGCCATCCCCGCCTCGCCCGGTTCGCGCCAGAACAGCGACGAGCCGCAGGTGGGGCAGAACCCCCGCTCGGCCCGGTCGGAGGAGCGGAACCAGCGCACGTCGCCCTCGATCCGGGGCGCATCCATGTGGAAGGCGGCGTTCACATGGCCGGTCCAGCGCCGGCAGATGCCGCAATGGCAGGCGGTGACATCTCGGCTTTCAATCGGCCCGGAAAAGCGCACCGCGCCGCAGAGACAGGCGCCTTCGATCATTCGCGCTCTTCCTGCGGCAGACCGTCATCGATCGCGTAGTAATCGCCCTTGTCCTCGACATAGATATGCCCGGAGAGCACGATCCCGGTCGGCGCATCGACGCAGCCCGCCGCCACGTCGATCTTGTCCGACCCCAGCCGGTGCCAGAACAGCGACGAGCCGCAGGTCAGGCAGAAGCCGCGTTCGGCCTGTGCGGAGGAGCGGAACCATGTCACCTCGCCGGTGATCTCCAGCCGGTCGGCTAGGGCGGCGGCCCAGACATGGCCCGACCAGCGGCGGCACTGCCCGCAATGGCAGGCGCGCAGCGGATCGCTGCCCCATTGGCCTTCGAACCGCACCTGCCCGCAGAGGCAGGAGCCGGAAAACTCAGAGCCCGCCGAATGTGTCATGCAGAATCGCCTCCAGCCGCCGCGCATCCTCGGCAGTGAAAGCGTCGGGCAGATTGCTGTCGATGTCCAGCACGCCGATCAGCCGGCGATCCTTGCCCCAGACCGGCAGCACGATCTCGGACCGGGTCGAGCTGGCGCAGGCGATATGGCCGGGAAAAGCGTCGACATCGGGCACCAGCTGCACCTCGCCCGTTCGCGCTGCCGCTCCGCAGACGCCGCGCGAAAAGGGGATGACCAGACAGCCATGACCGCCCTGATAGGGGCCGATCTTCAGCAGTTCCGGCGCGACGACCCGATAGAAACCGGTCCAGTCGAAGCGGTCATCCGACTGATGCAATTCGCAGGCCAGCGTTGCCATCAGCGCAACCTCGTCGGTCTCGCCTTCGGTCAGGGCCCGGATGCGGGCGGAGAGTGCGTCATAATCGGTCATGCTGCCGATCTAGGGGTTTCGGGCCGCGTGCGAAAGGGGTCAGGCACGATCCGCGCCATCGGCCAGCCGGTCGCGCAGCAGGTCAAGCTGCTGGCGGTCGGCGCGGGCGCGGTGCTGCTGCTGGGCCAGCCGCGCCGCCTCGACATCACCGGCGGCCAGTGCCTCGACGATGCGGCGATGCTCGATATTCGACTGCGTGGGCTTGGGGCGCAACGGCACGATCATCATGCGCGGGCGGTATTGCTGCGACCAGTACTCGTCCAGCGTCGACAACAGCCGGTCATTGCCGCACAGCCCCGCGACGGTGGAATGGAAATCATCGTCCATCTCTGACCATTGCGCGATGTCACCGGCTTCGGTCGCCCGCTCCATCCGGTCCATCAGATGCAACAGCCGGTCATGATCCGCCCGCGCCAATCCCCGCCGCGCGACCAGTTCCACCGCCCGGATCTCCAGCGCCGAGAGCACATCCAGAATGTCCCGCACATCGTTCAGCGTCAGGCTGCGCACGGTGATGCCGTGGCGCGGGCGGATGGCGATCAGCCCTTCCTCGGCCAGCCGGATCGTCGCCTCGCGCACCGGTGTCCGTGACAGCGACAAGAGCGCCGCCAGTTCGGTTTCGAGCAGCGTGGTGCCGGGCGCCAGCCGCCCGGTCAGGATGCGATAGCGCAGGTCGTGATAGGCTCGGTCGCGGGCTGGCAGGTCGGCGATGCCCTGCAGGCTGGGACGCGAGCGGGCGCGGCGGTCGCCGGGGCGGGTCGCCCCGCTTCTAGGCGAGGCCATGGCCGGTCTCGCGCTGATGGGCGCGGATGATGTCGTGGAAGCTGGCATCGGTGACAAAGCCCAGCTCCGCCGCCCGCGTGGCGTCGAAATCGCGCGGCCAGCCGGCAACGATCCGGCGGATGGTTTCGTCCGGCTTGCGCCGAACCCGCGCCGCGACATCCTCGCCCGCCACATCACGCAGCGCCGCCAGCATCTCGGCCACCGTCACCGACAGGCCCGGCATGGTCAGGCAGCGGCGCGGGCCGACGGGTTCAAGGTCCATGGTCGCGCCATGAACCAGATAGCCGACGGCGGAATCGGGGCTGGCGACCCAGTGGCGCACATCGTCATCCACAGGCAGATCGGCCTCGACCCCGGCCAGCGGCTCGCGGATGATGCCGGAAAAGAAACTCGAGGCCGCCTTGTTCGGCTTGCCGGGCCGGACCACGATGGTCGGCAGCCGGATACCGATGCCGTCGAAGATGCCGCGCCGGGAATAGTCGTTCAGCAGCAATTCCCCAATCATCTTCTGGGTGCCATAGCTGGTCAGCGGCGCGGTCAGGAATTCGTCGCCGATCTTGTCACCAAAGGGCGCGCCGAAGACGGCGATGGACGAGGTATAGACCACGCGCGGGCGGTAATCGGCCTCGGCCCGGATCGCCTCGAACAGGTGCCGTGTGCCATCCAGGTTGATGCGATAGCCCTTGTCGAAATTGGCCTCGGCCTCGCCCGAGACCACGGCGGCGAGGTGGAAGATGACATCGGGACGATCCGCCACCAGCGCGCGGACGGTGGCCTCGTCCGAGACATCGCCGGTGACGATCTTGAGGTCGATGCCACTAGCCCCGGCCTCGAGATCGGCGGGCACCATGTCGAAGGCGGTGATGCGGCTGACGGGCTGGTCGCCCAGCCTGCCGCTTGCCAGCAGATGCTGCGCCAGCCTGCGGCCGACCATGCCGGCGGCCCCCAGAATCAGAACCTGCATCCTACACTCCTCCTGCCGTTGCCCGGCCATGAATAGTGTATACGTTATTCGCCGGATGCGGGGAAGTTCAAGCCGTTGCCAGCAAGCCGCGTGCGGCAAGATTGCGCATCAGCGCCGCCGTGCCGAAGCGCCATTCCGGGCATTCGGTCGACAGCGCCACCCGGTTCACCAGCGCCCCCAGCCCCGGCTCGCTGATCGTCACCAGATCGCCCGGGTGATGGGTGAAGCCCTGCCCCGGGGCATCGCGGTCCTGCGTCGGAGCGAAGAGCGTGCCGAGATAGAGCATCATCCCGTCGGGATACTGGTGATGCCGCCCCAGCGTCTGGCTGACCAGATCGGCGGGATCGCGGCTGATCCGGCTCATCGACGACCGCCCGTCCAGCACGAACCCGTCCGCGCCCTCGACCCGCAACGTCAGTTCTGCCTGCCGCACGTCCTCCAGCCCATAGCCCGCATCGAACAGCCGGACGAACGGCCCGATGGCGGCGCTGGCGTTGTTGTCCTTGGCCTTGCCCAGAAGCAGCGCCGAGCGTCCCTCGACATCGCGCAGGTTCACGTCATTGCCAAGCGTCGCGCCCTTGATCCGGCCCTGGCTGTCCACCGCCAGCACGATCTCGGGTTCGGGATTGTTCCAGCGGCTGATCGGGTGCAGCCCGACCCGCGCGCCCCAGCCGACCGAGGCCATGGGCTGGCATTTGGTGAAGACCTCGGCATCCGGGCCGATACCCACTTCGAGATATTGCGACCAGAGGCCCTCTTCCTGCAGCGCGCGCTTGACCTCAGAGGCGCGGTCCGAGCCGGGGACTATGCCGCGAAGATTGTCGCCCACGCGCGCGCCGATGCGGGCGCGGATCTCGGCGGCAAGGTCGGGATTGCCGGCGGCGCGTTCCTCGATCACCCGCTCGACCATCGATTCGGCAAAGGTGACGCCGCTGGCCTTGATCGCCTGCAGATCGGCGGGCGAGATCAGCCGCAGCGCATCGGGATCATCCGTTTCGCCTTCGAGATCGGCAAGATCGCAGACCCGCTCGCCCGGCATCGCAGCCAGCCAGCCCACCGGATCGTCCAGTTCCAACAAGTCGCGCATGGTCGGCACCGCGGGTGAGGTGACGTCGAAGACCGCGCCCTCGCGCAGCGCCACCAGCGTCGGGCCGACGCCCGGCCGCCAGATGCGCCCGGTGAAGATCCCGGTTTCGGGCAGGTGGGTGGCAGGGGTCATGCGAATTCCTCCTCGGGCGCGGTCATGGTTGCGCTTTACGCGCTTCTCAAAATGGTATACCAAAATTTCAAGCTTTGGCAATTCGCCGGTTCGGGAGAGGAAACCATGTCGGATACACGCGCCCACAAACGCTTCCGCAGCCAGGAATGGTTCGACAATCCGAACAATCCCGGCATGACCGCGCTTTACTTGGAACGCTACCAGAATCAGGCCTACACGCGCGAAGAACTGCAATCCGAGCGCCCGGTGATCGGCATTGCCCAGACCGGCAGCGACATTGCCCCCTGCAACAAGATCCATGTCTTCCTGATCGACCGGATCAAGGCGGGCATCCGCGACGGCGGCGGGATCCCGATGGAGTTCCCGGTCCATCCGATCCAGGAAACCGGCAAGCGGCCCACGGCGGCGCTGGACCGCAACCTCGCCTATCTGTCGCTGGTCGAGGTGCTGCACGGCTATCCGATCGACGGGGTGGTGCTGACCACCGGCTGCGACAAGACCACGCCCGCCATGCTGATGGGCGCGGCGACCGTCGACATTCCGGCCATCGCGCTGAATGGCGGGCCGATGCTGGACGGCTGGTGGAAGGGCAAGCGCGCCGGTTCGGGCACGATTGTCTGGGAAAGCCGCCGGCTTCTGGCCGAGGGCAAGATCGACTATGACGAGTTCATCAGCCGGGTCTGCGCCTCGGCCCCCAGCCTTGGCCATTGCAACACCATGGGCACCGCCAGCACCATGAATGCCATGGCCGAGGCGCTTGGCATGACGCTGACCGGCAATTCCGCCATCCCCGCCCCCTTCCGCGAGCGGATGAACATGGCCTACGAGACCGGCAAGCGCATCGTGCAGATGGTGCTGGACGACCTGAAGCCCAGTGACATCCTGACCCGCGAAGCCTTCGAGAACGCCATCGTCGTCAACGCGGCGATCGGCGGCTCGACCAATGCGCCGCCGCATCTGCAGGCCATCGCCCGCCATGCCGGGGTCGAGCTGAACGTGAAGGACTGGGAGACCATCGGGTTCGAGGTGCCCTTGCTGCTGAACATGCAGCCGGCGGGCGAGTATCTGGGCGAAAGCTTCTTCCGCGCCGGCGGCGTGCCGGCGGTGATGGGCGAATTGCGCAAGGCCGGGCTGATCCGGGACGCGGCGATGACCGCGACCGGCAAGACCATGGGCGAAAACCTGACGGGCTGGGACAGCGGCGATCTGGACGTGATCCGCACGGTTGCGGAGCCGCTGCGACCGAATGCCGGTTTCCTCGTCCTCTCGGGCAATCTCTTCGACTCGGCGCTGATGAAGACCAGCGTCATCTCGCCCGATTTCCGCCAGCGTTTCCTGTCGGAACCGGGGCAGGAGGGCATCCACGAGGCCCGCGCCATCGTCTTCGAGGGCCCCGAGGATTACCACGACCGGATCAACGACCCGGCGCTCAACATCGACGAGAACTGCATCCTGTTCATCCGCAATGTCGGCTGCGTCGGCTATCCGGGCAGCGCCGAGGTGGTGAACATGCAGCCGCCGGATGCGCTGATCAAGCAGGGCATCAACCACATGCCGACCGTGGGCGACGGGCGGCAATCGGGCACCTCGGAAAGCCCCTCGATCCTGAACGCCAGCCCGGAATCCGTGGTCGGCGGTGGCCTGGCCTTCCTCGAGACCGGCGACCGGGTGCGGCTCGACCTGAACGCGCGGACCATGAACGCGCTGGTGGACGAGGCCGAATGGCAGCGCCGCCGCGATGCGTGGCACGCGCCGGAACTGGTGAACCAGACACCCTGGCAAGAGATCTATCGCAAGCATGTCGGGCAGTTGGCCGATGGAGGCTGTCTGGAACTGGCGACGGCCTATCACAAGGTGGCGAAAAGCCTGCCGCGCGACAATCACTGAGGGCATTGAGGAGGAACCACCATGGCGGATCCGAAGACCATCATCATCACCGGCGCCAGCAGCGGCATCGGCCGCGTCACGGCCGAGCATTTCCTGGCGAATGGCTGGCGCGTCGGCCTGATCGGGCGGCGCGAGGATCAGCTGCGCGAGGTGGCGGGCGCCGATTCCGATGCGCTGGCCCTGCCCTGCGACGTGACCGACGCGGCGGCGGTGGATGCGGCCTTCGACCAGGTGGTCGCCAAATGGGGCCGGGTGGATGCCCTGTTCAACAATGCCGGCACCAATATCCCGGCGAACACGCCCGACCAGATCGACCCCGACGATTTCCGCAAGGTGATCGACGTGAACCTGAACGGGATGTTCCTGGCCGCCCGCGCGGCCTTCCGGGTGATGCGCGCGCAGGAGCCCCAAGGCGGGCGGATCATCAACAACGGCTCGATCTCGGCCCATGTGCCGCGGCCCGGCTCGATCGCCTATACCGCCTCGAAACATGCGGTGACGGGCATGACCCGGGCGATCTCGCTGGACGGGCGTCCCTTTGATATCGCCTGCGGGCAGGTGGATATCGGCAATGCCCTGACCAAGCTGGCGGAGCGGATGCAATCCGGCGTGCCGCAGGCCGATGGCTCGATCAAGGCCGAGCCGATGATGGATGCGCAGCGCGTGGCCGAGTCGGTCTTCTACATGGCGACCCAGCCCGAGGGGACGAATATCCAGTTCCTGACCGTGATGGCGACCAAGATGCCCTTCATCGGGCGGGGCTGAGATGAGCCTGTCGCTTTTCGACCTCAGCGGCAAGCGGGCGCTGATCACTGGCTCGTCGCAGGGCATCGGTCTGGCGCTGGCGCAGGGGCTGGCGGCAGCGGGGGCCTCGATCGTGCTGAACGGCCGCGATGCGGTGAAGCTCGAGGAAGCCGCCGACCTGCTGCGCCTTGACGGATTCGACGTGGCCACCCTGCCCTTCGACGTGACCGATCACGCCGCCGCCTGCGACGCCGTGGACGGGTTCGAAGCCGAGAGTGGCGCCATCGACATCCTCATCAACAATGCGGGCATGCAGCACCGTGCGCCCCTGGAGGAGTTCCCGGCGGGAGCCTTCCAGCGGCTGCTACAGACGAATATCGCCAGCGTCTTCAACGTGGCGCAACCCGTCGCGCGCCACATGATCGCACGCGGCGCCGGCAAGATCGTCAACATCGCCAGCGTCCAGAGCGCGCTCGCCCGCCCCGGCATCGCCCCCTATACCGCCACCAAGGGCGCAGTGGCGAACCTGACCAAGGGCATGGCGACCGATTGGGCGAAATACGGGCTGAACTGCAATGCCATTGCACCGGGCTATTTCGACACGCCGCTGAATGCCGCGCTGGTTGCCGATGCCGATTTCAGCGCCTGGCTGGCCAAGCGCACCCCCGCCGGTCGCTGGGGGCAATTGCCGGAACTGGTCGGCGCGGCGATCTTCCTGTCGTCGGCGGCCTCGAGCTTCGTCAACGGCACAACGCTCTATGTGGATGGCGGCATCACCGCCTCGCTGTGAAGGAACAGGACATGACGGATACGCTGGCCATCGGCCCCTATCTCGACCGCGACGCCACCGCGCTGCGCGAGGATTTCGGCGCAAAGCTGCTGGCCCGACCGGACGAGATCGAGACGCTGACCGAGTCCGAGCGGGCAGGCATCCGCGGCCTCGCCTATGCCGGTGGCACACCCTTCGGTGCAGCCGAGATGGACAAGCTGCCGGGGCTGAAGGTGATCGCCAATTTCGGCGTGGGCTATGACGCCATCGACGTGGCTGCGGCCAGTGCTCGCGGCATCAAGGTCACAAACACCCCCGATGTGCTGAATGACGATGTGGCCGATCTGGCGGTGGGCCTGCTGATCGCGCTGAACCGCCGCTTTGAACCCGGCGCGGCCCTTGTTCGCAGCGGCGATTGGGCGGCAAAGGGCGAATTGGCGCTAGGGCGCAAGATGTCGGGGCGGCGCATCGGCATCCTTGGCATGGGTCGCATTGGCCGCGAGATCGCCGACCGGCTCGCCGCCTTCAAATCCGAGATCCATTACCAGTCGCGCAGCCCCAAGGACGCGCCGATGGGCTGGACCTATCACGCCGATCCGGTCGAGCTGGCCGGGGCGGTGGATGACTTGGTCATCGCCATCGTTGGCGGCCCGGCGACGCAGGGGCTGGTCGATGCGGAAGTGCTGAACGCGCTCGGGTCCGATGGCGTGGTGGTCAACATCTCGCGCGGCAGCGTCATCGACGAAGAGGCGCTGATCGCGGCGCTGACGGATGGCACCATTCGCGGCGCGGCGCTGGACGTGTTCCGGGGCGAGCCTAAGGTGGATCAACGTCTGGTCAAACTGGACAACCTCTACCCCCTCCCCCATATCGGCTCGGCAACGGTCGAGACCCGTGGGGCGATGGGCGATCTGCAGCGCCGGAACCTGCGCGCGGGGCTGGACGGGACCGCATTGTCAACGCCGGTCAACTGACCGCATCACGGGAGGGTCGCCATGATGGACGCCGAGTCAGCGCAGAGCGGGGATCATGGCGCGGACCGCACCATTCCCGCCGCCATCGCCGACCAGCTGCGGCGCGAGATCCTGAACGGCGACCTGCCGCCCGGCACCCAGATCAAGGAACGCGACAATGCCGACCGGCTGGGGATCAGCCGCACGCCGCTGCGCGAAGCGGTGCGCATCCTCGCCAAGGAGGGTCTGGTCACGCTGCGCCCGCTGCGCAGCCCCATCGTCGCCGCACCCAGCCTTGACGAGGTGCGCGACGAGATCGCCGTCTTGCGGATGCTGGAGCTGATGTCGGGCGAACTGGCCTGCCGCAACGCCACGGACGCGGAAATCGACCGCATCCGCGAACAGGCGCGCGAAGTGGCCGAGCTTTATGACAGCGGCGACAAGGTCGATGTCTTCGGGCTGGACATGGCGATGCACTCGGCCATCGTCGCCGCCAGCCACAATGCCGCGCTGGCCCGGACCCATCAGGAATATCTGCAGCGGCTCTGGCGCATCCGCTTTCTCTCGGCGCGACAGCGCCATGACATGAACCGGACGCTTGGCGATCATGCCGGAATGATCGAGGCGCTGAGCCGTCGCGACCCGGCCGAGATCCGCCGCCATATCGACAATCACATGACCGGAATGCTGGGCAATATCGAGGCGCATTTCGGCGCCGGTTCAGGTGCTGACTAACGCGCGCCGATTAACGCGCGCTCGCCCGCTCGATCTGCCTGAGCCACAGCCCGGCGGCGATGATGATTCCGCCGCCCGTGATGACGCTGAGGCCCGGGATATCGCCAAAGACCAGATAGCCGGTGATGCTGACGAAGATCAGCTGCAGATAGACCACCGGCGCGAGAACCGAGGCCCGCGCCTTCTGATGCGCCTGCACCACCAGCGTATGCGCAGCCAGCGCCACCGGGCCGATCAGCACGAAGACCACCCATTCCAGCACCCCCTGCGGCCATTCCCAGTGCAGAAGCAGGATCGGCAGCAGCACCACCGTCGCAACGCCCCCCGACCAGATCTGGTGGGTGATGGTCGATTCGTTCGACAGCCGGCGGGTCAGGATGAAATACATCGAGGCGCAGAGCATGGCGCAGATCGAGATCAGCATGGCCGGGTGAAACGCCCCGCCCCAGGGCTGGACCACGACCAGCACGCCCAGGAAGCCAAACCCCACCGCCGCGAGCCTTGCCCGCGTCACCGGCTCGCCCAGAAGCTGCATCGACAGCAGCGTCACGAAGATCGGCCCGGCGAACATGATCGAGATCGCCACCGGCAGCGGCAGAAAGCTGAGCGCGGTGAAGTTCAACAGCGTCGAGCCGAGCAGGCACATCGAGCGGAAGAATTGCAGCCTCGGGTTCACCGAGCGGAAGCTTTTCAGCCCGTCGCGCGGCAGGGTCACGGCGAGGATCAGCGCCAGATGGCCGAAATAGCGCACGAAGACCACGGTCAGCGTCGGCACGCCGGCAAGGATCAGCCATTTGGCCGAGGTATCGACCACGGCAAACAGCGCCACCGCACAGGTGAAGATGGCGATCCCGGCCAGACGGTCGGCGGCGTCGGGATCATCGCCCTTCGGCCTCAGCCGCCGGGCGAGGATTTCGGCACTGGTCGGCATCGGTGGGCTACATCACCGCGCCGATCTGCCAGGGCACGAACTCGTAATCGCCCAGACCCTGCGCCTCGGATTTCGACTTCTCGCCCGAGGCGATGCGCAACAGGAGTTCATAGATCTCGCGCCCGACCTCTTCCACCGTCGCCTCGCCGGTCAGGATGCGGCCGGCATTCACGTCCATATCCTCGGTCATCCTGCCATACATCTCGCTATTCGTGGCGATCTTGATCGAGGGCGATGGTTTCGACCCAAAGGCCGAACCGCGCCCGGTGGTGAAGGCCACCAGGTTGCAGCCCGAGGCGATCTGGCCGGTGACCGAGGCCGGATCATAGCCAGGGCTGTCCATGAAGGTGAAACCCCGCGCCGTCACCGGCTCGGCATATTTGTAGACGCCGTTCAGCGGCGTGGTGCCGCCCTTGGCCGCCGCGCCCAGTGACTTTTCGAGGATGGTGGTCAGGCCGCCCTTCTTGTTTCCGGGGCTGGGGTTGTTGTCCATGCTGCCCTTGTTGCGGGCGGTGTAATCCTCCCACCACGAGATCAGGCCGAGCAGCTTCTCGCCGACCTCGGGGCTGGCCGCGCGGCGGGTCAGCAGGTGTTCGGCGCCATAGATCTCGGGCGTTTCGGCCAGAACCCCGGTCGCGCCCTGACCGGCCAGCAGGTCGCAGGCATAGCCAAGCGCCGGGTTGGCGGTGATCCCCGACCAGGCGTCCGAGCCGCCGCATTGAAGCGCCACCATCAGCTCGCTCGCCGGGCATTCCGTCCGCTCGGCGGCGTTGACGAGGGGCAGCATCGCCTCGACCTTCTTCACGCCCAGCTCGATGGTCTTGCGCAAGCCGCCCACGTCCTGGATGTTCATCGTCTGGAACAGCGGGCCGGGGGTCAGGCCATAGGCTTCGATCAGCCAGTCGATCTGGTTCATCTCGCAGCCCAGACCCGCCATCAGCACCGCGCCGACATTCGGGTTCCTGGCATAGCCCCACATGACGCGCTGCAGCGCCTCGAACCCGTCACCGGACCCGGCCATGCCGCAGCCGGTGCCATGGACGAAGGCGGTGACGCCATCGACATTCGGGTAATCGGCCAGCTTCTCGGGGGTGAAATGCGCCGCGATCTGCCGCGCCGCCGTGGCCGAGCAGTTGACCGAGGTCAGGATGGCGATGAAGTTCCGCGTTCCGACCCGGCCATTCGGGCGGCGATAGCCCATGAAACGGTCCATCTTCGCCGGCGTGGCCGCCGGGCGCAGGTTCACCCCGAAGACATGTTCATGGCTGATGTTGCGAAACTCGACATTCTCGGTGTGAACATGATCGCCCTTGGCAATCTCCTCCGAGGCCCAACCGATGACCTGCGCGTATTTCGTGACCTCGGCCCCTTTCGGGATGTCGGCCAGCGCGATCTTGTGGCCGCGCGGGATGGCGGCATTGGCCCCCTGCTCCCCCTTGGCCAGCGCGCCGGTGACGGTGCCGACATTGTCGGCGGGGTCGAGGATCACGATACGGGTCATGTCGGTGGTGCCTTCAGAGGAAGAGAGAGACGATATTCGGCCAGATCAGCGGGATCGACAGGGCCAGAAGCTGCAGGCAGATGAAGGGCAGGAACCCCTTGAAGATGTCGGTCAGCGAGATGTCGGGCGGAGCCACCGACTTCAGGTAGAAGGCGGCCGGACCGAAGGGCGGCGAGAGGAAGCTGACCTGCATGTTCATACAGAAGACCACGCCGAACCAGATGGCCAGATGCTCCGGCGCGATCTGGCCGATGAAACCGATCTCCTCGATCGGCAGCTGGCTGATGATCGGCAGGAAGACCGGGATGACCAGAAGCACGATGCCAACCCAGTCCATGAACATGCCAAGAACGAGGAAGATCAGCATCATGATCAGGATGACGACCATGGTCGGCATGTCCGAGCCGATGATGGTGCTGGCGATATAGTTCGGGCCGCCGACGATGGTATAGGCCCCGGCCAGCGCGGTGGCGCCGATCGTCACCCACAGGATCGTGCCGGTGGCCTTCAGCGTGCGCTTCAGCGATTCCGTCAGCAGATCCATGGTCATCTCGCCGCGCAGCGTGGCGATGACGGCGACGGCGATGGTGCCCATGCCGGCGGCCTCGGTGATGCCGGTGACGCCACCGTAGATCGAGCCGAGCACGACACCGATGACGATCAGCGGCGCGACCATGCCCTTGCCCATGCCCCACGAGACAGCCAGACGCTCACGCCCGCAGACGAAAAGGATCACGGCGATGGCGGCCAGCGCGATGATGCTGAGCCAGAGCGCATGGGCCGGTGTGCCAAGCGCGATCGGATCAACGCCCGTCACCACGGCATTCTGCCCGGTGACGGTCAGGAAGATCGCCCGCAGCGCCAGCGCCCCGGTGCCACCGGCCAGCAGGGTCAGCAGGAAGGTGCCGAACAGCGCGGCCTTCTCGGACCCCATCGGCTCGCCCGGAACCGGGGGTGGCAGCGGCGCATCCTCGGGATGCAGGCGGACACGGACGAAGATGTAGATCAGATAGAAGCTCGCCAGCACGAAGCCCGGCAGGAAGCTGGCGGTGAACAGCGCCTTGATCGAGGTCTCGGTGATCATGCCGTACATGATCAGCACGATCGAGGGCGGGATCATGGTGCCAAGCGAACCCGAGGCGCAGATGGTGCCGATGGCGAGGTTGCGGTTATAGCCGAGCCGCAGCATCTGCGGCAGCGCGATCAGGCCCAGCAGCACGACCTCGCCGCCGATAATGCCCGACATGGCGGCCATGATGACGGCCATGATCGAAGTGACCAGCGCGATGCCGCCGCGGGTGCGGTTCAGCCAGACGTTCAGCGAATTGTACATCTCGGCGGCGATGCCCGAGCGTTCGAGGAGGTTCGCCATCAGGATGAAGAGTGGCACCGAGATCAGGACGTAATCGGTCAGGATGCCGTAGATGCGTTGCCCGATGATGTTCAGCGGCCCGCTGCCGAAATCGGCAAACAGCAGCGTCGGGCCGAATTTCATCACCAGCACCGCGACGCCCAGCACGCCGGAGGCGAGGCCAAGCGGCATACCGATGATCAAGAGCAGGAAAAGCGCACCCAGAAGGATGATCGAGATCGTCGAGATATCCATGAATTACGCCCTTTTGGAGTGGTCGAACTGGTGCTGGGCGGATTCGATCATCTCGCCGACTTCGCTTTCATCCACGACGCCATGGCTCTCCGGGCCGCGATGCCAGTCGACGATCAGGTTGGCGACGGCCTGCGCCGCGATGGCCAGCGTGGCGAAGATCACCATGATCTTCATCGTCGCCGGCAAGGGAGGGTCGAAGGCGGTGCCGAAGGTCTCCCACCGCATGAATTTCTGTGCGGCCTCGGTCCATGACCCCCAGAGGATCGCCAGCGCGAACAGGCAGATCAGCCCGGTCGAGATCAGGTCGCAGACCCGCTGCAGGCCGCGCGGCATCTGGTCATAGACGAGGTAGATCGAGATATGCGAGCGCTGTTGCATCGCATAGAGGCCCGAGAGCAGGTAGATGAACCCCGCCATCCACAGCGAGGTCTCGTTTGCCCAGAGCGTCGGACGCTCGAAGACATAGCGGGCGACCACTTCGAAGAACATGACGCCGACCACGCCGGTCAGGATCAGCATGGTCACGCGCGACACGAACAGCGCGAAACGGTCGAAGCTGCTGCGCAGCTCGATCTCGCCCTTGGTGGCGCGGGCGGTGCGGATGCCCATGACCAGCGCCACCAGCGCGACCAGCGCGAAGACATAGTCGATCAGCCCGGCGGACTGGTATTTTGACAGAAGATTGTCATTGGCCTTGCCCATCGAGACGATGAAGCGCGGAAAATACCAGATCACCCACATCATCGCCGCGACGAAGATCGCCGGCCACATCATGTCCTTGCCAAAGCGCATCGCAGGTTGCATCGCCATGTCCTTTCACGGGAAAAACATGGCGCGGCCCACTTCCGGGCCGCGCCGCGCGAGCCGGATTATTCGGTGATCAGACCGATTTCCTTCATGTAGGCGATGTGGCTGTCGACCAGCGACTTGGCCTCGGGCGTCTTGGCCGCCCATTCCTGCCAGGTATCCTGCGCCGCCTTGCGGAAGCCGGCGCGGTCTTCCTGCGACCAGTCCGAAATATGGATGCCCTTCTCGGTCAGCGCCTTGGCCGCTTCCTCGTTGGCGGCGGCGAAGGTCTCGGCCGAGCGGATCGACAGGTCGTCCATCGCCTTCTGCACCACGGCGCGCTGCTCGTCGGTCAGACTGTCCCATTTGGTCTTGTTGCAGGCCAGGTGGTCGGCGGGCATCGAGTGAAATCCCGGATAGGTGGCGTTCTTCACCACGTCATAGAGACCAAGGCCCACATTGTTCGAGATGGCCGAGGCATCGGCCCCGTCGATGATGCCGGTTTCCAGCGCGGTGAAGACCTCGGTGAAATCCATCACCACCGGCTTCGAACCGAGCTTTGCGAAGATCTCGGTCTCCATCCCCGGGGGCGAGCGGAATTTCCAGTCCTTCAGGCTGGCGAGATTGTCGAGCGGCTTCGACGAGGCCAGCGCCTCTTGTCCATACATCCACCAGCCGATGAACTGCATCCCGTACTGGTTGTAGAGCGCCTGCACCAGCTCGATATTGCCCGGCTGCTTCAGCCAGTCATATTGCTGCTGCGGCACGTCATAGCCGCCCATGATGTCGCCGACGAACTGGAAGGCGGGGTTCTTGCCGGTCTGGTAGGCGCCGCCGGTCATGTCGCAATCGAGAATGCCGTTGGCAGCGGCGTCAAAGGTCTCGACCGTCTTCACCACCGAGGATGAATAGAACATTTCAATGGTCAGATCGCCGTTCGAATCGGCGGCAACCTGGTCAACAAAGCCCTGCGCCAGTTTGCCCGAGGTGGTCTCGGGGGCGTAATGCGTTTGAATCCGCAGCGTTTCGGCTGCCGCCGGCACGGCCAGTCCGATCAGGGCAGCGGTGCAGATCATGGTTTTCTTGATGGTCATTCTCGTCAGTCCTCCTCTGCGATGGCACGCCGTCTAACATGGTTTCCGCAATTCTGGTATACCATTTATGTGCCAGCCCTGCAAAAACCTCGATGTCCGCGGGAAAGATGCGGGGAAAACGCGGCGCCCTGCCCGAGTTTTGCACAAAATGAAGAAGATCGCGCCCCAGTTGAGGCGCGATCTTCTGATTTGGCGTCCGGTCAGGCCCTCAAGGGTCCGGAACTACTTCTTCTCGCGGTGAATCGGCTCGGCGGTGAAGCTGCCACCCTGGTAGACGGCGACCGGCGCGTTCTTCGCCGGGCGCGGCACCTCGGACTGGATCCGGTCGAGGTGGTCGGCGGCATTGTCCTGCGGCGCCCAACCCAGGTAGCCTGCCGCCGAATTGTCCCACCAGCCGGCATCGTTCTTGGACGCGCCCCAGATGATCGGGCAGCCAAGGCGCGGGACGCGGAACACCGTGCCGATCAGCGAGACGAAATCGTCATGGCTGAACCAGCTTCCCAAGGCCCGCCAGTCCTGCGGCTCGGCCGTGCACGAGCCGATGCGGACGATCGCCGTTTCCTGACCGAACTTGTCGTAATACATCCGCGCCATTGCCTCGCCAAAGACCTTGGAGACGCCGTAAAGCCCGTCGGGCCGCACCGGGTCGCTGGCGTGCAGGCGCTGGTCCTGCTTGTAGTAGCCGATGGTGTGGTTGGTGCTGGCGAAAAGGATGCGCGGCATGCCGTTCACCCGCGCCGCCTCGTAGAGGTTATAGACCCCGCGCAGGTTCGCCGGCGAGATCTGGTCAAAGCTCCGCTCGACCGAAACGCCGCCCAGATGCACGATGCCGTCGCAATCGGCGACGATGTCGAACACCGCCTCTTCGTTGGCCAGATCGCAGCTGAAGACTTCCTCGTTCTTCGCCGGCCGGCCCAGATCCGCGATGTCCGACAGCCGCAGCACCTCGGCCATCGGCGCCAGCCGTTCCCGCAACATCTGCCCCAGCGCGCCCGCTGCCCCCGTGATGAGCAACCGTTTCATCCGCTTCCTTTCCGCTTTTCGCCGCATGATGGGGCGAAACTCCTGCCGGGCGCAATGCTCGTCCATCTATCCTCCCAGATAGGCTTTCAGATCCGGCGGCGGATCATCGAGTAGCGCACCGGTCGGCACGGGCGGATCGGCACGGCCGTCATGGATCACGATGGTCTCGGCGGCAAAGCGGCGCGCGTCATCGGGATCATGCGAGACCATCAGCACCGTGGCGTCGGTCTGCCCGGCAATCTCGGCCAGCAGGTCCAGCATCTCGTCCTTCAGCGCCGGTCCAAGCGCGCCGAAGGGTTCGTCCAGAAGCAGGATCGGGCGCGCCCGCAGCAGCACCCGGGCCAGCGCCACCCGGCTTTGCTGGCCGCCCGAGAGCTGCGCCGGTCGGCGGTCGGCCATGTCCTGCAGCCCGACCCGTGCCAGTGCGCCTGCAACCCGATCCCGCTCGGCCGGTGACAGCCGCAGATCGGGACGCAACCCAAGGCCGACATTCTGCCCGACGCTCAGATGCGGAAACAGGTTTTGGTCCTGGAACAGCACCGAGACCGGCCTCTTGCCCGGCGACAGTGGCGCCAGATCGCGCCCCTGCCACAGCACTTGCCCCTGATCGGGGATCAGGAAGCCCGAGATCAGCCCCAGCAGCGTCGACTTGCCCGAGCCCGACGGCCCGATCAGCGCCACCCGCGCCCCGGCCCCGACGGTCAGATCGGCAGACAGGCGGAAATCACCAAGCGCCAGCCGCACTCCGCGAAACTCAAGCATTCAACCGCCCTCCCCGGTCAAAGGCCCAGAAGAGGGCAAAGCTGATCGCCATCAGTAGCACCGCACATCCCGCGGCATCGGCCATGCGATAGGCGGTCATCAGTTGGAAAAGCTTCAGGGGCAAAGTCGGCTGGTCGCTGGCGAACAGCGTGATGACCCCTAGATCACCCATCGCCAGCGCCGCCGCCAGCCCGCCGGCAAAGCCCAAGGGCCGGGCCAGACGCGGCAGGGTCAGATGGCGCAACCGCGCCCAGCCCCGCAGGTCCAGCGAGGCCGCCAGCCGTCCGTAATCCTGTTCCAGCACCCGCGCCGCCGGGATCAGCGCGCGCAGGGCGAAGGGCAGCGCCATGATCGCATTGATCGCCACCGTCACCGGCAGCGCCAATTGCCCCGGCGTGATCCAGACCCGCAGGATCAGGAACAATCCGGTGCCCAGGACCAGCGGCGAGGCGATGATCGGCAGCATTCCGGCAGCCTCGATCAGCCGGGCTGGCCATCCTGCGCGTCCTCGCGCGATGTCCAGCGACAAGACCAGCCCCAGCGCCAGCGTCAGCAGCGCCGAGACCAGCGCCATGATGACCGAACGTCCCGCCGCAGCCCAGACCGTCGTCTCCAGCGCCGGAAGGCGCGGCAGGCCGGCGAGGATGACCGTCAGCATTGGCCAGAGCAGGAAGCCCGCCGCCAGCGCAATCACCAGCGCATCGCCGCCACGCCGCCAGCCAGCCGGACCGCGCAGCGAGGCCGTGCTGTCCATGCCGGCACCAAAACCCGAGGGGATGGTGAACCGGCTGGCCAGAGCCATGGCGCCAAGGCACAGCCCCACCTGCACCAGCCCCAGCGTCGCCGCGCGGCCCATCTCGAAATCGAAGCGGAAGGCCTGATAGATCGCCAGTTCAACCGTCGTGGCCTTCGGCCCGCCCCCGAGCGCCAGCGCCACGGCAAAGCTGGTCAGGCAGACCAGGAACACCGCCAGCCAGATGCCGGGCAGCACCGCCCGCAGCATTGGGCGTTCCAGATGCCGGGCGACGTCGCCGGGCGCGAAACCGAGGCTCTCGGCCAGCCGGAAGCGTTCGGCGGGAATGGCCTGCCAGCCCTGCAGTACCAGTCGCACCGACAAGGGCAGGTTGAAGAAGACGTGGGCAAGAATCACCCCCTGCCAGCCGTAGATGCTGATCTCGGGCAGGCCGAGGGCGCGGAAGCCCTCGTTCAGAAGCCCGTTCCGGCCAAAGACCGAGATCAGCCCCATGATCGCCACGATCACCGGCAGGATGAAGGGCGCGCCCAGAAGCGTGACCAGCACCGAACGGCCCGGAAACTGCCGCCGGGCCAGCGCCCGGGCCACCGGGATCGCCAGTATCGCCGAAAGCGTGGCCGAGACGGCGGCCTGCCACAGGGTGAACCAGACCGCCCGCCAGTCCCAAGGTCCCAGCCCCGACAGCCCGCCGGCATAGCTTGCCACTGCCGCCAGCGTGCCAAGAATCAGCCCGGCCAGCAGCGCGGCCGTGACCGCGCCACCGAAGCCGGACCTTACCGCGAGAACGCCGCCAGCCATTCATCCAGCGCCGGCTGGCGCAGCGCCTCGGCCTCGTCTTCGCTATAGAACAGGGTCTTTTCGGGGCGCGGCAGATCGCGCATGACCTGCGGCCAGTCAGCTTCGGGCAGTTTCGCCGGCAGCGACCAGTTGGCATGGGGAATGACGGTCTGGAACTCGGGCGTCAGCACCCAGTCCATGAACTTCTGCGCCAGATCCGGCTGATCCGTGCCCTTCACCTGCGCCGCCACCTCGGTCAGGAAATAATGCCCCTCGGGGAAAATCGCGGCGTGCTTGGTTTTGTCGCCCTCGGCCTCGATGTGATAGGCGGGCGAGGTGGTGAAGGACAGGACCATGTCGGCCTCGCCCTCGGTGAAAAGACCATAGCTTTCGGACCAGCCTTTGGTCACGGTCAGCACCTTCGGCGCCAGCTTGGCCCAGGCCTGCGGCGCGCCCTCGCCATAGACGGACTTGACCCACAAGAGCAGCGCCAGTCCCGAGATCGAGCCGCGCGGGTCCTGGATGACGATCTTCAGATCCTCGGGCGCGTCCAGCAATTCGGCGAAGCTTTTCGGCGGATTTGGCGTGCGGGTCTCGTCATAGATGAAGGCGGTCTCGCTCCAGTTATAGGGCAGGAAGATCTCGTCCTCCCACACCACCGGCAGCGACATATCCGAGGTATCCTGCCCATGCGGCGCGAAGAGGCCCGAGGCGCGGGCGCGGGCCAGCACATCGGTATTGAGGCCAAAGACTACATCGGCTTCGGTCCCCTCGCCTTCCATCAGCAGGCGGGGCAGGATGTCGCCGGTGACGAATGTCAGATCACAGCCGCAGATTGCCTCGAAACCTTCCTCGATCTTCGGTCCCGGCCCCCATTCGCTGGTGACGTAATCCTCGGCATAGACGGTCAGCACCGGCTTTTCCTGCGCCAGCGCGGGGCTCGCGGCCAGAACGGCCAGAAGGGCAAGGCGTTTCATCGCGACCTCCTTTGTCAGGGTTCCGAAAAGAAGGATCGCGAAACCTTCCCTCCGCCGGTGTGAGCCGGATCAGGTTCAACGGGTCCGCTATCGCGTCTCAGCCCTGTGGGCACCCCGAGGTGGTCGCAAATGTAGAGGTTCCACCGGCCAGCGCAAGCGGCTAGAAACGCCCGGAACGACAGGCAAGGCGCAGATGACCGACCAGCCCACTCCGATGATGGTGCAATATCTGGCGATCCGGGAGGCCAATCCCGGCGCGCTGCTGTTCTATCGCATGGGCGATTTCTACGAGATGTTCTTTGACGATGCGGTGGCGGCGGCCGCGGCGCTGGACATCGCCCTGACCAAGCGCGGCACCCATCAGGGCGAGCCGATCCCGATGTGTGGCGTGCCGGTCCATGCCGCCGAGTCCTATCTGCTGACGCTGATCCGCAAGGGCTTCCGCGTGGCCATCGCCGAGCAGATGGAGGACCCGGCCGAGGCCAAGAAGCGCGGCTCGAAATCGGTCGTTGCCCGCGACGTGGTGCGGCTGGTCACGCCCGGCACGCTGACCGAGGAATCGCTGCTGGAAGCGCGCCGCCACAATTTCCTCGCCGCCTTCGCCACGGTGCGCGAGGATTCGGCGCTGGCCTGGGTCGATATCTCGACCGGGGCCTTTCAGGTGATGGAGTGTCCGCTGCCCCGCCTTGCCCCGGAACTGGCGCGGCTGGCCCCGCGCGAGTTGCTGGCCGTCGATGGCGCGGGCCTTGACGATCTGGCGACGGATGCCGGGGCGGCACTGACCGACCTGCCGCCCGGCGCCTTCGACAGCGGCGCGGGGGCGCGGCGGCTGTCGGCGCTTTACGGGGTCGAGACGCTGGACGGCTTCGGGGCCTTCACCCGGGCCGAACTGTCGGCCATGGGCGCGATCGTCGATTATCTGGACATGACGCAGAAGGGCAAGCTGCCGCTGCTGCGCCCGCCTGTCCGCGAACGCGCGGGCGGGGCGATGCAGATCGACGCCGCCACGCGGCGCAACCTTGAACTGACACAGGCGCTGTCGGGCGGGCGCGAGGGTTCGCTGCTGTCGGCCATCGACCGCACGGTGACGGCGGCGGGGGCGCGGCTGCTGGAACGGCGGATCAGCGCGCCGAGCCGCGACCTGGCGCTGATCCATGCAAGGCAGGATGCGGTGACGGCGCTGGTCGAGGATGCCCGCCTTGCCGCCGACCTGCGCGATGCCCTGTCGCGCGTACCGGACATGGACCGCGCCCTGTCGCGGCTGGCGCTGGACCGGGGCGGCCCGCGCGATCTCTCCGCCATCCGCGCCGGGCTGACGCAAGGCGCAGGGATCGCCGCCCGCCTGCCCGAGGACGCGCCGCAGGTGCTGCAGGATGCAGCCCGCGACCTGACCGGCCATGACGAACTGATCGACCTGCTGGATGACGCATTGGTGGCCGAGCCGCCGTTGGTGGCCCGCGATGGCGGCTTTGTGGCGCCGGGGTATGAGGCCGATCTGGACGAAACCCGGCGGCTCAGGGACGAGGGCCGGGGCGTCATCGCCGGGATGCAGGCCGATTACATCGCGCTGGCCGGCGTTTCGAGCCTGAAGATCAAGCACAACAATGTGCTCGGTTACTTCATCGAGACGACCACCACCCATGCCGAGAAGATGCTGGCCCCGCCGCTGAACGAGACCTTCATCCACCGCCAGACCACCGCCAACCAGATCCGCTTTACCACCGTTCCGCTGTCGGAACTGGAAACCCGCATCCTGAACGCCCGCGACCGGGCGCTGGGGATCGAGCGCGGTATCTTTGAGCGTCTGCGCAGCGCGGTTCTGGATCAGGCCGCCGCCATCGGGCAGGCGGCGCGAGCCTTGGCCGAGATCGATCTGGCCGCCGCCTTTGCCGATATCGCCACCGGCGAGAGCTGGACCCGTCCCCGCGTCGATGACAGCCGCGCCTTTCTGGTCGAGGGCGGGCGGCATCCGGTCGTCGAACGCGCGCTGAAGCGCAAGGCCGAGGGGTTCGTCGCGAATGACTGCGACCTGACCACCGGCGAGACCCCGGCGATCTGGTTGCTGACCGGACCGAACATGGCCGGCAAATCGACCTTCCTGCGCCAGAACGCGCTGATCGCCGTGCTGGCCCAGGCCGGCGCCTATGTCCCTGCCCGCCGCGCCCATCTCGGCATGGTCAGCCAGCTGTTCAGCCGGGTCGGCGCGGCGGATGACCTGGCGCGCGGACGCTCGACCTTCATGGTCGAGATGGTGGAAACCGCCGCCATCCTCAATCAGGCCGACGATCATGCACTGGTCATCCTCGACGAGATCGGGCGCGGCACCGCGACCTGGGACGGGCTGTCGATTGCCTGGGCTGTGATGGAGCATCTGCACGGCGCCAACCGCTGCCGGGCGCTGTTCGCCACCCATTACCACGAGATGACGGCGCTGTCGGCGCGGCTCGACGGGGTGGAAAACGCCACCGTCGCCGTGCGCGAATGGGAGGGCGAAGTGATCTTCCTGCATGAGGTCAGGAAGGGTGCCGCCGATCGCAGCTATGGCGTGCAGGTGGCACGGCTGGCGGGGCTTCCGGCCTCGGTCGTGGAACGCGCGCGCGAGGTGCTGACCGCGCTGGAATCGGGCGAACGCGAGGGCGCGGTACGTCCGGCCGCGCTGATCGACGACCTGCCGCTGTTCCGCGCAGCCCCTGCGGCCCCTGCCCCGGGAAAGCCCAAGGAAAGCCCGCTGGCTGCCCGCATCAAGGCCATCCATCCCGACAGCCTTTCCCCGCGCGAGGCGCTGGACCTGATCTACGAGTTGAAATCCCTGACCGGAGAGACCGCATGAGCTACAACACCTTTGGCCGCGAATTCCGGTTCACCACATGGGGCGAAAGCCACGGGCCCGCGCTTGGCGCGACCGTCGATGGCACGCCGCCGGGCGTGCCCTTGGACGAGGCCTTCATCCAGCAGTTTCTGGACCGCCGCCGTCCGGGGACCAGCAAGCACACCACGCAGCGGCGCGAGGCCGATCAGGTGCGCATCCTCTCGGGCGTGTTCGAGGGCAGGACCACCGGCACGCCGATCCAGCTGATGATCGAAAATACCGACCAGCGCAGCAAGGATTACGGCGATATCGCGCAAGCCTATCGTCCGGGCCATGCCGATATCACCTATCAGCTGAAATACGGCCATCGCGACTATCGCGGCGGCGGGCGCTCCTCGGCCCGCGAGACGGCGGCGCGGGTGGCCGCCGGGGGCGTCGCCCATGCGGTGCTGCGGCAGATGTTGCCCGACCTCAGGATCACCGGTTACATGGTGCAGATGGGCGCGATGCACCTGGAGCGCGGGCTTTTCGATCGCTCGGCCATCGACGAGAACCCGTTCTTCCTGCCCGACGCCACGGCGGCGGATGTATGGGCCGATTATCTCGACGGCATCCGCAAGGACCAGAACAGCGTCGGCGCGGCGGTCGAGGTGCTGATCGAGGGCTGCCCGCCGGGTCTGGGCGCGCCGGTCTATGCCAAGCTCGATACCGACCTTGCCGCCGCGATGATGTCGATCAACGCGGTGAAGGGGGTCGAGATCGGCGAGGGCATGGCCGCCGCCGCCCTGACCGGCACCGCCAATGCCGACGAGATCCGCATGGGCAATGACGGCCCGATCTTCCTGTCGAACCATGCCGGCGGGATTCTGGGCGGCATTTCCTCGGGTCAGGATATTGTCGTGCGCTTCTCGGTGAAGCCCACCAGTTCCATCACCACGCCGCGCCGCTCGATCAATGCCAAGGGTGCAGAAATCGACCTGATCACCAAGGGCCGCCACGACCCTTGTGTCGGCATCCGCGCCGTGCCGGTGGCCGAGGCGATGGCGGCTTGCGTGATCCTGGACCACCTGCTGATGGACCGGGCGCAGACCGGCGGGGTGCGCGGCCAGATCGGTTGAGGAAGGGCCGAGTTCTCAGACGATCCGCGCGCTCAGCGGCGGCAACCCCTCCACCTCCGCCTCGATCCGGTCGCCGCGCTGCAGGGCGCTGACGCCAGCGGGCGTTCCGGTCATCACCAGGTCGCCCGGCATCAGCCGGTAGAGCGTCGACAGGAAGGCCACGATCTCGACTTCAGTAAAGATCATCTGGTCCAGTCGGCCATCCTGCCGCACCTTCCCATTGACCTTGAGCCGGATGCCGGGGCCGGCGGGGGCCGAGGACAGCGGGGCAATGACCGCCGAGAAATCGAAATCCTTGGCCACGTCCCAGGGCCGGCGCTTGTCCTTCGCCTCGGCCTGCAGGTCGCGCCGGGTCATGTCGATGCCCACGGCCCGCCCGATGATCGCCGCCGTTGCCGCCTCGGACGCGGCATCGACCAGCTCGGCCCCGATGGCCAGCACCAGTTCGACCTCGTGATGCAGGTCGGCAGTGCCCGGCGGATAGGGCACATCGCCCGGCCCGGTCAGCGCATGGGCGGATTTGGTGAAGAAAAAGGGCTTCTCGCGGTCAACCTCATTTCCCATCTCGGCGGCATGGTCGGCATAGTTGCGGCCGATGCAGAAGATGCGGCGGACCGGAAAAACGTTGCCGTCGAAAGGCAGGCTGGGGATGGGAAGGGTCATTCTTGCTCCGTTCTGGCCAGGAATTTCTCGACCTCGTCGAATTTCGGGATGGCATCGCCGGCGCCGGTCCGGGTCACTTTCAGTGCAGCCGCCGCTGCGGCACGGCGTAGCGCCGTGGGAATGTCGTCGCCGCGATCCAGCCCGGCGATGAAATAGCCGGCAAAGCAGTCGCCCGCCCCGGTCGTGTCCACCACCTCGACCGGGAAGGCCGGCACTTCGAAGCGCCGCCCGCCGTGCAGGTCTCGATATTCGGCCCCTTTCGCACCGCGCGTGACCAGCATCCCCTCGACCGCCAGATCCTCGCCGAAGGTCTCGGCCATCTCGGCCGCCTCGCCCTCGTTCACCGCCAGGATGCCGACATGGGGCAGCACGGCGCGCAGCGCCTCGATATCGAAAGGCGCGGCGGAATAGACCACCCGCACCCCGCGTTTGGCAGCGATCTGGGCCAACTCGACCTGCAGGTTGGTCTCGTTCTGCATCAGCAGGAAATCTCCGCCCTTCATCCGGGCGATGGCAGATTTGAACTGGTCCTGCTGCAAGGTCCGGTTGGCGCCGCCATGGATGACGATGGAATTCTCGCCCGCGTCGTCCAGAAGGATGATCGCATGGCCGGTGGCCTGATCGTGGTGGCGGAAGATATGGGTGGTATCGACCCCGGCGCTGGTCAGCCGCCCGACCACCCAGTCATCGGCCCGCGCCGCCGCACCCAGATGCACCACGCTGGCCCCGGCCCGCGCCGCCGCCAGCGACTGGTTGGCGCCCTTGCCGCCCAGCCCCTTGCGGAACTCGCTGGCCGAGAGGGTCTCGCCGGGACGCGGCAGATGCGGCAGGCGATAGGTATAATCGATATTGATCGAGCCCAGATTCCAGACCGTCATTGCCTGCCCCTTCCGATGATCCCCGCCCTGCCGATGTGACAAAAAGAAACGCGCCCGGCAAGGGCGCGTTCCAAAATCACGGTCGCTGCTTCAGGGATCAGTGCTTGCCCTTGTGGGGCGCCCAGAGCCGCTTGTTGGTGTAGAAGAGCAGGCCCGACAGCACGATCAGGAACAGCACCGCGACCAGACCGACCTGCTTTCGGGCCATCATCTTCGGCTCGGCGGTCCACATCAGGAAGGCCGACACGTCGCGGGCCATCTGGTCGACCGTCGCGGGCGTGCCGTCCTCATAGGTGACCAGATCGTCCGACAGCGGTGCCGGCATCCCGATATAGCCGCTGGAGAAGGCGGTGTTCTCGTAGAGCACAGTGCCCGCCTGTTCCATGTCCTCACCGGTATAGCTGGTCAGGATCGCATGGATGTATTCAGGGCCGCCGATGCCCTTCATCAGCTGGTTGATCCCGGTGCCGGCCGGGCCGTGGAAGCCGGCGCGGGCCTTGGCCATCATCGACAGGTCCGGACCCATGCCGTCACCGCTGACGGTCGGGAAGTGATCCGTCGGCAGGCGCGGACGCTCTTCTCCGGTCTCCTCGTCCATGATCGACATCTGCGCCGCGTAGGCGCGCACCTGATCCTCGGGCAGGCCGGGGCCGCCCTCGTCATGCAGGGTGCGGATCGGCACCTGCTTCATGCCGTGGCAGGCCGAGCAGACCTCGGTATAGACCTGCAGCCCGCGCTGAAGCTGGAACTGGTCATAGGCGCCGAACGGGCCTTCAAAGCTGAAGGCGATGTCCTCGATATGGCCGCCACCGGCTTCCTCCGAGTCCTTTTCCGCGGTCGCGTGTTCGGCAGCCTCATCGGCCTCGGCGGTGGTTTCGCCTTCGGCTGCGGTCGGGGCTTCGGCCTCGACCATCTCGCTGGCGGTCTCGGCGGTGTCGCCGGCCGCTGCATCCTGTTCGGTCGCGGTGGTTTCAACCGCAGTCTCGTCGGCGGCAGTCGCCGTCTCGTCCTGCGCAGACTCTTCGGCTTCCGACTGGTCAGCCGAGGCATCGGTCGGCAGCTCTTCCGAATCCTGCTGACCGGCCACCGTTTCCGCCGGCGCGGCATCGGCAGCGGTGTCATCAGCCGCCGCTTCTGTCGGGGTCTCCACGGCAGGTTCTTCTGCCGCAGGGGCATCGGCAGGCTCAGCCGCCGGGGCTTCCGCAGCGGGTGCTTCCGCCGCCGGTGCCTCGGCAGCAGGTTCAGCCGCGGCCGGGGCTTCCGCCTCAGTCGGGGCCGGGACGACCTGCGCTTCGGCGGGCTGCTCGGTGGTTGCGGTCTGCGCGACGGCGAAACCGGCCGAGCCGATCAGCAGGGCCGAAACGGCCGAGAGCGTCTTGGTTCTCAGGGTCATTCTCGGCTCTCCTTACTCGGCAGGCTGGGCGTCAGCCCGGTAGTGATCGTTGAAGTCTTCCTCGATGGTCGAGGGCATCGGCTCGGGCTTCTCGATCACACCCAGAAGCGGCAGGATGACGAGGAAATAGCCGAACCAATAGGCCGAGCCGGCCAGTGCGATATAGGGATAGATCCCCTCGGCCGGCATGGCGCCAACCCACATCAGCACGACGAAATCGACGGCCAGCAGCCAGAACCACCACTTGAACTGCGGGCGATAGCGGCCCGAGCGCACGCGGCTGGTATCCAGCCAGGGCACCAGCGCCATGACCAGGATGGCACCGAACATCGCCAGCACGCCGAAGAACTTGGCGTCGATGATGCCGAAGCTCAGCCATTCGACCAGCATCACCACCCAGACATCCGAGGTGAAGGCGCGCAGGATGGCGTAGAAGGGAAGGAAGTACCATTCCGGCACGATATGCGCGGGCGTCACCAGCGGGTTCGCCTCGACATAGTTGTCGGGGTGGCCGAGATAGTTCGGCATGAAGCCGACCACGGCGAAGAACACCACCAGGATCAGCGCCAGCGCGAACAGGTCCTTGATGACGAAATAAGGCCAGAAGGGCAGCGTGTCTTTTTCAGCGTCGGCTTTCGAGGTGCGGCGCACTTCGATACCGGTCGGGTTGTTGTTGCCGGTGGTGTGGAAGGCCCAGATATGCACCACGACCAGCGCCGCGATGATGAAGGGCAAGAGGTAATGCAGCGAGAAGAAGCGGTTCAGCGTGGCGTTGTCCACCGCCGGTCCACCCAGCAGCCAGGTCTGGATCGATTCGCCAATGCCCGGGATCGCCCCGAAGAGGCCGGTGATCACCGTCGCGCCCCAGAAGGACATCTGACCCCAGGGCAACACGTAACCCATGAAGGCGGTGGCCATCATCGCCAGGTAGATGAGCATGCCGATGATCCAGGTGACTTCGCGCGGGGCCTTGTAGCTGCCGTAATAGAGACCACGGAAGATGTGGATATAGACCGCGAGGAAGAACAGCGAGGCGCCATTGGCGTGCAGGTAACGCAGCATGTAGCCGCCGTTCACGTTGCGCATGATGTGCTCGACGCTGGCGAAGGCCAGATCGACCTGCGGCGTGTAATGCATGGCCAGCACGATGCCGGTGACGATCTGCAGCGCCAGGCAGAAGGCCAGGACGATGCCCCAGATCCACCACCAGTTCAGGTTCTTCGGCGTCGGGATCATCAGCGTGTCATAAATGATGCTGACCACCGGCAGGCGGCGATGCAGCCACTTTTCCAGGCCCGTCTTGGGCTCGTAATGGTCGTGCGGAATTCCGGCCATGTGGTGCCCCCTTAGCCCAGCTTGATCGTGGTTTCGTTGACGAATTCGGCAACGGGAATATGCAGGTTCTGCGGCGCGGGGCCGCGACGGATGCGGCCCGCCGTGTCGTAATGGCTGCCGTGGCAGGGGCAGAACCAGCCGCCGAAGTCACCGGCACCATCGCCGATCGGCACGCAGCCCAGATGGGTGCAGACGCCGATCATCACCAGCCATTCGCCGGCCTCGTCCATGGTGCGGTTTTCGTCGGTCGCCGGCTCGTCAGGCTTGTTGGCATTCTCGGCGCCCTGGTCGATCAGTTCGCCCAGCTCGACGGCGCGGCCAGCCTCGATCTCTTCGGGCGTGCGGCGGCGGATGAACACGGGCTTGCCCAGCCACTTGACGGTCAGCTGCGACCCCGGCTGAACGCCACTGATATCGACCTGGATCGAGGACAGCGCCTGTACATCGGCCGAGGGATTCATCTGGTTCACAAGGGTCCAGCCGGCGGCACCTGCGGCGACGGCGCCGGCCCCGGCCGTGGCATAATAGAGGAAGTCCCTCCGGGTGCCTGCGTGATCATCTACGTTGGACACGGGTTTTTCTCCAGTTCGGGCCTTATGCTTGGCCGGTACGACAATCCGGGCCGCGCGGATGGCAGCCATTGCCGGGGCGTTGTAGCGGTCAAATTCGCGTCAGTCCAGCGGGTTTGCCCGGGCAAATGGTGGCAAAGGACCGGGGTTGTTGGAAAATTGTCGCGGCCCCGGGATGCCGGTGCTGATCGGGCCGGTCATGGCGGCGGGCCGGGTGGGCAAGGCGGGCGCGCGACCGCCGCACCCTTGGAATATTTCAGCACGGATGAAGGGGCAGTGCAATCAGAGGCGCGAATCGTCGGTGCCGGTCAGATCAGCCCTTCGGCGCGAAAACTGACCTCGCGCGATTTGCCGATGATCAGATGGTCATGAAGGGTGATCGACAGGCTGGCCGCCGCCTGGCAGATCCGGGCGGTCATGGTGATATCGGCCTCGGAGGGGCTGGGATCGCCCGAGGGGTGATTATGCACAAGGATCAGCGACGAGGCGTTCAGCTCCAGCGCCCGGCGCAGGATCTCGCGCGGATAGACCGGCACATGGTCAACCGTCCCACGGCCCTGTTCCTCGTCCGCGATCAGATTGTTCTTGCGGTCAAGATAGAGCACGCGAAACTGCTCGGTCTCGGCATGGGCCATGGCGGTGTGGCAATAGTCCAGCAGCGCCTGCCAGCTGGAGAGGACCGGGCGGTTCATCACCCGAGCCCGGGCAAGGCGTTGGGCGGCGGCCTCAACGATCTTCAGTTCGGCAATGACGGCAGGACCGACACCCGGCACCGCCTGCAATCGCTGCGGGTTGGCGCTGATGACCCGGTTGAAATCGCCGAACTGGTCCAGCAGCAGCCGGGCCAGCGGCTTCATGTCCTGCCGCGGCACGGCCCGGAACAGGATGAGCTCCAGAAGTTCATAGTCGGGCATGGCCGCCGCCCCGCCGCTCAGCAGGCGGTCGCGCAGCCGCGCGCGGTGATCGGCGAGATAGGAGGGCTGCACCTTGCCCGGTGGCCCTGCGACGACGGGACGCAGCAGGCCGACATCATCCGCAGCCGGCAGGAACAGCGGCAGCGGTGCTTCGGAGAAGGCGCGATTCGGGTCCATGGCGGCAGACTGGCACGGCAGGGCTGAAGATTCGGTAAAGAAACCGCGCAGGATCACCGGCGGCTCTTTCCCTTGGGGAAAGAAAGCGATCAACTGCCGGGGAACGAGGGAGGACAACAGATGCGCGTGCCATTCGACACCGTTGCAGACATAATCGAGGCCGCCTTCCGGCGCGCCGGCATGGCCCCCGACAAGGCGAGGATCTGCGCCCGGATCCATGCCGAATCCAGCCGCGACGGCGTGGCCTCGCACGGGTTGAACCGGGTGCCGCGCTTTGTCGATTACCTGCAGCGGGGCTGGGTCGATGCCGGGGCCGAGCCGGCACTGGCCCGCCGCGTCGGGCCGATCGAGATCTGGGACGGGCGGCGCGGTCCGGGTGTTCTGAACGCGCTGGCGGCGACCGACCGGGCGCTGGCGATTGCGGCCGAGGAAGGCTGCGGCATTGTCGCGCTGAGAAATACCACGCACTGGATGCGAGGCGGCGCCTATGGCTGGCGAGCGGCCGAGGCGGGCAAGATTCTGATTGCCTGGACCAATACCGAATCCGTCATGCCGGCCTGGGGCGGGACGGATGCGCGGATCGGCAACAATCCCCTGGTCATCGCCCTGCCCGGCACACCGGATCAGGCGCCGCTGGTCCTCGATATGGCAATGTCGCAATATTCCTATGGCAAGCTCGAGGTGACGCGGCAGCAGGGCCGGCAACTGCCCTATCCGGGCGGATTTGACAGCGAAGGCCAGCTGACCACCGATCCGGCGGCGATCGAGGCGACGCGGCGCATTTTGCCGACCGGGCTGTGGAAGGGTGCGGGGCTGTCGATCGTTCTGGACGTGCTGGCGGCGGCGCTGTCGGAGGGGCTTGCGACCGATGGCATCGACAAAGTGGGCGAAGGCAGCTGCACTGGCTGCTCGCAGATCTACATGGGTTTCGATCCCGAGACGCTTGGCAGCGCCGACCACCTGCGCGAGACGCTGGCGGGCATGGCCCGGCATCTGGCATCATCCACCCTTGCCGAGGCCGGGCGCGGCGTCACCTATCCGGGCCAGAATACCCGCCGCACGCGGGCCGAGAACCTGCAGGACGGCGTGCCGGTGGACGAGAAGGTCTGGGCCGAAGTGCAGGCGCTGGCCTGAGCAGAAGGCGGGGCGGGCGGGACCACCCGCCCCACCGGGTCAGCTTGTCATGTCGTCCCAGAAACCCTTGACCTTGTTGAAGAAGCTGGTCGATTGCGGACTGTTGTCGGCCTTCACGCTTTCGAACTCGCGCAGCAGCTCTTTCTGCCGCGCTGTCAGGTTGACCGGGGTTTCCACCGTCAGCTCGATCAGCATGTCGCCCGGCTCGCCATGGGCGCCGGCGCCGTGGCGCAGGGGCGGCATCCCCTTGCCGCGCAGGCGCATCTGCCGGCCGGTCTGGCTGCCTGCCGGCACCTTCACCCGCGAGCGGCCGCCATCGATGCTGGGCACCTCGACCTCGCCGCCAAGGGTGGCCGTGACCATGCTGACCGGCACCTGACAGGCCAGCGTCTTGCCGTCACGCAGGAAGATCGCGTGTTCCTGCACCTCGACGAAGATATAGAGATCGCCCGAGGGACCGCCGCGCATCCCCGCCTCGCCCTCGCCGGCCAGACGGATGCGGGTGCCGGTCTCGACCCCCGCCGGAATGTTCACCGACAAGGTGCGTTCCCGCTCGATCCGGCCTGCGCCGGCGCAGGATTTGCAGGGGTTCTTGACGATCTGGCCCTGGCCCGCGCAGGTCGGGCAGGTGCGCTCGACGGTGAAGAAGCCCTGTTGCGCCCGGACCTTGCCCATGCCCGAGCAGGTCGGGCAGGTGGTCGGTTCGATCGCACCCTCGGCGCCGGTACCGTTGCATTCGTCGCAGGTGACCGAGCCGGGAACGGTGATCTTCTTCTGCAGGCCCTGGTAGGCCTCTTCCAGCGTCACCCGCAGGTTATAGCGCAGGTCCTGCCCGCGCTGCGCGCGGGTGCGACCGCCGCCGCCACCGCGACGGCCCATCATGTCGCCGAACAGATCCTCGAACACATCGGCGAAGGCCGAGCCGAAATCGCCCGGATGTCCGCCACGTCCGCCGAAGCCACCGCCATTTTCAAAGGCCTGATGACCAAAGCGGTCATAGGCGGCCTTTTTCTGGTCGTCCTTCAGACATTCATAGGCCTCGTTCACTTCCTTGAAGCGGGCCTCGCAGCTGTTGTCGGTCATGTTCCGATCGGGGTGCAGCTCTTTCGCCTTCTGGCGATAGGCCTTCTTGATCTCGTCGGTGGAAGCACCGCGAGTCACACCCAGAACGTCGTAATAGTCGCGCTTTGCCATGTAGTTTCCCGTACCGGACCCTCACGGAAGAAGCCGGCCCGCGCTGCGGACCGGCCTCAAAGGTGTTGCCGGGATCAGCCCCGTTTCTTGTCGTCGCCGAGATCTTCGAAATCGGCATCGACGATATCGTCATCCACGTCGCGCGGACCGTCGCGGTCAGCATCGCCCTCATCGGACGCGCCTTCCGCCGACTGCGCCTTGTAGATCGCCTCGCCCAGCTTCATGGACGCATCCATGACGTTCTGGATACCGGACTTGATCTTGCCGGCATCCTCGGACTTGACGGCATCTTCCAGCGCGCCAATGGCCAGCTCGATCGCCTCGACGGTCGAACCGTCAACCTTGTCGCCATGCTCTTCCAGCGACTTCTTGGTCGAGTGGATCAGGCTTTCGGCCTGGTTCTTGGCTTCGATCAGCTCGCGCCGGGACTTGTCGGCATCGGCGTTTTCCTCGGCATCCTTCACCATCCGCTCGATATCCTCGTCGGACAGGCCGCCCGAGGCCTGGATGGTGACGTTCTGTTCCTTGCCGGTGCCCTTGTCCTTGGCCGAAACCGAGACAATGCCGTTGGCGTCGATGTCGAAAGTCACCTCGATCTGCGGCAACCCGCGCGGTGCCGGCGGAATGTCCTCGAGGTTGAACTGCGCCAGCATCTTGTTGTCTGCCGCCATCTCGCGCTCGCCCTGGAAGACCCGGATCGTTACGGCGTTCTGGTTGTCCTCGGCGGTCGAGAAGATCTGGCTTTTCTTGGTCGGGATGGTGGTGTTGCGGTCGATCAGGCGGGTGAACACGCCACCCAGCGTCTCGATCCCCAGCGACAGCGGCGTCACGTCGAGCAGAACCACGTCCTTCACGTCGCCCTGCAGCACACCGCCCTGAACCGCGGCACCCAGTGCCACGACCTCGTCGGGGTTCACACCCTTGTGGGGTTCCTTGCCGAAGAACTTCGTCACTTCCTCGATGACCAGCGGCATCCGGGTCTGACCGCCGACGAGGATCACCTCGTCGATGTCACCCTTCGACACGCCGGCATCCTTCAGCGCGTCCTGGCAGGGCTTCAGCGTGCGCTTGACCAGATCGCCGACGAGGCTGTCCAGTTTGGCGCGGGTCAGCTTGACCACCATGTGCAGCGGCACGCCGCTGTCCTTGTCCATCGAGATGAACGGCTGGTTGATCTCGGTCTGGCTTGCGCTCGACAGTTCGATCTTGGCCTTTTCCGCCGCCTCTTTCAGGCGCTGGAGCGCCATCTTGTCCTTGGTCAGGTCGACGCCATGTTCCTTTTTGAACTCGTCGGCCAGGTAGTTGACGATCTTCATGTCGAAGTCTTCACCGCCGAGGAAGGTATCCCCGTTGGTCGATTTCACCTCGAACAGGCCATCGTCGATTTCCAGGATGGTGATGTCGAAGGTGCCGCCGCCAAGGTCATAGACCGCGATGGTCTTGTTTTCCTTCTTGTCCAGACCATAGGCCAGCGCGGCCGCGGTCGGCTCGTTGATGATGCGCAGCACGTCGAGACCGGCGATCTTGCCGGCATCCTTGGTCGCCTGACGCTGCGCGTCGTTGAAATAGGCCGGAACCGTGATGACCGCCTGGGCGACCGTCTCGCCCAGATAGCTCTCGGCCGTTTCCTTCATCTTCTGCAGGATCATGGCGCTGATCTGCGAAGGGGAATATTTCTCGCCCCGGGCCTCGACCCAGGCGTCGCCATTGCCGCCATCGACGATGGCATAGGGCACAAGCTTGCGGTCCTTCTCGACCTCGGGGTCGGTCAGGCGGCGGCCGATCAGGCGCTTGACGGCGAAAATGGTATTGGTGGGGTTGGTCACCGCCTGGCGTTTCGCCGGCTGGCCGACCAGTCGCTCATTCTCGGTGAAGGCGACGATCGAGGGGGTCGTGCGCGCACCCTCGCTGTTCTCGATGACCTTGGGCTGGCTGCCGTCCATGATGGCAATGCAGCTGTTGGTGGTGCCAAGGTCGATCCCGATGACTTTAGACATTCATGTAACCTTTCTTACGGCGATATAATGGGCCCCGGATCCATTACGGCCTCCGCGGCCCGATCCCATGAGTTCCGATCCGCTGCCCGCACGGGGTGACAGACAACGTCCGGCCTTCGCTGGTCTATATAGGAAGCGATTTCGGACCCGCAAGCCGATGAGCGGGCAGGACTGCCGGGAAAAATGTCGAATGCGGGCCAATTCTTGCCGGTCCGCGTCAGCCCTGGCGAAGGCTGGCGAGCTTCAGCCCGAAGCCGATGAACACCACCCCCGTCACCCCCTTCAGCCAGCGCTGCATGCGGGCGCTGCGGCTGAAGCGGCCGAGCCGGGCGAACATCAGCACCATCCAGCCGAACCACAGCGCGTTGATCAGGCTGTGGATGACCACCAGGAGATAGGCCGAGCCGATGCCCGCGTGGCTGGCGGCAATGAATTGCGGGAAGGCCGCGAGGTAGAACATCGAGACCTTGGGATTGAGGGCATTGGTCAGGAACCCCTCGACAAAGGCGCGATGCAGGCTGCGCGGACGGCGCGCCGCCTGGACCTCGCGCGGCAGCTTGCCGCCGCGCCAGGCACCGATCAGCGCCTTGACCCCGATCCAGATCAGGTAGGCCGCGCCCAGGAGCTTGATGAAGGCGAAGGCCGTGGCCGAGGCCATCAGGATGGCCGAGATGCCGAGGATCGACAGCGTGCCGTGAACGAAGAAGGCGGCAATGAACCCGGCGATATTGGCAAATCCCGCCGCGCGCCCGGATATCGGCACCGTCTTGGCGATCAGGAGGCCATTCGGGCCGGGCGACATCACCAGCAGCGCGGTGACGCTGGCAAAGGTCAGGATCTGGGTCAGGTCCATGGCGGGCTCGCAATTGGGGCGCGCCGATTGGACAGGAGTTTGGCCGTGGGTCAAGCGGGAATTGCAGGGGGGGCGGGGAAGATCGGTCGCCCGACCCGATGCCCCGGGTGGAACACAGGGCGAGCGCCTGGCCGTGGGATGGCGCTGCCGACGGCACGCCCGCGCGATTTATGGTGCCAAGGCCCTCTCTTGCCTGAACTCGGGACCAGCGTAACCCAAGCGCCAGCCCGCCCGGACGGGCAGGCGCTCGCCCGGCGGGTCTGCGACCCTTGTTCCGGGCGATGTCTCCGGATCAACCGGCGAAATTGGACGGTCCTGCAACGACACAGGAAACCCAATAAAATAGCCCCGCCGACCTTTCGGGCCGGCGGGGCGCTGTCGTGCCGTTCTGCAGGGAGTTGTCAGACCGGCGCGTCAGCCGTTGGAGGCGGCTTCCGCCGGGGCTGCGTCCGCCGGTTCGGTCGCGGCGGTGCTGGCGCCCGAGGGCAGTTTGAACGTCCAGACCATGCCACCCTGGTTCAGGTAGTTGACCTTGCTGGCCACTTCGCCACCCCAGAGCGGCACCGCGCCGCCCCAGCCCGAGACGATCGAGACATATTGCTCGCCATCCATGTCCCAAGTCACCGGCTGTCCGACGATGCCCGAGCCGGTCTGGAACGACCACAGTTCCTCGCCGGTGCTGTCATCCAGCGCGATGAACTTGCCCTCGGGCGTGCCGAAGAACACCAGCCCGCCGGCGGTGGTCATGACGCCGCTCCACAGCGGAGCAGCGTTCTTGAACTCCCATTTCCATTCGCCGGTCATCGGGTCGATGGCCTTCAGCGAACCGATATGGTCCTCGTAATTCGGCTTGATGGTAAAGCCCGCGCCCAGATAGGCGGCGCCCTTCTTGTAGGTGATCGGCTCGTTCCAGATGTCCATGCCCCATTCGTTCGAGGGCACATAGAACAGGCCGGTATTCTGGCTGAAGGCCATCGGCATCCAGTTCTTGCCGCCAAGGAAGCTGGGCGAGGCAAAGACGGTCGCGCCCTTGTTGCCCTCGGTCGCGGCGGTCGGATCGCCCGGGCGGTTCTCCTCGACGAAGATCGGCCGGCCCGTCTCGTCGATGCCCGAGGCCCAGGTGATGTCCTTGACGAAGGGCCAGGCGTTCAGGAATTTCCCGTCCTCGCGGTTCAGCACGTAGAAGAAGCCGTTGCGGTCGGCGGTGGCGTATTTCTTGGCGCCGTCCTTGTCGGTGAAGGACACCACCTCGTTCACGCCGTCATAGTCCCAGCCCTCGCGGGGCGTGGTCTGGAAGTGCCACTTGATCTCGCCATTGGCCGGATCGATGCCGACGCGCGAGGCGGCATAGAGGTTGTCGCCCTTGTTGCCTTCGACCGGGGTGCCGGCGCCGCGCAGGTGGCTGTTCCAGGGCGAGGGGTTGCCCGCGCCGAAGACCAGCGTCTTGGTGTCCTGGTCGTAGGAACCGCCGAGCCAGGTCGCCCCGCCGCCGGTCTTCCACAGATCCCCTGGCCAGGTCGCGTTCAGCGTGCCGGTCATGCTGCTTTCGGCGCCGTTGAATGTGCCCATGTGACCCTCGATCATCGGACGGGTCCAGACCACCTCGCCGGTATCGGCGTTGCGCGCCTGCACCTCGCCGACGATGCCAAATTCACCGCCCGAGTTGCCGGTGATGACCAGCCCGTCGACGATCAGCGGCGCGGCGGTATAGCTGTAGCCGGCCTTGTAATCGGCGATCTGGTCGCGCCAGACGACATCGCCAGTCTTCAGGTCCAGCGCCACGATGCGCGCGTCCAGCGTGCCGAAATAGATCTTGTCGCCATAGATCGCGGCGCCCCGGTTGATCACGTCGCAGCAGGGCAGGATGCCCTCGGGCAGGCGAGCGTCGTATTGCCACAGCTCTTCGCCGGTCTTCACGTCGATGGCGTAGAGCCGCGAATAGGAGCCGGTGACATACATCACGCCGTCATAGATCAGCGGCTGGGTTTCCTGCCCGCGCTGCTTTTCTCCGCCCATCGAGAAGGCCCAGGCCGGAACCAGCTGCTTGACGTTGTCCTTGTTGATCTTGTCCAGCGGGCTGAAGCGCTGCAGATCGCGGCCCATGCCATTGGTCAGCACCGTCTCGGTCACGCTCTGGTCCTTGGCCAGGTCTTCCTCGGTGACCTGCGCCAGAGCCGGCACTGCCATCATGACCGCCAGCATTGCGGTCGCGGTGAGTAATTTCATCGGTATCCTCCCTCGCGGTCAGCGCCTGTCGCGCTCGCTTCGCCGAGTTAAGTCCGGGGGCTGAAACCGATCAATTCTCGTATTGTCGTAAGACTTTGGTCGGAGATTTGCGCCGATTTGATTCGCCGCGTCGCGGCGGATGGCAAGGCAGATCAGAACATCGGCCCATAACGCCAGTTGTCGGCATCCGGCGTCACCTCGTCGGGGTCATAGCCGGCATTGCGCAGCCGGATGGCGGAATCGACGCCCTCGGCCGCGGCCTGATCGATCAGCGCCCGCCCGGTATTCTCGTCCCTTGCCACGCCATAGCCACGGATCAGGTCGAGCCCATGGTTGAACTTGCCGATCGGATCGCCCGCCTCGGCGGCGCGGCGGCTCCATTCGGCGGCGGTATCGGGGTCATAGGGACCGGCCAGCCCGTTATTGTCGAGCTGGCTCATCCAGGTCATCGCCGCCGTCCAGCCGGCATCGGCGCAGGCGGTGAAGGTCTCGCGCGCAATGCCATGTTCGCCTTTCTTGGTCATCGCATAGCCCGAGGCGCAGGTCATCATGTCCAGCCGTCCCTCGCGGGCGTTCTGGATCATCCGCTCCATGCTCTGCTCGTCGGGATTGAGCGTGCCGTAAGGATCGGATTGCTGCGCCACGGCCGGCAAAGCCAGCATGAGGGCAAGGGCGGCGACGCAGGGGAAGGTTGCAGGCTCAGACATTCTCACCTCCTGCCGGTGAGGCTATGGGTGCGCCACCCACCTGACCAGACGGACGATGGTCGTAACCCCCGGCCAAGACCTAAGTCGAACTACGGCGAGACCCGGCCCACGATTAGGCTGAGGATCATGCGCGCAGTCCTGATCGTCCTCTTTGTCCTTCTGGCCTTGCCCGCCCGCATCGAGGCGGCCCCCAAGGTCATGCCCAGCTCGCCCGAGCGCATCGCCGCGCTCATCGTGCCGCCGATGACTTTGGGCGAACCGCTGACCGAGGACGGGGTCTATGAGTTGCTGAATTCCGGCGGGGCGCTGGCCGGCTATGTCTTCGAGACCGGGCCGCTGGCCCCCCTGCCCGGCTTTTCCGGCGCGCCGATCAACATGCTGGTGGTGCTGGACCAGAACGGCCGCTTCCTGGATGTGAAGCTGCTGGACCATAACGAGCCGATCTTCGTCTCGGGTCTGGGGCAGGCGCCTTTCCATGCCTTTTTCGAGCAATATCCGGGCCTGTCGATCGCCGATCCGATGGTGGTCGGCAATGCCTATGGCGCGGGCGGGGCGGGCAGCGATCTGGTCTATCTGGACGGCGTGACCAAGGCCACGGCCAGCGTGCGCATTGCCCATGAAAGCCTGCTGGCGGCGGCGCTGAAGGTCGCGCGCGAGCGGATGCAGGGCATCGCCAGCGGCCCGCCCGCCGCGCCCGATCCCGACCATGACGAGGCGCTGAGCTGGGATGATCTGGTGGCGCAGGGTCTGGCGGTGCATCGCCGGGTCAGCAATGCCGAGGTGGACGCCCTGTTCAAGGGCACGATCTGGGCCGATGACGACCCCGAGGCCAAGGCCGAGCCCGAGGCACCCTTTCTGGACCTCTGGCTGATCGATATCGGCCCGCCCTCGGTCGCCCGCGCCGTGCTGGACGCGCGCACCCTGGCCGAATTGCAGGATTTCCAGCAGATCTCGCCCGATGACGAGCCGTTGCTGATCATCGACACCGGCCGTCACGGGCTGGTTTCACCGGATTTCGTTCGTAATACCGCGCCCGACCGGCTGACGGCGGAACAGGGCGGCCTGCCGGTGGCGCTGCGCGATGCCGATCTGCTTGTCGGGCTGTCGGATCAGGTGCCCGATGCCCTCCATGACGGCACCGCGATGATCCTGCGCACCGACCGCCGGCTTGGCTTCAACCCGGTTGAGGACTGGCTGCTGAACGTCCAGATCGTGCGCCAGCATGGCATGTTCCAGCCCGAGACGGGCAGCCAGCACATCCAGATCACCGCGCGCTCGGACCCACGCTTCTTCAAGACGGTCGAGCAACCGCAGACCCTGCCGCCCTGGCGCGAGGCGCTGCTGAACCGCGAAAGCGACCTGATCCTGCTGGCCGGCGGGCTGGTCGTGCTGCTGCCGCTTCTGCTGCTGCGCCAAAGCTGGCTGGCCGGCTTGCGCAGCTTTACCCCGGTGCGGCTCTCGATCCTCGCGGTCGTGGTGGGGTTCGTCGGCTGGTGGGGTCAGGGGCAGCTGTCCATCGTCACGCCCTTGGCAACCGCCCGAGCGCTGATCGACGGGGGCAGCCTGAACTTCCTCCTCTATGACCCGTTCTCGCTGATCATCTGGGGCGCCGCGATCCTTGGTTTCTTCCTCTGGGGGCGCGGGCTTTTCTGCGGCTGGCTCTGCCCCTTCGGCGCGTTGCAGGAATTCGCCCATCACCTTGGCCGCGCCCTGCGCCTGCCCCGGATCGAGCCGCGCGCGGTCTGGGACGCCCGGCTGAAGCTGGTGAAATTCGCCGCGCTGGCGGGGCTGGTCGCCACCATGCTGATCTCGCCCGGCCATCTGGACAAGGCGGTCGAGATCGAGCCGTTCAAGACCGCCATCACCGTCTTCTTCATCCGCGACTGGTATTACGTCGCCTACGCGGGCTTCTGGCTGGTCCTCGGCCTGTTCGTCTTCAAGGGCTTCTGCCGCTATCTCTGCCCGCTTGGCGCGCTGATGGCCATTGGCGGGGCGCTGCGCGGGCGCGACTGGATCCCGCGCCGGGTGGAATGCGGCACGCCCTGCCAGCTGTGCAAGGTGCGCTGCAATTATGCGGCGATCCGCAAATCCGGCGAGATCGAATATGCCGAATGCTTCCAATGCCTCGATTGCGTGACCATCCATGACAATCCGCGCCAATGCGTGCCTCTGGTCCTGTCGCGCCGTCGTGGGCTGCGCATCCCGGAGGCCGCGGAATGAGCGCCCAGACCCGCCGCCGTTTTCTCGCCGTCACCGCCTTCGCCGCGCTGGCCCGGCCCGCGCTGGCCGCCCCCGCCGACTGGCAGGGTGTCGTCATGGGCGCCGATGCCCGCCTGACGCTGCACGGCCCGCCCCGGCAGACCGGCCCGGCCCTGACCGCCGCATTGGCCCGGATGCAGCAGATCGAGGACCTGTTCAGCCTTTACCGCCTCAACTCGGCCGTGTCGCAGCTGAACGCGACGGGGCGGCTCGACGATCCCGACCCGGATTTTCTTGCCCTCCTGCGGCTTGCAGGCGATGTCCATGCGCTGACGGAAGGCCGCTTCGATCCGACGGTGCAGCCGCTCTGGCGGGCGCTGGCCGAGGGGCGCGACCCCGGCCCTGCCCGCGCGTTGATTGGCTGGGACCGGCTTCGGATCACCGCCGACCGGGTGCAGCTGGCGCCGGGGCAGGCGCTGACGCTGAACGGCATCGCGCAGGGCTTCGCCGCCGATGCGGTGCGCGAGGTGTTGGCGCAACATGGCCTCACCCGCGCGCTGGTCGATCTGGGTGAATTTGCCGCGCTTGGCGGGCCGTGGCGGGTAGGGGTCGGCGATCCGGGCCTCGGGCTGGTGCTGGACCGGTCTCTCTCCGGCAATGCCATCGCCACCTCTTCGCCCACCGCGATGATGCTGGGCAGCGCCCCGCATATTCTTGATCCGACAGGAAAAACCGACCAGCTCTGGTCCACGCTCAGCGTCGAGGCCGACAGCGCCGCGTTGGCCGACGGGCTCTCCACCGCCCTCTGCCTTGCCGACCGCCCCGCGCTGGCGACGATCCTGCGCCGCGCCGGTCCCGCCGTCACCCGCATCACCGCCATCGCCCCGAATGGCGATCTCATCAGCGAGGCGACATGACCCGTCCCCCGTCCTTCACGCAACCGTGGCGACAAGCTTCACAATCACGATATGCTGGCTTCATGCAGCAGAATGCCACACACCCCGAATCGAACCGCGACGGCCCGAACCGGCGCATCGAAACCGCCCTGATCGTCGAGGATCACCCGCTGTTCAGCGACGCGATCTCGATCACGCTTCGCATGGTGCGGGGGATCACCGATGTCACCGCCGTGGAAACGTTGAACGAGGCGATCCTCCGGCTGGAAAGCGCACCGCCGCCCGACATCATCTTGCTGGACCTGAACCTGCCGGATGTGGACGGGCTGGAGGGCCTTTTGCGCGTGCGCCGCGCCGCGCCGGGATCGCTGGTGATGATCGTCTCGTCCGTCACCGATCCGCGCATCATCGCCGCCGCCATGAGTGCGGGGGCGGCGGGCTTCGTGCCCAAGCACAGCCAACGCCATGTCTACCAGTCGGCCTTCGACGCGGTGGCGCGGGGCGAGAGCTTCCTGCCCGAGGGCACGGTCCTGCCGCGCCCCTCCGAGGGCGGTTCGGGCAACCCCGCCGCCGACCGGGTGAACAGCCTGACCCAGCAGCAGGCGCGCATCCTCGCGCTGATCTGCGAGGGCAAGTTCAACAAGCAGATCGCCTTTGAGCTGTCGATCGCCGAGACCACGGTCAAGGCGCATGTCACCTCGATCATGCGCAAGCTGGGGGTGAACAGCCGCACGCAGGCGGTGCTGGTGGCGCAAGAGGCGCGGATCGGCAACCTGGGTTCCTTCGAGACGTGAGCGAGACTGTCACCCGCCTGACCCGCGTGGCCAACCTGCCGCCCGATTGCGCCGATGTCGGCGGCGAATTGCGCGCGGCGCTTGGTGATGATCTGGCGCTGCTGGCGCTGTTTGTCTCGCCCGCCGCCGATTTCGCGGCCGTCTGCGCCGCCGCCAGCGAGGCCCTGCCCGATGTCTCGGTCATCGCCTGCACCACCGCCGGAGAGATCGATCGCGGCTATGTCGAGGGGCGCATCGTCGCCGTCGGCCTGCCGAAGGCGCATTTTCGCGCCGCCACCGTGGTATTCCCCGATCTCGGGGCGCTGGATGCCGCACGTCAGGTGCGCGAACTGATCCTTGCCCGCAAGGCGACGATGCGGGCCGGGCCGGATTTCCACCATGAATTCGCCTTCCTGATGGTCGATGGCATCACCATGCGCGAGGACGCGCTGATGCGCATGGTCGCGCAGGGGCTGGGGCCGGTGCCGCTGTTCGGCGGATCGGCCGGCGACGGGCAGCAGTTCGACCGCTGCCTTGTCGCCCATAATGGCCGGGTGATGACCAATGCCGCGGTGCTGGCCTTCCTGCGCACCGATTGTCCGATCAAGGTGTTCAGCTTCGACCACCTGGAGCCCGGCGACAAGCGCATGGTGGTGACAAAGGCCGACCGCGACGGCCGCATCGTCCAGCGGATCAATGACGAGCCGGCGGCACGCGAATATGCCCGCATCCTCGGCAAGGACCCGGACCAGCTGTCGACCTTCACCTTTGCCGCGCATCCGCTGGTGGTGCGGGTCGGCGGGCAATATTACGTCCGCTCGATCCAGCGCGTCACCGATGACGGCGATCTGGTCTTCTACTCGGCCATTGACGAGGGGGTGGTGCTGACGCTGGCCCAGACCCGCGACATTGCCGAGACGCTGGAACAGGACCTGCAGGCCATTGCCCGGATGGGTGATCTGGACCGGGTGCTGATCTGCGACTGCGTGCTGCGCCGGCAGGAGGCCGAGCAGACACAGGCCAGCCGCACCATGTCCGACAGCTTTCGGCGCCATGACGTGGTGGGCTTCTCGACCTATGGCGAGCAATATGGCGCGACCCATGTGAACATGACCATGACCGGGGTGGCCTTCTTCCACCCCCAGCAACCGGCGCGGCGATGACCGAAAGCCTTCTGGACCCCGCCGATTCACTCGAGCGGAAGCTGTCGAAGATGACCGCGATCTGCGACGCGCTGATGCGCCGGGTCGAGGCGCAGACCGATGCCGATGGTGCCGCCTATGCCCATTTCGAACGCGCGGTGGTGCTGGAAGAAGAGGTTCGCCGCCGCACCTCGGAACTGGAAACCGCGCTGCGTCTGCTGAACGAAAGCAACGAGCAGCTGTCGCAGGCCAATACCCTGGTCGAACGCGAGCGGCGCGATGTCGAAAGCGCGCTGGAAACCGTGCAGGAGGGCTTTGCCCTTTTCGATCAGGACGACCGGCTGAAGCTCTATAACAGCCGCTTCTGCTGGGGCCTGCGCGATGTGCGGGACCGGCTGTGGCTGGGCATGGGATTCACCAGCTATATCTCGCTGGCCAGCGACAGCGCCCATCTGCGCCTGCCGCGCGGGGTCAGCCGCGACGACTGGCGCGAGGCGCGGCTGCAAAGCCACGGCCAGCCCCATGCCAACCTGACCATCGGGCTGGCCGGCGATCACTGGCTGCAGATCAGCGAGCATCGCACCGCCAATGGCGGCACCGCCATCATCCAGACCGACGTGACCGACCTGATCCGGGCCGAGCGGGCGGCGCGCGAGAACCTGCTGGACAACCAGTCGCAGGTGATCCGCGCGGCGCTGGATCATCTGGTGCAGGGCGTGGCGGTGTTCGACCGCGATGCAAGGCTGGTCCTGTGGAATTCGCAGTTCCGCATTCTCACCCGCCTGCCGCCGACCGCCTTCCGCATCGGCGCCGATTTCGAGCGCGTGGCCGAGCAGTTGCAGCAGATGTTCGTGCTGCCCGATGCCGAGGCGCGGCACCGGATCACCGACTGGGTCCGCGATCACAGCCGCCGCGGCGCGCCGGTGTTTCAGGAACTCTCGGACCGTCACGGCAGCACGCTGGAAACCTTCATGCAGCACCTGCCGGATGACGGTTTCATCATCAGCCTGACCGACGTGACCGAAGAACGCGCCAGTCTGGCCGACCTGACCCGGGTGAACCAGTCGCTGGAAGACCGCGTGCGCGCCCGCACCGCCGAATTGCAACTGGCCCTGCGGGGGGCCGAACGCTCGAACGCCGCCAAGAACCGTTTCGTCGCTGCCGCCAGCCATGACCTGCTGCAACCGCTGTCGGCGGCGAAGCTCTATCTGATGGGCGCCAAGGAGGGGCCGCAGGCCGAGACCATCGCCAAGGCCGAACAGGCGCTGCAGAATGTCGAGGACATCATCGAGGCGCTGCTGGATATCTCGCGGCTGGACAGCGACGACGAGCCGCTGGACCGCTATGCCTTCCCGCTGGACGAGATCCTGATCCCGGTCGCCAATGCGCTGGCGCCGCAGGCCGAGGCCAAGGGGCTGGACCTGCGGGTGATGCCAAGCGCCGCCCATGTGGTCAGCGATGCGGGCTTCCTGCGTCGGGTGCTGCAAAACCTGATGTCGAACGCCATCCGCTATACCGCCTCGGGCCGGGTGCTTGTCGGCGCAAGGCGGCAGGGCAGCGCGCTCAGGCTGGAGGTCTGGGATACCGGCCCCGGCATCCGCGAGGCCGATCAGCGGGTGATCTTCGAGGAATTCCGCCGGCTGAACCGCCGCGCCAGCGCCAGCGAGGGCATGGGGCTTGGCCTTGCCATCGTGGAACGCGCCTGCGCGCGGCTGGGGCATCATCTGGAACTGTGTTCCATCCCCGGAAAGGGCACCGTGTTCAAGGTGACGCTGCCGCTGGCCGGGTCGGGGGCCGCGCCGCAGTTGACCATGGCGGCTGGCGATCTGTCGGATGCCGATGACCAGACCCTGCCGGGTGACGGGCTGATCGTGCTCTTGGTCGATGACGATGACCAAATGCGCGAGGCGATGGTGGGGCTCTTGGACAGCTGGGGCGTCAGCGTGCTGGAGGCGGGCAGCTATGCCGAGGCGCTGGTGCTGCTGGACGAGACCGGCATCGCCCCCGATGCGGTTCTGCTGGATCATCAGCTGGGCGAGGGCGAAACCGGGCTCGATCTGGCGCGCGAGGTCGAGCTGCGCTTCGGCCGCCGCCCGGGCCGGATCATCTCGGCCGACCGCTCGGCCACGCTGGTCGAGGCCTGTCTCGCCGAGGGGATGGCGCTGCTGCCAAAGCCCTTGGACACCGACGCCCTGCGCAGCTTTCTGGCCTCGGTCACACCGTCCGAGGGCTGAAAGCCCTTACCTCTCGGGCGGCTGATGCGTCATGCCGTAGCTTTCGTAGATCTTCGCGATGCGGCCATCGGCCAGACCTGCCGCGATGGCGTCATCCACCGCATAGGCCAACGGCCGATGGGCGAAATGTTCGCCCGTCCCCAGCGTCCAGCGTGACTTGGCCAGTCCCGGCAAGGGCGGCTGGTGCAGCCCGATCCCGGCCTCGGGGCCAAGCTGGGCAATGGCATATTCCAGCTGCCCGCGTGGCCCCATCGCCGCCATCACCTCGCCATCCGCCAGCGCCTGCATCGCCGCCGCCACGGTCGGATAGCGCCGCACCCCCGCCGCCGTCTGCCCGCCGGCAAAGCCGGTCAGGTAGAAATCCGAGATCGAGTCATTCTCGACCCCCACCGTGTCGATGCGGAAATAGGCCGGCACCGGCGGGTTCTCGGGGTAGTCCTTCTTGGCATAGGCGATGGCGATGGATTCCTCGGCATATTGGCCGTTGAACACCACCTGCTCGACCCGGCAGGCGAAATGGCTGTCATAGGGGACGCGCATCATCACGTTCGACACCGGCGCATTCAGCGCCGAGCCCTGCCAGATGTTCAGCCTCAGGTCGGTTTCCAGGTTCTCGCCCGACATGACGAAGGTAAAGCGCGGCTCGACCCCGATCTCGCCGGCGATCAGCTTGGCGATATCGACATCCACCCCGCGCGGGGTCTCGCCCTCGAGCCAGGAATAGGGCGGATAGGCATCATAGACGGCGAAAGTCATGAAGCCGCGTTCGATGACCTGATCCAGATCCTGCCCGACGATGTCGCGGCTCGCGTTCTGCGGCTTGGCCTGCGGCACGAAATCGGCGCAGGGATCCTGTTTGCCCTGGGCCGTCTCGGCCGAGGGCGGGGTGGTGACGGCGAAGGGCGACAGCGGGGCCTTGGTCCCGGCCTCTTGCGCGGCAAATGGCGTGGCAAGGCCAAGCGCCAGAACGGCGAAAAGGGCGCATTGCGCCCCCTTGCCTGCGATGAAATTCGTTCGCATCCGCATCACATCGGCATCAATGCGCCGCCGACAGCCCGATGGTCAACACCTCGGCCGCCTCGCCATAGGCTTCGGGCTTGGCTTCCAGCACATGGGCCGCGCGGATGGCGATATTGTCCGAGACCGGGGCGCCCGACAGAGTCTCGATGGCACCTGCGATCTCGGTCAACCGGGCGGCAATCGCCGCGCTGTCGGCACTGCCGCCATCGGCCGCCGCCTTCAGCGAGTCGCGGATCTCGGTCAGCTCCGGCGCGGCCTCTGTCACCTGCCCGTCATCGGGGCGGCTTTCGACATAGCTGCGGATCGCCCAGGCAGCCGCCGGGCCCAGAAGCTCGCCAAAGGCTGGCATCTTGGTCACGCCGTCCTGCGTGTAGCCCTCTCTGAAGCGTTCGATGAACCACTCATCGCCATATTCCTCGGCCTCGAGATAGCGCAGATCCGGGGCCAGCCCGCCCGAGATCGCCTCCAGCCCGTGGCAGCGGGCGCAGTTCTGGTTATAGCCCGAGGCTCCGATCGCGACCGCCTTGTTGAACACCTCGTCGCCAGCGGTATCGGCACGATAGGGGTTGACGGTTGCCCAGTCATCGGCGGCGATCTCGGGCAGGCCGGTCGTATCGACGGCCTGCGGCACCACGTCGCCATGGGCCAGAACGGCCACCGGGGTCAGCGTCGCCACGCTCAGGATCGCGGCCAGGATCAGCCGTTCGGTCGGTTTCGCAAGTCCGGACATGGCAAACTCCTCCTCAGCCTGTCACCTTGCTCTTGGTCTAAGTCGGTGCACTCCTTCACGGCTATTCGACATAGGTAGCGAAGCGCCGCGCTGCAGCAGACCGGCATGGGACCATGGTCGAATTGGGCCTCTGCACGACAGTTTTTATTCTTTCCGAAAGGGGAGGATAAGGATGACCGGACCGGCACAGGCCGCCCGCTGCGACTGGCGCAGCCTTTCAGTTGCGGTGCTGCTGGCGACCGCGCTTGCCCCGCCTGCGCTGGCCCAGACCGCGGCGAATGAGCCGCTGGCCGTGCCGATCGGCTGGCTGAAGGTCGTTGAGCCCGACCCGCCGATCCTGTCGAACCTCGCCCCTCCGCCTGCCGATACCGGCCTTGCCGGGGCGCGGCTGGGGCGCGAGGACAATGCGACCACCGGCAGCTTCACGGGCCATGACTATCAGCTGACCGAAACCCTCGTGCCCGAGGGCGAGGATCCGCTGGCCGCCGCCCGTTCGGCACTGGCCCAGACCCCCTTCCTGCTGGTAGATGCGCCCGCCGAGACCATGGTGAAGATCGCCGATCTGCCCGAGGCGCAGGGGGCGCTGATCTTCAATGTCGCGCGTGGCGAGGACCGCTTGCGCGGCACCGATTGCCGTCGGAACCTGCTGCACACCGCGCCCTCGGATTCAATGCTGACCGATGCGCTGATGCAGTTCATCGCCTGGCGGCAATGGTCGGACCTGGTGCTGATCGAGGGCGAACATCCGGGCGATGCCGAATTTTCCGCCGCGCTGGACGCCTCGGCCACGAAATTCGGGCAGAAGATCGCCGCCCGCAAGACCTGGGCCTTCGATGCCGACATGCGCCGCAACGCCAGTGCCGAAGTGCCGCTGTTCACGCAGGATTTCGGCGATTACGACCTGCTGCTCATCTCGGACACGCTGGACGATTTCGACCGCTACATCCCCTTCAACACCTGGCTTCCCCGTCCCACCGGGGGCACCGAGGGCATCGTGCCGGCGGCATGGTCGCCCTCGGTCGAACAATCGGGCGCGGCACAACTGCAAAGCCGCTTCATCGAGCTGACAGGCCGCGAGATGCAATCGGGTGACTACGCCGCTTGGGCGGCGGTCCGCGCCGTGGGCGAGGCGGTGACGCGGCTGAACAGCGCCGATCCGGCCGCGCTGCGGGATTTCCTGCTCTCCGACCAGTTCCAGCTGGCCGGCTTCAAGGGCCGCCCGCAAAGCTTCCGTGACTGGAACGGCCAGATGCGCCAGCCGATCCCGCTGGTCAGCGACCGCGCCGTGGTGGCCTTGGCCCCGATCGAGGGCTTCATGCACCAGGTGACGGAACTCGACACGCTCGGCACCGACCGCGCCGAATCCGCCTGCACCGCCTTTTCCGACTGATCAGACCAAGGACGTTTGCCATGCGCTGTCTTGCCCTTTCCGCCCCGCTTCTGGCCGCCCTTTCCGCCGCCTCGATGGCCCATGCCGCCGAGATCTGGATCACCAATGAAAAAGACAACACCATCAGCGTCATCGATGTGGCGACGCTGGAGGTGACGCGCACCATCCCGACCGGAGAGCGTCCGCGCGGCATCACCTTCAGCAAGGATTACAGTGTCGTCTATATCTGCGCCTCGGACAGCGACACGGTTCAGGTTATGGATCCGGAGACGGGCGAGATCCTGCATGACCTGCCCTCGGGCGAGGACCCCGAGCAATTCGTTTTGCATCCCGACGACAAGCACCTGTACATCGCCAACGAAGATGACGCGATCACCACGGTTGTCGATACCGAGACGCAGAAGGTCGTGGCACAGATCAATGTAGGGATCGAGCCCGAGGGCATGGCGGTCAGCCCCGACGGCAACATCGCCATCACCACCTCGGAAACCACCAATATGGCGCATTGGATCGATACCGGGACGCAGCAGCTTTTTGCCAATACCCTGGTCGATAGCCGCCCGCGCCATGCCGAGTTCACCCATGACGGCGGTCAGCTGTGGGTCAGTTCCGAGATCGGCGGCACCATCACCGTCTTCGACGCCAGGTCCCAGGCCGAGTTGGGCAAGGTGCGCTTCGACATACCGAACATCCACCCCGACAAGATCCAGCCGGTCGGCTTCGAGTTCGACGAGAAGGGGGAATATGCCTGGGTCGCCCTGGGTCCGGCAAACCATGTCGCCGTGGTCAACATGAAGACTCTCGAGGTCGAGGATTATGTGCTGGTCGGCCGCCGCGTCTGGCACATGGCGTTTTCACCGGACATGAGCCAGCTCTTCACCACCAACGGCGTTTCGGGCGATGTGACGGTGATCGACGTGGCCAGCCGCAACCCGGTCAAGACCATCAAGGTCGGTCGCTATCCCTGGGGGGCGGCGACCCGGCCCTGATCGGACAGTCTTATTCGTCCGCAGGCGGCGGCGGTGCGCTGGGGGTCTGCGCCCCGGCCCGCCGCCAACGCAGCAACTCGGCATCCGAGTCGAGCGTCATCGGGCGATAGGCCCGCATGTAGACGCTGGTCTGGGCCAGCCGCTCCAACAGCTTGCGCGAATGGTTCGAGCGCCACTCGACATCGGCCTGTGCCAACTCGCCACGGATGTTCGGCTGCACCCCGTAACGCGAGGCATAGGAAACCAGCCCGCCATCGGCGGCGCCGACACCGTTATTGGCCAGCCGCGCCGGGTTGCCGCCAAGCGCGCCCACCGCATCGCCGAAGGGCGTCGGATCGGTGATGTTGCCGCCACCCGGCGTCGGCGTCGGCAGCAGCGCCAGATCGGGCGGCATGGACAGGGGTTTCGTCGGCAGGATGGCAAACTCGTCCGGCCCGTCCTGACCGGATTTCAGGTTCATCAGCCGCGGATCGTTGCTGCAAGCGGCCAGTCCAAGCCCGGCCGTGATCGTCAATGTCAGCGCGAATGCCCGCATACTGTGCCTGCCCTCTGTCTCTTTCGGCCCGTTCTAGCGTGAATTCCGAGGCTCGTCACGGGTCTTGTCGCCCGGCGTCCCGGCCTTGTCCTTGGACGGCATCAGGATCAGTCCGATGGCGCCGGCGAAGATCGCGATATCGGCCACGTTGAAGCTGTAGGGATTCTCCCAGCCCGGCAGCGACATGTTCAGGAAATCCGCCACCGCGCCGAAATAGATCCGGTCGATCACATTGCCGATGGCCCCGCCGATCAGCAGGCCCCCGGCAATCTTGGCGATCCGCCCCTGCGCGCTGCGCTTCAGCCAGAACCAGACCCAGAGGCAGATGACCACCGCCACGGCGATCAGCACCCAGCGCATGAAATCCCTCTCGCTGGAGAGAAGGCCGAAATTCACCCCCTCGTTCCAGGCCATGCGCAGGTTGAGCCAAGGCGGCAAAAGGTCGATGGCCCGCACCCGGTCCAGCTCCAGCACATGCACGACCCAGTATTTCAGCACCTGGTCCAGCAGGATGATCGCCCCCGCAACCCAGGCGACCAGACGCATCGAGCCGGTCAACGCGGGATCGGGCCGCGGCTCGATCTTCGGCGCGCGTGGCTTGGGCTTGGCGGCGGCGGGTTTTTTCCGCAGCGGCGGCGGGGCGCTGTTCTCGGTCATGGATCAGTGCCGGAAATGCCGCTGGCCGGTAAAGACCATGGCCAGACCCAGACGGTCGGCGGCCTCGATCACCTCGGCATCGCGCATCGAACCGCCGGGCTGGATCACCGCCTTGGCGCCGGCCTCGGCCAGAGCTTCGATCCCGTCGGCAAAGGGGAAGAACGCATCCGAGGCGACGGCAGAACCCACGGTCAGCGGCAGCGGCAGGGCCAGCACCTCGGCCATGTCCTCGGATTTTCGGCGGCCGATGCGGGTGCTGTCGACGCGGCTCATCTGCCCCGCACCGATGCCCACGGTCGCCAGATCCTTGGCATAGACGATGGCATTGGATTTCACATGCTTGGCGACGGTCCAGGCGAACATCAGATCGGCCAGTTCGGCCTCGGACGGCTGGCGCTTGCTGACAATCTTCAGCGCCTCGCACGCCACATGGCCGTTGTCGCGCCCCTGGGCCAGGAACCCGCCGGCCACCTGCCGGAAGCTCAGCCCTGCGGCCATCGGGTCGGGCAGCCCGCCGGTGGTCAGCAGCCGCAGGTTCTTCTTGCCGGCGAAAATCGCCTTGGCATTCTCGTCGGCATCCGGCGCAATGACCACCTCGGTAAATATCTTCACGATCTCTTCCGCCGTCGCTCCGTCGAGCACCTGGTTCAGCGCCACAATCCCGCCAAAGGCCGAGGTCCGGTCGCAGTCATAGGCGCGCTTGTAGGCGTCCAGCGCAGAACCACCCTGCGCCACGCCGCAGGGATTGGCGTGCTTGATGATGGCGCAGGCCGAGCCTTCAGCCGGGTCGAACTCGGCCACCAGCTCGAAAGCCGCGTCGATGTCGTTGATGTTGTTATAGCTCAGTTCCTTGCCCTGCCACTGACGCGCGGTGGCAACGCCCGGCCGCGCCTCGCCGGTGACATAGAAGGCCGCCGCCTGATGCGGGTTCTCGCCGTAACGCAGGCCCTGCGCCAAGGTCCCGGCAAAGGCACGGCGGCGCGGGGTCTCCTCGCCGATGGCCCCGGCCATCCAGTTGGACACCGCCGCATCATAGGCCGCGGTGCGGGCATAAGCGGTCTGCGCCAGCCGCTTGCGGAAGGCCAGCGAGCAGCGGTCGTCATTCGCATCCATCTCGGCCAGAAGCGCGTCGTAATCCTGCACATCGACGATGACATTGACGAAGGCATGGTTCTTGGCCGCCGCCCGGATCATCGCCGGCCCGCCGATATCGATATTCTCGATGCACTCGTCGTAACCGGCGCCCTTGGCCACCGTCTCCTCGAACGGGTAGAGGTTCACCACCAGAAGATCGATCGGCCCGATCCCATGAGCCTCCATCGCGGCCAGATGCTCGTCATTGTCGCGCAGCGCCAGAAGCCCGCCATGCACCGCCGGGTGCAGCGTCTTGACGCGCCCGTCCATCATCTCGGGAAAGCCGGTCACATCGGCCACGTCCACCACGGTCAGCCCGGCCTCGCGCAGCGCCTTGGCGGTGCCGCCGGTCGAGAGGATCTCGATCCCCCGCGCATCCAGCCTGCGGGCGAAGTCGATCAGCCCGGTCTTGTCGGAAACGGAAATCAGCGCGCGGCGCAGCGGGATCAGGTCGGTCATCTGGGTCCTCGGGCGTGGTTTGCGGGTCAGTTACCCCCGTGGCGGCGCCGCGTCCAGCGCTCAGGCGGTTTTCCGCAGGGCGGCGATGAAGAACCCGTCCATGCCGCCGCGATCCGGCCAATAGTCCGGGCGCAGCCTCAAACCACCCTCGGGCGTGATCCAGGCGGGATCGATGCCGGGCATCTCGGGGCGGATCACCTGCAAGTCCGGGTGACGCGCCAGCGCGGCAGTCAGCTGCGCCTCGCCCTCTTCGGACAGCAGCGAGCAGGTGGCAAAGACCAGCCGGCCGCCTGTGGGCAGCATGGCGAACGCATGGTCGATCAGCGCCGATTGCAGCGCGGTGATCTCGGCCAGCCCCGCGCCATCGCGCAACAGCGGCAGGTCGGGATGGCGGCGAATCGTGCCGGTGGCGGAACAGGGCGCATCCAGCAGCACCGCATCGGGCGGGCTGGCCGGGGTCCATGCCAGCGCATCGGCCACCACCAATTCGGCCGTGAGATCGCAACGGGCGAGGTTCTCGGCCACCCGCGCCATGCGCTGATCCGAGATGTCGACCGCCGTGACCTTGGCCCCGGCGGCGGCCATTTGCAGCGTCTTGCCGCCCGGCGCGGCGCAAAGGTCCACGACCGTCTCGCCCGGCTGCGCGTTCAGCAGCTTCGCGGCCAGCGCGGCGGCGGCATCCTGCACCCACCAGTCGCCCGCCTCATATCCCGGCAGCGCGGAAAGCTGCGGCGTACCAACCAGCCGGACCGAGCCGGTCGGCAGCAGATCGCCCTCGGGCGCTGCAGCGCCCGGCTTCAGCGTCAGGTCCAGCGGCGCGCCGGCCTGATGCGCCGCCTCCATCGCCGCAACCGCCTCGCGGCCATAGGCGGCGACCAGCGCCTTCCGCAGCCAATTGGGCAGGGGCTGCACCGGCAGGTTGGCCCAGTCCGTGACCTCGGCTACCTTTCGCAGAACCGCGTTCACCATGCCCGAGGCCGCCGCGCCCTTCTTGCCCATGCCGCGCACCAGCCCGACGGCGGCATTCACCACGCCATGCGGCGCCTCGCCCAGTTCCAGCAGTTCGACCGTCGCCAGACGCAGCAGGTCAGCCACCTCGGGCTTGGGCTTGCGCTGCAGGAACCGGCCCAGCACCAGGTCGGCGCGATCCCGGTGGCGCAGGGCGGCCAGTACCAGCCGCTGCGCCCGCGCCCGGTCGCCATGCGGAAGGTGGTTCAGCCGCCCGGCCTGATCGCCAAGTGACCGCCCCTCGCGCAGACCCGCCAGCAGCGCCAGCGCACCCTTGCGCGCGCCATCCTGAACTGCCCGATCCTGAACCCCCCGAGCCTGAACCTTTGCCAAAGCCGCTTCCTTCGCCTAAACCGAAGTGAGACACATAGGCGCATTAGAGGTCCAAGACCATGACCGACAAGCAGGATATCCCCGCTGACCTTCCCCCCGCAGCGCAGCGTGCCCTTGCCGAAGCCGCCGAGCGCCGCAAGAAGGCCGAGGCGCTGCCGCCGCTGCCCAAGGAATATGGCGGCCGCGACGGGGCCGAGCCGGTGCGCTTTGGCGATTACGAGAAGAACGGTTTGGCGGTGGATTTCTGATGGACTGGCTCAGGGCGTCGGCGGCCGAGCAGGGCCGGGCGATCATGGCCGGGCTTCTGGACCCGGTCGACCAGACCGAGGCCTATCTGGCCGCGATCGAGGCCAATCCCTTTGCCAAGCGCATCTATGCCCGCGTGACCCCTGCCCGCGCCAAGGTCGAGGCCATTGCCGCCCATGACCGCAACAAGGCCGGGATGCGCCGTTCCCTGCTGGACGGGGTGGCGATCAGCTGGAAGGACAATATCGACAGCGCCGGCATCGCCACCGAGGCGGGCTCGCGGCTGCTGGAAGGCCGGATCCCGGCGCAGGACGCCGCGACGCTGGCCAACGCCACGGCGGCGGGCACCGTCTGCCTCGGCAAGACCCATATGACCGAACTGGCCTTTTCCGGCCTTGGCCTGAACCCGATGACGGCGACGCCGCCCAATGCGCTCGACGCTGCGCTGGCGCCCGGCGGCTCGTCCAGCGGGGCGGCAGTGTCGGTGGCGATGGGTCTGGCGGCGGCGGCGATCGGTTCCGACACCGGCGGCTCGATCCGGGTGCCGGCGGCGTGGAACGGGCTCGTGGGCTTCAAGCCCAGCCATGGCGGCACCGACAGCCGCGGCGTGGTGCCCCTGGCGCGCAAGTTCGACGTGGTCGGCCCCTTGGCCCGCACGGTCGAGGATTGCGCCTTCCTGTTGGCGGCGCTGCGCGGCGATCAGCCGGTCGATCTCGCCGGTGCCTCGGTCGCGGGCTTGCGGCTGATGGTGCTGGACGGCGTGCCCTTCGAGGAGGCGCAGGAAGCCCCGGTTCTGGCCTTCGAGGACGCAGTGAACCGCCTCGCCGCTGCGGGTGCCATCATCTCGCGCACGGCACCGGGCTTTCTGCCCAAGGCCATGGCGCTGTCGCCGCTGCTTTTCGCGCCCGAGGCCTATGGCATCTGGCGCGACCAGATCGAGGCCGCGCCCGAGGCGATGCATCCGCCTATCCTCGAACGCTTTCGGGGCGGCAAGGAGGTCCGCGCCCCCGATTTCGTCGCCGCATGGGAATCGCTGGTGCGCTATCGCCGGGAATGGGCGGCCGAGATGGCAGGCTATGACGCGGTGATCCTGCCCACCGTGCCGATCCTGCCGCCCGATGCCGAACGGCTGGCGACCGATACCGACTATTTCGTCAAGGCGAACCTGCTGACGCTGCGCAATACCCGCGTTGGCAACCTGATGGGCCTGCCCGCCGCCACCATCCCCACCGGCCAACCCGGTTGCGGACTGATGGCCATGGGCGCGACCGATGGCGACCGGCGACTGATGCGGGTCGCCGCCGCGATCGAGTCCGCGCTCGGCTGACCCTGAGTTCGGCCCGGATCGCGGGCCGAACGCCTTTAAATATTAAGAGAAATTTCCCGATCTGGACGGTGCGCGCGCCCTCCCGGACGCACCTCCCTGTGGTTGTGCGCCAATTGGTCACACCCCCCGGGCCTTTCACAGATCATGGTTAAGCATGATATCATGCGCGTGGCCCCCCGAGCTGGCGTTTACATTCAAAGGGAAAGCCATGTCTCAGTCTTTCAGACCCCCAACGTCGATCCGGACCGTCCTTGCGACCTCAAGCCTGGCGCTGGCCACGATGCTTGCCGGTCCGGCCCTTGCACAGACGACACCCGAGCCTGCGGCCACGGGTGAAGCCACGCAGTCAGACGCAGCCAGCAAACCCAATATCCTCATTATCTATCCCGATGATGTGGGCTGGACCAATGTCAGCGCCTACGGTCAGGGCGTGATGGGATACACCACACCCAATATCGACCGGCTGGCGCGCGAAGGCATCATGTTCACCGAACATTATTCCCAGCCCTCCTCGACCGCAGGGCGCGCGGCGCTGATCACCGGGCAATACCCGATCCGCTCGGGCATGACCTCGGTCGGTCTGCCCGGCTCGCCCTTGGGGTTGAAGGCCGAATCCCCGACCCTGGCCGAGGTTTTGAAAGGCCAGGGCTATGCCACTGGCCAGTTCGGCAAGAACCATCTGGGCGACAGCAACAGCTCGCTGCCCACGGTGCACGGCTTCGACGAATTCTTCGGCAATCTCTATCACCTGAATGCCGAAGAAACGCCCGAGCAGCGCGACTATCCCCAGGACCCCGAATTCAAGGCCAAATACGGGCCGCGCGGCGTGCTGCACAGCTGGGCGACCGATGTTGATGACCAAACTGTCGACCCGCGTTTCGGCAAGGTCGGCAAGCAGCGCATCGAGGATACCGGCCCGCTGACCATCGAGCGGATGAAGACGATCGATGCAAACTTCATCGATGCGAGTCTCGATTTCGTTGCGCGCGCGAAAGAGGCCGACAAGCCCTGGTTCGTCTGGCTGAACCCCAGCCGGATGCACCTGTTCCAGCATCTTACCGATGAGAACCGCTATCTGGCGCAGGAAGCCACGATGGAGGATGACGTCTACGGCTCGGGCATGATCGAGCATGACATGCAGGTCGGCGACCTGCTCGAGAAACTCAAGGCGATGGGCGAACTGGACAACACCATCGTCATCTGGTCGACCGATAACGGACCCTCGCATGGCGCCCGTGTCCATGGCGGCACGACGCCATTCCGCGGAGAGAAGATGACCACCTATGAAGGGGGCGTCCGGGTGCCATTCATCGCCTGGTGGCCCGGCCAAATTCCGGGTGGTCGGGTGATGCAGGGCATCCAGACCAATATGGATGTCTTCACCACGCTGGCAGCGGCGGCAGGCGTCAAGGATGTCGCGGCAGATGTACTGGCCGAGAAGAACCAGATCATCGACGGGGTGAACAACCTCGACTGGTGGAAAGGCATCTCCGACAAGTCGAACCGCAACGATTTCATTTATTATGAAGGCAACGACGTGCGGGCCGTACGGCTTGGCAAGTGGAAGATGCACTTCGCCACCTCGGAAGGCTTCTATGACGCCTGGAAGCAGCTGAAGTTCCCGATGGTGATGAACCTGCACTTCGACCCCTATGAAAGCTTCGATACCGTGACCGATCTGACCTATGGCAACGAGCGCAAGCAGTGGCTGATGGGGCCGATCCAGGACCTTCTGGCCGCGCATGTGCAAACGCTGATCGAACACCCGCCCGTGCAGGTCGCACCGTCCTTCGATCTCTCGAAGATCATGAATCAGGTCGGCTCCGGCGCGAACTGACCCAATGGGGTGCCCCTTCGCGGGGGCGCCCGCCTCACCCGATACAGGACATGACCATGCCCGCACCCGTGCTTGACAGGGACCGGCTCATCCAGGGCCGGACCTACCGCTTTCACGCGATGGTCAAACCCTCGGGGGCCGAGTGCAATATCGACTGCACCTATTGCTTCTACCTGCACAAGTCGGGGCTGTTGCATCACCCCGCGCATTCGCGGATGTCCGACGAGGTGCTCGAGCAGCACATCCGGCAATATATCGAGGGCCAGACCGGCGAGGAGGTGATCTTCTCGTGGCAGGGTGGAGAGCCGACGCTGATGGGCCTGCCCTTCTTCCAGAAGGTCGTGGTGCTGCAGGCGAAATATCGCAAGCCCGGCCAGCGGATCGAAAATGACCTGCAGACCAATGGCCTGCTGCTCGACGCACGCTGGATCACCTTCCTGAAGGCCCATGGCTTCCATGTCGGCCTGTCGATCGACGGCCCGCGCCATCTTCATGACCGCTTCCGCGTCACCAAGAACGGCAAGCCGACCTTCGATCTGGTCATGGCCGCCGCCAAGCTGTTGCGCGAGGCCAAGATTCCCTTTGCCGCGCTCTGCGTGGTGAACCGCGAGAATGCGCTGGAACCGCGCGCGGTCTATCGCTTCCTCGCCGACGAGCTGGGCACATGGCGCATCCAGTTCACCCCCGCCGTCGAGCCGCGCCAGTTCCAGACCGACGCCCCCGCCCTGACCCGCGACCAGCCGCGCGAGGACGAGCCACGCGCCCGCCCCGGTCTGCCGGACTCGATCGTCACCGACTGGTCGGTCGATCCGGTGGATTACGGCGCCTTCCTGTCGGCGGTCTGGGATGAATGGTTCGCCACCGATATCGGGCGTGTCCATGTGAACCTGTTCGAGACCGCCGTGGCGCAGGCCGCCGGCCAGCCGGCGCAGATGTGCACGCAAAGCGAGTTCTGCGGCAAGGCACTGGCGGTCGAGCATGACGGCGAGGTCTATTCCTGCGACCATTTCGTCTATTCCGACTATCGCATCGGCAATATCAATCAGACCCATCTGGCCGAGCTGGCCTTTTCCAAACCGCAGCAGGATTTCGGCCGGGCGAAAAGCGCCACCCTGCCGCAGAAATGCCGTGATTGCGCCTATCTGCGGCTCTGCTGGGGCGAATGTCCCAAGAACCGGCTGATCCGGACCGCCACGGGCGAGCCGGGGCTGAACTATCTCTGCGCCGGGCTTTATGCCTTTTATGACCATATCGGCCCGGACGTGGTCCGCATCCTGCAGCGGCTGGGGCGGCTCTGACCCCCGGCGCGCCCTGCCGCGCCCTGACGGGGTGGTCCCGGCACCCCGACCCAAAAGCCACAACCCCCTGTTGCCGCCGTCCTTTTGCTGGACGGGAACCGGGCTTCACGTTACTCTGACAGCAAAACGGGACATGAGATCCCGAAAGCGAGGCAGTATGGCAATCCCCGAGCGGTTCTCGAACCTGCCGGATTACGCGTTTCCGCGTCTGCGGAAGCTTCTGTCGGGCATTCAGCCCGGCGGCGAGCCGATGGTGATGACCATTGGCGAGCCGCGCCATGCCATGCCCGATTTCGTCGCCTCGGTGATGGCCGAGCATATCGGCGAATTTGCCAAGTATCCGACCAACGAGGGCACGCCGGGCCTCTTGGACGCCATCTCCGGCTGGCTCCAGCGCCGCTATGGGCTGCATGTCGCGCCCGAGCGGATCATGGCGCTGAACGGCACGCGCGAGGGGCTGTTCAACGCCGCGCTGGCGCTCTGCCCCGAGTGGAAGAATGGCGAGCGGCCGGCGGTGCTGATGCCGAACCCCTTCTATCAGGTCTATACGGTCGCGGCGGCTGCCGTGAACGCCGACCCGGTCTATGTCCCGGCCACGCGCGAGACCGGCGATCTGCCCGACTATGCCGGCCTGCCCGGCGATCTGCTGGATCGCACCGCCATCGCCTATATCTGCTCGCCGGCCAATCCGCAGGGTGCCATCGCCTCGGTCGATTACCTGCAGGAACTGGTGACGCTGGCGGTGCGGCATGATTTCCTGATCTTCTCGGATGAATGCTATTCCGAGATCTGGCGCGACACGCCGCCCCCCGGCGCGCTGGCCGTCGCCACCGCCATGGGTCATGCCGACCGGGTGGTGATGTTCAACTCGCTCAGCAAGCGGTCGAACCTGCCCGGGCTGCGCTCGGGCTTCGTCGCAGGCAGTGCCGAGAACATCGACCAGATCCGCAAGCTGCGCAGCTTTGCCGGTGCCCCCCTGCCGCTGCCGGCGCAGCGCATCAGCGAGGCGGCCTGGCGCGACGAGGCGCATGTGACCGCGAGCCTGCGCCTCTACCAGCAGAAATTCACCATCGCCGACCGGGTTCTGGGCAATGTGCCGGGCTATCAGGGCCCCGCTGGCGGCTTCTTCCTGTGGCTGCCGGTCGAGGATGGCGAGGCGGCGGCGAAGACGCTTTGGGCAAAGGCCGGGATTCAGGTCCTGCCCGGTGCCTATCTTTCGCGCGAGGTCGGGGGTCGCAATCCCGGCGCAGGATTCATCCGGGTGGCCCTGGTCGGCCCAGCAGACGAGACAGAAACCGCACTGACGCGGCTCAAGGCCGTGCTTTACGATGCGGACGAGTAGGGAAGGGTAAGGATCATGGCAAGCTGGCAGGCGAAACACCGCGATCCGCTGTTCGATCAGACGACGCAGGCAGCGCTGGAACGGCGCGGCAAGGAACTGCTGGGCGGCGGATTGGTGCTGCTGGGCGTCATCGTCGCGATGATGCTGTCGAGCTGGTCCCCCGATGATCCGAGCTTCCTCTCGGCCACCGACCAGCCGGCCGAGAACCTGCTGGGCACCTTCGGCGCCTATATCGCCTCGCCGCTGATGATGATTGCCGGTTATGGCGCCTGGGGTCTGGTCGTCGGCGCGGTGGTCTGGGGCCTGCGCCTGATGCTGCACCGGGGGGAAGAGCGAATCGTGCGCGCGATCTTCCTGCCGATCGCCGTGGCGCTCTGGTCGATTTACGCCACCTCGATGGTGCCGCCCGCCGAATGGGCGCAGAATTATGGCCTTGGCGGCCATTTCGGCGACATGGTGATGGGCGCGATCCTGAATATCCTGCCCTTCAGCCCGCATGTCGGCATCAAGATCGCGGCTCTTCTGGTCGCCGCCGGTGCGCTGGCCTTTTCCGCCTTCGTCCTCGGCTTCGACCGGACCGAGCTGCGCCAGCTGTGGCGGCGCTTTGTCATCGGGCTGGTGACGGCCTATGACGGCGCCATGCGGCTGGCCGGTCGCGGTGCGGTCTTGTCATCCCAGACCGCCCAACGCCTGCGCGAGAAGCGGGCCGAGAAGCGTCAGCGCGCTTCGGCTGTTCCCGATGCGCCCACCTTCACCGAGGCGCGCATGGGCCTGATGGCCCGGCTGCGCGGCCAGCCCGCCGCAACCGAGCCGATGGAGAAGCTGACCGAGGACTGGCCCGAGCCGGAACTGGTCGATCGCAGCGCCCATTACGACGGCGAGGCACCCTCGGCCGAAGAGGTCAACCACCGCATCAGCGACGCCATCAAATCCCATGGCAACCGCCCCTCGGTGCTGGCGACCGTGGCCGCGCGGCTGGCCCGCGACGGCGGCCGCAGCCAGCCCGAACGCGAGATCGACGAGATCGAACCCGCCGAGGCCCGCCCCTTCGGCGCCGAGACCGCCCGCGTGGTGATGCCGCCCAAGGCCAAGCCCCCTGCCCCCTCGCGTCAGGCCCAGGCCGAGGCCCAACCCGCGCTCCGCTTTGACGAATCCACCAGCGCCTATGAACGCCCGCCGCTGTCGCTGCTGACCGCAGCGGTGGCCAGCCCGCAGCACCAGATGAGCCAGGAATCGCTGCAGGAAAACGCCCGCATGCTCGAGGCCGTGCTGGACGATTACGGCGTCAAGGGCCAGATCACCGAGGTCCGGCCCGGTCCGGTGGTCACGCTTTACGAGTTGGAACCCGCACCGGGGCTGAAGGCCAGCCGGGTGATCGGCCTGGCCGATGACATCGCGCGCTCAATGTCGGCGCTCTCGGCCCGCGTCTCGACCGTTCCGGGCCGCACCGTCATCGGTATCGAACTGCCGAACCAGCGCCGCGAAAAGGTGGTGCTGCGCGAGATCCTCTCGGCCCGCGCCTTCGGCGATGGCAGCCACCCGCTGCCCTTGGCGCTCGGCAAGGATATCGGCGGCGATCCGGTGGTGGCGAACCTCGCCAAGATGCCCCACCTGCTGATCGCCGGCACCACCGGCTCGGGCAAGTCGGTGGCGATCAACACCATGATCCTGTCGCTTCTCTACAAGCTGACGCCGGATGAATGCCGGCTGATCATGATCGACCCGAAGATGCTGGAACTGTCGGTCTATGACGGCATCCCGCACCTTCTCTCCCCGGTCGTGACCGACCCCAAGAAGGCCGTCGTCGCGCTGAAATGGGTCGTCAGCGAGATGGAGGACCGCTATCGCAAGATGTCCAAGATGGGCGTGCGCAACATCGAGGGCTATAACGGCCGCGTCCGCGAGGCGCTGTCGAAGAACGAGATGTTCCGCCGCACCGTCCAGACCGGCTTTGACGAGGATACCGGCGAGCCGGTCTTCGAGACCGAGGAATTCGCCCCCGAGAGCCTGCCCTATATCGTCGTCATCGTCGACGAGATGGCCGACCTGATGATGGTCGCAGGCAAGGAGATCGAGGCCTGCATCCAGCGCCTGGCACAGATGGCCCGCGCCAGCGGCATCCACCTCATCATGGCGACGCAGCGCCCCTCGGTCGATGTCATCACCGGCACGATCAAGGCGAACTTCCCCACCCGGATCAGCTTCCAGGTGACCTCGAAGATCGACAGCCGCACCATCCTGGGCGAACAGGGGGCCGAGCAGCTTCTGGGCCAGGGCGACATGCTCTACATGGGCACCGGCAGCCGCATCACCCGCATCCACGGCCCCTTCGTCAGCGACGAGGAGGTCGAGGAGGTGGTGAACCACCTCAAGAGCTTCGGCCCCCCGAGCTACAAATCCGGCGTGGTCGAGGGCCCCGAAGACGAGGTCGCCTCGGATATCGACGCCGTTCTGGGCCTCGGCGGCGATGGCAGCGACGATGCCCTCTACGATCAGGCGGTGATGATCGTCGCCAAGGACCGCAAATGCTCGACCAGCTATATCCAGCGCAAACTCGCCATCGGCTATAACAAGGCCGCAAGGCTGGTGGAGCAGATGGAGGAGCAGGGGGTCGTCAGCAGCGCCAACCATGTGGGGAAACGCGAGGTGCTGGTGCCGGAGGTGTGAGGGGGGCTTCTCTCTCACCTGCGCCCGACCAAGGGCAAGCCTGCGACCGCTGAGGGTCGCGGAGGCGGCCGTACAAGGCACCTATACGGCTCCAGTAAGAGCTGTGAAAAAGCGGCGTCACCACCCTCACCCGCCCGAGGGCCAGCGGCCGACCGCGGGCTGCCGCTGAGGCGGTTGAGCCAAGCACCTTTATGGCGCAACTATATCGAACGGCCGTTCGGCGTTAACTTACGACCGGAAATTGACAATCCGACGCTCAAGCGTCAAGCCGCAATATGATCTATTAGATCACCAAAAGCAAAGCGCACTTAACTCGATGCACTTGGTGTAGTTCACACAATTTCAAACGGCATATTGAGTGTACGCGATCCGGGAGCCGTTGGGTGTATTAGAAAGCGATCGCGTCGATCTCTTCCTTTCGCGCTTCTTTTTCTTCCTCTGAAAGGTATCGTAAGCCGGTTGTCTCAGCTGTAAGGTGCGCCACGTTAGCGAGATACGCCTTTCTTCGCTTCTGGCGGATCGAGTTCATCTCATCGGACAACTTTTTCCATCTCGCGGATCCACGACCTACAACATATCGTATTCCACCAAGATGCGCTAACAAGCGCGTCGAAGCGTCGTCGATTGAAGCGAAGGACTCGCATGCTTTGAGTTCATCCCACAGTTCCTTGCTACGTTTTTCCAAACTTCGTGGCACCACTAGAACCGAACCCACCACGCCTACACCAGTGATGAAAACGACACGATTCCCTGTCCTATAGCGAAGTTTATGGGATCGCAGCCCGTACCTTGAGATAATTTGTCGGATTTTGGATCGGAATTCTCCGGGGATACATTCTCCGGAGATGGTAAGATCGTCCACCCAAACGGTGTAGCTGAGATCGTATTCAATACAGAGGTCTGCGATAGCGTCAAACATGGGTCGATGAACTAAGGACGCTAGGACCGGCGTGAGAGGCGAACCAAAACAGGCACAGTCATCGGCAGTTGCAAGATGTGCGATCAGGCCGGCCACATCCGCGGCCATTCCAAACTGCCCAATCAAAGACTCGCGGATCATGGCACGCGTGGTCGAAGGATAAAACTGCTTGAGGTCTAAGGTCAGATATTCCGCAGAATTCAGATGCGCTTTAGAATTGTCTCGCTGGGCTCTGCCGACCCGCGGGCTCATCAAGTAGCTCGGCTGAAATATCTTTGCGAGCTGAAACCTGAGCCGCTCGTGTACAGCACGAAGGCGAGCTACGGGATAAACCAAATTTCGTTTCTTCCCGCCTGACTCAATTGTTCTCCGAACTAAGAACTGCTCCTTGAACCGTGGGGTCGCCAACTTCTGTAGAGTATCCTTGGTTTCTCGCAAGAGCTCGGCAACATCACGCTGGGTCGGCCGCTGCGCGAATGGCGATCTATCGAGGGAATACCGTTCGAGTGATCGGGACCTACGGAGCCTTTGCACCGCGATTCTCCTCAGGCTTCAACTTGTTGAGTATTCGCAGGGCCTTCTCAGCAATAATCAGGCGACCCTTCCGAATCGGCGCCTGCCCCTCAATCTCCTCAGCGAAAAACAACAGATCCGACTTCCTGACACCAAGCGCTTCACTATAGCGATCCAATGTTTCGAGCGTAACTGCTTTGGTGCCGCGCTCAATCTCAGAAATCATCGCTTGCGAAATGCCGGTCGCTTGCGACATCTCAGTCTGCGAGTAGCCCCAATACAGGCGAGCCAGCTTAAGTGCCTCGCTGATCATAGTCTTCTTCTGGCTAGACATCTCCGCACCAAAGGGCTGTGAAGGGGTCACCGCCGCTGTCCTCGATCGCACTGGGATTCACTCCCAATGTCTGCTGATCAAGTCCCAGATGCGGAGCCCAATCAGAATTGCGATATAGACGTATCGCCGCTTCGAAGGTAGCTTGCGATGCCGCCGCTGGTGCTGAACGTTCTTCTTGCACATGAGAGTAGTTCCTCAGTTCCGACCAGCACAAGCGCTGGCCCCCGTAGGAATGAGGTTCAAGATCAGCGGCGTTTGACCCCTTACATGCCGCACCCAACCCCGGATGGGTGCGGCGCGCGGCCAGCCCCCGCCCCGAGACGCAGGTGTGAGTCGAAGGCACTAGACCTTCACAGGGCCTCTGGCCCCAGTTTGCGTCGGGTTCTGTATATGCAAGGTTCATCACAATTACAGCTTTAGGCTCGGTACAGCTGTCTCGTCAAGTAAAATATCGCTTTCAGCAATATTTAATCGCCCGCTGTGAATTGAGGTGAAACCTCAACGAGGATACTTCGTTCGAAGTGGCCTCGCGACTAACAACAAGTAGCACCTACTTCGGCCCCAACCGAGGATCCAACTGTGCAAGCCATGATTGTCTGGCCTAGGACGAGATCCGTCCCCAATCAACTCAAATCCCCATCCCAGTGCACCCTCCGTGCACCCCCTGTGCACGCCCTGTGCACCCCCATCCCCAGTATTTGCTGGCCCTGTCGCCCCTCACCCCTCCTCCGACGCAACACCCACCGCACGCCGCCGTTGCGCAACGCCCCGCCGAAGCCCAGGACCCGCCGCCCGATCCCGCTGGCGCCCCTCCGCCGAACCTGCGAAACTCCGCTCCATGACGATCTGGCACCTCCATCTTCTGAACGCGCGGCATCAGCTGACCCGCATCCTGCCCGAGATCCGGGCCACCGCGCGTCAGGCTGTCGCGCTGGCCTCGGCCCATGCCGGGTTGCCGCGCTTTGATCTGGTGGTGCGCGGCGGGACCAGCGCGATCCCGGAATAACGCCACCGCCCACCAATCCTTGCAACGCCGCCACAAGCCCCCAGATAACGCTTTCAACAACCGGGGAACCCGCGCATGGCCGAGAAGCTGAAACTGACCTGTCTCGATTGTGGGCAGACCAATGCCGTGCCGGCCGAGAAGCTTGCCCAGGATCCCAAATGCGGCACCTGCGGCGTGGCACTGATGCCGGGGAAGCCCGTTGCCGTCGATGCCAGGACGCTCGAGAAGGCCGCGAAGACCGACCAGGTGCCGCTGCTGGTGGATTTCTGGGCGCCCTGGTGCGGGCCTTGCCGGCAGATGGCGCCCGAGTTCGACAAGGCCGCACTCACGCTGAAAGGTCGCGTCCGCCTTGCGAAGATCGATACCGAGCGTGAACCGGCCGCCAGCCAGCGTTGGGCCATCCGCGGGATCCCTGCCTTCATCCTCTTCCGCGGTGGCCGCGAACTGGCCCGCGAGGCCGGCGCCCGCCCCGCCGCCGATCTGGTCCGCTTTGCTGAGGCGGCAGTCGGGCGGCGCTGATTTCCGTTCGAGATCGGCGACTTGCGGCGTATCATCGCCGCCATCCGACTCGCGAAAGGAGCCCCCATGCCTCGCTGCGTTGCACTTCTGCCTCTCGCCGCCCTGCTGGCCGCCTGCGCGCCCGCGCCCGGCCCCACCTACCCCGCCGATTTCGCCTTCATGGGCAGCTGGGACTGCGGCGTGACGGTGATGACCTTCCTGCCCGACGGCTACCTGCCCTCGAACGAGGACGAGCCGATCGCGATCACCGAATTCCTCCGCACCGCCAGCGGTGCGACCCAGATCACGCTGGCCAATGGCAACCGCATGTCGCTGCAGAACGTGACCGATCGGAGCATGACCTGGTTCTCGCACCAGTCCGGCGACAGCTTCGATTGCACCCGCGTCGCCGGCTGACATGGCTTGACAATCAGCCTGCGCAGGCTAGAACCGCGTGCTGTGGGGCCATAGCTCAGTTGGTAGAGCGCATCGTTCGCAATGATGAGGCCAGGGGTTCGACTCCCCTTGGCTCCACCAAATTATCCAGACTGCATTTCATTAATTTGTTAGATTTCAATATTTTACCAGTTGATCGGCCATGAAACCGTAGCATTTTGCTACACGTTTTGCTACAAAACTTGCTACATCCGCGCGCCATGGGAGCGGTGACAACAACAGCGGAATCGCCTCGAACTAGGAAGCTTGGGGGGTGCTGCGCCGGCGTCGCGCTGGCAAACCGTGCTAAGGTCAAAATTGATTATGTGGAACTTGTACCGCTAACGTCTGAAAAGGCATGGTCTATTCAGTATAGCAGTCAAATGCGTCCTGAGGGGTTAAGCAGATAACCGCTGTCCATACTCGCTGCCGACGTTTGTCGATAACTGAGAGAGACTCAACCGTGAGTGTTGATTTCCACCCAGAACTGACCCGGGTTGGCGCGTAATTTCCATTGAGATTTGACCCATGTGACCCTTCCCCAA